>NZ_NEFZ01000002.1 GCF_002135205.1 Acinetobacter sp. ANC 4204 | reverse complement strand
CAAATATACCTGTTAATGCATTCTATTTGGAACGAAGTAAGGCATAGACTGTAAGTACAGTTGAAATAAGACCCGAACAAGTCCATAACAGTTGTGCTGGCGACAATAGCAAGAGTGAACCACCTGATCCCTTCCCGAACTCAGAAGTGAAACCTCTTAGCGCTGATGGTAGTGTGGCGTTTGCCATGTGAGAGTAAGTCATCGCCAGCTCATTATTCAAAAGCCCCCTAACGATTAAGTTAGGGGGCTTTTTTTATTATGCAGTTAGTGAAATAGTGAATTTATTGTCATTGATTAATGCTGATGTCTTATCAGTATCTGGTTTTTGGTTGATTTTTAAGTCAATATTGCATAATGCGATTACCAGAATTTTTTAAGGTATAGAGAAGTTGGCCAAGTAAGACATCTTTTTCGGTTAAAGTCACGATAATCATAGGATGCTTTGAAGAGGGAATAGAGGTTAAGATGGCTTTACCATTATCTGCATCTAATGTAATTGATTGGCAGCCTTCAAGGTGAATTTCATGCATAAATGCAGCAACCATAGCCAAAATTGAACTGCTGACAGCCGCAAGTTTAGTCGTGTTATAACCATCTTTTTTATAAACGTGTGCTAATTCAAAACCATCAGTGCTACAGAGCATAACGTAATTGACACCGCGAACATTCATGAGAATATCTTGAATTACATTTTTTGAAAATTCAATTAACTCTTCGGGTGCAGTACGGTTTTGTGTCAATGTGAACATATAAAACCTCACGGAGGGTTAATTTGTAATATTTGAGTTAGTTTCGATCGAAGTAATTAAAGCTTCTAATAATAGCAGTACATCATCTTTGTTTCGTGCATCAATAAAGAAAAGAGGAGAAAAGAGCTCATTTTCAAGTAGCCATTCCTTATAAATATTTGTAGATTTACCTGATTCAGAATGAAGATCGGTATGGGTAATTCCAATGGCGATATTATCCGTAAAATTCTGAAAGGTTTCTAAATAGTTCTCTAATTCTTCGATAGGACCATCCGAATGGTGGTCAATAAGAATAACCGCACCGATTGCTCCTTTGGTAATAGCGGACCAAACAAAATCAAAACGGCTTTGCCCAGGTGTGCCATACAGGCCAATAGTGAGGTTTTCTTCGAGTGTAATTTCACCATAATCAATTCCAACAGTAGTTTCTAGTTTGCTATGGCGTTGTACATCAGTATTAAAAGCTTCCGTTTGCAGTACAGGAATCTCTGAAAGTGAGCGAATGGCCTCTGTCTTTCCTGCACCCATACCACCTGCAAAAACGATTTTAAAGCGTTGTAAAATCATACACTTTTCCTATATGCCTAATTTTTTTCTTAGCTTTCCAAAAAAACTTTTAATGAAACTTGATTCTTCTGAAACTTGTGGTGTTTCTGGGGGATTGTAGTGCTTATCCCAGATATTGATTCTCGAGAGGTTGTTTGTTGCAATATTTGTTGCAATAAAGCGTTGTACTGTGTCTATAGGTAAATCAAGTTGTATTGAAATTTTGGAAATCTTTCCACCTTGTATAAAACAACTTGAAAGTTGGAAAATGTATTTTCTATCCAAGTTCTGGCTAGGTTTAGGCCACATATGAATTTTAAAATGACCATCCTCAGGTGCGATTTCTTTTAAAAATAATGGAGAATTCCAAAAAAACTGCCATAGCCAATCACTCAGTATATGTGGTTGCTTCCGTGAGACTTTCATGAAGTTGCTGGTGCTGGCAATATCATAGTCAAAGCCTAATTCGGTGAAATCTTGTTCTCTAGTCGTATTGAGCCATGCAATATTGTTCTGTACATCAATAATTGCAATAGTGCCTAATGTGTCAAAGAGATGGAGTTTTGAGTTTCGTTCTTGATCTAGCATTTTACTGAAATATTCTAATTTATAAGGGCTTTTTTTATATTGTGTGTCAGCTTCAGTAAGTGCGTGTGATTGAGTTTCAATCGGTGTATTGAGTAGATGTTGTAGAATCCAATTAGATAAGCTTTCATGGTGAATAATGGGTAAAGAAAGCGTATTTTCATGAATCAGGTTTTGCCCTTGTTGGCGTTTGGTAATTTTCAGCCAAGGGAATTTTTGGCTTTGTATGATTTTTTGTATGCTGTCTGTGTCATAAAAATTTTCATGTATGAATAAGCAATCAATGCTTGGGTCGGCAGCAGAACTCCAGTTAATTTTATACTCTTGAGGAATGAGATTACGTAGCTGTGTTTTAAGCTCTTCTGAATGATTCGAACTTAGGCCAGTAATCGCAATATTAATATATTGCTTATTCATAGTATGTCTTTAATTTAAAAGGTTGAAGAGGGCAATACAAACAACCCCTTTCCCATAATGATGAAAAAGGGGGTAATTCAAATTAAGAAAAATCTAAGCCTTTTTCATATCCTTTAAGTTCATGACGTGCCATTGCAAGGTTGGCTTTAGAGCGTTCAAGTACAAGATATAAGAAAATCTTGTCATTGCCTTCTAATGGACGGATTAGGTGATATTGTTTGCCTAAAGTGATAAGAATGTCTTCAATCGTATCATTTAAATTTAAGGCTTGTGCAACACGACGTTTCGAGCGAACGACTTCGGTATTGCCTGCTGCTGCGAGTTCTAAATCAATGCTTCCACCGCCTTGAGTCGCGAGAGCTAAACCACTTTCTCCGTCAACCAATGCTGCTGCATAGAAACCATCAATATTTGCTAATGCTTCTAATGAGACTCTAGCCATAGTTTTTCTCTTCAATTATATGAGTTTTAGAAAATCCTTTTAACCTGTTGTTTCACAAGTCGATTTCATTATATGGACGGCGTGAAAAAATTATCAATAGAAATAAATTGAGCTACAAATATGGAAAAGGAATTGGCGATCAAATCCGAGCTTTTTAGTCAGTTTTTACTGGTTTTTTTGTGATTTTATTGACATTTCAATTAAAATATTTTGATTGAATTTGCAATTGAATAGAAAATTGCTTAATTTATTTACAAGTGTAAGGAAATGTAAATTTTAAAAATAGCCATATAATGTTGAGGACAAGATCTATTTTTCTGATTAATTTAAGAAGATTGAATAAATATTTCTAATTTAAAAACAGAGAGATGCGTTGAATTAGAGCATCTCTCATCTTTAATCATTTAGATGAACATTTGTGAGGCTGCGCAGTAGAGTCCCCATAGAATAATAACAGCAACCACTGGTTCAAGGATTTTAGCCCACACTGGTGTTGTGTTTACTTCAGTTGCTTGGCTATGTGTGTGGTCTTGGTGGTCAGTTGTGTGTTGATTTACCATTTGATTAAACTCCTTCATCGTCTCTTCTAATGATAGCTCTTCTTCAGGCATTGGTTTAGAGCCAATCAGTTCTGTTAGGTCATTTGTTGTCCAAATCCAGTCGTCTGCTTGACCTGAAAGGTGTTCAACTTGACCCACGAGAAGTTCATGAATACCTCGTTCACCAAAATTACCTGTTTCATCAAGTTGTTTTAGTTCAGCAAACTGAAGGCTTAGCATTTCCGTTAGACTATGTTCTAAGTCTGCTTTGGCTAGCTGAGATACATTGTGAGGTGAGGTGGTAAGATGTCGAGCAAGTTCCTGAATATACAGGTGATCTTGAGTTTGAATTTCGTGGTAAAGTTTCGCGCCATCTTTACGGATAAGCGTGATAAGTTTTCCTAGTGCGAGTGTATTGGCTTCTGCTAGATACTGATTTCGTTCTTCGTGAGGAAATTTATTCAGAAGCTCAGGCTTTTGAATTTTAATCTGTTCTGAAAAATATTGTACTAAATCAAAAGCCATATACTTACTCCATTTTATTAATCTAATAGTCTGAGACTTGGTTTTTTCTTAGATGCTTCAGGTTTTTCTTCATGCTCTGATTTTAAAGCATTTTGCTCATTTTGGGTATGACCCTCATATTCAGATGGGTCGAAGAATAAACCTTGTCCATTTTCACGGGCATAAATGCCAATCACAGCATTAAGGGGGACATAAATATCACGAGATACCCCACCAAAACGTGCAGAGAAGGTAATCGCATCGTTGCTCATATGTAGCGCATGCACGGCATGCGGGACGATGTTTAAGACAATCTGCCCATCTTGAATAAATTGTTCAGGAACGAGAGTATTGGGCTGGGTTGCATCGACCAATAAATGTGGTGTCAGCTGATTATCACAAATCCATTCATATATGGCGCGAGCTAAATATGGACGAGTCGGCGTAAGGTTTAATTCTTGATCAGACATAATATTCTCTACGGCTGTTTAAATTCAGATTGATAATGGTTTTTCTCCTGCAAAGTTAAAGACTTTAAAAATGCAGGGCGGCTAAAAATACGTTGGCAATATAAATAAATTGGGCGACATTGCTGTTTGGGTAAATGCACACCCATACTGTTTAAGCGCAGAAAGATGGGCGCGAGCATGCAATCTAAAATGCTAAAGCTTTCCGACATAAAATAGGGGAAATGCTGAAACAATGGTGTTAGGGAAATGAGTGTATCTTTCAGTTTTTTTTGTGCTTTCAGTTTTGCTTGTGCATCGAGTGTATCTGGATGGCGTAGCATCATATCGGCAAGCTTTAACCAATCTTGTTCAAAGCGCCAAATATACTGACGCTGTTCCGCACGAGGCATAGGCGCGTCGGCATAGAGCTTGTTTTGACGATAACGATCGTCTAAATACTCGGAAATGATATTGGCATTAAATAGTTTTAAATCATTTTCAATCAACATCGGCAGCTGATTATAAGGGTTTAAGCTGGCGAGATCTTCATCATCTGCATCACTTAAAACCAGATGGTATTTGATTTGCTTCTCTGCAAGTACATAACGAATCCAGTGGGAGCGAAAATCATCTGCATGGCTATACAGCGTAATTCCTTGAAGCGGAGTAGTTTCGACAGACATATTTCAAGAAACTAGGTGAAGTGAATCGGTTAGAATACTAAAAATAGCCAATAAAATCATCTTAACTTTAATATGCTTATACAATCGAATAACTTGGAAAAAATTAAAGATAAGGATAAAACTATGCAACTAATGCTCAGAATCACTCAATTGATCGCAGTGATTGTATTAATGACTTCTATCTCAAATAGTTATGCTCAAAATCAAGATATAGCCGAATCAGTAGATGTAGTGCCGCAGACTGCTGAATATGCCGCTTGTATTACTGATGAAGCCTGTGATGTCGCTACCTCTGTATCTGAGGATGAGATGTATGGCGGTATTCAGCAAGAATATACGGTAAAAGGCTGTAAGGTCACTGTTTATAATGATGGAGCTGTGAAAATGGTCGATGAGCAAACGGATGAGCCGTGTAATGCACCACTTCCTAAAGATCATCAATTTTTAAAATAAGCTGAAATATGTAACTAGAGGGATATCATACGAATAAAGCAGAATGCATGGACTTTAAAGTTGAAAATGACACATAAAAAAAGCCTTGGATAAACCAAGGCTTTTTGTCCGATTCGGTAAACGAATTAACGTTTAGAGAATTGAGGACGTTTACGAGCTTTACGTAAACCAAGTTTCTTACGTTCAACTTCACGAGCATCACGAGTAACGAAACCAGCTTGACGAAGAGCAGGTTTAAGTGTTTCGTCAGAAGCGATCAACGCACGAGTAATACCGTGACGGATAGCGCCAGCTTGACCACCGATACCACCACCAGCAACAGTGATGTAAAGGTCATACTTTTCAGTAGCTTCAAGAAGCTCTAAAGGTTGACGAACAACCATACGAGCAGTTTCACGACCGAAGTATTGCTCAAGAGTACGGTTGTTAATTACGAGTTTGCCTGTACCAGCTGACAAGAAAACACGTGCAGTTGCGGTCTTACGGCGACCTGTACCATAATTAGTAGCCATGTGCTGTATCCCTTAGATGTCCAAAACTTGTGGCTGTTGAGCAGCGTGTGGATGCTCAGTACCTGCATACACTTTCATTTTCTTGATCATTGCATAACCAAGAGGACCTTTTGGTAACATACCTTTAACAGCTTTTTCTAAAACTGCTTCTGGTTTGTGAGCGATTAACTTTTCAAAGTTAGTCTCACGGATACCACCAGGGAAGCCAGTGTGGCGATAGTATTTTTTATCAAGTGCTTTTTTACCAGTCACTTGAATTTCTTCAGCATTGATTACAACGATATAATCGCCAGTGTCAACGTGAGGAGTATAAGAAGTCTTGTGCTTACCACGTAGACGACGAGCGATTTCAGTCGCAAGGCGACCTAAAGTTTTGCCAGAAGCATCAACAACGTACCAGTCGTGTTGAACTTCAGCAGGCTTAGCGCTGAGAGTTTTCATTAAACCACTACCTATTATAGTTGGTTTGGACTATGGAATCTGTCCAAACAAAAGGAGACGCGATTCTAAACGAAGTTGTTCGGAATCACAAATGAAAATATGAAATTTCAAGTGCCGTATTTTACGATATTCCGCACTATAAAGGAAGAGATTAAAGTTTATTCTTTTATTTAAATCATGAGGAAATTGGAGTGAATCGAAAATAAAAGCGGAGAGTTGGCGCTATTATCAAATTTGAAACATATTTTTATAATCTAAGATATGATATTGCTTATGAATTTTATAAAAGTGACAGTTGGAAATTTGTCCAAGAGTGGGTGAGTTTTCTTTATAAAGTACCAAATTTCCCTGCTTCAATTTTGAAATCGCTCGATTAAACAAGTTTCACTGTTTCATTTTCTACAGAAGGTCTTCTAGCTCAAGAGCCATATCGACATGCTTAAAATATGTCAGCCGATAGATAGGTCTTGAGTTCATCGTTACATGATGTGCTTTGATATACGTTGTATAATATTGCATGCCTTCTATTTGAGTTAGCTATGCTTCCTTTATATGTCACCAGTGGCGAACCTGCTGGAATTGGTCCAGATATTTGTTTGAGCCTTGCAGGGCGGGTAGATGAACGCCCCATTGTTGTTTTGGCGGATCTGAACTTGTTAGCTAAGCGCGCAGAGAAATTGGGAATCGACATAGAACTCATTGAATATGTAGGGCAAAAGACGTCATCGGCTCCGAGACAGCTCTATGTTGAACATGTGCCCTTGAACCAAGCTGTGGTATTAGGTGAATTAAACCCAAGCAATGCATCCTATGTCTTAGAACAGTTACGACGTTCGGCCGATTATGCCATGTCAGGGAAAAGTGTAGGTGTTGCAACTGCACCTGTACAAAAGTCAGTCATCAATGATGCTGGCATTCACTTTAGTGGACATACCGAATACTACCAAGAGTTTGCTGGGGTGGAACGTGTGGTGATGATGCTTGCAACCAAGACGTTGCGTGTCGCGCTAGCGACTACACATTTACCTTTGAGAGCTGTGCCTGATGCAATTACCAAAGAGCGCCTGCATCAAGTGATTGATATTTTAATTCAAGATTTAAAAAGCAAATTCAAAAAAGAGCATCCGCATATTTTAGTGTGTGGCTTAAACCCACACGCAGGAGAGGATGGCTATTTGGGGATGGAGGAAATTGAGGTGATTAATCCCGTGCTAGAAAGCTACCGTGCTCAAGGCATGAATATGAGCCTGAGTTTGCCTGCCGACACTTTATTTACCCCTGAAAACTTAAAAGATGCCGATGCTGTTTTGGCGATGTATCACGATCAGGGCTTACCTGTGTTAAAATCGCAAGGGTTTGGTGAAGCCATTAATATTACTTTGGGCTTGCCGTTTATTCGTACCTCAGTTGATCATGGCACAGCTCTCTCCCTCGCAGGCACAGGCCTTGCGAAAAGCTCAAGCTTACAGGTCGCTGTTGATTTAGCGTTAGAATTAGCTCGTCACTAATGTTCAGTGATTAACTCACGTTGGAAAATTTTATGTATCAAATTAATGCCTTAAACCCTAAAGATGAAGGGCACCATACGCGTAAGCGTTTTGGGCAAAACTTCTTACATGACCAACGTGTGATTGCCAAGATTGTACGTTCAGTTGCACCCCGTTCAGGTGATAACATTGTGGAAATTGGCCCGGGTTTGGCAGCCTTAACTTCTCCATTGATTGGCGAATGTGACGCACTCACGGTGGTCGAATTAGACCGTGATTTGGCGGCAGGTTTACCGGGCCGTGTGCCACATCCTGAACGTTTAACCATTATTGAAACGGATGCACTGAAGTACGACTTCACTAATCTATTTGAAGATGGTCGCCCTTTACGGGTTGTGGGTAATTTGCCGTATAACATCTCGACGCCACTTTTGTTTCACCTCTTGGAGTTTGGTGACAAAGTTAAAGACATGCACTTTATGCTACAAAAAGAAGTGGTGGATCGTATTACGGCTGCTCCAAATAGCAAAGAGTATGGTCGTTTGTCGGTGATGATTCAGTATTTCTGTAAACCTACGTTCTTGTTTGAAGTACCGCCGGGTTCATTTAACCCACCACCTAAAGTGACTTCTGCGGTGTTCCGTTTAGAGCCGTATGCAGTTAAGCCGATTGTGGCAAAAAATGAAAAAGCTTTGGCACGGTTGGTATCGCATGTCTTTACCCAGCGCCGTAAAACTTTGCGTAATAGCTTAAAAGGTATGTTGGTTGAAGATGGCTTTGAACAAGCAGGTGTTGATCCGATGGCGCGCCCAGAGACTTTAACACTGGCTCAATTTGTGGCATTAGCAGATCAAATGGTGGCTTAAGGTGGCAGGTGCAGAGATTCGATACAATTATGTCATTGGTGATGTGCAGGGTTGTTTTGAAGCACTGAAAGCCTTGCTAAAGACCATTCAGTTTGATCCTGACCAAGATTTTATTTGGTTTGCAGGGGATTTGGTTGCCCGTGGTGAAAACTCATTGGGTGCTTTACGCTTTATTAAAAAATTAGTAGAGCGTAATGCTGCTGCAACAGTTTTAGGCAATCATGATTTAACTTTGCTGGCGGCTGCACGGGGCATTAAAACAATCAAAGATAAAGATAACATTCGTGATGTGATTGATGCGATTGATAGTGATGATTTGATTGATTGGTTGCGGAAACAACCCTTGTGTGTGTTTCCAAATGCAACGACAGTTCTGACGCATGCAGGCATTCCAACTAACTGGACAGCAGAACAGGCAGCTGCTTTGGCGGCAGAAGTTGAGGCGGTCATTGCAGCGGATGATTTTGATGTTGTCGATGCCTTTTTAAAAGACATGTATGGCAAAGAACCTACCTTATGGTCGGATAAATTCACGGGCAACGCGCGTTTACGCTGTATCGTGAATTATTTGACCCGTATGCGTTTAACCGATAGTGCTGGGCGTTTGGAATTTAGTTTTAAAGACTCGCTCAGCGACCCAATGCCTGAAGGGTTCAAACCATGGTTTGAATTCGCTTCGCAAGCAGCGCAAACCCATAAAGTTGTGTTTGGTCACTGGGCCGCTTTACAAGGCAAAACTATTTCGGACTCGATTCAAAACGTAGATGGCGGTTGTGTCTGGGGGCATCAATTAATGGCTTATCGTTTAGAAGATGAGAGCTTATTTGCCGTTGATAATCCAGTTCAATAGCCCATGCATTAAAAAAGCCACGAAGTTCGTGGCTTTTTTATTCTTAGTCGATTCTTAACCAGGTTTGGTTACGACCTAAGGCAGAAACACCAATGTATGCACGTAGGGAAAGTCGCTTTCCTGTGGCATTCAGCTTCATTTTGGCATCATAGAGTTTGCCTGATAATGGATCAATCACACGACCTTTTTCATAGTTGTTGGTGCCGTCCACGTGCTTCAAATCTTTAATAATATCCATGCCTAAAATGGGTTTGTTGGTATAAGGCGATGGGCAATTTACACAAAATTCTTTAGGTGTATATCCAGGACGTGGCGTAATTTTAACAATTTTTCCAGTATAGGTGTTATTGGACTCTTTACGAATTTCAATAATGGCTTTCGGCGAGCCTGACTTATCATCAATTTGTTGCCATGTCCCTGTTAAGTCCTGTGCAAATGCTCCCCCGCAAAGCATGGACAATGTTAATCCCGCGATAAAAAACTTACTTTTCATATAAGGTTCTCTATAATTTCACAAAAATATCCAAGACACAGAAAAATAAGCAGTTAGCATAAGGCAAACTGCTTATGGTCGTTGGATATAGAATAGGCATATGCCTTTTAAAAAAATGGAAAAATCATACAGACTTAGCTGAAACCTTATTATTCATTGAATTTAAAATGATCAGTCTAAGTTTTGAAAATGTATAATTTACTCATCGTTTAGCTGTTAAATCTCAACATGGTATGATTTTACAGATGATAGCCACACGTTAGCGAGCATTAAGTCGCAATTATTCACGGATCCATGTTTGGCTACGACCCAGTGCAGATATGCCCACATATCCTCGAAGTGTTAAACGTTTACCATTCGAGCTAAGTTTTGCTTTGCAACTGTAAATATTTCCTGACAACGGGTCGATAATTTTTCCACCTGTATAATTGGTATCACCATTGTGTTTGAGCCCTTTCATGACATCCATGCCTAAAATGGGTTTATTGGTATATGGTGCTGGGCAATTGATACAATGTTCTTTGGGGGTATAGCCTGGACGAGGGGTCACTTTAACAACTTTAGCGGTATAGGTCCCGTTTGATTCTTGACGGATTTCTAGGATGGCTTTCGATGATCCAGTTTTGTCATCAATGTTTTTCCACGTACCGCTAATATCTTCAGCAAAAGCTGCACTGCCAATGACAGATGTAGCGAGTGCGATTGCAAGTGTCAATTTGCTCATGAACAAAATCCTTTTATCATTTAATAAACGACAAACTCATCATAAGTTGATTTTTTAAACAATACAATTGTTTATGTGAGGAACATATCACATTTTTTGCAAGTATAGAATAAACAACGGTAACCATATTGCTGTAAATACCGCATTGACAGCCATTCCAAAGGCAGCATAGCGCCCTGCAATACTGCCTCGTTGCCATGCTTGGGCTGTTCCAATAGCATGTGCGGCAAGACCGAGTGCTAACCCTGAAGCGCGTTCATCATTGATATGTTTTAAAATTAGTGGAGAGAATGCGGCACCGATGACTCCAGATAAAATCACAATTAAAATCGCGAGACTGATGGGTGCATGGAGGAGTGTTGCGATATTAATCGCAATTGGAGTGGTGACAGCACGTGTGGCAAAAGCCATGATGGTCGGATCAGATAAATGCAGTAAATAAGCCAAACCCATAGGCAATCCGACCGCACTAATACTTGCAAAAACTAAGATGCCAACTACTGCTTTGAGAGGAAGGTCGTCATAACGCATGGACGCTAAAGGAATAGCCAGTGCAACAGTGACATAACCGAGCAAATGATTAAAAACAGGATTCACCTGCGCCATATATTGCTCATAAGGAATGTTGAGGAGGAAGAGAAGTGCAATCACAAAACACATGCCAATCACAATAATTGGAATCTGTGGCAACTTTTTATTGATTGGTTTTGCCAGTAAATAAGCAACTAAAGTCAGGAAAAAACCGAAAATGATGGGAATCATGAGCATTCTCCTAAAGCCATTTCTTAGACATTTTGGCATAAACCCAAAGTGGGATAAGTGTGCTGACAAACAGCACCACCAAAAACATTGGGATTTCGTGACCTAAATGGGTCATCATCAGCAAGGAACCTGCACTAATGGGCAGAAAGGCGAAAGCACTTTCTTTCATGATTTTATTGTTGGTATCGACCAAACGTGCTGGAATTTTTTTGAATTTCCGCCAACCTAACAGCACGATCAATAAACTAATCAGTCCAAGTAAATTGCCCATTTCGGGGTGCCCAAAGTACCCCGTGACCCATACAGCAGATTCTCGAAAGAGAACGATGAGGGCAACCGTGCCGATCCATGCGGTCCAATCAACCGTTTTTATCCATTCCATTTTGTTCTGTCATTAACATTTTACTTATCACGTTTTAACCGATTTAGTTTTTGATTTCAAATTCTTCGAGTTCACGATGAAATTGTTTTGCTTTCAAACCTAAAATTTCATCAATTGGTAAATGTGCTTGTTTAATCAGTTGTTCCAGTTTATGTGGTGCAATGTACACTTGTAGGTGAAGATTTCCTTCATCATCATAATTTTCAGATTGAATCACATTTAGGGCGTACAGTTGATTACGCAATTTGCCATAGGCTGGCTTGAGCAGAACGTCAAAGTTTTGAATTTGTCCCATTAAGCATTCTTGTACTGCTTGGCGCAGTAGATTGAGTCCTTCGCCCGTATGTGCTGACACATAAACACGCTCAGGGACATTGGGTTCAGCATAGATAATTTTGGCTTGTTCAGCACTTTGGTCAATTTTGTTATAAACACGAAGGATAGGAATATCGGCTCCAATTTCTTTGAGCACTTTTTCAACGGCTTCAATTTGTTCCATCAAATCTGGACTGTTGGAGTCAATTACATGCAGCAGTAGGCTGGCTTCTAAGGTTTCCTCTAGTGTCGCTTTAAAAGATTCGACCAAGGCATGCGCAAGGTTACGTACAAAGCCTACAGTGTCGGCTAAGACCAAAGGGCCAATACCATCCCAGTCTAAACGTCTTAGAGTGGGGTCTAAGGTTGCAAATAGCTGATCTGCGGCATAAACATCAGATTTGGCGAGGGTGTTAAATAGAGTCGATTTTCCAGCATTGGTATAACCGACTAAAGAAACGGTTGGAATAGCAGCTTTTTGGCGTGCTGCACGACCTTGGATTCGCGTTTGTCGTACTTTCTCTAATTTATCTTTAAGTTGTCCTACACGAACACGAAGTAAACGACGGTCAGTTTCGAGTTGAGTTTCACCTGGTCCACGAAGCCCAATCCCACCTTTTTGGCTATCGAGACTAATCCCTGTACCGACTAGTCGAGAAGACAAGTGATCGAGTTGAGCCAATTCGACTTGAAGTTTACCTTCATGAGTACGTGCGCGCTGTGCAAAGATATCTAAAATAAGGCGGGTACGGTCAATGACGCGACATTTGATAATGCGGCTCAGGTTGCGTTCCTGACTGGGGGTTAGTGCATGGTCAATAATCACCAAACTTGCTTCTAGCTCTTCCACACGTGCTGCTACTTCTTCAGCTTTGCCTGAACCAATAAAATATTTAGGGTCAGGTTTGAATCTTTGAGCGTGAATATGCTCTAGAATTTCTGCACCTGCCGACTTGGCAAGTAAGCGAAACTCTTCTGCATCAAGATCTTCCAGAATGTGGATGGCAACACTGACTAAAATCGTTTTTTCGCCACCTTGTTTCTGTTCAAAATATTCCACTCAATATAATCTCGCACCTAGAAAGCTCTAGTGTAGATGAATTTACTCAGCTTGAGCGAAATAGTTATAGCGTGGCTTTACATGGTGCGAAAGAGCTGTACCAAAAGAACCAAACTTCCAAAGTATAAGATGCTTAACCCAAGAATAAATTTAAATGCTTGAACGGGATTTAAGGGTGCAGCAGGAGGATTCATTTGATCATTCATGGGAGAACCTTGTTTTGATATTTCGATTGAATTATTGTAATTAATTTATTTAAACGATTAAAATTGAAAATAATCATCTAGTCTTTCGGTTTTTATGATCAATGCAAGTAAGTTAAGATCAGTATAGAATGAGTTGTAATCAATGATTAACTGTTGAATAAAGCTGTGCCAAGTGAATCCTCTATGCAATCAAATACTGAAATAAAAACAACATCATTAAGTGGACTCTCAAAACTTGCGTTGTATAGCAAGAAGCTAGTAACGGGACTCGGTGCCGTTTCTGAGGGTTTTTATTTGGTTTATCGACATGGCTTGTATAAAGACATTAATAATCCTCAAAATACCCGCTACGTGCAGTATTTTTGTCGTCGACTCTGCAAAGTTTTTAACATTGATGTGCATGTCCATGGCGATATTCCACGTAAACCTGCACTTTGGGTGAGTAATCATATTTCATGGTTAGACGTGGCAGTTTTGGGTTCTGGCGCACGGGTGTTTTTTTTAGCCAAAGCTGAAATTGAAAAATGGCCTGTGTTTGGCAAACTTGCAAAAAGTGGTGGAACCTTGTTTATCCAACGTGGGTCGGGGGATTCAATCAAGATCCGTGAACAAATTACTGAATTTTTAAAACAAGACATTCCTGTGCTGTTCTTTCCAGAAGCGACAACTACTGACGGCTCTAAAGTAAAAAAAGTCCATGGGCGTATTTTAGGGGCTGCAATTGAAGCACAGCGCGATGTCCAAATTTGTTTAATTTGTTATGTCAATCAGCAGGGCGGGCTCGACCAAGTTTCGCCTTTTATTGGTAATATTGGTTTTGCCGAACACGTCCAAAAAGTCTTGGAGATGCCTCAAGTTACAGCACATCTTGTTGCATTACCTGCAATTTGTACTGCAGGTCATACAGTCGATAGCTTAACAGCCTTGGTACAACAAAAGATGGTGCAAGGCTTGGCTGACTTACACCAAAAGGTATTGAAACCTCAAGCGAGCGCGATGGGAAGTTGAAGGCTTACATAAAGCCTTCGATCGGGAGCCATGAAATGACTTTAATACCTGCACGTTTAAACCAGTTCATTTTCGGCTCTGTGGTATAAGTCTTGATTGAGCCATCGGCCTGCTTAATTTGCCAGTTAATATTTTTGTTGGCATCCAGAACCAGTTTATAGGCATATTTACTCAAATTTTGATCCATTGTTTGATGCACAGCCTTTGCCAAAGGCGGGCTGTTGAGTAAAACACCAATTTCGGTATTTAAGTTGGCAGAACGTGGGTCAAAATTAAACGAGCCAATAAAAACTTGTTTTTCATCAATCGTCATAAGCTTGGCATGCAGGCTAGAACGGCTTAATCCTTTGATGCTGACTTTGGCTTTTTTCGAGATTTCCTCATTGTTCTCATTAAGTGCTTCAGCCGCAGGATTTGCTAAGAATTCATACAGTTGTACACCATTTTCTAGTAAGTCTTGGCGGTATTTTCCATAGAAAGCATGGACCAAAGGTACATCATTGGCTTTGAATGAGTTGGTGAGTACACGGACTTGGATATCACTTTGCGCAAGGTTGGCAAGGTGTTTTTTGCCTTTACGTTCAGGAACGAAATAGGCAGAGATAATGTCGATGCTATCTGTTGGTTTTTCTAGATGGGTTTGCAACTGGAAGTTGAGATGTTCTTCTTTTTTAGCTCGGGATTTGATTTTACTTGGTGAGTCTTTTACGACTTCGGCCTTGACCCAGTCAAATTGGATACTATCGTTCAGCCAGTGTTCAAACGCTTGTGAACGATTGGCAAGATCCAGATAATTTTGTACCGTCACTTCTTGATAGTGCTGTTGCAACTGTGTTTTTAAGCCTTCATAGCGTAAGCTGTAATGATTGGCATTGACGATCTGACGCACTGGAAAGGCATAATCATCATTCCAGTATTCATCGAATGAGTGCACAATTTCATCTGCTGCCGAACCTACAAGCATGACATCTACATCGGAAAACTGGTAATTGTCGCTGACATTATAATATTGGTTACTCATATTACGACCACCAATCAGCGCGATTTGGTTATCAGCAATAAAACTTTTGTTATGCATACGACGGTTAATGCGTTTGAGATTGAGCATCATATCCATCGCGCGATAGTGGCGGAAGCGATAGGGATTATACAGTTTGATGTCAATGTTGGTGTGTTGGTCGAGTGCGAGGTAAATGCCTTCCATTTTCTTGGCATTGTTGTCATCAATCAGTAACCGAACCTTGACCCCACGGTCTGCCGCTTTCAATATTGAATAAAGTGCCAGTGCGCCGATACGGTCATTATCCCAAATATAATATTGTAGATCTAAAGTCTTTTCTGCTTTATCAATGAGATGGATGCGCGCTGCTAATGCTTCGAGTGGGTTATAGAGAATATGGAAACCTGTCAATCCCGGATTTTGCTCACGGAGTGGTAGTACAATTTTGGCTAAGCTGGTTTGGTCCGTGGCTTGATCAAAAGCATAAACTTGAGGCTGCGGAATCTGTTTGGGCAAAGTATTACAGGCAGGAACAGAGATCACCATACAGCTGAGTAAAAGTAGTTTAGCACCTTGCTGAGTCGACGTTGAGCGGGGTAGAGCGCGCTTCACTGCGCTGTGTGGTTTTTCCATCGTCATAAAGTCTATAAATTTGGTTTGAGTATAATTCTGAGCTGTGAAAAGATAAACAGAAGATTATGTGTTCTTGATGAACTGTTTGTGAGTAAATGTCTATGCTAAATACACAATCCGTCGTGTTCTATTTTTATATTGCGATGGCCTTGCTTGCCGGTTGGGCAGTGTATCAAGCATGGATCAGTCAAACCAATACGGAGACGATTCATCCGTTTAAAGCCTTTGTGCATTTATTGGCTTTTTATTTGTCTTATTTACTGATTCCTTTATTTTTCTTTAGTTTATACGCAGGTATCCAAGGTTATTACTCATGGCATGAAGCAATTTTTGTCTTTTTAGTGAGTGGCTTATTGTGTTATGCACGTTTTATTGAGCCGCATTTTGTCCATGTTAAAACCATGCAGTATCAAATCCAAGAGGACTATAAATTACTCAAACCTGTTCGTATTGCTTTGGTTGCCGATTTACATATTGGTTTGTTTTCAGGTCATGAACGTCAGTTAAAAACCATTGTTAAACGGCTGAATGAACAAAAGCCTGATTTGGTGGTGATTGCTGGAGACTGGACCTATGAACCTGAAAATACACTGGCGGAAGAGTTAGAGGTACTACGCGAAATTAATGCACCCGTCTATTCGGTCAATGGTAACCATGATGAACAGTATCCAGGTCCCCCGATTCAAAACCTGTTAAGACATGCTTTGAAGGTCAACAATGTCATTGATATAGAGGGGCAGATTGTTGAATTTGATGAGTTTCGCTTAATCGGGGTCGGTGACTTGTGGGCAGGTAAGGCAGATATGCGTTTTATGCCACATTTACCGCAGGACAAGCCATGGGTCATTTTATCGCACAATCCTGACACGGTCGATATGGTGCCTTCTTTACCAACACGTCCTTTAATGTTGTCAGGTCATACGCATGGCGGCCAAGTTGAACTGCCGTGGTTAACGGATTTTGTGATGAAAAAGGTGTCGATCTTGGGGCACAAGAAAGGCCTGTACCGTCATGAACACGCAGATGTGTTTGTTACGGTGGGTACAGGTATGGTGGGTGTACCGTTTCGCTTCCGGGTCCCACCGACCATTGATATCATTGAGCTAATCTAAAGCTCAGCTAGAACCAATAAAAAATAAAGCTTAAAACCAAAATGACCACAGCCAAGATCATCCACAGCTTGTGGTTTTTGGGCTGTAAGGCTTGAATACCTTGTGTTCGGGTTACGTCACTATTATTCACATCTTTATGTTGTGATTTTTGCAGGGTTTGATCTTCTTTGAGAGTTAATTTCGGAGGAGTAAGACGATTTATTGTTAACTCTGCAGTTGAGATATCTTCTGAGTAAAGTTGCTCGTGGTTATACATACTTTTTAGTGCTGCATCATGACGTTTTGTGAGCTCCGTGACGATTTCTTGGGCATCGTCGTATTGAAAAGCCGTGTGTGTTGCGATGTATTGGATGGCTTGAATGATTTTGTTTTCTTCAACTAATACGATGACGTCGAGGAGTTGTTCATTGGTGAGTTGTTCTATTTTTTCATCCATTTCTGTGTCCTATTCATCAGTATTCACCTTTATTTTTGAAGTTATATGCGCAATTTTAAAGGTGGTTTTTGTAGCGTTTGTTAAAGCATTGGTATAAAAAAACCAGCATCTGTGTGCTGGTTTCAAATATCAAACTTAGGGTCAAATTTGATTGTTTACATCATCATTCTTGGTCTCACGGATCATTAAGAATGCACATAAAGACAGAAGGGATGCAGCTGTGAGGTAGTAACCTACAGCATGTAGGCCATAAGTGGTTGCAAGTTTTGTTGCAATTAATGGCGCAAATGAAGCACCAAAGATGCCAGCAAGGTTAAAGGTCAGTGCTGAACCTGTATAGCGAACCGATATTGGAAAAATTTCAGAGAGCACGGTACCAATTGGCCCATAGGTTAAACCCATGATAGATAAACCAATACATAGGAATAAGAATACAACAAAGGTATTGCCTGATTCCAACATGCTGGAAAACACTAAACCAAACAATGCCGCAGCAATACATACAGCAATAGACGTTGTTTTACGACCAAACTTTTCTGCAAATACTGCAGATAAAGGGATGAACGCAGCAAAGCAGAGTGTTGCGACCAATTGAAGTTGTAAAAACTGTTCACGAGTGTAACCCAGTTGTTTGGTGCCCCACTGTAAAGCAAAGACCGTCGTGAGGTAGAACACAACAAAGGTACAGATGGCAGCAATAGTGCCTAAAATCAGCATACCCCAGTGTTTGGTGATTACTTCTTTAAATGGAATATTAACTTCTTTTTGCTTGTCTAAAACTTTCTGGAACGCAGGAGTTTCATGGAGTTGTAAACGAATCCACAGTCCTATAATCACCAGTAGCGCACTTGATATAAATGGAATACGCCAACCCCATGTCATGAATGTTTCTTCAGACATGAAATGACCGAGTGTCAAGAACGAACCCGTTGCCAAGATAAAGCCAATCGGTGCACCTAACTGTGGAAACATACCATACCAAGCACGTTTACCTTCAGGTGCATTTTCTGTGGCAAGCAAGACCGCACCTGACCATTCACCACCTAAGCCGAGGCCTTGACCTAAACGACAGAGTGCAAGCAGTAATGGTGCAACAATTCCAATTTGTGCATAGGTTGGTAGCAAGCCAATACATACGGTTGAAAGCCCCATGGTTAGCAATGCGGCAACTAAGGTGGCTTTTCGACCAATACGATCACCTAAATGTCCAAACAGTGCAGCACCAATCGGGCGTGCAATAAAGGCAATTGCAAAGGTTGCTAATGACTGAATTGTAGCGGTCATCGGATCGGTACTTGCTGGAAAGAACAAATATGGAAAAATGATGACTGCAGCAGTCGCATAAATATAAAAATCGAAGAATTCGATTGTGGTACCTACGAGACTGGCTGTAAGTACGCGAAATTTTGAGTTTACAGGCTGCTGTTGTTCTGCAACAGCAGTATTTAATGACGCCATGGTAGACCTTACACTTACTAAAAATAATGAGACTTAGTTTTAAAAGCGTAATCTTTTTAAAAAAGGCGTAATTTCTTAAAAAAATACGAAAACCCTGCGGACAAACTACGGGATTAGGGTTGCTAAAAAATGTAGTAGGTGCGGGTTATATCACGTAAAGATAGATAGACAAGAAATGTGATCCTGCACCGATCAATACAAAAATATGCCAGATAGCGTGAGTGTATCTTACCTTTTTTAGCGCATAAAACAATGCACCGATGGTGTAGGAAAGTCCACCAATGATTAAAAAAGTGAGTGCTTGTTTAGATAAAAAGCGTTGCATATCATCCATAACCAACACAGCCATCCATCCCATAAGTAGATAGGCAATCAGTGAGATTTTTTCAAAGCGATGGATGAAAACTAACTTGAATAGTGTGCCAATGAGTGCAATCACCCAAAGTGCAATGAGCAGGTAATGTGCTTTTTGTGTGGGTAGTGCGATAGACAAAAATGGGGTATAGGTGCCCGCAATTAGATAATAAATGGCGGTGTGATCTAATTTTTTATACCAGCCTCGACGCTCAGGTGATTCGGCAAAATGATATAAGCTTGATGCGGCGAACAATAAAAATAGACTCAAAGCATAGACCCACAGCCCGATCCATTGCGCTGTTTCTAAGTAAGACCCTTTGATAATCAATAATATTCCTGCTATGAGTGCAAGAGCTGCACCAATAGCATGGCTAATGAAATTGATTCGTTCTTCGACAGGATCGTAGTTTGCAACTGGATGAGCGTTCATAGGCAATCGTGCTTGTTTTTATAAAATATACAACTGTATCGTAATTCAAATTTGCATTTAGCGTAAGACGCTTTAAAATTTAATCGCAATTCTTTTTCTGGTTTCTATTATGACCACTTCGGTGTCTTCCTCTGTACAAGAGCAGCAATTCCTTCAAGCCTTTCAGCAAGCGCTTGAATCTCAATGTTTCGATCGGATGATTTTGAGCCAGTATCAGGGGGAAATGCAACAATTAGAAAAAATGACATTTCGGGTAGTGACTGTGCAAGGTCAGTCAGTATTGAGTTGTTTATATCGTTATAAAACTCAAGATGTCACTAAAAACTATTCCTTAGATCTGGCACTTGAAACGGTGACTGAACTTTTGGCACAGTGTAAACAAGCCAATTTGATGACGACTGAACAAGAGTTTCAACTGAAAAAGAACAAGAAGAAAGCCATGCTGACCCAAAGTAAAAATAAAACGCAGGCTAAAGTAGCAGAGCAGCAAGGACATGATCGAATCAAGCAGCGTTTTGTCGATCAAGACAGTTATTTCTTACAGCCGCTTGGCATTACCGATGCAAAAGCGCACATCATTCCTAGTATGGCGCGTAAGTGGAAACAGATTAATAAATTTGTTGAAATTTTCTCAGGAGCTTTAAGTCATATTCAACTGCCTGAACAACTACGTGTGGTCGATTTTGGCTCTGGAAAAGGCTACTTAACTTTTGCTTTGTATGATTATTTGCTAAAGCAAGATCTGAATCCTTTTGTGACTGGGGTTGAGCTCAACAGCAAGATGGTGGAATTCTGTCAGGAGGTTGCACACAAGTCGGATTTTCAACAACTTGATTTTTTTCAGGGTGATGTTCGGACGTACCAACCTGAACGTCTCGATGTGATGATTGCGCTGCATGCGTGCGATGTAGCGACTGACTTTGCGATTCATACGGGCATTCGTTTAAATGCCGAAATGATCATGTGTGCGCCGTGTTGTCATAAAGAATTACGTCCACAGTTGAAAGCTCCGCTTGTATTACAACCCATGTTGCAATTTGGCATTCATGCAGGTCAGCAAGCTGAAATGCTGACCGATACTATTCGTGCCTTATTACTCAAAGCCTATGGCTATGAAACCAAAGTGTTTGAGTTTGTGGCACTTGAGCATACCAGTAAGAATAAAATGATTTTGGCAACCAAGCGTAGGGATTATCAAGCGCCCGATGTTGCTGTCTTGGCACAAATTCAAGCCTTGAAAGAGATGTATGGCATTCAAAAGCATTCACTGGAACTGTTGTTGAATGATCAATGGGATCAGCAAGGTGTAGGGTGTAAGTGCTGATCGGAACATCACTGTTACTGCAATGATCAATACAGAGATGATTTATAGGGAAATGAAAATGCCAAGTTTGAGAATTACACACGGAACATGGGATGAGTTGCAACAGGCTGCGAAAATGATTCGTGAGCAGGTCTTTATTCAAGAGCAAAGCATTGCTGCTAAAGATGAATGGGATGAGCAAGATGAAATTGCAGTTCATTTTGTCGTCTATGAACAAGATCAAGCGATTGCCACGGCAAGGCTATTACAGAATCATAGTATTGGTCGTGTTGCTGTTTTAAAGTCGCATCGAGGTTTGGGTATAGGTAAGGTTTTGATGCAGGCTGTGATCGCATACGCCCAACAGCAACAGCGTCCATTTTTAGTGTTGTCTTCTCAAGTACATGCACAAGCGTTTTATCAGGCTTTGGGTTTTGTACAAGAGGGTGAGGTGTATTTAGACTGTGGTATTCCACATATTGATATGCGTTTATCGTCTATGAAAAAGCCCTGATGAATCAGGGCTTTTTCTTTTTAATGTAGATTAGTGACTATGTTCAGAAGACATCTGCGCATGTTCATCGGCACTCATACTATGTTCTTCAGCCGTTGCATGTTCGGTTATATTTTCAGAAGCAGCTTGATTGCTTGTTTCACGCGCTACTTTATCAGCCTGCGCTTTTGCCATTGACTCTTCAGACATAGCTGGTGCATTTTTAAAAGCATGTTGTTGAGTGTTCTGTTTAGCTTGCTGACTTGGCATATAGTCAGGTTCATTGGTTACTGCAAGGTAGAAGAAACCTAAGAAAAATCCGCTTAAAATGAAAGCAATGATCAGTGCTTTCCAACCCCATGGTGATTTTTCAGGAGAAGTATTGTCAGTCATGTGCAACAGCCCAATTGAATAATAATAAATCTAAAACGATGTAACTTTATAACACAAAAAATGAGTTCCGGCGCGAAAATAATGCACTAAGATAGGTCAAAATTAAAAGATGAATCAGTATTTTAATTGGTTTCTCCAAGAGAATAAAAAAAGGGATCTATGGATCCCTGATTTTTAAGTCAGCATTTTAATGGATTTGCCCAGATGGCAATGATTGAATGAGTAATTGCGGTGCTTTAAAACGCTCACCGTATTTCGCTTCAAGCTGATTGGCACGTTGCAGAGCTTGCTCTAAACCATATTGATTTAAAAACTGGATCGCACCACCTGTCCACGGCGCAAAACCAATCCCAAAGATCGAACCGATATTGGCATCAATTACAGACTCAAGGACATTTTCTTCATAACAACGTAACGTATCTAGCGATTGTACAAACAGGAAACGGTCTATCATTTCTTGTTCAGAAATATCAATCTCTTTTTTCCAATGGCTCAAGCCCTCCCAAAGCTGTTTCTTACCACTTTCAGGATAATCATAAAAACCTGCACCAGCAGCTTTACCCTTACGACCGAATTCATGAATCATGGTTTGAATCACATCATCTGCACCTGAGCGTGGTAAATCTTTACCCTCGGCCTGCAATGCCTTACGCGTTTCATTGGCAACATGTTCAGAAAGAGTCAACGCAACTTCATCTTGAATGGCCAATGGGCCAACGGGCATGCCTGCTTTAAGTGCCGCCATTTCAATACGAGCTGGGTGTACGCCCTCATGCAGTAAACGTAAACCTTCCTGAACAAAAGTACCAAATACGCGACTGGTGAAGAAGCCACGGCTGTCATTCACAACGATCGGGGTTTTACCAATTTGCTGTACATAGTCATAGGCTTTCGCCAAAGTTTCAGCAGAAGTGTTTTTGCCTTTAATGATTTCAACCAATTGCATTTTATCAACTGGGCTAAAGAAATGTAGGCCAATGAAGTTTGCTTGATCTTTCGAAGCTTTTGCCAAACCTGTAATCGGTAATGTCGAAGTATTTGAAGCCATCACTCCACCCTCAGCAAGGAATGCTTCGGCTTCCTGCGTCACTTTCGCTTTGAGTTCTTGATTTTCAAATACAGCTTCAATAATTAAATCACAACCTTTTAAATCTTCCGCAAATGCTGTTGCAGTAATCAAGCTTAAAACCTGCTCGCGCTTTTCAGCAGTCATACGACCTTGTGATACTTTCTTATCCAGTAACTTTTGGCTATAGGCTTTCCCTTTTTCTGCATTTTCAATAGAAATATCTTTGAGCACAACAGGAATACCTTTGATTGCTGTTGAATAAGCGATCCCTGCTCCCATCATCCCTGCACCAAGCACACCAACTTTGGTCGCTTGCCATTTTGCAACATCTTTAGAACGGCTCGCACCTGCTTTAATAGCATTCAGCCCATGCCAAAAAGTGCCGATCATATTTTTTGAAATTTGACCTGTCGCAAGATAGGTAAAATAACGAGATTCAATGGTCAGTGCTGTATCCACATCCACCTGTGCACCTTCAACCGCAGCCGCCATGATGGCTTCAGGCGCTGGATAACATCCTTTGGTTTTATCACGTAACATTGCTGGAGCAATCGCCAGCATTTGCGCAACCGCAGGTGTTTTAGGATCACCACCCGGAATTTTATAACCTTTCACATCAAACGGCTGTTGTGATGCTTTTGTGGATGGGGGATGTGCTTTCACCCAAGCAATCGCTTTATCCATCAACTCTTCAGGTGTTTCCGCCGTGTCTTGGATTAAACCTAGAGATTTCGCTTTATCCACACCAAACTGCTTACCCTCCATCAAGAATGGAAAAGCATTTTGTAAACCTAAAAGGCGAACCATACGCACAATACCACCACCACCCGGCAGTAGACCTAGAGTCACTTCCGGTAAACCAAATTTTGTTTTAGGATCATTCAATGCGATACGTGCATGACAGCCTAAAGCAATTTCCCAACCGCCACCCAAAGCCGTACCATTCAATGCTGCTACAACAGGTACACCTAAAGTTTCGATATAACGAAACTCGGTTTTCATTTTCTGAACCATTTCAAAAAATGGTGTGGCATCTTCAGGTCGTGCTTGAATCAATTCATCTAAATCACCGCCTGCAAAGAAAGTTTTCTTCGCTGAACGGAAAATAATCCCAGTAATTGACGTTTCAGATTTCAGTTTAGAAACAATGTTTTCTAAAGCTACACGGAAATCACCATTCATGGTATTTGCAGATTGATTCGGAGAATCTAAAGTCAGAATAATAATGCCATCGTCATTTTTTAGATATTGAATTGCGCTCATTATTATTCTCCTTATACCAACTCAATAATGGTCGCAATACCCATGCCACCACCCACACATAATGTTGCCAAGCCACGCTTTTTACCTTGACGTTCTAATTCATCCAGCAATGTTCCGAGGATCATCGCACCCGTCGCACCCAATGGATGCCCCATCGCAATTGCGCCACCATTTACATTGACTTTATCGCTTGGCACTTTTAATTCCGTCATAAAACGCATCACCACAGATGCAAAAGCTTCATTGACTTCAAATAGATCAATATCGTCAATCGTTAAGCTTGCTTTTGCCAATGCTTTACGAGCAGCAGGTGCAGGCCCAGTCAGCATAATGGTTGGATCCGAACCGACTAATGCTGTCGCCAAGACTTTGGCACGTGGTTTTAAACCTTGTTCTTTGACCGCTTTCTCAGAAGCAAGCAATACCAGCGCTGCACCATCGACAATACCCGATGAATTTCCTGCATGATGCACATGATTAATTTTTTGCGCTTCAGGATACTGTTGTAATGCAATCGCATCAAAACCCATTGCACCCATCATTTCAAAACTTGGATTGAGTTTTGCTAAACCTTCCGCTGTTGTAGTTGGTTTAATAAATTCATCTTGATCTAAAATGATTACGCCTGCTTTGTCTTTGATGGCGACGACTGATTGATTAAAATAACCTGCAGCTTGTGCTGCTGCCGCTTTACGTTGAGAATTGGCTGCAAAACGATCAACATCTGAACGCGTATAACCATCCAGTGTTGCGATTAAATCTGCACCAATGCCTTGCGGAACAAAATGTGATTTTAAATTGGTTTCAGGGTCTAATGCCCACGGACCACCATCGGAACCCATTGGGATACGTGACATCGACTCTACGCCACCAGCAACAACCACATCTTCCCAACCTGAACGTACTTTTTGCGCTGCCATATTGACTGCTTCTAAACCTGACGCACAAAAGCGATTGATTTGTACACCCGCAACATCATTGTCCCAACCTGCTGCAATTGCCGCAGTTTTCGCAATATCACCACCTTGATCCGCAATTGGTGTGACACAGCCTAAGACAATATCATCTACCTTAGACGTATCTAAATGATGACGATCTTTGAGTTCATTCAATAATGTGGTCAGTAAAGTAATCGGTTTCACTTCATACAGTGAACCATCTTTCTTTCCTTTTCCGCGTGGTGTGCGAATGGCGTCAATGATATAAGCCTCGCTCATAGCTGTTCCTTTTTATGACTTTTAAGTTGTTATGTCCTTGAGTGTACAAATTAATCGCCGTGATGCAATGACTAGAACGAGTCAGGCTAGATGAAGATTTTTGCCAATAGCCTGAGTTTAGGGCATAAAAAAACCCAAGATCGAAATCTTGGGTTTAGCAATGTGCCGAACCGTGGTCAAACTAAAAAATTAGTGATAACCGTGTAGTTGGCGATATAAACCAGGTGTGACGCCTGTCCATTTTTTAAATGCACGGTGGAAGGTACTGGTTTCACTAAAGCCCACTTGTTGTGCCACATCTTCCAACGTCAAACCCGGATTTAACAGCAGGTGAATCGCGGCATCACGACGTAATGCATCTTTCACGCCTTGGTAACTTTTACCTTCAGCCGCTAAGCGACGACGCAACGTTTGAGGAGATAAATACAACATGGAAGCCACATCGTTCAGCGTTGGCATTTCCTCACCAATTTGACTCTTTAACACATCACGAATACGTGAAGTGAGGGAGTTGGTGTTTTTAAATTTCACTAACAACTGTGCAGGAGCTGCTTTTAAGAACTCTTCTAACGTTTCTTCATTCTGACGAATTGGTAAGTCCAAATAATCTGCGGCAAAAGTGATTTCTGTACGCGGCATATCGAACTGCATCACAGGTGCGAAGAATAAGGCATCATATTCATCTGCATGTGCAGGACGTTCATAGCCAAAATGTACACGTTCAAGTGGTAAACGACGTTCAATCAACCAAGAAGCAAGACCATGCCAAATCATCAACATACTTTCAGTGATAAAGTGATCTGGGTCCATTGATTTTGGAATCTGGGGAACGAGACGCGCTTCGTGCTTGTCGCGCTCTAATGTCACCGACCATTCATCACCAAAGAGCTTATAAAACTGTGAAGACAGTTCTAAAGCATCCCCTAAGGTCTTGGCATGAATAATCAACTGGCACATGATGGCAAATGTACCTAGACGACGTGGTTGTTTGTCAAAACCAACATGTTCGTCTTGGGTGACCATCCATAACATTTTAACGAAGCGAGTATATTGTTCTGGAGAAATACGGGCTTTAGGCTGACGCAGCAGTTCTGCCTCAATGCCAACGTGAGAAAGTAATGTTTCGACATCCATGCCGAGACGTTTTACGCCAGTTAAAGCCGCATTGACGAAATGGATACTAATGGTATCACGGCTCATATTTAATCCTTCAGTCTCTTTTATATTCACTTGCGTTTGACCTAAATGACGCTAAAAAAATAAGTTTAGGCAATTTACACTAAAGTTTTTTGCCTTTTTACATGTTAAATTGCCGAAATGATCAAGGTAAATGGCTGAACATGACATTGTTTTGTTGCTTTTATATTTCTAAAATAGCTAAAAAATCAACATAAAAAGAGTAAAAAGTAGCATGGATATGGCATTGAAAGGATTGAAAGTTCTCGATTTTTCTACACTTTTACCGGGACCGTTTGCAACAATGTATTTGGCAGACTTAGGTGCAGAAGTGATCCACATCGAGTCTCCAACTCGACCTGATCTGATCCGTTTAATGCCACCTTATGCCAATGGACAGGCCACAGCACACAGTTATCTCAACCGAAATAAGCATTCTGTAGCACTGGATTTAAAAGATCCTGCCAATATTGAACTGATCAAGTCGAAAATTTCAGACTATGACATTGTGATTGAGCAATTCCGCCCGGGGGTAATGCAAAGACTGGGACTTGACTATCAAACTTTATCTGAAATTAATCCGCGCTTGATCTATTGTTCCATTACGGGTTATGGGCAAACAGGTTTATATCAAAATAAAGCAGGGCACGATATCAACTATGTGGCTTTGTCTGGGATCGCAGGACATAGCGGTCGACAGCATAGTGGTCCTCCTCCTTTGGGAATTCAAATTGCGGATATTGCAGGCGGGTCATTACATAGCGTGATAGGAATACTCGCAGCTGTGATCGAAAGGCAGCGTAGTGGCATAGGGCAGTATATTGATATCTCTATGACTGACTGTGTGGTGGGGCTCAGTAGCATGGCTGCAGCGGCGAGCTTAGCAGGACAGGAAAAGCAAGGGCCGGAGCAAAGCTATCTCAATGGTGCGACTTTTTATGACTATTATGAAACGCAAGATGGCCGCTATTTGTCGATTGGGAGTTTAGAGCCACAGTTTTTACACGGACTGGCAGAAATTTTAGAGTTGCCGATTGTGGCTGAAAAAGGCGCCTCACTGGCAACTGACGACCGTCAGGTGGTGAAACAAGCGATAAAAGCCAAGATTAAAACCCAAGATTTTGCTGTATGGAACGCAATTTTTCAGTCACGGGATGTCTGTGTTGAGCCTGTATTGAAGCTGGATGAAGCACTCGATTCGCAACTGGCAAGAGACCGAAAATGGATTGTTGCTGTGCCTTTAGAAGAGGGGAGTACAAAAAGCGAACAACAATTAGCTTGTCCAATCAAGTTTTCACGTTCAAAAATAAGGTATGAATTTATAGGGAAATCTTTGGGTTTTGACTCTTTGTAAATATCATATAGCGATAATTTAACCAGTTTTAAAACAATAATCTAACAAAAACAATGGGTCTTTATACAAATAGCAAGTATCATATCAATTGGTTGTAAAATTGTAAGAAAGGTCACCAATTATGAATAAATGTAATAGAAGTTGGTGTTTAACGGTGAGTTTATTAACACTCAGCTGTTGCCTGCAAACTGTATATGCTGCAAATGCATTCGAGGTACAAAGCCCTTGGATGCTCGGTGATTGGAATGGTCAACGCACCGCATTGCAAGAAAAAGGCTACGATTTTAGCTTTGGTTATACGGGTGAGATGGCAACTTTACTCGATGCTTCACGTTCTTCAAATCATGGTACTGAATATGCAGACCAGTTTGCATTTGGTACGCACTTCGATTTAGACAAAATTTTGGGTTGGCAGGATACTGAGGCTCAAATCACCATTACTGAGCGTAATGGACGTTCACTTTCTCAAACTTCCGATGCTTTAGATGGACATTTAAGTTCTACTCAAGAAGTGTGGGGACGTGGACAAACGTGGCGTTTAACGGATTTGTGGATTAAGAAAAAGTTCATGGATCAAAAGTTGGACATCAAAGTCGGTCGTTTTGGTGAAGGTGAAGACTTCAACAGTTTCGATTGTGATTTCCAGAATCTTGCACTGTGTGGCTCTCAAGTTGGTAACTGGGTCGGTGACCAATGGTACAACTGGCCTGTCAGTCAGTGGGCTGCGCGGGTTAAATACAATATCCGTCCTGAGCTATATGCACAAGTTGGGGTATATGAATATAACCCTGAAAACTTAGAGCGTGGCAAAGGCTGGAACTTAAGTACTGATGGTTCGCATGGCGCGATTCTTCCTGCTGAAGTAGTGTGGTCTCCTCAGTTAGGAACTGAAAAATTACCCGGTGAATATCGTGCGGGTTATTACTACAGTTCGGCAGACGCCACAAATATTCAAAACCCGCAGCAAACTTCACATAAACAAGGGGGCTGGGTGGTTGCCAAGCAACAACTCACAGCACATCACGATGATGCTACACGTGGTTTAACAGGCTTTGTAAATCTCACGCTACATGACTCAGACACCAATACGGTTCGCGACATGCAGAACATAGGTTTGGTCTATAAAGGCGCTTTTGATGCACGTCCACAAGATGAAATTGCGATTGGCTTGGGGCGTATTAGCATCAATGATGACGTGAATGAGGCGAATATTGCCAATAACAGCGTTGATGCCCGTGGCTTACAAAGTGAAGAATATGATGCCGAGATTTACTACGGTATTCATGCAGCCAACTGGTTGACCATTCGTCCCAATATCCAATATATCCGCCATGTAGGCGCGTATAAAAATGGTGAAAATGCATGGGTCGGCGGAATTAAACTCCAGACGGCATTTTAGTTTCTAGATCTATAAGTATTTGTCCAACAAGGTTGATAAATACGTTTATGGTTATTCAAAGCATAAAACTGTTTGAAATAAGTCGTTTGGACAGATACTTAAAATCTAAAAACTGTCTAGGTGCTTATATCAATGTTGAAATGATATGAGCTTTTAACAGAATCTAAGAAAAAGGTGGTCAATATGAGTACTCCGTCTTCAGGTTCAGGACTTAAAACTTTTACAGCTGTGATTGCTGTGATCTTTGGTTTAGTCCTGCTGATAGGAGGGATTTATCTTGCAGTGCTTGGTGGGTCTTGGTACTACATCATTGCGGGTTTACTCTTCATCGCGACTGCAGTGCTACTGCAAAAATTAAAAAGTACGGCATTAATCGTTTATGCCTTGTTGGTCTTGGGTACAGTGGTGTGGGGCCTTTGGGAAGTGGGTTCTGACTTCTTTGCCTTGGCGCCACGTCTAGATATCCTTGGTTTATTTGGATTATGGTTACTCATTCCAGCGGTCACACGTGGCTTTGATAACACTAAAGGTGCAAAAATTGCTTTAACAGGTTCATTGGCAATTACCATTGCAGTGATGATCTATGCTGTATTTAATGATCCTCAAGAAATTCGAGGTGAACTGAGCAGCAAGCAACCTGCAACCGCACAGTCCATTCCAGGTGTTGCGGATGGCGACTGGCCTGCTTATGGCCGTACTCAGTCTGGTTTGCGTTATTCTCCTTTAACGCAAATTAACTCTGAGAATGTTAAAGATTTAAAAGTGGCTTGGACCTATAACACAGGTGACTTTAAAACAGAAAATGACTCTGGTGAAACCACCAATCAAGTCACCCCAATTAAAGTTGGGGACAATATGTATATCTGTACCACGCACCAAAAACTGGTTGCCCTCGACCCAGCTACAGGTAAGGCGAAATGGACTTTTGATCCGAAGTTGAAATCGGACAATACTTTCCAACATTTAACCTGTCGTGGCGTGTCTTATTATGATGCGAACAATACAGTTGGTTTTGAAGCCAGCTTGCAACATAAAAAGTCATCGTCTGAGTTGTGCCCACGTAAAGTGATCTTGCCGGTGAATGATGGTCGTTTGGTTGCCATCAATGCTGATACTGGTGAGCGTTGTACGGACTTTGGTAAAAATGGTGAAGTCGACTTACAAAAAGATATGCCATTCCCTTATCCGGGCGGTTATATCCCAACTTCACCACCTGTGGTCACAGGCACGACGATTATTATTGCGGGTTCAACCACAGATAACTATTCAACTGAAGAACCTTCAGGTGTGATTCGTGGTTATGATGTGAATACGGGTGCATTGTTGTGGGTGTTTGATACAGGTGCCGAAGATCCGAACGCGATTCCAGCTCTGGGTCAAAAGTATGTTCAAAACTCACCGAATGCATGGGCACCATTAGCCTATGATGCAGCCTTGGATATCGTTTACATTCCAACGGGTGTGGGTACGCCAGATATTTGGGGCGGTAACCGTACCGAATTACATGAGCGTTATGCCAACTCAATGCTGGCACTGAATGCCTCAACAGGTAAGTTGGTGTGGAATTTCCAAACTACGCATCATGATTTGTGGGATATGGATGTACCATCACAGCCGACATTGACGGACATTAAAGACAAGTCAGGCAAAATGGTTCCTGCCATTTACGTGTTAACGAAAACAGGTAATGCCTTTGTTCTAGACCGTCGTACTGGTGCAGCCATTGTTCCAATTACGGAAAAACCTGTACCACAAACAGTGAAACGTGGGCCACAAACCAAAGGTGAGCGTTATTCTGCGACACAACCTTTCTCTGACTTTGATCTTGCGCCAAAAGAGAAATTGACAGATAAGCAAATGTGGGGCGCAACCATGTTTGACCAGTTGATGTGCCGTGTGTCTTTCCACAAACTGAACTATGACGGTATTTATACCCCACCTTCAGAAAACGGAACTTTGGTTTTCCCGGGCAACTTGGGTGTATTCGAATGGGGTGGTATGTCTGTTAACCCTGACCGCCAAATCGCGGTGATGAACCCAATCGGTTTGCCGTTTGTGTCTAAGCTTATTCCAGCCGATCCAAACCGTCCGAAAACAGCCAAAGGTGCAGGCACTGAAGCGGGTGTGCAACCGATGTATGGTGTGCCTTATGGTGTTGAAATCAGTGCGTTCTTGTCTCCATTTGGCTTGCCATGTAAACAGCCTGCTTGGGGCTTTGTGGCAGGTGTGGATTTAAATACTCATGAAGTTGCATGGAAACGTCGTATTGGTACGATCCGCGACAGCTTACCGGGGATTCAATTGCCACCATTTAAAATGGGGGTGCCTATGCTTGGTGGTTCAATCTCAACTGCGGGTAATGTGATGTTTGTCGGTGGTACGCAGGATAATTATATCCGTGCCATCAACGTGACCAATGGTGATGAACTGTGGAAAGGTCGTCTACCAGCGGGTGGTCAAGCTACACCAATGACCTATGAAGCCAATGGTAAACAGTATGTGGTCATTATGGCAGGTGGTCATGGTTCATTTGGCACCAAGATGGGAGATGCTTTGGTGGCGTATGCCTTACCAGATGCAAAATAATTTGCTGTAGTCATTTAAACTTTCAAATAGCCTGATTCGTCAGGCTATTTTTATGTGCAGTCAGTTTAAAAGGGTAAAGTGAGAACGAGGAAGCAATAGAAAAATTGAGATCTGCCCAGAAAGTCGGGTTTAAAATTTATGCGGTAGCAATGCATTGGTTTGTGTGTATATGATAGCCTGAATGAGGTTAGCTGAATAATGTATAAGTATCTAATAAAAAATACTTTAATCAGAAAAAACCTTTAGGATTAGGGACAAACAGCACATCTACTTATCCTTATCAATAAAACAGCTATGAAATATGTAAAAAACGCATTTTGTTGATAGTTTAAATCTCGTTATGCTGTCAGCCGTTATAATGAAACTACTAGCTGTACGCCATGTATTTATATACTGATTTCGATCAGCAACTGATCAATGAACGTGTTGCACAGTTCCGTGACCAAACGGAACGTTATTTAGCTGGAAAACTCACTGAAGATGAGTACCGCCCATTACGTCTTCAAAATGGTCTCTATGTACAACGCTATGCGCCAATGTTACGTATTGCTGTGCCTTATGGCTTAATGAACTCAACGCAATTGCGCAAAGTTGCAGAACTTGCAACTGAGTTTGACCGTGGTTATGCGCACGTTTCAACCCGTCAGAATATTCAGTTTAACTGGCCTGCGCTAGAAAATGTTCCAGACATGCTTCAAGAGCTTGCTTCGGTACAAATGCATGCGATCCAAACTTCAGGTAACTGTATTCGTAACACGACTACAGATCAATATGCAGGTGTGGTTGCAGGTGAAGTGGCTGACCCACGTCCAACGTGTGAATTGATCCGTCAATGGTCAACCTTCCACCCAGAATTTGCTTTCTTACCACGTAAGTTCAAGATTGCTGTATCAGCACTTGAAGAAACCGATCGTGCAGCGACCTCATTCCATGATATTGGGGTGTATATCGTTAAAAATGAAGCGGGTGAGATCGGCTATAAAATTAAAGTCGGTGGTGGCTTAGGTCGTACCCCTGTAATTGGTAGTTTCATTCGTGATTTCTTGCCACGTGAAGACCTGATTGCTTATTTAGAAGCCGTACTACGTGTTTATAACTTACACGGTCGCCGTGATAACAAATACAAAGCACGTATTAAAATTTTAGTGAAAGCGTTAACTCCTCAAGTCTTTGCTGAAAAAGTCGAAGCTGAGTTTGCGCATACCATTAAAACTTTAAAGATTCAGCCTGAAATTTTGCAGAAATTAGACGAAGAATTTATACCGTTTGATTATCAAGATTATGCAGATGAAGATTTTTCTGAACAGTTTGCTACGCATCCAAAATTCAAACAGTGGTTCAATATCAATACCAATGCTCACAAAGTGAAGGGCTACCGTATTGTAACGATTTCGTTGAAGCGTACAGGTATTGCACCGGGTGACGTGACCACGGAAGAAATGAATTTGATTGCAGATCTTGCAGACAAATACACCTTTGGTGAATTGCGGACCACGCATGAGCAAAATATTTCTTTGGTCGATGTGCCTCAGAAAGATTTGTTTGAGCTTTGGACTATTCTTGAGAAAAACAATCTAGCACGTGCGCACATTGGTTTCTTAACAGATATTATCTGCTGCCCAGGCGGTGACTTCTGTTCATTGGCAAATGCAAAATCAATTCCTATTTCTGAAGCGATTTCACGTCGTTTTGATGACTTAGATACCATTTATAACCTCGGCAAACTGGATCTGAATATTTCAGGTTGTATGAATGCATGTGGTCATCACCATGTGGGCAACATTGGTATTTTAGGTGTAGACAAAAAAGGTGCTGAGTTCTACCAAATCACTTTGGGTGGTAATGCAGACCATGATGCTTCGATTGGCGATATCTTAGGCCCATCATTTGCAGCTGAAGTGGTACCAGACATCGTTGAAGAAATTTTAAATACCTATCTTGACCTTCGAAATGAGGGTGAAGAATTCATTGAAACTTATCGCCGTGTGGGCATCCAACCCTTTAAGGAGCGTGCATATGCTTAATACAGCACTACAAGTCCTCTCTAAAGATGGCACGATTGCCGACAACACTTACCAAGTGATTGGTGAAGATGGTGTTTTACCACAAGGTGATGTGGTTTTAACGGTTGAGCAGTTAGATCAATTGGCTCAAGTTTCGGGTAAAAAAGCACTACTGGTGACAGTCGATGCTTCACCTGAAACGCATGAGTTCCCTTTAGATCAGCTAGATGCCATATTTATTGATTTTGCTGGTTTTAACGATGGTCGTGGCTATTCATTTGCAGCGCTATTACGTCGCCAAGGTTTCCAAGGTGAACTACGCGCAACAGGTGATGTGTTTAAAGATGTCTTGAACTACATGAAACGTTCAGGCTTTGATACCTTTGTTGTTAAAGAAGGCAAAGACATTCTTGAAGCAGCAGCGGGTTTAAATGATTTTAGAAATCCGTATCAAGCATCAACAGCCGTTGCTCAAGCCAGTTATCAAACAGGCGCTTAAATTTTTAGGCAAGCATTGAAAAGCTGGACTTTAGTCCAGCTTTTTTGTATTTATACGCAGCATTTTTGATGAACAAATTGAAGAAAAAAAGCAGGAAAATTTGACATGATGGCACTCTTTGCAAAGATTAATCCTGGTGTTATTTGGCTACTCATCGCTATTGCTACAGATGTACTTTCGACTTTTTACTCTGCAAAAGGCAATGGCTTGGTCAATAAATTGGATCAAGGCATTGCGCTAGTGCTGTACATGATTTCTTTTGCATGCGCTGCCTATGCTTTAAAATTTATGCAAGCAGGCATTTTATATGTGCTGTGGTCTGGTATTGGTGTCATCGCCACTGTACTACTGGCCAAGACATTTTTAGGACAAAACATAGATCTAGCAGGATGGCTTGGTATCGGTTTTATTACTGTGGGGCTCACTATTATTGCGCAATTTTCCAATATTGATGTTTGATAATCGACAGTGAATGACAGCTATTTCATAATTTGTTATAAAAATAAAATTCTTTCATTAAAAAATAAAATGTTAAACTTTTTAAAAAAGCTCTTTGGTTTGTCTGAGCAACATATAAATGCATCTAATGTATTTGAAAAGCAGTCCGTTGAATGTTTAGAAGAACAATCTTCTTATGTAATTATGCCAAAAATAAAAAATGAAAATCTTGAAGAAAGTTCTTTAGATGAATTGCTTTGGCAGCTTAGAAGTTATGATGGGTATATACGTCAGAGTACATTAGAACAACTGCGAGACTGTTATGAGACTGCACTTTTTCCAGCTTTATTATTTCGGTTAAGTGACTATGTTCCAATTAACCAAAAGTTGGCAGCTGCACACTTGCAACGGTGGAGTCAAAGGCCTGAATTTAGTCGGCTCTGTGTTGATTATTTTTTAGATATTGCGGCGATACAAAAGCGAATACGCGTTGTTACTGAAGTTGAAGAATTATTATTGAAAGAGGTTGCTAATAATAAAAGTTATTTGCAAGACACCTTGATTTCATTACAAGGAGAACTTCCTCGTATTTTGTTGGTTTATATCAAAAAATACCAATGGGTTGAACATGATTACTTGATTGAATTATGCAAAGTTGCGAAAGACCAAATAGTCCGTAAATTTTGGCTTGATTTTATTATTCAAACTCAATCAAATCATGAACTTATGATTGAACTCCAAACTTCAAAATTTCGAGATGTGCAGTATCGTTTATTTGATGTCTTGTATCATAGAGGTGTTTTAACAACGGATGATTTAATTAAGCTTTGGCACAGTCATTATTTATCTATAATGGATTATGCATATTTTGCTTTAAGGCAATGTCAATTTAATTTTAAAGAATATTTTACTCAATATTCTATTGATAGTTTAAACCGACAACAGCTGAAAATTAGAGCTTTTCAATGGATTCTATGGAAAGGTGATTTACCTCATTTTTTTCATATTATTGAAAAAATGGAATCTCAAAAAGTTGCAAATGCATTGGTCTTATTTGCATTGAAACAAAAAAATATCAAACTAAATCAATATTTAGAATATTTTCATTCTACTCAACAAATAGTGTCACTATCTCAATTTATTAAAGCAAAAGGATATTGTGATACCCAGCCTACTTTAGATGAATTAAAACAGTATTTATGCTTAGTCGAAGGAAGTTTGTCATTTCAGCAAAAATTAGACTTAACGCAAGGTTATAGTTTATGGGATCAGCTTTATTGGTTTGTTACGCAGCAAAAATTTATAGAAACTGAGAAAGATCAGCAGAGCTTTTACTATCATTTACGGTGTCGTCTACAATTTCTTAGTTATGAAACCTATCCACCGAGATGGACTGTACTTCAGAAAAATGAAGTGAAACAACATTTACCAACTTTTATGAAACAATACCCTGAGATTTTTGAAGATATTGGAGTTCGTAAAATATTAGAAAACATATAAATAGAGAAATAATAATGCAATATCAATTTGAGATTGCATTATTACAAATATGCAATTATCCATCTAGTTGGCAATTCACCATCCATTTAATTCCAAACTGATCAGTAAATGCGCCATAGAGTGCACCCCAAAAGGTTTTCTCTAGAGGCATCTCTATTTTTCCATTGATTGAAAGTGCATCAAATAAACGTTTTGCATCGGCTTGCTCATGGGCTTCCAAATTGATCGAAATATAATGGTTATTACCTACTGTAAATACAGTATTGCTTTGGGCACAAAACTGATCATTCGTGTCGGATGCCATAAGCACTGTTGTTTCGTTAATCGGTAATGAAACATGCATGATTTTTTGTTGCTCAGCTTGGGAAAGGGTGACTGAACTTTCATCTGAAGGTAAATCTCCATAACGCATGAAGGTTGCAAACTCTCCACCAAAGACAGATTTGTAAAAATTAAAAGCGGCTTCGGTTTGACCGTCAAAGTTGAGGTAGTGATTCAGTTGCATTGTCTTATCCTTGTTGTTTTTTTCGTCGTTATTTTAACAAGTCGTTGAGATCGACCATAATACAATCTTGTAATAGAAAATCCCCCGAAGTCGAGGGATTCTCATAAATATCGCTTTTATATCAGCTAATCATTCAATCTTTTATTGTATAAAATATGTCAATAAAAGAAGGTTGCTTGCATCTTAAAGTAATTCAATCGCGACAGCAGTCGCTTCACCGCCGCCGATGCATAGTGCTGCAATCCCTTTTTGACCACCTGTGCGTTTAAGTGCATGAATTAAAGTGAGGATAATACGTGAGCCTGTTGAACCGACAGGATGACCCAGTGCGCAAGCTCCACCATTGATGTTCACTTTTGCAGGATCAAGCTTGAAGTCATCTATTGGACACATGGTCACCATTGCAAAAGCTTCATTGATTTCCCAAAGGTCGATCTCTTGTGCATCCCACCCCGTTTTTTTCAGTACTTTTTCAATTGCACCGACGGGTGCAATGGTAAACTCTGATGGATGTTGTGAATTCGAAGCATAAGCCACAATTTTAGCTAATGGGGCTAAACCTTTGTTCGATGCATTCTCTGCTGAAGTTAAAACCAATGCTGATGCACCATCCGAGATTGAACTTGCATTTGCCGCAGTGATGGTGCCGTCTTTAGCAAAAGCAGGGCGAAGGCTTGGAATTTTTGCAATGTTGGCATTGAACGGTTGTTCATCTTTATCAATGACAACATCCCCTTTACGGGTTGCTACAGTCACAGGCACAATTTCATCGGCAAAGTAACCTTCGTTGACCGCTGTTTGTGCGCGTTCTAAAGAGCGAATCGCGAAGGCATCCATTTGCTCACGCGTATAGCCACGAGTATTGGCCATATCTTGTGCAAAAGAACCCATCAAACGGCCTGTTTCAGCATCTTCTAAACCATCAAGGAACATGTGGTCTTTGACATCGCCATGTCCCATACGGTAGCCCGCACGCGCTTTGGTTAAAATATAAGGTGCATTTGTCATCGACTCCATGCCACCTGCAACAACAATATTTGCAGAACCAGCTTTGATCATGTCCGCCGCTTGCATAACTGCTTTCATACCAGAACCACAGAGCTTATTAATGGTTACGGCACCTGTTGAATCAGGTAAACCAGCTTGGCGCATAGCTTGGCGTGCTGGACCTTGCTTTAAACCGGCAGGTAGAACACAGCCCATAATGACTTCTTCTACATCGTTTGCTTGTAAGCCTGCTCGAGCAATCGCTTCTTTGATGGTCACAGCACCGAGTTCAGGCGCAGTTACGCTTGCTAAACTGCCTTGAAAACCACCCATTGCGGTACGTGCACCATTTACAATCACGATGTCTGTCATTTTCTTCTCCGAAATCACTTATCTGTTTTGTTGGAAACTTAAGCAGTATATGCAAATTTTTTAGAGTGAAAAGCTGAAAACGTGATTATGGACTCATGGGTCTAGTTACAGGTATTGAGTGGTTCGGCTCGGAGCTGTCCCATTTTGCTCATGACTAGTTTAAAATGATCTGAGCTTTGCAAAGAGCAATAATAAAAAGTTCCATTTGAGCCGAGAGGGAGACCATTTTCAGCTTTAAAGCTTAAGGACGGAAGATTGAGGGTGCCTCGCCAATCAAGATTGCCATATTTGAGCTGTTGCTGTTCTGTTCGAATAATGGTTTCAGTGGGATCTACTCGTCGGTTTTTATTATTATCGATAAATACAATAAAGCCTGTGTTCCATTGATGATTCTGGCATTGAACGAGGTCTTGACTTGGACAAATGGTGATATTTTGATGTTGTAAGTTGGCTATATTCTTGGCAGCCTGAATACTATTTCTTAATATATTCAGCGTCTTGCTTCGCTCTTGAGAGGCCATGTGTTGATGAAAATATGGCAGGGCGAGTGTGCAAATGATGGCAAGAATAGTGATGGTAATCACAAGTTCAAACAAAGTTATCCCTTTTTTATTGATATAAAACATGTATTTATCCGTATTTTTTATTTTAAGATTATTTTTTATTTATTAAAGCTTTGTTTATCAAACAAATTTTATACATAATTAGTAGTACTCAACTTGTTCAAAAAGCTGTTAAAATGTATGACAAGTGAAAATAAGCGATTCGCAACTAAAAATTGAGTAAAAAATTACCGAATTACAACGGAAATTGTAAGTAATTTTGTCAATAATTTACTTGATTAAAGTTATCAAGCACTTGGAAAAAAAATAAAGTGTTTGTATGATTCATTGCGAATAGCTTAAAAATAAAACTGGGGTATAAAAAAACCTATCTCAGAATGGTTAAATAATTTTAAGCTTAGCTTGAAAAACAATTGTTATCTCTGGAGGATAAATCCATGAAAATGAGTCGTATTGCATTAGCAATGCTCGTAGCTGCTCCTTTAGCTGCTGCAAACGCGGGCGTAACTGTTACTCCATTAATGCTTGGTTACACTTTCCAAGACAGTCAGCACAACAACGGAGTTGACCACTTAACTTCAGGTCCTGAACTTCAAGACGATTTATTCGTTGGTGCTGCTCTAGGCGTTGAATTGACTCCATGGTTAGGTTTCGAAGCTGAATACAACCAAGTTAAAGGTGATGTAGACGGTTTAGCTGCTGGCGCTGAATACAAGCAAACTCAAATCAATGGTAACTTCTATGCTACTTCTGATTTGATTACTAAAAACTACGACAGCAAAATTAAGCCGTATGTACTTTTAGGTGCTGGTCACTATAAATATGACATCGATGGTATTGCTAAAGACGAAGAAGGTACTTTAGGTAATGCTGGTCTTGGTGCTTTCTGGCGCTTAAACGACGCTTTATCTCTACGTACTGAAGCTCGTGCTACTTACAACATTGATGAAGATTTCTGGAACTACACAGCACTTGCTGGTCTTAACGTAGTTCTTGGTGGTCACTTGAAGCCTGCTGCTCCTGTAGTAGAAGTTGCTCCAGTTGAGCCTGTTGCTCCAGTTGAACCACAAGAGTTAACTGAAGACCTTAACATGGAACTTCGTGTGTTCTTTGATACAAACAAATCAAACATCAAAGACCAATACAAACCAGAAATCGCTAAAGTTGCTGAGAAGTTAGTTGAATATCCAAACGCTACTGCTCGCATCGAAGGTCACACAGACAACACTGGTCCACGTGCATTGAACGAACGTTTATCTTTAGCTCGTGCTAACTCTGTTAAATCGTCTCTAGTAAACGAATACAACGTTGACCCAGCTCGTTTGTCTACTCAAGGTTTCGCTTGGGACCAACCGATTGCTGACAACAATACTAAAGAAGGCCGTGCTATGAACCGTCGTGTATTCGCGACAATTTCTGGCAGCCGTACAGTTCAAGCTCAATAATTTGAGTTTTAACTAATAAAAAAACGACTCTTCGGAGTCGTTTTTTTATGCCTAAAAATAATGAAATTTATGTTAAGTCATGTTGATAACAATAAACCCATTACTTAATGCAAGAGCCGTTAAGACTTAGGGTCGTCATGGTTAGTTTCGTTATAGGATGATACTGTTAGAAGTTTCTAATTATAGGGATGGGGCTAAGAGGAATGATAAGGGTATTTACATTTATTCCTGCTTCATGACATTGATAATAGCTTTACCTTTAGAGTAAATGGATAATTCTAGTTATTTAACTTTACAAGGATGTGTTTGCCAACGAAATAATATTTCCAACTTGGAGCCACTTGAAACTACTTTATTTTCTGTCTAAAAAATAGATCGCGATCAGTGCTCAACAAGCTGTCTTCTTGAGTTGTGGCGGTGCGAATTTGGAGCTAAACCAAGTACGTTCTTTTTACTGCGTAAGTATGTCAATTGTTCATCTCACAAGTGAACGGATACTAGTTGCAGAATATTAACTAATTTTAGGCTAGATTCGAATTATAGCTATCGGTTTTATGTGACTTTAATAATTGAACTATCTTATTGAAAATTAAATTATTAATTGATGTGTTATGGTTTGAGTTAAACAATAAATGATGATAATAAAAAACAGCCCGAAGACTGTCTTTTATTATGAAAGGATTTTAATCGCGATCGGGGTTCATTGGACTGACATCCATCTCTTGATAAGAAACCAGTTTGGTTTTGTATTTCCACTTATAGCCTAACCAAATGATCAAGAACAAGAAAATACCAATATAGGTCGATAAAACAGAGAGCCATTCGCCATCAAGTACTGCTTGGTAGTTTTGACCTAAAACAACAATGGTACACAGAATAAAGGCAAACCATGGAGCAAAAGGGAAGAATTTGGCACGATAGGCTAGATCTTCAATTTTATGTCCTTGCGCAACATAACCTTTACGGAAACGATAGTGTGAAACAGCAATCCCTAACCAGACGATAAAACCACACATACCTGACATATTGAGCAGCCAGTTAAATACCTGCTTTTCACCAATAAAGGTAGTTAAGAAGCAAAGTGCGGCAATTGCTGTGGTCGCATAAAGGGCATTCATAGGTACGCCACGACGATCCAATTTTGAAAATGCTTTTGGTGCGCTACCATTTTGGGCCATGTCGAACAACATACGTGTTGACGAATACATTCCTGAGTTACCGGCTGAAAGAATGGCTGTTAAAATTACAGCATTCATTACACTGGCTGCAAAGGCAAAACCTGCTTTTTTATAGAGTAGAGTAAAGGGAGAGAGTGTAATATTCTCAGATGAAGCGGCTTGAAGGAGCAAGGGATCATCATAAGAAATCAGGGTGCCAATAATGAAAATACACACGACATAAAACAGAAGAATACGCCAAAAAATCTGTTTGATGGCGATTGGAATGGTTTTCTGCGGATCTTTTGATTCACCTGCAGCAACGCCAACCATCTCGGTACCTTGAAACGAGAACCCCGCAATCATCGCCACACCAATTAGTGCAGATAAACCACCAACAAATGGGGCTTCACCTTTGGTCCAGTTTGCAAATGTAGATACACCTGGTGTCATCATAATTTTAACAATCATGAAAATACCAATAATGATGAACACGATAATGGCAAGGACTTTGACTAAAGAAAAGAAAAATTCACTTTCACCAAAGCCTTTGACGGTGAGTGCGTTGATCCCAAAGACAACAGCTAGAAATAAGGCACTCCAGTAAAAACCAGGTAGGTCGGGGAACCAGAATTTCATAATGAATTGGACGGCAACCAATTCAAATGCCACCGTAATCGCCCAGTTATACCAATAGTTCCAGCCGAGGGCGAAACCAAAACCACCTTCAACATACTTGGTACCATAGGTGAAAAATGCACCCGATGTTGGGTTGTGTGTTGCCAACTCACCAAGACTGGTCATGAGAAAGTAAATCATCACACCAATTAAGCAGTAGGCCAATAACGCCCCGCCTGGACCAGCATTTGCAATGGTTGCACCTGAGGCAAGGAATAAACCTGTGCCAATTGAACCACCAATGGCGATCATATTCAGATGGCGAGCTCCAAGCTTTCGCTTGAGTTGAGCTGGTTGAGTCGTTTCGCTCATCATTGTTCCTTAAGATTTCTTTTGTGTGCTAGCAAACAGCACTTTAAAGCCTTGTTGATCGGCTTTGGTTGTACATTGGCCAAAACTTTGCTCAATGAGTAATGGATAATTCAGAAAGCGATTGGCAACAATCCACAACTCACCATCTGATTTGAGATGGCGGCGGGATGTTTTGCATAAATTTTCGCTGGCATTGTAATCTGTATGAATGCCCTGATGGAATGGGGGATTACTGACGATTGCGTGTAAAAATAGTGGCGCATCCTCAATTCCGCGAACTGCTTTGATCTCAAGTTGTTCTGGTAAAAGATTATTTTTTTCAAAAGTCATTTTTGTTGAAGCCAGTGCAAAGGCATCGACATCCAGTGCAAAGATACGATTTTTCGGATTTAACTTGGCTAAATAAGCACTAATCACACCAGCACCACAGCCAAAGTCTGCAATTTTGCCAGAGGTGACGTGGGAAAGGTGAGGCAATAACACGGCTGTTCCTACGTCTAGACGGCTTTGACTAAACACCCCCGGCAATGCGCAAATCTGTAATTCACCTTTTGGGGTGAGCACTGTGTAGTGCTGTGCCCAATCGACCAAAGGTTTTGCGGTTACGGTTTTTTCGGTGATCAATTGCCACATTTGGCAATGTCGGGCACTGTCTAATTTGAGTGTTTTACCAAATGGTTGTAGCTGTTTTGAAGCACGTTCTACACCGCCTTTCTTTTCACCGACTAAAAAGATTGATGCGCCTACGGCCAAACGACTGACCAGTTGGTGCAAGACGTAATTGAGAAGCTCTTTTGATTTTGGAACAAATACAATGGCTTGATCAAAAGCGACATCTGGTAAATCTGTACCAAAATGCACATCACTTTGTTGGTTTTGGAAATATTGTAATTCGTTAAAATTCCATGTCCAAAAATGTGGCTCTACAACCCCAGTTAGTTGCGTATTTAATTCGTCACACGGTGCATTGACCAGTAAGACTGAACCAGAGAGAAATTCCTGCTGGCGAAGAACAACTTCACTTCGTGGATCCATTTTATATACTCCATAGTAAAAACGATGCCCAGACAGTGCTGGGCTACGTGCATACTGAAATGAAAACTTATTTCTTCGGCTCAGGAAGAATAATGTTTAATAACAATGCTGCAATACCGCCTGTCGCAACACCTGAACTAAAGATGTTACGGAATAATTCTGGCAAATGTTCCAAAATTTGTGGAACTTGTGCAACACCTAAACCGAGCGCCAGCGAAATGGCAATGATCAGTAGTGCTCGGCGGTCAAGGTGAACACCCGAAAGAATATTAATCCCTGATGCAGCAACAGCACCGAACATCACCATCACAGCACCACCTAGAACAGCTTGAGGCACTGCCTGAATCACACCTGCAACCGCAGGCAGTAAACCTAGAATCACCAATAGCGCAGCAATCCAGATGCCGACATAACGACTCGCCACCCCAGTAAGTTGAATCACGCCATTGTTTTGTGCAAAGACCGAGCTAGGGAAGGTATTGAAAATACCTGCAAGCAAAGAATTTGCACCATTCACCAAGACACCACCTTTAATACGCTCCATCCATGTTGAACCATCGACAGGTTGGTTGGAGAGTTTAGAGGTCGCTGTAATATCGCCAATCGCCTCTAAAGAGGTTACAAGGTAAATAAAGGCCATTGGAATAAACAAGCTCCAAGAGAAGTCTAAACCAAAGTGCATGGGGGTTGGAACTTGAACTAGGGGGGCGTCCTGAACACCCGAAAAGTCAAGATGACCCATAAAGCCAGCCAATATATAACCGACAATCAGTGCGATTAAAATAGCCGAGCTTTTCACCCAAGTAATACGAATACGGTTCAAGATGATGATCAATGCCAGCACTGTACACGACATGATGAGATTGTCTGCATTGGCAAAAGTGTTGTTTGACATGGCTTGATAGCCACCACCCATGCTGATGAGACCTTCTTTGATGAGGGTCAAACCTATCAATAACACCACAATGCCTGTTACCAATGGGGTAATGAGCATTTTCACCCAAGGTAGGATGCGTGACACGCCCATTTCAATAAATGAACCTGCGATTACTACACCAAAAATGGCAGCCATGACGGATTCTACAGGAGTACCTGCAGCAACCATGGCAGAGCCAATTCCAATAATTGGACCGATAAAGTTAAAACTGGTCCCTTGAACAATCAGTAAGCCTGCGCCCAAAGGTCCAACTTTTTTACATTGTAAGAAGGTTGCAACACCTGAGATGACCAATGACATGGATAAAATCATGTTGGTATCTTCTTTCGACACACCAAGCGCTAAACAAATCAGCAAACCTGGAGTAACGATTGGGACGATAATGGCAAGGAGGTGCTGAAAAGCAGCAAGAAAAGCAATAAGTGGACGAGGGCGGTCATTTAAACCATAGACCAAATCAAGCTGATCTGGCTGATTAGGGGGGAGATTCTGATCAGACATAAGTCAAAAGATATTAGCAATGTGGCGCCATTCTAATCGCTTTACACGGCTTTACAAAATTAATTGCACACCACTTATCAAAAAAAACGAGTCTGTCAATAAACTGTCACTACTAAATTCTATTATTTTTCTGTATAATTTGCCCTCAAACTTTAGGCGTATCGAATTTACATGTCAGATATTAAAACTCTCCGCAACATTGCCATCATTGCGCACGTTGACCACGGTAAAACCACTCTAGTAGACAAACTTTTACAGCAATCAGGTGCACTTGGCGATCGTGCAGGTGAGATTGAGCGTGTCATGGATTCAGGCGCGATTGAAAGTGAACGTGGTATTACTATTCTTGCAAAAAACACTGCAATCAAATGGTTAGATGCACGTACCAATACAGAATACCGTATTAACATCGTCGACACCCCAGGACACGCGGACTTCGGTGGTGAAGTTGAACGCGTAATGTCTATGGTTGACTGTGTACTTCTTCTTGTTGACTCTCAAGAAGGTCCAATGCCACAAACTCGTTTCGTAACGCAAAAAGCGTTCGCACGTGGTTTGAAGCCAATCGTAATTATCAACAAAGTCGACAAGCCAAGCGCGCGTCCTGATTGGGTAATTGACCAAGTATTTGATTTGTTTGATAACCTTGGTGGTTCTGACGAACAGTTAGACTTCCCAGTTGTTTACGCTTCAGGTCTTCGTGGTGTTGCTGGTCCATCTCCAGAAGAACTTGCTGAAGATATGACTCCATTGTTCCAAACCATCGTAGACATTGTTGAACCACCAGCAGTTGATGTTGATGGTCCATTCCAAATGCAGATTTCTTCACTTGACTATAACAGCTTCGTAGGTGTTATCGGTGTTGGTCGTATTCAACGTGGTTCAGTTGGTCTGAACACTCAAGTTACTGTAATTGACAAAGAAGGTAAGACTCGTAACGGTCGTATCTTAAAAATCATGGGTTACCACGGTTTAGAACGTGTTGATGTTGATTCTGCTCAAGCAGGCGATATCGTATGTATCACAGGTATTGATGAACTTCATATCTCTGACACAATCTGTGATCCGAAAAATGTTGAAGCTTTACCGCCATTGTCTGTAGATGAGCCTACAGTAACGATGACTTTCCAAGTAAACAACTCTCCGTTTGCTGGTAAAGAAGGTAAATTCGTAACCTCACGTAACATCCGTGAGCGCTTAGACCGCGAATTAATTCATAACGTAGCGTTACGTGTTGAAGACACTGACAGTCCAGACCGTTTCAAAGTTTCTGGTCGTGGTGAACTTCACCTTTCAGTTCTGATTGAAAACATGCGTCGTGAAGGCTTCGAGATGGGCGTATCTCGTCCACAAGTAATCTTGAAAGAAGTTGATGGCGAAAAGCAAGAGCCATACGAAAACGTAACATTTGACGTTGAAGAACAGCACCAAGGTTCTGTAATGGAACAAATGGGTCACCGTAAAGGCGAAATGACCAATATGGAAGTTGACGGTAAAGGCCGTATCCGTATTGAGGCAACTGTTCCTTCACGTGGCTTGATCGGTTTCCGTTCAGAATTCTTGACCATGACTTCTGGTACAGGAATCATGACTTCAAGCTTCTCGCACTACGGTCCAATGAAACAAGGTACTGTTGCGAAACGTCAAAACGGTGTGTTGATTTCTATGGTTCAAGGTACTTGCCTTGGCTATGCATTGTTCACATTGCAAGACCGTGGTCGTCTATTTGCTAAACCTCAGTTAGAAGTTTACGAAGGTATGATCATTGGTATTAACTCTCGTTCAGATGACATGACAGTTAACCCAACTAAAGCAAAACAGTTAACAAACGTACGTGCTTCTGGTACTGATGATGCGTTGACTCTTGTTCCAGCTGTTGAATATACACTTGAACAAGCGCTTGAATTCATTGAAGATGATGAATTAGTTGAAGTAACTCCTAAGTCTATTCGTATCCGTAAGCGTTACTTGACTGAAAACGAACGTAAACGTAACCGTTCTGGTAAATAAGTTTTAAAAATGGTGTTGCCCCATGCGGGGCAGCGCCATTTAAAAATGTCATCAATCACTTGATGGCATTTTTTTTGTTTAAAATTAGCAAACCTATGTATAAAAACAGATGATTTCCGAGTAAATTACGTGGAAATGAAGCTATAAAATTAATGTATACTTCGTCACATAAATTAAAGTCAAAAAAAACTGGAGATTTAAATGAGTATTATGCAAGAGTTCCGCGAATTTGCGGTAAAAGGTAATATGATCGACTTGGCTGTCGGTGTGATTATTGGTGGGGCATTTGGTAAAATTGTTGATTCATTAGTGAAAGATATCATCATGCCATTGATTACTGTGATCACCGGTGGTGGTGTGGATTTCACACAAAAGTTCTTTGTTTTAGGCGATAACCCAAACAATTTACAGTCTTTAGATGAGTTAACCAAAGCAGGTGTAAATGTCCTGACCTATGGTAACTTCCTTACGATTTTAATTAATTTCATCATTTTGGCATGGGTAGTGTTCTTAATGGTGAAAATGATCAATCGTATGCGCCGTAAACAAGAAGAAGCTGCGCCAGAACCAGCGGCAACACCAGAAGATATCGAATTGCTACGTGAGATTCGTGATGAATTAAAAAAACGTCAATAATGAAAAGACGAAGATAACAAAAATAAAACGGCACATCATGTGCCGTTTTTTTCTTTATGCTTGATGAAAAGACTGGTTTTTGTACAGATTTAATTTTATGATGCGCGCAGTTTGAACCCGTATTGTGATGCTGCATGAATCAATTATTTGTCTATGGGACCTTACGTCCAAATCATGAAAATGCTCACCTTTTAGAGCGCATTGGTGGTATATGGCAAAAAGGCTATGTGCATGGCGTGGTCCATATTTTGGATTGGGGACCTGATAAAGGTTTATTTGCGATTGTGCTTGATTCTAAGGCACCTGCTGTTGAGGGCTATTTTTTCTGTAGCGAAAAGTTGGCTGAACATTGGGATGCATTGGATGAGTTTGAAGGAATACAGTATCAACGGGTAAAGGTGCAGGGGGTGTTAGCGTCTGGTGAACCTGTTGATGCGTGGACTTATGAGATGAAGGAAGCTTAATCAAGACCATGCTTATGGTGTGTTTGGACTTAAACACACCATATCTCGCTATATTTTAAAAATCCATACGGAATTTTATTTCTAATAAATGAAAACCAAATTGGCTTTTCACTGGGCCATGAAGTACTTTTTCTGCTGCAGTAAAGACCAATTTATCAATCACTGGAACCAACTGACCTTTTTTCACTTCGCCGAGCTCACCACCACGCTTAGCCGAGTTACAGGTGGAATATTGTTTGGCAATTTTAGCGAAATCGGCGCCATCGTGGATTTTCTTTTTCAGTTGTTCAGCGAGGTCTTTGTCTTTGACCAAAATATGACGAACAATGGCAGTTTTCATTTGGTTTTTCCTCGAACTATAGCCGTTGCTTTGGGCTTGGATTGCACTTTTTTCAGCGGTTGGCATTCTGGGCAAAACACCGAAGCGCGTTGTCCGAGTTTGATGTTTTCCAGCGTGGTTTCGCAGTTCACACACATTTCACCTGCTCGGCCATAAGCCAACAAGGTTTGTTGGAAATAGCCATTTTCTCCCATGGCGTTTGAATAGTCTCTTAAGGTCGAGCCTCCCAAGTTAATGGCCTGCTGCAAAATGCGTTTAATTTCGATCACCAATTGTTCAATTTGGCTATGCGTTAAACTCGATGCCACTTGCGCAGGGTGTATGCCCAAATTAAACAAACTTTCTGTGGCATAGATATTTCCAACACCAACCACTACATGATTATCCATGATTGCAACTTTTATGCCGACCTGCTTATTTTTCAGCTTTTGACTCAAATATTCAGTATTAAAATCTGTGTTCAGTGGTTCAGGTCCAAGTGTATCAATTAACTTGGCTTGTGAGTTTTCATCTAACCATAAGATACATCCAAAACGGCGCGGGTCATGGTAGCGTAGCTCGACATCTTCAAAACGAATAATTAAATGATCATGTTTTCTTAGAGGTTCGCCAATTTCACAAATCCGAAAACTACCCGACATGCCCAAATGCCAAAGCATGGTGTCCTGTTCAAAGCTTGCCAAAATGTATTTGGATCGCCGACTTAATTGAACTAAGCGCTGTCCGACCAGTTTGTTGAGATCTGCGGGAATTGGCCAACGTAGACTGGATTGACGAACTTCAACGCTGAGTACTTGCTGATCTAACAACGGTAATAAACTGGCTTTGGTAGTTTCAACTTCAGGTAATTCAGGCATGGCAACGTAAGATGATAAAACGTGAGCTTAATATTGCGGTGTACACGCAATATTGCAAGTAGTTTTGGCATCTGTCTTATTTTTCTAAGCATTTAGAACAAAATGAAAAGCAGAATGAGTACTTAGGTAGGAGTAGAGAGCAATTTTTATAGGGACAATCTTTGAACCATTTAAATCAAATCTTATATTTATAATTGTTGACTGTATTGATAACTTATTCTGAATAAAAAATAAAAAAATGCTGAGATCTTTCTTTTAAAATTATGTAATTTTCATTAAATTTTTCATCTAAATGAGGTGGATCTATATTCATTTTAAATCAGGGCTTAGGATTTCATGCGACAGTTCACGCTTTCTTTATGTGCAACGGCAATGTCTGTTTTAGCAACAATGAGTCATGCTGAACAAGTTTTGGATGCTCATGGCTAGTACTTATTCGGTGACTGGCAGGGAAAACGAACTGAATTGGCGCAAAAAGGGATCAAGTTTGAAGCGAATGCGTTAACAGATACCAATTATTTAGCGGATGGTGGACGTAACACTGGTAGAAGTCTGACAACGACTTCTCAGTTTTGGCTAGGCACACAATTTGATTTAGAAAAGTTGGCAGGCTGGGAGGGATTCATCGTTCGTTTTGTTGCGACGTGGTGGATAATGCCTTGGTCTTGGGATTTGTAAGCTGCATTATTTTCTAAATGGATAGCCATAAAAGTGCAAAGGTTTGACAGCAGATTTGCACTTTTAGCGTTGAATGCAAGGCACTTTATTTGTTATAGATCATAGTGAGTACAGGGAGAGCTGTGATGTCATTATTATTTCAACCCATTCAATTTGGGGATTTAAAATTAACAAATAAAATTGTGATTGCGCCCATGTGCCAATACTCTGCCAATGATGCTGGTGAACTCAGCTATTGGCATGAGCAACAATGGGCCAATTATGCGTTGTCTGGTGCAGGCTTATGCATTGTCGAAGCGACAGCCGTACAAGCGATAGGCCGGATTAGTTTTGCAGACTTAGGACTGTGGAATGATTTGCAACGTGCGCAAATGAAGGCCTTACTTCAAAAAGTCAAAACACTCTCCCCAATGCCTTTTGCTATTCAACTGGCACATGCAGGGCGTAAAGCATCGACCGACCGTCCTTGGTCGGGAAAAGGTCAGATCAAACCGAATCAGACGCATGGTTGGCAAACGGTGTCTGCTAGTGATGTGCCTTTTAAGCCCGAAGAGCATGCTCCACATGCTTTGAGTGTGACAGAAATGCAAGACATCATAGATGACTTTGCCAGTGCCGCTGTGCGTGCAGTAGATGCAGGTTTTGAGCTGATCGAACTACATGCAGCCCATGGCTATTTGCTGCATCAATTCATGTCGCCCCTGTCAAACCGACGGACGGATGAATATGGTGGAAGCTTTGAAAGCCGCATTCGATTTACCTTAGAAGTGTTCCAAGCCATTAAACAAGCCGTTCCTGAAAACTATCCCGTGGGCGTGCGTTTATCTGCAACTGACTGGATGGAGTCGACCGCAACAGAAAGTTGGGATATTGATTCAACGGTAGGTCTATCCAAGGCATTGGAGCAACTCGGTGCAGCTTATATTCATGTCTCAAGTGGTGGCTTGCATGTGGAACAAAACATTCAGATCAAGGCCAAATATCAAGTACCTTTTGCTCATGCGGTGAAGCAAGCAGTGCAAATTCCTGTGATTGCGGTCGGACTGATTACAGAAGCCAAGCAGGCTGAACATATTTTGGAAGCGCAAGAAGCTGATGCAATTGGTCTGGCGCGGGCTATGCTGTATGACCCACGATGGCCGTGGCATGCCGCCGCAGAACTAGGTGGAAAAGTCTCTATCGCACCACAGTATTTACGGTGTCAGCCACATGGAGTCAAAGATTTATTTTCTGCGTTCTAAGCCCATAAGTCTTTTTAAATATTTCAACTGAGTAAAGATGTGTTCTAGGATAGGTCTTTACTTACATCATCTGGAAAAGGAATAACTTGAATGATTTTCTCGGTAATTTTTCCAGTCTTTTTTTTGCTATTTCTTGGCTTTATTTCAGTCAAAATTCAATTGCTTGCTAAAGAACAAATTATAGCAATCAGTGCCTTTGTTATTAAAATTGCATTACCTGCTTTATTGCTGCACGCCTTGGCAACAAAGGACCTGCATGAAATTTGGTATCCGTCCTATTTCTTTGTTTATGCAGTTGTGACTTTTGGTTTATTCATTTCGGCTTTTATTCTCGGTCAAAAGCTTTTTAATAATCACTTTACCCACGCTTCAGTCTTCTCACTGGGTGCATCTATGTCCAATACAGGCTTATTGGGAGCCGCTATTTTGACGTTGCTGATGGGGAGTGAAGCGATGATTTATATTTCATTGGTGGTGATCATTGAAAGTGTATTTTTGGTTCCATTGATGCTCACTTTGGCTGAAATAGGCCGACAAAGGCAAGCCAATGTTGCTTCCATTTTAAAGACTACATTTCTTACGTTATTTAAAAACCCATTGTTCTTGTCGGTGATGATTGGCATGAGCTGTGCGATGTTTGAAATTAAAATTCCGCATTTAATAGACCAAGTGTTTGCAATGTTAGGTCAGACTGCCTCGCCTTTAGCCTTGTTTATTATTGGTGGTGGAATGGTCGGTCTCACTATTCAGTCTTTTAACCTGCAAACGGTTTATCTGGTGGTGTCTAAAAATATTTGTATGCCAATATTGGTTTATTTAGGACTGACCTATTTGACTGCATTGGACCAAAAGATGATTTATGCAGGGACCTTGATTGCAGCCTTACCGATGCCATCTCTATTTGGTATTTTTGGGCAAGTGTATGGTTTGAATGAAAAAGCACTCACCCCATTGATGATCAGCACGTTATTGAGTTTTGTGGTGGTCAGTGTCTTGATTGGTCTTTGGTGGTAAAAAAATACTCTCCTTGGAGAGTATTTTTGAAGAAAATATTTATTTTTTAACCGCTGCTGTTGCAGGGGACTTGGCTTGATTCGCCATCATGGTTTCAACCTGCGCTAATGACTCTTTCGCTTGTGGCACATTTTCTTTGGCTAGAGCAGTAAAAATTTTCTTCGCCTCTGGTAAGTTCTGCGGAATGATATTGCCATTGGCAAACATATTGCCCACGGCCATTAGGGCAGGAATGTAACCTTTTTTGGCTAAGTCTTGAATGCTGTTGAGACCTTTTTGAATCGGCGCTTCTTGTTTGTTTTTAAAGCCTGTGCTGATGTCGTACAAGGCTTGTGCATGAATGGCTTGATAGTTGCCTTTTTTCACCAAAGGATCAAGTTTCTTCAGGGCTAACTTTTCAGACTCTGGTTTATTTTCAGAAAATAACAGCACGGCATATTCAACAGTTGCATCATCAAAGCCTAGTTTAGAGGCAGCTTCAAAGTGTTGTTTGGCTTTGTTGAGGTCTTGTGGCAAGCCTAAAGTGCCAGTGACATAGTTTTTCGCAAGCACATAATGCGCAACAGGGTAGCCTTTGTTTGCAGCCTCTTGATAGAGCTGAATGGCTTTTTTCTCATTCTTCGCTGTGCCTTGGCCAGTCTGAGTCAAATAAGCCAAGTTGTACATGGCTTGTGGGTTGCCAGACTTTGCCAGTTTTTCTAAAGACTGATATGCCCCCGTCATATTGTTGGCTTTGACCATTTCCTCAATCTTGGCAAATTCAGGGTTGATGGTATCTTGAGTGGTGGCTGCAAGTGCAAGCTGGCTAGTGAGTGCAATTAAGCTTGCAAGTACGAGTTTCTTCATGTTTTATAAACCTTTTTCGTACACATAAGTCCATCTATGTGCGTATTTGTTTTTAGTCATTTCACATCATAAGTTGAATTGTGTGAATGTAAATATCTGAATTGTGTTTTGGTCTTACAAATTTCCGTTGATTATTTTGATCCAAATATATTTTTCCAATACAAACCTCGTGATGTACGGTGGAAAGGACCGAAACGTGTTATTGGTAGTTGTAGCTGATGAGCTTCGTGTTTTATTAGGATTCTGGCTTAGATTCTGTTTAAATAGCGCTGAAAATGAGAAGCGAGTTCAGCATGTTTATTAAGTCAATTAAGCGAAATTATTTAAAAGTTTTGGCCGATGAGTCGATTCCAGATGGCGAAAAAATTGATGCCTTATTGATGAAATTGGGTGGTGAGTTTTTAGTGAGCAAAGATGACCGCGTGTATATCTTTGAAAAAGATGGTGTGACCGCAAAATTTGATGCTAAACATGCACGAGATTTTTCATTTAAAGACTATCTCTGCAAAGACATGAATAAATTGTTTCATGATTTTTGATATTTAATGTTCATTGAAAATAAGTGAATTGTTAAATAAGGCTCTAAAAATGGTTTAAGTTCTTGGATGAGCTTTTTATCCAAGTACCGATGCTTGTTATAGAGTTCTAAAGCAATACTTTTGTATAGCCATATAACGACAATGAAGGCCTTAATCCACTGTAAAGACGTTTGCAGTGGTTGGGCTAAAAGATAATATAAAATAATAGTTTGTATATGAATAGCCTATACGATTTTCTAGAAAAAGCATTTGACGCTATGCTCATCATTCAAGTTATATCATATAAAAAGAAGCTTACTTTTCATAAGATGAATTGAGACGTATCACAATATGAAGAAAATACTGTCAATCTTATTTCTATGTTTATGTTGCTCAATGGCAGTTTTAGCAGGGCAGCCCAATCTTGTGCCTCATCAAATCAACTTGAAAAATGGGAAGCACTTTTCTCTAAATCTCCCCGCAAATTACGAAATCATTCCTGCGGCTGAAGGTTTAAAACGCGTTCGTTTTTTTAGCAAAGCACCTGACGGTAGAATGTTTGTAACGGATATGCACGATTTGACCGACAATAAAAAAGGCATTGTTTATATTTTGGATGAATGGAATGCTGAAACGGGGAAATTCGGCAAAATTATTCCTTATATGACGGGGTTAAAAAATCCAAATTCAGTCCAATTTTATACCGATTCTTCAGGATAAGATTGGGTGTATTTGGCTGAAACGCATCAGCTCACCCGACGAAAATTTACCCAAGATGAAATAAAATCCACGGCCAAAGCTGAAGTTCTAGCGACGTTTCCTGATTATGGTTTAAGTTATAAATATGGGGGCTGGCATCTAACACGAACTATTGCCGTAGGTGGGAACGGAAAAATTTATGTTTCCGTGGGTTCGAGTTGTAATGCTTGTGTCGAGAAAGAAAAAGTTAGAGCAACTGTTTTAGAAATGAATCCCGATGGTTCGGAACAAAAGGTTTTTGCCACAGGTTTACGCAATGCAGTGGGTTTGAGATGGATAGGTAAATTTTTATTTGCTACCAATCAAGGTGCAGATCATCTAGGTAAACATAAACCTGATGAAACTTTTTATGCACTTAAGCGTGATGTCGATTATGGTTGGCCATCTTGTTATTCGTCGAATGGTCAAATTTTTGCAGATCCAAAATTTAAACGTTCAACAGGATGTAAAAATGTACCGTCTCCTTATGTTTATTTCCCATCACATTCATCTGCTCTAGGCTTTGACTATTTTGATGATCCAAATACGGATGACACCATTAAAAATTCATTTTTAGTGGCTCTGCATGGTTCTACGGATGCCACGATTGGTCATGGTTATAAAATTGTGATTATGCGTAAAGGGCAAAAATTACAGACCTTTATGGATGGTTTTTTAGTGGATAAAACGGTAAATGGGCGACCCGCAGATATTTACCGAGTTGATGAAAATTCTTTTTATTTTTCAGATGATAAGGGCGGTGTGGTTTATTATGTGAGGCGGAAATAGTGTATTCATTTTTTTGATTCCGCACACCCAAATAACTATTTGAATTTAATTTTTAGCAACACATGGGAATTGATCAACTCCGACTCCTTCATGCATACACAAGTGTGTTTCGATGTAGTTAGTACTGTTGATTGTAACTAACTTTGGATGTGAACTTGGCATTTCAGCTTGAATTAAATTAATTTTATCGTCCATACCAACAAGGTAGCCTAGCTGATCACCATGAGGAAGCCCATTTTTAAAAGGCTCAATGGATGATATGTGATTATTTTTATATGTGATTTTTTGTGTATGATTTTTATCAATAACCAAAGTAAAAGTACTTCTCAGATTTTGAGTCTCACCGCCTGCAATATAAAACCCTGTTTCCTCTGTAAATGATGCCATATTCCCAATATTATCTTTATATTTCACTTCTAAAGTGATAATTGGATCGCTAAATTGTTTATTACCATCGTTTGGAGAAGTTTCGATTTTTAAATAAGTAATGAACTTAGAAAAAGATTTTGCAGTACCAACTGATGCGCGACGAGATAAATCAGCCGAAATTTTGAGATAAATAAAATAAATTAAGATTTCACCAGTCGTAAAATGTTTTCAGAATTTTGCATCTTTCAACATATCCAACATTGATCATCTTCACGCTGTACGTCTCCATCGGGCATCTACAACTGACGGCTGAACGTTATTGTGTCCTTCATTATTACCAACTGATCCAAGAGGGTTACCGTCTCCCGCAGAATTGGTTTCGCTAAAATCTTCCGCATCTGCACTATGCGTTGCAAATCCTGATGCATTGGTGGCAGGAAAACCTGTTTTATCTTGTGTACCTCCATCCTCATGCGCAAGACGAATAGGTAATTTATGCTTTGGTAACTCGCCAATAGTCAATTGATGCTCATATTCACCAGCAGTATTACCAACGGTTTTAGTCCAAGTTGGATCATCTTCCTGTGTTGATAAACCCACAGATGCCTTACCTTCACCATGACGTACCCATGTTGTTCCGATATATCTAGTGTTTGGATTAAAATCAGCAATGCCAAAGTCGATAACAATTCCGACTGGGTAAACAAAATCAACGATATTTTCAACAAACTCTTCTAAGAGTGTTGTGCGGTCAGAGATTCCTTTAACAACTGTAAAGACCTGATTCTTTTGTTCTGGATTTAAAGCCTGGCCAAAACCCTCAATGACATTAGCCAATTCTTCCTGAACATGGTTACACCACGACGGATCAAGATAAGTTGCTTCTTGACCTGATACATCATCATTAATATGAAAGCCTGTTTTATCAGCGCCATTGACATCTGGGCGAGCGTTTACAGTATCAATTCGTTTCATTAGATCACCTCAATGTCATAGCGAATATACGCAGGTAGATAGTTATAAATAATGCAGTCCATGTCTGCCAAAACAGGATTTTGTAGTTTTAATTTGACCTTATATCTCAGTCGGTCAGTATTGACTGGAGCATTGCATGCTGTTGTACATTGCATAGGTCTATACTTCACCAGTTCAATCAAGTTCACATTAAACAATATAAGAATCTGTTTTAAATATTCGGTATTTAAAACGTTCTTTGTATTTCTAATCCAGTTCACAATTGCCAAACGTTCCTCTACAGTTTGAGCGACGTTGGTCTGGCATTTGAGTGGTAAACCATATTCTTTTTCATATTCTTCAAGTAACTCAGCAGGAATAGATTCAAGAACATTTAAAAGACGTTTTGCATCGAGGTCACATTGAGCTAAAGCTTTTGCATGACCGTAAATGTCATCTGCAATATTGGTATGAGGTGACCTGTCATAACCACCAGTAGGAAGCAATTGACGAAGCACCATCTCATATAGTTTCGTGGTTTCTTCTAAAGTCATCATGCCGCGCTCACTGTTAAAGTACCAAGACGCAGCCAATATGTATTAAACGGATCAACTGTTGGCACAATGTTGGATGATGGTGATAACTCAAGATCTGTCACACCTGCTACCGCGATAATACGTGAAGTCAAAATAGCCGCTTGGTATGGCTCGACTGGATTAATCTCAGCAAAATAATTACGAATAACAGTTCTGACAGCATCTAAATCGGCTGTGCCATAAACAATCGCGGTCACTGGCACAAGCTGCTCAGTTGGAGAGTAAACAATACAATCCGCCCAAAAACCCGCATAGGTATCAAGTATTAGTTGTGCAGCATCTATTAGCGCCTGACTTGGCAATGTCGGTGGATCGCCAACTGCTGTGATCGCTACATCAAGCGAACCCAAGCCACGACGTTTGGGGTATGGATATACGCTATACACATTTGCAACGGTTTTTAGTACAGCAATCAAGTCTTCAGAACGATCACGAGATAAGCCTAACTGCTTTTGTTCAAGTAATCTGGCACGCCAATCTTCTAGTTCCTCTTCATTAGAGCCACCACCAATCGAAACATCTGTTGCGGTACCATTCAATCCAGCAGCTGGGCTGACCCACAGTAAAGTCCCTGTAAAATTCCAACTTGCACCCAATTGATCAGCGATAGCATCTATAGGTGTTGCTGTATTTGCCAATAACTCAGTATCACTTACGACAGACCAATAATGAGATTTACCATCGGTCAACTTAGTACCAGCAGAGATTGTTAAAGCAATATTAGACGTCGCTAAAACTGTACCTGAAGCTTGCGTGCCACCCAAACGTGGACGACCTAACTCATCTGCATGAATATACAAAAAGGCCTCATCAGCAGTCGCGACAAACAGTTGTTTCTGTATATAAACCTGATGGTGATATAAACCTTCAACAAGTGATGCAGTACCGTCTGCACGAATACCAGCATCACCATCATCAGAGATGCTCAAACCTGTTAAATTTCGAATTTCTTGAGTAATCAGATTCCGAATCTGTGCAAATGTTTTAACTGGATAAGCCATATCAGCCACCTACCGCAACAAAATATGGAATGGTCTGCTTTTCACCAGTCAGGCGCGTAATTTCAATGCTTAGATCAACACGGCTTTTGATGGTTTGAGTCGCTGATACAACAAGAGACTGTAATCGTGCAGGCACCAAGTCAGAAAGTGCTTCTTCAGCATATTGTTTAACTATCTGCATCATACGAGGTACGTCTTTAGATCGACGTAACGTATAGAGTCGGCTACCAAGATTTGGATCAGCCCAATACTTGCCCCGATGGATATTCAAGCGCAAACAAACAACTTGAACAACATCATCATTGAAAGCAGCATCAAGACTGGTGAGAACATAGTCTTTTGTTTCTAAATTAATCGTTCCCATTGATTACTCCATTGGTATAGATGGTGTTGGGCTACTGCCATGCTTATGGATGTTGTATACATCACGCATTTCTTGCATGGAGCCTGTTTGGTCAGCGATTTCTGCCAAGGATTTAATGTCTTTTTCAACCGTTAAACCGCCCTGGACAATTTCAACGTCACCGACCATTTTTATGCCTGTTTTATGCAGCAGTACTTGATGCCCAAACTGGTCATAAACACATGTTTCACCTTCAGCAACATTGACAACTACAGCACCACCAGTTGTGGCAATAACGACTGATTTAGCCGTTTTCCCCTGAAGGGGAATAACCACAACTTTAGCTTCGTCTGGAATATGCGCGTTGAAGCCAACTTGTTGTATAAGTTCAACTTCATTCAAGGTTTCGTCTTGTAGACCTTTGACCTGCAACACCTTAGAACCACCACGGGCAATGATCCCAAACATAGGGAATCTCAATTGACCTATCGCTTTCTTAATTTGTGCAGCCGCTGATCCAATCATTTTTGCACTCCTTTGGTTTTGGCCGTTTTTTTGGTTTTTTTCTGCTGAGGCTGTTTATAAATTAATGGCTGCGCCCAATCGCCTTGTCGTCTCAGCTCAAGTTTTGTGGTTTTGCCATTCTTACGAGATAAATTCAGTGTGCGACCAAGCACAGCCCACTTTGCTGTTGCATGACTGAGCGCATTGGTTTCTAAATTGATGTACCACCCAGCGCGCCAAACCTTGTTGTCAACAACCCAATCGTCAACTGTCGCAACTAAGCCATAAGCTGCGAGATTGTTATCTTTAATAATTTTAGTAAGCGCTGCGTCTGCTTCAGCTTTCGTCTCAACATCACCAAGCGTCACAATTTTTAAACGATTAAAACTGTACTGAGTTTGCGCTTTTGCTTCAGACAAAATAGATTGCGCATTGGCATCTTGACTCATCACTTTGATCTGACTAAAAACACCTGAAACGTCATTGGTGTATTGCAAATCAAGTACATTATTTGAATTATCAAGTGGCTTCATCAAACGTAAGGTCTCTTGCACTTGATATGGATTGGCGAATGGATCACCAATGCTCATTGAACCATCAGGTTCAAGCCACACGTGCTGGCCCGTAACTTGAGCAGCTTTTGCAATCGCATCCCAAAGCGATTCGCTTGGCTCTATTGAGACTTTATTCTTCAGCCAACTATTATCCTGAATGCGTACATCGTGAATGACTGAAGAAAGATCACCAGCCCGTACAAATCGTTGAAGTAACTCTTCAAGCGTGATCTGACGACCACTGAAAATCGGTACTGAACAGTCGATCAACTGACCCGCCAAATCACGACCTGAAATCTGTAAGCCATATCCGTCACGATTAACAGCTTCTTGGATAGTGTCTGCGATGGAAGTCAAAATGATTTCATCACCATAGAACAACTGAATTTTTACTGCGCCTTGAATACTGTCTGGTAATGTCTGACCAGCCTGACGAAACAGAGATAAACTCCAACTGTCCGCTGGGGTATTGATCTGACTATCACAGCTCACATTATCCCAATCACTGATCTCAATATCGCCAATAACAAGGCGAATTTCCTTACCTGAATTATCTTGCATAGATGGTTAATTCCGTGCCGATCTGCAAAATAGCAGGGTTGAATAAATCAGGATTCAAACGACGAATTTCATCTGCACGATCCATATCCCCATAGAGCATGTGCGCCAAGGAATGCATCGTGCAAGGGACTGAAATTGTCGTGAGCGTAATGGGTGGACGGACTTCTATTAGTTCTTGAATCTGCAAATGAACTAAATCAGCAACATCTTTGTACACCTGAATTTGTGCAACTGATTCAAATAACAAATCTGTAGCAGATTGCTCGCGTTCAGTTTTAATCACTTGTTGAACATTTTGGCGTACTTGCTGACGAATAATCGCAAGCTCTACAGGTGTAAAACTTGTTTGTTCATTCTGAGCCATCTCATCACGTACAGTCGTGACCACTTGCTGTGTGATAGTTACAGTGCTTGCAATCTGAGTCGCACGCCACGTTTGTTTTAGCTCAGGTAAGTCATCATCCTGAAATAGTTTTTCAAAACGCTGTACACGTTTAAACAAATCACGCCATTTTGCTATTGCAGAGATATTCGTATCAAAGGTTGCTAACTTAGTAACTTCATCAACTAACCCAACAATACTTTCAGCTGGAGATAAAACGCTTTCAATCGTGCTTTTAACAATTCCAAGGTACTGACGGGCTGTAGTGACGGCATTCTTGATGTTATTGATCACAGTAAAATAATTATTTGGATCGGTTATTTCTAACTGATTAAGTAATGTGTCCAGGGCAGCAGCGGGTGTTTCAGTAATTTCTGCTGGATCAATTTCATCAGGCGTAGAAACAGGTATAAATAATGGCCGTTCTTTGTCTTCTTGTTGAATAAAGTCGATGGATAATTTACAAAAATCGACGTCTTCGCTTGCATGAACGATGTTGTAGTTAACTACATTAACTTGCATCACACCGTGGATGGGATGAATGAGTTCGCCTGATCCAGTTACAACGAGTGCGGCCCAAAGCGCATCCATTTCTGTTTTATAATTTTCACCAGAAAAAACTGCATCAATACTGATTTTTAATGGGTCATTGCCCATATCCTCAATACTGGCCTTATTAGAGTAAGGGGCTTGCTTTATCGCTAGGCTTTTAGAGCCATTCTCAGATGTGTTTACACAGGCAAATGGAACCCCACGAAAACTTGCATCCTGAAGATCATCTTTCCAGCCCATATAAAAAACCTCACTTTTAGTGAGGTTATTATTCAAAAACTATTAAGCTAATATCAGACGGAAGGACTTCCTTTTATTTTTGGCCATAAGACAATAAATCGACACCGTGACGCTTTTCTTCAGTTGCTGCATGCTTGGTAATATCACCCAGTAAGCCGCTTGCGCTGAAAGGAATTGGCTTGTTTTGTTGGGTGACTGAGATTAAAGAGTTTAATTTTCCAATCATCTCTTGGCTTAATTGGTTTGCTTGCTCTTGTTTAGCCACCAGCTCTGCATTTTGCTCAGATTGAGCAGCAATGCTCTTATCAATAGCCTGTTGAACAAAATCAGGCCGTTCACCTGATCCACCACGAATTTTATCCAAAGAGCTGTAAATATAGTCATCAATAGGCTCAAATAACTCATATCCAGTATAAGCAAGACCAGCCAATCCCGCTGCTTTTAATCCATTTGAGCCTTTTACTTTTGGTGCGCCTTTAGTTTTGGTTCCTATGGGTAAGTCTGGGGCAGAACCTTTACCGCCAGTAAATTGAACCAATGCTGCACCACCAGCAGCAACAGCTAAAGCACTTATTGCAACTGTGGCACCTGCAACAGCTTCTGCTATTTTCGGGTATTCATCTGCATACTTTGACAACTTTATTGATACATCACCAAGTGCTTCATTGAATCCCCCCATAGCCTCAAATTCAGAATTCTTTTTTGTTACAGTGAGTTGGTTTACACCATAACCAGCAGTATCCCGCATTGTGCCCGCATCTTCAGTCAATGATTGCAAGCCTTTTTCTTGGTTTGCCGTAGTGATGCGATTAAACTCTTTCAACTGTGTCGCAAATGCCACTCCAGCTGCTAAGGCCTGCATATCTGGTAAAATATTAGAGAGTGCAGATTGCTCTAGAATCCCTTGTTGACTAAGTAAAATTTGCTCGCGCTCACCTGAATTATTCGTTTTTCCTAAATCTGAAATGACCTTTTTATAACGAATATCTTTTTGCATAGCTTCATTTAAAGCTTCACCAAATACATCAAAACGGGTTTTCCCAGTTTTAGCACCCTCCAAATACCTTTCATCAAGATTAATGCCATAATCCTTTTTAAATGTCTTTTTGGTACTTTCAGCCCCCATTTTTGACAAAAGGTTTGTAACATTATTACCAGCTTGATCAGCTGTTCCTGCTGTAGACATGGCAACTTGGTTCAGCGCCATCAATTGTGATGCTTGACGCTGTCGATTGGCTGGATCTGAGGGCAACATACCTGATTGAGTTGAAAGATGTTTAGCTAAATCTCGTGTCTCAAAATTTCCCTCCTTACCAGCTTGAACTGCATACCCCATATACTCCCGCTCACTTATATTTTTTGACTTAGCCGCAATTGATAACTGAGCAAAATCTAGAATATCTCCTCCAGAGGCTTGAGCCGCCTCAGCTGCCGCGCTAAGAGCATTTTCTAGATTTTTTTCGGTTTCAGCATCACTTTTCCCTTTGTATTTACCTGATGCCATTAAGCTATTCAAACCCGTTAAAACATCATCAGTTGTTTGACCATATTGCTTTGCAGTCTTTGAAATCATTGAGCGTAGTGTGTTTTGGCCAGTCTTTCGATCATCTGGATTGTCATACGCATTAATTGATAATTGAGCTAAATCTTTTTCATATTGCATTGCATCGCGAACTGGTCTCTGCATCACATAACCAGCACCAACAACAGCACCAGCGACAGCGCCACCACGCTGTAAAGTACTCATTCCACCCGAGCCACCAGTCTTTTGAATCTGCTGAATTTGTTTTTCAGTCGATACTGTTTTACCTAGCTCAGTATTGAGGGCTGCTACACGTGATTTCATCGAAGCGTATGCACGCTCCATATCTTTAGCCGTAACTAAACCTTGTCGTTGCAAAATACTTAACTGGGTGTAAGCACCTTGGGTTTTTTTAATCTCAGTGGTGATCTGCTGCTCAGTTCTAATCCCCAACTTTCGTGCAGTATCCAAAGCAAGTACTTCACGTTTTTGGGTTGTAAATGCTTGACCTTGTTTACGAAGTTCATCCGAGATTTTTTTAGCATTGTTAATCTGAGTAGCCTGAATGGGTGCAAGCTTTTGCTGTTCAGTATTAATTCTTTGCACAGCAGTGACTTGCTCTGTAGCAATCCGCTTCAGCTCTTGGCTGGCTTGCTGGCCTTTGACTTGAAGGGTTAAGGAGACTACAGAGTTCTTGCTCATCGCTTATGCCTTTGGTTGGGAGTGTCTACGCTTCGTTGCAACTTTGGTGGTGGTCGTTGTGGTTGAAGTTTCAGTTTTGGGACTTTGCTGTTTTTTGGGTGTTTTAGGACGAGTATTGTTTGGCCGCTCATCTACGAGTATGGCGATTGCCACATCGGTTGGAAGCTTTATGGCTTCATCGTATGGGATGCCCATAGAAAGAAGAGCGCGGATCAACCGCGCTCCCTCCGTTACTCTTCGGCTTTTTCCTTTTCCTCAAGTTCTTTCAGCTTTTCATTGAGGTATTCAAGATTAGACTTTGAGGAATGACCTAACATGTTGTAAGTAATTTCATGTTCTTTACCATCTTCATCCACCAGCTTGGTCATGGCTGCAAGATCTGCAATCGCAATATATTGACCAGCATTGCCTGACTGAGACTGCATATACTCAATCGCTGTCATTTGACGCATAACAATTTTTTTGCTCTTAATCTCAGTCTGACCATCGAGTGCTTTTAATGCGACAGGCAGTGTGCCTTCAACTTGAAACATGTTGTTTTCCCTTATGAATTATAGGCTTTCAGAAATATAGCTCAGCGCAAAACCTTCGAGGTTTCGACGTGTTTCACCTGCAACATCGTAAGAGTCGCTGATTGTTTGAATATTGAAATCAATATAAGTTTCACGATAGTTTCCAGTCTCTGACTCAATGCTGAGACGAACATCTTCAACTTCAAGCCAATTAATTTGATCCTGACCATCAGGAATCACCACGGCAACAGTGAGTGCATAGGTGCGAAGTCCTTTTGATTTGTACTTCACTTCACGCGTTCGGTTCATCGTCGCGACTGGACGATTGCCTGTCGTTTTTGTAGCACTAAATGATGCACAGTCATATTCATCACCATTGGCGCTCAAAATAATAAAGCTAACTGCTTCTTCAGACATTTGTGTAGTCTCGAATTAAATGTTGGCTTATTTTTTCTCAATTTGTATTTAGATATCAGACGGAAGGACTTCCATTTAAAATAAAAAAGACTGCAAAAATGCAGTCTTTTTAGGGTCGATAAACCTAGCGATATATGATCAATACACGTTTAATGTTGTTGCAATCACATGCATACCGCGCACCCAATACGCTGGAATTGTCGCATTCGCACGAGATTTATCTGTATCATCTTGCGTAACAGTGAGCTGATCTGCTGTAGCTGTGACATTTTCAAGAATTTCCGCTTTTTCAAGCTTTAATGCTTCAGTCATGAAAATAGTTCGCAAGTTTCGACGAGATGTAGCAGTATTTTTACGACGACGCTCTTTCGATGCCGCTGTACGCATGACTTTGCGGGTATAGTCAATGGTAAGTGCGCCATTGATATCCAACATTAAATCATCTTCATCACCCGAGTCTGGGTTAATACGATACGTAGAAACGGCACGGACAATCTCAGGATTTCCATCCACACCCGTCTGGATCATACAAACACCATTTCGCAGTGCCGCTTCAACACGCTCAAAAGTGAGTTTGTATTGATCTTCAACAGCAGTGATGCCACCTAAATTAACCCCATTGAACGGCAATGCAGGGTCACTTGAATCTGCCAGTGCAGCAGCCATGGCTGCCGCAAGTTCAGCCTCTTGACCGATTGCACCGTGGTAGCAAACACATACAACTCGATACGACGTTTCGACAGCTGCTTGAGCGGCATAAGTCTCAGCTGTTTCAATATCTGAAAACGGAATCACTAAAATTGCAGGTTTTTGGTTAATCGGATCACTAACTGAATTTAAGTGCGTAATCCACGCGGTTGTTTCAGCAAGGTCGGCTGGTGGAGCTGACAATGCGATGATCGTATGCCCGAGCGGGGCAATGAGTTCTTGAATTGACATTATGTTCTCTTTCCTTTTTAGATAACTTCACCAGCAACCAAACTATAACCACAACTATGCACAGTGTTAGATACATACTCATTCCCAAAAATGAGATCATATAAATCTTCACCATCTGGATCTACAGTCTGGATAATTTTTAAATCAATAGGTCTTGATGTTGTAATGCCGTTAATTGTTGTCTCATCTAGACCGCCAAATTTAGATTGGTCACCCGCTTCAGAGCTGACATCAGAAAAAGTAAATAATGCTGTACATTCCTGATAGGTCGGTGAAATGGATGCCCATGACCCTAAATCAATTTCAGCCAACAGACGAAGCATTAGCATGCCGAGTGTGCGAGTTTTTGTGTTGACATAAGTCGCAGTGCGCGTGCTTGTCACACCTGCTTCTGTAATTTCAAAACTTAAAGAATAGGTTCCCGCCACTACAGCTTGATTTTGCGGTTTCGTGTTTGTGGAAGTAGCCGAGCAATCGTCTACATCTCCACTCATGGCTTTCCCAAAATTTGAACATCCACCAGTGAGTTCGTTTTGATTGCAGCTGTAATCATGCGCCCAGCTTCACTATTCACACCAAAATTAGCATCTGCTTTGGATTTATCGTAAATAGAAATTGGCATACTTGAATCATCAGGTTGATCATCATTTGTGATAAACAAAACCTTGTGTGTATTGGCAATTAAGCCAGTACGTTGCGTGTTAATGTTGACATCGGTATAAACACCAGGTGTTTTAATTCCTTTTTGAATAGACATACCTACCTCACGCTTCAATAACTTCAAACGAAGTATTCATCGAAAATGCACTATTAACTGTAGCTAGTTTCACAGCTAACCAGCCACGCTGAATGTTTAAATCCTCCATGGCGGTAGGATTACCAATATCTTGGAAATTTGGCTGTTTTACATTTACAGAGACACGTTGCTCAGCAATGCGATGTAAATTCAAACGAAAATCTGTTAAAGCAGAAATGTCAATCGACTGATCCAACACATCATTCTTAAACATTTGAATTTCACCTGTTGTAGCAGATGCTTCATTTGACTGGGATATAAATAGAGACTGACTATTTTTAATCCCTAGCGGTGTGGTTGCATCATCAATACAAATCATAAATGACTCGTAAGCAGACTTAGAAAATGCAAAGCTACCAATCACGTTCAGAGGCATTAAATCAAATTGAGCAACCAATGCAGGAACAGCACCATGACCGTCATTGAAGTCAAAGACTCCGCCTGTATAAGTGAGGGTATAACCATCAAATGTACAGTTGATAAAATCAGGAGTTGCAGGTGTTGTAGGATTTGGATAATTGATCGTGCCACCTAAATTTTCTACAGCTTCAAAAAGTGCATTGAGTTGAGCAAGGTAGGCACCCGTAACCAAATCACGTCCAGTAATACGCACTGTCATATCTAAATTAACCTCAGCTTGAATATTTAAACTCATTTTCTATCTCATCGTTTTAGCTCGACCAGATCAGATTCGAATACACCAAAATCCTTCGGGTCAAAATGGTAATTAATGTTGACACGTTCCAGCCATGCCTCTTCAGCAGCTTCTTCACGGACACGATCTGAAGCAGTAATGGTGTAAGAGGTGGTAAATTCTTGCGCCAGTACACTTAATGACTGGCCGCGGTTAGACGTGTTAAAAATAGTTTTAATTCGCCCCAGTTCCAAATGTTCTAAGCCTTTTAGCCCCTGGCTGGATAGATCATTGCCAGTCAGCAATTGTTGTACATGATGTAACATCTCGAACGTACCGATATCAGCACCCGCACCGTGCCGCTGTGACTCTTCATTACGAACAGACTCAGCGCCTACCAAAACCACAAAAGTAATCGGCATCTTGGTTTTATTTGCGCTGGTTTTTACAGGTGTTTTACTCCCATCAAAAGTCACCCAAATCGCAGGAAAGTGGCGAATAATGGCATCAATACCATCATCGAACTGACCACCATAGGTGTAGATTTCACGCATCCAAGGCCATTTCTTTTCCTGAATTTGCTGTGCCATTTCATCCTTAATGGCTTGCTCAATGATGGATAAATTCAGCATTACCAGCCCCTATTACCAAAATCGCGACGGCCTACAGCAAACACCACATTATTAGAAGAGGTTTGCACCGGTTTAGATTCTCCAGCTGGAGAACTACCTAGGGTGAGTTCTCCTTTGGAAATTTTAGTGAGGGTTTTAATCGAGGATTCATAACGATTCTTAATTGAATCATTTTCAGAAAAATCGCCTGTAACCGCATAATAGCGCGCCAAGTTACAGCCAATCTCAGTCAAAAATGGTGGGATAACCTGCAACGGCAGTGGATAGCGACTCCCCACATAGGCATCAATTTCGCTATTTGCTTCTTGCATCGCTGAATTCAGCTTTTCAATATTGATTACGCCTTGATAGGGCTGTTCAGTATCAGTTAGCCGAATCAGTATGGTTTCACCAAATTTTCGCTTCATCGCTTCTACCGTTGCATACATGGCTTATGCTCCTAATTAGTCCACAGTACCCGTCGAACCGAAAATGGTTTGCCAGAATCCGTAACCACCAGCACCACGAGCTTCTGCACCAAAGTGGAAAACACCTTCCATAAATACTGATGGTGATTCCATATTGGTTTGCTGAACGAAGACAGGCTTTTTACGTTGTTGATAAACAAATGGTTTAACAGGCTTTGTGGTATCCAATAAGAACCAAGCGTTGTCATCTGTAAGACGTGCTGAAACTTTAACTTTTGCAGTGCCTTTATATGGATTAGGTTTTCCATCCTCAAGCTTGTCGACAGTCATTAAAGCGTTAGCAATATCTTCAAGTGCGGCAGGGACAAGCAATACGTTTGGCGTGATATTTAAAGGACGGCCAGATTCATCTTTGAATTTACGCATAGCAGTTCGTGCAGCGCCAAATGATGCTTGTGCTTTCGCTAGCGTTTCAATTGAAAGCTTTTTGGTTCCTTTATTACTAACGGTTAATTTCCCAACTTTATGGCTTCCAGATACCATTGGCTGGCCGTCATAACACTTGGCTGTAAATACGGTATTGGCCGCTTCAAAAACCAATTCATCGGGATGTTGTTTGGCTGACCAGGCTGCCGATTCTGCCTGTGGTTTGTAGATGCCCATCTGGTCATCTTCAATATCGTTACGACGGACTTCAATCGTAGCCGCATAGTCTTTGTTACGAATGACGTAATCATATTCAGCCAGTTTGGTAATATGCTTTTTACCCACCCATTCCTTCATTTGAGGGAAATTAGCTAACCAACGATAATCAATGTAAGCCCCATTGCTTGGAACAACCATTGCAATATCGGTATATTCGACAGGAACAACATTAAAAGTCTGATTAAAAACTTTACTTAAGTTCAAGAAAATCGCATTTAAGTTTGCGCCATTTACATTCATTCGATCCATACTCCATTTTCATCAATACCAACTACACGACCAGCAGTAGACAAAGTAGTGCCTGCATCCGTCTTAGCTACTGTTTCACCATCTGCGAAATAACACACCGTGCCAAATGAGGCTTGAGTTACTGGATCTGCTGAACTGTTATCAAATTGAAAGGCACAGCCATAACGGACCAAGACGTAAACATCACCATCACTTCCAGCAGAGTTATCCACGCTTTCTTCGTAGCGCCCCAAATATGTCAGTCCTGTCGCAGCAGTCACTGGAACAGCAAAACCTGTTGCATCAACCGCTGCGGCAAAACCTGCTAAAAGAATCACACCAGCCTTTACAGGAACACCAATTAGGCCAATTTCCCGCATAGATGTTTGACGTTCATCTTGATTTAAGATACTGCTCATAATTTATTCTCACTCCAATCAACACCCATTAAATTCCCGACAGCTAAAGTTTCAGCGGTGACTTGTTGATTTCCTTGATGCTGCTGATGATTCGCAGCCAAATTCACCTGACTGGTTTGTTGCTGAGTCAATGCCGCAATTTTGGGTAAAGATTCAAGCTGTGTCTTTACAAAGTCAGGGTTGGTTGCAGCCTGAGCTTTGTACCAGTTGATGGTTGCTTCTCCAGTCAAACGACCATCACCACATGCGGCAACAATCAAATCGTCGATTTCTTTGGCTTTAGCCGCAGCATCTGCATTGCCTGCTTTTTGAACCGCTTCTTGATAAACAGCCATCGGTACAAACTGGGTTGGATCGACAGCATTTGAGCTGTTGGCGGCAACTTTCAATTGCTTCATAGCTTCAATTGCATCAAATAAGTTCTGACTGTTGACGGCCACAGCAACACCAGTGGTGTCTTGAATCTGCGCTGTAAGCTTATTAAGTTCTGCAATAATGTCTTCAGCAGTTGCTGAGATAGGCAGATTCAACATCCAGCGCAGGCGTTCTAATAACTCTTCATTCATTTCTGAATCCTGTTGTGGTAAATCTTGGGAAAAAAGTTCCTGAGCCGCAGCAGCAAGTTTTGCTTCAGGCAGCTGATCGAGTGCAGGGGTATTGGTCAAGGCAACATTGATTAAAGCCGTAATGTCGCCCGTCTTGGTGTACAAAAAGACTGGGGAAATATATTTATATTCTTTGGCTTCTATATGCGTTTTTGCTTTATCGAGCCATTCAAAGTCAGTGCTACATAATCCAACTCCTTCAACATAGGTAAACCCCGCTGATTTCAGCCATCCCGCAGCAGGTGCAGGTTCACCCGTGGTTTTTGATTTTAAAGTGGCGTGCTCATAATCAATGACCATGTCAATTTTGCGCTGATTCAAAGCCGCAGCCATTTGATGACCACGTTCAGAGGTAAGTTCCCAATGAGGCGCATCATAAGGACGTCCATCAATCTCACTACGAAAGACACCTTCAGGTATCAATACAAAGTGATCTGATAAATTTGATAAGTCGAATGAGCACGAAGCTGCGAGAAGATTCTTTTTCATGCAGTCAGATTAAAACCAACTGCATAAAAAGATCAGACGGAAGGACTTCCGATTATTTTTAGGAAATTAGAAGAATTTTTTCCAATAGAAATCGACGTCTTTGAAAATTTCGGTTTCAGCTTCAGGTTGTAAAAATCCATGTTCATCCATCGGCATGTATGGACGGGGTTGAATCTTGATGTCGTGTGCACCTGTAACGCCCGATGTAGGGCCTGTAAAACTATTATTGGTAAAACTGGCTAGACGAGCACCTTTTTGATAGCTGGTTCCACCAGGGTGTTTAATGGTTCCACCAAAATGCTGAATCGCTGCATAAGGCATATTGCTGCCGATACTAGCGCTATCCCGATCTGAACTGGATGTGATACGTGACCGTAAGGCACCTGATAATTGCAACACCCCACCATAAGACAAGCCTCTACGCTGATAGCTTTTGATGGTGGATGGTTTACGTCCAGCCCAGGTAGGCCGTCCTTGCGCTGCAAAGTTATCATCGACCACCGCCACAAAACTGCCAGCAATAGCCGCAGTCAGCGGTGAAGTATCCTGCATTGCTTCAGCTACTTGGCTCAACTTGGTGGTTAACTCAGCATTATTGATTTCTATGAAGCTCATAATTTATACTAACCTCTGAGATGGTAGTTTCCAAATAGAATGGTTGTGGGGCGCAAGCCTTGGCATTATGACGTGCAAGTCGTCCACCATCTCACTCTTTCCTCATATCAAGATACAAACCAGACTTCACATTTCCCAAAATAGAATCCATCGAAACCTTAAAAATACTAACAATTTGCATGACGCCATCGCGTGATCGCACAGACAGTTTCATTATTTCTTTGGGATTTTCACTATTCAGACTGGGCGTAATCCATAAAATACTCTCATTGCTCACATCCCAAAGCACAAGAGTCGGTTTTGCAATCAATGTAGGTAAATCAAGCCATTCGTCCACTGTCGCTGCATTACCCGCATCACCATGACGTTGGGCTTTTTTCCCCGTCAATAGGTGATCACTGATGGTGATAATCGGGCTTTCTACCGCAATATTCTTTGCAGTTAAAAACTGAATATCCTTCAAATTCAGCACACCTACAGTACTGGTCTTATTCTGAGGTTTGGCAAAACTTAAGGAGTTCTGCACAAAAGCCTCATGTGCTTTTAGACGAGGTTGTGAAAGCAGCATCTGCTGTACTTGTTGAATCCCTTTCTCAGCGCCCATTAAATCTGCTGCACGCTTTACAAGCTCTGTATCCAGTAAATAACTTGAAGCTGGATGACTATTAAAGCCTGGCGTTGGACTCAAGAAAGACTCAGAACCGTCTTGTTGCTTAATGCGAATGCGGGTTTGCGTAGAAACCACATCCTGACCTGTAAAACTACTTTTCCCAATAATGACTTGTTGATGCTCAATATCTTCAGGCTGAGTCTGTATCAAGTTTAAGTTTTGATCCTCAATATCACTCTCACGTCTTGCAATCACTTTGCACTGGCAGCCAAATCCTACGGGAGGATAAGCGTATAACCAAAAAGGATCATCATAGCGACGTGCTTCACCATTGCGGGCTAAATGAATTTTACGGGGATTAGAAATTGAAATATGCACCCATACCCAAATTGGACGGGTCTCAACTGTTGCCATCATTGCCTTATATCGCCCAGCGGCAAGGCTCTTGTGCATATTGGTGTCAAAGATGGTTTTAATGCGTCGAGGGCTACCCAACTGAACAGGTTGTTCCATACCCGCAGGATTAACGACTGTTTGCTTTCCCCACCAGCCTTTTTGTTGAAGTGTGGGGGTGATATTGGCTTTCCATTGTTCAAAGCCTTGACCTTGCTGCATGGCATCAATCAGAGATTTACGAATATCCTGAAGTAAATCAATGCGAGCCACTTTAGCAACGGTAAAGGCTCGACTGTGCGCCTCATCCAATGTTTCATGCCAATCCCAACCAATTTTAAAACCCTTGGCTTTCAGGTAGTCAATTGCATCCTGTGGGGGCATTTCAAACAATGCATTGAGTTCTGGGCGTTGTGGGGTTTTAGCCATTGTCCGCATCCGCCTGGGCGCTTAAGCGTCCAAATACTTCCGCAGCAAAAATCAGCTGAGTCAGCTTTTCCTGAAGCACAGGCTCATCATCAGTTGGATACAGCTCAGATAGAACCGCCAAGATTTCATTTTCATCTTGCCCAGCATTAATTTTGCCCATTAAGTCCTGCATCCAAAGTTCAGCAGTCTGTTGGGCTTCTTTGGCCTGATCGCGCAGCTGGAGCTGCACCGCTTGCTCATCCAGTGGAATATGCGCTGAATTGGCAGCCAGTAAATTCCCAAGTAAGTGCGGTTGCCAATTGTTCATTGCCAACTGTGGCGTCTGTGCTTGTACGCGGGTCAGAATCGCTTCCTTGTCATCCGCAGGCATTGGAATACCTGCACGTTCATGCGCCCATGTCAGTGGAATTTTCATGCCTGTATCGACCATTTCACCTAAAGATTTACTGAAGCTCTCAAGGTCTTCGGTATCAGAAGTGTCAAACCAAAATTTTGGATAGCGGTCAGGTGTAATATTTGGATGATTCAGCTGCATCATTGCAGTAATCAAGCTGTCATTGATTGATCGTGCTAACTGCTTGGCATCCGATTTATTAATCACATCAAACTGATTTTCATGGGTTTTACTTTGCGCATTGGTGCTGGTCTTGCCATCCGCTTGTGACAGCAACGTGCCCCCGACAATAATCTTGGACTGGGTTTGCTCACACCATTTGACCAGATTCATGTGATTACTGGTATCACCATCGGTGGCATCTTCAAAGTCAATTGACATACCATTTGGGATAATCCCACCAGCATTACGTCCAATACTCATCACTGCACGCATCAGCGTCATTTTTTCAGCATCAGTTGCACCAGATGGGTACTTACCAATTTTTGAGGGTAAACCGTAGGTTTCTAAAAACTCCATGATGTCCCGAACACCATAGTTTTTAAACAGGAACGGCCAGGCTAAAACACGGAACAATCCTGAACGAGAAACATAGCCTGACTTGGCTTTATGCCGATGAATAAACCAGCCAAAAGGCCAAAATTCTGCACCATCAGGTGAGCCATCATTCAGGCGCAATTCATTTGGTTGGTTGTATGGCGTCATGATCAAGCGCGGCTGGGCGTGCTGAAAACTCTCAGGCAGCCAAAGACCGCCAAGTTGATGCCATTTGATTTCCTGAGCGCTGTAGCCATGGCCTACAGCATCCATCGCTTCAAACAGAAACATTTCAAAATCTTCAATGTCATCCAGCCATTCATAAACCTCTTCAGCAATTTTCTTTTCTTGTTCAGAGGCATTCTTAGGTGGCTTCACTCCCCACGGTAGACCATTCACCGCTTGTTTGCGTTTAGTCATCTCTGAAAAAATATGACCATCACGCTCTTCCATATCACAAAACAAATCTGCTTGAGCTTGTAAATTGCCTTGTTCAGCATCGGTCAATAATCTGTGCAAACGGGCTGGAGTTAAGCCGACGACGGGATGCTCTTGCCATTGGTTAGCCAACCAAGCGATTTCCGCTGTCTGCGGTGTTTCCAATGCAGCGCGGTCTTGTTTCTTTTGAGAACGGTCTTTTTTAGCCATGATGGATGCAAATATAGAAAGTGGATTTTGCATCACGATAGACAATTTAAACGGGATGAATCAGACGGAAGGACTTCCATTTATTTTTAGAATTTTTAAAACCGTCTGATTTGCGATTTAAGCGCTTTTGGCTCAAGCGTGGGTCATTTATGCAAAACTTTAAAAAAAGCGTAAAAAACACATTCATGAAGATTCATGAATGTGTTTTTCTAAAGTAGCTGTGATTAATATTTAAAAGTGTAGCCATCAATGCCTAAAGAGGTATTCACACACCCTAACGCAGATTGCAAAATCTCTTTGATTCGCACATTTGTTTGTGTATCCATCGTTGCCACGCCACAAGGCGAACCCACTTCAGGCACGACACGGCTAAAAACAACATCATCCCCCAGCTTTACCTCTACACTGAATGCTTGAGAGCGCATAGCTCGACCATCAACAGGACGTAGTTCTGCTGGCTTGAAACGCGCTTTCTTCAACTTGGATTTTATTTTTTTAATTTTTTTAGGTTTCAATGGCTGGAAGGATGTATGCACACGTTCATATCGAATAGCATTGTGACCATCCCAACATGAACACTGCTTATTTTTTCCAAGTTGCTGCAATCGAACAAGCTCATCTACTTGGTTTATCGCATTCTCAAATCGAGATTTCATTTCCTTCAGTGTTTGCACATTTGTAGGCCGTGTTGCAAAATCCTGCATCTCATCCATAAAATCCAAATACCAACCTGTACAGTCAAACCCGCCAAAGTTTTTCATTTCGCATCACTCATTTTAAGGTGACTTTATGGTGGGGAATTGCACAAGTAAAAGTCAGACGGAAAGCCTACCAGCCAAGTGTGTTATTTTTTAAATGCACCCAGCTTCACTAAACCATCCGTCATAACGATCCTGATTCATTTCTAAATCACTGGCATATGGCAGTGGTATAAATTCAATTGGGCTGGATAGATGCAGGCTCGCAAACCAGCCCAGAATCATCGCAACAGCACCATCCCCGTGGCGGTATAGCTCAGGGTCTTTAATATCCTTGGCACGTGCCTTGGATACCATATAAATACCGTCTACTTCCTCAATCGCAGAACAGTCATTTTTGAGGTCTGCATCTATTGGTAAATCAATCATATCTTCTTCAAAAGCGGTGACTAATTTGGGTGTCCACAAACCATACCAGGCACGGCTGAGCTTGATTTGGTGCACCATGTGTTCACCATATTTTTCGGCTGTATTTTCTGCAAGGGTTTCACCGTTACCCGTTGCATCCATCGCAATACCACCAAAACGTGGCAGTCGATCTAACATGTACCAAAGGATCTTTTGCTGTAAACGTGAAGGCACTTTATGCATCTCAATTGCAAACGGTGCAATCCGTCGTAAATCCTGAGCAATATAAAACGGTAGAATAAAACTGAAGTCGCGGTGACGTGCATAGTCTTGTCCAGCACAGTGCTGTTTGCGCTGATCTAGCTTTTGTAATTCAGGTTCTAAATAACGTTGAATCCAATCATCAATATAAGCATCACGCTCATCAGGCGTCATTTCGGTAAAGTCATCGCCCAGCGCTAAGCGTAAAATAGTCCGTGGCTCAGACATTGCTCGCTCGACCCAAAGTGTAGGTAAGCACACTGACGATCCATCACGAGGAATGGCATCCAGTTCTTCACGCATAGCAGCTTTACGACTACCGTATGCTTTACGGATTTTGGTGTACCATTTTTTCTTACCCTCAAGCGTCGCTTCTTTACCTTGCATGAAGCACACACGTTCATATAGACCATTGGCCACAGCATCATCAAATGTCACTATATGCACTTTGGCATCTTCACCAAACACGCCATTTTCAATATCTTTGACAAACTGGTTGAAAGGATTATTTTTGCCATTATGTGAACTAATCACAGAAATGCGACCACCCCAAATCAATAGTGCGGTTGCTGCTTCCATTACACCTTGTACATTTGGGTGAAAGGCTGCCTCATCAATCACCACCTTACCTTGTAAACCACGGATGTTTTCAGGACGACTGGACAAAGCCACAATCTGAAAACCACTCGCATATCGAATACGGTATGCGGTAATCTGCCGTGTTTCACCTTTCTCATTTTGGTCTTCAAAGAGAAACTCTTCAATCTGGACAATTTGCCCCTGAGCTTCAGCAATGACACGTGAAAATTTGGCACAGTAGCCAATGAACTCAAGACCTTTTTCTTTGGTATCACCAATGTAGTAAACACTCATACCACCAGCTTCTTTACTGGCAGCAGCAGTAAATACTGCATCAAAACTCTCAGCAAAGGTAATGCCAGTACGACGGCCTTTAGGGCATGCTTTAATATCTGTCTTAATCTTGAGCCATTCGACTTGGTGTTTCATCAAAACACCTTCCTCAAATGGGTTGAGATTGTTAGGCAGATTTCGTGCACGCTCTGGAAGCTCATCCCAGTCAATAATTCTAACGGTGTCTTGCCGCGGCTTTGGAGTCGTCATTATTTAATCCCCAGCACTTTTTCTTTCCAGAACTGGATTTGGTCTTGACCCATGCCTTGAGATACAGCCACTTTTTCAAGGTTTTCAGTTTGCTCTTTCAGCATTTCTTCACGGGCTTGGCGACGGACTTCCTCACGGTTATGCATGGCTTTTTCTTTGGTCATAATGGCCGCACGTGCAGCACGTGCCAAAGAACCCACAGCATCAATATCCATTTTAGGCTTTTCTGGGTCTTCACCATCATTGGTCAATTCATCCAGCGCACGTCTAGTCACTACGGCTTGAACTGCCTGAGCCAACAACATACCGCCTTTATCATCTGGGTCTTCACCAAACTCTTTAACTAAAACCTCAGATGCCGCAGCAATTTCACGGAACTCCTTAGCCTCAGCTGCGAAGTTCTTTTTTTCACGGCCAAGTGCAGAACGACTAGGAATACAGTCCGCTGGAAATTCTGCACGAATTTCATCCATCATTTCGTTTAGCGTGAAACGGTCATCTTCCATCATTCCATAGATGAATTTTCGCTGCTCATCGGTTAGCTTGCGCATAAAGGATTTAGACATAGGTCACCTATGCTGAAGGACGTTTGATGCCAGGAATGCGAGTACGGTTCTCAGCCACTTCCTGACCACGTTCAGTCAGTTTCACTACAAGTACAGCAGGGTCATCCATTTCAATACTTAAACACCCCTGATCCTTTAGCCAATACAATTCGGTCTTAACTTGATCACGGCTAAAACTTAAACCCCAGCGATCTAGTCCACCATGTAAAGTTGAACTATTGCCTCTGTAAGATGGCATTTCATTCAGTAAACGAAGTAGCACTAAACGCATTTCTTCCTTAAGCTGATTTTCAAAGCTCATGATTCCTCACTTTTTATTATCAATAAGCCATTGTTCAATACGACGTACACCATGTTGCACACTGTCCATTTGCTTATTCAGTGAATTCAATTCCCCGCGTAAGTTTTCAACATCCACCTTGGATGGCATGTCTTTGACAGCATTTTCTAGTTCAACTACGCGCATGCGTAAATCCAGCATTTCTTTTGCTGAAGCACTTTGTTTATTGATAAACCAGATATAGATGCCAAGGATCGTTGTCACGATCCAATTGGCTTCTGAAAAGTTAAATTTTAGGGTTTCAAACATCAGCATCCCCAATACCAATTGGTGGAAGCGATACAGGTTTAGTCTGATTGATGTAACGCCCAACAAGGCCACAGAGTGCCGTCCATGCAATCAGATATGTACGTATATCTTCAGGCAGCACCATAAGTAGCTCTGGAGGAATAGGTGTAGTTGCGAAGAAAACAATCAGGCCAAAGCACCAGTTACTGATCCACTTCCAGCTATTACGCCAATTTCCCACCACAAAACCAGTATTTGTAAAAGAACCCAGCTCAGCAAAAATCGGCTCAGGCTTTTGTGCAATTTCAACCTTAAGCTCATCTACACGCTGTTGGTGACGTTTTGCCTGATCCAATAGTTTTTTCTTGGCTTCAGAAAGCTCTAGTGTTTTTTGATCCAGCTCACTTTCACGGGTGGAGAGCTGTAGGCGTAGTTGCTGGATTTTTTCAGATTCACTCGCTGTATCAACGCCAATCAATTCAGCTAATTCTTGCTGTGATTGATTCAATGATTTGACTAATGCGGATGCATCAGCAGTCAGGGTAATCTTATTATCAATAGCTTGTCGGTTGACAGCTTCACTAGCCGCACGTGCACCAGCTTCATAACCATTTTTCCACGTGTAATCTAACTGGTCGTTACGCTCAGTGAGAGTGCGCTCATGGATCTTAGAAAGCTTTTGGAAGCGTGCAATATGTCGTTCGACTTTCGCCAGCTGGACAAGGTTATTCTTAATTACTGGCTTCATGGTGTATCTCCAGCTGTATAACGTAAGTTGCTGGCAACTCGACGAGTCCAACCACGGCCAAATGTCTGGAAAGTTTTTAATTTTGCATAAAATTCAAGACGCTCAGCATTGAATAAAACTAAGACATCATCGAGTGATTTTTCGTTGATTGCTCCTAGTGTCATTTGCCCAACCAGTCCGTCGTCAGCAACACCAACTGCACGCTGTAAAATACGGATTGCATTTCCAATGCCATGGTTCACGGCAGCATCAAACATCTGATAGCCAATTGCAGAATTGTATTGAGTGCATTTAGCACGTTGCCAATAGGCTTTACGGTAAATTTCTTTGGCCTGATCACGCTTCATATAACGCATAGCACCTGTATAGCCATTGGCGCGTGCTGTTGCTATTGTGATCCCCCAAATCGTTTCACCCCCTGGATCATCAGGGTGATTCACATAACCACCTTCATGCCCCATACAACGCTCAAACACTTCGTCAAAAGTGATAGACATAAAAAAACCTCATCAAATGATGAGGTCATACTGCTATTTATATTCTTGTTATATCAGACGGAAAGGCTTCCGATTATTTATTCATCCTCATCAGCTGCTAATGCTTGCTCATAAGTTAAATTGACTCGCTCCTCACATTTAGATTTAGATTTCTTATAATCTTCTTCTTCCTGTCTAACTATCTTACGCATTGTCGCATTATCATCCTTGAGTTGCTTGGACAAAGCACTTGCATATAACTGTAAATCTATTAATGCTGTATCACATTTTGTATAAGGTGCTAATGCCTTAGAATCCAGCCAATAAGAATCTGAAAAATCCTCTGGGTTGGGCTTCATATAAGCCTGTACATCATAAAAATATTTTTCTAATGTTGATTGCTCTTTAAGAGCATAAGCATCTAATACAAACTTCTCGTCATCGTTAATTTTTTTAAGTAGGTCTGTAGCAAAGCTCTTAGCTTCTGCTGGCGTCAAGCTCTTAGTATTAGAAGAAACAGCTACTTCTTGTACTGAAGCTTGTGGTTCTGCTTCAGAAGAGTTTTTAGAGCAACCAGCTAATACCAACACCCCTAATCCTAATATTAAATATTTCATTATCCCACCAATAATCAATAAAAATTTTTACTTGAATTTACTACTTTACCAATAATTTCAATATCACTTGCTTCATTTAATTTAAGAGGCATTGGTGGATAAATTTTATTATCTGAAATTAATAATAATGAACCATCTAACAATCGTTGAATTCTTTTAACCCACAACAGATCACAACTTCGGATCACATATATATGCCCATCTTGTGGTTCTTTTTCTGCCGTATTTACAAGTAAAGAATCCCCGTCAGAAATTGTTGGTTCCATTGAGTCACCACGGGCAAATACAACGTACAAATCATTTTCTTTTAAGCCTCGGCTTTTCAGCCAATCTTTGCGAAAAGCTAAACAATACTTGGGTTTTTCTTCATTACAAGCAACAGCACCATCACCAGCTGAAACCATCACATCTTCTCGAACTTGGATTAGACCAAATTCATCATTCTTGAATTGCTCATTATTTTGATCACCTTGTTCATCATGAAGTACAAAGTTGATATCAACACCAAATTGAGCAAGTACAAACAACTTGTCCAAAGGGATATTTCCTTTATCACTCCAGTTATAGAGTGAATTTCTAGCAAATCCTGTTTTGCGAGCTAGTTCACTAACTCCAACACGATCAATCTCAAAACGTAATCGCTCTGTAAAATTGCTCAAAATAAACTCCAAAAACAAACAAAAAGATCAATATATTGATCATTAGACATTGACATGCTCAATATATTGAGCAATTATAACATTCAACTTAAATCGAATTAATTCGCACAAAGAGGTTGCTAAAAATGGCTGTTACAACTCCCAATGAACTAAGAAAGAAATTCGATTCTGAGGGTAAAACCTTTGCAGAATGGGCTGCTAACAACGGTTTTGAGCCTCAAGAGGTATATAAAGTATTGAATGGGCAAGCGAAATGCAAAAGAGGCAAAGGTCATAAAATTGCTGTTTTGCTAGGTCTAAAAGCCAATCCTACAGATACACCATCTGTTCAATAATTTGCACATATTTGCACATATTTGCACATGGAGCAAGCACAATGAAAAACGATTTATTTGCTGTGATTTTGATGTTTCTAACCATTTTTGGTTATTCAGGTTGGTACTTAGCAGAAAACGACAACGAGATTCTTCGTAAAGAACTTTCAACCTACACAGGTAAAGAGGTGCGTAAGTGAGCACAGTCAAATCAGGCGGCAAGATTTTAAAAGTGCTTAAAGCACTCAAAGGCAGAAGTCTCAAAGGCATAACCCTTTCTGAGCTTGCAAAAGAGCTTAATGAAAGTGCGAGCCAAGTGCACCGTGCATTGCAAACCCTCATTCAGGAAGGTCTTGCATCTCAACTGGATGATGGTAACTACGCACTTGGGCGCGAACTGGTTGCAATTGCTCATGCACACTCAGATGAGATTAATCGTGCTCAGTCTCAAATTTCAGAACACATACAACGTGTAGGTGCTCGTGTTCATCAAATTAAATCAGAGGGTTGATCATGTCTGAATTAGATCAAAACCAACTTGTGCAAATCCAGCAGTCTGTTGCAGAAGAACAAATTCAACTGTCAGAACAAGTTGGTGCACTAAAAGCAACGGGATTTTTCAAAAAAGTTAGTACCGTTACAGAAATTAAGCTTATTGCAGAAATCAAAGAATCTAAGAAATACAAGGGTTTAAAGCTAATAGACCACAATGGAAAATATGTAACCTGTTCCACTTTTCAAGATTTTTGCGGTGCGATTGGGTATAGCTACGAAAAAATTAACCAAGACATCCAAAACCTTTCAGCTTTTGGCGAAGACTTTCTTGAAACCAGTCAACGTATGGGCCTTGGCTACCGTGACCTGCGCAAACTTCGCAAACTAGATGACGCTGATCGTGAAGTCATTATTGAGGGCGAAGCTGTTAAAGCTGAAGACCGCGAAAGCCTGATTGATCTTATCGAAGAAATGTCAGCAAAGCACCGCAAGCAGAAAGATGCGATTGAGACTGAAAACAAAGAGCTAAAAGCTGACAAAGAAGCACTAGAAACCATTCTTCAAAAGAAAGATGAAAAAGTGAATCAGTTGGACACAGAGGTCACAAAGCTGAAAAGTCCAGCAGAAATTCAACGTCGTGCTGAGTCTGAACCACAAGAACTGGAAAAAGCAGCACTGGAAACCTTGGGTACAGAATCAATCCTTTTTCTTACGGCTTTTAACCGTTACATCAATGCACTTGGTGGTGTGATGGATATCGCTGAAAGCAAAGATTTACCGCAACTTTTTGAATGTGTTGATGAGTCTATTGTGGCCGTTTGCCAACGCTATGCGCAGTACGTGCAACGCCTTGGTACTCAGGTCAGCTTTGAAGAGATTTTAAACCCAAGCTGGATGTTCCCAGAGACAGCTGATATCGACACATCAGGACAATAATAATGACTAACCCGAACTTAGCCGAAATCGACTATTTGCGCCAAATTGCCGCAGAGCTTACCGAAGCAGGTCACGGTAAGCGCGGGCCAATTATTAAGCGTGCTTGTGAATACCTCACCGTTAGCAATGCTGAATTGTATCGTCGCCTTGCAAAAGTCGGTTTCACGTCTGGTCGTAAGACTCGTTCAGACAAAGGCAACACCATTGTCAGTATTGAAGCTGCTGAACTTGTGGGCGGCATGGTGATCAATGCAGCCAGTAAGACTGGGAAAAAACGTATGTCCATTAAGTTGGCATTAGAAGTTGCCCAAGACAGTGGTAAAGCACCTGGTGTATCAGCTGCAACCATCAGCCGCATCATGAAACAAAACATGTGCCACCCAGCACAATTGGCTATGCCGACAGCACATACACGTCAGCGCTCATTACACCCCAACCACGTTTGGCAAATTGACGCTTCTGTATGTGTGGTGTTTTACCTGAACCACAAAGCTGGCTTGCATGTCATGGATGAGCGTGAGTTCTATAAGAACAAACCTGCAAACCTCAAGAAGATTGAGAAAGACCGTGTGATTCGCTACGTACTAACCGATCACACCTCTGGAAGTATTTATCACGAATACTTTTGGCGCTCAGAGAATGTGGAAAACCTGACCAACTTCTTTTTTAGCTGTATCCAAAAACGCAGTCTGAAAGAGCCGATGCACGGTGTGCCATTCATTCTTTACGTTGATAAAGGCACAGCAAACACCAGCGGTATGTTTAAGAACTTAATGACTCGTTTGGATGTTGAGTTTATTGCACATGCGACAAACAACAGCCGTGCTAAAGGCTCTGTTGAACAAGCCAACAATTTGATTGAAACCAATTTTGAATCGTTACTGAGCTTCAGATCGGTAGACAGCATTGAAGAGCTAAATGCCTTTGCAAATGAATGGCGCATTATGTTCAACGAAACCAAGACTCACAGTCGCACCAAGCGTACTCGTAATCAGGTTTGGAACATGATCCGTCCAGAGCAATTGCGCATTGCACCCTCAATTGAATTGTGTCGTGAATTAGTCACCACCACACCAATCACACGCACCGTAAAAGGCGACTTGACTGTGCAACATACAGTGAAAGGTTATGACGAAAAATTCTACAGCGTGAAGCACATCCCAGACATTTTTGTGGGTGCAAAAGTTGATGTTGTGGTCAATCCATACCGCGCACCCGACATTGATGTACTAACCACCAATGAGCACGGTGAGCAAGTGATTTACACCTGCGTACCTGATCAATTGGACATATTTGGGCAGCTTCATGATGCACCTGTGATTGGTCAAGAAATTCAATCTATGCCGAACAGCAAAATTGATGAATCACGCAATCGCATCATGAAACAGGCATTCAACGCCAATACCCAAGCTGAAGTTGATAAGGCACTGAAGAAACGCACACCAGCATATCAAGGCCAGATTGATGTGACTGCACACATTACTAAGCACGATGTACCAGAGTATTTACCACGTGCAGGTCAGCAAATGGATATTCAGAAACAGAAAAATCATCTGCCACCGCTTAACTACATTCAGGCCGCAAAACAGATCAAAGGTTTGGTTGGAGATGCATGGACAGCTGAGCACATGGGCATGCTGAAAAAAGAATATTCAGACGGCAATGTGCCGCAGGAAGATATTCCGCACTGGGTGGATCGCATCCAGGGTGGTCGCAATAAACCTAAATTAAAAGTCGTTGGAGAATAAATATGACGCTTCAGCAATTGCTTGACGAAAACAAAATTACACAGGCTTGGCTTGCGAAGAGTTTAAGCATTAGTCCACCTGCAATGAATGCGATTGTGAAACATGGTGTATGGCCGAAGCGTAACCCTGAAGCAGTAAAGCAAAAACTGATCGAAACCCTAACTTTATCGGGTGTTGAACTTACTTTAACCAATCAAGCATTAACCGCTACCTCACCACTTAATCCAAGCGTCGAAACAACGATTAAGGGTGAAGCAGCATCACTGGAGGAAGAACAACTTATGTTGCTCAGAAAACAAACTTTGTCAGAACCAGCTAAAAAGCAGTTTAAATTATTTAAAAACATTTTTGCTGAAAACATTCGTAAAAGTACTGAAATGTTCCGTAACAGTGACATTGATTATGTACGCGAATCAATGTTCCAAGCCGCTAAAGGCAACAGCAGTTTTATTGCGGTTATCGGTCAGTCTGGCGCAGGTAAAACCACGTTACGTCGTGAGTTAAATGACCGCATTGAACGTGAGCGCATCCCAACGATTGTGATTGAACCATACCCTCAAGGCATGGAAGACAATGACACCAAAGGTAAAACCTTAAAAGCGCTACACATTGCTGAATCTATCTTGTCCGCGCTTGCGCCTAGTGCGAACGCTAAACGCTCTCCAGAGGCACGTTTCCGTCAAATCCATACCTTGCTCAAGGAATCAAGCAAGGCGGGAAATCACCACCTCCTCATTCTTGAGGAAGCGCACAGCTTACCCATTCCAACCCTAAAGCACCTCAAGCGTTTTATTGAATTGGAAAATGGTTTTACCCCATTACTCAGCATCATCTTAATTGGACAAGATGAGCTTAAAAATAAGCTTGCTGAAAATAATCCTGAAGTCCGTGAAGTGGTGCAGCGCTGTGAAATTGTCACACTGAATCCATTTACTCAGACCACTTTGGTTGACTACCTCCAGCACAAATGCAAATCAGCAGATCGTGAGTTATCTGAATTTATTGACCCATCTGGCTTAAACGCGATTTGCGAAAAATTAACCCGCAATGTTGGGCGCAATAAGCAAAGTGAAAGCCTTTTATACCCGCTGGCTGTTGCCAACCTTTTAACAGGTGCACTGAATGCCGCAGCGGAGTTGGGTGCAGATGTAGTCGATGCTGATTTGGTGATGGAGGTCTAACCCATGCCTTTCAATCTCAAATCCGCAATGTTAATCAGCATTCCTATCTTACTGGTGTGCACTGCATTTATTGCAGTGCTGGAGTACTAGGCATGTGGACAGGCATTTTCGGCAATGTGAATAAGTTCCGAGCAGTGGGCTACGTGATTTTGCTTATTGAGATTTCACTGCTGGGCAAGTTGGTTCCTAAAGATTTTAACAGTGCTGTTTTTTGGTTTTTTATTTTAGTTCTTGGCTGTTTTTATTACGAAATCACAGCACCAGTCAAGCCTAAGAAAAGGAAGAAGTGATGGTGGATTTAGTCGATATGGCAGAAGAATTTCAAGCCATGAATTTACAAGACAGGATTAATGCACGAGCGCAATTTACAGCACACAGCAACCATGAATGTGAAGACTGTGGAGGTGAAATTCCAGCACAACGTCGTGCGCTTGGTGGTGTGACACGTTGCATTCAATGTCAAACCAATTTTGAAGCAAAGCAGAAGCATTTAAGGGGTTAAAGCCATGAACTTAAGTTATTCACGCTGTAAGGGAAAGATTGAGCACTTTGTTCATATTTTCAAGAAAACCAAAGAGTATGCGGAGCTAAAACAACACTACCCAGAGTTTGAAATTTTTGAAGAAACCAAAGGCAAGTTTGAGCTTGAAGTTGTACAAGCGGCCTTTGATAAATGGGCTAAACAGCAAGCGACAGATCGTAAACGTGCTGAGTTCAGCAAGAACTTAAACCAGTTGATCAGCAACGATTATGTCTTGGTACGTAAGCGCACTTAAACAACATAAGGAAAAAAGAATATGAACGCACAAACCCAAATCCCCGAAGGCTACCGAGCTGACAGCAAAGGTCGCCTTGTACCAATCAGTAGTATTAAACCCATTGATATTGAGCGTGATGCGGTTGTCACCAGCTTGATTGGCAAAGTAAAAGCAACACGCCAAATGTTGAAAGATTTTAAGGCTGTGGCTTTTGGTGATATCGAAGCATTTATTGACCTTTCGCTTGAACAATATGGCGCTCATGTTGCGGGCAATAAAGGCAATATCACGCTGCATAGCTTCGATGGTCAATTCAAAATTGTACGTCAAATTCAAGACTCCATTCGCTTTGATGAACGTCTTCAGGCAGCCAAAGTTTTAATTGATGAATGCATTCAATCTTGGTCTGTTGGTTCAAATGATCACATCAAAACCCTGATCAATGATGCTTTCCAAGTTGACCGTGAAGGCAAGATTTCTACAGGTCGCGTCCTTGGTCTACGTCGCCACAAGATTGACGATCCGAAGTGGATTAAAGCAATGCAAGCCATTGGCGACAGTATCAACATTGTTGATAGCAAAAGTTATGTGCGTTTTTACGAACGCGATAAAGACGGTAAATACCAACCAATTTCGCTTGATTTTGCAAGCGTTTAACCCCCCCCCAACCCTAAAAAGGAAAAAACCATGACTAAATCTGAACTTATCAAACAAATTGCTGAACGTGCTGAATTAACTCAAGCAAAAGCGGCAGAGGCTCTTCAGGCATTCGAGGCTGCTGTAACTGATGAGCTGTCTAAAGGTGGCGAAGTCACATTAACAGGCTTCGGCACATTCAAAGTAACTGACCGCGCTGCGCGTACTGGGCGCAATCCACAAACAGGTGCAGAGATTCAAATTGCTGCATCAAAGGCTCCAACTTTCAAAGCAGGTAAAGCACTTAAAGAGGCGGTGAATTAATGATTGAGCAATTAAATGCCGAAGAATCACAAGTTATTAAAACCATTGATTATTTAAAGAACTGGTTTGAAACAGGCATCAACACAATTAATGGAGCAGCAGATTCAGATGCTAAGACAGTAAAACTTCAAGGTGATGATGGCACCAATGATGTTGAAATTACAGGTCGAGATAAAAATATGTTCCTTGCTGGGCTAAAAACAGCAGGTTCACTTTTTGGAAAATTCCCAATCTCAATTGATACACCAGAAGGCCCATTTGAAATAACCACTGACTCGAAGCGCTTAGAGTTTTTAGTTCAAAACCGCCTACGTGTTGAGAAGTGGAATACAGGCCCTAACTGCATCGAATACTTTGTTTATGACGATGAGGATAAAGTTATTGCCCAAGATTTTACACATCGCGATGCAATTGATGAGGCTATGAAAACTTATCTAGAAGCATAAGCGAAACACAGGCATACGTGCCTGTGTCTACCAAATGTCGTGATTTGGTACTGACGAGCAGCGAGGACAATATGAAATACATCATGTTTAGACAGCAACAATGCGGGATGACTAAATTAATTCCAGTCATTTTTCCGAATGATTTTGTTCATAAAGATGTTGCTGATGCTTTGCAACAAACTGTTTTAAAAGACTCTGAAATTCACTCGGCTGGCTTCATTAGCCCTTTAAATCTTCTTCCTGAAGGACGGTCAGAGACCTTAAATGTTGCAGCAGACCCAGACACAGATGAACGAGTTATCAAAATGAATGATTACGGAGCTGCATGGCAATGATTGAAATTAAAGATTTAGACAATTACCCCCCTGAAGTAGTAATCAGCTTAGGAGAGATTTCATGAATAAAAAAACCGTAATTGAAAAAATTAAAAAGTGTTTGGCGCTAAGTAAATCAGCTAATCAGCATGAAGCGGCAGTTGCTCTACGTCAAGCTCTGGCATTCATGGATAAATATAAAATTGATGCTGATGATCCAGAACTTCTAGGCATTGCTGAAGCATCAATTTTAGGCAGTGGCTCACAAAAGCCAACTGTGTTTGAAGCAGTACTTGCAAACTCAATTGCAAAAATGATGGGCTGTAAAGCTATATTGCAATCTCAGATTAAAGTTACAGCTCAAATGAGCTTTAAAAAAGAGTGCGCTTGGACATTTATTGGTTTTGACCCAGCACCAGAGATTGCCAGCTATGCATTTGATGTCTTGTTCCGTCAGCTAAAAAAGGCTCGCAGCGTTTTTATTTCCGAAAATTTAAAGCGTGTTCAGATCAAAGCCAATAAAGTGAAACGCGCAGATCTGTTCTGTGAAGGCTGGGTTATTGAAGCGACAAAACTAGTCTCAGATTTAAATCCCGATAAAGAGAAAATGGAGCAAATTCAGGCTTACGTACAGCAAAAACATAATGTGCGTAATAGCGAACCTACTGACCGCAATAAAAAGACCAATACCAATACTGACCGTGCTCAAAATGACTTGCATGCAGGCCGACAGGCTGGAAAAACTGCAAAACTAAATAATGCAATGAATGGCGGTGCTCCAATGGAAAAATTAGGAGTTTCAACATGACTGAGTTAATGAATTGGCTAGCAATACTTGCTTATTTTGCCGTCTTCTTAATAGGACTGGCGGCTTGTTTTAAGGATGCAAAACTGTCTTGGTTAACACGCAATAACACTGGATTAACAATATTTGAAAAGCGAGCATATAAGCTCAAAGCATGTGCTTCACTATCGTTGGCATTTCTTGCAATTCTAGGTTTATTTCAAGCAATGGCTGGAGTTTGATATGGGGACTTTCATTCTAGGTTTCATAATTGCATGGCTTTGGTCAGACTCAGTTGCTCACAATAAAATTGCCGCAGAATGTGAACGACTTGGTGGTTTCTTTGTTGGTTCTAAGACATATAAATGCTATGCCGTAATTGACCAAAACATTGATACATCCGTACCACCTGCAATTTTAGAAGCAGAGCGAGGTGAAAAAGATGAAATTCAATAAAAAATCTAAGCTTATTCAGCTCATTCATGTTGGTAAAACTCAACTTGGCCTTGATGATGAGCTTTACCGCGAGGTACTTGAAAGCTGTACAGGTAAAACCAGTTCTAAAGACATGACAATTCAACAGCTTGATGCTGTTCTAAATCGTCTTAAACAGCTCGGTTTTACGGTTGAATCAAAGGAAAAGACTGGTGTTAGTAATCTAGCTGATGATGCCAAAAGTAAACTAATACGCCACTTGTGGCTCCAGTTACATCAAGCAGGTCAAGTGCGTAACGGTAGTGAGAAAGCCCTGGCTAAATTTGTAGAAAATAAAGTTGGTGTGAGTGCTCTTCAGTTTTTAAGCACCAAGAATGCAGACATGATCATCAACCACCTGCGCAGCTGGTGCAAACGATGCAAGATAGACCGTTTAGATCCAGAATAAAAAAGAAAAGCCCATGACTGCAATCATGAGCTTTTCAGAATCCACCAACCATCCGACCAGGGACGATTTAAGCAACTATAACATAGTATTTTATGAGGTAAAACTATGGCTTATCGTCCGCATATCACAGATGCGCCCCAAGTCTTTTCTGATGAAGAAATCATCAACTTAATGCCTAAGAATTTTGCATTTATTGCCAAGCTTATTGGCGTAGAAGCATCCTTAAATTTAATTCATGCTTATGGTGGTACATGTATATTCGTACCGAATAAGCACGCCTTAAAAATCAATCACGACATTACTCATATCATTGGTCTAGGCTCGCTTAAGCAGCTCTCAGAGCAACTTGGCGGTGCAAACATTGAAATCCCTATGGGAACGCCTATTACTATCGCCATGCGAAATAAGGCAGTACGTGATTATGCTCAGAAAGAAAAAAATAAACCAAAGCTTGCACGTCACTTTGGCCTCACGTTAAGATCAATCCGTACCATTCTTAGTGCAACTGAAAAAAGACCAAATAATGAAGATCGAAATTATGATCTGTTTGCAAATTAAAAAAGGCGGGTTTATAGCCCGCCCAATCATTTCACCAGTTGCAAAGGTATTTCAAAACTCATCCCACTCTGTTTCGGTGTATCCCGCTTTATCCCACAATTATCTCAATATTCTGTATTAATTATCTTATCTGTATTCAACCAACTAACTTATCATCTTTTATCATTCCCGTACTTAGTGTGGTGTTATGTATTTTCGATATAAACCTGACATTATTTGATGTATTTTTTGTATATTGTTCTAGTAGGCTGTCATATTCTGTTCGAAGTTCTACTTCGCCCATAATTTTTCCATTTACACATTCCGCTTTCATTGGAATGATTTGAACATTTTTGTTTATTATTATCGTTTCTTTTGATGGGATATTATCTGCATCTTTTCGAGTATTTGATTTATCTTCTATAGCTAGTGGTTTACTCAACAATAAATTGGCAAGTCTATTCTGTTCTTTTTGAGAGATTGGACAAGGCCATTCTTGTTTTGTGCTTGATGGGGCAAATAAATCTTCTTTTACTAAATCATTCCGATCTTTGATATACAGTTCTAGAAACTTTTGCTGAGTAGGATTAGATAGTTTAGGATAATCAAAAGCAAAAGTGATAGAAGAGACAGAAGTTAATATTACAGTCCCCAATTTTTTCATAAAGTGTCTCTTATTATAGATTTAATTATATTAATGAAAATTACAAGTAAATTATAAACTTACTTGTAATTTTAAAGGCTTACTGCGGTCGTGCCACATCACCATTTAAGCGTTCCGGTAAGTCTAAAACTGTCACATCCAGTTCGCTCAAAGACTCAGGACGTGCCACCACCAATGCAACATAACCGCCATCAATTGCAGTGCTGTTCACCACTTGAATACCTTTATTCAACTGTTCCGCTTGCGCAGGTGCACTGCCTGTACCCTGAATTAAATGCAACCATGCTTTTGGTTTGGCTTTAAACCATAAACGCGCAATCACTTCCTGACCCAAGTAACACCCTTTGTCATAGTGCACGCCTTCACGTTGGTGTAAACGAAGCTCTTGAGGTTGAAACACATGCTCAATCGCTTGGTCGATAAACGCTTCACCATGAGTAATGGCTTGCACTTGCCATGCTGCAATATTGGTAGGCTCAGCAGAGAAGGTGGTACGGTCTTGCGTAAAGGTTGGAAAAACTGAACCCACAGGTTCAAGTTTCATTTTAGAGAAGGCACCAAACTTTTTAATGTGTTTCGCAAACTCTTCCGACTGGTCTTGAGTGGTGACAATTTCAAAGTGCTCAGGGTTACGTTTTGTCAGCCACAAACCAAAGTGGATACGACCTTTCAAGTCACAAATGGCAGTGTATTGCGTTGTATTTTCAGCTAAAGCTTCAACGTTGACCGTCACTTGGCCTTGTAAAAATTTGAGTGCATCTACACCAATTAAAGTGAAAGAGGAGAAAGCTAGATCGCTCATGAATTGCTCGCCTACCTTAAAATCTAATACTAAAGAATTAGGGCTATTTTCCGCTATTTTTCAGAAAAAATCATATTTAGAGTAAATATTTAAAAGTTAATGTAACTAAATATTTCAAAACCCCCTGTTTTTATACCTAAGCTTATGAAATATAAACGATTTGGGAAATGGGTTTTCGACAGTGTAGTATGCCTAGCAGACAAAGATGAATTGTCTAGTAAAGACAGTGAAGAAAAATGAAACACCAAAGGCAGGAACGCTATGAACAATAATCACCGCAAACCACTGCAAGGCACCCAGCTAGAATACTTTGATGTGCGAGAAGCCGTTGAACAGATTCAGCCAGGCGCTTATGCAAAACTTCCATACACCTCAAAAGTATTGGCTGAACAGTTAGTGCGTCGTTGTGATCCTGCCATTTTGGAGCAGTCACTAAAAGAACTGATTTTCTCAAAACAAGATCATGATTTCCCTTGGTATCCTGCACGTGTGGTGTGTCATGACATCCTTGGACAAACGGCATTGGTTGACCTTGCAGGTTTACGAGATGCGATTGCTGACCAAGGTGGTGACCCATCGAAAGTGAATCCCGTGGTACCGACTCAGTTGATCGTCGATCACTCTTTAGCTGTGGAATACGGTGGTTTTGACCCAGATGCCTTTGAGAAAAACCGCGCCATTGAAGACCGTCGTAACGAAGACCGTTTTCACTTCATCGAATGGACCAAGACCGCTTTTGAGAATGTTGATGTGATCCCAGCAGGGAACGGCATCATGCACCAAATCAACTTGGAGAAAATGTCTCCAGTGGTGCAAAACCGTGAAGGTGTAGCATTCCCAGATACGTGTGTTGGTACAGACTCACACACACCACATACCGATGCGCTCGGTGTGATTTCGATTGGTGTCGGTGGTCTAGAAGCTGAAAATGTGATGCTCGGTCGTGCATCTTGGATGCGTCTACCCGATATTATCGGTGTTGAATTGGTTGGGCAACGTCAAGCAGGTATTACTGCAACCGATATCGTATTGGCTTTGACTGAATTCTTGCGTAAAGAGCGTGTAGTCGGTGCATATCTTGAGTTCTTTGGTGAAGGTGCAGACAGCATGTCAGTGGGGGATCGTGCCACGATTTCCAATATGACCCCTGAATATGGCGCAACTGCGGCCATGTTCTACATAGATCAAAACACCATTGATTATTTAACCCTGACAGGTCGTGAAGCAGATCAAGTTAAACTGGTTGAAACCTATGCCAAAGAAATTGGTCTTTGGGCATCGGATATGAAACAAGCGCAATATCCACGTGTACTTCGCTTCGATCTTTCAACGGTAACTCGTAATATTGCAGGGCCATCAAACCCACATGCACGTGTATCAACTGCGGACTTAAAAGCCAAAGGCATTGCAGGTAACCTAGAAGCGGCTCGTGCGCAAGAAGCAGAGGGTTTAATCCCTGATGGTGCAGTGATTATTGCAGCAATCACGTCTTGCACAAATACGTCAAACCCACGTAATACCGTTGCCGCAGGTTTATTGGCACGTAAAGCCAATGAATTGGGTTTAACCCGTAAACCATGGGTGAAATCATCATTTGCACCGGGTTCCAAAGCTGCTGCTTTATATCTTGAAGAAGCAGATGTGTTGGACGACTTAGAAAAACTAGGTTTTGGAATCGTGGCCTATGCATGTACCACTTGTAATGGAATGTCAGGTGCTTTAGATCCTAAGTTACAACAAGAAATTATTGATCGTGACCTGTATGCAACTGCGGTACTTTCGGGTAACCGTAACTTCGATGGTCGTATCCATCCTTATGCAAAACAAGCTTTCTTGGCGTCACCTCCGCTGGTTGTGGCGTATGCGATTGCAGGAACAATTCGTTTTGATATTGAAAAAGATGCATTAGGAAACGACAAAGACGGTAACCCAATTTATTTGAAAGATATTTGGCCATCGGATGCAGAAATTGATGCGCTGGTCAAAGAAGCGGTGAAGCCTGAACAATTCCGTAAAGTGTATATTCCAATGTTTGACTTGGGTGTCACTGAAAAAGCAGCAAGTCCGCTATATGACTGGCGTCCGCAAAGTACTTATATCCGCCGTCCACCGTATTGGGAAGGGGCTTTGGCTGCACCACGTACACTGGCAAATATGCGTCCGCTTGCGATCTTGCCTGACAACATCACTACGGATCATTTGTCTCCATCGAATGCAATTATGATGGATTCGGCAGCAGGTGAATACCTACATAAAATGGGTGTACCTGAAGAAGACTTTAACTCCTATGCAACCCATCGTGGTGATCATTTGACTGCACAACGTGCGACATTTGCCAATCCAAAATTGTTTAATGAAATGGTGGTCCGCTCTGACGGTACGATCAAGCAAGGTTCTAAAGCACGTGTTGAGCCTGAAGGCGAAGTGATGCGTATGTGGGAAGCGATTGAAACTTATATGAATCGTAAGCAACCACTCATCATCATTGCAGGTAAAGACTATGGTCAGGGTTCTAGCCGTGACTGGGCTGCTAAAGGTGTGCGTCTTGCTGGTGTTGAAGTGATTGTAGCGGAAGGTTTTGAGCGTATTCACCGTACTAACTTGGTGGGTATGGGCGTGTTACCACTTGAATTTAAAGCGGGTGTTGACCGCAAAACTTTAAAGCTAGATGGTACGGAGCTGTATAGCGTGATTGGTAATATTGCGCCGCGTTCGACGTTAACTTTAGTCATTGAACGTGCGACGGATGACGGTAAGAGTGAAATTGTTGAAGTGCCTGTCACATGTCGCCTAGATACTGAAGAAGAAGTGTCTGTATATGAAGCGGGCGGTGTGTTGCAACGCTTTGCGCAGGACTTTTTGGAAAGCCAAGAAGAGAAAGAGCAATTAAGAGCTTAATTATTAAAAGTATTTGAAATTATCAAAGAAAAGCCCTACATTAATGTGGGGTTTTTATTTGAGTTAAAAATGAGTATTTATTTTGACATTGCTTATGCTGCTGTTAATAATCGATTATGTCTTATAACAGGAGCTGGTTTTACAAAAGCAATTACAAATCAGAAAGCTCCAACTTGGGAAGATCTTTTAAAAGAATTATGTGCTAAATGTGATGATACAGGCGAGCTTGAGAAGAAGTTATTTAAATCAAAAATAACAGGTGAATGTCCTAAATGTAGTAAAGAGCATGAGTTTGTAGTTAATAAGCCTATACTTGCTTTAGATGAATTGGCAGAGATTATAGCTTCGAAATTAAAAGAAAAAGAATTAGATATTTATGAGGAAATAAAAAAAATAATTTTACCATTAACTATTTCAGATAATTGTGAAAATATTAAGAAATTTTTTCAAGAGCAATCATTTAGAGTCGTTACAACTAATTACGATAAACTAATACAAGAATTATGTGGAGAAGGGGAATGTCAAACAATTTCTCCTGGAGTTTTGATTCCGAGATTAAGATCTAAGGTTAAAGTTTATCATGTGCATGGTTCCATTGATTCGCCTAATAATATGATAGTAACATCAAATAATTATTTTAAATTTATGAATGCTGAAAGTTACTTTTCACGTAAGTTAAGTACTTTGCTTTATGAAAATACTATTGTAATTCTTGGTTATGCGTTTAATGATAATAATTTGAAATCTATATTTAATAGCTATAAAGAGTTTTCAAAATCATCAATGACATCACCAAATATTATTTTAGTTACTAGGCGTAAAATTGAGAAGCATATTAAGGATTTATATAAAAATAATTTTAATATGCGTGTTTTAGATGGTGTTGAGATAGATGGACTTTTTAGAAAATTAAATGATTATATCCCAAAGGCAGAAGAATGTAAGGCGAGTTCGAAGAGGGCTATTCAAAGAGTAATGAGAAATGGTTCTAATAGACGTTATCGTAAAGACTACCTTAGATCATCAGATTCTTTTTTTGAAATATTTAATGCAATGATTTCATCAGGTTATAATTTTGAAACTAAAAATGCACAAGAAAAGTTTTTAGATATATTCGAAAAAAAGAGAATTCTGACGACGGAGGATGGGGCATGGGGGCAATATACTGCATTAGCAAATTGGTTAACTTATTTTTTTACAAACATTGATATATCCAAATTTCATAATAAAAACAGTTTTATGGAAGTAGTTTTACATTCATTTAATACCATGAGTGAGGAGTTGCTATTAGGGTACTCTTGGGAAGCATATTCAATTTGGAAACAACATTGGGATGATGTTTTAAAGGAAAATAAATTACTTATAGCTGAATATCTAAGTGAAAGAGGAGTAGATGCACCTTTTTATAATGTTTAAAAAACTAATTTTTTTGGCAGTAATAAATATTGTAAATTAAAGATAAATCGATTTTCCTGACCCCTGCGGTCACAAAATAGACTCTACAACCTCAAAAGCTTGTCTATACTCTGTTCACCATTTCTAAAACACATGGAGAACAAAAATGGTAACTGCTGGCGAAAAACCTGGAACAGGCTTCTATTTTTGTGTTCAGTGCGGACACCGCGCTTATTTAGAAATTGGTACTGACCGTTTACCCCCGTGTACCAAATGCCTTGGCCATCAATTTAACAACAAGATTGCCTAAGCTGCACACTGCAAACAGTTATCCACTGTTTTGAATCAAGCCCTCTCATTAGATAGGGCTTTTCATTTGTTGGAAGTAATGTTTTGGTTAAGCTAAAAACGGATGCCATGACTCAAACGCATCTCGGCTTAAGAGAGTACATTTACGATTCAACGCTCTAAAGACAACAATATAAGCTACTGACAGCACTTTCATGACTAAATTTTATTTAGCTTAGCTATTTTTGAAATACATCATTTCTTACATTTATGACGTCATCATTTGTCAAAATGATCAATAGACATCCATCATAAAATGCATATACTAGTAAGACCATTTTCTAAACATATGGAGAACAAAAATGGTTACTGCTGGCGAAAAACCTGGAACAGGCTTCTATTTTTGTGTTCAATGCGGACACCGCGTCTACTTAGAAATTGGTACAGATCGTTTACCCCCGTGTACCAAATGCCAAGGCAATCAATTTAACAATAAGAATGCCTAAGCCACAGATTTAACAGTTACCCACTGTTTTAAAGAAAAGCCCTATCACCTGATAGGGCTTTTTGCTAAGTTAAAAAAAGATAAAAACATCCAACTTAGGTGACATAGGAAAAGCGCATGGAAACCATATTAGGACTTTGTATCGGCATTGGCTTAAGTGCGGCCTGTGGCTTTCGTGTCTTTGTTCCACTTTTGGTCATGAGCCTTGCATCTATTCTGGGTTGGTTTGAACCCATGCAAGGTTTTGAATGGTTAACGATGCCATCGGTATGCATCGCCTTAGCCATTGCAACCGTCTGTGAAATCGCAGCCTATTACATACCATGGGTCGACAATGCTTTAGACACCATTGCAACGCCAGCCGCGATGGTCGCAGGAACACTCACCACTATGGCGGTCAGCAGTGGGGAAATGTCGCAGTTTGCCAGTTGGGCCGCGGCAATCATTGTCGGTGGCGGTACAGCAGGTGCTGTGCAAATGAGTACGGTTGCCGTTCGAGGGGTTTCAACCGCGACGACAGGCGGGGTTGCCAACCCACTGGTGTCTACCGTGGAATGGGTGGGTGCCGTTTTACTGTCCGTGCTGTCATTACTGGTTCCTGTTTTAGTGGTGATTGTAGGCATTATTTTGGCAATCTGGGCCGTACGTTGGTTTAAACGCAAAAAACAACAAAGTATCAGCACACCCTTATAGTCTCGGGCATTTTCTTATAGCGTTGCTGGGTCTCTAAATTTTAAAAATAGAGTGGCTAATTTTTCGGTTATGTGGACGTTAGTCCTTTTAGCTTGATATGACTTAGGGCTCAGTTTCATCTTTAAAATAATGATTGATTTTCATACGCTATCCGTTTAATTTTATAAATACATACTTTTTGTATGGTTTTGTTTGTAGTTGAACTTTATAAGAATTATTCGGGGAGCTGTAAATGATAAAATTTATTGTAAATGAACAGCCTAGTGAAAAAGGTATCCATCATATTCATAATGCATCCTTAGGCTGCGAAGACTTACCTAGCTCGGAGGATCAAATTCTGATTGGTTATTTTGCCAATTATGAGCTGGCTTATAAACGGGCAAGAATGAACTGGCCCAGAGAAAAAGTCGAAGGTTGTGACAAGTGTTGTTTCGGGTGAGAACCATCAAAAAACTTTGCAAGTCGCAAAGCTTTTTTGTTTTAGGCGGTATTTGAAATTCAGGTAAACCTTATACCCTCAGCTTTAGCTTTAAGTCGCAAATTAATGAAAATACATCTCTGAAATGGTTTGTTTATGCTGATCATAGAATATCAACAGTCTGTACGTTCTATTCAAGGATATAATGCTGATGGATAAAAAGTAATATCTGATGTTTGCTTATAATTTTAAGGATATTTATGCCTAAGTCTTTCAAGGTGGTTTTGCTTGGTGTGATTGCATTGTTGAGTTCGTCTTCATTGGTTTATGCAGATACCACTTTGAGTACAGCAGAAAAACAGCTAAAAAAAGACAGCATTCGTTATAAGGCCTATATTCCTACGAGCTATACCGTATTTGAAGCTATTCAGGGAGACTTAAACAAGGATGGCTTACAAGATGTAGTTTTAATCGTCAAAGCTACAGATCCGATACAGTGGATCACTGATGAATATCGTGGAAAACTGGACCGCAACCGCCGTGGCGTGGTTGTGCTGTTGAATGTAAAAGGGCGCTACCAAAAAGTCGTTCAAAACCTGTCGCTATTTTCCTCGGAAAATGAAGATGGTGGTGTGTACTTTGCCCCTGAGTTGGTGCCCTCTATCGAAAAAGGCTTGTTAAAACTGCATTATGCACATGGTCGTTATGGATATTGGGCCTATCAGTTTCGTTTAGAGGGGCGTGATATGCGCCTGATTGGTTATGACAGTTCAGATAATTTCGGCCCCTATGTGAACAGTGAAACCAGTGTTAATTTTCTTACCGCGAAGAAGCTCGTCAGAGAAAACCTCAATAAAGACCCTGATAGTGACCCTAAATTTAAAGAAATATGGAGCAAAGTGAATATTGCTCCGATGTATTTGAGCCAAATTCAGGACATCGACGATCTTAGTTTTTAGTAGCCTTGGCGTGGTTTTTGCTCAGTTAATTTTAATGAATATGCTTTGATATATTGTGTGAGCATGGTGAAAAGATATAGGGGAGATGATGGAAAATAAAGAAATGGCGTTGATTGAAAATGAGAAACCGAAACTGAGTACAGTTGCGCATCTCATGGCAGGTTGGCCTTTATTTTTAGTGATCATTGGGGGTGCAATCGGCGGGGCACTCGGTGTAGTCGCCTATGTGGTTAACCGAAAAATTTATCTGTCTCAGCTTAGCAATATGCAGAAGGTTTTAGCGAACTTACTCTGTGGTATGTCTGCGATCAGTTTATGGTGGTTTATTGCAACGTGGTTGCAAGGCTATATGGCAAATTAAGCGTTCTGAAATGGTGATATTGTAAAAAAAATGAATAGAAGCCCATTTTTATGCGAGGAAATAGATAATTAGAGTGTCATGATGAATATTTTTATCAAATATGGTTTTATTTAGGGAAATATTTTTCATCATTGCTTGAAATTAGCAAATCTTAGGAATTTTATTTCGTATCATTTTGCCTAATATAACGTTCAAGGGCACAGGAATCGAAAAGAGTAGTTTGCGACTCGTTATCTATCAGATCAGCGTCGTACTTACCCACAAGGTCTCGATTCAGCTTAGGACGCTATAGATTATCCATCTATAGGCAAAAGTTTAGAACTTACCCAGTTTTAATCGTTGAAGTTATCTCCTGATCCCAAAAAATCATAAAGTTTTATTTCTTAAATATTTTTATCCCCTTTTTTCAAATTATCTCAAAATATTACACTGAATCAGTAGTGTGTGAGCATTGTAATGTTTCACAAATGCCTATCTAAAAACGTCTAATTCATAACACGGAAAAGCATAAGCTTCTGCTATAACTATTTATGAAAAGTCGGATACGCATGGAATAACAATGAAAATATATGTCACCAGCATCATGGTCGATAGCCAAGAAAAAGCCTGTCAGTTTTATACAGAAAAACTCGGTTTTAAAGTCAAACATGATGTACCTGTGGGGGATTATCGTTGGCTGACCTTGGTTTCACCCGAAAGTCCAGAGGGCGTTGAACTGCTACTGGAACCTGATGCACATCCCGCAGCACAGCCGTTTAAGGCTGCGATCAAAGCAGATCTAATTCCCTATACTTCTTTTCAAGTGGATGACCTCGATGCGGAATATGAACGGCTCAAAAACTTAGGGGTACATTTTACCGTAGCTCCCACGCGAGCAGGCACAGTCAAAGTAGCAGTCTTTGATGATACTTGTGGCAATCTTATTCAATTGATGCAAATGTTCAAAAGTAATGAATGAGTAAGATATCTGCTTTTGAAGAAATAAAATCCTGAGAAAAGCGCTTTTATGTGCGAAAAAAATCACAAATTCGGTTCATTTGGGAAAATATTTTTTATATGAATAATAATCTAGGATTTTTTTCCAAAAATAGCCAAAAAGACTTTATCTTCGGGAAACAATCCCGTCCTTGGATTGTTAAATTATATCTCAAGGGTGTGACGGGATCGAAAAGAGTAGCATGCTACCAGTGGCGCAAAACGCGTGAGTAGTACTTACCCAAAAGGTCTTGATTCGGCTTAGGACGCTATAAATCAAAAGTTTATAGGCTATAAGATCATCACTTACAAAGTTATGATAGTTGAAGTAAACAACATGTTTTCCCAGACACCCTAAAAAATTTCTCCAATGAATAAACAGCAAACAAAAATAAAATTCTAGATTTCTAACAAAGTTTAAAAAATCCTGCTGATTCAGTTCCTCATGGATCATTTCATTCTTAAGCCTCCTATTCAGTACTGACCGATCAACTGTGATTTACAGGGCGAAAAACCAATAGCCGAGAGAGTTTTCTATATTGGTGAGATGATTGACAGTAGAAACACAGCTTGTTATTTTTCGCGCTCGCTTTTCTATGCTGTTATTTTCATGGCTTTAAATGACAACTTTGTTTATGCACCTCCCCAAGAAGACTTGGTGATCGTTTATGAAGACGATGATTTGGTGGTGATTGAAAAGCCTGCGGGTTTGTTGTCGGTGCCGGGGCGTTTACCAGAACACCAAGACAGTGCCTATTTAAGGGTTTTAGCTCAGTACCCACATGCCAAAATTACCCATCGTTTAGATATGGCGACCTCGGGGGTTTTAATGTTTGCCAAGCACCGCGATGCCGAAGTTGCGGTCAGTAAAATGTTCCAAGCTCGCACGGTGGATAAACACTATATTGCTTTAGTTCAAGGCCAGTTAGATGCTGAAGGCAGTGTTGACGTACCGTTGATTACCGACTGGGAAAATCGACCACGGCAGATTGTGCACTTTGAGCTGGGTAAGCCTGCAAAAACGCTTTATCAAGCCCTTAGTTATGACATTGAGACCGATATTACACGGGTTTTACTGACCCCGATTACAGGTCGTTCTCATCAGCTTCGTGTGCATATGCAATATATCGGGCATCCTATTACAGGGGACAAGCTCTATCATCCTGAACCGACACGAAGTCCTTTAAAGCGTATGGCTCTACATGCCAGTTTTTTAGCCTTTAAACAGCCTTTAACAGGGGAGACTGTTACTATTCATGGGAACGTACCTTTTTAACCAAGACACATTTTTTAAGAAAAACGAGAAATACTTAAAATTTGGGATATAAAATTGCCCAAAACACAGCTAAGTTAGAGTGTAAAAGAGCCTCCTTAATGTATAGCGAATATGCCCATTTAAAGTGTTAGGTTATGTGCTTCTTCTTTGGATAAGGTATTGCTGAGCAATTTGAGATGGGCTGAGAGTACGTTTGTCTGTTATAAGGCTCGCCGTTCAATTTACAAGCTATCTAATAGATGAGCCTCAAAAAATAAAAATGACTTTCCCTTTGGGAGATAGGCTATGTTTTATCTACTTGCTGTCATGATTGCATTACTCAGTACGATTATTTTTTGGCAAATAAGGCGCAGTCTCGGCCACAAAAAGCAGATTGAAATTTTAGAATGTAATTTAGAGCGGAGTCGAAATACCTTAGAGGCTTACGAACAACAACAGCATGAATTACAACATCGACTGACGAGTTTAAGAATTGAAGTGGGAACACTCAGACAACGTGAACAAGCGCTAAGTCATTATCAAGAAATCATTGATGTCGAACATTATGTGATTGAACGGCTGAGCCAAGTGGAGTTGTTTGCAGAAACAGTTAAATTTGACGCCGAACAGATGCTCAATCAATGTCGACAACGGATTGAAAAAGTAAATCACTTCTTATCGGAATACGAGCTCAAAGCCAAAGAAACCATCATGCAACGGGCAAAGGAAAAGTTAGGCGCATTTTTTCACATGGCAGAAGAACGAGAGCAGTTGGCTGAAATTTCTAAAGCATTAAACAATAAAATTGAAACACACAGCCACATTTACCAACTGCCTTCAGAGCAGTTATTAGATGAACTCATCGACGGCTATGGGAAAACGGATGCGGCCAATCATTTACTCAAAGTCCGTCAGCAGGTGATTCGTGCTGTAGAACACAATCAAGTGGTCACTTGTGCATTTTTGGATGAGCATCGGCATTTATCCGCCATCGCACTGCTTTCTCCGTTATTTAACAGCAAAGCAGACTTTTATTTACAACGCGTTGCTCAAGACAATCTCGGTTTGCTACTTCAAGCACTGCGCGATGACTTTACTTTAATTAATCACTATGGTGCTGTCTTTGGTCATGCCCGTATTATGGATCATTATCTTGCGCTACGGTTAGAAGAGTTAAAATTTACAGCTTTATTGAACAGTTTAAAAACGGGGGATGTGCAAGGACAAAGCCACATTGTGCTTGAACATCGAGTTGTACAATAAAGTTGCAAATAGATAGAAAAAGAAAGTGTAAAAATTGGCAGAAAAAATCAGATCCACCTGCTAAAAAATGAGCAAATTATGCTATGTTGAAGTCACTATTTTGTCACTTGCCAACGTTATATTGGCTCAAAAGATAACAAGGACATTCGCATGACACGTGATTTTGAATTATATCCAGATGATGACAACGGAAATGTACTTTGGCAAATGGCTGAGGATGGTGATGATCTGTCAGAGCCACATGAAATAGAATATTCGATCGCCTTTCAAGATCAGTCACAAGCTGAAAAATGTGCACTGTATTTATTACAAGAAGAACAAAAAATTACCTTATTTGTCGATGAGGACAATGATGTTTCCGAATGGATCATTACCATTTATGTCTATATGGAACCTGAGTATTCTGACATTGTCGACTTAGAACAGTGGTTTACCAAAATTGCAGAGCAGTTTGGTGGTGAATACGATGGTTGGGGCTGTATGGCGTATGTCTATGATGATGAAGAAGATGACGACGAAAACTATGAGCAAGGCCAAGCTTAGGTCAGCACCAAATTAAAAGCATGTTGAAAAACGTGCTTTTTTATTTGCTCTATATTTACGCACAATAACGCTACAGTTTCTAATTTCTAGCGTTTTAAACTAAACATGAATATTTGAAAAGAACGAGAAAAATGATGTCAAATAGTGTTCAGTTACACCGCGTATTTAGTGCACCTGTCGAGCGTGTCTATCGTGCTTTTACCCATGCAGATGCTTTAGTAAAATGGATGGCACCGCATGGTTTCACGGCTCATGTGGAGCAGTTTGATGTACGTGAGGGTGGTCAATATCGCATGTTTTTTACCAACTTTAGTACAGGCATGCAGCATTCATTTCATGGTACCTATCATGAAATCATTGAAAATAGCTTATTACGCTATACCGATGAATTTGATGTACCTGAACTGGCAGGTAAAATTGAAGTCCGTGTAGAGTTTAAAGAGGTCTCTGTAGGAACAGAAGTTCATATCACACAGTCTGGTTTACCAGAAGTGATTCCTGTCGATGGCTGTTATCTGGGTTGGCAAGAGTCATTGCAACTCTTGGCTTTTTTAGTGAATCCAGACATTCCCGATGAATAATACTTCGTCATCGTTGAACAATTGAATAAGTTGCACAAAAGAATAAAAAGGAGTTTTGCATGCCAATACGCATGAAGCGGATTTATGCACCTGTTGAAGCCGAAGATGGTAAGCGTGTTTTGGTTGATCGGCTATGGCCACGAGGAGTCTCAAAGCTTGAAGCCCAAATAGATCTGTGGTCAAAAAACTTAACCCCGTCCAATGAGCTGCGGAAATGGTATCACCAAGACATGGTGGCACACTGGGATGAGTTTAGGGTTCGTTATATGAAAGAGCTGGAAGCACATCCCAGCGAGTTGAATGACTTACGGCAACTGGCATTGCAAGAGCAGATCACATTACTTACCGCAGCTAAAGAAGAACAGCATAACCATGTGGTGATTTTGAAGCAGTGCTTGGAGCAAAAATAAGCTTAGGATGAGTGTTCTACGGGTAAAATTTTACTTTAGTCATGCATCAACGTTGTTTCTACAGAAGCAAAACCAAAGCCATAAAATAAATACGTGATTCACATTGTTTTAGCCTGAATAATGCTATATTGGCGCTTTGAGCAATGTGAATTGCTTATTTTTTATTTTTGAGGTTTTTATGTCTTTACCCAACTGCCCAAAGTGCCAGTCCGAATATACTTATGAAGATGGTGACTTGCTGATCTGCCCTGAATGTTCAAACGAATGGAAAGAGGGGGAATCTACCGAAGACGTGGTGGCAATTAAAGATGCCAATGGCAACTTACTCGCTGATGGTGATACAGTAACGGTAATTAAAGATTTAAAAATTAAAGGTTCGTCGTCTGTGGTAAAAGTCGGAACTAAAGTGAAAAATATTCGTTTGCTACCTGATGCTGCAGATGGTCATGATATTGATTGTAAGATTGACGGTGTTGGCGCGATGAAACTCAAGTCTGAGTATGTGAAAAAAGCCTAATGCGCTGAGTTTACAGTTAGCAATTAAAATGGAGTCAATAGGACTCCATTTTTTGTTTTAAACGATTTTGAAAGTAGATGAATTGTTTAAACAAGTGCACAGCATGTTATAAAGATAAAAAACTGTTGAAGAATACGTTATGCCTCATATCCACCTTGAGTACTCAGATAATATAGACACTCTCGAAGTTAAACCGATGTTGTTGGCTTTAAACCAAGCTTTGCTTGATGGTGAGTTTGTACAATCGGGCAATGAAGTGAAAAGTCGTGCCATCAAACAATCCGATTTTGTGATTGGGGTAGATGGAGACGCAGAAGCTTATTTACATGCCAAAGTCTCTTTACTTAGTGGTCGAGATGAAGCCACGCAATCTGCTATTTCCAAGCTCTTACTTAAAACATTGCAGCAAAATTTTAAAGTCCCGACCGATTTAGTTGTACAAATATGCGTAGAAATTATTGAAATGCCAAGAAATAGCTATAGTAAATTGGTGCTAAAAGCCTAAAGTAGTTTAAGGATAATCAACCGTTTCAGCCGAGTTGAGAAAATGCAGTGTTGGCATTTTGATGTTGTCATGCATTATTCATATAGCGCTGTTATTTTAAAAAAAATAAAGATGAGTAAGGCAATAAATGGCTTTTTTTTATAAAAGAAGTCATTTATATTTTATAAAATTGGATGGTTTTTTATTCAAATCTGATTTATTTATTATTGCTTTAAAATAACAAGAGGTGAGCTTATGTCAGGATGGTACGAACTCAGTCAGGCAAATGACGGTCAATATCGCTTTGTTTTGAAAGCGGGAAATGGAGAAGTCATTTTAACCAGTGAACTGTATAAAGCAAAAGCGTCAGCCCATAATGGAATTGAGTCAGTTCAGAAGAATAGTCCAGATGCTGCGCGTTATGATCGCTTAGAAGCCAAAAATGGTAAGCCTTATTTTAACTTAAAGGCTGCCAACCATCAGATTATTGGAACCAGTCAGTTTTATGCTACGGAGCAGTCACGCGATAAAGGCATTGAGTCTGTAAAAAACAATGGTGCAAGCGCCACAATTAAAGATTTAACAGCTTAATTTGCTATTAAATTATTGATGGGTTTAAGAATTTAAAAAAATCGCGTGTTAGCTAAGGAAGGCGCACGCGTTTTTTTATGGGTATTTTATGCGCATTGTTGGAGCACTATGTGGATGTACGATTAATTGGGGATGAGCATGCGGGGCATGAGATTATCTTCAAACTCAAGCAGTGGGATGATGCCATTTGTAAAATGGATGTACAAAATATTATTCGTCTTTGCCAGAGTGATGTCAGTTTGTTTGATATTGGATTTGAGTTACAAGGCGTACAAGCCTATCAGGAACTATGGCGACGCTATGCGCCATTTTTTCAGGGTGAAGTGAAGGTTTTTAGGCGTAGCCTGAATATTTTTAGTCGTGATGGTTTGGCCTTTGTTCATTGTTATTCCAAGCTTGATCATGCCAGTGGGGTGGCTACACCAGAGATCCCTTGGTGCCGAACGACATTGTGTTTTCAAAAAACGGCTGGAGAGTGGTTGGTTGCACATCAACATATTTCAGTGCCTGTCGATTTTGAGACACAAATGTCGAAGCCGATCTACTTTCCTGATTGATGAAAAACTGAAAGGCAGAGGCTTTACAGGGGTTAATCAATTCATGTTCAGACTGTGTTTTAATGAATGAATGTAGCTTTGACCAAAGGAAAGTGTATGGCATTCCAAGACTTTTACCGACTAAGCTCTCATGCGGTCATCACCAATGCTGTAGGGCAGGTTTTATTACTGAAAGCCAATTATGCTGATCAGGCTTGGGGTTTACCAGGTGGTGCATTAGACATGGGTGAAACCATTCATCAAGCGTTACTGCGAGAGTGCCAAGAAGAGCTCAGTTGTGAGGTCCAAATTGATTATTTATCGGGTGTGTATTTTCATGCGGCAGTGACTTCACATGCGTTTATTTTTAGATGCCATTTGGCTGCATCGACCGAGATTAAGCTGAGCGATGAACATACGGCCTATGCATGGTTTGATTTAGATCAACTGTCTAAAGTGCAACGGATTCGTGTTGAAGACTGTTTAAATTATACAGGTACGGTACAGAGCCGAAGTTTTTAAGCACAGGGTTAATATTCCACGCAAGCGGAGTGAAGTCATATGTTGAATAAAACGTTAGGAACACTAAGCCATTCACTCTTGGGCGCTGTTTTGATCAGCACCTTAAGTCAACTGGCTTATGCAGATACGGGGAGTTACTTTATACATAAGGACTGGGAACTTGCCTGTGATAATACGGGTATGTGTCGTGCGGCAGGCTATCAGAGTGATGCTCAGTTTGGTCAACCAGTATCTTTACTGATTTCTCGTCCCGCAGGTGCAGGCGGTGCAGTGCTTACCCAGCTTCAGATAGAAGAAGACTTAGTGCAAAATATGGAGGTAAATCTGAGTGTTGGCGCTACTTCGTTGGGGAGAGTCACCTTTGATGCCCACAAAAGTACTGCAAAACTGTCCAGTGCTCAAAGTACGCAGTTGCTAAAGGCTTTGGTGGGTGCAGAAGATATTCGTCTCACGACCCAAGCACAGCAATGGCAAATTTCAACCGCAGGGGCAAATGCTGTTTTGCTCAAAATGGATGATATACAAAAGCGGGTAAATACACCGAATGCCATCTATCAAAAAGGCAATCGGTCTGAGCAAAATGTTTTACAACCCAAAGCCATCCCTAAAATTGGCATTACAGGATACCGACCTGCGGTTGCCAGCCACTTTGCCGTGGATAGTAAAAATGCCCATCAACTCTTTAAAAAGTTAAAAGCAAAAACAGATGAACAAGACTGTCCAAATCTCTATGAGGCGCGGTTTTTTGAGGAGGATCGGGTTTCAGTCTATCCGCTGAATGCGGAACAAGTGGTGGTTCAAGTACCATGTTGGCGTGGAGCATACAATGAAGGTCTAGGCTACTGGGTCATGGACAAAGCCTTACAAAAGATTCAGCAGCAAGTTACCACATCAGGCTCAAGTTTTAGTGAGGCGCAAATTTTCTCAGAGCAAAAAGGGCGGGGCATTGCTGACTGCGGTATTCGTTCCGAGTGGGCTTGGAATGGACAGGCTTTTGTTCTCAGCTATCAGGCACAATCGCAGCAATGTAAAGGCTTTGCGGGTGGGGCATGGAACTTACCGACTTATGTCGCGATCGTTGCGCGAACGGATTAGGTCGCGCTTGTATTTAGTTTGAGAATAATGTCATCTAGTGGCTTAATACGTTTGACTTCATCCCATAAAGCTTTGGCTTCAGGATAATGTTTAGACATCATACCGAGCCATTGTTTATAGCGTCCGACCATATTCATTTCTTTCTTATACCCGCCGTTTAAGAAACGGATTTGTAAGCTTAGTAGCTCATTCCATGTCAGTAGAGGTGTATCAGTATTTTGACGAATACACTGGGTTAAATCGGGAGTGGTCACGGCACCACGTCCAATCATCAAATCTTCACAGCCAGACTCTAAGCGACACTGTTTCGCGTCTGCATTATTCCAAATTTCACCATTGGCAATCACATTGATCTTTAAGGCTTCACGAATCGGGCGGAGTTGATCCCAAAAAGCGGGTGGGGTATAACCATCGGCTTTGGTTCGTGCATGCACGGTAACCCAAGCCGCACCTGCATCTTCAATGGCATGAGCATTGTCCAACATAAAATGTCGGTCCATATAGCCTAAGCGCATTTTCGCAGAAACAGGAATGTGCGCAGGAACCGCATCACGTACTGCTTTGACCAGTTCATGCACCACTTCTGGCTCATCTAAAAGCACCGAGCCACCACGGTGACGGTTCACGGTTTTGGCTGGACAACCAAAGTTCATATCAATGGCGGGTGCACCGAGTTTCACAGCACGGATGGCATTGGCAGCCAGCATTTCAGGGTCATTACCTAAAAATTGAACATGCACAGGTGTTCCCGCTGCCGTTTTTCCGTCATGCAGTAATTCAGGGCAATACTGATGAAAAATATGATCAGGTAAGACCGAATTGGTCACACGGATAAACTCGGTCACACACCAATCGAAGCTACCCACAGACGTGAGCACATCACGCATGATTGGGTCAGTTAAGCCTTCCATCGGTGCAAGGATGAGTTTCACAGCGGTGTCACCAGTTAAATAGAAAAACGGTGTTATACGCAAATCCGATCACGCTGTCCAGTCTAATGCGTTTGGGTTAAATCGAAATAGTTTTGAATCTGTGTCTCCTCGACAAAGGCATCATCATGTGAAACTAAAATAACCGCCCCTGTAAAATCGCGAATAGCCTGTGCCAACAGTTGTCTTGAGTCGATGTCGAGATGATTTTCGGGTTCATCCAGTAAAAGTAAGTCCACAGGCTGTGCTGCGAGACTGATACACAGTAAGGCAACTTTGAGTTGTTCACCGCCACTAAGTAGTGAGATGGGGAGCAGAGCCTTATCTCGTCGAATTCGAAGTTGCCCCAATTCATTCCGACACGCCTCATCAGACAAAGACGGATTTAATAATTGTAAATTGTGTACCGCATTCAGTTTTGGATTCAGCAGACTAAAGTTTTGATCTAAATATAACGATGCTCCTCGCTTGAAAATCTCTCCCGATTGAACATGACTATGATTTTGGATGGCACGAAGTAAGGTCGACTTACCTGAACCATTTTGGCCGCGCAGTTGGATTTTTTCTCCACTATATAAGGCAAAAGAAATAGGCGAGATAGAGGGTGTGGTTAAAACCACCTCTTTTAAACGAAGAATTTCACCAGTTTGTTGAGGTTGAAAATGGAAATCAAACTTTTGTGACTTCATCTGTTCTAGCTGTTGCTGTTTGTTTTTGAGTTCGTCTTGCACTTGTTCCTTTTGGCGAAGTTGTTGCTGCGCGACTCCCGATAGCGCTTGACTGGCACGTTCTTTTTTAAAGTCGAGCAGGATTTTGGCTTGAGAACCTGAGCTTCGTAATTTCTGCCCAGACTTTTGCCTTTTCTGGGCTTTCATGCGTTGTTCATACTGTTGGACTTGTAATTGTTTTAGTTCGCGTTTCTCTTGCGAGATATTGTGTAGTAACGCCTGCTGTTGTTGCTCTGCTTGTGACTGATACTCGGCATAGTTGCAACGGAAATGTTGCAAGCCAAAATCATTTAAAACGTAGATGTTGGAGATTTGATTTAACAATGTGCGGTCGTGGCTAATGACTAAACAGCCCGCAGGATGCTGAAGGATTTTTTGGCTTAACCACACACGACTTTCATGATCTAAGTGATTACTGGGTTCATCAAGAAGTAAATAACGCTCAGTTTGTAAAAAAAGGCGACACAGTGCCAGTTTAGTTTTCTGACCTTCACTTAGTTGAGAAACCGAGCTGGATAGATCTGTAGGTAAGTTTGCACTTTTCAGTAATTTTAACCATTCAGAGGGTTGATGCCATGCATGTTCGACGCGGTCATAGTCTTCAAAGCTTGCGGTAGATTGTTCAATACGTTGAAAACTTGCATGCAGGTCAGCAATATTAAGGGCTTCGGCAAGCGTACAGTTGCTTAAACGTTCGAGCTGGCTTAAGTGGGAAAATGGCATATGCCAAATCACTTCGCCACTCGCATAATTGGGTCTGTGCGCTTGAGTGAGTAAGGACATTAATATTGATTTGCCTTGACCATTACGTCCAATCAGGGCTGAACATTGGGCAGCGGGCAATTCAAAGTTTAAATGCTGAAAAAGTGCTTCATGAGTAAATTGAACACTTAGGTTTTTTACGGTACAGGCCTGTTGGGTCATTGAAGACTCCTTTATACAGGACATACAAAATAAATTTTTATATAGAGTAGTAAATAAGTTTATTTTGCACGTCAGAAAACAAATAAATTAGATTTGACGGAAAATAAGACTTACTTCATTGGCATTACTCTAAGTAGAAGGTAGAAGAAGGGAGGCGTAATAGTCTTATCAGTATAACAGGTGGATGAAAAATAATCTATTTGCATTATTCTAATTATAAATTTAAGGATGATTTATCAATACTATTGGCTACAGGAGCTTCGTCATAGACGCATAAATCTTTCACAGACCGTGATTGATTGGGGGGAATTAGTCAATTATGGAGGGGATGAGTTTATCTACATTGTCATTGGTCAAAAGCATTGTGTTCTGTTTTAGTGTTATTTCGTATAGGCTCTATAATGTTAAATGGAATAAAATTTTGATCAAGTTTCTTTTATAATAAATGAAGATTTAGGATATTTAAAATAATGAAACTACTAAGCTTTATACTGTTATTTATTAGTAGCAGTTGTTTTGCTTTATCTGGTGACGAATTCGATCAACAGTATCGACATTTGAATGGTGAACTCAATAAAGCTGTAATTAATAATATGATCTATTCTAGAGATTATGATGATAAAGAGGTTCCACTTTCAGAAAAATTGGAATCTAAAAGTAAGTGGTGTGATTTAACCAAAGCTAGAGTAAATTTATTGGATTTTGTGATTCAGAATTTCTCTGCTTATAAAACATGGGTGAAGCAAAACAATCTTGATGATGATTCTAATTTGGATGATTTTAATAAGTTTCATAACAATCAGCAGAAATCATATATTGGTTGTCAGCTAAATCTGGAAGAATACCGATTAAAAATGTAATTAAATTATAAATACTAAGATGAGAGCTAGATGTTAATTTTAGAAAAACTAGAATTAACATCATCACTGTATACATAATTTATTACATAAGTTTTTATAAATCAATTAATTAGATTTTGATGTAAGCTCAGTTTGCCTAAGCTGGGCTTTTCTGCTGGGCCATTATGTTATACATCTACTTTTTGAGTAAAGTACTGTATCTTTAATAAAGCGAACTCAACAAAAAGACGTTATCGACCTAAAATCATTTCCAATACAAACTTAGATCCGATAAAACCGACAGCCAATAAAAAGAATCCAATTAAGGTAAAGCGAATCGCTTTTTGACCTCGCCAACCGAAACGGTAATGTCCGATGAGCAAAGCCCCATACACAAACCAAGAAATAATACTAAAAGCGGTCTTATGTGCCAGATGTTGGGCAAAAAAGTTGTCAATGGTAAAGAAACCAAACACCAACGCCACAGTCAGTAAAATAAAACCCGTTTTAATCAAGTCAAACAATAAAGATTCCATCGCTTGAAAAGAGGGCAGTAAGTTGACCCAAAAGCGTTTCTTTTGTTTGTTTTTTAACTCACGATCTTGGAACCATAAAATCACGGCTTGTATGGTCGCCATGAGGAGTACTGCATAGGCCGACAGCGATAAAATAATATGAATATCTAGGCCCAATGAGCGCTGTTCAATAAATTGAGTGGACTGACTAAAAGCAAAACCTAAAATAAGTCCTGTCGCGGCCACAGGAATGCCAATCAGGTTCAAAGCTAAAATTGGACGATAAGTACTATAAAGTAGACTGAGTAACAGCATGAGCCCCGATGTAAATGACATTAAGACGAAAACGTCATAATTCACTCCCATTGGCGTGAGCATGTCATGGTACAAAACGGTTGCATGTAACAATAGGCCTAAGCCTAAAATAATACCAATAAACCAATGGTTTGGATCACGTTTAGCCATTAATTTGATAAACAAATACCAAAAAGAGGTGGTATAGGCAACTAATGCTAAGATGGTATAAACCAAGGGCAGGCTAATCATGTCAAACCTTTTTCAGGATGATGAATATTCATTTATATAAATTCGGTGCGAACTACAGTATCCTATAGCATTCTATGCATAAATTTTCTATTTTAAGAAAGATTTTTTTGCAACTAGCAATTTTAAGCGGATTTTGCAATGTTTGATACCTTAACGGAACGACTCACGCAGAGTTTAAGAAATGTTACTGGCTCTGGGCAGCTAACCGAAGACAATATTAAAGATACCCTACGTGAAGTACGTATGGCACTTCTTGAAGCCGATGTTGCACTTCCTGTAACTCGTGAATTTATCGCGAAAGTTAAGGAAGAGGCGTTGGGTCAGGAAGTGATGACTCAATTATCGCCGGGCCAGGCATTTGTTAAAATCGTGCATGACGAATTAACAAAAATGATGGGCGAGGCCAATGAAAGCCTTGATCTTGCAGCAAAACCTCCTGTTGTGGTCCTACTTGCGGGCTTACAAGGTGCAGGTAAAACAACAACGGCTGCAAAACTAGCTCGCTTCTTACAAGAACGCCAAAAGAAAAAAGTCGCGATGGTGTCTGCCGACGTTTACCGTCCAGCAGCAATTAAACAGCTACAAACCGTTGCAGGTGAGGTCGGTGCGATTTTCTTTGAATCGAGTGCTGACGAAAAACCGATTACTATTGCAACGCGTGCAATTGAACAGGCCAAAATTCAGTTTGCGGATGTCTTGATTGTCGATACCGCAGGTCGTCTACACGTAGATGACGAAATGATGGACGAGATCAAAGAACTTCACGCGGCGATTAAGCCAACTGAAACTTTGTTCGTGGTCGATGCAATGACCGGTCAGGATGCGGCAAATACAGCCAAAGCCTTTAATGATGCATTACCATTAACGGGCGTGATTCTGACTAAAACTGATGGTGATGCACGTGGTGGTGCGGCCCTTTCAGTACGTGCCATCACAGGTAAGCCAATCAAATTCTTAGGTATGGGTGAAAAGCTCGATGCCTTAGAGCCATTCCATCCTGAACGTGTTGCACAGCGTATCTTAGGTATGGGTGACGTACTTTCTTTGGTCGAAGAGCTTGAACGTAAAGTCGACAAAGAAAAAGCCGAAAAAATGGCGAAAAAACTGCAAAAAGGCGGGAGCTTCAACTTTGAAGATATGCTAATGCAGTTTGAGCAAATGAATAAAATGGGTGGCATGATGGGCTTCTTGGATAAGCTACCTGGCATGAGTAATGCAGGGATCCAAGATGCGTTGGCACAAGCGAACCCTGAAAAGCAAGTGAAAAAGATGGAAGCGATTATCCAGTCGATGACCATCAAAGAACGTCGTAACCCAGACCTGATGAACCCAAGCCGTAAAAAGCGCATTGCAGCGGGCTGTGGTATGGATGTCGTTGAAGTCAATAAGTTGATTAAACAACATGCACAAATGGCGAAGATGATGAAGAAATTTGCTAATCCATCAGGCATGGCAAAAATGATGAAATCATTAGGTGGCTTGCAAAAGCAATTTGGTGGCGGTGGTGCGGGACCATTGTTCGGTGGAAATGACAAGAAAAAATAAGTCAGCTTTCACAATGAGATGAGTAAAAAAGGCGCGTATGCGCCTTTTTTACGTCTGTAATCTATGCAACAAGAGGATAGAGCTAGTTTCTTCAGTAACAAGGGGAATAACAAAAACGCACTGTTTATGGACTGAAAGTTGCGTAAAATTTATTCGTTTAAAACATTATAATAAGAAGCTAGAAAAATGAGTAAATCTAAACAACATATTTACATCGTGCATGGTTATCAGGGATCTCCCAATGATCATTGGTTTCCATGGCTAAGCCAAAAACTTACCCAGATAGATGCTCACTTGGCCATTAAGCGTTTGGTATTGCCACATAGTAATACACCGAATTTTGAAGAGTGGCAGCAGGCTTTAGCTTTGCAAATGTCAACTTTGGATGAAAACACCATTATTGTTGCGCATAGTTTGGGGTGTTTGGCAACTTTACATTACTTGAGTATTCAACTGCGGGAACGTCGAATTAAAGCGATTTTTTGTATTGCAGGATTTAAAGCCCCTTTGAAGGCTGTTCCTGAGCTAGATAGCTTTATTGCTCAAGCGAAGTTAGACAGTGGGGTGTTACATTCACATATTGCTTCGCGTGTGGTGATGTTTTCAAATAACGATCCTTTTGTTCCACCCCCTTTCGTTTTGACTTTTGGACACTTTTTAAGTGCTGAAGTTCAGGAGGTAAAACGTGCAGGACATTTTATGGGAGAGGATGGTTATATTGAGTTTGAGTTGCTACTTAATAATTTAAAGCCCTTATTACTGTCTCAGACTGCGATTTCGACTCAAAATTGATGCTGAATATAATATTGCAAACCTTTGAGTAATAAATCATTTTCGATGCAAGGTGCATAATGCTCCAAATAACGTGCAAATATAGGAGCATCGCCACCAGTTAAAATCAGTTGACGTGGGGACTGCTGTAAAACCTTTTCAATGGTACTGACGAGACCAAGCAAAATTCCATGATGCACGGCGTCGATGGTATTACGACCAGGCCCAAGTTGATCAAAAGCTGCATCTGGAATTTTAATACCTTTGGTGTTTTGAATGAGTGAATCACGTTGTAGGTAAAGATTTGGTAAAATATATCCACCTAAGTGTTGTAACCCATCCGCCAAGTCAATGGTCAGCGCTGTACCACAGCTAATGACACAATAGTTTTGCCTAGCATCGCGTGCTACAGCCAGTACTTGTAGCCAACGGTCAATTCCGAGCTGTTCAGGTTTTTCATAGCCACACTGTAGACCCGCATAGCTCGCCTGTACTTGGGCAAAGGTGATGGGCACATTTAAGCTTTTTAGAAGCTTGTTGATTCGGTCGTTATTTTTTTTGTCCTGAACCGAAGAAACACCAATCTGTTGAATGTTCAAGTTTTTAAAATGTTGAATCAGTCCTAAAAGTAAGTCAGCAGGGGATTGTAAATGTAACTCAGCACCTTGTTCTATGATGCGATCTTCCTGCGTAATCCAATATTTCAGCCGCGTATTGCCAATATCTAACCATAGATTTTTCATGATAATCCTCGGTCTATTTAAATGACAGATGTTGGGCGCAAGCGGCCTTGGTAAAAGCATTCAACACCATTCGCGGTCTGAATTTGTACTGCACCATCATCTTGAATGCCTAAGAATATACCTTGAGATAGACCTTTCATATGCTCAAATTCAACCTGTTGCTGCATGAAGGCTGCATAATGGTTAAAACGTGAAGCTAAATTGGCACTATTATGAGAAAACCATAAGCCTGCTTGTTGAATGGCCAGATACAGTTCTGCCATTAAGTGAATTCGATCTGGTTGGGCTAAACCAAGCTGTTCAAGTGAACTGGTGGCTTGATCGAGCTGGGTATCTTCGACTTGATTGATATTGATGCCCACCCCAATGATCGCTTGGTGACTTGACAGCGGTTCAACCAAAATTCCGCCCCATTTACCTTGTGCACTATATAGGTCATTTGGCCATTTCACTTGCAAAGCTAAACCTTGTAAGCTCGGCATTTGTAAAATATTGAGCGCAACTTCTAAAGCCAAGCGCCCATCTATAGGTGCTTTGCTTTGTAACAATGTGCTTAAATAGATGTTTCCTTCTGGGGACACCCATTGTCGTTGGCGTTGTCCACGGCCGTGTGTTTGCCGTGTGCTACACACTAAAACACTCTGAATCCCTTTTTGGGCAATCTCTCGCACATCATCATTGGTGGATGTGGTAACTGGTTTTAGCAATAAAACTTCAGGGAGTTGCTGTGCTTCAGCGAGAAGTTGTTGTAATTGGCGTGTCTCTAAATCCATATGAATCTGAGAAAAGTGGAAATGATCATGGAGTTAATCATATATTTGCTGATTGGTGCAATCGCTGGTTTTACTGCGGGGTTGTTTGGCGTTGGTGGCGGGCTGATTATTGTACCAATTTTATATGTGGTGTTTACTCATCTAAACTATGATCCCAGTGTCATTATGCATATGGCAGTGGGAACTTCGTTGGCCACAATTATTGTCACTTCAATGAGCTCCGTGAGTGCGCACCATAAACGGGGAGCAGTGTTGTGGTCGGTATTTCGTAATTTAGCTCCTGGGTTGGTTGTGGGGGCATTTTTAGGTGCAGGCATTGCTGACTATATGTCGGGACATGGCTTACAACTGCTCATTGGTTTCTTTGCTGTTTGGGTGGCCTACAAAATGTTTAGTGGCGCACATGTCGAGGTCGATCCATCGCATCAGTTGCCGTCAACAGGACGACAGTTATTTGCTGGAGCAGGTATTGGTGTGGCTTCTGCGATTTTTGGCATTGGTGGTGGAAGTTTGACAGTGCCGTATTTAAACCGTCATGGTGTAGTGATGCAAAAAGCAGTGGCGACATCTGCAGCTTGTGGCTTACCTATTGCAGTAGCTGGTGCTTTGGGTTTTATGTGGTTTGGTCATCGAGCTGAGGTCAATGTACCGAATACCATTGGTTATATTCATGTCTACGCCTTTTTCGGGATTGCGATGATGAGCTTCATTACTGCCAAGTTTGGGGCAAAAGTAGCGCACCATTTGTCGCCAGCGATGTTGAAAAAGTGTTTTGCGGGGTTATTAATTGTCGTTGGGCTATATTTTATTTATCAAGGTTTTAGTTCTTAAATAAGCGCGAAAATCTTGTCTAGCTTGATTTTCATTGGCATTATAGACGGTAAAATTGTCTGACAATGACATGGTGTTTACCGTTTAATCTCAGGTAAAACTTAAAAATAGGTCACTAAAGACCATGGATTGCATCTTATAAAAACAAGTTAGGAACAGTATGCAAGCACATGATACAGAGAGTTTGTCCGAACAAATTGCCAAGCACATCAGTGAACAAATTATTCGCGGTGAGTTGGTTGAAGGTGAGCGAATACAAGAATTACGTATTGCCGCAGAACTGGATGTGAGTCGCGGTTCTGTGCGTGAAGCTTTGTTATTGCTTGAACGTACCCATCTGATTGAAATTTATCCGCGCCGTGGCGCGATTGTCTCAGAAATGTCAGCCCAACAAGTGCGCGCCTTGTTTGATACCAGCAGCCTGCTTTTGGGGCAAATTGTGCAACGTATTGCGGAGACATGGCGTAGCTATGAAGCGGAACGTTTGCAATTGTTATTGGATGAATTGAGCAATCAGTTGAAACAAGGCAGTATCGAAAAATTTTATGATTTAATTTTTGAAGGATTGGCACGTCAGCATGAAATGGTGGGCAATCCTTATCTAATGAAGTTCTATCAAGAGCTATTACCCTCGATACGTCGAAGCTATTTTTTAACCTTAAATACTTCACGTAGAGAGTTACAAGAATCTTATGATTTATTTAAACTAGTGACTGATGCGGTTTTAATCAGAAAATCACAACAAGCTACTTTATTTATGGAAGATTTTTGTCGACACTTACGTAACTTGGTGTTGGAATCTCTGACCCGAATGAAACAAATTGAACTTGCGTGGGCGAGACGCTCACGACGTTAGTCAGGACATTATGCGTTTAAGCAGTTTAAAACTTTCCGGCTTCAAATCTTTTGCCGACAGTACTACATTACACTTTAAAGATAGCCGTACCGCTGTGGTTGGGCCGAATGGTTGTGGTAAATCCAATGTAATCGACGCGATCCGTTGGGTCATGGGTGAATCCAGTGCACGTCAGTTGCGTGGTGGCAGTATGCAGGATGTCATTTTTACAGGCACGGCAAAGCGCAAGCCTGTTAGTGTCGCAAGTGTAGAACTGCGTTTTGACAACACCTATGGCAAGTTAGGTGGCAGTTATAATGCCTATACTGAACTGGCAGTTAAGCGTCAGGTCAACCGAGATGGCAAGTCTGAATACTTTTTAAATGGCACCAAATGCCGTCGTCGGGATATTACTGATATATTCTTAGGCACAGGTTTAGGGCCACGTTCTTATTCGATTATTGAACAGGGCATGATCAACCGTTTGGTCGATGCAAAACCTGAAGAAATGCGGTTTTTTATTGAGGAAGCCGCAGGAGTTTCACGTTATCAAGCACGTCGCCGTGAAACCCTATTACATTTGGATCACACCACGCAAAACTTATCGCGTTTAGAAGATATTGCCTCTGAGTTAAGATCGCAGTTAAAAACTTTAAAACGTCAGGCCGAAACCGCGATTCAGTACAAAACACTGGAAAGTCAAATTCGCACCATTAAAGTCGAAGTTTTATCTTTTCAATGTGAACAAAGCAGCCGTTTACAACAAGAATATACGCTACACATGAATGATTTGGGCGATCAGTTCAAGTTAGTCCGTTCAGAGTTAACCACTTTAGAGCATGATTTGACTTCAACCAGTGAGCTATTTCAACGCCTGATTCAGCAGTCCACGCCCCTACAGAGTGAGTGGCAACAGGCAGAGAAAAAGCTGGCTGAGTTGAAAATGACTTTGGAACAAAAGCAGAGCTTGTTCCAGCAAAATACGACGACTTTGGCGCAGCTTGAACAGCAGAAAGCGCAAACCAAAGAACGTATGCAGTTGATCGAGTTGCAACTGGAAAGTTTGCACGAACAAAATGAGCTTCATACCGAACAGTTACAACAGCAAGAAAGTCAAAACCAACAGCAAAGCCAAGGCTTAACGGATTTAAAAACACAGCAGCAACAATTGCTTCAACAGTTTGAACAAGTCAAAAGTTTGGTTGAAAAGCAACAGCAACAAAAAACGCAAATGTTGGCGCAAAGTGAACAGTTGGCCAAAAACATTTTACGTTTTGAACAACAAAAGCAAATTTTAGAGCAGCAAGCGGCGCAAATTCAAAACCAAAGCCAGTTGGATGCGATAGACCAATTGTTGCATGCCAAGCAAGACGCTGAGGCACAGCAGTTACAACGTGAGCAAAGTATCATTGAGGTGCAGTTACAGCTGGATGATTTGCGTATTCAGCACCAAGCTGCTCAAACTGAGTTGAATCAGCACAAAGCAGATATACAGGTCTTAAGTGCAGAACAGAAACATCTAAAGCAGCTACTGGTCAAAGTCAGCGCCTTAAAAAATAGTGATCATCCACAGTTGATGCACGTGCTGAAGCTTAAAGATGCTGCTAAAACCCATGCCGCGCTGGTCGAGAAATTCTTAGCCAAATGGCTTTCAGCGCATTGTTTGGAAAACAGCGATGCATTCACCGATGCGGTTGCACGTCAGTTAACGCCTCAGCCACATGTTGAACTAATCGAAATTGCAGGTTGCGATAGCCTAGCCAGTTGGATTGAATCACCGCAGTCCTCTTTGTGGCAACAGGTGGGAGTGACCACGAACTTAAAACAAGCCCTCGCTTTGCAAAAGCAATTGAAAGATGGTCAGTCTCTTCTAAGTTTAGACGGTTATCATGTTGGCGTGGACTGGGTGATTGGTCTGGATTATGACGAAGCGAGCCAAGCTGGACAGGGGGCACTCAGTCATCGAATTCGTTTAGATGAAATTGAACAGAGTCTTGCTGAAAAAACAGGACTTCTGACTCAGCTTGAAACGAAAACCACAGAACTTCGTACTCAAGTTCAAGCAGTAGATGAGCAGTTAAAAGCGGATCAACAGCTATTGAAAAAAGAAGTTCAGGCAACCCAGCAGATTGACTTGAATATCGCCAAAGTACAAAGTACCAACCAAGCCTTTGAAGTGCAAAAACAACAATTGGCCAATCAACTGGCACAGTTAGACAGTCAACTCGAAGAAGATGCCATGCAAAAAGATGATTTGGAGATTGATCTGCATGCATTGAATATTAAGCTTGAGCAAAACTTGCCTAACTACAAAACCATGCAGTTCCAAGTGGAGTCTTTGACTGAGCAACTGGATGACAGCCAGCAGCAGGCACAGCAGGTTTGGCAAGCACTTGAAATGGTACGTCGTCAGGCGGTGCAAACCACACAGCAGATTGAACTGTTAGAAAAAGACCGTACTTTCTTAAAAGCGCAGTATCAGCAAATTTTGTCGCAGATGGAACAGGCCAAAAAGTTTATTGACCCTGTACAACTGGAGCTGCCTGCCTTAGAAAGCCAGTTTAGTGAACAAGCACAGATCACTGAAAAGCTACAAAAAACATGGTCTGAATGGAAAGTTGAGCTGAATGCGGTGCAAGAGCGTCAGCAGAGTTTGACCGAACAACGTCATCAGCATCAGCAACAAGATGAAAAGCTGAGAACTCAGTTAGAAGAAAAACGTTTGGCGTGGCAAGCTGCAAAGTCAGACTTACAACATTATTCTGAACAGCTGAAAGAGATGAATGTTGAAGCTATTGAGGGTTTGAACATTGAGATCAGTAGCCATCAACAAGTTCTAGAAAAAGCACAGCAGCAGTTTGAGAAATTGGGTGCAGTGAATTTGGCAGCTTCAGAAGAATATGAAGAAGTGTCTAAACGTTTTGAAGAATTGAGTCATCAAATTCAAGATTTGGAAAATACCGTTGAACAGTTGCGTGCTGCAATGAAAAGTATTGACCAAGAAACCCGCAAACTGTTTATGACTACTTTTGATCGGGTCAATGCTGAACTACAAGATTTGTTCCCGAAAGTGTTTAATGGTGGGGAGGCGAGTCTAACTTTAGAAGATGACTGGCAGTCTGGGGTAAAACTGATGGCCCGTCCACCGGGCAAACGCAACAGCTCATTGGCACTACTTTCAGGCGGAGAAAAAGCCCTGACAGCATTGGCCTTGGTGTTTGCGATTTTCCGTCTTAATCCATCGCCATTTTGTGTTTTGGATGAAGTTGATGCGCCTCTGGATGATGCAAACGTGGGAAGATTTTGTAATCTTGTAAAAGAGCTTTCTGAACAGGTGCAATTCATTTACATTACCCATAATAAACTCGCAATGACGATGGCGACCGACTTGTTAGGTGTTACGATGCCTGAACCGGGAACATCAAAATTAGTGACTGTAAATTTAGAACAGGCAAAAGAATACGGTTTAGTCGCGGAGGCCTAATAAGATGGAATACACAACAATTATTGGTATCGTCATAGCAGTGATTATTATGCTGCTTGGCATTAGAATGATTTTCCGAAAGCCGACAGATGCCGCACCATCGCTAGATTCGACTTTGCATATTGATGAAGATAGTCAAAAACCGATTATTCCACGTCATGTCCGTGACCAACTGCAAACGGTGGTCGTGGAACCTGCAGAGCGTAAAGAGCCGATTTTAAGTGATGCTCCAGTCGATGCAATAATAGCGGGAAAAGCTGAACCAAAGGCTTTAGATGCAGATAGTGTAGTCGAGAATACTGATGCTGAACCAAGTTTAGTGGCATCAGCTGACATAGAAAATAAAGCAGTAGACTCAGCCACTCCTGAAAACACTGCAACAGAATCAACGACTGAAAGTACAACCTCAGTGCTTGTCGATGACCAAGAGAAGGCTGATAAAGCCGAATTTAGTTTAAATGCCAACGTTGAAAAAGCCGAAATTTCAGAGTTTGACGATGAAAGCAGTATTTTAGATGCACATTTGTATGAGCAAAAAATTGTTGATGATGAAAGTGCCTTAGCCACAGCAGAATCGTTTATTGCCCTGAATGTTTATCCTGAACGTCGTGCGTTGTCTGGTGAGAAAACCTTAAAAGTTTTAATGAAGTATGGCCTACGTTTTGGCGAAATGTCCTGTTTCCATCGCTATAACGAAGATGGAACCAAGTTGCTGTTCTCTGTGTTGCAAATTACCGATACAGGTATGGATGGTTTTGACTTGGAAAATTTGTCGACCGATCCAATTAAAGGCTTGGCCTTTTTCTTGGCCTTACCACACCGCGATGTCCAAAATGCCTTTGACACCATGGACAGTATTTCACGTTTGATTGGCCGTGAAATAGATGGAACAGTTTATGACCAAAATAATCAAGAGTTCACGCCCCAACTGCGTGAGCATTGGCGCCACTTGGCGATTGATTACCGTGCTGGACAAGCAATCGACGCTTAATCTGATTGAAAGCAACGGTAACGATTTCTATAATAGACAGTAGAAATACAATTTTTAGGGCGGAACAAAGACCGCCCTTTTTTATGGTGAAATTATGACTCAAACTTCGACTGTCGTTGCGCAAATGCGTCAACTGATCCAAATTTTGGCACAGCATAATCATGCTTATTATGTGATGGATCAGCCGACCATTTTAGACAGTGAATATGATCAGCTTTTTCATCAATTGAAAGCTTTAGAAGAACAACACCCTGAGTGTATTCAGCCAGATAGCCCGATCAATAAAGTGGGTGCTAAACCTTTGGCGAAGTTTACGAGCGTGACTCATGTGGTACCGATGCTGTCCTTGGGTAATGTGTTTAATCAAGAAGAACTCTTTGCCTTTGCGCGCCGTGCAGAAGAACGTTTGCCGAATCAAACGATTCAATACGATGTCGAATTGAAGTTTGATGGTCTTGCCATTTCACTGTGGTATGAACAGGGTGTGTTAGTTCGTGGGGTGACGCGTGGTGATGGTGAGACAGGGGAAGATATTACCCAAAACGTCAAAACCATTCGTAACTTGCCGAAGGTGTTGAGCACAGATCAGGGCGAAGTACCTACATTACTAGAAGTTCGTGGCGAAGTCTTGATGCCTAAAGCAGGCTTTGAAAAGCTCAATGCAGAAAATGAAGCCAAAGGTGAAAAGACTTTTGCCAATCCACGGAATGCCGCAGCGGGAAGTCTACGTCAGTTAGACCCGAACATTGCGGCTGCACGTCCACTTGCATTTTATGCTTATGGTATTGCGCAGTGTGAACCCAATCATGGTCAAAGCACCATGTCGGAAAGTCTAGAGTGGTTGCAACAGTTTGGTTTTGCAGTCGGTGAGCGTCATTTTGTCTGCGATAGCATTCAAGAAGTTCAAGCTGTTTATGAGCAAATCAATGCGGAACGACCACAATTGAGTGTGGAAATTGATGGCATGGTGATTAAGGTCAACAGCCTTAAACAACAGCAACAGCTAGGCTTTTTAAGTCGTGAACCGCGTTGGGCAACGGCGTATAAATTCCCTGCGGTGGCTGCGCTTACCACGGTTGAACATATTGACTGGCAAGTGGGGCGTACAGGTACATTGACCCCTGTGGCGCGGTTGAATCCTGTTGCTGTGGGTGGTGTGACCGTTTCAAATGTCACCTTGCATAATATTGGGGAAATTCACCGCCTAGATGTGCGAATTGGCGATACTGTCAGTGTTTACCGTAGTGGTGATGTGATTCCCAAAGTGGAAAAAGTGTGGCCTGAGTTCCGCCCTGTTGATGCCACTGAAGTTGAACTCCCGAGCCAATGTCCCGTGTGTGAATCGCCTGTGGTAATGCCCGAAGGTGAAGCTTTAGCACGTTGCTCTGGTGGTTTGTATTGTGCTGCACAGCGTATCGAGGCAATTCGCCACTTCGTATCCCGTAAAGCTCTCGATATTGAAGGTTTGGGAGATCGTTGGGTCGAATCACTGTTACATCTTGATTTGCTTAAAGATGTGGCCGATATTTATCACCTACATGAGCACCGAGAAAAGCTATTAACCATTGAAAAAATGGGTGAGAAGTCCGTTCAGAACTTGATTGATTCGATTGAAAATAGCAAGAAAACGACTTTGGCTGCATTTATTTATGCGCTGGGGATTCGTGGGGTAGGTGAAACCACAGCGCGTATGTTGGCCAATACTTTCCAAACTTTAGATGCGTTACGTGTCGCAGACATTGAAGCTTTAAAGAAAACTCCAGATGTGGGGGATATCACGGCGGAGTGGATTGTCGACTTTTTTCAAGCACCGCATAACCTTGAAGTTTTGGACCGATTATTGGCTGCAGGTATTCACTGGGACGCGCCTGTGGCACCAAGTCGCCAACCTTTAAATGGTGAAAGTTGGGTCGTGACAGGGACACTCAGTACGATGGGGCGTGATGAAGCAACACAGCTCTTGCAAGCACTAGGCGCACGTGTCAGTGGTAGTGTGTCGAGTAAAACCAAGTGTGTCGTTGCAGGTGAAAAAGCTGGTTCAAAGCTGGATAAAGCGGAGAAGCTTGGGATTGCTGTGATCAATGAAGCTGAGTTTATTCAACTAATGAAAGATTATGGTCAGTTAGAGGCTTAGATTTTTGATTTGGATCAAAAATATACTGTCTAGATAACTCCGTTCAGTTAAAGCATGACTAAAATGACTTTTAATGATGAGGGATTCATGGCGGAGTCTTACATATTCGCATCAAATGCTTGAAGTTCGTATGTTACTTTGGATTAGCCCAAAGTAACCAAAGGCATGAGTCATCAGCAAAACTCGTTCATTGCTATCAATGAGTAAAATTGTCGCAGAAACATTTTTTTCTCATGTAGTGTTGTCTCGAACAGTTGCTGATGACATTTCGTGTATCCCATACCTTCATTAATTTAGAAAAAGCATAGTGCTTGTCAGCTATGACGTTGACGAGCACTATGCTTTTTATTTATTTTCAAGGAATATATTGCTTGATTACACCGTCATCGAGCAATTGTTGAAAGTGCTCAACGAGACTCTCTTTGACATCTCGGTACTTTAAGCCCAATTCTTTTTGGCTCTTGTTCGCATCAAAATAAATCGGATAACCCATATTTAACTCAACAAACTCGCGGCTAAAGCCAATGAATGGACCAATCACCTTAAAGGCTGCTTTGGGCAGTTCATTTCGTGGAAATGGAAATTTCCAACCAAAATGAGCTTTAAGCAATTGACCGATTTCAAGCAGACTTAAAGTTCCACCACTGACGATGTAACGACCTGTTGCTTTTGGGTTGAATGCTGCTTGTAAGTGCGCTTCAGCAACATCTTGAACATCGACCACACCATTCCACATGGGTGGGACACCTGCTAAAGTCAAGCCATTGGTAAACTGTTGTAAGACCTCAATCGAACCTGACTGTGTATTTGGTGTCAATGAACGACCAAAGACCAACGCAGGGTTAATGCAGACCAACTGCCAACGATCTTGTGCCTCAGCCATTGCCCAAGCTTTACGCTCAGCCATCACTTTAGAATATGGATAAGGCTGATGGGTCTCAGAACTACTGGTGTTCCAGTGACTTTCATCAAAAGTATTATGGTCCGTTTTTAAAATATCAATCGCATCACCATAGGTCGATGCAATACTCGAAGTAACAATGACACGTTTAACTGACTCGGTTTCATTGACGGTGTTTAAGACATTTTCTGTACCCAAAACAGCAGGTTCAATGATGTCTTTCACTGCATCTTTATAGTTGGTGACGACGAAAGGAGAGGCCATATGAAAGACAATTTCACAACCTTGCATCGCTTCTTTAAAGGAATTGGGTTCGAGTAAATTGGCTTTAAATAGTTTCAGTGTTCCTGCACTGCTTTCTGCAATTTGAGATAAATGTGCGAAGCTTTGGGTTTTGTTCAGGTCACGTACAGTGGCATGAACGGTATAACCTTGGGCTAATAATTTTTGAATCACCCAACTGGCAATATAACCCGATGCACCTGTGACCAGTACAGGCGCTTGTGTTGCTAAATTTGTCATAGATCAACCGTTGTTGTTTTAAGTATAGGCTTAGTGTAAACGTGAATGCAGGGAAAGTCTTTGCTTCAGTACCGAACTGATGACTGACTTATTCGTTATTTTACGATAGTTCACTCAATTTAATTCAATATATATAGGGTTTATTGAAAAAATCCTAAATTTATATTTTAGATCAAATAAATAAGTCAAACGAGAAAATTCAATTAATAATTATTTACATTGTGTATATAATAATCATTATCATTTAGTTTAAGCGTTGTTTCAAATGAAAACCTTTTCAAAAAAAATTCTTGCAAGTTCTGTTGGTATTTTAATGATGGGAGGTGGCTGTTTTCAGCTTGCCTTTGCTGAGGAAGAGGTTTCGATTTTACCTGCCTTAAAATCAGAAGCGCAGGTACAACAACAAAACTATGCAGATGGTAAGTTAGCCAAAGAAGCTAAATTAGGCGCCTTGGGTAATAAGTCTGTCATTGATACCCCTTTTAGTGTCACGACATATACTGCAAAAACAATTTCTGATAATCAAGCTGCGACGGTTTCTGAAGTTCTTAAAAATGATCCAAGTATTCGTGAAACGACCAATTCAGGTCATTTAAATGAAAACATTCAGATCCGTGGTTTTTCTGTAGGTTTTGAAGACTACAACATTAATGGTCTATATGGCATGGCGCCAACTGGACGTATTCCAACAGATATTATTGATTCAGTCACTGTACTTAAAGGTCCTAATGCTTTAGTGGCGGGCATGGCACCAGCTGGGAGTGTTGGTGGTGTGGTCATGGCGCAAACAAAGCGCGCTAATCAAGATCTGACACGTGTAAGTGCAAGCTATGAAGACGATGGTTACTATAAATCAGGCTTTGATGTTGCAAGACGTTTAGGTAATAACAAGGAATTTGGTGTACGTGTTGGTGGCTCTTATGGGCAAGGTGAACATATCATTGATGGGATGGATGATACAAATTCAACAGGGGTCGTGGCACTTGACTATACAACGGATAAGTTAAAACTAAACTTTGACGCTTATGCGGTACGAGATAAGCGTGATAATGGTTCACCTGTTATGGTAAGTATGGGTACAATCAAACAGGTTATTGCGGCTCCGAGTGGGGATAGTAATTTCTTCCCAAACATTCACGGTGAGCAAAGTAGTCAATACTTAGGAGTATCAGGCGAATATAAATTTAGCCCTGATTTAAAAGTATTTGGGGGAGCAGGATATACAGAAAAAGAATATTCTGGACATATTTTTGGCACACGGATGATTGTGCAAAATGCGACTACAGGTGCCGCAAGTTCACAGTATTATCGAGTGGGTTATCAAGAACATGCTGTCGCAGCTAATCTTGGGCTAGAAGGTAAGTTTGATACAGGTGCCATCCAACATACACTTGGCTTACGCGCAGATTATCTGACACGTAATTATTGGCAACATTCAGCAGCAACATCAAATGCGTTTAATACTAACCTTTATAACCCAATTGTAGATGCATCTGAACAAATGCCTACGTCATATCCAACTATTGTACCTTATGCCGATAACCGCTATGTCAGCTATACATTAACTGATCAAATGTCGATGTTAGACGATAAATTACAAGTCATTTTAGGTGCTCGGTACCAAGATATTGACACGAAAAATTTATATAAAAAGACGAAATATTCATCAGATAAACTTTCCCCAAGCTTAGGTCTCGTCGTTAAACCATTTGGTGAGGACCTATCTTTCTATGCAAGTTATGTCGAAGGACTATCTGAAGGGGTAACAGTTTCAGATATTACCTATCCAACTGCAACAAATAAGGGGGAGACATTAGCCCCTTATCAAACCAAGCAATATGAACTAGGGACTAAATACCAAGTGGGTTCTTGGCTCAATACTTTAGCGCTTTACCAAATTGAAAAGCCTGAGGTTTATCAGGACACTGTAACTAAGGCTGTTAAAGATGATGCTGAGACACGGTCTCGTGGTATCGAGTTTTCAACAGCGGGACAGCTAACAGAAGATTTAAGTTTGATGGCGAACTTAGCTTATATTGATGCTGAATATGTTAAATCGGGGACAGCATCTCAAGTAGGTAATACTGTAATTGGTACACCTGATTTTACTGCTGGTTTGGGTATGGACTATAAAATTCCTGTCGTTGACGGTTTGAGTGTAAATGCTCGTGCATCTTATGTGAGTGAACAATACTTAAATACGGATAATAGTTTAGAGTTGCCTGATTACACGATTTTGGACTTAGGTGCAAAATATGCGACAAAAATTGGTGGTGTAAATACAACATTTAGAGCTAATGTAAATAACTTAACCGATGAAAAATATTGGTCAGGAGTCTTTGGTAGTAACTATGCCATTTTAGGTGCTGGTCGTACCTATAAACTTGGTGTCACTTTCGATTTCTAATTTTTATGATCAGCCCATTGCGATGCAGTGGGCTTTTTTATGTCTGAATGCTGCCTCATTTAAGTTGAAAGCAATGATTAAATTTCTCGGTTTACTCCTGTGCTGTAGTGGTTGTGTCCTGCTGTATTTGACCCATGCTAATCAAACTGTACTCAAGCAGACTGTAGCGAAAAAGTACCGCTGGGTCGGGCTTACAGGTCTTGTTTTGGCATTGGTTCTTTTACTGTCGGTATTACCAAAACTGGTAGCAGTGTTGATGTGGTTACTGATTCCATTGGTGTTGTGGTCAGCACTACCATTTCTTCCTTTATTACATGGGGCTTCGACGCATGACGTTGCTACGCGATCAAAAGATACAACCTGACTGGTGGACGAAAAGCTTTGCGGGTGCAGTTCTTGGACTTAGTCTAGCTTTCGCTTTAGCTGCATTAATCACGATGTGGGGACTTCAATCTGAGCATCGTGGCCTTGCGCCGCAGTTAGGGATGTGGTCGATTCCGTGGATTTGGTTACCACTCTTTTTCGTGGCCTATTTTATTCCACGTGGTTGGCAGTCTATTGTAATTTATATGTTTTTCAATGTCGTGGCTTACGCACTTGTGTTTTGGCTTAGAGGAGAATAGGGTATGAAGGTACGTACAGATATTCTCCGACTTGCCAAAGAGTTACATACATGGGTCGGGATTTGCGCGGGTATTCTCTTGTTCATCTGCTTTTTTGCAGGTGGGCTAAGTATGTTCCAGCATGATTTGAGTAAGTGGGCAACACCACCACAACAAAGTTTACATACGGTTGAATTGCATCAGTATAATGACTTGGTATCCCAGGTGCAGCAGCGCTATCCTGAAGCGCAAAAAAGCTTTCAGATCAATTTAAACTCTAAAGAGTTTCATTATGCCCCGATCCAGTGGCAACCTGCGCAAAGTCAAGTGCATGATGATCATGACTTTGATACCGATCAAAGTGCAATGTTAGCGACACTGAAACCAGATGGCACTTTACAGGTTGAACAGGAAAACCTATCCAAACTGGGTTGGTTGATTGAACAACTACACGAAACAGCAGGCATTCCAGGGATGCTTGGGCACCATACACTCGGTGTTTATGTGATGGGTGTGGTATCCGTCTTATATTTTTTGGCGTTGATGACAGGTTTGATCGTCCTCTTGCCAACGTTGGTCAAAGACTATTTTGCGATACGGCAAGGCAAGAACAAAAAACGCTTTTGGCTTGATGCACACAATGTGATTGGCATTACCAGTTTACCGTTTCATATTTTGATTAGTGTAACGGTGATTGTTTTTGCATTTCATGATCTCTTTTATGATGGTCTGGGGCAGTTGGTCAGCAAAGGCAAACCATTGTTTGAACGTCCCGCTGCGGTGCAGATTGCAGATCCAGTTCCTCCATTGGATGTTGAAAAAATACTCTTACAGGTCCAGCAACAAGCACAGGGCTATGAGGTTTCGTCTGTAAGTTTTAACAATCTAGACCAACCCGCGAAGGCATCGGCACGCGTCAGTTTATACAGTCCTGACCAGATGTTACGCGGTGACAACTTCGATGTGATGTTTTTCAATCCTTATCAGCCCGCACCTTATAGTACGGCCAATTTAAATACGCAGAGTTCAGGTCTAGATCAACTGATTCGATCTATGTTCAGTTTGCACTTTGGCAACTATGGCGGAGATTTTACTCGGTGGTTGTATTTGGCTTTGGGGATGGGGGGGGCATTTTTATTTTATTCAGGCAATATTCTATGGATTGAATCGCGTGTAAAGCGACAAAAAAATCCGAATTTAGCACCACCTGCACAGCGCAAGGATGTGCAATTCATTGCAAACTTAACCATAGGGTCATGTTTAGGAACAGTCCTTGGCATTTTTATGAGTATGTTGATTGGGCGTTGGGCTTATGTCCTCAGTCCTGAACTACACAGCATCAATGCATGGTTTATGTATATCTATTATGCAATTTTTATCTTTAGCCTCATTCTTAGTTTTGTACTTGGTGCTGCAAGGGCTTTGCCTACATTGTTACTCTTTATTGCAGTGACTTTATTGCTGTTGCCTTTAACCTCAATGCTTGCTTTGCTGTTGCCCGGGATTGGTTTATGGTCATCTTTTTCCTATTTATGGTGGATTGATGTATTTTCCATTCTTTTTGCGGGGCTATTTTTACGGTTTTATCGTCAAGCACAAGCGCGTGTACAGTCCGCAGAAGTAGGTTCAATTTGGTCTGTTGCTTCATCCAAGTGAGTCTTTTTCAATGTGTTTGGTGGTTGAAATAAGAAGCATTTTTAATGGTTACAAAATAAAGCAGAGGGCTATTTAAGCTGAAAAAGCCTTTGCAAAAGGGATGAAGTTTTGCAAAGGCTTATTTTATAACTATTATTTTGATAATTCATACTGCAAATGCGTATGTTTCTCATTTTAATTTTATAAAAATCATAAACTTACATAATTTAGGTTTTGCAAAGTGAATTAAATGTGTCCATAATGGTTGCATTAAAGATTGGAGATTTTGAAATGCGTGGCAATCCTGAAGTCGTAGACTACTTAAATATGTTGATCGGTGGAGAATTGGCTGCACGCGATCAATATCTGATTCATTCACGTATGTATGAAGATTGGGGCTTAAGCAAAATCTTTGAACGTATTGATCATGAAATGCAAGAAGAAGCACAACATGCGGATGCGATTATTCGCCGGGTTTTGTTTTTGGAAGGCACACCGAATATGCAACGCGATGATGTTGAAATTGGTGAAGATGTGGTTTCATGCTTAAAAGCCGATTTAAAGCTCGAATATCATGTACGTGAAAAATTAGCGCAAGGCGTAAAATTGTGTGAAGAAAAGGCTGATTACATTACCCGTGACATGTTACGTCAACAAATGTCAGATACCGAAGAAGACCATACTTATTGGTTAGAAAAACAATTACGTTTAATCGAGTTGATTGGTCTACAAAACTATATTCAGTCGCAAATGTAAGAGATGCGAGCCATTTTATGTAAAGATGGCAGTTGCATTTATATGGTAAGAAATCAAAAAGCCTTCGAATCAATGTTCGAAGGCTTTTTTGTAGGGGTTATTTTTTAGAGAACTTTTGAATATCTGCCAATACTTGTCCCGCATGGGTTTGGGTATTCACACTACTGTAGTGATAGACCACCGTACCTTGTGGGTCGATCAGAAAGGTTTCACGTTTCGCAATTTTAGCGATACCTAAGTTCCGTACGATGCCGAGCTGATTGGCCAGTTGATGATTGTTATCAGCCAAAATAGGGAAATTCAGCCCTAACTTTTTCGAAAATTTTTGATGTGACTGTACATCATCCAGACTTACGCCTAAAACCACGGCATTATTTTTGCTAAATTGTGGGTAGAGTGCTTTGAACTGATTGGCTTCTTGTGTGCAACCTGGTGAGTCATCCTTCGGATAAAAATAGAGAACGACCCACTTGCCTTGATATTGTTTGAGCTCATGCCATTTGGCATTTTGATCTTGTAACTTAAAACTCGGAGCTGGCTTACCCACCCACTGCTTTTGCTCTGATGAAGCGCTTGAAAAAGCCGGTGCTGCATAAGTGGCATTACTGATGGCACAGAAACTACCCAGCGAAATTAAGCTAATCGTTGCCATTTGCATTATTTTCATGATGTAGGCTGTCTTGAAAAGTATTGACTTGATCTTAGCAAATTTTAAGGCGCTAAAGGGCTGATATTCTCAGATCCAACTCTGAACTTCTTCAGCTCGATTTAGTGCTTATTCAAAAGGCTTGCTTTGCAATGGAGTCTGAGGTTTCATACTGTTTGAAATTTACAGTTTTAGAGTCGGCATTGAATCAACGTATTTTACTCATCACAGGCTGGGGTGGTGGGACCAAGTTACTACAACCTTTGGCTCATGCTTTGCAACACCAAGGGCATACGGTTGAGCTGATCAATATTTTTAATGGATTGGACGCACAGGTGTTGCAGCAACATGCTGAACAAGCCAAAGACTTTGATGTCTTGATCGGTTGGTCTTTGGGAGGGCAACTGGCGACTTTATTGGTTGAGGCTGTGGAAAAGCAGTATCAACAGCAAAAAGTATTAATCACTTTGGCTTCAAATCCGTGCTTTGTGGCGTATGAAAATTGGCAAACTGCAATGAGTCCAGCGACATTTCAAAGTTTTAAACAATCCTTCGAAGCAGACGCGATTGCAACATTAAAGAAATTTGGATTTATGGTGTGCCAAGGGACGGCAACCACCAAGCAAGATTTTTTGCAGTTGCAAAGTTTGCTTCAGCCTCAGTCTTTAGATCTGTTAAAACAGGGATTAAATTGTTTAGAGTATTTAAATACGGTTGAGATCTTACAAAAATATACGGGACATCAACTCCATCTGTTGGCTAAACAAGATTTTTTAGTTAGCTACAAAGTCATGGATAATTTAAAAGCTTTAGGTGCAAATTTTTTAGATGTGATGCTTTTAAGTGGTTCACATGGGCTTCCAGTTTTTCATGCCGATGAAGTAACTGACCAAATCTGCCAATATTTACAAAAAATGGATTAAACAACTTGCTGAGTGGCGAATATCGCAATTTCTTTTTGATGCGCGCAGGTTTAAGATCAGTCAAAATGAAATTTTGCTGTAACTGTAGTCGATATGGAGTTAAGGATGACTAAGATCAATGCCAAACTGGATGCTGAGTTGGATGACTTAGCATTTGATCGAGAACATATTTGGCACCCTTATACTTCGATGACCAATCCGCTTCCCACCTTTAAAGTCAAAAAAGCCTTCGGTTCAACCATTGAACTAGAGGATGGTCGTCAGTTGATTGATGGCATGTCTTCGTGGTGGTGTACCATACATGGCTATAATCATCCTGAACTGAATCAGGCCGTGACAGATCAACTGCAAAACATGTCGCATATTATGTTTGGTGGTTTTAGTCATGATCCCGCCATTCAACTGGGCAAATTACTGTTGCAAATTACCCCGCCAAGTTTAGATAAAATTTTCTATGCAGACTCAGGTTCTGTTGCAGTTGAAGTGGCGTTAAAGATGGCAGTTCAGTATTGGACGTCGCTTGGGAAACAAGGCAAAACCAATTTTGTCACCCCGCGTTCGGGCTACCACGGTGATACATGGAATGCGATGTCGGTCTGTGACCCTGTCACAGGGATGCATCAAATTTTTGGCTCAAGCTTACCCAACCGTATTTTTGTTCCTGCACCGCAAGTTGCTTTTGATGCAGCATGGAATCAGGATGACGTTCGTGAGCTTGAAAACACCTTAGCTGCACAGCATGAAAGTATCGCCGCGCTGATTATTGAGCCGATTGTTCAGGGTGCAGGAGGGATGCGTTTTTATCATCCTGAGTACTTACGACAGGCCAAATTGCTCTGTGAAAAATATGGTGTTTTACTGATTTTTGATGAAATTGCGACGGGTTTTGGGCGTACGGGGAAACTTTTTGCTTGGGAGCATGCACAGGTCGAACCTGACATTATGTGTATGGGTAAAGGTTTGACAGGCGGCTATATGACCTTGTCTGCAACCTTAACCACAAAGAATATTGCTGAAACCATCAGTCGAGGCGAAGCGGGGGTGTTTATGCACGGCCCAACGTTTATGGCCAATCCCTTGGCGTGTGCGGTGGCGGCGAAAAGTACAGAACTCCTCATTTCACAAGATTGGCAAAGCAATATTCAACGCATTGAAACACAACTTCGTACTGCCTTGACCCCGTTGCAGTCACTTGAATATGTACACGAGGTTCGTGTATTGGGTGCTATTGGTGTGGTTGAGCTGACGTTTAATGTGGATATGAAGACCTTACAACAGGAGTTTGTCCGCCGGGGTATTTGGGTCCGACCATTTGGAAAATTGGTTTATGTGATGCCCCCTTATGTAATTACCCCACAGGAACTTAAGACTTTGCTTGAGCAACTGGTTGAAGTGGTCGTACAGATGCAGGAGTCTGTTGTATGAAGCATATAGAGCATTTTGCAGCACAACTGGATGTGCTTAAAAAGCAAGGCAATTTGCGTCAGTTTACCTCCAATGTGCAGCAGGGACGGATGATTCGAATCCATGATCATGAGATGTTGAATTTGGCATCAAATGATTATCTAGGATTGGCTGCAAATATCGAATTACGAGAGCAGTTTTTCGATGAGACGCCGAATGCACAGCGCTGGATGAGTTCAGCTTCTTCACGTTTATTGACGGGTAATTTTCCTGAATATGAACAGTTTGAGGCTAGCTTAAGTCAGGCTTTTCATGGTCGAGCTGCTTTGGTATTCAACAGCGGCTATCACATGAATATTGGTATTTTACCTGCATTAGCGGACAGTAAAACCTTAATTCTGGCTGATAAATTAGTTCATGCCAGCATGATTGATGGTATTCGTTTATCGACAGCGAAGTTGGTACGTTATCGTCATAATGACTTGGCGCATTTAACCCAACTTTTGCAGAAGTATCATGCCGATGATGCTTTTGAGCGAATCATTGTGGCGACCGAGTCCATTTTTAGTATGGATGGTGATGAAACCGATTTGGCTGAACTGGTCCGCATTAAAAAACAGTTTGAAAAAGTCATGCTCTATGTCGATGAAGCACATGGTATTGGTGTGCGTGGTGAGCAAGGTTTGGGTTGTGCCGAGCAATACCAAGTGATTGATGAGATCGACTTTTTAGTTGGTGCTTTGGGTAAGGCTATGGCTTCAATTGGTGGTTATCTGATTTGTCATCCTGTAATTCGAGACTATCTCATCAATACTATGCGCCCACTGATTTTTAGTACGGCACAACCGCCAATCTGCATGGCGTGGAGTAACTTTATCTTGCAACAAGTTTTGCAGTTAAATAATTCACGTCAGCATTTACACAGTATCAGTCAGCGTTTACAGCAAGCAGTTCAGGCCAAAGGTTTTGCTTGTCCTTCAACGTCTCAAATTGTCCCTGTGATCATCGGTGATTCGAGCAAAACAGTGGAGAAGGCGAAAGCTTTGCAACAAGCAGGCTTTTATATTATGCCAGTACGACCACCGACTGTGCCGCAGCATAGTTCTAGGCTGCGTATATCTTTGACCGCTCAAGTTCGCCATACTGATTTAGATCAGTTGATTCAGTTGTTGTGAGTGAGTCGTGAAAAATTCAGAGATTGATAAATCCCAAGTCGCATTGCGCTTTGCTCAGGCAGGGCAAAGTTACACTGAGCATGCGATTGTGCAAAAGCAAATTGCACGACGGCTTTTTGATTTAATTCAACATTATGCTGCTAAAACGCAATTTGAGCGGGTGTTTGAAATTGGTTGTGGTTCAGGAAATTTAAGCCATTTGTTGCTGAAAGATTTCCAAATTTCACACTATCTACTGAATGATTTATATCCAGAGGTACAACAACACTTTCAGGGCTATTCAAATATAGACTGGTTGTTGGGTGACATTGAACGGCTCAATTTTCCTGATGCTTTAGAGTTGATTGTATCGACTTCAGCGCTACAGTGGATGACGGATCTTGATGCTGTTTTCCATAAAGCGAATGACAGTCTGCTTGCACAAGGGTTGTTTTGTTTTTCCACCTTTGGTGAACGGAATTTACAAGAAATTAAGACTTTAACGGGACAAGGCTTAGCTTATTTAAAGCTCGATCAACTACGGGAAAAGTTGCAAAACCAAGGCTTTGACGTTCTACATTTGTCTGAACAAATTGAATACTTAGACTTTGCGACACCGAAACAGGTATTGCAACATTTAAAAGCCACAGGTGTCACGGCAACGGCATCTAACTTTCGTTGGACCAAGCACTCGCTCGAACGTTTTTATCAAGATTATCAACAATTTGCACAACGGGATGCATCAGGTCAGATACATTATCGCCTGAGCTATCATCCTATTTATTGTATAGCACGGAGAATGCCATGACTGGATCAGTTTACTTTATCAGTGGAATAGATACAGGCATTGGGAAAACCTATACCACAGGCTATTTAGCCAAACTTTGGAATGAACAAGGCAAGAAAACCATTACTCAAAAGTTAGTACAAACGGGCAATGTCGATGTTTCTGAAGACATTGAACAGCACCGTGAAATTATGGGAATGGGTTGGTTTCCAGAGGATGAAAGCAAGCTGACCATGCCTGAAATTTTCACTTATCCAGCATCGCCACACTTGGCCACGAAGCTAGATGGGCGCGAAATTGATTTTGAAAAAATTGAGCGCGCTACACAGCAACTGGCTGAAAAATATGAAGCGGTGTTATTAGAAGGTGCGGGTGGCTTGATGGTGCCCTTAACCACAGATTTACTCAGTATCGACTATATTGTAGCCCAGCAACTGCCTGTGATTTTGGTAAGTTCGGGGCGTTTGGGCAGTATTAATCATACTCTTTTAAGTTTAGAAGCATTGAAAAACCGTGGTTTAGAGCTCTATGCTTTGGCCTATAACCTAAATGATGAATCTCAGGATGAACTCATTTCTAAAGATACGGCATCTTATTTAAAGGGCTATTTGGCGAAGCATTTTCCACAGGCGTTGTGGATGGATATCCCTGTGTTAAAGTCATCTATATAGTCATTAAAAAATAAAAAACCGCTGACCTTAAACGTGGTCAGCGGTTTTTTTATGATGCTTTTATTTATTGATTACTTACAACTCCAATTTTTTTCACGTCAAGGCGTTGAGCTGCCGCCATAACCATCGCAATGTATTTGTATTCCGTTGCGCGATCAGCTTTTAGCTTAATTTGGTCTTGATCTGTTTTTTGTGCGACCGTTTGCAGTAGTGTTTCTAGGGCTTGCTTCGACTCAATAGGTTGTTCATTCCAAAACATTTTGCCTTGAGCATCTAGACGTAATTCTACAATCTCAGGTGGTTTTTCCTGAGTCGGTGGTGGCGTACCATTGGGTAGATTGATATTAATGGCATTGTTTGGTAGTGGGATTGTGATAATAAACATAATCAACAACACCAACATGACATCAATCAGGGGAGTCATGTTGACATCGAGCATCACATCTTCATCATCTTGATTGGAACCAACATTCATACCCATAGCTGAATCCTTCTTTGATTAAGGTGAAGAGGGCGGTGTGGTGACAAAGGCGATTTTGCCAATACCCGCTTGTTGTGTGGTTGTAATGACTTGGTCAATCGCATCGTATGGCGTCAGTTGATCACCACGAATGTGAACATCAGGTTGCGGTCTTTTTTGTGCCTCCGCCTGTAACCGAGAGAGTAGAGTTGCTTTATCTGCTATGTAGTTTTCATTCCAAAAAATATCCCCATTTTTGTTTACAGCAAGTTGAATATTTTCAGGTTTGGTTTCATAGGGTACATTCTTTTCTTCAGGCAAATTGACTGGTACGGTATGAATCGCAACAGGCACAGTGATGAGGAAAATAATCAGTAAAACCAACATAATATCAACCAATGGTGTGGTATTAATGGTTCCGATTACATCATCATCGCTGTCATTTGAATTAACCGTCATTCCCATGGTTGATTCCTCATTTTTTATTTCATATCACGGTTAATCGGGTTATTAGTACTGATTTCACCACTTAATAGCACCGCATGTAAGTCTGAACCAAAGGTACGAACTTCTTCCATTACAGCTTTATTACGACGGGTTAACCAGTTGTAACCAAGCACAGCGGGAACCGCTACAGCTAAACCAATTGCAGTCATAATTAAAGCTTCACCTACAGGACCTGCAACTTTATCAATAGAGGCTTGACCCGATACGCCAATGGCCGTTAACGCATGATAAATGCCCCAAACCGTACCAAATAAACCTACGAAAGGTGCGGTTGAGCCTACGGTTGCAAGAAATGCCAGTCCGCCACTTAAATGGCTTTGAATTTTGTCGATAGCGCGTTGAATTGAGATGGTGACCCATGTATTAAAGTCGATCCGTTCTAATAACGTGCCTCCGTGGTTTTTTGTCGACTTAATACCTTTCTCTGCAATAAAGCGATACACGCTTGCATCGTCTAAACCTTCAGTTGCACTGTCTAAAGACGTGGCTTCCCAGAAGTTTTTTTCAGCATGCTGGCCTTGTTTACGAATTTTTCCTTGTTGTAAGCATTTGGTGATGATGATGTACCATGTACCAATCGACATAATCACCAAAATAAAAAGTGTCACTTTTGCAACGAGATCCCCTTCTTTCCACATGGCCTCTAAGCCATAAGGGTTATGTGTTTTTTCTACAGTTGAAGATGCTTGTTCAGGTAGTGGTGGGGGAACATGAACAGCAGCTTTATCAATGTTGGCAATTTCTGTTGTAACTGCTGTTGCTTGTGCTTTAGTTTCTTCGGCAAATGTTGTTTGTAACGGAAGTAATGCACTCATTCCAAGCAAGCTTGCTGCGGTAAAATTCTTTAAATTTTTCATTGTGTAACTCCTTATTTCATCTAGATTTTCTTTCAATTATTCGAGGACAAACTCGTATGGAATGTCGAACCAAGCATTTTGTGGTACGCCATCTTTCATTGCAGGTTTAAATGTGCACAAGCTATACGCTTTCGTTGCCGCACGGTCTAAAGTACGGTCACCTGTTGAACGCTTCACTTTGACTTCTTGCGCCTTACCATTGGTATCGACAAAGACCGAAATCAGCACGGTGCCAGAAATGCCACTCATCTCTGCTTCGCGTGGATAGCTTGGAGCTTTGCATCCAGCTTCTCCTTCCGATACTCCACGTGTAACTCCTGCAGGTTTCGGTGTTGGAGTAGGTGCAACGGCTACTGGTGCGGGTGCGGATTCTGGGCTAGGAGACGGGGATACAGCAGTTGGAGTGGGTGTGCTTACAGTCGGTTTAGACACTGGTGTAGAAACTGTTTTTTGTACAGGCACGACTTTTTCAACTGGTTTTGGATCAGGCTGCTGCGCTACTTTTTCCACCATTTTAGGGGGCTCTGGTGGAATTTCTTTAGGTGGCTCTGGCTCAGGTGGCTTGATGTCTTGCAGAATGACTAATTCAACAGGTTCGGTTGAGGGTTTGATGATGTCTTTTGCTAAGCCTGCCATTAGCACTAAGCCAACAAGGATATGTAAGAAAATTACGACGCCAATACCAGTCAGTTTCTTGGCGGAGTTTTTTTCTAAATCTTCAAACTTTGTGCCCATAGTTACTCCTGAAATTCGAGCTAAATTTGCTGTTTAAATCGTGAACATCACGTTGAAAAGAGCAGTCTGTGTTTAGCCAAAATTGAGAATGAGAAAACATCACCACAGATTGAGTGTTTCAACCTGTGGTGTATGTCTGATTAGAACTTGTACGTACCTCTTAAGTAGAAAGTACGTCCTGTCGGATCGCTGTAACGAGGGTCATAGCCGTATTGGAAGTTATCTAGAACGTTAGATGCTGCAGGCTCTTCATCAAATAAGTTTTTAATTCCACCTGTAAGCTCTAAGTTTTTGAAACCTTTATAGGTGCCTGCAATGTTGTAGAGGGTATAGTCTGAAACTTTGTGGTTATCATAGCCTTCTTCGCCTGTTGCATTCTGGTCATGGTAACCGCGGAAGAATTGTTGTTCAAAGACCAGTTTCCAGTCTTCATAGCTCCAGTTAATGTTTGCTGTGTGTTTCCAACGCAGTACAGCAGGGTCATCATATGTTCCGACTTTGCCTTCCCATGCACCACCTTTTTCTTCTTGTTTGTCGTATTTGATGATATATGTACCATCAATCCCGAAACCAAACCGTCCTGTAGCTGTCATAGGTGCAAGATAGTTTAAGGAAAGATCGACACCTTCTGTTTTGATCCCCCCCATATTTACCAGTGTTGTATTAACATATTGGATACGACCTTCTGAATCACGAACAAAACGATCTGCGTACTTTGTTGGATTTTGGAAAATCATGGCATCACTAATGGTGTCAATTAAGCCATCAATTTCGATATTGTAATAGTCAGCTGTAAAGACAAGGTTTTTGATTGGTTCAAAAACGAAACCTGCTGTTATTGTGGTTGATTCTTCGGGTTGTAAGTCTGCTGATCCGCCTTGCATGCGCTTAAATTGAGTATTACATTCTGTTTTGTATTGCGTTGGCGTTGAGTCGATACCATTTGGGCAAAGTACAGGGTCATTGTATTTAGCACCTGTGTAGGTTTGGCTTTGTGGTGCATTAATTTCATATAAGCTTGGCGCGCGGAAGCCTGTACTGTAGGTGCTTCGGAACATTAATTGTTTTAATGGTTCCCAACGTAAACCTACTTTTGGATTGAAGGTGTCGCCAAAGTCGCTGTAGTCATCGTAACGGGCAGCAAGTTGCGCTTCTAAGGTGGAAGTAATGGGAATTTGTAGTTCAGAGAAAACAGCTGTAATGTCACGATCACCTTTACTGACGGGTTTATCTGGGTCAATACCACTGCCTGGGACTAGTCGTACAAGATCTGAGTTTACAGTCGCTTCCCAATCTTGGGTGGTAAAGCTCCCTCCAAAGGCAAAGCCGACATCACCTGCAGGAAGGGTGAAAATAGGACGGCTGATCGTAAAGTCAAATGTAGTTGAATCTAAAGTTGCCTCATTGGTCGTACCGCTGACTTCTAATGAACTCCAAGCATTTGCATCTGCCGAAGCACCAAAGGGATTAATGGTGCCGTTGTCTAGACCCTCTTGAAGTTTGTTTCTATTTAAGTAGCCACTTACAAAACTATCACTTGCTTTACCGTGAGCATAGGTCACACCGCTGTCGATGTTCCAGCCATAAGCTTCGCCTTCAATACCCGCAAAAATACGATGCGATTCATTGGTTGACTTAGAAACACGATTACCTGCTTGTGAGCGGAGGTAGAGTTGTAACGGGTCACCACTTAAGCCATTAACCGCAGGAGTAATACCTTCTCCTGGGTAGTATTGGCTACTTTTCGGAATAGTTACAGATCGGCTATACACATCGGGTGCAATCGAAGTTGTGACTTCATTTTTTGCATATACATATTCTGCAATCGCGTTGAATTGATCACTCAACTTAAATGTCGCTCGTCCAAGCGCAGATAGGTCTTCTGTTTCTGGTTGAATTGCAATCAGGGCTTGGGTGTTTAAAAAGCATAAGCCACCATCTGCAACGACATTGGGTGTGTTATTACAGTTGGCATTGCCATAAGGATTGGCCTGTATGCTACTGGTTGGGTCATAAAAGTTGGCTGGAAAGCCGTTAGCAGAGCTCCCATCAATCCCTAGTTCTGGTAAAAGTCCTCCACGGCGACTGACTTTTCGGTCTTTGGCCATAATTTCTTTAGACTTCTGGTAACTGACAGCGCCATAAACGTTAAAGCCTTGTTCATCTAAATCGCCATAGCCACCAAAGATAGAGACATCGTATTCTTCTCCGCCTTTTTCTTCTGGCTTAAGTGCGCCACCACTGATACCAAAGCCTTCATATTGTTTTTTTGTGATGAAGTTAATCACCCCTGCAATTGCATCTGCACCATAGACCGCAGAGGCACCATCGCGAAGGACTTCAATTCGCTCTACCATTGCCAGTGGAATGGTATTTAAGTTGGTTTCGGATGTACTAAATGGGCTATAGGCTAAGCGACGACCATTTAACAAGACTAAAGTTTTGTCTGAGCCTAGACCACGTAAATTTGCAGTTGAGCCAGAAGTATTACTTGCACCTACGTTTTGAGCCGTACTGTAACCGGCTTGGTTTGCACTAATTTTGGTTAATGCTTCTTCGGCTGTTGTAACACCTTGTTGAGCAAGTTCTTCAACTTTAATGACGGTAATGGGTGAAGAACTTTGAGCTGCGACCCCTTTGATAGAGGAACCTGTGACAGTCACTTTGGCAACTTTTTTAGTTGGTTCTGCTGAGACTGAGCTTTCTGTTTCTTCTGCATGAGCTAAAGACAAACACATCATACTTAAAGTCAGGGTACTTAGTTTAAGTATTGATTTGCTGATGGTTGGGGTCCCCATAGATCGAACAAGTTTGTTTTTTTGCATCGTAAATTCAACCCTTCTTTTTGTATATTTAGCGGTATTGCTGTGCAGGGGGATTGCAAGGCAAATGCCAACTTTTGGTGATATGCAAAAGACTGTGAATTAAGTTATTGGAATATATTGTTTTATTTTATGTTTTGTTATCTTTTATGTAATTTTCCTCCATATTTTGATTAATTGTGGATTTTAAATGGCAAAAAATTACTTATAAATAGATCAAAAAATAGTCATAAAATGATTATTCATATAATAAATGATCTAAAATGAGTCGTCTTTTTTTGAATTTTTAATAAAAAATTCAAAAAATAATCCTATCGCTTATTTTATTTTAATTAAATTAAAACAGTACCTTATGTATAACATTAGGCTTTTTATTCTAACTTGTAATGTTCATGTTTGAATCATTGGTGTATTAAATCTGTGCAACAGTTTATGTAAAGTGAATATTTAAAAATGGCTACTAATTGGCAAAATGTATCTTGGTGTTTTTAGCGCAATTTTTATAACTAATTAATAAGCATGTATTTTTCCTGCAAAATGTTAAATTAGAATCATAAAAAAATAAGCGTGGCATGATATTCGCTTTATCGCTGTGGTGAATAGATGTCCATGGTTGTTTTTTATTTTTAAAAACTAAAATTTAATTTATAAAACATGGGCTTGTGTTTATTTTTTTTGTCAGTGTGATGTTGGGAGAAAGAACACTGACAAATTGACCATGCTTTGCATGAGATAACATGGCTTAAAAAATATGTGTATAGGTACGGACTTGAATTCAAAAAATTTTAAGGTTGCTGCTTTATCCCTTGTGATAGGTTTCGGTGTTTCCGCTTATGCAAAGTCACCTGCGGATCCAAATAAAATATTAAATATTGCCTATGAAGCCCCCGATGATGGTTTTGATACGGTTAAAACTTATAATTTCTATAGTGGCAGTATTGCCCAAGCCATTTTTGAACCGCTTTTAAAATACGATTATTTGGCACGCCCTGCTCAATTGGTGCCAAATACCGCAGTGTCGATGCCAAAAATAGAACAAGAGGGCAAAGTCTATACCTTTAAAATTCAGCCCAAGATTTATTTCAGTGATGACGCGGCATTCAAAGGGAAACCGCGAGAGTTGGTTGCGCAGGATTATATTTATTCCATGATGCGAATTATGGACCCGAAAAACCGCTCACCGACCTATTCATTTATTGAAGGTAAGATTGTCGGTGGAGATGCTGCTGTTGCCCAAGCCAAGAAAACAGGTCAGTTTAATTATGATGCTACGATTTCTGGCCTAAAGGCGATTGATAAATACACACTACAAATCACATTAACCCGTCCAGACTATAACTTTCCCTATATCTTGGCTTATGCCACATTTGGCGGAACAGCACGGGAAGTAGTGGAGTTTTATGGGGATCGAATTGCGCAGCATCCAGTGGGGACAGGACCTTATCAGTTGAGTAAATATGTACCGCGGAGTCGTATTGAGCTGGTGGCTAACCCGAAATACCGTGGTTTTATTTGGAACTTTAAACCTACAGGTTCGAGTTGGGACAAGCGTCTGGCCAAAGAGATGCAAGGCAAAAAAATGCCGCAAATTGGTAAAGTCAATGTCAGTATTATTGAAGAAGAGCAGTCACGTTGGCTTGCATTTAAATCGGGACAACTCGACTTTGATAAACTCACGTCCAATGCGGTGCCACAAGCCTTGAATGGTAAGCAACTCAAACCTGAACTGGTCAAGCAGGGCATTCAGCATTTCCCCAATAAAGACGCTGAAATCACCTACACCATGTTTAATATGCAAGATCCTACAGTGGGTGGTTTTGGGCTTGAAAAAGTTGCATTAAGACGCGCGATTAGTTTGGCCTATAACCAAGCAGAAGCCATTAAACAACTGTATAAAGGGCAGGCAGTGAAGTCTGAAATGTTGGTGCCTGAGGGGGTACAAGGTTTTAATCCCAACTATCGCAGCAGCGTGGCTTATAACCCGCTCTTGGCGAATAAATTACTGGATCGTTTCGGTTATAAAAAAGCTGCAGATGGCTATCGCAGCCTACCCAATGGTCAACCTCTAACACTCAAGTTTATGACCGAAAATAGTTCCAGTTCCGTGATTCAGTCTGAACTGTGGAAGAAAAATTTAGATGCCATTGGTATCCGTGCTGATTTTATCGTGAGTAATTTTGCCGATAACTTAAAAGCTGCGATGCAATGTAAATATATGGTTTGGGGTGGGGCTTGGATTGCGGATTATCCTGAAGGGGAAAACTTTGCCCAACTGCTGTATGGACCCAATTCGACGCAGGGCAATCTCAGTTGCTACCAGTCCAAAGCCTATGATGCACTTTATATACAGGCGATGGCACTCCCACCACCTCAGCGACAACCATTTTATGAAAAACTCAGTCGCCAAATTGAAGCGGATAATCCATGGATTATTCATAACAGTCGCATTCGAAATTGGTTGTTACATCCACAAGTTCAGGGGTTTAAAGCCCATCCGATGATGAATACCAACTGGCAATATCTTGATATTCAGCCCATAAAAAATAATTGAGATATCGAACACAATGAAAAATCTAAATCAGAAATTTAAACGATGGGGGCTGAGCATTCTGGCAGGCAGCATTCTGCTGAGTAGTTCAGTTTCCAGTTTTGCACAAAGTCCTGCCGACCCGAAAAAAGTTTTACGTTATGTTTTTCCTGTAGCTGAAACAGGCTTTGACCCTGCGGGCGTGCATGACTTGTACTCGGCCCATGTCAACGGTTCGATTTTTGAAACTTTATTTACTTACGATTATTTGGCCTCACCTGCGAAATTGGTACCACGAACAGCTGTGGCTTTACCTGAGGTGAGTGCAGATGGATTGACCTATACCATTCGTTTGCAAAAGGGGATTTATTTTGCTGCTGACCCCGTGTTTAAAGGTAAAAAGCGTGAGCTGACTTCGGCCGATTATGTATATACCTTTAAGCGTTTACTGGATCCGAGCTTGCGTTCACCCAACAGTTGGTTGCTTGATGGGCGAATCTTAGGGATGGAGGCTTTGCTGAAACAAGCACAGAAAACAGGGAAATTCAATTACGACCAACCTATCGCAGGCTTACAAACACCAGACCGTTATACCTTGGTCATTCGTCTGACTAGCCCCGATCAGAACTTTCCGATGCTGCTTGCGCATCAGCCTGCAGGTGCAGTTGCACGGGAAGTCATCGAAAAATATCGTGACAAAGCGGGTTTTGTGATGGGGCATCCAATAGGCACAGGGCCATATATGCTCAGCCGTTGGACGCCAGGTTCGCGGATTATTTTAAAGGCCAATCCTGATTTCCGAAGTTTTGTTTGGAACTTTAAGGCCAGTACGCCTGAAGACCAAAAAATCGTCAAAGCCATGCAAGGCAAAAAGATGCCACAAATAGGGGTGATTGATATTCAAGTGATGGAAGAGGGCCAGTCGCGATGGTTGTCATTTATTAAAGATGAAGTAGATTTGTTTGCCCTTGATGGTGAGCTGACAGTTCAGGCCTTACAAGATGGAAAGTTAAAACAGGAATTGGTCAAGAAAGGCGTACAGTTGTCAAGGATCACGGACCCTTCGATTGACTATCATTATTGGAATATGCAAAACCCAGTGGTTGGCGGTTTAAGTAAAGATAAAATTGCCCTGCGCCGTGCTATGGCGATGGCTTTTTCAGCCGATAACTATATCAATATTTTACAAAAAGGTGATGCGCAAAAACTGCAAGCACCGATTCCAAGTGGTGTCATTGGTTACGATCCCAATTATCGAAGTAGCATTCCTTATTCAGTCAAAGCAGCAAATTTATTGTTAGATCGTTATCACTATAAAGTCGCTGCTGATGGTTGGCGTACTCAGCCGAATGGCAAACCTTTGCTGATTGAGATGACACTTTCGGGTAATAATTTACGCAGTCAACAACAGGCCGAGTTTTGGAAAAAAACTTTAGATAGCATCAAAATCAAAATGACCACCAAGTCTCTGCCTTTTGCTGAAGCTTTGAAATTAGAAAAACAGTGTAAAACCATGTTTAAGGCATCAGCATGGATAGCAGACTATCCTGATGCAGATAACTTTATGCAGTTGTTTTATGGCAAGAACATCAAGATCACCAACAATGGCTGTGCCAAAATTCCTGAATATGACCGCTTATATGAACAAGCTCAGAAGATGACACCGAGTCCAGAGCGCGATGCGATCTACGCCAAAATGTCACGCCTGCTGGAAGTGTATATGCCTGTGCAGGTGATTGGCGCGCGTTATCGAAATATCTTGGCACAACCGCGTGTGATTGGATTTAAAAAGCATCCCATACTGCCCGCAGAGTGGATGTATATAGATATTGATTTGAAGAAATAGAAATTAAATAAAACTGGAGTCATGATGAAAAAGCAACATTTTAAATTCACCGCATTGTGCATGTTAGGTTTAGGGATGAGTCAGATTGTTTTGGCTGAAACAGCACAGCGCCAAACCTTGCCGAGCTTTCAAGCCAAAGATATCCCTGCGCGGTGTAATGCCAAAATTGCGGATGTGAAAAAGCAACTCAAAGCGTTTGAAAATAAGCCCCTTAAAAACGAAACGGCAGCAGCGCCTGTATTGGCCGAATGGGATCATATTTTTGCATCATTTGAAGATTTTTATGGCCCGATTGGTCTGTATAGCAATGTTGACCCTGATGAGGCACTGCGTAAAGCGGCTGAAGACTGTGAAATTAAAATTAGCCAATTCCAAACCGATGTTTATCAAAATCCAAAGCTATATCAACAAATTAAAAAAGTTAAAATTGCTGATCCAATTGAAGCCAAGTTCCGTGAAGATATTTTGGAAGGTTTTGAAAAAACAGGGATACAGCTTTCAGCAGATAAACAAGCACGCTTAAAAGCGATTTTTGATGAACTGGCAAAAATTGAACAAGAGTATGCACGTAATGTACGTGATAATCCTGAAAAACTCGAATTTAGCCCAGATGAGCTAAAAGGCCTGCCACAAAGTTATATCGACGGCTTAAAGAAAAATGACAAGGGTAATTATTTACTCGGGTTTGAGTATCCAGATTATCGTCCTTTTATGGAGTTGGCAGATAACGATGACGCACGTAAGCGTTATCAAATTGCATTTACCCGACGTGGCGGTGAGAAAAATCTAGCGCTGCTGAAGCAAGCCATGGACTTACGTTATGAGCTAGCACAACTGTTTGGTAAGTCCAGTTATGCCGAGTGGGTACTACAAAGTCGGATGGCGAAAAACCCTGAAACCGTGAATAAATTCTTGGCAGAGGTGCATGCTACCGTGGCGCCCCTAGAGAAAAAGGAAGTTCAGACTTTACGTGAGTTTAAAGCACAAAGTCTAAATATCCCTGTTGAGCAAGCCAGTATTGAGCGTTGGAGCGAAGCATATTGGAGTGAAAAATTACGCAAAGCCAAGTATCAGGTCGACCAAGAGCAGCTACGTCAGTATTTCCCAACTCAAGCTTCTCAAGATTGGCTGTTTGCGATTTCTGAAAACTTGTATGGCATCAAGTTTAAGCCTGCCAAAGTTGAGGTTTGGCAAGATGAAGTGGAATATTACGATGTGACCGATGCCAAGACTGGGCAACTGCTCGGCGGTTTATATATGGATAAATTTCCACGTAAAGGCAAATATGGGCATGCTGCTGTGTGGGGTGTTTATGGTGGTAGTAGCCTAACTGGGCGCAAACCGATTTCAGCATTGGTCACCAACTTTAACCGTAATGGTTTAAATAGCGATGAGTTAGAAACTTTTGTACATGAGTTTGGTCATGCGTTGCATGGCATTTTATCCAACACACGTTTCTCATCTCAGTCAGGAACTTCGGTTGAGCGAGACTTTGTCGAAGCACCTTCACAAATGTATGAGGAATGGGCACGACGCAAAGAGACTTTGTCCAAGGTGGCAGATTATTGTAAACCTGACTGCCCACGTGTGGATGATGCATTGATTACTAAGCTCAATGCCGTGCATAGCTATGGACGCGGTTTACATTATGCACGTCAGACGTTGTATGCACAGTATGACATGGCACTACATGGCAGTGATGCACGAGAGGTTCAGCCCTTAAAGGTTTGGGAAAAAATGGAAGGTGCAACGGCTTTGGGTTATGTTCCGACCACTGAGTTTCCAGGGCAGTTTGGTCACATCATGGGTGGTTATCAAGTCGGTTATTACGGCTATATGTGGTCAGAGGTGATGGCATTGGACATGCTTTCAGCCTTTGGTGATAACTTAAATAACCCTGAAGTGGGGCAGCACTATCGTCAAACGATTTTGTCCCAAGGGGGGCAAAAACCTGCCAAAGCATTGGTCAAAGACTTTTTGGGTCGTGAGCCTGATAACAAAGCCTTTTTCGATGAAATTACCGGTCAACGGGTGAAATAAGGGGCATTTTTATGCTGGCATATATTATTCGCCGAATTTGGCAAATGATCCCGACCATGCTTGGGGTGGTGTTGCTGATTTTCTTCTTGTTTAACTGGGTAGGTGGTGACCCTGCCTATATTTTGGCAGGGAAAATGTCGAACCCTGAACAGATTGAAAATATCCGACAGCAGCTTGGGGTCGATCAGCCCTATTATGTGCAACTGTGGATTTTCATTAAGCAGATTTTGACTTTTGATTATGGGCTGAGTTGGAGTACAGGAGAGTCAGTATCGCAAATCATTACGACACGACTCGGGCCTTCGCTGACTTTGCTCATTCCACTGACGATTTTACAGACCATCATTTCTATTGTGTTGGCTTTGGCGGTAGCAGCGGTGCGCGGCAGTTTAACAGATCGTATGGTGATGATGCTGTGTACGATTGGCATGTCGATCAGTATCTTGGTGTATATCATTGTTTTCCAGTATGTCTTTGCCTATCAGTTGAGCTGGTTTCCAGTCCAAGGTTGGAGTGATAGCTTTGGCGAAAACCTCTTTAAATATGCTTTATTGCCTATTCTGATCATGTTGGTGGTCAGTATTGCCCCGACTTTAAGGCTGTATCGTAGTTTTGTTTTGGATGAGGTTAATCAAGACTATGTTCGTACTGCACGTGCCAAAGGGATTGGTGAACGGCGCATTTTAGGTGTGCATGTGCTACGTAATGCCTCAATTCCGATTATTACAGACGTGATGGCAAGTTTACCTGCTTTGTTGATTGGTGCATTTTTGATTGAGCGTTTCTTTGGTATTCCGGGCATTGGGCGTGAAGTCATTATTGCGGTAGAGCGTAGTGATTTTCCTGTGATTAAAGCCATTACTGTGTACGTTGCCCTCGCAACGATGTTTTTCAACTTGATTGCCGATTTGATTTATAAATGGGTCGATCCTCGCGTACAGTTGAAGTAGGTGAATTATGCTCAGTGTTCTCACTAAAAGAAAACCAGATACTGCTGAACCTGCAACAGCGTCTACAGGGCTATGGCAACTCGCTATGCGCCGATTAAAACGCGATCGCATCGCCATGTTTTCACTTCTGATCGTGTTGTTTTATTTGGTGCTGTTAATTTTGTCATCGACTGGCTTAATTGCAAAAGACTGGAATAAAGAAGTCGCTGTGAGTTATGCACCTCCTACGTTTATCGGGGCAGCTGTAGTGCCACTCCCGCAAAGCGAAGTGCAAAAAGTCGAAGCGGCTGTGCCTGAAAACCCTGTTGATCCTTTGAAAGATGTGATTCGTGAGCTCAATGCAGAAATTGCTGCTGAACAGGGTGTAGGTGGTGCTATTGATTACTATGGGGTTGTTGATCCTTTAGCCGAAGACATGAAAGCGATTGACCAAGCCTTGGATGGGCATTTGTTGGATCAGCAAGCGGAACTCAAGCCAAGCTTGGTTTTAGGTGCCGACAAATGGGGACAGAGTGTTTTATTGAAAACCATTAAAGGTGCAGAAACATCAATTATTGTTGGCTTGGTCGCCGCTTTTCTTGCTGTCGTGATTGGTACCATTTTAGGTGCCATTTCTGGCTATTTTGGTGGCTGGGTCGATGATGTCTTGAACTGGTTTTATAACATTTTTACCTCGATTCCTTATTTGCTCTTGGTGCTAGCGATTGCCGCAGTACTACAACAAAAAGGCATTTTATCCATTGTTTTGATTTTGGGTTTAACGGGGTGGACGGGGGTATATCGTTTAATTCGTGCTGAATATATGAAGCATACTTCGCGGGAATATGTGCTGGCGGCAAAGGCAATTGGGGTGAGTCATAGCCGACGTATCTTTGTGCATATATTTCCCAATGTCAGTCATATTGCACTGGTTCAAATGTCAATTTTAGTGGTGGCCTTTATTAAGTCAGAAGTGATTTTGAGCTTCCTTGGTTTTGGTGTCCCAGTTGGTGTGGTGTCATGGGGCAGTATGTTGAATGAAGCGCAAAGTGAGTTGATTTTAGGCAAGTGGTGGCAGTTAGCGGCTGCTTCTGTAGCAATGGCGGTTCTGGTCACTGCATTTTCAATGTTTACTGATGCATTGCGTGATGCATTAGACCCAAAACTGAAATAGGAGCATGAGAATGTCTGAACTCAATGATATGACAGCGCCAGCCTTACTTCAGGTGGAAAACTTGCGTGTCAGCTTTAAAAATGAAGAAAAGCAGTACATTGAAACGGTCAAAGGCATCAGTTTTAGTATTCCAGTGAATACTACTGTGGCTTTGGTTGGGGAGTCAGGGAGTGGGAAGTCGGTCACATCGCTAGCCACCATGGGGCTGTTACCTACAGAAAGCAGTCAAATTGCTTTGGACAGTAAAATTCTGTTTGAGGGGCAAAACCTACTTGATTTACCACGCCGTGAAATGCGGAAAAAGTGTGGTAAAGATATTGCCATGATTTTTCAGGAACCGATGTCATCCTTAAATCCAGTGTTTACGGTGGGTTCACAAATAGCCGAAATTTTGCAGTTGCATTTGGGCATGAGTCGTAAGCAAGCACGTGCACGTGCTTTAGAACTCTTGATAGAAGTTGGAATTCCATCTCCTGAAACCAAGATTGATGCTTATCCGGGACAGTTGTCAGGAGGACAGCAGCAGCGCGTCATGATTGCCATGGCGATTGCCTGTAAACCTAAACTCTTGATTGCTGATGAACCGACGACAGCGTTGGATGTCACTATTCAAAAGCAAATTTTGGAGTTGCTGGAGTCTTTGCGGAAGAAGCACCACATGTCAATGCTGTTTATTACCCATGATTTGGCTTTGGTTGGGGAAATTGCGGATCAGGTAATCGTGATGCGGCATGGTCAAATTCGTGAACAAGGCTGGGTGAAAGATGTGCTTGAACACCCTCAAGATGTCTATACCAAAGCGTTGTTGCACTGTCGCCCACAGCTATCTAAACGACCCATGCGTTTACCGATGATCAGTGACTTTATGCAGCAAAAGGGTGATGACTATATTGAAACGCATACTTTAGATGTTGATCAGTTACAACAAAGAACACGAGGTTTAACAGGCCAAGAAGAGATCATTTTAGATGTACGTGATCTTAAAAAGTCATTCTTTAGTCGAAAAGGATTGTTCGGTAAGGATGAATTTCAAGCGGTCAAAGGTGTTACTTTTCAGTTAGCAAAAGGCAAGACTTTAGGCTTAGTGGGGGAGTCTGGTTCGGGGAAAACCACGATTGGGTTGTTACTCATGCGGTTACAGGAGGCAACAGGTGGTAAAGCTTTGTTTCAAGGACGCGATTTGCTGTCGATGACAGAAAAAGAGTTTGCTCAGTATCAACGTAAGATTCAAATTATTTTCCAAAATCCCTATGCATCACTCAATCCACGCTTTACTGTTGGGCAGATTTTGATGGAACCAATGCAGGTACATGGGATCGGGGTGGATGATATTGAACGCAAACAGATGGCGTTGGATCTGTTGGAGCGCGTGAGCTTACCTGCACAGGCTTTTTATCGTTATCCGCATGAGTTTTCTGGTGGGCAACGTCAGCGTATTGCAATCGCGCGTTGCCTAACTTTAAAACCTGAAATTCTGATTTGTGATGAGTCAGTTTCTGCGTTGGATGTCTCGGTACAAGCCCAAGTATTGAATTTGCTGCAAGACTTACAGGATGAGTTTGGTCTAAGTTATATCTTTATTTCACATGACTTGTCTGTAGTGAAATATATTTCAGATCAAATCATGGTTTTGAATCATGGTGATTTGGTGGAAATAGCCAATTCGGATGATTTGTACCAGTCACCACAGCATGACTATACCAAGCGCTTGCTTAGTGCTATCCCGCAGGGAGTGTAGTGAAGAGGGAGTGGGATAATGAAACGCTCAATAAATTGGGCGTTTTTATGAGGGTTTACATCTTCTTCGCACTTCGGAACACAAAGTGATCTTATTGCACCGTAAACACATATAAAAAGAGCCACTCGAAAGTGGCTCAAATTTTGACTTTAGAAATTAAAATTTCTTAAAGCTTTTATTTCCAAAAGGTTTACGGGGTGCATTTTCGTCACGTGTATCACGCTGACCATAGGTGCCTTTGTTGCCAAAGTTGTCTGGGCGACTGTCGCGCTGTGCATAGCCTGAGTTTTGACGTGGTTCACGTTGACCATAAGCCGCTTGCGTATTGTCTTGACGGCGCTGGCTGTGGCCATTTGGATTTTCACGGCGATCACGGTTGAAGGCAGGCTTCGCTTGTTGTTGGCCTTCATCTTCATTGTCACGGCGCTGCTGACGTAAGAAACCACCACGACGTGCAGCCATTGGTTTTTCTTGCATACGTTCAGTACGACGTTTTGCCATGCCGTATAAGCCAGTGCCTTGACGTGGTTTCAACTCAACCGCTTTGGTTAAGTTGTCGATGTCGTTTTTGTCCAACTCCATCCAACGACCCGTACGTAATTCACGCGGTAAAATAACCGTGCCATAACGTGTACGGAGTAGACGGCTGACTTTTAAACCTTGCGATTCAAAAATACGACGTACTTCGCGGTTACGACCTTCTTTTACCACCACTTGATACCAACGGTTAATCCCTTCACCGCCAATTTCAGAAAATGACTCAAACTTCGCTGGGCCATCATCTAACACCACGCCTTTGAGCATATTGTTCTTAATTTGCGGAGTCACTTCACCCATAACACGTACAGCATACTCACGTTCAACTTCGTTTGATGGGTGCATCAAGCGGTTTGCTAGCTCACCATCATTCGTGAACAATAGTAGACCTGTTGAGTTGATATCCAGACGACCTACCATCACCCAGCGATCATTCGCGATTGCAGGTAATTGATCAAATACTGTTGGACGTGACTCAGGGTCATTGCGTGAACAAATTTCGCCCTCTGGTTTATAGTAAATCAGAACACGACGACGAATCTCGTCTTCAATTTGGAACGATACTTTACGACCATCGATGCGAAGCTCATCACCTGGTTCAATACGTTCGCCTACTTGGGCAACTTGGCCGTTGACACTCACACGACCTGCGGCAATGACTTCTTCCATATAACGGCGAGAACCCAAACCGACTCGTGCGAGTACCTTTTGCAACTTTTCACTCATGACAGCATAACCTTAGAAATTATCATCAACAGTTCACCTATTTACGACTTCGGTGCATTCGCATCGAGCGCCATAAAAGCTTCCTTGGCATCCTGCAGGGGAGGCAACTGGCCTAAAGAACTTAAGCCAAATGCATTTAAAAATTGAGGCGTCGTAACTAACAACGCAGGTCTTCCTGGGAGTTCACGAAAACCAGATTCTTTAATCCAGTTCCAATCAAATAACGTTCGTAACAGTTGACTGTTATTTGAGACTCCTCGAATTTGTTCTATATCCGCTCGAGTGACGGGTTGATGATAAGCAACCACGGCCAACATTTCGAGTAGCGATGGCGAGAGACGAGTTGGTCGCTCGGGCCACGTCTGTGCAACGATTTGACGGTATTTTGCTCGAACTTGAAAACGAAAACCTTGAGCAGTTTCAATTAGTTCGATTGACCGACCATGTTGTAGCATGGCAAGTTGTTGTAAAAACTGGCGTAAATCTTGTTTACTATATTGATTTTGGAACGATTCTTTTAAACGTGCAAGTGATACAGGTGCATCACTTGCAAAAATAATCGCTTCCAGTTGCATCACTACTTCATGTAAGTTGTCTTCATTGGATACAGGAGTCGTTGTGTCTTGCATTATTTTTTCACTCCTTGTATTGAAAGAGGGGCTTCAACGCCAGAACTTACAATTTGAATCCGCTGTTGACGAGTTAATTCTAAAATGGCCATAAACGTCACAACCATACCCATACGACCTTGAATGGGACGCAGTAAAGACTCAAAAACTAAAACTTCACCTGAAGCGACTTTGCTTTCAATAAACGCCATGCGCTCTTCAAGTAAAACAGGTTCTTGTGCAATTTGATGGGTGATGGGCTCAGGTCGGTTAAACACGCAGAATAAGGCATCACGCAGCTGTTGCACATCATGACCATCATTATGATCCAGAGTTTGGCCTAAGCTGACATTGGTTGAGAAGGTATCTCGTTCTAAAATAGGCATTTGCCCCAAGCGCTCAGCCGCCTGTTTAATCCGTAAATACGTTTCTAAGCGATCAATCAGTTCTTGTTTCGGATCTTTTTCGATTTGAATCGCATTTGGAGCTTTGGGTAAAAGCAGGCGTGACTTTAAATCTGCCAATAGTGCAGCCATCACCATATAGTCAGCAGTCAGCTCAATGTTCAGCGACTTCATGGCATCCATATAAGACAGGTATTGCGCGGCAATGGGGGCAATATCTAACTGTAATAAGTCAAAGCCGTTTTTTTGAATCAGGTAAATTAAAAAGTCGAGTGGTCCTTCAAAATGCTCAAGGAGAATTTCAAATGCAGCAGGAGGAATATATAAATCCTCAGGAATGGAGTCATGCCACTCATCCATCACACGGATTTGCGGAAGATCTTCCATAGCATTATGGACGGATTGATTCATTACAGTTATTGGCCACGCGAATTTTCAAAAGCATGTATAGGCTTATTTAACGATCTCGCATCGAATAAAAAGCATGGAAATTGATTCACATTAGTTTAAATGAAAATGACTATTAAATAAATTGCTCGGACGCCCGAAAACAGAAAAAACCATGAAAAATACTAGGGAATAAGTGTCTAAAGTAAAATAAAACGAATGTATTCAATACAATGTATAGATACTGATGGGTCAATTATTCCAACACATTTTGCATTTTATATCACTGCAACAGGCAAACTAAAGCTTATCTTGCCGGACAGCAGTTATATTTTGATCGAGTTGTTCGTATTGTTGTTGCGCAAATTCAATGGTTTTTTCCATACAGATCCGATGGCACAAGTTCTGATACTGAAACAGCTGCGCCAACCGCAATACGACTTTCATGTCCAGAAAAAGACGATAAGCGCTGTTAAATTGATTGGAGTTCTTGCTAGATAGTTGAATCAGAGCCTCAGACTCGGGTGTCCAAGGCCAAATAGCATAAATGAAAGCATTTGGGGCAATTGAGTGAGGATTTAGCACAACATCTGATAACGTCATTATAACTGCCCTCATTTTATAGCGTTCTACCAAGCTAGAAGATCAGACATTACTCAAAAGCACTCACATCGCCTACACCATGGCGAATCACTTCTGGGTGATCCCCTGATAAGTCGACAATACTGGTCGTGCTGAGTGTACCTAGTCCACTGTCTATGAACACATCAATACGCTTTGATAACTGCATTTCGATGTCATAAGGATCATCCATCGGCTCTTGCTGGTCGGGTAAAATTAAGGTGCTGGTGAGTAGCGGTTCGCCTAGTTCTTTGAGGAGCATTTGGCACACTGGGTTACTTGGAATACGCAAACCAATGGTCTTCTTTTTGGGGTGCATCAAACGTTTAGGGACTTCACTGGTCGCAGGCAAAATAAAAGTAGTCACCGCAGGCGTATTGTTTTTTAGTAAACGATACATGGCATTATCCACTTTGGCATAGGTTGCAATATCTGAAAGATCTGCGCAAATAATGGCATATTGGTGCTTTGACCCGAGCCCGCGAATTTGGGCGATACGCTCCATGGCATGTTTATTGCCGATTTGGCAGCCAATGGCATAAGCTGCATCGGTCGGGTAGACGACTACATCGCCTGCACGAATACGCTCAACCGCTTGGCTAATTAAGCGTGGCTGCGGGTTATCAGGATGGACTCTTAAATGCAGCATGTTTTTATCTCCTGATGGTTTTTCCCACATTATGGCGCTTTATTTAAGCCATGTTCAATGACCTAAATGTGAAACATCCCAAATTTAGTCGAGCATTTCTCTTTCAAATTCATTGCTCTGTAACGTTTTTCCAGCACGTGTACACAAGCAAATACAGTCTATGAAGTATTTCGCATCACGCGGTAGTTGCGCATCCCCTGAAAAATAGGCCTGTACTTGCGCAAAAACATGATCTTTAAAATGACATCCATCACCGCCGTCACCTGTGAGGTTATCTAAAGACACTCGAAATCTACGACCAAATGCGACGGCAAATAACCACTCAATCGCTTGTGGTTTAATTTCCACTTGTTCAAACAATGCTTGCTGCTCTTGAGTGCGACCATCGGGCGCATACCAATAACCTAAATCGGGTAATAGACGACGTTTGTCACCTGCAATGCTCCAGTGGCTAATTTCATGTAATGCACTATTAAAGAAACCATGGGCAAATTGAATACGAGCAGGGGAGCTTTGCTCTGCTGGAAAGTATTCAGGTTCAAAGTCACCTTTGACCAAGTTGACATTCAGGTGGGAAAACCAATGATTAAAGTGTAAAATGAGCCAATCAACTTGTTGTGCTTCTGTCGAAAAATTCTCCCACGTTGAGAGTTGCACTTGGCGGTCTGAAATGTCAGAATTGGCAGTTGAAATTGTGCTCATAAGTGATGAAATACTCACTTCTGTTTGCGGCTGCAACAGATGCATGACTTAAGTTACCCAAATGGTCTGTCTAAATAAGTACAAAATTGTATCTTAATCTTTGACAGAGTACTGATGAATTTGTAGAATTGCCGCCTTAATTATGTCAGCAAATACCTTTCCGGCACAGATTGAGCCGTTTAAATGGGCTGAACAAGGCTTTACATGGTCAGGTACCCTGCCATTGTCTCGCTTTGTTCGTATTGCTCGTGAAGCTGTTGGATCAATTGATGATCAATTGATTAACATAGACTGTAAGCTATCAATGGATGCGTATCATCGCATTGTATGGCTAGATGGTCACGTTGAAACACAAGTCCCAATGGAATGCCAGCGTTGTTTAGACGTGGTTAACATTGAACTGGTTTCAGATTTTCATCTAGCTCTAGTAGATGATGAGTCACTGATAGAGCGCTTGGATGAGGATGCTGATTTCATCGTCTTAGGTGAAAGTGAAGCGACAACCAAAGGTAGCTATGATGCGCCTGCGACTGCTGATTTACTTTCTCTCATAGAAGATGAATTGTTATTGTTGATGCCACTGTCTCCTAAGCATGATGCTTGTGAACATAAGCACCAACCTGCCATTGAAGAGCTTGTTGAAGAAAAGCGGGATAACCCGTTTGATGTTTTGGCAAGTTTGAAGGGTAAACTTAACTAATTTTTGTGTTATACTCTTCCGTATAAGACAACTGAATTTGTTCTGATCCATATTTTTCGATTTGTAAGGAGCCATCATGGCCGTTCAGCAAAACCGTAAAAGTCGCTCTCGCCGTGACATGCGCCGTTCACATGACGCTTTAACCGAGAATGCATTAACTGTAGACCAAGCTACTGGCGAGACTCACCGTCGTCACCACGTATCTAAAGATGGTATCTACCGTGGTCGTCAATTATTCGCTAAAGCATCTGCTGAATAATTGTCGAAGCATTAAGCTTAAAGCTTAGTCGAAAAAAGGGGAGCGTAAAGCTCCCTTTTTTTGTGGGTGAATGTTTACCAACTCTGTTTTTGTTGTATTTGGCAATTACATCGACCTAAATTAAGTGTTAAATTTTCGCTCCATAAACGAGAGCAAAGACAAGAAAGGACTTTTTTATGTCTGCGAAACAACTTGATCAAGTCGCTCAGGCAACAAAAACAGCTTTTGTATTTCCTGGTCAGGGTTCACAAAAGGTAGGTATGTTGGCTGAATTGGCAGAACAATTTGCCAGTGTTGAAGCAACATTTGCAGAAGCCTCTAAAGCAGTTGGATTCGATTTGTGGCACATTGCACAATCTGGTGAAGGTTTAGATCAAACTGAATTTACTCAGCCTGTGTTGTTAACCGCTAGCATTGCATTATGGCGTGTATGGTTAGAACTTGGCGGTGTTGTACCTAAGTATCTAGCAGGTCACTCATTGGGTGAATATAGCGCTTTGGTTGCTGCAGGCAGTTTAAGCCTAGGTGATGCTGTGAAGCTGGTAAACTTACGCGGTAAGCTCATGCAAAGTGCAGTACCTCAAGGTAAGGGTGCAATGGCGGCTATTTTAGGTTTAGACGACGCACAAGTTGTTGCTTTATGCCAACAGGTCTCAGACCAAGCTGAAGGTTCAGTTGAAGCTGCGAATTATAATGCACAAGGTCAAGTGGTCATTGCGGGTGAAAAAGCCGCAGTTGAAGCAGTCATGGCTTTAGCCAAAGAAAATAGTGGCAAAGCGATTGCATTGCCTGTTTCAGTGCCATCGCATTGTTCATTGATGAAGCCTGCTGCAGAGCAGTTCGCACAAGCTTTGGAACAAACTGCCATTGAGCTGCCTAGCATACCTGTAATACAAAATGTGAGCGCGGAAATTGCGATAGATGTCGCTCAAGTACGCCAAGCACTTACAGCTCAGTTATATGAGTCTGTACAGTGGACCAAAACCATGCAGTTTATTCAGGATCAAGGGATCCAATATGTTGCTGAGTGTGGTCCAGGTAATGTCTTGGCAAACTTGGCGAAACGTTTACCAAATATCGAAAAAGCTTTTCCACTTGATAGCAAATCACGTATGGAAGATGCACTCAATGCCATTTTAGTGGCTGAAGGAAAAATTGCATGACACAGGAACGCAAAGTTGCACTCGTGACAGGTGCAAGTCGAGGGATTGGCGCAGCCATCGCTCAGCAACTGATTCAAGACGGTTATTTTGTTGTGGGCACAGCGACATCTGAGGCTGGCGCAGAAAAATTATCTGCAAGCTTTGGTGAGCAGGGTGTGGGTAAAGTACTTGATGTTCGTGACGGTGCTGCGATAGATGCGCTGGTGACAGACATTGAACAAAATTATGGTCCAGTTCTTGCACTTGTTAATAATGCAGGGATTACCAAAGATAATTTGTTACTTCGTATGTCAGAAGATGACTGGGATGATATTTTAAATATTCATTTAAAAGCCGTTTATCGTTTATCTAAACGTGTGCTAAAAGGCATGACCAAAGCACGTTTTGGACGAATTATTAATATTAGTTCTGTGGTTGCGCATTTTGCCAACCCAGGTCAGGCCAACTATTCAGCAGCGAAAGCTGGTATTGAAGCATTTAGCCGTAGCCTTGCAAAAGAAATGGGTAGCCGTCAAATCACTGTAAACTCGGTGGCGCCTGGCTTTATTGCAACAGAAATGACTGATCAATTAAGTGAAGACATCCGTAAAAAAATGAGCGATCAAGTGGCCCTGAACCGTTTAGGTGATCCACAAGATATTGCCAATGCGGTGAGCTTTTTGGCATCAGACAAAGCAAGTTACATTACTGGTACGGTAATGCATGTAAATGGTGGTCTATACATGAGCTAATTGGCTGATGGATAAACTTTCAAAATTTTAAAGATTCAATTAAACTAACGGCATTAAAAACGCCACAAGCAATGAGGAGAATTCCTGTGAGCGATATCGAACAACGCATCAAGCAAGCAGTTGCAGAACAACTTGGTCTTAAGGCTGAAGAAATCAAAAACGAAGCATCTTTCATGGATGACTTAGGTGCTGACTCTTTAGACCTTGTTGAGCTTGTTATGTCTTTCGAAAACGACTTTGACATCACAATCCCAGATGAAGATTCTAACGAAATCACAACTGTACAATCTGCGATTGACTACGTTTCTAAGAAACTAGGTTAATCCATATTGTTTCAGCTTTGCTGAATGGAAAAGCCACCCTTATCGGGTGGCTTTTTTTATGCTATTTAAAAGGTGAAGCATTGTATGCAAATAGTTTTGTTTATTTTGGAACTTACAAAGTTTTACTTTAAATGGACTATTCTCTACCAAAGTTGCTGTCTTTTTTCGGTATAAAAAAGAGTGTCTCATTTTTGAGCATTCAATATAACAACACTGATATAACAAGATGGAGCATACACATGGGTCTTTTTGATTTCGTTAAAGGCATTGGTAAAAAAAACACAGCAGCAGCCGAGCCTCAAGCCGCACCAACTACGCCAACAGAGCCATCCGCTCAAGAAATTGCCAACAAGTTATTGGGTCATATCAAAGCATTGGGCTTACCTGTGACGGGACTTTCAGTCAGCTATAACTCCACCACGGATTTGGCAACCATAAAAGGGCAGGTTCAGACCCAAGCCGATAAAGAAAAGATTGTTTTAGCTGTCGGTAATATTGACCATGTGGCTCAAGTGGATGATCAACTGACTGTGGCTAGCCCTGAACCTGAAAGTAAGTTTTACACAGTTAAATCAGGTGATAATCTATCGAAAATTTCCAAAGCATTTTATGGCGATGCCAACCAGTACAATAAAATTTTTGAAGCCAATCGTCCGTTATTGAAAGATGCTGATGATATTTTTCCTGGACAGGTACTACGTATTCCAGCTTAAATTTATTTTTAGCGAAAGAAGGCGCATCAAGCGCCTTTTTTTGTTTAAGAAGAGATGAGGGATCAAATGATTTAGGTTGCCTTTTTCAGCACAGCATGTTGACTCAGCATACCGAGGGTAATTTTTTTTACTTCGTCACGGCTTTGCTGAATATGCGCACTAATTTTTTCAATTGCCAAATCTGTTTGTTGCTGCGAAATATAATTCAGGATGGCTTGATGCTCTGCATAGGTGGCTTTAATTCGATCACTTTTTGAAAAATCGAGGCGACGAATGATACGGATTTTTTCACTAATTTCTTGGTGGATTTTACTCATTTCCGTATTGCCAATGGCACGAACCAATGCACAATGAAAATCTTCATCAATTTGAGCCATCGCTTTTAAACTCGAAAGATACTGTTCAGGTGCAACCATCCAAGTCTTGTGCAACTGTTTCATTTCTTTGAGTTGCTGAGATTCAATACTACATAATTTACGAATTGCATATTGTTCAATCATAATACGCAGCTCGTATAGTTCGTCATAGTATTGCAGGTTCAATGGACGTACAGTCCAGCCACTACGAAATGCAACTTCCACGTAGCCTTCTTGTTGTAGTCGGTACAATGCCTGTCGTGCAGGTGTACGGCTGACCTGATAGTTCATGGCGATTTCGGATTCGGTAAAACGTTCACCCGGCATCAATTTAAAGTCAAAAATATCATTTTTAATTTGCTGGTAAACAAGTTCAGACAAATTGTCTGAACCTGAACCCGCACGTGTCATATTGGACATGTGTTATTCCATATAAACTAAAGGTTCGCCGCTATGAACGGTTTGCCCAGCCCGACAAATAATGGCTTTGACAATACCGTCATCTGCTGCATATACAGGTAATTCCATTTTCATAGCTTCAATAATAGCAATGGTTTCACCTTTTTTCACAATCTGACCTTGTTCCACTAATATTTTCCAAATATTGCCAGTCATAGATGCATTGAGTGCTGAATAGGCACTATAGTCTGTTTCATCAGGTGCTTCTGTGATTAGGTGGTCTTGTTGATCAAAGCTTTCCTTCCATAAGCTGACCTCAGTACTAAAGGCCTGTTGTTGCTGTGCTTTAAACGCCGTAATACTGTCCTTTTCATCTTCCAGTAGTTTTAAATAAGCGGCATAGTCAAATTCAGTGTCTTCAATTTGGATCTGTGCTTGACCATTTTCAAAGTCAGCACGCCATTGATCTAGCTCTAACTCTGAAACAGGGAAGTATTTAATTTGGTCGAAGAAATTTAAGAACCATTCTTTGTCGCCAAACTGCTTGTTCTTTTTAAATTTATTCCAAATGGGTAGAGTGCGTCCCACCAATTGGTAGCCTCCGGGTGAATCCATACCGTAGATACACATATACATCCCGCCAATACCCACGGTGCCTTCGGCAGTAAATGTCCGGGCTGGATTGTATTTTGAACTTAAGAGGCGATGACGTGGGTCAATCGGCACAGCACATGGGGCGGTAAGGTACACATCACCGAGGCCTAAAATCAAATAATTGGCATTGAAAATAATCTCTTTGACTTGTTCACGACTATCTAAACCATTAATACGCTGAATAAAATCGACATTGTTCGGTAACCACGGTGCTTTAGCGCAAACACTTTCTTGATAGCGCTCAACAGCACCCAAAGTTGCACTGTCTTCAAATGCCATGGGTAGATGAATAATCCGTGAAGGAATCTTGAGTTGGCTTAAATCGCCCATTTGCTGTTCGAGTTGCAGTAAGAAAGCAATCAACTCTTGCTGTGGAAGGGTGAGACCATCATATTTAATTTGTAGTGAGCGCACACCAGGAGACAGCTCCAATATTCCAGTCACATTCGCTGTTCGGATCAGTTGCATCAATTGGTGGACACGTAAACGCAGTGCCAAGTCTAAAACGTTATCACCATATTCTAATAAAATATAACTGTCACCCGCTTGGCGGTACACCGTGTGTGGAGACACATCAGTTGCATCTAGATGGGCGAGAATTGCAGATTGTGGAATATTATTGCTTGTTGGTTCAGTTGCTAGGACAGCATGAGTGAAATTTTGCACACGTTCAATTTGCTGTTGCTCTAGGGCATTGGCCTGCTCAACTGTTAGCGGATAGAAGCTGATTTTATCGTCAGCTTTAAGTTGACCGACTTTCCAAAGTTCAGCTTTAGCAATGGTTACAGGGCAAACGAAACCGCCGAGACTTGGGCCATCTTTGGCCAAAATGACAGGGAAGTCCCCTGTAAAGTTAATCGCACCAATGGCATATTCGCAGTCATGGACATTGGATGGGTGGAGTCCTGCTTCCCCCCCATTTTCACGTGCCCACGTTGGTGTTGGTCCTGATAGACGGACACCAAGTCGATTGGAGTTAAAGTGTACAGTCCATTCGGAAGCAAAAAACTCTTCTATATATTCGGATTTAAAAAAATCAGGTGCTCCGTGTGGTCCATATAGCACGCCAATTTTCCATTCGGTGCCATAGTTTGGAATCAGTGCAGGAGATAATGCTTGAGGTTCTTGTGTTGCTAACGGGGCATCTTGATTAGGATGGGCTGTATTAATGAGTTTGATCATGTCACCTGCACGAAGCACCCGTCCTGCATGCCCGCCAAAGTTACCTAAAGCAAAAGTAGAGCGACTACCCAAGTATAGGGGGACATCGAGTCCATGGCGAACTGCTAAATAGCTACGGCAACCAGACTCGACCTGTCCTAAGCTGAGAACCTGACCCGCCTGTACATGAATGGGTTGCCAAAAGGCAACAGTTTCATCATCTAATTGGGCAGGACAAGGTGCACCAGTGAGCGCAATCACACTATCTTGATGGAACTTCAGACTTGGCCCTTGTAAGGTAAATTCGAAACCAGCTGCACTAGCATCATTTCCTACAATTTGATTGGCCAATTGGAACGCATAGTCATCCATTGGACCTGAAGGTGGCACACCGATATCCCAGTAGCCGATACGTCCTGGAAAGTCTTGAATTGAGCTTTGCGTACCAGCCTGTAAAACTTCAATCACATTTGGCACGTAGTCAAAGTCATCCAACAGACGTGTCCAAATTTGCATTTGTGCGAAGCGTTCATCAGAGATCACGCTATGCGCATAGTCCAAGTTGGTGCTGATCCCATTTAAGCGTGTTTGGGTTAACACACTTTTTAGTTGGTCAATGGCTTGTTCACGCGTATCCGCATGTACGATAATTTTGGCAATCATCGGGTCAAAATATTGCGAAATTTCTGTTCCTGTGGAGACCCAAGTATCGACGCGACAGTCTTCTGGAAATGAAACCTCGGTCAGGACACCAGGGCTGGGTTGGAAGTTCTTAACAGGATCTTCTGCATAAATCCGCACTTCAATTGCCGCACCTTGCGGCTGTATATTGCTGAGCGCTGTCCAATCCAAGACATCACCTGCCGCCACTTTAAGCATGCATTCAATCAGGTCTAAGCCCGTCACCATTTCAGTAACAGGGTGCTCTACTTGTAGACGGGTATTGACTTCAAGGAAGTAAAACTCATCTCGTGCAGCATCATAAATAAACTCAACTGTACCTGCACTGCGGTAATTGACCGATTTGCCGAGTTCAACTGCCGCTTGGTGAAGTTTTTGGCGTGTAGCTTCAGGAAGGTGAGCCGCAGGGGTTTCCTCCACCACTTTTTGGTTACGACGTTGCAGTGAGCAATCTCGTTCACCCAGTGCAACCACTTGACCTTGACCATCACCAAAGATCTGAACTTCGACATGGCGCGCGCGGTCAACAAAACGCTCTAAAAACACGCCTGAATCTTTGAAAAATTGTGCGCCTAAGCGTTTGACACTTTCATAAGCTTCAACCAATGTCTGTTCATCATCACAGCGTGTGAGGCCAATCCCTCCGCCACCTGCGGTACTTTTTAACATGATGGGATAACCAATTTCTGTAGCTGCAGAAATTGCTTCATCTAAGCTTTCAAGTAAGCCTGTACCCGGTGTCATGGGAACCTGAGCTGCAGCGGCAAGCTCACGTGCACGGTGTTTCAGGCCAAACTCTAAAATTTGTGTCGCTGTGGGGCCCATAAAAGCAATATTATTTTTTTCACAAGCCTCTGCAAATTCAGCACTTTCTGATAAGAAGCCATAACCAGGGAAAATAGCTTCGGCGCCTGTTTTTTGTGCTGCTTGAATCAGCTTTTCAATACTCAAATAAGTATCTGCTGGTTTTAATCCTTCTAAGGCAATGGTGATGTCTGCATCTTTGACATGTTGTGCATAACGGTCACTGTCTGAATATACAGCAACACTGGTCACCCCCAGTTTTTTTAAAGTGCGAATTGCGCGTACGGCAATTTCGCCACGGTTTGCAATCAATACAGTTTTAAACATTTTAAAATTCCTAAATTTGACTAAGCTTGTTCTACTTTTGAATTGTTACGGTGCTGGATATAGGCGCGCCAACCACCAAAATGGCTGATATTTTCAGCATCGTTCAAACCATAAGGCTCACAAATAAAACCTTTAACCCAACGACCATCGACCAGTTCGACATTGCCCATGCCTAGCGGGGTTGGAATCTCAGCGACAAACTCTCCAAAACGCGCTGTTGGCACATCCCAAACCTCTACAATGATTTGTTGGCCGTGTTCTGAAACTCTTGCTAGACCTGGCTTTGGGGGAATTGTTCCGTTCAATGCAAATAGGGCGTAGTGCTCAGCGGTCAGTGTGGTTTCAACAAGTACTGCATCACGTGTAAGCAGTTGGAAATTCAGAGGCATTCCAGTCAGGTGTGCTCCAACGACTGCAACTCGAATGTGATGTGCAGAAGGACTGTGGCGCAACGTTGGAATTGCGGAGAATCGGTCGAGTGCACCTAGTTTTAAGTTCAAATGTGCCTGCCAAATTTGTCCAAACTCAATCAGGGCTTGGTCATACCATGCAGGTGCAATTAAGCTAATTCCGAAGGGTAGGCCGTCGGCGCGGAATCCAGCAGGCAATGCGAGTGCGCTTAAGTCAGCGAGGTTGGTAAAGTTAGTATAAGTTCCAAACTGAGAATTAAAGCCAATCGGGGATTGCGCCATTTCTGCAAGAGTGTGAATGGTTGGAGAAGTTGGAACGATCAATGCATCAAATTGAGCTAAAGTGTCTTGAATTTTTCGGCTTAAGTCTTGTTTTAAATACTCTGCGTTGTAGGCATCGACTGCACTAAAATCATAACCTTTTTGAATAATTTCACGGACTGTGGGGTCGAAAACCTCGGGTTGCTGTGCCAATAACTCAGCAACAGCCGCTGTGCGTTCTGCTACCCATGAGCCTTGATAAAGTTGGGCTGCCAATTGTTCAAATGTTGAAAAATCAATTTCAGTAATTTCAGCACCGAGAACTTTTAACTGTTCTAAAGCCAATTGAAAGGCATATTTAGCTTGATCATCTCCAAAGAACTCAAGTTTATTGGGAATAGCAAAATGTGGTTTTCCAGAAAGTTTAGCTGGTGCGGTTTTTGGATGCTGGCGGGAGTAGCTATCTAGTGCATCGTACTGTTCTAGGGTTTGAGCAATGATGTTTGCATCGGTTACTGTTAATGCGAAAATTGAAATACAGTCTAAGCTTTTACAAGCGGGTAATAAACCACGATTTGAAAAACGGCCTTTGGTGGGTTTTAAACCGACAATGTTATTAAATGCCGCAGGGACACGACCAGAGCCTGCGGTGTCGGTTCCCAGTGCAAAGGGGACTAAGCCTCGAGCAACCACACTTGCTGAGCCAGAGCTAGAACCTCCACTGACATAGTCTGCGTTAAAGGTATTGCAAACTGCGCCAAATGGGGAGCGTGTACCGACAAGCCCTGTTGCGAATTGATCTAAATTGGTTTTTCCTATGACGACCGCCCCTGCATTTTTAAGCAGGCGAATTGTTTCAGCATCTTGGCTAGCAATTGCGGTCAAAACCTTACATGCCGCCGTAGTTGCAAAACCAGCAACATCAATGTTGTCTTTGACCGCAAAAGGAATACCATATAACGGCAGTTCTTTACTCAAATCTGAGGCATGTTGTGCTTTTTGTGCTAAGGTTTCGATTTGCTGAATAAGTAGTTCTTTGCTAGCAATAGAGATCCATGCATGATCAGGTTGTGGTAATTGCGCTACATAGTCGATTAAGTCTTCAAGATGAATGTCATGGTTCAGATAAGCTGTTTGCCATTCTTGAAGTGTCCAACCAATGCATTTGTTATGACTCATTTTTTTGCATTCCAACTTGTATACATGATGGAATACAAAAATGCAGAAACTATGCCAATTTGATAAATCTAATTTTTATTTAATTATAGTTGTTTAATATCAATATCTTATTGTTTATTTCTGAATTCTGATGCGAATGTTTATTGGTGTTCGATTCTGCACCAAAACAAGATCAAACGGGATGTAATGGTGCTTTTATACTATGCTGTGATCTTAGATACTCACAGAACATGAGCAAAAAAAGCTCACAATTTGAATCAGCCTGATCAGTTAAGCATTTTCATATTTAGCATCTTAGCCTTCTCACTATTCACATTATATCTCAGCGCAAAACCTATTCACTTTTGCCCCTAGAGTAGCTTTTTTAAAAAGCAGCCTATTTTAAAGAAGTCTTTTGTCTTGCGCCGTAAAAATGCCATGCTTGTATTCTTATTTAGGCTAGGGATGACGTTGTCACGTATTAAATAAAGCCTAGAAGTAAAAAGTAATACCCGTCCATTTCTTAACGGACTGGTATTACTCAATCTGGGTTTTTGACACAAACAAGGGATTAATTTTTAGTTAAAGGTATAATATTTTCCAAGGTACTTTAGTTGGTTTGATTCTTTGAAGGGGATGGAGCTGAACGGCGGTTAACTCCTGAGTTGGGCCCGCAAGATTTTACCAATTGGAGATTTAGGCAATTCTGTACGAAACTCAATATGTTTAGGAATTTTATAGTTGGTCAGACTTTGTTTGCAAAAGCCTATGATTTCCGCAGTTGAAATGTCGTGATTATTGACGACGATGAATGCTTTAACGGCTTCGCCTGTGGTTTCGTCTGCTATGCCAATGACGGCTGCTTCAATAATTTCAGGATGTTGTGTTAACACATCTTCAATTTCGTTTGGATAAACATTAAAACCAGAAACAATAATCAAATCTTTCTTACGATCTACAATTTTTAAAAATCCATCTTCATCCATTGTGGCGATATCTCCCGTTTTAAACCAACCATTTTCTATACTATTTGCTGTTTCTATCGGGTTGTTGAGGTAGTGCTCAATCATATTTGCGCCTTTTACCCAAAGTTCGCCCGCTTGCCCAATGTCTATCGCTTGTCCTTGATCATTCACGATTTTTAGCTCTAAGCTGGGCAGTGGAAGACCGATAGATCCTAATTTCTTGTTGATACTTGGTGGATTGATAGAGACCATGCAACAACTTTCTGTCATACCGTAACCTTCTACAATCGGTGAGACAACTTTTTCCCATTCAATGGCTGTAGAGGGGCGCAAACTGGTTCCACCTGAAATGGCGACTTTGAGTGGTGGCGGATTATTACGGAACCATGTTTGTTGTAATAAACCTGCATACAGGGTATCGACACCAGTCAGCCAAGAAATGCGAAATTGTTGGAAGGCTTTTTTAAGATTGTCCAAGGGGCGAGGGTTTGGGATGAGGATATTATGCCCACCTTTATGAAACATAAGTAAAAAATTGAAATTAAAAGCAAAAATATGGTACATCGGTAGTGCAGTGAGTATGTTGTCACCTTGTTGAATTTCCATTTTGCTTGAAAATGCTTGGATAAAATCTTCCGCCATTTTCATCACCGCTAATAGGTTACGATGACTAATGACAGCACCTTTACTTCTGCCAGTGGTTCCCCCTGTATATTGATATAGGGCAATTGGGTGATCTTAGTAAATGAGCGGATCGACTATTTTTTCACCCAGTTTTAAGGCCTGTTTAAAACTCTGGTAAGGGATATCTGGTGTGGTGATGTCTCTGGATATTTTCATTTTAATCATCAGACCAATAGGAAAATTAAAAAAGTCGCTTAAGCTCGCTACGACCAAATCAATTTTCAGTGTATTCAGGACAGGTTGTGCGGTTTTAAGAAATAAATCACAGGCTATCAGCAGTTTGGCGCCGCTGTCTTGAAGCTGATGCTTGAGCTCAGTTGCGGTGTAGAGTGGGTTGATATTGGTGAGAATGAGCCCTGCTTTCCAGATGCCAAAGACTGCAATTGGATAGTGCAAGCTATTGGGCATTTGGATGGCAACAACATCACCTGTGTTCAACTTGAGAACATGTTTTAAATAGTTGGCAAAATGGTCTGAATAGTAGTGAATTTCTTTAAAACTTAGACTTTGGCTAAAACCATTGGGTAGAACCACGCTAAATGCTGGTTGGTCTTGATAATGTTGCGCGGCATAAAGGCAGAATTCACTGACTGAGCCTGACAGGAGTGATTCATTGAGCTGATAATTTTTTAATTGTTTTGGATAACTTTTTTCCCATAACTTATTGTTCATGCTTTATTCCTTTGTTTTGCATGTATTTAAAAATAAAAAGCTGAACTTTCTTAAAAAGTTCAGCGGAATGATTTAAAGCATTACTTCAATATCGCTGAGTGGAAATGCAACACAGCTATAAATCCAGCTAAATTGGCGGTCTGAGCGGCGTAAGTGCGCCTCGTCGGGATTAAAGACTTCACCTGAAATCAGTTTGATCCGACACAGACTGCATTCGCCTGAGCGACAGGCATTTTCGACAAAGAAACCATGTCGTTCTAGACTGTTCAGTAAAGGCTCACCAACCGTGGTAGTAAACTGTCCTTTGCCTCTTACTGTGACTGTCACTTCTTGATTTAATGCAATGTCCGACGTCCAAGTTGACTGTGTGTTTGAGGCTTTGGGGGCGCCATTGGCTTCAACTCGAATACGTCGAGCAGGAACTTCTAACTCAGCCAAAAGTTGTTGGCAACTTTGGTTAAATGGCGTTGGGCCACAGATGTAGAACATCTTTTGTTTCGGCTCTGTACCTAATAATTCGCTCAAGCGCTCTGCACTTAATCGTCCTGTTTGACCTTGATAGTCTGCTGTCGGACGAGTGATATATTCGGTTAAAGTGAAATGAGCATACTGTTTGGCCAGTGCTCTGAGCTCTTCGGCATAAATCACATCATCTTCAAAGCTATTGACATAAATCAGGTGGAATCGCTGTTGAAGATTTTGTTCAAGTAGATTTAAAAGCATACTGCGCGCTGGCACACTACCAGAGCCACCTGCCAAAAACACCAGATCATCACCATGAAACAGCGGATTGTGGTGAAAGTTCCCCATTGGACCACTACTTTGCAAGGTTTGTCCTACCGATAGTTGATCGACCAAATAGTGTGAAACAAAGCCCGCGTCTGCTTTTTTGATGGTGAGATCATAGTAGTCTGCTTGGGTTGGCGAAGATGCAATTGCATAGGGCCGAGCTGTGTAAGTACCTGCTACAGTGACAAATAGATTGATGTATTGACCTGCTTGAAATGCTGGCAAGGCTTCACCATGCTGAGAGGCTAGGCGGATGGTTTTAGTCGTTGGCGTTTCTTCAATAATCGCCTGAACAATCAAATCAATACGCTTGGGATGCAGCGAGTACATTATCCGTTGCACTTGGCCTTTATATTCAGAAAAGTCTGTACCATTTTGTTCTAGTTCAGATTTGGCTTGAATAATTTCCTGATAGCCTGTGACTGCATTTAAAATATGTAGATCAGACATTGCTTAGCTCCTGTTGTGCCATTTTGTCGAGTTGACGCACCACGGCTTTGGCTGTAGATACTCCTGCAGCATAAGTCGGTTGGAATCCGCCCATCGTGGTCCACGCACTGGCAAAATAAAGCCCTTGTAAATGGTTCAATCGGTCTCGGATAAAACTGGTGTCTTCGCGTGTTTGCTTATAGCCGTAAATTGCACCGCCTGGAGTATTCAAATAGCGCATCATGGTGAGTGGTGTCGCGACTTCAACTTCCTGAATGTGTTGACGTAGGCTCGGATAGACCTGTTCAATCAGATCAATTAATTCATCCGCAAAACGATATTTGGTTTTGGCATAGTCTTCGGCTTTCACATTTTTCCAGACATCAGCATATTGCAAGCACACCAACACCACCTGACTTTTGCCTTCTGGAGCCGCTTGTGGATCATCGTAGTTATAGCAGGTCAGCATTCCTGAAATAGGGCTATCAAAACTTTCCATATTGTCATGGGTTTTTTCCCAGTCCATGGTCGAGGAAATAAAGGTTGATGCTGCATTGATCTTTAAATGTGCTGGGGTGCAATCTAGACCCAAATAAATGACAAAGGCAGATGTTCCCATACGTCGAGATTTGAAGTCTTGCTGAATTTTTGTAGGGAGGGGATCGTCTAATAATTCATTAAATGTGAGTAAAGGACTAGCATTCGAAATCACAGCTTTACAGTTGATCAAGCGCCCATCTTCAAGCCTAACCCCAGTGACGGCATGATCCTGAGTGATGATCTTTTCCACACCACAGTTGAATTGTGCTTCACCGCCTGACTCTAAGAACGATTCCAACAGCGCATTGGACATGGCTTGTGATCCTCCTTTGATATGCCATGGCTTAAACACAGCATAGGCATATAACATATTGGCGAGATCACTAAATAAGAGATTTTTGGGTGGAATACCTGAATAAAACCAATAGGTCGCCAAAATACTGATTAAGGTTTCATCGGTGAAAAACTCATGCAATACATCGTGGGCAGAACGTAGACCATAGCGTTTAAAGTATGGACAGAGTTGATCAACGAGCAGTGGATCATTGCTTTTTTGTGCTTTAGGTAGGGTTGTAAAACCTTCTAAAGTGACTTTTTCACAGGCCAACATAAATTTTTCAAGTTGATCGGCCTCAGCAGGATACTGTGCTTGTAGCAACTTACGAATCCCTGACCAGCTTGCGGGTAAGGTGATATCGACCTGATTGGGAACAGCGAGTCGATAAAGTTCATGCTCTTGTACAAATTCGACTTTATCCATCACACCGAGTTGATCGAATAACTGTCGCATGATAAATGGGCGCTCTTCTGTGCCTAAACCACTTAGTTGATGCAATGCCACTTCAAATTCAAAATCACCACGGACAAAAGAGGTGGCACAGCCACCGGGTATGTTATGACGTTCGACCAGTAAGGTTTTTTTGCCTGCCTTTTGTGCTGTGACGGCTGCAGTTAAGCCTGCGTTGCCAGAGCCAATGACTACGACATCATAGTTTTGCATTTTAAACTCCAATCTTAACACTGGTAAGATTTGATTAAAAAAAATTAGAAAGGGTTGATTTTTTCTAGCGCTTTATTGAGTTTCAGCGAATTGAATCGGGTGTAAGTTTTCAAATTGCGGTGATGCTTCAGACATACGGCTTTGCACCATGGTTAAAATATCTTGTCCATTTAAAATAGCTGATTGCAACATCACAGTATGGTCTAGGGCTTGAGCCACATTATGGTCTCGACTATAGAGTAGACTGCGTTTAATGCCTTGCATGGCTACAGGTGGCTTTACAGCAATATTTTTTGCAATGCTAAAAGAATGTTCCAATAGTGCTTCTGGTGTTTCTAAAATTTTAACCGCTAGTCCGAGACGGTACGCATCTTCAGCGAGCAATGTGTCTCCCGTGAAAGCAAGATAGCGGGCAAGATTGAAGGGAATTTGATGGGGTATGCGTTGTAATACGCCAATATCCGCCATCATCCCAATATTGGTTTCTTCAATACGAAACTTGGCCTGTGGAGTCACAAAACAAAAATCACATGCTGCAATCAAATCAAAACCTGCTCCGACACAACTGCCATGTACTGCTGCAATTACAGGGAATCTAACTTTTTCAAGGCAAGTCAATGCATCTTGCATCAGAGCTAAGCTTTGCATGATGCTTTCACGTGCTACAGCATTTTGTGCATGAAATTCGGCCTGATTACTAAACATGCTCAGATCAAGACCTCCACAAAATACTTTACCTTGAGCCGAGATAATCAACGCTCGGATCTGTCCAGATTTATGCAATTGTTGAATCACTTGAGGAAATTCACGCCAGAAAGACAAATTTAAGCTATTTGCTTTTTCAGGGCGGGAAAGTTGTATATGCGCAATCTGAGCCTGAATACTCAGTTGAAAGCACTCATAATTTTGATTCATCACTCTGTCCTTAAGATGTTTAAAAAATACTCTAAACCTTAATCTTTACAGTGTAAAGATTAATTTAAATGGTGCATTTAAATTTATGCTAGGATAAATGGCAGAAGAATATTGATTTTTACTCAGCACTTTATGAACAAATCCGTCAAAAGAAAAAATTACCATGTTGGTAATCTTGAACCTCAACTCATTGATCAAGCAAAGAAAATGCTTGAAGAAGTCGGACCAGATAAGTTGTCTATTCGGGCTATTTCTGAACAAGTGGGTGTGAGTGCAACGGCTGTTTATCATCACTTTGCCAATAAGGATGAACTATTGAGTCATCTTGCCGCACAAGGCTTTGCTCAGTTAGAAAGTGTTTTGGGACAATGTCAGCAAGGGATAGACAAGAAAAATAAAATGCAGGTGATTAGTCGGCAGTACATGTTATTTGCTTTTGAACATCCTGCCATGTATCAGTTAATGTTTGGTTCTCAATTGGCACATAGTGAAATGAATCCTACTCTTTCTACGGCACGAAAAAATGCTTATGCTGTGGTAGAGCAGTGTGTAGCGGATGTGCTTGAAAAAGATATTCAGTCCAAAGAAGTTCGTTCTGCTGCACTGGCCGCATGGTCTTTTGCACACGGACTCGCGTCATTGATGATTCATAATGTTTTTGAGTTACCAGAACATATTTCTAAAGATGCTGTAATTGAAAAAGCACTTTTAGGGTTTAATCAATTGGTGAAGGCGCATTTAGATTTTGAGTAAAAGGATGTATGGCATTTCTCTTGTGATTGAATAACGTAAATCTTCATGTTTGTGATTTAATTTTATGGCTAGATCGTGGAAACGCTTTTAGAGGCTTAAAATGCAGCATTCTGCTGAATGCATGAAACATTTTAAGCTCTAATCATCCGTTTATATAACTGTTAAACTTTTGATGCTGCCTCAATAATTACTTTTGCAACTTCAGCTGCTTGTGACAAATGTGGAACATGACTTGCCTTCAATGTGGTGATATTGGCTGACATTCTTTCAGCCATTTTCTTTTGTAGCTCAGGTTGCAACATATAGTCATCTTCACTAATGATATAAGTGGATGGTTTCACTTTCCACGCGGCAGCATTTACTTTTTCTTCAAAGTTTCTTGCCCGAATTGGGGTTTGTGTTGCATACATCAATTGGGTTTGAACAGAGTCATTAAGATCTTGTGCAAGATGTTGTTCAATGCCTTCAAGGCTCAAAGTTAAAAAGCCGTCTTGGTCACTGACTAAATGAGCAAAGCCCGATGGTGTAGGAAGGCCTTGTCCTAAGTCGACGATCGACTCACCAACGGCGGGTGCAAAAGCGGCGACATAAACCAAATATTTTACTGACTCATGTTGTCCTGCTTCAGTTATCACCATGCCTCCCCAAGAATGCCCCACAAGGACGACCGGACCTTCAACTCTATTTAATACACGTTGAGCTGCGATTACATCGTCATCTAAGGAGCTTAAAGGGTTTTGTACCGCGATAGTATTGAAGCCTTCAGCGTGTAAAAGTTTGAGAACTTGATTCCATGTTGAACCGTCTGCAAATGCACCGTGTACAAGTACAATTGTTGGTTTATGGTTAGAGGCTGCTTGAGTATCTGTGTGTTGATGGTTTTGCATGATGTATCTCTTGATTTGAATATTGTTGATGTGCTCACTATACATAGGAAATAATTTGAGATAAATTATCTAAAAATATCAACATTAGGTATAAAAAGATTCAAATGGATAGATTCTCTTGTATGCAAGTGTTTGTTAAGGCTGTGGAGCTAGGCTCTATTTCTGCCGCAGCAATTGAGTTGGATCTGTCTTCACAAGTGGCTGGAAAGCACATAAGATTTCTTGAACAAAGCTTAGAAATTAAGTTGTTGAATCGGACAACTCGCCAGCAAAGTCTGACTGATGCAGGACGGATTTATTATGAAAAAGCCAAGCATATTTTGGCTGAGATGCAAGAAGCAGAGGCTTTTTTAGCGGAGACACGTTCAACGCCTAGAGGCAAGTTACGTATCAGTGCACCCGTCACTTTTGGGAATCATGCCTTGGCACCCGCCATTACCGAATTTTTAAAGACCTACCCTGAAGTCTCTGTTGAATTGAATCTTAGCAATCGTAAAATCGACTTAGTTGAGGAAGGTTACGATATTATTTTTCGTTCGGGTGAATTGCAGGATAGTGGGCTATTGGTGCGGGGGTTGGCTCCTTATCAACTCGTATTATGTGCTTCTCCAGCATATATTCAGTCTAGTGCTCCACTGTCGATACCAGAAGATTTAAAAAACCATGAATGTTTGGTCTTTACACATTCTATTTTGCGCACAGAATGGTCATTTAAAGGGCCTAATGGGATAAGTTCGGTTTTAATTACAGGCAGATTTTGGACAAATAGTGGTGAAGCCTTACGTGCAGCTGCGATTGCGGGACAGGGGTTACTTTTACAACCTTATGAGCTGGTGGCGGATGATTTGGAAAGAGGGCAATTAATACGGGTATTACCTGAGTATGAGCCAGTGATTGGTTCATTACATATTTTGTATTCACGTGATCGTAGAATGACGCCTAAATTAAAGAGTTTTATTGATTTTATTTTACTTAAATTTGGAATTTAAAAGGAGCAGTAGCCATAGCATTGAATATATTTTTAGCTCAATTTTACGCTTGCTATGACACTCAACTATTTAGTTTTTCTAAATTATTTTTGGCATTAGATTGATAATTTGAACGAGTCTTCAATGGAAGTATGTTGCGACTGAAGCAAAAATGCTCTTCTTTTTGATGAAACAGAGCCTTGATGTAAAACGACAATGCTGTATATAGTTCTCAGTATAGCGTCATTTATGAGCATAATTCGTTTAGTCCGCTAGTTGCCAAGTTGTGAAAATTAAGTTGTGATTCGAGCAAAAGTCATCAACTACAGGTCAGTCCATTTTAAATAGATTTTATTGAGTAAAATTAAAAAATAGTAAAGTTAGTATGGATTAGCAAAAAATAAAGATGAGAAAAACATGAGTGCAGAAGTTGATTCATTAGGATTGGTGGGTCCTGTCGTACTGTTAAGTGCTGCGGTGATTGCCGTTCCCCTTTTTAAACGTATTGGTCTAGGCTCTATTTTAGGTTATTTAATTGCAGGGCTGATTATTGGGCCATTTGGTTTTGCTTTTTTTAATAATCCTACAGCCATTTTACATATCGCTGAGCTGGGCATCGTGATGTATCTCTTTATCATTGGATTGGAGATGCAGCCTTCACATCTGTGGAGTTTGAGGAAAGAAATTTTTGGATTGGGCAGTTTGCAAATCTTGATCGCGGTGGCTGCGTTGACAGGCATGGGCATGCTGTTTGGTTTTAGTTGGAAAATAGCTTTCATTGCTGCTGCGGGTTTTGTTTTGACCTCGACTGCCATCGTGATGCAATTGCTCAATGATCGAGGCGAATTACATCAACGGCGGGGGCAAAAGATCGTTGCAATATTGCTGTTTGAAGATCTATTGATTGTTCCATTATTAGCCTTGGTCGCATTTATGTCCCCCAATCATGCGACTGAAAGTTCATCAATTGATTTGCAAGGGATTGGCATAGGGCTACTGGCAATTGCTGGCTTAATTGTTGCTGGGCATTGGCTACTCAATCCTTTATTTAGAGTTTTAGCAGCAGCGAAAGCACGTGAAGTGATGACTGCCGCTGCACTTTTGGTGGTTTTAGGTGCCGCGTTGCTGATGCAACTCAGTGGTTTATCCATGGCGCTAGGAGCATTTTTAGCAGGCGTTTTGCTCTCCGAATCAACTTTTCGCCATCAAATTGAAGCGGATATTGAACCGTTCCGAAGTCTACTTTTGGGGCTATTCTTTTTAGGGGTAGGCATGTCTTTAGACTTGTCTGTGGTCAAAGCAAATTGGCAACTCATCCTCAGTGGTGTGATTGCGCTGATGTTGACTAAAGCACTCATGATCTATGTGGTGGCACGTTTAACCAAGAGTAATCATATTGAAGCCTTGGATAGAGCTTTACTCATGGCACAGGGCGGTGAGTTTGCATTTGTACTCTTTAGTGCCGCAACGACCGCTCAAATTATTGATAACACCATTAAGTCAAATTTAACTGCAATTGTCGTGCTATCCATGGTGTTGACTCCAATCATTGGGGTGATATTTAAACGCTTTACCATTGCAACGGATGAGCATTCATTAGATCAGGTGCAAGTTGCTGACGGCTTAACAGGCAAAGTACTAATGATTGGTTTCGGTCGTTTCGGTCAGGTGGCCAGTCAGTTGTTATTGGCTCGTAGCGTGGATGTGACCATTATTGATAACGATGTCAACATGATCCAAAACGCAGAAAAATTTGGTTTTGATGTCTACTATGGGGATGGATGTCGTTTAGACATTTTACATGCATCTGGTGCAGATACAGCCGAAGCCATTTTGGTTTGTGTTGATCACAAAGAAACCATTAATAAAATTGTAGAACTAGTCAATGCTGAGTTTCCTTTAGCCAAACTGATTGTACGTTGTTATGACCGTGAACATGCGTTGTATCTGTCGAAGAAAAATGTCAGTTTGATGGTACGGGAAACCTTTGAATCCGCATTGGTTCTAGGTCAAACTGCCTTGCAGCAACTGGGTGTTAGTCCAGAAGAAATACAGCAAGTGAGTGATGATATTCGTGCTTTAGATAGTCAGCGTTTTGAAACGGAGGTAGCGGCTGATGATGTTAATGCAGGTATTGGGATACAGTACACTCAGCGTAACCCTCGTCCTACTGCACCGTTGATTAAGCCACAGCATACAGGGCAAGTTTTAAATGATAATGAATTCGTAAAGCCTCGTGATACGGATAGTTGAGTTTTCGTTTAACGCTTAAACTGGGAGATAAAAGAGGTCTGTTTCAGGCCTCTTTTTCTATATGAAGTAATTCCATGTGGCTTAAGGGTATGGTTGCTTAATTAAGTATTTAAATGTTCTAAGGTTGAAATAAAATCCGTAAATTTCTCACCTTGAATTACCACATGTGCTTTCAGTAAAGCCTCGGCTTCTTGTTCGTGACCTGCAAAAATGGCCTCTAAAATTGCGCTATGCTCTGAAAATGAATGATTCATTCGATGGTTAACGCGGAGTTGTAGGCGGCGGTATGGGTGCAAACGTTTATGTAAAGTACAGGCTTGTTCAATTAAAAAGGCATTATGACTGGCTTGGTAAATAGCAAAGTGAAATAAACGGTTGGCCTCATAATAATTTTCTGAGTCGTTCTGATTTAAATAGTCCTGACATAACTGATGCAGGCGTTGTAATTCTTGCTTTTCTTCAGGTTGAATGCGCCGTGCTGCCAGTCGTCCACACATGGCTTCTAATTCAGCCATCACCTCGAACATTTCACAAAGGGTGAGTGAATTAATGGCTGGAATAATTGCGCCACGACGTGGGCGAATTTCAACCAAGCCTTCAGCGGCCAATAGCTTTAATGCCTCACGAATCGGGGTACGTGAAGCACCATAGCGTTCGCAAAGTTCTTGTTCATCCAGCTTCGTCCCAGGCAGGAAAAAGCCATAAATAATATCATCCTCTAACTTTTTACTAATTTGAATAGAAAGAGGAAGTTCCGCAATTGAAGTCATACATCACCAAAAATTGTATACAATTTATGTTTATTTGAGTACAAAACATTGTACACTGGATACAGATAAGCTATAACTATAGCAAATTATAAGTCAGATTATTAGAAGCGCTGCATGATCCAGGGAGGATTCAGCAATGATTATTTACGGAACAGCCATATTGGCAATTTGCCATTTACTTGGTGTTTATCTAGGCAATGCCCTCGGGATTGCACTTGGTGTGCAAGCCAATGTAGGTGGTGTGGCCATCGCCATGATTTTATTAATTCTATCGAAGGAGCTGTTAGCTAAACGTGGGCACTTACCTCAAGTGACTCAATTTGGTGTGTTGTACTGGTCAGGTATGTATATCCCGATTGTGGTTGCCATGTCGGCAGGCCAAAACGTAGTTGCGGCTATGTCGGGCGGGATGTTGGGTTTGATAGTTTCAGTTGCATCTTTGATTGGTACCGTCTTAGTGATTCGTTGGTTGAATAAATCCAGTGGTGACTATGAAAACTATGAATGGGCTGTAGAGCAGACTGAAAAAGCCGCTTAAGGATAAGGGTGTTGTCATAACACGAAATAACAATCAGTTGTACGGTTACAAGGAAGAAACGCAATGGAAGAAATAATTACGGTTTTTACCAAAAATGCCCTCGTCGCGGCGCTCGCAGTGACTGGTTTAATGATGTATGTGTCGCATCTTTTGTCGAAATATCTCACCAAAGGCAAGTTACAAAGCTCAGCCATCGCGATCACTCTGGGGCTGGTCTTGGCTTATTTTGCAGGGATTTATACTCAAGGTGAAAAGGGCATTTCAGATATCGCTATTTTCTCAGGTTTCGCTTTACTCGGTGGTGCCATGATTCGTGACTTGGCCATTGCATCAACGGCGTTTGAAGTCGACGTTAAAGAAGTGAAAAAAGCAGGAAAGGTGGGTCTGATCGCGCTTGCACTTGGTTGCGTGATTCCATTTTTGATCGGTGCAATGGTGGCGTGGTTGATGGGCTATAAAGATCCCGTTTCGATGACCACGATTGGCGCAGGTGCGATGACCTATATCGTTGGCCCAGTAACAGGTTCAGCCATCGGTGCAAGCTCAGAAGTGATTGCATTATCAATTGCAATTGGTCTGATTAAAGCGGTGTTTTTCATGGTGGGTACACCGTTATTCGCAAAATTTATGTATCTCAAAAGTCCACGTTCTGCCATGGTTTTTGGTGGAATGGCGGGGACGACCAGTGGCACAGCAGCAGGTTTAGCAGGAACGGATGTGCGTTTAGTACCCTATGGTGCATTGGTCGCAACCTTCTATACCGGTCTTGGTTGTTTACTTGGACCCTCTGTATTTTTTCTCACAATCAATGCCATCTTCGGCTAAGCACAGCATAAAGGTGACCCCATGAACCAAATGGTTAAGACGCGCTTATGGGATAAGCAGCGTACCCGCAGACTAGAAAAACTGAATCTTGCTAAAGAACAAGGCTTTGCAAAACAAGTTGAGCATGCTCGGGTGATTGAACTTTTGGAAACGGTAATTTCCAGTGGTGATCGCGTTTGTTTAGAAGGTAATAACCAAAAGCAGGCCGACTTTTTGTCAAAGAGTTTAAGTCAGTGTAATCCAGAGGTGGTTCATGACTTACATATCGTGCAGTCAGTATTGGCTTTACCCAGTCATATTGATGTCTTTGAAAAAGGCATTGCTTCTAAGGTCGATTTTTCCTTTGCAGGCCCACAAAGTTTACGTCTAGCGCAATTGGTTCAGCAGCAAAAAATCAGTATTGGTTCGATCCATACCTACCTAGAGCTGTATGGGCGTTACTTTATTGATTTGACGCCAAATGTCTGCCTGATTACGGCACATGCGGCCGACCGAGAGGGCAATCTTTATACAGGTGCGAATACCGAAGATACGCCTGCAATTATTGAAGCGACTGCATTTAAAAGCGGGATTGTGATTGTGCAGGTCAATGAAATTGTCGATAAGTTACCGCGTGTGGATGTACCTGCGGATTGGGTCGATTTTTATATCGAAAGTCCCAAGCACAACTATATAGAACCATTGTTTACCCGTGATCCTGCACAAATTACCGAAGTGCAAATTTTAATGGCAATGATGGTGATTAAAGGGATCTATGCACCATATCAAATTCAACGTTTAAACCATGGTATCGGCTTTGATACCGCGGCAATTGAATTGTTACTGCCTACGTATGGGGCATCCTTAGGACTAAAGGGACAGATTTGTACCAATTGGGCTTTGAATCCGCATCCAACTTTAATTCCTGCGATTGAAAGTGGATTTGTCGATTCGATCCATAGCTTCGGTTCTGAAGTGGGGATGGAAGACTATATTAAAGAGCGTCCAGATGTGTTCTTTACAGGCAGTGACGGCAGCATGCGTTCCAATCGTGCCTTTAGTCAAACTGCGGGTTTATATGCCTGTGATCTCTTTATTGGTTCAACCTTGCAAATTGACTTACAGGGCAACAGTTCAACTGCAACCGTAGACCGGATTTCTGGTTTTGGTGGCGCGCCGAATATGGGCTCTGATCCGCATGGACGCCGTCATGCCAGTTATGCCTATACCAAAGCAGGCCGTGAGGCGGTCGACGGTAAACTGATTAAAGGGCGTAAGTTGGTGGTGCAGTTGGTCGAAACATACCGTGAACATATGCATCCTGTCTTTGTTGAAGAGTTAGATGCGTGGCAGTTACAGGACAAAATGGAGAGCGAACTTCCGCCCATCATGATTTATGGTGAAGACGTAACCCATATTGTGACGGAAGAAGGTATTGCTAACTTGCTGTTATGTCGCACACCTGAAGAACGAGAACAAGCCATCCGTGGTGTGGCTGGTTATACCCCAGTGGGGATGCAGCGTGATGAGGCCAAAGTGGAAGAATTACGCCAGCGCGGGATTATTCAACGTCCAGAAGATTTAGGCATTGATCCAACACAGGTCAGCCGTGATTTGTTGGCGGCAAAATCGGTGAAAGATTTAGTTAAATGGTCGGGTGGTTTATATAGTCCCCCAAGTCGCTTTAGAAACTGGTGATCGACATGGAAAAGTTAAAATTTGAATTGCAATCAGCGCCACTGAGCGCTGAACAAGCAGCTGTCATTTGTGGTGTGGTCGGTTCTGGAAATTTAGAAGTCTTGGTTTCACAGCATGATAAGGCGGATATTTGTCAGATTGAAGTCACGACATCAGCCGTCGGTTTTCAACATGTTTGGCAGTCTGTACTGAATGAATTTGCACAACGTCATGCGGTAGCAGGGCTTAAATTTCAGTTAAATGATATGGGCGCGACCCCAGCTGTGGTGAACCTGCGATTAAGCCAAGCAATATCTATGTTTAAGGGAGTATAGAACATGGATCAAGTGATGCTCAAAAACAGTTTTTATGAAAAAACTGCACGTGCGCGGATTCAAGCGGTCGTCGATGCTCAGAGTTTTAATGAAATATTAAAGCCTGCTGAAATTGAAGTTAGCCCACACCTGTCTGCTTTGGATATTCCGGGTAGTTTTGATGATGGCGTGATTATTGGTACGGCACGTGTAAACGGAACACCTGTACATATCATGGCTCAAGAAGGGCAATTCATGGGTGGAGCTGTGGGTGAAATCCACGGGGCGAAAATTGTCGGTCTCTTGCATAAAGCCATTCAAGATCAAGCGCAAGCGGTACTGTTTTTTGTCGACTCAGGTGGTGTGCGTCTGCATGAAGCCAATGCAGGTCTGATTGCCATTTCGGAAATTATGCGTGCGATGTTACAGGTACGAAATGCAGGCATTCCCATTATTACGGTGATTGGCGGAACCTGTGGCGCTTTCGGTGGTATGGGGATTAGTGCATGTTTGAGCAGTGCCATCATCATGACGGAAGAAGGGCGTTTGGCACTGTCTGGTCCAGAAGTGATTGAAACAGTGAAAGGCGTAGAAGAGTTTGACTCGAAAGACCGTGCTTTGGTTTGGCGTGTCACAGGCGGTAAACATCGTTATTTATTGAGCCATGTGCAGGCTTTGGTTGAGGATGATATTACCGATATTCGTGATGCGATTTTAACGCAGCTAGACGCTAAGGTCGCTTCTTTAGACTTAGAACCATTATTGCAACAGCAGCAACAGCTTGAGCAACAGTACCAACGCTGGTTTGGTAAAAATGATGGTTTACAGATTTGGCATGACATGGGCATTACACAGCCAGAAAAAATTCCGATGTTGTCTGCCCATGAAGTTGTGTTGTTAAAGCAAGGATGAGCTCATGAATACAGAATTACTTTTACAACAGTTGTTTCCGCATCAACTGGATTATCAGATCGAAGGTTATGTGATTAAGGGCAATGCGCAAACGGATGCGGGTCCAGTGCGGATTCTAGGCACAGTCAATGCCGCCCCTATTAATCAACAGATTGCCATGGAACTGGCAGGTGAAATTTTAGAGCTTGTACAGCAGAAGCAACAGACACCTGTAGTGTTTATTGTGGATACTCAAGGTCAAGCGCTTTCCCGTGCTGATGAGTTACTGTGCTTAAACCGTACCTTCGCGCATTTGGCATCTTGTGTTGACCTACTGCGCAGAAGTGGACATGCCAACCTCGCGATTATTTTTGGTCAAGCTGTCAGTGGTGGATTCTTGTCCTATGGCCTCATGGCAAACGAAGTTTATGCACTCAGTGATTCGCAAGTGAAAGTCATGGACTTAAACGCGATGGCACGGGTCACTAAAATTCCAGTCGAAAAGTTAAAAGAGTTGTCACAAAGCTCAGCTATTTTTGCTCCAGGGGCAGAAAATTTTTACAAAATGGGCGCAATCAATGCCATTTGGCCAGATTTGGAGACCGATTGGGTTAGCCAAGCGCTGTTAAATCAACAACAACATCTTGAAACTTATCTGACAGATCAACGCCGTGTGGTGGGGCAGCAGCGTCAAGGGCGTGTGTTGTGTAATGCCATTATTGAGAAAGTTGTCCACAGTTAAGGAAGCAGATATGGATCGTCATGACTTAGCTTATCTTTGTGATTCAGCAAACTTACATTTTTTAGATGTTTCTTTACCTGAAACAGTGAAACAAAAGGTGTATCAGCTGTTGAGCCAACATATTCCAATGACCGTTTGTCGGCAGGACGATATGGATGCGGGACAAGTGAAGCTGGCGATTAATTGCTTGGTTGAAGGCTATAAATATCGGGTGGCGTGCTTAGTCGAGAAACACGATATCGAGCAGATCACTCGACCGCTTTCTCTACAGGCTTTGTTAAAAGCGGACTCGCAACTGCTACAACCTAAAGCGCTGAGTGATTTTGCAGGCAACTTAGAACAATTGGGCTGCAAAGTATATGTCTATGGCTCCTATGCCTATGAATATCTCACTAAAGAAGCTTATGTACGTTCAACATCAGACTTGGATTTGGTGTTATATCCAAAAGATTTAACACACACTTCAGAGATTCTAAATCTGCTTCAACAGGCTCAAGCCCAGAGTTCTATTCGCTTGGATGGAGAGATTCAAATCCATCCAGACTGGCATGTGTCATTTAATGAGTTAATTGCGGTTTTTCCTGAAATGAACCAGCAAGTGATCGTCAAAGGAATTCAGCGTGTCGAGATGCTGAGATTAGAACAATTATTCGAAGGGAAGCTTGAATATGCAACTACTACAACCACATGAAGTTTTATGCCCAAGCATTATCAGGACTGCTGAAAGATTAGACCGTTTGGCATGTATGGCGTTATTGGATGAAGCCAGTTTAGAACATAAGCCTGGTTTGGTTTGTCCAAGTTCGCAGGGCAGTCATCGTGACATGGACTTTAGCTTATTCCAATGTAGTGTAGATGCTTTACAGGGCTATTTTCAGGCGCAATGTTTGAACGGTTATCGCGATGTCGATTTTGACGAGATTCGACAATGTGGCATTTTAGCTGAACAAAAAATGATGACTGCAACTCAGCAGATCAATACCCATAAAGGGGCGATTTTTAATTTAGGTTTTGCCAGTGCTGCAGTAGGACAATGTCTAGCAGCTGATAGTCCCTTGAATGCAGGCTCAATCAGTCACAAAATTCAAAGTACTTGGCAGGATGAACTGTTACATCATTTAGAGCGAAATCCTAACAGTCATGGGCAACGTATGCGTAGTCAATATGGCATCACAGGGGCGATTGAAGAGGTGGCTTCAGGTTTTAAAACGGTGATGGATGTTGCCTTGCCAACGTATATTGAGATTTATAGCAAAACGGTCAATGCAGAGCAGGCTGCAATTCAGACTTTATTCAGTCTGATGGCCTATGTACAAGACACCAATATTGTTTGGCGTGGTGGTTTATCAGCCTTATATATTGTGCAGGATCTAGCCAAGCAGTTTTTGGCCCGTGGCGGTGTGCTACAGCACAATTGGGTGCAAGACGTAGCTAAAGTGGAAGATTATTTCGTTCAGCATCGTTTAAGTCCGGGGGGCAGTGCGGACTTGTTGGGGGTGACTTTATTCATGCTGAAGGTGGAACATGAATTTCGCAATCATATTTAGTGGGCAAGGACTCCAAAGCTTAGCCCATGTGCAAGAGCTACTCAGTTTGGCGGATGAGCTTCATGTATCAGAGAGTTTAAAGCAATATTTGCCGCGACTATTTTGTTCCGATTTAACCGAAGCAGATTTGTATGCGAATGAATTTGCGCAGCCTTTTATTTTTGCTTTGCAATGGTGTCGTTGGCAAAAGTTAAGACCTGAGATTGAAGACCTTATGAGTTTCTCAGGTTATTCACTCGGAGAGTTAAGTGCGCTCATTTGTGCAACGCAGATAGGTTTGGAGCAAGGACTATATTTGGCCCAGCAGCGTGCCTCGTTAATGTCTTCAGCCTCTCAGCATGCATGTGGCTTAATGGCTGTTCAGGGCATCAATCTCAATACACTTGAAGCGTTGTTGACTGAAACGTCAACCGCACTTTCCATTAAGCTCAGTGATAGTAGTTTTGTCGTGGGTGGGGCTGACGCCAATTTACAGCAGTTGACCCGGCAACTCGAATTGCGAGGAACACGTTTTGTTAAACGCTTGAATGTCACCGTTGCATCGCATACGGCATGCATGGATGCTGCGGTTCAGCCGTATCGGCAGGTTTTACAACAACAAGACTTTGCTGGTTTGTGCACGGCCATGATTAGCGGTTCGGGTGGGCATAAGTTTTTTAAGACCACAGATGCCGTGAGTGCGCTAATTCAGCAAATGAATCACGCGATTGATTGGGATGCTTGTTTAAGTGCAATAGAAGAAAATCAGCCTGATGTTGTCTTAGAAATTGGGCCAGGCAGCGCCTTAAGTAAAATGCTCTTGGAACGTAATCCAAATTGTATTGTACGTGCAGTGGATGATTTTAAAAGTTGGTCTGGATTGCAGGTATGGTTAGAAAAGCAAAGTATTGGATCATCTTGAAACGAAGATGATATGAAATGTATTCGGTGCTTTTTCGTTTTAAATCACATTCAGTCGTCCTGAAGATCGTTCAATGTCTACATCACTTCTTCAGTATGTAGATGAACTGAATAACACATGAAGAGCCGTGTTCCTTTATCCGCTTTTTGTCCTGATTAAATTAGCTTGAATCTACGACGAATGGTTGGTTTAGAAGGGCAATGGATTATTGATAGCAATCATGTTTATCGAGTTTTAAAACGCAGTATGAAGCTGAATTTTCTATTCTACATATCATCATTTATTTTTAATTTTTAAGCGATTACCTCACTCGTTTATGGGATTTTAGAACAAAATTGTGCTCCAAAATCTATAATCTTCTACTATGCGTATGGCCTCACTATTAGATAAATAAAAATGATGAAAATAACAAAAAATGCCAAAAAATAAAAAAAATTATTGAAAATTTTAAAAAATGTGATAGATTTCACGATTACTTTTTATATGTGTGAACCTCTATATAAAAAAGTATCTATAAAAAGCAATGTTATTCATGGCGATTGCTTTTTGATTATCTAATTTAATAGTTTTAGGTCGTTATATGAAAAATTTTCTTACTACTGCATTATTGGCTTCTGCTGGTTTAGTTTTAGCTGGACAGGCAAATGCGGCTACCACTTCAAAAACGGCAACTGCTGACTTTAAAGTGAAAATTGAAGTGCTTTCTACTTGTGCAATCAATGCCACTGATATTGATTTTGGTAGTGTAAACAGTGCTGTGGCTGCAAATGATAAAACAGGAACATTAAATGTTACTTGTACAAGCCAAACACCATATAAAGTGGGTTTAGCAGGCAGTGGGAAAATGACACATGAGACAGATACTTCATCTAGCATCGCATATCAGTTATTCCAAAATACAAGTGACAAAAGCCAGTGGGATAATAATAGTAATCTATACTCAGGTGTAGGTTCAGGTAGCGTACAGGCTATTCCTGTTGTTGCAAAAGTATCTGGTTCAACAAATGTTCGAGCAGGTAAATATATCGACACGGTTACCGCTACAGTAACGTATTAATTTTTGCTATCGTAAGGATATTCTTCACGAAAAGGGTATCGGCATGAAAAATACGTCGCGTTGGTCAAATGTACTGCGTAAGTGTAGCTTAGGTATATTGGCAACGAGTATTTTTATGATACAGGCGCATGCTGCAAGTTTGCAGGTTGCGCCTATTTTATTGGAATTTTCGCCTCAAGAAAAAGTCAAAGAACTTTGGTTAACCAATACTGGGGATGAAGCCATCCAAGGTCAAGTTCGAGTAAATGCTTGGACGCAAACCAATAATCAAGATATTTTAACCCCGTCTAAAGATCTGATCGCAAGCCCAATGGTATTGACGATTCCCGCAGGCCAAAGACAGTTGGTTCGTCTTATTCGTAGTACTGCAAGCAATAACCCATCTGAGCAAGCTTATCGTTTGATTGTTGATGAGCTACCGAACCCTCAAGCAGAAAAGCAAAGTGGTCTTCAGTTGTTGCTGAAATATTCAATTCCTGTATTTTTTAAGGCCTCAAGCACTGATGTCATTCAACAAGGTGTAACCTCGCTCAATGGCATGACATTTAAATACAATGCGAACAAATTAACGGTTACTAACCTGTCTCCGCACTATAAACGTTTTAGCCAGTTTGCCTATGTTGATGCGCAGGGGCAAAAAACACCCATCCAAAAAGGACTCATGGGGTATGTGCTGAGTGGTCAAAGTATGCAATGGTCTATTCCTGCTACGATAAATGTCAAACCTAATGGAAAATTTGTAGCAGTTGTAAATATGGATGTTCGGGAACAAGAACTTCCTATATCTCCTTGATATCTTATGTCTTTGGGAGTTTCTTCATTGAACGTTCGAGTCGGTCGTTTACTCTGTGCAGGGCTAATTATTGTTATTGCTCCTCACGTTTTTGCAGAGTCGGACTCCCCAGAGCAAGCAAGTGAAATCCAGCAAGACTTATACTTGGATGTCGAACTTAATCAGTCTGTTCAGCCACAAATTGGTCATTTCCTGCAACGAGGTCAACAGCTTTATATAGACCGTGCATCTTTAGATAGTTTTGCCATTCATGCGGATGCTCCGCAAATGCTCATAGATCAAGCTACTTATATTGCGCTTGATCAAATTAATGGATTGAGCTATCAGTATGATAATTTGAATCAGAAAATATCAATACAAGTGCCCGTTGAGTTGTTAAGCGGACAAAACCAATATGGTTATCAAGCTTTACCTGCCGCCAGTATCAACCCATTACAAGAAAAAAAGGGGCTGTTACTTAACTACACGGCATTTGCCCAACAAAATGATGATGTTTTTTCATTTAATGGTTGGAATGAGCTACGCTATTTTGGCTTATTTAATGGCGTTTTAAGTCTGTCAGGAAATTATCAGTATCGAGATCATGTCGCGACTGATGGTCAAATACTTGATACGTATTGGGAAAAAGATTTTCCAAATCAATTGCTGCGATTGCGTTTAGGTGATGCTCAAAGTGATGCGCTTACATGGACACGTTCAACGCGTTTGAGCGGTTTGAGCATATCTAAAAACTTTGCATTACAGCCTTATACGGTAACCACGCCCTTAATGAGTTTTAAGGGTCAGGTGACTTTGCCCTCTCAAATTGATCTAATTATTAATGGGATCAAGCAATCTTCACAAAATGTGGTACCAGGGCAATTTGATATCCAAACCATCCCGAGTATTACGGGGGCTGGAAATGCCCAGATGGTCATTACCAACATCAATGGTCAGCAGCAAGTTCAAAGTTTTTCTTTGTATCGTGCCAATCATTTATTGGCACAGGGACTAAATGATTGGTCTTTGAACTTGGGTTATCCTAAGCTTAATTATGGTCTATCTTCTTTTGATTATGCGAATGATCCCGCTTTTAGTGGAAATTATCGTTATGGGCTAAGTAATACTTTCACAGTAGAAACGCATGCCGAGCTTACGGAACAATTGCAACAAGCAGGTTTAGGAACAGTTTATCAATTAGGCAAGCGCGCAGGGCAAATCAATGTTTCCTATGCTTATAGCCATACATCCGAGCAACAAGGTCAATTGTTGGGTTTTGGCTATAGCTGGAACTCCGCATTGCTCAGTCTAAACTATAATGGCCTACGTCAGTTCGGACAGTTTAATGATATTGCAAGCTTAAACGATGCAACATTTGCAAGCCAGTCCGATCAATTTTATATGGGACTAAATACTAAATTTGGACAATTTGGCGGTAGCTATATTCAGCAGGAATACATAGATCAAGCGAGTAATCGTTTTGTTTTGCTCAACTGGTCTTATATTTTACCGCGACGAATGAACTTGAGTTTGAGTTATAGCCGTGACTTGTTAAATAAAGAGAATAGTTATTATCTATCTTTAAATTTACCATGGGCAAAGCGTAATTCTGCGACACTTACCGCTCAGCGTAGCAATGACCAAAACCAAATGAGTCTGAATGTTTTACATTCTGTGGATCAAGACCAAGGTGGTTTAGGTTGGCAAGCTTTAGCCAACCATACTGAGCAATATTCACAATTTCAGGGGCAGTTGGATTATTTAGGACGTTATGGTTTGGCACAATTTAATGTGCAACATACCGAATCTGATCAACAAAATAATACCAGTGCTTATGCTTCTGTGAGTGGTGGGTTGGTGATTTTAAAAGATACAGTATTAGCTAAACGTCTGGGCAATGGTTCATTTGCAGTTGTTTCAACAGATCAAGTTGCAGATGTACCTGTACGTTTAGAAAATCGTTTAATTGGCAAAACAAATCGGAAAGGTTATTTACTGCTTGATTATTTAAATCCATATCAACATAACAGTGTGGCTGTAGATACTTTGGATTTACCGATCAATTTAAAAATTGAAACGACCCAGCAGGATACAGTTCCTCGGCAGTCGAGCGGGGTATTTATTCGATTCCCGATGTATCAGGTCAAATCAGTACAACTTCAAGTGGTCGATTTGCAAGGAAATAACCTTTCGGTAGGAACTTCTGTCTGGCAAGAAAAACCAAATGAGCAACTTCAACCGACGACTATTGTGGCGCATGATGGTATGGTGTATTTGGATAATGTAAAAAATAATACCCTATATATAGGTGATCAGCTCAAGCAGTGCAGAGTAAAGTTGCCAGATCTTGAAACTTTAAATGGTTATAGTGATTTGGGGCAAATCGTATGTCAGTAAACTACAGTCACTGGTTTAAAATGAACTATTCTAGCCAGTATTTGGCTTGTATTGGCTTGTTGCTCCTTAGTTGTGGGCTGATCTATTCGCCTGCGTATGCAGAAAGCTGCTGGATTGGGGGGGCGACTCTCAGTTTAGGTACTGCAAATGCTCAAGGTTCTTCTACTGCCTCAACGGACGTCACGGTTAGCTGTAACTCTAATTGGAGTCAGCCAGTCACATATAAAATGTGTTTAGCAATTGATAGTACATCTCCTTCGGGGAATGATCCTCGTAGTATGATTAGCTATAATCCTGAAACACTGCTCAATTATCATTTGTACTATGATGCTGCGCGAACGTACAAAATTCCAGGTTCAGACCGTAAAAGTCAGGCGCAGTGCCAGACTTTTCAAGTCGAGGCTGGCCAGGCGAATGCAAGTACTCAAATTAAAATATATGGACAAGTGCTCGCTGGGCAAGTGGTTCCTGCGAGAAGTTACACCACAAATAGTGTAAATCTGAAACTTTATTCTGCTTTTCGTTATGGTTCTGCAATACCCAGCAATGAAGAGGTTTTTGCAAATTCAAATACAGGAAATAATAATCTCATCGTTAACTCCAATTATGAAAATAGTTGTTTAATCCAATCGGCTACGGATATTGACTTTGGAGCTGTTGAGCAATTAAACACCCCATTATTTGGTTCAGGACTTATTCGTTTGGCTTGTCCAACAGGAACCAGTATGCAAGTTAGTTTGGATAATGGCGTAAATGCGCAAGGAAGCCAAAGACGAATGAGAAATGCAGTGGGAAGTTATATTCAGTACAATTTATATAAAGATGTTAGTCGTTCACAAATATGGCAGGCGAATGTTTTTTATCCTGTAGATAACCAGAGTGTTCCTGTGTATGCAGCTGTTCCAGCTCAAACGATCACAAGTGTTGGACAATACTCCGATACAATCACAGTCACTTTAACTTACTAAGTTGCTCATTATTCCTTGTAAGCTTAATAGGTAATGGTTGCGGTCACTTTGTCACTATATTGTCCTGCAGGAACATTAGCATTGGGAACTTTTCCCCAAATGGTAATATTTTGCGTTTGCCCAGTACCTTGTTGAGACAAACGATTGTCTGCAATATTGCCCCATTCTTTACTCATGGCAGCATCTTGGTATAGCTGATAAGGAATTTGTATAGAAATATCATTACTATGTTTTAAACTGCCATTGCTGTTTAACGCAATGTTATAGGGTGTTCCATTGGTACAATAAACATTTAAACTTCCTGTCGCTTGCACATTCTGTGCATTACGAGTCACTGTTCCAAAATCAATATCCGAAGTACTGCCTGTTCCAATATCGCAAATTTCTGTAACTTGCATTTTAACTTTAAATTGTGAGGATTGACGATCACTCATGGTATACGCCGAAACAGAAATGACGGCAAGAATTGCGAAAGAATATTTGAAAAGTTTCATGGTGTACTGTCTCCACGAGACTACAATGATTATCAATAGTTATGTGACTAATATAGGGAAATATAGCGTTGATTACTATAATTTATATTACATAATAATGCAGAAACTGAATTATATTTAATCGTTTGGTAAAACCATGTTGGTATAAGTTATAGAAAAACTGTTTAAATATCAAAGTAATGTAAATAATATTAAGAATATTTCACCAGTGTCACGAATTTTAAACGGTGCCCTTGCATGATGGTTGTTTAATAAATAAGCATTGGGGACAACCGTGATTCTTCGAAATAGAGCCATTAAGCTGTTAAGTTTGAGTGGTGGTTTTTTATTGTGTAGCAGCGTACTTGTTGGATGTAATGACGACGATAATAAAAACAATACTGCACCTGACGTGCAGAATAAAGCACTCGAAGTCAATCTTCTCCACATTAATGATAGCCACTCACACTTAGATGAGGAGACGGTAAAATTAATGTTAGAAACTTCGGCAGGAAAGCGAGAGGAAATCCAAGTCTCGAATGGTGGTTTTGCACGAGTCACAGCATTGATGAATGATTTGGCGAGTCGTGAGAAAAATGCAATCAAAATTCACGCAGGAGATGCCATAACGGGGGATCTCTATTTTACCTTGAAAGAAGGTGAGGCCGAGGCAGACCTTATGAATACGGTATGTTTCGATACGATGACCTTGGGCAACCATGAATTTGATAATACAGATGCTGGTCTACAAAAGTTTATGGGTTTTTTAAACGATAAAGGCAGTTGTAAGACTAAAACTCAGATACTCAGTGCCAATGTCGAGTTTGGGGCAAGTTCACCGTTGTATCGAACAGATTTGGTGAAGCCGTATACCATTATAGAAAAAGAAGGGCAAAAAATTGCATTGATTGGCCTCACCATTGCCAATAAGACCAAAAATGCATCACGCCCAAATACAGATACAATATTTAAAGATGAAGTGACTACTGCACAGAAATATATTGATGAACTAAAACAGCAAGGCATCAATAAAATTATTGTACAGTCGCATTTGGGTTACGGGGCGGAAAAAGAACTGGCTACGCAGTTATCTGGAGTTGATGTGATTGTGGGCGGAGATTCGCATACTTTATTGGCCGATGCAAAATTGAAGAACTATGGCATCACCCCTGAGGGTGATTATCCAACTTTATTGAAAAATAAAGAGGGTGATCAAGTTTGCGTAGTACAAGCATGGCAATATGCGTATGTGGTGGGGCAGTTAAAAGTCAACTTTGACGCCAATGGTAAAGTTGATGCTTGTACAGGTAAGGCCAATGTATTGATTGGTGATGACTTTAAACGTACCGCAAAAGATGCAGTCCTACTGAATACAACTGAAATCGCGCATATTAGGCAAGATGTTGAAAATAGCAATGCTTTACAAATTGTACAGCCTGATGCGACGGCTTTAAGTATTTTAGAACCGTATAAAGTGGCTAAAAATTTATTAGGCAAAGAAATTGTAGCAAGAGCTGAAAGCAATCTTTGCTTACGTCGTGTTCCAGGCACCACTAGAGATGCCTCACGTTCAAGTCTAGGAGATATTTGCAATAAAGCTGATTTCACCAATCAACATGGTGGAGATGTGCAACAATTGGTGGCAGAAGCCTTTTTACAACAAGGCAAAAAGTATTTTAATGCGGATATTTCGATTCAAAACGGTGGCGGGGTCAGAGTCGATGTACCACAAGGCGATATCACGGTTGAGAAAATTTATACGGTCTTGCCTTTTAAAAATACATTGGTGCAATTACAAGCCACGGGGCAGGAAATTAAATCAACTTTAGAAGACGCGATTGATGCCGTGGTTTTGAACAACACTGGCAGTTATCCCTATACAGGGGGCTTAACGTGGGATGTCGATTTAACCCAAACCAAAGGCCAACGGGTATCGAATTTACAAGTGCGAAATGCTGATGGACAGTATTTGCCTTTAAATGTAAACCAAACTTATCAAGTGATTACCATTAATTTCCTTGCCGATGGTCAAGACTTTTATACCAGTTTAAAAGGTATCACGGGTGATCGTCGGATTGATGTGGGTTTAGATTATGCTGAAGCTTTCTTACAGTATGTCGAAAGCATGCCAGGTGCGAAAGGACAAAAGGTGTTAACACGCTTACCTGTTGAGCACTACAGTACACAACATTATAAAGAGTAAAACTGGTTTAATGTCTCAAAGTCAGTTGGTATGTAACTGACTTTGAGACCATTCAAACATCAGCTTAAATGAGCAATCATCCGTATTCGATTTCATTTAATTTTTGAGACTTCGCTACATAAAAATACGATTTATACGTGCTGATTTAGTGCATAGACATAGGCCTGTTGTATTTGCCCATTCTCTAAAGTGACCTCAGTTAAAACACGCTGATATTCACTGCCTTCGAACTCATCCAAGCTGTTCCACAGGCTATCTAATTGTTCTGAACTAAAAATATATCCATTAATAGTTTGCCCATCTGGACTCAGTGTCAGGCCAGGAAAGCCAAGTTCTGCACCCCAACCAGCTTCTTTAAGCCATCCCTTCACAGATCCTTTGTGCCATGTACCGCCAATCGCTTCTAAAATATGGGCATTGGGTTTATTGGGAGCTAAAGTACCGTAGACAAATAAGTGTTGTTGCATGAGGTCGAAATTCCTAAGGTGTTGGGGTGGATGAATGGAGTGGTTTTATTGAAAAAATAACGATGAGTGCAATTAGGATCAGAAAAATATTTAAGATAACGATGCCATTCCAGCCATAGCTTTGCCAAATATTTCCGCCATAGGCGCCTATAATGCTTGAACCTAAATAATAAAAAAGCAGATACAAGGAGGTGGCGTGGCCTTTATTGGATGTTGCGAGTTCGCCTACGCGACTGCTGGCAATGGCATGGGCAATGAAAAAGCCAGTGGTCACACAGCCAATACCAAGAATAATCAGAAATAAAGATGCAGAAAGGGTGAGTAGCACGCCTAAAAGCATGCATGAAAAGCCCAAAATCATCACCTGCTTTTTGCCGACTCGGTCTGCGATAGAAGAGGAGATAATACCCAAACTATAAGATAAAAAGATCAGGCTGATCTGAGTTTGGCTTAAATGATAGGGTGCTGCAAACAGTCTAAAGGTCACATAATTAAACAAAGTGACAAAGATACTGGTGAGCAAAAAACCGATGACATAAATTTTTAACAGCCGTGTATGACTTAAGTGTGCATACCATGCATGTAGATGGAACTTAAAAGAGAGACCTTGCTGGGCAGTGAAATTTCGCGAATTAGGTAAGAGTTTCAAAAAACCTAATGCACAGAACAGACAGATGCCGCCGAGAATCGCCATGGAAATACGCCATGAGAAAAACTCGGTCAAAATACCCATGCCAACACGTCCCATCATGCCACCAAATGCTGTGCCTGCAATATATAGCCCCATGGTTTTAGCTAAATCTTTCGGGCTAATTTCTTCTGCAATCCAAGCCATAGCAACAGCAGGAACTCCACCCAAAACAAAACCTTCTAAGCTTCTTGAAAGCATGAGTACATGCCAACTCGGTGAAACTGCGCACACGACATTAAGTATTGAAGCCAAAAGCATCGAGAAAAACATCAGCCCTTTTCTGCCCAATGTTTGTGAAAAAGCACTGGATAGCACGATCGACATGGCTAAAAAGCCCGTGGTTAAAGACAATGCAAGCGCACTTGCACTGGGCGCAATATGGAAACTTTGACTTAAATTCGGTAGCAAGGGCTGTACGCAATAGATTAGTGAAAAACTGGCAAAGCCTAATAGGAACAACGCCATACCCGCTTTTTTATATTCCCGTGTACCTTTGTTGATCGTTTGTGGAATGGGTTGCTGAAAGGTAGACCAGTCTGCTTCTATCGAAGAGCTCAGTTTCATGACTTAACTGACTTAATATGGAGAAGAGCTTTTATTTTAAGAAGTGCAGATGTATATGTATAATATATATAACTCAATAATGGTATAGCTTTTATATATGGAACTGCGCAATATTCAGTACTTCATTGCTATCGCAGAAGAGCAAAGTTTCTCTAAAGCAGCCTTGCGTCTTGGCATAAGTCAGCCACCGTTGAGTATGCAAATTAAAAAGTTGGAAAATGAAATCGGCGTTGAACTTTTTTATCGCTACTCTCATGGCGTTGCACTGACACCAGCAGGGGAAACTTTTCTTAAAATGGTCTTGCCCGTTCAGAACCAACTGAAAAATGCAGTGAAATTGACCCAAAGTACGGCAAATGGTGAATGGGGAGAACTAAGGCTCGGCTTTACAGGCACCTCAATTTTAAATTCTTTAATTCCGCCTGCCATTCAGGCATTTCAGCAGCGATATCCACAGGTGAATTTGGTGTTAAAAGAAGCCAATTCTTTGATTTTAATTGAAAGTTTACTGAATAATGAATTAGACATTGCGATTGTTCGGCCACCTGCACAGTACCCGAAAGCTATTACGATTCGTAACTTGATTGATGAAAAGTTGATTGCTGCTTTGCCTTTACATTATCCCGCAGATGAAGAGATGGTGGATTTTGCAGAATTTGCACATGAAAGTTTTATTGTTTCTCCTCCTGAGGTGAGTGCTGGGCTGTATGCTGCGATTCTAAATACTTGCCAACAGCATGGTTTTACCCCAAAAGTTGGACAGCAAGCGCCTCAGATTGTTTCAATTTTATCGTTGGTTGCGGCGAACTTAGGGATTTCTTTGGTGCCTGAGTCCACCCAACAGCTCAAAATTGAAGGGATTAAATATAAATATCTAAAAAATAAAACCGCAACCATTGGACTCGGTATTGCGTTTAAAGCAGATCTGCATAGCCAACCTGCAATCAACTTTTCCAGCTTATTGAATAGTATTGTGAGACAACATCACCTTTTAAATGCTTCACTTTGATTTCATGTATCTCGCTTGAGTCTGAGTTGTCAGTACATAATCCATCGAGTTAAAAGTATTTTATATCAGGGTGATCAGTTCAATTTAGTTGTAGTCCCATTGCCCTCTAAACAGCTAAATTAAAGCTGTTTAGGACAACAATGGAATAAATGATTTAGACCACTAACTTACGGTTTCGTTTTAATTGCTGTAACCCTTCTAACATAAGCACACATACTGCGAGCCAAATGGCGATATAGGTTGGCCATTCTGCCAAAGTAATACTTTCTCCTAAGGCGATTGAAACGGCCACTAACAATACGGGTTCGACATAAACCAACAGTCCAAACAGACTTAAGTTTAAATGTGGGGCAGACAAGGACTGAAATGCCAAAGCCAGTGCACTGATTAATCCAAGTCCTGAAATGAGCCACAGTGTATGTGAACTTGCAGATAGGCTTTCTGTGACGATAGAACCGTGCATAATAAAGTATAGACAGACAGGAACACTCAGCATCATGTCAAACCAAAGTCCGCCTATATTATTTGTCTCCGTTTTTTGTCTGAGCCAAAAATAGATCGGATAACCCAAGCAAATCAGCAGAGTGGGCCAAGTCAGGGTTTGAGAAATGGCTAAGAGATTCAATATCCCCAGTACTGCAAAAACACAGGACAGTTGTTGAAAACGAGACATTCGTTCTTTAAACGCAATCCGACCCACAATCACCATGCTAATTGGCATCATAAAATAACCGAGTGAAACATCCAGTCCATAGCCATGACTGGGTGCCCACATAAACAGCCACAACTGAATCCCAATTAAAAACGAAGATAACACGCGTGTTAAAACGAAAAAGCGCTCTTGGTAGAAACGGCGATAAATCACAATTACCTGAGACCAATTGCCTTTTAGCCATATAAAAAGTGTCAAACAGGGAATGCTCAATACAATTCGCCAGCCGTAAATTTCTGTGCCTGACAAAGAGCCCAATAGTGAAGTATAGGCAAACATTAATGCAAATAGCACTGAGGCCGTGACATTTAAACTAATGCCAAGTGTTGTATTGGGATGCTGAGGCATAAAACGGGTCTTAAAACGCATGAATAAGTGATATTTTATTGCAGTCTTATTGATAAATTGGCTTATATTGTTTAGCTTAAATGAGAAATTTTCTCGTGGAATGCGCTTGATGCAATTGGATAAATTTGACTTCGCTTTATTACAGCATCTGCAAAAAGATTGCCTCACGCCACTACGAGAATTGGCAGACTTGGTGCATTTATCAACCGCCTCAGTACAGCGTCGCATTCAAAAATTAAGAGACAGTGGTTATATTATTGGTAATAACGCAGTACTGGATCCAGACAAACTGGGGCAGGTGGTTACGATTTTTGTCGAGGTTCGTGTTAACCAAACTCATGTGACAGATCTTGATGTGTTAAAAGCGAGTTTTTCAATACCAGAAGTACAGCAGTGTTATTACGTAACAGGTGAGGCGGACTTTATGTTGGTACTTTTGGTGCCGAGTATGAGTCGCTTTCAAGCCTTATGTGATCAGCTTTTTCATCAAAATGCGAATGTACAGTGGTTTAAAACCACTGTTGTGTTAGAGCGTATCAAAGCGACATTAGACGTGCCTTTTCAGTCTTAAATGAAGGACAGCGCTGTATCACACAAAAGCATCAGTTTTATCTGATTTAAATATATTGCTTGATCTAGCATTCACCTAATAAAAGCTGATCGCAATTAATAACAAGCCGATTCCTACCCATAGACCTTCTGCTGAACGTTGGTAGGAAACGCAGATCAGACATAGAGTCAATACAATGGCCCCCCACAAATATGATTTGACGTTTGGTGTAAAAATGACAACAAAAACCAGCACGCTAATCAAGATGTTGGCAAGACGAATGAACCGAACTGGGTTCATGTCAAGCAAGCTCTAACTTCATCTCATACCATTGCATTCCTCCATGAGTCGAATCTGATTTTTGCAGGAGTTGAAAACCAAATTTCTCATACAGTTTGAGATACTGTTCTTTACACATCAAATAGATTGCAGCTTTGTTCAGGCTTTTTGCTTTCTCAATAAAGGCGGTCATGAGTTTTGCCGAATAACCTCGTCCTTGAAATACAGGGTCAACAACGACAGACATGATGACAAGGTTCGCGCCAGAGGGGGTATGGCCTTTTAATTCTTTAAAGTGTTCATCAGACATTACGACTTTATCGGCGCAGCCACTATTAATGAAACCGATAACATGACGTTCCACTTCTAAAACAATGAAACCTTCGGGATATTGTTCGGCTCGAATTTGAATTTTTGCTTGGCTTGCCGCCTCATCTGCTGAATATGCTGCAGACTCAATTTCGAAACAACGTGCAACATCAGTGAGTTGAACAGAACGAATAATTTCTTGCATAAGAGAAACTCGGATAATTTTGAAAATATTCTAAAGCATAAATTAAGTGTATATACTGCATTTTATTACATTGAAAAATGAATAATATGCACTCTATACCTCATGCTTTTGATCTCAATTTACTCTTGGTTTTTCGCGCTTTGTATCAGCATAAAAGTGTAGCTAAGGCCGCTGAGTCTATTTATATCAGTGCTTCTGCCTTTAGCCATGCGCTGAATAGATTGCGAGATGTGATGGAGGATCCTTTGTTTGTACGTATGAAAGGGGAAATGTTGCCAACCAAAAAAGCAGAGGAAATAGCGCCCTCCATTTTTGAAAGCTTAGCGCTCATCTCTCAGCAATTATTTCAAGTCGAACCATTTGATCCCATTTCAAGTACGATGGAATTTGTGATTGGCACAACAGACTATACGGCTTTTTGTGTTCTGCCTTCTCTCATGAAAAGACTGAGTGTGATTGCTCCCAATATCAAAATAAGAATTATGTTTGAACAACAAGAGGCGCTGTTTCAAAGTTTAGTCTTAGGACATGTGGATGCAGTTATTGGATATTCCGAGCAAGGTGAAATGAATCATTCGGCAATAGTAGAGCAGCTCTGTTTTTCAGATCGTTATGTTGTTGTTGTACCTAAGCGATTGTACAGCACGATGCGACTTGAGGACTATGTGGAGGCAAAGCATATTCGAGTGAGTGCATGGGGGGAACATCATGGAATTGTCGATCGGGTCTTAAAAACCATGGGTATTACACGACAAATTGCGCTGGAACTACCAAATATGATGGTTGCACCTTATATTTTGGAGTCTAGCAATCTCATCATGACCTTACCTAGTAAAGCTGTTGAACAATTCAGAACGATACATGAGATTGATGTTTTTGACTTGCCGATTAAGGTCCCCGATTATACTGTCAATCTTTATACTTTGGCCTCGCATCAAACGACTTCACCCCAAAGTTGGCTGAGTCAGATTTTATTGAATGTTTTTGAGCCTGCAAATATTTGATGCTGTCTCTAAAAAATAGACCACTGATCAAGACATTAATCAGATCAGTGTTTTATACATCCCGCATTTTAGTCAATAAAGAATCGGCGAGCCGATATAAAGCCATGATACTGACCCCATAAGCCGACATAATTAAAGGAATATTGGGTCTGACACCCGTAATGAAGCTATAACGAATGCAATCAACCAGATACGTTATTGGATTGAACGCATGGATCATCTGCCAATGGGGAGACAGCGCATCAATATCATAAAAAATCCCCGATGAGAAAAGTAAAGGCAAGAGGATAAAGTTGGGAATGACTGCCAGTTGGTCAAAGTCATCAATCAGAAAGGTACTGATTAAGCCACACAGTGAAAAGAATATCGCACTAATGAAAAGGATCATAAATAGGACTATGGGGTGCATTAGGCTTAGATCTGTAAGTGCCCATGCCATGAGACTACTTATCATTGCAACCATAAAAGCCCGTATTAAACTGCCTATCAAATAACCATGCACAATCAGATGATTAGACATGGGGCTGGTTAGTAGTTCTTCTAAGGTTTTCCTAAATTTAGCACTAAAGAAGCTAAGGCTGACATTGTCATAACTACTGGTGATGACCCCCATCAGCATTAACCCCGGCACAATAAAGTGCAGAGAGTTAGCTTGATCTGCGCTATTGGCGAGTGGTGTAGCCAAATTATGAAAAATGAATAAATATAAAGTCAGCGTCAGTGCAGGAGCGAATAAGCTTTGCGGCCATATTCGCAGAAATCGACGAATTTCTTGAGTTGCCAAGGCATGTACGGCTACTAGGCGTTGATGTCCATTCATTGTTTAACTCGAAATTGAGTGAAATAGTTTATTTCAAGACTTATCACATAAGCATTTACCCAAGCAGTCAGCAGGGTTGCCAACGACTTGGGTATAAAACCGTCAGTGTTTATTCAAAATCTTTGTCTGTATAGAGCTTGGTTTTTTTCACCGCTTCAATGTCTTTGGCACCACCGAGCATCATGCTAATGCGGAGTTCTTTATTGAACTGTTCCATCACTGAGTTGACGCCTTCGGCACCTCCCAGTTGTAGACCGTAGAGAATTGGGCGACCAATGGCAACCACATCAGCACCGCTGGCTAAGGCTTTAAATACGTGTGAACCACGACGGACACCACTGTCAAAAACAATAGGAACACGCTTATTGACGACTTTGGCAATGCCCGGCAACACATCAAAAGAGGATGGACCACTATCTAACTGACGACCGCCGTGGTTAGATACCCAAATGGCATCGGCACCCGCACGAATGGCCATGTCAGCATCCTCAGGCGATTGAATCCCTTTGACAATCACAGGCAGACCGGTCAATTTTTTTACATATTGAATATCTGACGGGGTGAAGGCTTGTTTGGCTTGGGCATAAATTTCGCTAATACCAGCCCCTTTACCTGTTTTCGAGCCATCTTTATTTTGTTGAGCAAACAGTTCTAAATTTGCAAAGCCCAAGGGAAACTGGAAGTTGTTTTTAATGTCATCCTCACGGTAGCCACCGACAGGTGAGTCCACTGTTAAAATGATGGCTTTAGCGCCATGCTCTTTGGCACGCTTCAAGGTAAACTCATTGAACTTGTCATTTTTACTCATGTAAAGCTGGAAGAAGAATGGATTTTTTCCTGAAACTTGAGCCACTTCTTCAATGGTTTTATTACCATAGGTGCTGAGTGAAAAAATAGAACCTGCTTTTGCCATACCTTTGGCAGTTGAAAGCTCACCATCGACATTGGCTAAACCCTGAGCAGCCATAGGAGCTTGAATAATCGGGGTTTTTAAGTCAATGCCCAAGAACTTGGTGTTCAGGTTAATATCTTTTAATTCAATAGCTTGCATGATGCGTGGCATGATATATTTTTTGTCAAAAGCAGAAGTGTTACTTCGTAAGTTATTTTCATCTTCTGCACCACCACGGATATACCCAAAAGCACCTGGTTGCATTTGTGCTTTAGCTTGTGCTTCTAAAGACGCGATATTCACGATTTTAATGGGCTGGTTCACGCTGCTGGCTTTATAGCTGGTCTCTGCTGCATTACTGAAGCTGGTGGCAATGGCGATTGCCAATGTACTGATGGATAAGACAATTTTATGGTGCTTTGACTTCATTTCGATGTTCCTTCCTGATTCAAACATATAGATGATTGGACTAGAATGTGTTGGGAGATGACGTTATTTTTTATTTTTTAGGCGTTCAAAACAATAAGTAGGATAGGAAGAAGTGTCTCATCTATATGACGAATACAGCTTAAATGTACTTTACAGATGGGTATAGTAATCGGGTCGTGTTAGCTCATTTACCCCATAGCAGCTTAATTTCAAAAATATATGCTATCTTCTAAATCGCAAATTGCGACGTGATCTAACATGAAATCAATTGTCTGCTATCAACGTTGTAGGGCTATTTAATTTGATGTGTCTTTCTAGATCATTCTTTTCTATTTTTTAGGTTCTAAAATGCAAAAAGTACGTTTCATGTGTGCATCAGTTATTGGTGCAGTATGTTTGCTGATATCCCTGTGTACGCAAGCAAAGCCCAATGCACCGCATATCACACTCATTTCTCAAGTGAATGGACCTTCTTATAAAACCGATTTAGCAATTCAGTCGCACTTACAAGCAGAGGGTTATCAAGTACAGATTCTTGATCAGAGCCAAGATCCTAAACAAATTAAAAATACAGATTTAGTGATTTTATCCTCAACTGTAGGTTCAAAAAATTTAAAATCTGGCTGGCGGTATCTGTCTATACCCTTGATGACATGGGAAAGTGATTATGTTGATGACCTTGCAATGACTGGGAAGAGAACAGGAACGGATTTTGGTGAGGTAGAAAAAACACGCTATTTATGGTTGGTCAATGCACCACATGAGTTATCTGCTCAACTCCCCGCAGGTACAGCAAATGTATATAGCAAACAAGAAAGCATGAATTGGGGGAAACCTGGTTTAGGTGCAACGATTATTGCAACCGTTTATGGTGAACCTGAAAAAGTTGCTATTTGGGGCTATGAAAAAGGCGCAACCATGGATTATGAATCTTTAGCGCCAGCCAAAAGACTCATGTTTTTCCTGCATAATGATACATTTACTCTGTTGTCTAATGATGGTTTAAAGCTATTTGATCGTTCTGTTGAATGGCTACTCAAGCCTTAATCATCTGCAAGAGCAAGACACTGTAACAGTGTATAACTGCTAAATTTTGGATTCATACGACCAAGCGCCTTGATTTGGATGTGCACACACTGTAGTAGACTATATTTAGATAAAAGAGTCGTTAAAATTAAACCGCATCATCAGAGGGATTCTAAACTGAATTGTTTTTATGGTGCGTTTGGAAACTGAAGAATAAAACCAGAAAAAGACATCAATAAAATTCTGTTATAGTTTTTTACCGCCTTACTGTAGCTACTTACTTCCATCAAATCGGATGAAAATTTGTTTCAAGAAAGAATCACAATCTTGATGGTGGCCTAATGTTTGTAACACAGCAACTGAATACAATGTCTGAACTGATTGAAGGACAGGGATTTTCAGAAAAACTACAGCATGTGCTGGCTCAGCAATATCTAAACTTAGAAGCAACATTGCTACGTGCCAAAGTTTTACGTGATTTTGCAAGTTCAAAAGTTCAGTATATTGTGCAGTCCGCTATTCAAGCAGAACAAGCTAGCGCAGCGTTTTTATTTGCACCTTTTATCTTGGCGAATCTAAATCACCCTGTGATTTATAACAGCCCAGCCACACCATCTGTTCTTAATATCCTCAACCGTTACTATCAAGCTGAGCAAAGACAAAACTTAAAAATAGATGATGTGCTTGAGGCACTGAATCTTTATTTAGATTTAAGTGATACCAGTTTAGACGATGTCGATTTTTTCTATAGTTCATTGATCAAAGCACTCTGTCGAACCGATGTTTCACAGATTTTCTTGGTGACTGCACTGGCACTCAATACGCAAAAAATAGCGGAACTTGAGCAGTTTTTTAAAGTAAAAATTTACTATATTCGCATCCATCCGCAAGATAGTATTATCGACAGTCGTGACTGGAATATGCGTAAATTATTCTTTAAAAACAAAGATGAACAGTATGTTGCTTTATGTGAAAAATTTGCCACGCTGAATGCAGAATTATTGTTGAGCTACGGCAGTTATAGCCTACAGCAAGCGACTCAATTGATCGAAGATATGTTTTATGCCGAGCATATCTATGAAAAATTATCGGTCTATGCCGAGTATATGCAGACCTGTTTACAACATGGCGTGTCCCGAAAGCAGGCGACTTTTTTTGCCTAATTTACGTTTTTGATCTCCCATTTAAAACAGCTTTTCTTTCATATTGATGCATATACTTAGGTCATCCCCATGTTTTTATATACAGACTTTGATCAAAATTTATTAAATGAACGTGTCGCACAGTTTCGCGACCAAACCCAGCGTTATTTAGAGGGAAAACTGACTGAAGAAGAATATCGTCCCTTACGCTTACAAAATGGTTTATATGTTCAACGCTATGCTCCTATGCTACGTTTGGCAGTGCCTTATGGCTTAATGAACTCAGTACAACTGCGGAAGGTGGCCGAGGTTGCACAGAAGTATGATCGTGGCTATGCACATATTTCAACGCGTCAAAATATTCAACTGAATTGGCCGCAGCTTGAAGATGTGCCTGATATTTTGCAGGAACTTGCTACGGTACACATGCATTCTATTCAGACCAGTGGTAACTGTATTCGAAACACCACCACAGACCAATATGCAGGTGTCGTTGAAGGGGAGCTCACAGATCCGCGCCCGACCTGCGAATTGATTCGCCAGTGGAGTACTTTCCATCCTGAGTTTTCATTCCTTCCGCGTAAATTTAAAATTGCGGTTTGTGCACACCCTGAGCAAGACCGTGCTGCTACGACCTTTCATGATGTGGGAGTCTATGTGGTGGAAAATGAAGCAGGGGAGTTGGGCTATCAAATTAAAGTCGGTGGCGGGCTTGGGCGTACACCTTTAGCGGGACATGTGATTAAGCCATTTTTAGCCCGTGAAGATTTAATTGCTTATTTAGATGCCATCATGCGTGTCTATAACCTGCATGGCCGCCGTGATAATAAATACAAAGCACGTATTAAAATTTTAGTGAAAGCCCTGACCCCAGCAGGTTTTGCTGAAAAAGTTGAAGCTGAGTTTGCACATACTCAAACACTACTCAAGGTTCAGCCCAGTGTCTTGGCGAAAATGGATGCGGTGTTTCAGCCATTTACCTATGAAGCTTTAGAACAATACGATTTTGAGGCTTTGTTCCAGCAGTATCCGAAGTTTAAACACTGGTTCAATATCAATACCCATGCACATAAAGTCGCGGGCTACCGCATTGTTACGATCAGCTTGAAACGGGCAGGTGTGGCGCCGGGGGATATGACTTCCGATGAAATGCGCTTAATTGCAGATTTGGCTGACCAATATACTTTTGGTGAGCTGCGAACCACGCATGAGCAAAATATTGCCTTAACTGACGTACGCCAAAAGGATCTGTTTGAACTGTGGCAAGTCTTGGATCGTGGCAATTTGGCTCGTGCACATATTGGCTTCCTGACCGACATGATTTGCTGTCCGGGTGGCGACTTTTGCTCATTGGCAAATGCCAAATCTATTCCAGTGTATGAAGCGATTGCTCGCCGTTTTGATGATTTGGATGCTTTATATCATTTAGGTAAAGTTGATTTAAATATTTCAGGCTGTATGAATGCATGTGGGCATCACCATGTTGGCAATATTGGTATTTTGGGTGTCGATAAAAAAGGCGCTGAATATTACCAAATTAGCTTAGGGGGTAACTCAGATCATGATGCATCCATTGGTGATATTTTAGGCCCTTCATTTCCCGCAGAAGATATTCCAGATGTGCTCGAAGAAATTTTAAATACTTATTTGGATTTGCGTTTGGAGCAAGAATCCTTTTTGGAAACTTATAAACGTGTCTCCATTCAGCCATTTAAACAACGGGCTTATGCGGACATCGGATGATGTTGGACGTCCAAACTCCGTTGAAAACGCTAAAAACCGCGAGCTACCAAATCATGACTATTTTGGCCGTTTGGAGCGGTGCTTATGTCTTGCAAAAGCTGTTGAATCTGCCTGTTGCGTCGGGTGTGTTGGGCTTCTTTCTACTGTTGTTCTTACTCGAAATGAAGTGGTTGAAATTAGCCCAGATTGAACGCGGTGCAGATTTATTACTGGCTGAACTGTTGCTATTTTTCATTCCGCCTGTGGTCGGTGTGATTCAGTATCAGGATTTATTGATCGCCAGTGGTTGGAAAATTCTACTGGTGATTTTGATCAGTACCGCTTTGGTCATGTTGGTTTCGGTATATACCGTCGCTATGTGCTTAAAGCAAGGCGACTCAAAACCAGAACAGACGATGCAGGAAAATCAAGATGACTGAGTTTTGGGGTGTTTTTTACTTGGCTTGGACCGTGCTGTGCTATGTCATGGCAAAGAGGCTCTTTGTTCGAACCCAAAAAATCTATTTGTCCCCGATTATTGTTGTGCCCATCTTGAGCATCGTACTGATTCTAATATTTCAGCACCAGTTCCAAGACTATTACCACTATACCCAGTACTTGGTGGCAATGCTTGGTCCAATTACGGTGGCTTTTGCTATTCCTGTTTTTCGTTATCGCCGTATGGTTCAGCAACATTTTAAAGTGTTGCTGTTCAGCTCCAGCTTCGCCATGTTGGTGGGTATTTTCAGCAGTTGGTTTTTGGCGAGTCTATTGGACTTTGATGACATCGTTAAAAATAGCTTGTTGGCGCGTTCCATTTCGATTCCTTTTGCTTTGGTGCTCACCGAAAAAGTGGGGGGATCCATCAGCCTGATTCCACTCTTTACTGTGATTACAGGTTTGGTAGGTATGTTGTTGGGAGATGTTCTGTTGTTATGGATGCGGTGCAAGAACAGAATTGCTTCGGGTACTGCACTGGGTAATGCTGCACATGCTATGGGTATTGCTCGGGCAAGACAGCGTCATGAATTAGAAGGCGTCATTGCCAGCCTTTCCATGATTATTTCAGGAATAATCATGGTGCTTTTTGCTCCTAGCGTGATCGTACTGACGAGATACATCCTTGGTGCTATAGCGTTTTAAATCAAAATAAGGAACCGTAGATGAATCCGATGTCACAGGCAAAGACAACGTTAAGCTCCCAAAGTTATGTTATGGCTTTTCTCTTTATTTTGCTCATGGTGGTAGCGGCTTATGGACTGAATGATCGTGAAATCATTCTGCCTGAAATGGCAGCGATGGCCGTTGGATTGTGGGCTTATCGAGATAAACAGTGGCTGAATCAGCCAGATAAAATTTTTATTTTACCGAGTCTGACTGCTGTAATCGGGTTCTGTATTAATTTGATGCCAATTTCATATCTATTCAAACTGGTTTTGGTTCTATGTGCCATGTTGTTGGTGATGCGGATGTTTAACTATATATTACCGCCAGCACTGGCCACGGGTTTCTTGCCGATTGTGACCCAAGCTTATGAACTATCGTTTTTGATTTCGATTTTTGTCACCAGTTTTATGCTGATGTTGGGTGTTGTGCTCTTTAAACTGAATCAGGGCATAGAGCGGAAAGGCAATTTTGATCGACGAAAAATAGGTGTGTATGCCAGTATTACTTTAATCGGTTTTGCACTCGCTGCTATTTTCAGGGTTGAAGCGATGGCACTGATTCCACCGATTACAGTGGTTGTGTATGAATCATTAAATATGATGATGTATTCGTTGAAAATGTATCTTAAGCAGATTGCTGTGTTGACACTGTCGATTTCAATTGCCGTGCTTATGCAGTTGTGGATTCAAGATGGGATAATACTCACCCTTATATATGCCTTTAATGTTTCTTTTGCTCAAGCTCTTTGATATGCGCATTCCTGCGGTATATGCCTTTCCATTTTTGGTTTTTGTCTTTCCTCAAGACAGTGTGATGCCTTTACCTGTTGCCTCCTGCCTGATGGCGAGTTTTTCACTCGGCTGTGTTTATGTCTATCGTAGCTATTTTCAAAATATGGGTATTGAGAAATCCTAAACATAGCTTTATGGTGATGGAGTAGCTGAAGTTTTTTCATCACTTCTGGTGCAGAAAAATTGGTTTAGTGTTGATTGAAAGTGATTAAAACTATAGCGCGGTATTCGTGTTTAAATTGAATGTATTTTACGGTACGGAATAGACTTGCTTCTCAAACATCAAAATGAGTAGTAGATGTACATAAAAATACGTTCAAATCAGCACATGTAGGATTTAAAGAAACGGTTTAATTTGGGATATGCTCATGGATGGTTTATCTGAATTTTCTTGGCAAAATATTAAATACAATTTTTACACGACTGGTGTGCTTCCAGAGATTGTGGAGCGAGATTCACCAATTTTACAAGCATGGGAAAGATCGAAAAAAGCGGGTTTAAGTCCTTTTTCTAAACTGACCTCGTTACATGATTTTCCTGTCGATCATCTGTCTTGTGAGGATGTCAGATTTGCTGCACTTGCTGAAGTCGTTTTAAACGATATTTGGCAGTTATTTGGACAGCAGGATGTTAGTGTTTTTTTAATTAATCAACAGCTTAAAATTATTGCCGAACGCCATAATCCAGACTTAGACGAGCAGTATCACTTTTTACGGACAGGTCGAGTGATTGATCCTTCTATATTTGGAGCAATTGCACCGACATGTAGTGTTTTGTCAAAACAGCCTATGATCATGACGGGACATCAGCATTATTTGGATGAATTTGCCAATTATTCTTGTGCGTCTGTGCCTATTTTTAATGGAGCAGGAGCAGTTTTAGGCGCTTTAGATATCACCTCACCGCAAGGGCTTTTGGCGAGCAATTGGCTTCGGCATTTACTCTATCAAAGTTATATTTTAGAAAATAAACTGATTCTTGCAGAACTCAAACCAAACCAACGTGTACTTTATTTCCAACATTCAAAAGACTTAATTGAAAATGCTTATACAGGCATGATCGTGCTGGATAATTATGGGCAAGTTGTGAAAGCCAATCAAATGGCATTGAAATTACTCAACTGTTCGATTGAACTGTTATTAGGTCGCGGTATTTACGATTTCTTTTTAACAAAGACATTGAGTCAGCTTGAGACAACTGGTTCATTTTTTATCCAAAGTCACGATCACGCATTTTTCTATGCAAAGTTGTATGCCTTGCATAGAGCCGAAATAAGACAGACCAAACAAATCGCTATGCAGCAGGTGCTTGATCAGGCCCTAAGAGCTTTAAAAGCAGATATTCCAGTGCTGATCACAGGAGAAACGGGTACGGGTAAAGACCACTTCGCACAGCAGTTACATCAAAAGCTGGATGCTGACTTACCTTTTATTTCCATTAACTGTGGCGCGATTCCTGACCATTTATTAGAGGCGGAGCTGTTTGGTTATGAAGGCGGTGCTTTTACAGGAGCAAAAAAGCAAGGTGAAAAAGGACTGATTGAACTGGCGGATCAAGGTATTTTGTTTCTCGATGAAATTGGTGATTTGCCCTTACATTTACAAGTCAAAATTTTACGCGTCTTGCAAGACCAACGGTTTTATCGGGTTGGGGGGCGAAAGCCGATTAAATCAGCATTTAAGTTATTATGTGCAACCCATCAAGACTTGAAAATGAAAATTGAACAGCAGACATTCCGTAGCGATTTATATTATCGGATCTGTGGTTTTCAAGTGCATCTGGAACCTTTACGTTTACGACAAGATAAGCAAGCGATTTTCCATCGTATTTTACATCAGTTTGGCATCTCGCAATGGTCAGCTCAAGTCGAGCAGCAGTTTCAGACCTATACATGGGCGGGGAATATCCGTGAGCTTATTCACATTGTAAGGTTATCGGCTGCGTTTAATGAGGGCGATGTTTTGACACAGCTTTATTTGCCTGAGTCCTCGGATGGTGTTCAAACGGCGAATCAGTCTATGCTAGCAGTGGAAAATCCAAACTTAAATGCGATGACCAAACAGATGGTCATGCAGGTATTAGATGAAGAAAATGGCAATATTGCACGCACGGCCAAGCGCTTAAATATTTCAAGAACAACGGTGTATAAATACATCAGCAGTTAGGTGTTATTACATAACTTAGCTTTGAGCTATCTAGCCCATATCTTTAGCTTTTACTGTTATTTAAACGCAATACTGTTTCGGACTTTGGGTCTAAGTTTCGTATACAGAGTACCAATTTACCTCAAGAGATTTTTTAAAATCTTAATTTACAGCAGGACTGTCCAGTAATTGGACAGTCCTTTTTTGGTATGTCTACTTTATGGACATGAGTAATTTTTACAAACACTCAAGTTATTGATATTTATTGATTAAATTTATGGCATGCATTCTGCAATAACTTTACAACTCATACTCGGTCAAGCAGGACGCTTGATGATTTTTGGCAAATGATCAATGCATTTAAAGGTCATTAAAACAAGCTCAAGAAAAGAGATGAGCCATTAAGGATAATTTGGATAAAAGGGAACATGTTATGCATTTTGGGAATAAAAATGCGGGATTACTCATACTTGGTGTTTTGTGCGCATCACAGAGTCATGCCATTGATGTGAATGTTGGGGATTATACAACCCTCCCGAGCGGAACCAATCTTGGGGTTTTTTATTATCAACATAGTGAAATGGATGGTTACTACCAAAAGGGTGATAAAACCCATGCTGATTCTCGCTCAGATATTGGTATTGCACGTTTCATTCATTACACCGACATCGCAGGTTTACGTGCAACGCCGCAAGTGGTTATTCCTTTTGGATCGGTGCGAAATACTCAAATTGGTGATGCAGATTTGAATAATGCATCGGGTTTTGCAGATCCGATTATAGCCTCTGCTTTTTGGTTGATTAATCAACCTGAACAAGGGGCTTCGGGTCGCTATCTCGCGGTAACTCCATTTATTTATTTACCGCTTGGACAATACGATAAAAATGATGCCGTGAATCTGGGTGAAAACCGTTTTAAATATGATGTGCAGTTGGCTTGGGTACAACCGCTTTATGGCAAATGGGGCTTTGAGTTTTATCAAGATGCAATTTGGTATGGAGACAATGATAAAGCAGGCAGTGGCAATCAGACCCTGTCTCAAGACACCAGTTATCAAACACAGGTCAATTTACGTTATGACTTAAATGCCAAGCAGCGATTTGCCTTGGGATATGCAGCCAGCTATGGCGGTGAACAATCTTTGGATGGCATTCAGCTCAATCAAAACATGGAAAAGCAACAGGCTCGATTTGAGTTCCAGCACATGATGAATGCCAAAATGCAATTGAGTGCACAGTTGGTTTCAGACACGCAGGTCGAAAGTGGGTTGAAGAAAGAGTTTGGACTAAACTTTCGACTTTTTTACATTTTTTAATTCAAAGCATGTGCGATGACAACACATCCATTGCTTCAGTTCTGCAACGATGAAAATGGATGGATGTGTGGATTGTTTAGGTCAATTTTCAAGAGGTGATTATGTCGATATTAGCAAAAGAGATTTGGGATAAAAAACTATTCAACGGTTCATGGCAACCAGCCCAACAGACGTATAGCGTGGTTGAGGTGGCGACAGGTCAAGAATTGGGCGAAATTGGCTATGCTTCCTCTCAAGATGTGGTAGAGGCAGCGCAACAGGCAAAAACTGCACAGCAGGCATGGTGGGCACTGAGTTATCAAGAACGCCAAGCGGTATTTGAGCGGGCAGCCATTTTACTCACGGAACACCAAGCAGATGTAATTGAATTGTTGGTGAAAGAAAGTGGTTCTTTACTGCTTAAAGCAGGTTTTGAAGTCAGTATTTCTATTCAAGTGCTCAAGCATTGTATCGGTTTACCTGCTGCGGATCAGGGCACAGTCCTGCCAACCCAAAATGGGAAACTCAGCATTGCAAAACGCTTACCGCTTGGTGTGGTTGGGGTGATTTCACCTTTTAATTTTCCACTCTATTTAGCATTACGTGCAGTTGCACCTGCATTAGCACTGGGTAATGCAGTGGTACTTAAACCAGATGAACGCACAGCTGTGTGTAGTGGTTATGCGATTGCACGTATTTTTGAACTTGCAGGACTCCCGAAAGGTCTGTTGCATGTCTTACCGGGTGGAGCTGAAGTCGGAGAAGCACTGACACTGGATAAAAATATTGCCAGTATTCAGTTTACGGGTTCAACAAATGTCGGGCGTATAGTCGGCGCCAATGCTGCAAAAACCTTGAAAAAAGTCTCATTAGAGTTAGGCGGTAAAAACTCGCTGATTATTCTAGATGATGCGGATATCGAGTTGGCTGCTGAAAATATCGCATGGGGTGCATTTTTGCACTCAGGTCAAATCTGTATGACTTCAGGCAAAATTTTGATTCATCAGAAAATTTATGCACAAGTCAAACAGCGTGTAATTGAAAAAGTGAAAAATTTTGTGGTGGGTAACCCGAGTGAAAGTCATGTCACCATTGGCCCTCTGATTAATGCTAAACAAGCGCAACGTGTCGAACAATTAGTCAATGCAGCAGTTGCAGAGGGCGCAACATTGGAAATAGGCGGATGTGCCAATGGCGTATTTTTTGAACCAACTGTGCTTTCGGATGTGACGGCCAATAACTCAATTTTTAGTGAAGAAATTTTTGGCCCTGTGGCAGTGCTGATTCCTTTTAGCACAGATGAACAAGCGATTGAACTTGCTAACGATGGAGACTACGGGCTTTCAGCCGGTGTGATTAGCTCAAATGTGGGACGTGCGATGCAGCTGGGGGCACAGCTCAAAGTCGGTTTACTACACATCAACGATCAAACGGTGAATGATGAAACAGTCAATCCATTTGGTGGTTTCGGCTCATCAGGAAACGGAACGCGTATCGGTGGCCCTGCCAATGCCGATGAATTTACCCAATGGCAGTGGATGACTGTACAGACGCAAGCACCACATTATCCTTTTTAATCAGTTGAATCATTTATTACAGGAAGTAATCGTATGAACGAAATGAAAGAAATTATTGCCGCAGTGACGGCATGTAAAGGTGCAGACTTTGAATTGCAAGCACTTAAAATCCGTCAGCCTCAAGGCGATGAAGTACTGGTGAAAGTGGTGGCTACAGGTATGTGCCATACCGACTTAATTGTCCGTGATCAATATTATCCTGTACCACTGCCTGCTGTTCTTGGTCATGAGGGAGCAGGGATTATTGAGGCCATTGGTCCGAATGTCACTGACCTGCAAGTGGGTGATCATGTGGTGTTGAGTTATGGCTATTGTGGTAAATGTACTCAGTGTAATACGGGCAACCCTGCTTATTGCGCAGAGTTCTTTGGTCGCAACTTCAGTGGTGCTGACCTAGACGGACACAGTGCAATTTGTACCCATGATCATGCCGTCGTACATGATCATTTTTTTGCTCAGTCTTCCTTTGCGACTTATGCGTTAAGCCGTGAAAATAATGCAGTGAAGGTCACTAAAGAGGTTCCACTTGAACTACTTGGGCCTTTAGGGTGTGGTATCCAAACAGGTGCGGGCGCATGTATCAATGCCCTCAAAGTAACACCTGCGAGTAGCTTTGTGACATGGGGCGCCGGTGCAGTAGGTCTAAGCGCTTTGCTTGCAGCAAAAGTCTGTGGTGCTGCAACGATTATTGCTGTAGACATTGTCGAATCACGTTTGGAGCTGGCTAAACAATTGGGTGCAACCCATGTGATTAATAGCAAAACGCAAGATCCTGTGGCGGTGATCAAAGAGATTACAGGCGGTGGAATCAACTTCGCGCTTGAGTCTACTGGGCGACCTGAAATCTTAAAACAGGGCATAGATGCACTCGGGATTTTAGGCAAAATTGCAGTGGTTGGTGCGCCACCTTTAGGCACTACCGCTCAGTTTGATGTGAATGATTTATTGTTGGGTGGAAAAACCATTTTGGGTGTGGTTGAAGGCAGTGGCGCACCGAAGAAATTTATTCCTGAGTTAGTCACGCTGTATCAACAAGGTAAATTTCCGTTTGATCAACTAGTAAAGTTCTATGCCTTTGATGACATCAATCAAGCCGCGATAGACAGTCATAAAGGAGTTACGCTAAAGCCTATTATTAAAATCGGCTGATGTTTAATGACCTGATCATATTGATGTGATCAGGTCATTCCTTTTAAAAAGTTATCAAAAATAAATTCAGGGAACAGAACAATGGTGGATCAACCTTTTGTGCTAAATACCAATACCATGCCATGGGAATTTATTCCCATTCCTTTTTTAAACAGTGAATTACCTGTTAAGACCTGCTTGCAAGATCCAGATACTGGCATGATGATTTGGAAGTTACGTTATCCAGCTGGATTTAGGACAGTGGAGCATTGGCATCATTGTGCGCATGGCATGTATGTATTAGAGGGACATTTGGTCACCAGTCAGGGTGAGTTTGGGCCAGGAAATTTTGTGTGGTTTCCTGAGGGTTCTGTAATGTTTCATGGTGCGCGAAGCGATAATGATGCCTTAATGCTCTTTATCACCAATAAACCCTTTGATATTCACTTCACCGCAGAAGAAGGACTGCTTAACCTTTCGGTTGAAAGTTAATATTTACCACAGATGAGAAGATTAAGCGGTTTTAAATTCAAATGCTTTGCATTCAACACTCAATATATTTCAGTTTAAAAATAAGTCTGTACTAACGTTGGATGACATGTTCAGAAGTGATCATGTCATATTACTTTTTACAGGGGCTTATGATTCTAATGAATAAAAAATGCTCCCAATGAGTAGCCACTTAAACAATATTATTTGAATCGAAAGCATTTGGATAAATACATTTGATCAACGTATCTAAGGCATTTTGGATACTGTCATTGATTTCAAAGGAACAATTGATGCGAATATGATGCGGCACGTGATCAGTTTGATAAAATAAAGAACCCGGTGCAATGCTGATATTTTTCTCTAAGAGTTGCTCATAAATTACATTACCATTCACTTGCTCGGGCAGGGTAATCCATAAAAAATAACCCGATGGATAATAATGAATTTGATAATCTTCAGACAAATGCTCAGATAAATAAGTGTAATACTGATTTTTTAGACGTTTTAAGGTGTTACGCAAAGTTTTTAAGTGTTTTTCATAATGTCGATGCGACAAATAATCGACCAAGGCATTTTGAATAAATGAGTTGACGGAAAGTGTGCTCATCAGTTGTAAATGCTGAATATGCTCTGAAAACTTACCCGCATAGACCCAACCAATTCGAAAACCCGCACCCAAAGTTTTTGAAAAAGAAGAGCAGTGTAGAACCAAATTTTTCTGATCAAAGTATTTCATCGAGAGCGGTTTTTTATGATCAAAATAAAGCTCTTCATAAACATCGTCTTCAATCAGATAAATATCACGTTCATGCAACAGTTTTGCCAGTTGATATTTGATTTCATCACTTACAGTAAAACCAATCGGATTATGGCTATTGAGCATGAGCAGGCAGACTTTAATTGGATAGCGCTCAATTGCATCTTTAAAAGCTTCGAGGTCAATACCATGCTCGTCATGTTCAGGAATACTAATAACTTTAAGACCCAAATGTTCCGCAGCTTGCCAAGCACCATAAAATATTGTTTTTTGAAGCAAAATATAATCACCCGGTTGGGTCATAGCCTGCAAAGAAAGATTTAAAGCATCCAACCCGCCTGAGGTAATCACAATATCGGATGGATCCGTCGGAATCCCTTGCATGCAGTAGCGTTGGGCAATCAGTTTCCGTAACTCAAAGTTACCTGGGGGTAAACTCGGCATTTGTTCATAACTAAGACGGTGCTTGGCACGTTGTCCTAAGGTTTGCATTAGCTTGGCTGAGTATAAGAGTTGGCTGTTGGGAAAAGCGATGCCAAAGGGAATCATCTTTTCAGATTGAATGGATTTTAAGTATCTGAAAATTTTAGAGTTGATTTCAATTTTTTCATTGAGGACAACACTATTGGCATTATGCTCTGACTGAGCATCACCAGTGACAAAGTAACCGAGTTTTTCTTGTGAATAAATCAGCCCCTGCGCTTCGAGTTCCTGATAGGCATTCATCACGGTCATGAGGCTGAAGCCTGATGTTTCCGCTTGCTGGCGCAGAGAAGGTAACTTGTCGTTCGGTTTCCAAAAACCACTCTCAATCAAATGTTTTAGGCTGAGCGCAAGTTTTTCTGATTTATACATATGGCGGTCGCTACAATTAAAAAGCACAGGACCGATATCTAAGGTCCCATGCTCGATTCATAAAAATGATTAATTTAGTATGCAAAACTCAGCATGAGCTTGAAGAAACCCGCAATAAGTGCGAGAGAGATCACGCCAAAGCACCATAATAAAATAAACCATAATTGTGGGCTGAGTCGATCCACAAATTTTTTCATGTTTATCTCCTCTATTAATGATAGCCCTGATCTCCAATACGGACTTTGTCACGGAATACCCAATAAGACAAGAACGTATAGGCTAGGATGATAGGGATTAAAATGGCAGCACCGACCAAAGTGAATTTTAAACTCGACTCAGGCGCAGCCGCTTGCCAAATATTGACCGATGGCGGAATAATATTCGGCCATAAACTAATCACGAAGCCTGTAAAGGCTAAAAACACCAAAGCTAAGGTATAAATAAAGGGCTTGAGGTCATGTTGCTTTTTACATGCAGATAAAATTAATCCAACGAATAACAAGACCAAAATGGGCACGGGGCTAAAATAAAATAAGTTCGGTAAAGAGAACCAGCGCTGTGCAATTTCAGGATGAGTCAGGGGCGTATATAAACTGACCGCACCAAAAATAATGAGCAAAGCTATGATCAAGCGTGGCATTAGATGATACATACGCTGTTGTAAGTCTTTCTCTGTTTTCCAAATAAGCCAGCCGCAGCCTAAAGTGGCGTACATCACCACGACCCCAATGCCTGTAAACACGCTAAATGGAGTCAACCAGTCCAATACGCCGCCACTATAAATACCGTTGCTGGTCTGTATACCTTGGATATAGGCGCCTAAGATCACACCTTGGAAAAAGCTCGATAAGATAGAACCCCAAATAAATGCGAGATCCCAAAGGTATTTGGTTCGAGTGGCTTTGAAGCGAAATTCAAAGGCGACACCTCGGAAAATCAAGGCCACTACCATAAAGATAATGGGTAAATACAGTGCCGATAAAACGGTTGAATAGACCAAAGGAAATGCAGCGAATAACCCAGCACCACCCAGTACCATCCATGTTTCATTGCCATCCCAAACAGGCGCGACCGTGTTCATCATCACATCACGCTCTTGACTACCGTGAATGAACGGGAACAGGATGCCAATCCCTAAGTCAAAGCCATCCATAACCACATAGATGAGTACACCGAGTCCGATAATTCCGACCCACACCATAACGAGATCAATCATGCGGTTTCTCCTTGCTATCTGGAGTAGAGCGATTTGTTGAATCAAGTGATTCATCTACAGCGCTTAGCGGACGTAAAGGGGTTTTAAAATGACCTGGACCTACTTCTTGAACAGCATCTAAGGGAGTGGAAAATGAAGGCCCGAGCTTGATTAAGCGCAACATATAGTAAATACCCGCACCAAATACCACGGTATAAACCAAGACAAAGATGATGAGACTTAATCCGACCTGATCTGCTGTAACTGTATGCGACAAGCCCTCTTTTGTACGAATTACCCCATACACTACCCAAGGTTGGCGACCGACCTCGGTGGTGACCCAACCTGCTAGGAGCGCGATATAACCTGTAGGTCCCATAATAATGGCAAACTTATGAAACCAACTGCTTTCATATAAGGCGCCTTTTTTACGTAGCCACAGTGCTGTGAGCGAGAGTAGAACCATCAACATGCCCAACCCGACCATGACACGAAAGCTCCAAAATACAATTAAGGCATTTGGACGGTCTTCGGGTGAAAAATCTTTTAAGCCTGTGACTTGACCTTCTAGTGAATGGGTAAGAATCAAACTACCTACATAAGGAATTCCAATTTCAAGATCATTCGACTCTGTTTCCATATTTGGTAAAGCGAAGAGTAGTAAAGGCATAGCATGGTCACGGTTGGTTTCCCAATGCCCTTCAATGGCTGCCAACTTTGCAGGTTGGTGCTTTAAAGTATTTAAACCGTGATGATCACCAATCACAACTTGCAGACAAGATGTGATCAGTACCATCCATAAGCCCATGGAAAAGGACTTTTTCACCAACTCATCGCGACGGCCTTTGAACAAATGCCATGCTGCGGTGCCCACAACCAGCAAGCCAGACACAAGGAATGCTGCCGTTGCCATATGTGCAAAGCGATAGGGGAAGGAGGGGTTAAATACAATCGCCCACCAGTCTGTCGGGACAATAATGCCGTTTTCGATGGCAAAGCCCTGAGGGGTTTGCATCCAACTGTTGGAAGACAAAATCCAGAACATGGAGATACAGGTGCCGATAGCAACCATTAAGGTGGCAAAGAAGTGGGCTTTGGGACCGACACGCCCCCAACCAAAGAGCATAATCCCCAAGAAACCTGCTTCCAAAAAGAATGCACTTAAAACCTCATAGGTAAGGAGAGGGCCTGTGACACTTCCAGCGATGCGAGAGAATTCACTCCAATTAGTACCGAACTGATAGGCCATGACGACCCCAGAAACGACGCCCATGGCGAATGCAACAGCAAAAATCTTAATCCAATATTTAAATAAATCTTTGTAAATTGGATTTTGAGTGCGTAGCCATTTCCATTCCAGCATGGCGAGAAAGCACGCCAAACCAATGGATGTAGCAGGAAAAATAATATGAAAAGAAACAGTAAAGGCAAATTGAATTCTTGCCAACTCAAGTGCAGTTAATCCAAGACTCATAGCATTCTCCATGCTTGGCGAGAGTATCTGCATGGAGATACTTCATCGCTGTCTAGATAAGAGTGATCAAAAAGCATAGATCGTTTCATGAAAAACTACCTACTTAGAATATTCATCCAAATCTTGCATGAGAATGTAATGTAGAAGTAGGTACAAGAATCGTAGATAAAAATATAACAAAATGGATTCATCGCAAGTTCTTGTTATATTTTTCGAACTCTTTTTTGATCAGTTTATTTTTATTCCTTATTTAAAAATATACAGAAAGTTCTGGCAGGCAGTCAGTTAAAAAATGTTATTCAAAGTTTGTATCGCGTGTCTTAGCATTATTTGGCTTGGTGTGAAACGAGCATATTAAGATCCCTATAGAAAGTCATTTTGTTACGCGACTTTAGCATTGGTTTGAAGTTGTTTTTATCTAATATAAGAATGGTGAGCAGAATAAGGTGCGATCTGAAAAGAGGGAGTCGAAACTCCCTCACACTTGAGGTGCTTAATGTGCCAGAAAGTTTGCTGCTTCATCAATTAGATCAGATACTTCTTTGGGTTGAGAGGCAAGCGAAGCATGACTTGCATTTAACGAAATAACTTTTTGCGCATTAAGACGTGAAGACATCATCGCTTGGTTTTCAGGGTGGATCATGCGGTCTTCGGTTGAGATTTGATACCACGATGGTTTGATTTTCCATGCTGGATTTGAAATTGTATCGCCAAAAGTACTGGCAACAGGGGCTTTCTGAGTGATTCCCATCACTAAGCCTTCATCATTTGTTAAGTCTTGACAAAAGCTTTCATGATATTTATCTGCTTTTACCCAAAGATAGCCGTCACTATCAGGTTCTAAATTGGGTGCTCCTACGGGCAAATGCAGTTGGGTAATCCCACCTGGACTTTCTCCTGTATCTGGAGCAAATGCTGCAATATACACTAAGCCGACGACATTCGGCTGATTGCCTACTTCGGTTATGACAGCTCCGCCGTAGGAGTGACCGACCAGAAGAACATCACCTTGCACTTGTGCAATCATTTTACGAGTTCGTTCGACATCGTCTGCTAAAGACGTAAGCGGAAGTTCAACGGCTTTCAATGCGGTATAACCGCGGTGAGATAAATTGGTAATAACTTTAGACCAATGGGCTGCACCGCCCCAAAATCCATGTACAAATATAATTGTAGGCTTATTATTCATATTCTATTCCCTAGACTAAATTATCATCTTATCGTGAAAAATTTAAGGAGACTAGTTTGGTTTTATGCTGCTCTGTATTGTTAAATTTAACTGATTGTAAGTTAAAAAGATGAGTGGGCTAAATTTTCGCAGTCATTTTTGAAAACATATTTATTATTTAAATACTTAATTTTTATATTGAATCTAAGATTTAGTAAAACGTAGGGCATAACCTTTTATCGGTTTATTTTAAGGGATTCTAGTATCTTTTATTAGATTTGAAGGTTGTAGGTTGAGCTGAGCAGCTTATGCCGAGGGGCTGACATTTATCAGACAGAGTATCTATTTCAGCTTTTGGTGCTGTCTAGAAATAAAGGGAAAGTTGTTTCAGGCGAGGACATCACTTTTGCAAAGATGAATGAGAGGTGTCCCTGCCTGAATATTTGCTTTTCTAGAATTGAATGTTTAGAAATCAAATGAGGTTTGTAGATAATACGTTTGTGGCGCGCCTACATACATTCCACCGACTTGATCCGCTGAACGTGTGTAGTATTCACGGTCAAATAGGTTCTTCACACCGAAGCCCACTTTGAGACCATTGAGTTGTGTGTTGGAAAAATCATAGGATGCCCGAACACCCACTAAACCATAACCAGGAATGTTGCCATAGCGTCCAGTAGCATCATGGGTGCCCGATGCGGTTTGACCAGATTGACCGTAGAAATTAGTGTTTAGTGTCCATTGATCAACTTTATAGTCTATTCCAGCATTACCTACCCATTGTGAATAAAAGTCGAGATCTTGTCCTTTGTTTTCCCCAGCAGATGCGGTTGCTTTGGTGTAAGTGGTATTGGCATATAGCGAAATACCGCTGAGTTCGTCACTGATTGCACCGAGATTATATTTAAATCCGAACTCAGCCCCTTTGTGTTCAGTGGCACCTAAATTTGAGTAAGTTTGAGTTGCATCATCTCGTTTTAATTCATCAGCAAAATCAATATAAAACAGGGTGAATTCTAGGGATAGATATGGGTCTAAATAGTGTGTACCAATTTCATAATTATTGGCTTTTTCAGGTTGTAAGCCTTGCATGGTCAGATAGGCACCTGACGCATTGGTATTGGCCATTTGGCTATATTGTAGTGGTGCAAAAGATTTACCGTAGTTTGCAAAAATATTCCACAAATCATTGGCTTTATACATGACTGAAAAGCTTGGTAATACTGCATCATAGGATTTTTCAGCATGTACTCCGTTGAGTACCGATGCATCTTTATTTAATTTGTACATATTTTCGGTGGTTTTGATTTTCTCAAAACGAACACCAGGAATCAGAGACCATGCACCCACATCTGTGCGGTTGTCGATGAACAATGCATGTGCATCTGTTTTCCCGTCTGCTTTGGTCCAAGCATATTCATTTGTAGGGCCTGTGACCGTGTTATAGCTTGCACGATTAACTGCTTCTTCACTGGTTTCATGTAGATAGCGATAGCCCACAGAAACTTCATTTTCAGTAGTCCCAAATTGGTACGCATGCGAATACCGTGGCTCGATTGCCGTCACTTTATAATTACGTGGCGCCGTTTGGTACAGTTTTGATCCACTACGTTCCATTCCTGCATCACGGAAGGTGTCAGTGTGATAGGCCAAAAGCTCAAAGGCATTGTCATCTTTTTTATAGCTGTATTTAACTGAACCGTCAGTACGATGCCCTTTCATATAATCATGATTGCGCAAGGACTGATATGGATTTTCAGCAAATTGAGCAGGGGTTAAACCTCCAGGCATATCTACATCTGCATCGTAGCGGTGTAGATTGGCTTCAATTTTTGCATATTCATCTATTGCATAAGCTGCTTTTAAGCGAATATCGTTGATGTCAGAGTCATCATTTTTATCGCGAAAACCCTCTCCATTAACGCCAGAATATAACAGCGCTAAGCCTAAACCGTTGTCTAAGGTTCCACCCACAAATAAGTTGGGGTTAAATTTTACATGACCGTTTTCTGCAATTTCTGTAGTGAGGTCTACCGTTCCAGCAAAGGTTTCAGGAATTGTACGCGAGTTAAAGTTAATAATCCCGCCTACATTTTGTGGCCCAAAGCGAACAGAGCCCGCGCCACGCACCACGTCGATACTTTCAATATTGCCTAAACTAGTGGGTGCTAAGGAGAGTTGTGATTGACCATAAGGGGCAAACGAAAGTGGAACACCGTCCACGAGTACCTGTGAGCGTGGTGAAAACCGTGACGTTAAACCACGGACACCGATGCTTAACGATGCATCACTCCCTGCTGTTCCTGCATTTTCAGGAGCTTGAATACCAGGCACAGTGCGTAAAGCCTCTTTGACAGAAGTTACGCCTCGGTTAATCAACTCATCACGCTGAATGACTGTACGCGCTCCAGCATGATTTAGTACTTTCTGTGCATTGGCTTCATCTAACCAGTTGCCTTCGGCTTGCACAGTTATCGGGTTAAGCGTCACAGTAGGGTCTGTATCGGCTGCATAAAGTATGGAGGGAAATAAGCAGAGTGTGAGGACTGATTTTTTGAAATGAGGGAGTAACACAAGAGATCCTTAAAATGATGTATAGGTGAAATATGAAGAAAATATGGAGAATTTGTAAGTTTGTGAAATGATAAGCTGACTAGCGAAATCTGTAAATGATAATCGTTTGCTTTTTATTCAAGTGTTATATAAAAATTATTAGAATAAAGGGAATAGTGAAAGCACTTAAAAGTGAGGCGGCAATCTATACAAAATTCTTTTCTGAAAGGGTTCTGTAATATCAAACAGGCTGACAGTTTTCTAGAATATGAATACAAAAAGATAGATAAAAACGGTGGCTAACATTTGAGTAAAAATTGAACTTATTGCTGAGTTTAGCCTAAAAAACCAATGGCTTTCACTAGGAGGCCATTGGTTTTAGTGTATGTTGAATTTTGCTCAATCTGACATTAGTTTAACATTACAGATTGTTGGTTAAGTCCGCCTGAGTGTTGTCAGATTTATCTTGAGCATGCTTTCCCCAGTTAAACTTCTGTGCACAGATGCCTAATCCAACAATAAACAATGCAAGTAAACTGGTATAGGTTACTTCTTTGAAATAAGTGCCTTCAACCAACATGGTAATAAGTGCGCCAATAATAAAGAAGATTGCAAGATACGTGAGCCAAGGGAATAACCACATTTTGAAGTCAATTACTTTTCCTTCAGCTTCTAATTTCTTACGCATACGTAGCTGAGAGAAAGCAATAGTGAGATACACGTATAGTGCTGCTGTACCTGTTGCTAGCATGAAAATATCATAGACATTCATGCTTTCAGTTGCAGTGAGGTAAGTGGCTACTAAAGCGAATATTGATGAGATCAAAACGCCCATCCACGGACTACCATTACGGTTGATTGAACCAAAGCTTTTCGGTGCATCACCACGTTTAGACAGTGAAAACAGCATACGTGAACAGGTATAAAGTGCAGAGTTAAAACAGCTACATACTGAAGTGAGTACCACGAAATTTACAATGTGTTTCGCTTCAGGAATACCAAGTGCTGACAACGTTACGCTATATGTTCCCCAAGTTGGATCTTTTAACAGCGGGTTGTTATGTGGAATCAGGCAAACGGTAATGAACATTGAACCCACATAGAACAGCATAATACGCCATACAACCGAGTTAGATGCTTTACGGATTTCTTGAGCAGGATTTTGTGACTCTGCCGCAGCGACAGTGACAATTTCAGCACCAATATAGGCAAACATTACCCCAAGCAAGGCAGTAATAACCGCAGAAAAGCCATTTGGCATGAAACCTTCTGCTGTTAAATGCGTCATACCTGCTGCGCCACTTTGACTCCAAGGCCATAAATGCATGATTGCTAAGCTACCAATGACCAAGAAAATAACAATCGCGATAACTTTAATCAGTGCAAACCAGAACTCAAATTCACCGTAGTTTTTAACGTTTTGTAAGTTCACTAAGACCAAAGACACAATCACTAAGAGCATGTAGCCCCAGATTGGCATAAAGGGGAACCAACTGTTGAGAATTTTACCTGCGACATAAGCTTCCCAACCCATGAGTAGTGCCCAAGAGCACCAATATAGCCAGCCAATGGTAAAACCAGCCCAACGACCAATCGCACGATCAGCGTAGGTTGAAAATGAGCCACTATCTGGATTGAGAACAGCCATTTCACCCAGCATGCGCATGATTAATAGGATGAGTAATCCGCCAAAAGCATAAGCCAGAACTGCAGCAGGACCTGCTGAGTAAATGACATTACCCGAGCCAATGAAGAGTGAACCACCAATTACACCAGCAATCGAGATCATTGTGAGATGGCGTGACTTAAGTCCATTTTTTAAGCCCTGAGATGCATCCGGCACAGAGGTATGTTGAGGTGCTTCCATATAATTTTCCTTAATTTTAAGGATGTAGTTTCAAAATGGGGCGAAGCCTTTTTCGCACTACTCATCCTGTAAAACTGTAACCGAATTCTCAAAGGCTTTATCAATATTAAGGTAAAAATTGATAAACCTGATGTTTCTAGCAATGCGCGAAAAATCACACTTTGGTTACAAAACGGTTACATGTTGTTTATGTATGCACTTAATTTCTCTTTTTTGTTCTAAGGAAACGAGAGCCATTTTTTAGCATTTGAAAGGAGCCAATTACATAGAATATGTGAAAAGTCGCAGAACCAATCTTTACTCTAGAGGGAAGAATTTATAGAATGAAGCAGCAGAGTTGGGTCTTGTCACTGCTGCTTTAGTCGTAGATGGATTAAGCGACTTGTTAGTTTAACTTTATAATTTATAATAAAAATATTAGTTAAGTGTACGAATGCCTGCATTGCGTAGACACTTGAGTAATACGCCAAAAGCCACCAATATTTCTTGCTCACTGACACAAGCAAAGCCCAATAACAGCCCTTTTTGTCGCGTTGAATAATGCTTGGTATAGTATTGCGATAGTGCGCGAACTTTCACCCCTTGATCAAGCGCATTGCTAGCAATCACCACATCATCTATAGCACTTGGCAGTTTTAAAATCAGATGTAAACCTGCTGCGGTATTATATTCATGTAGGAAATCTGCACCGAGATGGCGTGTAATTAGATCAATGAGAAAAGCATGGCGCTTACTATACAGCAAGCGCATACGGCGAATATGTGCTTCATAATGCCCTTCACGAATAAACTCAGCTAGCACTTTCTGATCAAGCAAATGTCCACCGCGATACAGCTCCGATGCCACAATGCGCAAGGGAGAAAACAGCTTTTTAGGTACGACCAAATAACCAATCCGCAAAGCAGGGTATATGGTTTTGCTGAAGGTTCCCATATAAATCACTGGTGCATCTGGCTCCAAACCTTGCAATGAGGGAAAGGGTTGTCCTGAAAAACGAAATTCACTGTCATAGTCATCTTCCACAATCCAACTTTTATGTTGGCGTGCAATTGAAATCAGTTGTTTACGACGTTCTAAACTTAAGTGTGAACCTAAAGGATACTGATGTGATGGGGTCACAAAAATCAGTTTGGGCGGGCGTTTGGGCTCTAGATCAGGAATAATCCCTTCTTGATCAACAGGTAGTGAGCGCAAATTTACCCCATTAATACGCAATATATTTCGTGCCCCCCAATAGGCAGGATCCTCAATCCAGACCTCATCTCCAGGGTCGCTTAACGTGCGTGAAACCAGATCAATGGCTTGATGTGTTCCTTCGGTAATAATGATTTGGTCTGCATCACATTGCACTGAGCGAGCAATTTTGAGGTATTCAGCCAGTTCCTGACGCAGTTCTAAACATCCTCCCGCATTGCTATAAATCAGTCGATTAATTTCAGGTTCACGGCTAAGGCGCATTTGAATTCGACTAAAAATATGATGTGGAAATTCGGTAACGTCAGGTGCCCCGGGTACGAAAGCTCCCCATTGGTAAGGCGATGCAGCTGAATAACCAATCAGATAGGAACCCCGTTGTGACAAGCTGTAATTTTGCTGGATCTTTTTTTCTTGGGCCTGATTTTGGGTGTTTTCAGCTTTGACTAAAAAAGACTCAGGCAGTTTTTCTGCGACCCATGTGCCTTGACCAGTCCGTGCCTCAACATAACCTTGAGCCTGTAATTGCTCATAGGCACTTAGGACCGTATTGCGCGACACTTTAATTTCTTTGGCCAAATCACGCGATGCAGGTAGGCGGGTTTTAGGTGCGAGTACGCTATCAATAATGGCGTTGCGTAAACAGCGAAATAATCGCAATTGTAGGGTTCCGTCGGTATCTTGCTGTAATCGTTGCAGCAAATAATCTCCAAGCAAGCTACGCAATTGGCTCTCTCCTACAAAATCAAAATGGCTCTCGTGAGAGCAATAACCGCAAGTGCAAAATTATCTCGTCAGGCAGCAGTTGTAAAGCATCTTGCTTGTATACATTTGGCGCAAAAGCCCGCGACTTAGGGGGCTGGAAATATACACAACTCGCGTCCAAAGCAAAAGTTTTTTTAGATGATTTCAAAATACAAGCAGGGTTGTTTAAACGTACACATTGAGAAATGCCTACAGGTTTATAGACATTGATTTTGAGCAAGCATGTCGGCGCTTGCATTATAGATAGGATTTAAAAATGAATACCATGGTCAAAGGTCTCACATATTCGGGACAGGGTGAAACCGCTTGGAACAATTATTTAAAACAACTGGACAAAGTAGCGCCTTATTTGGGTGAATTGAGTGAGCGTTTAGATATGCTTCGTCGTCCGAAGCGTAGTCTTATTGTTGATATCCCAGTGATTATGGATGATGGCTCGGTTAAGCACTTTGAGGGGTATCGTGTTCAACATAACCTGACTCGTGGGCCAGGGAAAGGTGGCGTGCGCTTCCATCCAGATGTGAACTTAGATGAGGTGATGGCACTATCTGCATGGATGACCATCAAGTGTGCGGCATTGAATTTGCCTTTTGGGGGCGCTAAAGGCGGTGTTCGTGTTGATCCAACTGAACTCTCTCCACGTGAGCTTGAACGCTTAACGCGCCGTTATACCACCGAAATTAATTTAATTATTGGCCCTCAAAAAGATATTCCTGCCCCTGATGTCGGGACTAACCCGCAAACAATGGCATGGATGATGGACACATTTTCCATGAATGCAGGTTCAACAGTGACAGGTGTCGTGACTGGAAAACCTGTGCATTTAGGTGGTTCTTTGGGTCGTGTCAAAGCGACAGGCCGTGGTGTGTATATTTCAGGGCGTGAAGTCGCACAACAAATTGGTCTAGATTTGGCGGGTGCTCGAATCTGTGTTCAAGGCTTTGGTAATGTTGGTAGTGAAGCTGCCCTGCTATTCCAAGAAAATGGTAGCAAAGTGATTTGTGTACAGGACCACTCAGCGACCCTCTATCAAGAGCAGGGGATTGATGTTCAAAAGTTGATGCAATACTCAAAAGCACACGGGAAAATTAAAGGTTTTGCAGAGCAAGATGAAATTCATACCGCGAACTTTTGGCAGATTCAGGCTGAGATTTTTATTCCTGCTGCGCTTGAAGGGGTAATTGATGCTGCTGTGGCACAAAGCATTCAAACCAAAATGATTTTAGAAGGTGCCAATGGCCCGACATTAACGGAAGCGGATGAAATCTTAGCTGAACGTCAAATTACTGTTGTTCCTGACGTGATTTGTAATGCTGGTGGGGTGACCGTGAGCTATTTTGAATGGGTACAGGATCTTGCAAGTTATTTCTGGACAGAAGAAGAGATTAATCAGCGTATGGATGCGATTATGAAAAATGCTGTATCGGATGTTTGGTTAAAAGCGAGTGTTGCTCAGTGTTCTTTACGTACAGCAGCTTATATTTTGGCGTGTGAGCGAATTTTAATGGCACGTAAAGAGCGCGGCATTTACCCTGGCTAAAATGTGAGAAGGTCAGAGCAATGTTCATCATGTTAATACGAAGTGTTTCTATCGGTTGCTATGTTGAGTTGCAATGGCTCTACACGTAGGTTGATGTTGTAATGGCACCTTTTTAAAAGGTGCCTGTTTTTTATTTTGTAAGCTGTTTATTTTTAATAAATAAAAAAATATTTGGAAAATAATGATGCAGCATACTGGTAAATTGGCTCTCTTCATCTGATAGAAAGTGGCTCTCGTTTAGTACCAATAAAAGCGCAGAATGAAATCAACAACAGGTCCTTTGTATATCAGCAAAAGCATGATATGGACACTGAAATTTTATAAATGTATGAATCAAGAATGAGGATGCAAAATGGACAGTAAACACTCTGCACTGAACGCACGTAAACTACAAGCGACACCTCGTGGCGTTGGTGTCATGTGTCAATGGTATGCGGAGAAAGCAGAAAATTCCACGATTTGGGATGCTGAAGGTAATCAATACATCGACTTCGCAGGTGGTATTGCTGTACTAAATACAGGTCACCGCCATCCTAAAATTATTGCTGCTGTTACTGAACAATTAACTAAATTTACCCATACGGCGTATCAAGTCGTGCCGTATGAAATTTATGTGTCATTGGCTGAGCGTATCAATGCACGTGCGCCGATTGCAGGTGATGCAAAAACAACATTCTTCTCTACAGGTGCTGAAGCTGTAGAAAATGCAGTAAAAATTGCACGTTCACATACGGGTCGTCACGGTATTGTGACTTTTGGTAATGGCTTCCACGGTCGCTCATTTATGACCATGGCAATGACAGGTAAAACTGCACCGTACAAGCGTGATTTTGGTGTGATGCCAGCAGGTGTTTTCCATGCACGCTATCCAGTAGAGTCAAAAGGCATTACTGTAGATGATGCAATTCAAAGCATTGAAGACATTTTTGCAGAAGATATTGCAGCACATGATGTTGCTGCGATTGTGCTTGAACCAGTTCAAGGTGAAGGCGGTTTCAATGTTGTTCCAGCAGAATTCTTAAAGCGTTTACGTGCTTTGTGTGACCAACATGGTATTTTGATTATTGCAGATGAAGTACAGTCAGGTTTTGCGCGTACTGGTAAATTGTTTGCGATGGACTACTATGAGACTAAAGCAGATTTAATCACAATGGCGAAAAGCCTTGGTGGTGGCTTCCCAATCTCTGGCGTAGTAGGCCGTGCTGAAGTGATGGATGCACCAAACCCAGGTGGTCTAGGTGGTACTTATGCAGGTAACCCTGTCGCAGTTGCTTCTGCACATGCGGTACTTGACGTAATTGAAGAAGAAGGTCTTTGTGAACGTGCAAATGTATTGGGTGCAGAGTTGGTTGAAGTGCTAAACGAACTTAAACAATCTTCTTCTATTGTTCAAGATATTCGTGCTTTAGGCTCAATGGTTGCTGTTGAATTGGAAACTGCTGATCAAGCTAAAGCGATTCAAAACTATGCAATGCAAAATGGCTTGCTTATTTTGACCTGTGGTCGTTATGGTAATGTGATTCGTTTCTTATATCCTTTAACGATTCCTGCAGAGCAATTCCGTGCTGGCTTAAACATTTTAAAACAAGGTTTTGCACTTTCTGCTGCAGCATAATTGAAGAGTAATGACTATGCTTCAAGCGCAATATAAAGATTTATTACAGCATCCAGATATTCGTTTTGATATGCCTGAAAATGGCGGTTACATCGAAGTGAAAGATGCAGCAACACATGACACGTTGGCATGGGTGAAATCCCATGACCGCGCGTCAGTTGAACAAGCGATTGCACGTTCGCAAGTGGCGCAAACCGCGTGGAAAGCACAAACTGCGCTACAACGTGCTGATGTGCTTTGGGCTTGGTTTGACTTGATGCAGGAAAATAAAGAGTCATTGGCTCAGATTTTGACTGCTGAACAAGGTAAACCTTTGGCTGAAGCACGTGGTGAAATTGGCTATGCGGCTTCATTTATTCGCTGGTTTGCAGAGCAAGCTCGTCGTATAGATGGTGATATTTTAGCACCAACACTACCAAATCAGCGTTTGTTGGTCATCAAACAAGCCATTGGCGTTACTGCTGCAATTACACCGTGGAACTTCCCTGCGGCAATGATCACACGTAAGGCAGCGCCAGCAATTGCAGCGGGTTGTTCAATGCTTGTGAAACCGGCAGAGCAAACACCTTTGACAGCTTATGCTTTAGAGGTATTGGCACTGCGCGCGGGTTTACCACAAGATGTGTTATTGCATATCAGTGGTGACGCGATTGAAGTCGGTAAAACATTGTGTGAAAGCGACACAGTGAAGAAGTTAAGCTTCACGGGTTCAACGCAAGTTGGCCGTATCTTAATGCAGCAATGTGCACCAACCATCAAAAAACTGTCTTTAGAGTTAGGCGGTAATGCACCTGTGCTAGTGTTTGACGATGCTAATCTTGAGCAAGCAGTACAAGGCATTATGGCCAGCAAGTTCCGTAATAGCGGACAGACCTGTGTTTGTGCCAATCGTATCTATGTGCAAGACGGTATTTATGATGCATTGGTTGAAAAGTTGACAGTTGCTGTTGCGAATTTAAAAGTTGGTGATGGTCGTATCGAGACTTCAACCCAAGGTCCTTTGATTGATGAAGCAGCGATTGAAAAAGTTCAGTCACATATTGCAGATGCCATCAGTAAAGGGGCACAGGTTAAAACCGGTGGTCAACGTTCAAGCTTAGGTGGTACTTTCTTTGAACCGACACTTTTAACAGAAGTGACACAAGAGATGAAAGTCTCGAAAGAAGAAACCTTTGGCCCATTGGCACCGCTGTTCCGTTTTAAAACGGAAGAAGAAGCGATTCAAATGGCCAATGACACCGAATTTGGTCTGGCAACCTACCTATTTACCCAAAACACAGCACGTCAGTGGCGTGTTGGTGAGGCGCTTGAGTACGGTATGGTGGGCATCAACACGGGTGCGATTTCAAATGAAGTGGCTCCATTTGGTGGTGTGAAGCAGTCTGGCTTAGGGCGTGAAGGCTCTAAATTCGGTATCGACGAATATCTCGAAATGAAATATTTGTGCGTGGATATCTCTGTTTAAGTACGTCTAGCAACCATCAGTTAAAAAATCAGCCTTGCCCATTCAAGGCTGATTTTTTTTTATGGGTGTATATTAGGGAAGAGTCGATTTATTTTAAAATAGTACCTAGTGAAGCAACTTCAAAAGCCAAATCAATAAAGTTCACTACACCTTTATATAACGTGTCTTCTTTTCTTTAATCGGTCCAAACATATAAGTGACTTTAAACTTTATAGGTAGACAGTAAAATACTGGTTTCAGTGTTATAAATCCCTGAAATATTTCGGATTCGTTCTAAAATTCGATCAAAATTTTCCAAGCTATCAGACTTCAATTCGACCAATAAATCCCACTTGCCATTGGTACTATGCAAGGTATGCACAGCAGGGTCGATTCTGAGCTCTTTGACCACTGCACTGGTCTTGGTGCCTTCCACCATAATATTCATCCAAGCACGGATACTATTTTTCTCAGCGCCCGGTTTAATCCGTACGGTATAGCCTGTAATCACACCACTGGTTTCCAGATATTCAATACGCTTTTGTACGGTATTTCGAGAGATATGGAGCTTGTTCGCAATCTCGGTAATCGAGATACGGGCATTGTCTTGTAGTAAGCCGAGGATTTGACTGTCCGTATCGTTCATTTTGACTTTTCCTGTTATCAATTTGATGAAATTTATTTCATTTTAATCAAATTTACAACTTTTTGGGCGCAATTTGATTTTTCATACTATGCGTATTGAGAAGCACTCTAGTGAGCGTTACATCGAGCTGAGGCGATGTGTTCTATAGGAGGTGTCTCATATCTATTTAATGGATTTGATTCAGCAAATTTTAAAGGGAAATATCATGTCTTTGTCATATGAAATGGACAATAGTGGCGCTTGGCAGACCTATCTTGCACAGATTAACCGTGTTGCGCCATATCTGGAAGACGACTTAATTCCATTCATCAACACTTTAAAGCGTCCAAAGCGCGCTTTGATTGTTGATGTGCCAATTGTGATGGACGATGGTTCAATTCAGCACTTCGAAGGCTATCGTGTACAGCACAATTTGTCACGTGGACCTGGTAAAGGCGGTATTCGTTACCATCCAGATGTTGAACTCAACGAAGTCATGGCACTCTCAGCGTGGATGACAATTAAAACTGCGGTTTTAAACTTACCGTATGGCGGTGCTAAAGGTGGTATCCGTGTAGACCCTCGCAAGTTGTCTCCACGAGAACTTGAACGTCTGACTCGTCGTTTTACCAGCGAAATTAGCCCAATCATCGGCCCACAAACTGATATTCCTGCTCCAGATGTAGGCACCAATGCAGACATTATGGGTTGGATGATGGACACCTATTCAAGCATTAAAGGTCATACCGTAACAGGTGTAGTAACAGGTAAGCCTGTGCACTTAGGTGGCTCTTTAGGTCGTGTCCGTGCGACGGGCCGTGGTGTGTTTGTGACAGGTTTAGAAGTGGCTAAGAAAATCAATCTTGCACTTGAAGGTAGCCGTGTAGCGATCCAAGGTTTCGGTAACGTGGGTAGTGAAGCTGCATACTTATTCTACAAAGCCAATGCGAAAGTGGTGTGTGTACAAGACCACACAGGTACGATCTTTAACGCAGAAGGCATGAATGTTAAGCAGTTACAGGACTATGTTGCGATTCATAAAGGTGTAGCAGGTTTCCCTGATGCCACTTTAATTGAAGACGAAGCATTCTGGACAGTGGACATGGATATTTTAATTCCTGCTGCTTTAGAAGGTCAGATTACCGCTGAACGTGCGCAACACTTAACTGCAAAATTGGTCTTGGAAGGTGCGAACGGTCCAACCTATCCAGATGCAGAAGACATTCTGTTAGAGCGTCAAATCACGATAGTCCCAGATGTACTGTGTAACGCAGGCGGTGTAACTGTGAGTTACTTCGAGTGGGTTCAAGACATGGCGAGCTATTTCTGGACAGAAGAAGAGATCAATCAGCGTTTAGACAAACTTATGGTGTCAGCAGTTGAAGATGTTTGGTTCACTTCGAGCGAAAAGCAGTGCAGCCTTCGTACAGCGGCATACATCTTGGCATGCCAACGTATCTTAAAAGCACGTAAAGAACGAGGAATTTTCCCAGGTTAAGGGGGAGTTTCGTGCCCTTCGGGGCACATTCAAGACAGAACAACATCAGATTTATTAAGGAAGAACAAACCATGAACCAGAATAGTCAACCTACTCGCCAAGATTTTAATCAGTATATGGTGCCAGTTTTTGCACCCGCTCAGTTTATTCCTGTGCGTGGCGAAGGTTCTCGTTTGTGGGATCAGCAAGGTAAAGAATATATTGATTTTGCAGGTGGTATTGCGGTCAATGCACTTGGGCATGCTCACCCTGTGGCGGTTAATGCTTTGGTCGAGCAAGGTCAAAAGCTCTGGCATATTGGCAATGGTTATACCAACGAACCCGTACTGGCACTTGCAAAACAATTGGTCGATAACACCTTTGCAGACAAAGTGTTCTTCTGTAACTCTGGTGCAGAAGCCAATGAAGCGGCTTTGAAACTTGCGCGCAAAGTGGGCCTACTTTCAGGCTCGGCGCGCAAAAATAAAATTATTGCATTCAAAAATGCTTTCCACGGTCGTACTTTATTTACGGTTACGGCTGGTGGTCAACCGAAATATTCACAAGACTTTGCACCGCTTCCAGAAGGTATCCAGCACTTACCATTCAATGACTTAGATGCAGTACGTGAAGCAATTGATGCAGACACTTGTGCAGTGATTGTTGAACCAATTCAAGGTGAAGGTGGTGTAATTACCGCAAATCCTGAATTCTTAAAAGGCTTACGTGAACTGTGTGACCAGCATGGTGCTGTACTGATTTTTGATGAAGTGCAAACAGGTGTGGGTCGTACAGGTGCTCTATATGCCTATATGAACACTGATGTGACTCCAGACATTTTAACCACAGCCAAAGCTCTCGGCGGTGGTTTCCCAATTGGTGCGATGATCACAACTGACAAATATGCCAACATGTTTGTGGTGGGTGACCATGGTACGACTTATGGCGGTAACCCCTTGGCATCTGCCGTAGCAAATGCGGTATTTGGTTTGATCAATACCCCAGAAGTGTTGAATGGTGTACGTACACGTGCGCAAATTTTTGCTGACGGCTTAAACCAGTTAAATGCACGCTATGGCTTATTTGAAGAAGTCCGTGGTCAAGGTTTATTAATTGGCTGTGTACTGAAAGCTGAATATGCAGGCAAAGCTAAAGACATCGTGACTTTGGCGGGCGAAGAAGGCTTATTGGCGCTGGTTGCAGGTCCAAATGTTGTTCGTTTTACACCATCATTAATTATTCCAGAAGCAGATATCGAAGCCGGTTTACAACGCTTTGAACGTGCGCTCGCGCGCTTTGTTGGCGCGTGATAGGCCACTGGTTATGATGATTGTTAGACATGCAGAGCATCGAGATTTAGATGATATCTACATTCTGGCGGGGAAGTCTGGCATTGGCCTGACTTCTTTACCCCAAAATAAAGAGATCTTATCGGCTCGTATTGCACGCACGCAAAAGACCTTAGCGGGTCAGGCAACACCGAGTGAACAGGGCTATTTATTTGTTTTAGAAGATACCTTGTTACAGCGTGTGGTTGGCGTTAGTGCAATTGAAGTTTCAGTGGGTTTAACTGAGCCTTTCTATAACTACCATGTGGGCAAACAAGTCCATGCCTCACAAACTCTGAATGTTTATAAAACCTTAAACACGCTGTTTTTAAGCAATGACCATACCGGTTGTAGCGAACTCTGCACGCTGTTTTTAGACCCAGAGTATCGCAAAGACCAAAATGGAAAACTGCTGTCGAAGATTCGTTTTCTGTTTATCGCTGCTTTTAAACAGGCTTTTCAAAATAAGCTGATTGCGGAAATGCGTGGTTATTCCGATGAAAATGGTCGTTCGCCATTTTGGGATGCTTTAGGCCATCACTTTTTCAATATGGATTTCTCGACTGCGGATTACCTCAGTGGGATAGGGCAAAAAGTCTTTATTGCGGAGTTGATGCCACGTTTTCCTGTGTATATCGACTTGCTGCCGATGGCTGCGCAACAAGTGATTGCACAGGTTCATCCGCAGACGGTTCCAGCCTCTCGTGTGTTGGAGTCAGAAGGGCTGTGTTACCAAGGTTATGTCGATATTTTTGATGCAGGCCCGACACTTGAAGCCGAAGTCAGTAGCCTGCGTGCTGTCAAAGACAGTCACACTTGTGCAGTGAAAATCGTCGATAGCGTTCCAGATGATGCAGGGCGTTATTTGGTGGCAAATGATCGCTATCAAGACTATCGCGCGATTTTGATTCAGCACGCGGCTGAGTCGGACAGTTTAAGTTTAACGGTAGAACAAGCGCATGCCCTTGGTGTGCAAGCAGGGCAAAGCATTCGTATGTTGCCTTTAGATAAGATGGAGCAAAAATAATGTCACAAGGGAATCTATATATAAACGGGACATGGTCTCCAGCGCAAGGTGCGGCATGGGACAAACTCGATCCTGTTACGCAAGAAACAATTTGGCACGGTGCAGAAGCGACAGCTGAGCAAGTTGAACAAGCTTGTCAGTCTGCACGTGCTGCCTTTGCTGCTTGGGCACGTCGCCCTTTAGCTGAGCGTCTTGAAATTATTCAACGATTTGCCAGCTTGTTAGAACAAAACAAACAACAGCTTGCAACGATTATTAGTCGTGAAACCAGTAAGCCGATTTGGGAAACGTTGACTGAGGTTCAGTCGATGATTGGTAAGGTAGCGATTTCAGTGCGTGCTTATCACGAACGTACAGGTGAAAGTCTGACGGAAATGCCAGATGGTGCAGCGTCTTTACGTCACCGTCCGCATGGTGTGTTGGCTGTATTTGGCCCGTATAACTTCCCAGGTCACTTACCCAATGGTCACATCGTCCCTGCGCTGATTGCAGGCAACACTTTGGTCTTTAAACCAAGTGAATTGACGCCGTGGACTGCGGAAGAAACGGTCAAGTTATGGCAAGAAGCGGGTTTACCTGCGGGTGTGTTGAACTTGGTGCAAGGTGGTCGTAGCACAGGCGAGGCACTTGCACAGTCACATGAAATTGATGGTTTGTTATTCACAGGCAGTGCCAATACAGGTTATCACCTGCATAAACAATTGGCTGGTGCTCCAGAAAAAATTCTCGCTTTAGAAATGGGCGGTAATAACGCATTAATTATCGACGAGATTACCGATATTGATGCGGTGGTGAATTTAACCGTCCAATCTGCCTTTATTTCAGCGGGTCAGCGTTGTACCTGTGCACGCCGTTTAATTATTAAAAATGGTGCTGTAGGCGATGCCTTCATTCAACGTTTGGCTGAAGTCAGCCGTAACTTGGTGGTGGGTCAGTGGGATGCTCAGCCACAACCGTTTATGGGTGGTGTGATTTCATTGCATGCTGCACAGCAAATTTTACAAGCACAACAACGCCTGATTGATTTAGGAGCGCAAGTTCTGCTCCCTGTGACTCAAGCGGATGCCAACAGTAGCTTGTTAAGTCCAGGTCTTTTAGATGTGACCCATGTGAGTGATGTACCCGACGAAGAATATTTTGGTCCATTGAGCTGTATCTATCGTTATGACCACTTTGATGAGGCTTTGGCACTAGCAAATGGTACTCGTTTTGGATTGTCGGTGGGTCTAGTTTCACCTGACCGTGCGCTGTTTGATCGTTTATTGATTGAAGCACGTGCAGGCATTGTGAACTGGAACAAACCATTAACAGGCGCATCAAGTGCTGCACCCTTTGGTGGTGTAGGTGCATCAGGAAACCATCGTGCCAGTGCTTTCTACGCCGCAGATTACTGTGCATGGCCAATGGCATCACTGGAAAGTCAGCAGGTAAGCCTACCTGAAAAATTATCGCCAGGCATTGTGCTGTAAGTCGACAGAATAAGGGAGTTTAGAAATGTCAGGCTATGAAATTAATTTTGATGGTTTAGTCGGTCCAACACACCACTATGCAGGATTGTCATTCGGAAACGAGGCATCTACCAAAAACCAAAATAATCTTTCCAACCCGAAGTTGGCTGCCAAGCAAGGTCTGTTAAAGATGAAAGCTTTGGCCGACATGGGCTTAAAGCAGGGTGTATTTGCACCGCAAGAACGCCCTCATGTCCCGACTTTGCGCAAATTGGGCTTCCGTGGGGATGATCACAGCGTGATTGAACAAGCGATGCGTACCTCACCTGCATTATTATCCGCGTTAAGTTCAGCATCCTGTATGTGGACTGCCAATGCGGCAACGGTTTCACCGTCGGCGGACAGTGCAGATGGTCGTGTGCATTTTACTGCGGCGAATTTAAACAATAAATTCCACCGTTCGATTGAACATGACACCACATCGCGTGTTATGGCAGCGATGTTTAACGATGAACGTCACTTTGCCCATCACGAAGCGCTGCCACCTGTGGCATTGTTTGGTGATGAAGGCGCGGCGAATCATAACCGTTTAGGCGGTGCTTATGATCAGGCCAGCGTGCAAGTGTTCGTTTATGGTCAGCAGTTCCTCGGTGGTGGTATTGGCCCGAAACGCTATCCTGCACGTCAATCCTTAGAGGCGAGTGAAGCCGTAGCACGTTTACACCAGCTCAAAGCGGAACAAACGGTATTTATACAGCAGCATCCCGATGTGATTGACCAAGGTGTCTTCCACAACGACGTGATTGCGGTGAGTAACCAAAACGTCTTGTTCCACCATCAGCATGCATTTTTGAATCAGTCTGAAGCATTGTCAGAAATTCGCGAAAAAATGGCGCGCTTGGGTCAAGAATTCGTCTCCATTGAAGTGCCTGATCAGCGTGTTTCTGTGAAAGATGCGGTCAATACGTATTTGTTCAATAGCCAATTACTCACCCGTGCCGATGGCGGGATGAGCATTGTGGTGCCTGAAGAATCACGTCAAAACCCAGCAGTGTGGGGTTATTTAAACGACATGATCCAAATGGGTACGCCGATTGACGACATCAAGGTGTTTGACCTACGTGAAAGTATGCGCAATGGCGGTGGCCCTGCATGTTTACGTTTACGTGTGGCGGTGAATGAAGCAGAGCTGAATGCAATCAACCCAAACCTGTTCATGAATGATGCCTTGTTTACCCGTTTAAACACGTGGGTCGACAAGTACTACCGTGACCAGTTGGCGCAACAAGATTTGGCTGACCCGCAATTACTGATTGAAAGCCGTACTGCGTTAGATGAATTGACGCAAATTTTGAACTTAGGTTCGGTGTATCACTTCCAACGTTAAGCAATCGTGCAGGGAAAGCAGATGATAGATTTTCTAGGTGATGTTTTAAAACAACGTGTCCCGACTGTAGCACATGGCGTACAGCATGATTTTCGTTGGGAATGGTTGGCTGAAGGTGTTTTATCTTTTACGCCACAACAGGCTTATGAAAAAGCAGTCGTGCTTTCCGCGGGTGTGCATGGCAATGAAACTGCGCCAATCGAGTTGTTGGCGCAGCTGAGTCACGATTTGTTTGCAGGGGCATTAGAGCTCAAGGTTAAGTTATTGCTGATTTTAGGGAATCCTATCGCGATTCGCTCGGGGCAACGCTATGTTGAAAATGATATGAACCGCATGTTCTGCGGGGCCTATCAACAATTTACCGACACAGTTGAAGCGCAGCGGGTGGCGGTCTTAGAACAGATCGTCACCGCTTTTTTTAATGATAGTCCAGCTCAAGTACGACGCTATCATTACGATTTGCATACCGCGATTCGCCCATCTTTGTTGCCGACTTTTGCCTTATTTCCTTATCAAACCCATGACTATGATGCTGCGATGTTAGACAGCCTAAACGCTGCGGAATTGGATGCCTTAGTGTATCACAATGCTGTAGGTCGTACTTTTACACACTTTAGCAGCTCTCAGTTTCAAGCGGCCAGTTCGACGCTAGAACTTGGTCATGCTAAACCCTTTGGACAAAATGATTTGACAGCATTCGCTGCGATTAATTATGTGCTTCGCGCCGTGGTGAGTGAGCAGTCCTTACCTGTACGCCAAAAACAAGCAATTCAAACTTTTCGAGTCGTTGATTCGATCATCAAAACTGAAGAAGACTTCCAACTGAATTTGGCAGATGCTGCGCCTAATTTTTCTGTGTTTGAAACTGGTGCTGTCATTGCCTTACAACAGGGCAAACCGTATGTGACTGCACCAGAGCAGGTTCGGATTTTGTTTCCGAATACTCAAGTGAAAAAGGGATTAAGAGCAGGGCTGATCTTAACTGAGGTTTATTCAGGATGATTTTAGTCAATTTATTAAATGTGCTGATGGTGGTTTATCGAACTTAAGTCGTTAAATTAATTTTCAATGGAATTGAATATATGGATATTGTTAAAAATATTAATTCAATATTTTTATCTACTGATTATAAGGTAACTTATGGTTGGTGGATTTTTTTGCGTTTATTATTTATTAAGTTATTGTTTTTTAATAAAAAATATTTGAATTTGGCATAGGTTTTGCAAGTCGTGTAAACATTATTTAGTGGCTGATAAAGGATTAACTCTACTGGCTCTGAATAGTAAAAATTAATGTTATTGAAAGATAATATGTAGCTTAATTTGGACTGAAATGAAATAAGAAATTATTTTAACAAAGTCCCATATTTACACCCGTTGGGCTGTAAATTGGAGTAAAAATATGATGAATGGAAAACAAGCCCATCAACAAAAAGAACCTTTAGAAGGTGATTTATTGGGTGGACATCATTACGAGTCAGTTGAGGAAGAACAACTGCAACGCTCACTAACCAATCGTCACATTCAGATGATTGCGATTGGTGGTGCGATTGGTACAGGTCTCTTTATGGGATCGGGTAAGACGTTGGCTGTGTCAGGTACATCCATTATTCTGACCTATTTAATTATTGGTTTCTTCTTCTTCTTCGTCATGCGTGCGATGGGGGAGTTACTGCTTTCCAATACCAACTATAAATCTTTTGCTGATTTTGCAACGGCATATTTGGGTCCATGGGCAGGCTTCTTTTTAGGGTGGTCGTACTGGCTTAGCTGGATTGTCACTGCAATTGCCGATGTGATTGTTATTGGGGGCTATGCACAGTTTTGGTATCCTGATCTCCCCGCATGGATACCCGCTTTCACCTCAATTGCCATTTTGACTTTGTTGAATTTCGTTGCTGTAAAGTTATTTGGTGAAGTCGAGTTCTGGTTTGCTTTAATCAAGATTATCGCAATTATTTTATTCCTATGTGTTGGTATATATCTCATTACCATTGGATTTGTCTCTCCAGATGGTGTCAAAGCGTCGTTAGCTCATGTGGTTGAGAAAGAGTCTTTGTTCCCATACGGTTTAACTGGCTTTTTAGCAGGGTTCCAAATTGCAGTATTTGCCTTTGTCGGCATTGAATTGGTGGGTACTACTGCGGCAGAAACCAAAGATCCGCATTATGCTTTACCACGTGCGATTAACTCGATTCCATTACGTATTTTATTGTTCTATATCGGTGCTTTGGTTTGTATTATTGCAGTCACTTCTTGGTCACAAATTTCTCCAGATAAAAGTCCATTTGTTGAAATGTTTACCTTAATTGGTTTGCCTGCGGCAGCCAGTATTGTCAACTTTGTGGTGGCAACCTCTGCCATGTCTTCTGCGAATAGTGGTGTGTTTGCGACCAGCCGTATGTTGTTTGGTTTGGCTGTAGAAAAAGATGCACCGAAAAGTTTTGCCAAACTGTCGAAAAGTAAAGTGCCTGTGCTGAGCCTTATATTTTCAATGTTCTGTGTAGTGGTAGGAACGTCGATTCTGTTTATTGTGCCGAATGTCATGACAGCATTCATTATCATTTCAGCCTTTACTTCTATTCTATGTATTTTTACTTTTGCCATGATTATTTTGTCGTATCTGGCTTATCGTAAAAAAGACCCTGAATTACATGAGCAGTCGGCGTATAAAATGCCAGGTGGTCGATTTATGGCATGGTTTACCTTGTTATTCTTGATCTTTGTGGTGGCGATTTTAGCACTAGATCATGACACCATGATTTCATTGGCATTCTCCCCACTTTGGTTTATTGGCTTAGGTATTGCTTATTACTATAAAACGAAAAAATATGCAGAGCGCAGTTGGATTTTGACCCATGGTCGCCGCATTGAGCATGATGATATGCAAGAAAATAATTAGTGAAAAGTGAGAGAGGGTATTTACCCTCTCTTTTGTTATAACGATGAAGAGGGTTTTATTTTGAAAAAGTCGACATTATTTGCTTGTATGTTAGGTGCAGGGCTGTTGAACATCAATAGCAGTTTTGCAGCGCCTTTATTAACCACGCATATTTCAGCCAGCCAATCAGCCGCGCCTCAGGCCAATGCTTGGGTTGAAATTAATGTGCAGGCCTTTGAGCAAAATATTCAGACTTTGCAGCAGCAATTACAAGACAAAAGTCAAATTTGTGCGGTCATGAAAGCTGATGCGTATGGTCACGGGATTGAACTGTTGATGCCGAGTATTATGAAGCTGAATGTACCTTGTGTGGGGATTACTAGTAATGCCGAAGCGGCAATGGTACGTCAGTCTGGTTATCAGGGACGCCTATTAAGACTACGTGCAGCCACAGACCAAGAGATTCAAAATGCGGCTTCTTTAAATATGGAAGAGTTGTTGGGCAATTATGAGCAAGCACAACGTATGTCGCAGTGGGCAAAACAACAGGGTCTAACCATTAAATACCATTTAGGTTTAAATGCAGGTGGTATGGACCGAAATGGTTTAGAGCTGAATAGTGAAATGGGCAAACAGCAAGCGCTACGTATGACTAAATTAGCCAATCTAAAACTGGTGGGGATTATGACCCACTACGCAGTAGAGGATGAGCAATATGTGCGTGACCATCTGGCGGTGTTTAACCAGCAAACGGACTGGTTGATTAAAAAAGCCAAATTAAAACGTGAAGCGCTGACTTTACATACCGCAAATTCTTTTGCGACCTTAACTGTTCCAGAGTCACATTTAGATATGGTTCGTGCGGGTGGCGTGATTTATGGTGACAGCCTTCCAGATCGGGTCGAATATAAAAAGCTGATGGCCTTTAAAACCCAAGTGGCAACAGTTAATGCCTATTTAAAAGGCACAACAGTCGGCTATGACCAAACCTATACCTTGAAGCGTGATTCGCTGTTGGCGAACTTACCACTTGGCTACTCAGATGGTTATCGACGTGCCTTTAGTAATAAAGCCTATGTGCTGATTCGAGGCCATAAAGTGCCTGTAGTTGGACGAACTTCTATGAATACCACCATGGTAGATGTCACGGACTTTCCTGATATTCGTGCCAATGATGAAGTGGTGCTCTTTGGTCAGCAAGGTGCTGAAAGTGTCAAGCAAAGCGATTTAGAAGAATACAATGGTGCCTTACTAGCAGATGTTTATACCATGTGGGGTAATTCTAACCCTAAGGTTCTGGTACGGCACGATTAATAAACGACCATTGTTCGGTATGCTTGGAGATAACTTAAACCTACCGATAGTTTGAGTTGAGCGACTATTCATCGCCTTTTTAAAGGAGCGTCTGGTTGTTTATACAGAGTGAATGAGTCAATTGAAGGCAGTACATATTGAATGATGTGCTGTCTTTTTTCATGGCTGTATTTGATGATTTTTGGTTAGAGAAGCTGAAGCCTTGAGGGATGTTGGCCTGCTCTCAATCAATTTTAAAATAGTGTAATTCTTCTGATTTTAAATGTTTTAGATCGTCTGAACGTTGTTGATTTTACATTTACAACACGAATGTAGTGATGAAATCTGCACTGAACGACAAAAAGCAAAAAACGATTTTTTGAACAACCTTCTCCATTCCAAAAATAAAAGCAAATACTATTTGTAAATAATAATCTAATTGATTATTATTCGCATCCACATAGTCTTCCTATCTCAATTATCTTTATAGGTCTCAGGCATTGAGGCTCTGGAAAAATAAATTGAATTAAGAGTAATGATTATCAATATCATTTAATAAGTGGGTTTAACCGCATGAGTATGAATCAATACCAGTCGCAATTTTCGGGCGACGAAGCTAAAATTTTGAACTTACGACCTTGCTATTTATCACTATGTTTAGCTGTTTTAATAACTACAGGTTTCAGCTCAAACAGCTTTGCACAAGAGAATGTCTCTGTTTCAACCTCTCTCCCTAAGATCACAGTATATGCTGAACATGAAGATCAGGCGCCTGTTTCAAAAACCTCAATCAATAGAGACAACCTCGACAAGACGGGGGTAACCGATATGGCAAGTATCGTGAAATACTTGCCTCTCGTTCACGCTCCATTTTCGGTTGCAGGCAGTGGAACTTTTTTTGATGGGTCTGGTACAAGTAGTTATAACATTCGTGGTATTGATGCCAATCGTATTGGTTTAGATATTGATGGTGTAGATATAGCTGAAGCAACGGTTAGCTCTTATATTCCACCTAATAGTATGAGTCAACGTGGCGCTGGTCGTGACTATATTGAACCTGAAATGTTTACATCAGTAGATATCGTTTCAGGAACAACAGATGCATCAACCGACGGTATTGGTGGGCGAGTCTCATTTAAAAATAAGTCTCCAGAAGATTATTTGGTGGATGGTAAAACTATCGCGGGGACTGCCAAAGTAGGGTATAGCTCTGCGGATGAAGCGTGGTTAAGCTCTGTGACGGGCGCGGTAGGTAATGACGAGCTTAAAGCCTTAGTGGCTTATGCACATCGTGATGGGCATGAAACAAAACCTAACTCTAAAACCAAAGCATTTCCGACCGATTGGAAGTCTGATGCTGTATTGGGACGAGTACTGTGGACGTTATCCGATCAGCATCAATTTAATTTGACTGGGGACTTTTACCGCAAAACTGCCGATACTACAGGTATTAGTGCAAGTTTATTTAGCAACTATAAAAGTGATGCCACCCAACAGCAAGATATTGACCGTACCCAATTTAGCTTAGAACACATTTACAAACCTGCAAACTTTGCTTTGTTTGATCAGTTGAAAAGTAAAATGTGGTATCAAGAGTCAAATAATGAAACTGATACATCATTCATGAACAGTGCGACAGTCGCACGTGACTTTTCAACGACATATAAAGAAAAAAATACAGGGATTAAGTTTGATGCACTGAAGCGTTTGAGCAATCAAACTCTAAAATATGGATTGGCGGCAGACCAGAAAGATTATTCGAGTACTAAAGTGGACTTACGTAATGGCTCGAAATTGTCAACACTCTATCAAAACGGTTATTTACTTGATTCTGAGCTCAAACGTTATTCTGCTTACCTCTCTGATGAGATCCGTTTAGACCTCTTAGGGCGTGATTTAACTTTAACACCATCAGTTCGCCTTGAACGACAAGAGTATCGCCCGGACTCTTCTGCATATAGTGATGTGCAAGATCGTGATTTTAGTTATGTTTCACCTGGTTTTTCAGCAGGTTATCAGTTTAATCCAGAAAACTATAGCTATTTTAAATACACCCGCGGTACACGTATTCCTTCGCCAACAGAGATGGGCGGGATTTATCAAACCACGGCAGCTAATCCAAGCTATATCGTGATTGGTAATTCAAACTTAGATAAAGAAACCAGTGATGCGTTTGAAATTGGACTGAGAAATACTTCAATTGACGGTATAAAGTTTGATATCACAGGCTTTTATACGAAGTATAGCGACTTTATTGATTATTATAATTATGGCTATACAGCACAGTATACTAATGGTTATTACCGTGCAGAAAACTTAGCCAATGCCACAATTTGGGGTGGTGAGCTGTCTACGCGCATAGATCTAGGCCAATTTATTTCAAACTCAGATGGATTTAGTTTGGCATTAGTAGCCGGAAAAACGAAGGGAACTGCAAAAAATAAAGATGGTTTGAAAACTGGTGTGAACTCGGTTCAACCTGAAAAGGGAAGTTTAACTTTTGCTTATGATAACCCCAATAAAGTCTTTGGTTTAGGTCTAACTGCAACAGCAGTCGGGGACAAAATTGCGTCCAAAGATGTCACGACTTATCAAGATGATGTTGCGTACCAACGTGTTGCTGGCTACACCATTTTTGACTTATCTGCTTACTGGAATATCAATAAGTTCACCAAAGTGAATGTAGCTTTTAACAACATCTTTGATAAGACCTATTGGGATTACTCCGCAGTTGGCACCATCACAGGAACGAATCAAGCCAGTTTAATAGATCGCGCAGCCGAATCAGGTCGAAATATTGTCGCAAGTGTTGAATTTAAATACTAAATTTCAAAGCTAGATAGAACAGGTATTCCATCCAGCAAACTTAACTTTCAGGAAATGAAATCATCATGAAAATCATGTCTACATGGGTAATGGGTATCACGATGCTCAGCGCTTCAACGAGTATTTTAGCAGCAGATAAAACAGCGCAAACAGATGTATATCAACAAGCTTATGCTATTCATGCGCTCTATCATCCAGAAAATAAGCAACCCAATGTTTCCGTAGTGACACAACAATATATACAAGATTATGCTGCACTTTTTAGCAATAATAAAAAGGTGACAGCTGAACAGTTTGCCCAATTTGAACAGACACGCTTAGACCCGGTACTCAAGCAACGCCGTGAAATGTCTTTAAAACAGGCACATGTTCGTTACGGTATTTTAGATAAAAGCAAAGATCAAAAGTTAACGTTAAAAGAGTTCCAAGCCTCTGGTGAAAAGACTTTTGATGGCTTTGATCTGAATCAAGACGGTTTGATTAATGCAGAAGATGCTCAGTTGGCAGGAGGAAGTATAGGAACACATGATGGTTTTCGTGCCAAGTTACCTATTTCGATGCCGATGCCAAGCAATGTGGCTGAGTTTATCGCGCAATATGGACAGGGTAAAAATTATGTAACTTTAGGCGACTATCTAACCGCACGCGATAAACAATTTTTTGAGACGGACAGCAATCAAGATTTGATCGTGACTGAACAAGAATATGTCGATGAGTTTATGCAGCGTTTTGACCGTAATTTAGCGACGGGTACGACTCAAATGCAGGAGATTGCTGGACAGCAATTCAAAGCGATTGCAAAAGGTAAAACCACCATTCAAGCAAACGATATTAAACAGTATGCGAAAAAAGTAGGGCAAGCCTCAGCCCAATAAACCAGCCATACCTTTAAGTCATGTATGAGTGGCTTAAAGGTAAAACTAATTAGGTTGACGATGGACAAAGATACATCAATGGAATATTCAACGATGAAAAAAATAGGTTTGACTTGCTTACTGAGTATCTTGGTCGTAAATAGTTGGGCACATGCACCTTTTGTTGCGCCAAGCAGTTATGTGGTAGAAGGTGGCAACACTGCAGTTTTGGCAGGATTTGCAGAGCAAGCTTTTGACTCGGAAGTAGCCATTAAAGGCTTTAATTTTAAAGTGCTTACACCAAAGGGTGAAACTCAAGAATTAACATTGAGTCATAGTCAAGTTTTAAGTTTGGCTGATGTGAAAACGGCTCAAGCAGGAACTTATACAGTTACAGGGCTCCGAACAGGTGAGCTTAAATATGCAAAAGTTGGCCAACGTTGGTTGCGGGTATTAGATGCAAAAACTGAAGGTTTATCACCACTGACTGAACGTCATTTTGTTACCCCAAGTGAAGTACAAGCGAAAAGCCAGCAGTTTACTGTGCAACGTTTTGATCAGTTGCTGAGTTATTTTTCTAAGCAACAGCAGAGTGAGCTGAAGCAAGAGTATACCCAACAAGGTTTAAGTTTGGTATTTTCAAGTCATCCAAATCAAATTTCATTAAAAAAACCATTCACAATAAAATTAAACTTGGGAAATAAACCTGCGTCAGGTTTTCAGGTAACACTAGAAAAGCAAATCACCACATTGGGAGAGGCTGAAAAAGTGACTCAGTTGCAGACCAATGGTTCAGGTGAGGTTACTTTGCTTTTTCCAGCGGTCGGGCAATACCTTGTGACTATGACCTCACCTGAACAGTCTGAAAAGTTTCGACCGAATGCTCAGACCTATAGAACGATTTTGAGTTTATACGTAAATCCTTAAATGTAAGCTAAGGCTAAAGAGGTCATTTACTGAAATCTGTTCGAGTTCATCTCAACTGAATCACAGGTCTGTGAGTGACAAGTGCCGCTATTTTTTTTGAGCATTAAAGAATATTACGTAGTTCGCGCGCAGTTTCTTGTAGCAAAGGCAGTATGTGTTGAATCAAATATTCTTTGGTTGTTCGCATGGTAGGGGAAACAATATTTAAGGCTGCAACGACTTTTAACTGTTGCCCATAAATCGGAACGGCAAGTGCATGTACGCCCAATTCATGTTCTTCACATGAATAACACCAACCTTGCTCTCGAATTTCATGCAATAAGGCCAGAAACGTTTCATTATTGGTATGGGTGTATTTGGTGAGGCGTTGTAGCGGATATTGATTCAGCCATTCACACTGTTCCTGATCGTCGAGATAGGCCAATAAAATTTTACCTGCTGATGTGGCATGTGCAGGTAGACGATTGCCCAAATGTAGGCCATAAGGATTGACACGATCTGTTTGTTGATGTGCGGCGCTACGTGCAATAGTAATCGCTTCATAGCCGTCTAAAACCATCACGGAAAAAATGAGTGAGGTTTGATTGGTCAGCAGGTTCAGTAGAGGTTGAGAAATTTTGGGAAGTTGTGCTCCACCTAAATAAGCGCCTGAAAATTTGAGAATTTTAGGGGTTAAATAAAAATAATGACCATCAGATTCTAAATAGCCTAAATATTCAAGAGTGAGTAAATGGCGTCGTGCTGCGGCACGGGTCATGCCTGTACGTTCCGCTGCCATAGTGATATTTAAACGATGTCGGTCAGTACCAAAGCTATCGAGAATAGCCATACCTTTACTGATCCCTGCAACAAAGTCTTCATGTCGAATGGTTTTCTTATTATTGTGATTATGTATTCGCTTTTCTATTCGTTCTTTTTCTTCATGCATTTCGGTATCCCTATCCATTTTTATCCTTTGTCTATTTTTACTATAGCGTGAAATCAGAGTGAAATAATCAGGTTTTGTTCGATATACATATAAATTGTTCGATGATCGAACAAAACCTGTGCTCACTATCTAGTCGAAAATCACTAAATTATAAAAAATGAGCAGATAAGGAAATCTAACTAAAAGACTAGGGAATCTTGTCGAAAACAAAGTAGCCCATGAGTATAGGTTAGTTTTCCGCGCCTTTTCAAATTTGCATGATGCACAATGGAGTTATCTAATGATAGATAAAAGTGCGGCATCCCTCGCGGAAGTGCTCTCCCAAATCACCGACGGCTCAACCATCATGATTGGTGGTTTTGGCACAGCAGGACAACCTGCTGAACTGATTGATGGCTTGATTCAACTCGGCATTAAAGACCTCACCATCGTCAGTAACAATGCTGGCAATGGCGACTATGGGTTAGCCAAGCTGCTGAAAGCGGGTGCTGTGAAAAAAGTCATTTGTTCGTTCCCGCGTCAGTCCGACTCTTGGGTCTTTGATGAACTCTATCGTGCAGGCAAAATCGAATTGGAACTGGTGCCTCAAGGTAACTTGGCCTGTCGTATCCAAGCCGCAGGCATGGGACTTGGTGCAGTGTTTACCCCAACTGGTTACGGTACCTTATTGGCCGAAGGCAAAGAAACCCGTCACATCGACGGTAAAGATTATGTACTGGAATATCCAATCAAAGCCGATTTTGCTCTGATTAAAGCCCAACAAGGCGACCGTTGGGGCAATTTGGTTTACCGCAAATCGGCACGTAACTTCGGCCCGATTATGGCAATGGCTGCCAGTGTGACCATTGCACAAGTCTCTGAAGTGGTGGACTTAGGGGCTTTAGACCCTGAACACATCATCACCGCAGGTATTTTTGTTCAACACGTGGTGCAGGTTCAACCAGAACCTGTTGCTGTGTAATCGGGAGAACATCATGAGCTATCAAAAACTCAGCCGTAACCAAATTGCAGAACGTGTGGCACAAGACATTCCCGATGGGGCTTATGTGAATCTTGGGATTGGCTTACCGACCAAGATTGCCAGTTATCTACCGTCAGACAAAGACGTGTTCTTACATTCTGAAAATGGACTGTTGGCTTTTGGCCCGCCACCTGAAAAAGGTGAAGAAGACCCTGAACTGATCAACGCGGGTAAAGAATATGTGACCATGCTGCAAGGCGGTGCCTTTTTCCATCATGGGGATTCTTTTGCCATGATGCGTGGTGGTCACTTAGATATTGCAGTCCTCGGTGCCTTTCAAGTGGCAGCCAATGGTGACTTGGCCAATTGGCATACCGGTGCACCTGATGCGATTCCTGCGGTTGGCGGTGCAATGGACTTAGCTGTCGGTGCCAAGAAAGTCTTTATCACCACCGACCATGTGACCAAACAAGGTGAACCGAAGGTCGTGGCTGAACTGAGCTATCCAGCGACAGGTTTGAAGTGTGTAGACCGTATTTACACCGACCTGTGTGTGATTGATGTCACCGCAGAGGGTTTAAAAGTGATTGAGAAAGTCGACGGTTTAAGCTTTGCAGAATTGCAGGCCATGACGGGTGCAACTTTAGTGGATGCGACTCAACAGAATTAATGATTTGAATCCCCCTAAATCCCCCTTTGATAAAGGGGGACTTCCATCTTTCTAATTTTGGGAAGTTCCCCCTATTTAAAAAATAGGGGAACTCCTCCCTTTAATAAAGGGAGGTTGGGAGGGATTTTAGATAAAGGGAAAATGAAATATGAAAAACGCTTACATTATTGACGCTATTCGTACCCCATTCGGCCGTTATGCAGGTGGACTCGCTCCAGTGCGTGCCGATGACTTGGGTGCAGTGCCAATTCAAGCCTTGATGCAACGCAATCCAACAGTAGATTGGACTCAAGTCGATGACGTGATCTACGGCTGTGCCAACCAAGCGGGTGAAGACAACCGTAATGTGGGTCGTATGTCGGCATTACTTGCTGGCTTACCTGTTGAAGTTCCTGCCACGACTGTGAATCGCTTATGTGGCTCATCACTCGATGCCATTGCGATGGCAGCCCGTGCGATTAAAGCGGGTGAAGCCAACCTGATCATTGCGGGTGGTGTGGAAAGTATGTCACGCGCACCCTTTGTCATGGGCAAATCAGAAACCGCGTATGGTCGTAGCCAAAAGATTGAAGACACTACTATGGGCTGGCGTTTTATCAATCCTAAGCTGAAAGCGATGTATGGTGTAGACACCATGCCACAAACTGCGGAGAACGTGGCACAACAATTTAATATTGATCGCGCAGATCAAGACCAGTTTGCCTTGACGAGTCAACAGCGCACCGCAACCGCGCAAGCTCAAGGCTTTTTTAAACATGAGATCATCCCTGTGAATATTGCACAGCGTAAGGGTGATCCAATTGTGGTCGACACGGATGAACATCCACGTGCCTCGACCACCTTAGCAGCTTTGGCAAAACTCAAGCCAGTCGTGACAGCAGAAGGCACCGTCACTGCGGGGAATGCATCAGGCATCAATGACGGTGCGGCTGCTGTACTGATCGCTTCGGAACAAGCGGTTGAGCAGTACCAACTTAAACCACGTGCCAAAATCATTGCTTCAACAGCAGTGGGTGTAGAACCACGTATCATGGGCTTTGCACCTGCGCCTGCCATCAAGAAGCTCCTCAAACAAGCCAATCTGACATTAGAACAGATGGATGTAATTGAACTGAATGAAGCCTTTGCAGCACAAGCACTAGCGGTCACGCGTGATCTTGGTTTAGCAGATGACACCACTCAAGTGAATCCAAATGGTGGTGCGATTGCGATCGGTCATCCACTCGGTGCATCGGGTGCGCGTTTAGTCACCACGGCTTTGAACCAGTTAGAACAAACCGGTGGAACCTATGCCCTATGTTCGATGTGTATTGGTGTCGGTCAAGGCATTGCAATGATTATTCAGCGCGTTTAAAGCATATTTAAGGATAGCGATCATGAGCCAGTTATATGCCAGCTTATTTTACCAAAACGAGGTGACTGAAATTTTCAGTGATCGCGCGTTGGTGTCATACATGATTGAGGCTGAAGTTGCCTTGGCACAAGCGCAGGCTCAGGTTGGTGTTATTCCAGAATCTGCAGCAACAGCAATTTCAAACATTGCAGCAACTGCACTCGATCAGATTGATTTTAATGCTTTGGCTGTTGCAACAGGCTTGGCAGGCAATATCGCGATTCCTTTTGTGAAGCAATTAACCGCGATTGTGAAACAAAGCGATGAAGATGCTGCACGTTATGTGCATTGGGGCGCAACCAGTCAAGACATTTTAGATACTGCTTGTCTTTTGCAATGTCGTGCTGCGCTACAACAGGTGGAATCTTTAATTCAACAATGTTACCGCACTGCATTGACCCAAGCTGAACAATATCGTTCACAAGTGATGATTGGACGCACGTGGTTGCAGCAGGGTCTACCCATTACGTTGGGTCATAAATTCGCACGTTGGGCTTCGGCTTTTCATCGTGATTTGACCCGTATTGAAGCCATGAAATCACGTGTGTTCACTGCGCAATTAGGCGGTGCAGTGGGTTCATTGGCATCTTTGCAAAATCAAGGCACAGCAGTTGTGCAAGCATTTGCAGCACAGTTACAACTTTCTGTTCCAAGCTGTACTTGGCATGGTGAGCGCGACCGTATTGTCGAAGTGGCGAGTGTTCTCGCAATAGCGACAGGTAGTCTGGGCAAAATGGCACGTGACTGGTCTTTGATGATGCAAACTGAAATTGCAGAAGTATTTGAGCCAGCAGCGAAAGGGCGTGGTGGCTCATCAACCATGCCACATAAGCGTAATCCTGTTGCTGCGGCATCCGTATTGGCAGCAGCCAATCGTGTGCCTGTGCTGATGTCGAGTTTGTACCAAAGCATGGTGCAGGAACATGAGCGTAGTTTAGGTGGATGGCATGCGGAATGGCTGGCATTGCCTGAAATTTTCCAACTCTGTGCTGGTGCTTTAGAGCGGACTTTGGATGTGTTACAGGGGATGCAAGTCAATGTTGAAAATATGCAACGCAATTTGGAATGTACGCAAGGCTTAATTATGGCGGAAGCGGTGATGATGGCTTTGGCACCACACATCGGACGTTTACAAGCTCATCATCTGGTAGAGGACGCATGTAAAACAGCTGTTGCAAAAGGTGTTCACTTAAAGGAGGTCATTACTGAACTCGATCAAGTCAAAGCCTATTTTAGTGCAGCACAGATTTCAGAAATTTTTAAACCCGCGTCATATCTCGGCAATATTCAAGACCAGATTGATGCGGTGTTGCAAGAAGCAAAAGGAGAGGCAAAGTGAATATCACGATGACCAATCGTCAAGGCAAGACTTTATCAGTGGCAATCAGTGGGCAAGATCATGCACCTGTGATCGTATTTTCAAACTCATTGGGTACCGATAAAGGCATGTGGCAGCCACAAGTTGCTGCCTTCGAACAGCAGTTCAAAGTGGTGACTTATGACACGCGTGGTCATGGGCAAAGTGATGTGATTGAGCAGACTACTGTACAAAACCTTGCAGAAGATGTGATTGATATTCTTGATGGTTTAAACATTGAAAAAGCGCATTTTTGCGGGATTTCAATGGGCGGTATGACGGCTTTGTGGCTCGGTATTCACCATGCAGATCGTTTTCATAGTATCACTGTGGCGAACTCAGCAGCCAAAATTTGGACTGAAGAAGGTTGGAATGCTCGTGCAGATGCTGTGATAGCCAATGGCTTAGCAGATTTGGTTGCGACTACGCATACACGCTGGTTCAGCGAGCAGTTTGATTATCAACACGATGCTTTGGCTCAGCGTACCATTCAGTCTTTAGCGACTACGCCAGCATTGGGTTATGCAGAATCTTGCCGAGCGCTCGCGCAAGCAGATCTATCTACTCAAATTCAACAGATTCAGATTCCAACTTTAGTGATTGCAGGCGCACTTGACCCAGTTACCACAGTAGCAGATGGCGTCTTTATGCAACAACAGATTCAAAAGAGTGAACTCGCGGTGATTGATGCATCGCATCTTTCCAATATTGAGCAACCTGAGCTGTTTAACCAAACGCTCCGTCAGTTCATTGGATCGATTCAATAGTTTAAGGATTTTTAAAAGGACTTTCAGCCCAAGGAGGCAGGTATGGCGTCTCAGGAATACGCTACTCAAAAAACGAGTATAGACGCACAAGCACTGATTAATGATGCACCGATTAGCAAATATCAGTGGTTGATCGCAATTGTATGTTTTCTCATTGTTTTTGTTGATGGTATTGATACTGCGGCAATGGGTTTTATTGCTCCAGCCTTGGCACAAGACTGGGGGATAGACCGCTCGCAACTGGGTCCAGTCATGAGTGCGGCTTTAGGCGGTATGATTATTGGTGCTTTGGTGTCTGGTCCAACCGCTGACCGCTTTGGGCGAAAGATTGTTTTAAGTGTTTCGATGCTGATATTTGGTGGCTTTACTTTGGCATCGGCATATGCAGCTGACTTAAATACCTTGGTGGTCCTTCGCTTTTTAACCGGTATTGGTTTGGGTGCTGCGATGCCGAATGCAACCACACTATTTTCTGAATATTGCCCACAACGCTCTCGCTCGCTACTCGTGACCTGTATGTTCTGTGGTTACAACTTGGGTATGGCAACAGGTGGTTTTATTAGCAGTTGGTTGATCCCAACCTTTGGTTGGCACAGCTTATTTTTACTGGGCGGTTGGTCGCCACTGATCTTGATGATCTTGGTGATTTTCTTCCTGCCAGAATCCTATCGTTTCTTGATTGTGAAAGGCCGTGACAGCGAAAAAGTCCGCAAAATTCTAACGCGTATTGCACCGACGCAAGTACAGGGTGTTACTGAGTTTCATGTACCTGAAGAAAAAACGGAAGGTGGAGAGAAGAAAGGTGTGTTTGGCATGCTGTTCTCTCAGAAATATGTCAAAGGCACGGTTTTATTGTGGCTGACCTATTTTATGGGTTTGGTGATGATTTATCTGCTCACCAGTTGGTTACCAACCTTAATGCGTGAAACTGGCGCAACGATGGAACGTGCTGCATTTATTGGTGGTTTATTCCAGTTTGGTGGTGTCCTCAGTGCTTTATTTATTGGCTGGGCAATGGACCGTTTCAACCCGAACCGCATTATTGCAGGCTTCTACTTTGTCGCTGGAATCTTTGCCTTTGCCGTAGGTCAGAGCTTAGCAAATCCAACCTTACTTGCCATTTTAGTACTTTGCGCAGGTGTTGCAATTAATGGTGCGCAGTCGGCTATGCCAGCACTGAGTGCGCGTTTTTATCCAACCCAATGCCGTGCAACAGGTGTGGCGTGGATGTCTGGGATTGGGCGCTTCGGTGCGGTATTTGGTGCATGGATCGGCGCAGTTCTACTGGGCAATGACTGGTCGTTTACTGCCATTTTAAGTCTGCTGTTAATTCCAGCAACAGCAGCAGCAGTCGCTATTTTTGTTAAATCACTGGTCGCACATACCGATGCGACCTAATTGAGGTTTCTCCCATGAATGATGAACAACGTTATGAACAAGGAATCACTGTACGCACTGAAGTGCTGGGTGAAAAGCATGTCGGTCGTTCACTTGAGAACTTGAATGATTTCAATGCTGACTTTCAAAACTTTATCAGTCGTTTTGCGTGGGGCGAAGTCTGGTCTAGACCGGGCATGCCACGCCATACCCGTAGCTTAGTCACCATTGCGGTGTTATTGGCACTGGGCCGTGAAGACGAACTACGTATGCATTTACGTGCTTGTTTTAACAATGGTGTGACCAAGGACGACTTAAAAGAGTTGATTTTGCACTGTTCACTGTATGCCGGTTTGCCCGCAGCCAATGCAGCCATGCACATGGCAGAAGAAGTTTTTGCAGATTTGGGCATTGCCCCGCAAAAGCTGAGCGAACAGCAGCTTAGCCAAGAACAAATGAATCAAGAGTAATGGAACAAGATTAAGAGGGACGTCACATGTCGCAACTTATTTTAGGTGCTTATGCACAACGCAATACCGAAGATCACCCGCCAGCATACGCACCCGGCTATAAAACCAGTGTATTACGCTCGCCCAAAAATGCGTTGATTTCGATTGCAGAAACATTAACTGAAGTGACTTCACCACAGTTTAGTGCGGAGCAGTTTGGGCCTAAAGATAACGATTTGATTTTGAACTATGCCAAAGAAGGTTTGCCGATTGGTGAGCGCATTATTGTGCATGGTTATGTCCGTGATCAGTTTGGGCGTCCAGTTAAAAATGCCTTGCTTGAAGTGTGGCAAGCCAACGCTTCTGGTCGTTATCGTCATCCAAATGATCAGTTTATTGGTGCAATGGACCCGAACTTTGGAGGCTGTGGCCGCATGATGACGGATGCCAATGGCTATTTTGTGTTCCGTACCATTAAACCGGGTCCTTATCCTTGGCGTAACCGTATTAATGAATGGCGTCCTGCTCATATCCATTTCTCTTTGCTTGCCGATGGTTGGGCGCAGCGTCTTATTTCTCAGTTCTATTTTGAAGGCGATACGCTGATTGATTCGTGTCCGATTATTAAAACCATTCCTTCGGAAGAACAACGTCGCGCGCTGATTGCTCTTGAGGATAAGAGCAACTTCATTGAAGCAGACAGCCGTTGTTACCGCTTTGACATCACTTTACGTGGTCGTCGTGCGACATATTTCGAAAATGATTTGACTTAATTCAGGGAGAGCAACATGAACCATTGGAACTTTCAAGAATTGCATGAAACGCCATCTCAAACAGGTGGGCCATACGTACACATTGGTTTGTTGCCCCAACAAGCCAACATTGAAGTCTTTGAAAACAACTTTAACAATCAGTTGGTTCAAGAAAAAACCTTAGGCGAACGTATTCGCTTAGAGGGTCAAGTATTCGACGGTCTAGGTTTGCCGTTACGCGATGTATTGATTGAAATTTGGCAGGCAGATGCCAACGGCGTGTATCCAAGTGCAGCGGATATTCAAGGCAAAGCAGTCGATCCGAACTTCCTCGGCTGGGGACGTACAGGGGCAGACTTTGAAACTGGTTTTTGGAGTTTCAATACCATTAAACCGGGTGCTGTTCCGGGACGTAAAGGCGCAACTCAAGCCCCGCATATTGCACTGATTATTTTTGCACGTGGTATCAACATCGGTTTGAACACCCGTGTCTATTTTGAAGATGAAGTGGAAGCCAATGCACAAGATCCTGTGCTGAAAGGCATTGAGTGGGCACCTCGTCGTCAAACCCTCATTGCAAAACGTGAACAGCGTGATGGTGAAGTGGTGTATCGCTTTGACATTCGTATTCAAGGAGAAGACGAAACGGTCTTTTTGGATATCTAAATTTTCCAAGATTTAGTGCGAGACATCTTGAACTAATTCTAAAGATAAAAGTTTATGCGTGGTGATGGCATAACCCATTTCGTTCATCCCACGTATATTTGCCATTGATGACAGAAGTCAGGCAATAGTTTGTAAATACAAGGAAATGTAATGATGAAAATCAAAAAAATTGCGATGCAACTTTGCTTAAGCAGTGCTGTTTTAGCAGCAATGCCAGCATTTGCAGCGGAAGTAGCTCAATCAAGCGTACAACACTATGTGGTGAAAAACCTCAATATTGGTGACTTACCTGTCAAAACCATTGTGCCGATTACCGCAAAAACGGCTGAACAAGCGATTGCCCAAGCAAAAGTGATTGCCAGTAATCCAAACGCAGATGTGGCTGAGTTTCGTATCGACTTATTGGAATTTTCTGCCGACACTAAAAAAGTGATGGCATTGGGTCAGCAGTTGAATCAAATTTTAAAAGACAAACCGTTAATCGCCACTATTCGTACCCATAACGAAGGCGGAAAAATGACGGTGTCTGACCAAAACTATGAAAAAATTTATCGTGAATACCTGAAAAAGCCATTTATGCAATTGCTGGATATTGAAATGTTCCGTGATGCAGGCAGTGTGGCGAAATTAACCAAATTGGCGCATGACAAGAAGGTGTTGGTGATCATGTCGAATCATGATTTTGCAAAAACACCTGAGCAACAAGACATTGAAAACCGTCTGCTAAAACAAGATCAGATGGGTGCCGACATTTTGAAAATTGCGGTAATGCCAAAGTCAAAACAAGATGTCTTTACCCTCATGAATGCCACCTTGGCGGTCAGTCAAAAAACTCAAAAACCACTACTGACCATGTCGATGGGACAGTTGGGCACCATTTCACGTGTGGCGACTGCCAACATGGGTGGCAGCCTAAGTTTCGGCATGATTGGTGAAGCTTCTGCACCAGGTCAAATTGATGTGACTCAACTCAAACAGTTGCTGAAAACTGTACAACCAACCCCTTAATGCACTGCGTTATTCATGTTCAAGGATAGAAAAGGATTTAAAATATGAAACCATCAACTTTACGTTTGACCACATTGGTTTTGAGTTTAGCGGCATCAGGTTTGGCCAGTGCAGAAACTTATATTGTGGATCGTTATCAGGATGATAGTGCAAAAGGTTCACTGCGTTGGGCAATTGAACAATCGAATGCCAATACGGCGCAAGAAAATGAAATTCACATCCAAGCTGTGGGCAAAGCACCTTATACCATTAAACTAAATCAGCCTTTACCGCCAATTAAGTCTTCAGTGAAGATCATCGGGATGCAATGGGACAAAACAGGCGAGTTTATTGTGATTGATGGTTCAAACTATATTAAAGGTGAGGGCGCTAAAGCCTGCCCAGGGGCAAACCCTGAACAGTATGGCACCAATGTCCGTACCATGACTTTACCGGGTCTGGTTCTGCAAGATGTTAATGGTGTGACCTTAAAAGGTCTCGATATTCACCGTTTCTGTATTGGCGTTTTGGTGAACCGTTCAAGCAATAACTTGATTCAACATAACCGTATCAGTAATAACTACGGTGGTTCAGGCGTGATGTTGACGGGTGATGATGGTAAGGGCAATCCAACCTCGACCACCACCAATAACAACAAAGTTTTAAATAACTTATTTGTAGATAATGGCGATGGTCTTGAACTCACTCGTGGCGCGGCATTTAACCTTGTCGCTAATAACCTATTTACTTCAACCAAAGCCAATCCAGAACCGTCACAAGGAATTGAAATCCTGTGGGGCAATGATAATGCGGTGGTCGGTAACAAATTTGAAAATTACTCTGATGGTTTGCAAATCAACTGGGGTAAGCGCAATTACATCGCTTATAACGAACTGACCAACAACTCAATTGGCTTTAACCTCACGGGTGATGGCAACATTTTTGACAGCAATAAAGTTCATGCTAACCGTTTAGGGATAGCCATTCGTTCAGAAAAAGATGCCAATGCCCGCACAACCTTGACCAAAAACTTAATTTGGGACAATGGCAAAGATATTAAGCGCTGTGAAGCGGGTGGTTCGTGTGTACCCAATCAACGTTTAGGTGCCATTGTGTTTGCTGTGCCTGCGCTAGAACATGCTGGCTTCGTCGGTTCTCGTGGGGGTGGTGTGGTCATTGAAGCAGCGAAACTGCAAAAAACCTGTACCCAGCCAAATGAACAGGGTTGTAATGCGATACCCAACCAAAATATCCAAGCGCCACGTTTAAGCTATAGCAAAGGTCAAGTCACGGCTGAAGTACAAGCACAACCAAATCAACGCTATCAGGTTGAATTCTTTGCCAATCGTCAAGCGAAGAGTCAAGAAGCAGAGCAGTATTTAGGTACTCAAGTGGTGACAACCGATGCACAAGGTCAGGGTCAAGCAACATGGAAAGTGGCAAGTGGTGTGGCGAATGTCACCGCCAATGTCACAGATCACTTAGGGGCGACCTCTGAATTGAGTCCAGCTGTTCGCATTAAATAATAAAAACCGCATGGAAAGTTCGGTTGAGCTTTCCTCACAAAAAAGGATGTTTGGTTATGCAACAACTCTTAAAACTAGGCACATTATCTTTGGCGCTTTTAACTTGCCAATTGGCGTCAGCCAATGAATTTTACTCGGCAGACCGTCAATGGTTATTCGGCGATTGGAACGGTGAACGGAAGCAACTGGAAGATCAAGGTTATAAATTTACAGCTTCGATTATGAGCCAAGCAGCGACCAATTTGGCTGGTGGTTATAACGATGACAACACTTTGGAAAATGCGGGACAACTGACTTTAGGTGCCAATTTTGATTTAAACAAAATTGCAGGTTGGGAAAATACCACAGCAGGCTTAATGATTACCAAACGTGATGGTAATTCATTAACTTTAGCGCGAATTAAAGATCCACGTGCCAGCACCTTGGGGAATACTCAAGAAATTTATGGACGTGGCAAGATCTGGCGCCTCACCCAAGCATGGATTAAAACAGGATTTGATGATAACCATGTCCAATTTAAGATTGGTCGTATGGGCATGTCCGATGATTTTAACAGCTCGCAATGTGAGTTTCAGAACTTACTTTTGTGTGGTGGACAGTTAGGCAAATCTATCGGTTCGATTTGGTATAACTGGCCTGTCAGCTTATGGGGTACCAATGTGAAATACCAATTTGCACCAGACTGGTCACTTGGTGTTGGGGTCTATGAAGTTAATCCTGACAATGTCAAAACAGATTCGGACAGTGATGGTTTTAACCTCGATATGGACAATGTCGAAGGGGCCACCATTCCAGTTGAACTGGCATGGAAACCAAAACTTGCCACATTTAATGGTTTACCGGGCGAATATAAACTCGGCGCACTGTATTCCACAGCAGAAGCTAAAGATGTGGGGACATCAGGAGAAATCCACGATGGCAAATATAGTTTCTGGTTAAATGCTCAACAACAACTAACCCAACATGGGGCTGACCCTAAACGTGGTTTATATATCAGTTTCAATGGGGTCATCAATGACCGAGATACCACCGCCGTAGAAAGTACGCAGCAGTTGGCACTTTGGTATAAAGGTCCTTTTGACAGTCGCCCTAATGACTCGATTGGCTTTGGTTTGGCCAACTATGTGGTGAATAGCCGTGTGACGGATAAACAAATCGCCACCAACGAAGGCCGTGGTTATTACAGTTATGACGCGCTCGCCAGCGATTATGTCCCAATTCAACATGACGAACTCAATGTTGAGTTGAACTATACCTACCAATGGTCTCCTGCGGTGATGCTCAGACCCAACTTGCAATATATCTATCAACCTTCTGGGGTGAAAGAAGTGGATGACGCATGGGTGGCGGGTCTTAGCGTTAAGGTGAATTTTTAATCGTATTTGAAGTGGAAGAGTGTTTAAAATATCAGTGATGTGATTGCTGAATTTAAATGCTCTTTTTTTCGTTGCTGAAGCAAACTAATTGTGGATGCTCAAAAGTTTGGATGTGGTGTGAATGATGCTCAGAACAAAGTAGGAGTGGTCATTTAAAACACAGCATTTGGAGTAAAACGTATGTCCGAAGCGCAATCTCAACCCATATTTAAAATATGGTGCTTTATATTAGGCTTGGCTTTATTGCTGACTGGCTTATTTTATTTAATCGGTGGTGGAAAACTGATTAGTCTAGGGGGTTCATGGTACTTCCTGATTGCAGGCGTATTAACCACCATTTCCGCAATCTTTATTTTTAGAAAAAAAGCTTTGGGTGTTTGGATCTTTGCCTTGGTTTTTCTTGGAACCGTGGTCTGGGCACTGTTTGATGCAGGTTGGGATTTTTGGGCACTCCATTCACGGTTAATGTTTCCTGCGGGTTTATTTGCCGCACTGTGTTTTACTTTACCTGCTATTCGTAAGTACCAATTTCAAATTGCGCCTTCAGCACCTGCTTATGCCTTAGGTGGTTTGACGGTGTTAGGTATGCTGGGTGGTTTATATGGCATGTTTATTCCACATCCAACGGTAAAAGCCAGTGGTGAAGAGCTCCCTCTAGTGCCTGTAACGGCTCAAACCCAACAAGTGAATTGGTCGCACTATGGTAATGATGCTGGTGGAAGTCGTTTTGCCGCACTGGATCAGATTAACCGTAATAATGTGTCTAAGTTAAAAGAAGCATGGCGCTTTCAAACAGGCGATATGACTACAGGTACGGGTAATGGCGCAGAAGACCAGCTCACGCCTTTGCAGGTCGGTGATAAAGTCTTTTTATGTACACCGCATAACAACATTATTGCTTTAGATGCAGACACAGGTAAACAAATCTGGAAGGCTGAAGTGAACTCTAAAGCGGATGCTTGGGAGCGTTGCCGGGGTGTGGGTTACTTTGACTCGACTCAAGCCTTGGTACAACCGACTTTAGCAGGTGCAAGTGCGGTGACAGCGGTGGCAAATAATACCGCATGTCCACGTCGTGTTTATACCAATACACCTGATGGTCGTTTAATTGCAGTCAATGCCGATACAGGCGAACGCTGCAAAGACTTTGGTGTCGATGGAACGGTGAACTTACTGGAAGGTCTAGGTGCGGGCACGCAAGCGCCTCGTTTTGAAGTGACCTCGGCGCCAACTATTGCAGGCACCAGCATCATTGTCGGGAGTCGTATTGCTGATAACTTTGCAGCGGATATGCCGGGTGGTGTGATTCGTGCTTATGATGTGATTACTGGGCAACTGCGTTGGGCTTTTGATCCACGTAACCCAAATCCAAACTATGTTCTGAAACCGGGTGAAATCTATAAACGTAGTTCGGCTAACTCTTGGGCGGCAATGTCCTACGACCCGCAAATGAACACGGTGTTCTTACCGATGGGGAGTTCATCGGTCGATGTTTGGGGCGGAAACCGTCAACCTGTAGATCATAAGTACAATTCTTCCGTTTTGGCTTTAGATGCAACCACAGGCCAAGAGAAGTGGGTTTATCAAACTGTTCACAATGACCTTTGGGACTTTGATTTACCCATGCAGCCAAGCTTGGTCGACTTTCCAATGCAAAATGGGCAAACCAAACCTGCTGTTGTCATTGGCACCAAGTCAGGTCAGTTCTTTGTACTTGACCGTGTGACAGGCAAGCCTTTAACCAAAGTGGTTGAGCAACCTGTAAAAGCTGCAGATATCCCTGATGAGCAATATAGTGCAACTCAGCCGCGTTCAGTTGAAATGCCACAGATTGGCAATCAAACTTTGACTGAATCGGACATGTGGGGCGCAACGCCATTTGACCAGTTGATGTGTCGTATTAACTTTAAATCAATGCGCTATGACGGTCTCTTTACAGCACCAGGTTCAGATGTATCTTTAAGTTTTCCGGGTTCGCTGGGTGGGATGAACTGGGGCAGTATCGCATTTGACCCAACGCACCGTTATATGTTTGTCAACGACATGCGCCTAGGTCTGTGGATTCAGCTGATTAAACAAACGCCTGAAGACTTAAAACTTGAAGCCAGTGGCGGAGAGAAGGTCAACACTGGTATGGGCGCAGTGCCAATGAAAGGTACACCGTATAAAGTGAATAAAAACCGCTTTATGTCAGTACTGGGCATTCCATGCCAAAAACCACCTTTCGGAACCATGACGGCGATTGATATGAAAACCCGTCAAGTGGCTTGGCAGGTGCCTTTGGGTACGGTTGAAGATACTGGTCCAATGGGCATTAAAATGGGCTTAAAAGCGCCGATTGGTATGCCAACGATTGGTGGCCCAATGGCGACGCAAGGTGGTTTAGTGTTCTTTGCTGCAACACAAGACTTCTACTTACGTGCTTTCAATTCATCGAATGGTGAAGAGTTATGGAAAGCGCGTTTACCCGTGGGTAGCCAAGGTACCCCGATGAGCTACATTTCTCCAAAAACAGGCAAGCAATATGTGGTCATTTCCGCAGGTGGAGCACGTCAGTCGCCTGATCATGGCGATTATGTGGTTGCGTATAGCTTAGCCGATTAAAACGTTTTATTGTATGGGAAGCCTGTCGAGATGATAGGCTTCCCGTTTTTATGGTAATAACAAGCAAGGAAATATTGTGCGATTAACTTATTTGATGCCTGCGCCTTTTAAACAAGCCTTATTGACTGCAGTTATTTTACAAACGATGCATGCCTATGCAGAAACGACAGAATATCAACTTCCTATTATCACTGTCCAAGCGGTACATACCGATAGCGAGTTGTTATCGACTTCTGCATCTATTCAAAAAGTCCAAGCGGTTACAGTACAAAACAATACCAATGTGAATCTATCCGAAGTTTTACAAGGGGTTGCAGGCTTACAAATCAATAACCGTGAAAACTATGCGCAAGACTTACAGATTTCGATGCGTGGCTTTGGCGCTCGTTCGACTTTTGGCGTGCGTGGCATTCGAATGTATGTCGATGGTATTCCTGCGACCATGCCTGATGGCCAAGGGCAAAGTTCTAATATTGACCTCAATAGTTTAGATCACATCGAAGTACTGACAGGGCCATTTTCATCTTTATATGGCAACTCATCAGGGGGAACCATCTTAGCTGAGAGCAAAGAAGGACAAGGGAAAGACTCAATTCAAGTGGGACTCAATGCAGGCAGCCACCATAAGCAACAAGCCAATATCCAATTACAAGGGGGTTCCGAACAGGCCAATCAGCCCGCTTATGTGATTAGTTCTTCTTATTTTGATACCGATGGTTTTCGAGACCATAGTGCAGCACAAAAAGTACTGAATAATGCCAAACTGACATGGAACTTAGAGGATGGCAGTAAAATCAACTGGGTGATGAATCGTGTCGATATTGATGCTGACGACCCACAAGGCCTCAGTCGTGAGCAGTGGAAAACCAATCCGAAACAAGTGAATGACCGTACAAATACTTATAATGTCCGTAAAGAAATTGAACAAACCCAAACAGGACTGACCTGGACGAAGCCATTAAATGACCAGCAAGAGCTATATAGCATGTTCTATTTGGGCAACCGACAAGTCGTACAATATCAGTCGATTCCAAAGGGGCCACAAGCCAATGCTCGCCATGCAGGTGGTGTGATTGATTTTGACCGAGATTATTATGGCGCAGATTTCCGTTGGACTGGGAAAGCACTTTTACCGAATACAACTTTGGTTGCCGGTGTGGCTTTAGACCGAATGACGGAAGACCGTAAAGGCTATAACAATTATAATAATCAAGGGAAATTTGGCGTGAAAGGTGATTTACGCCGTAATGAAAATAATACCTTATGGAATTTAGATCCGTATGTGCAGGCCTCATGGCAGTTCTTACCCACATGGCATCTTGATACAGGCTTACGCTATAGCAATGTACATTATGAGTCGGAAGACCATTACATTGTAGCTGGCAATGGTGATGACAGTGGTTCAACGGATTATCAAAAACTATTGCCATCTGTGGCTTTAGGCTGGGAAATTTTACCTGAACTCTATGCTTATGCCAGTTATGGCAAAGGCTTTGAAACCCCAAGCTTTACCGAAATGGCTTATCCTACATTGGCCACATCGGGAATTAATTTCGATTTAAAACCTGCAAGTAGTGATACCTATGAGCTTGGGTTAAAGTCTCAAAATGCATTTGGTCTGTTTACATTGGCTGTTTTCAATACTGTCACTAAAAATGACATTGTGCCTGATGATGCCAATGCGGGACGCAATACATTTCGTAATGCAGAACAAACCTTACGACAAGGCGCTGAGCTGGCTTGGCAACATCAGCTTTGGCAGGATTTAAAACTTAGTGCAAGCTATAGTTATTTAGATGCCACTTTTGATGCCGATATTGCAGCAACTAGCACCAAACCTTTGATTGAAAAAGGGACATATATTCCCGGAATTGCCAAAAACCAAGTGTTTACCCGTATTGCATGGCAACCTGAGCAAGGCTTTCAAGCAGGCTTAGAAGCACGTTATATGGATAAAATTTATGTCGATGATCTCAACTCAGATACGGCACCAAGTTATACCGTTGTGGCTGCAAATGTCGGCTACTTATGGGTAAACCGTGACTGGAAAGTAAACAGCTATGCTCGAGTCGATAACCTGTTTGACCGTAACTATGTTGGTTCAGTGATTGTGAATGACAGCAATAGTCGTTTCTTTGAACCGGCCGATGGTCGAAACTTTAGCGTTGGCATGAGTGTGACTAAAGCCTTTTAATGAAAATGGTTTGGCTAGGCAAAAAATACGGCATAGCCAAACCAGATGAATTGCGCCATACGACTGCAATATAACGCTTTTGTATGGGCACTTAGTCTATTTATGAATTGCTTTGATATTCCTGAATCACTTCCAGTGCAGCGCGGAACGCCTCTTGAGTTGCAGGTGCGCCGCAATAAGGCAAACTGTGCAGAAGGACTTCTTGAATTTCTTCAACCGTTGCACCGTTATTTAGCGCACCACGAACATGGCCTTTGAGTTCTGTTGGACTCTTTTGTGCCGTCAAAAATGCAATGGTAATTAACGAGCGATATTTACGTGGTAAAACACCTTCACGTTGCCATGTTGAGCCCCAAGCATGTTCATTAATCCAGTCCTGCAAAGGTTGGGTGAAAGGTACAGTATTGTCTTGAGCACGTTTAACAAAAGATTCGCCCATGACTTCTGTGCGAACTTTTAAACCATTTTCATAATCTTGTTGTGACATGGGAACCTCTGGATGTGGAATGCAAATATAGTAGCCGAGCGGATTAGTTTTTCATCAGGTATTTGAGTTAAAAAATGTGCGCAGGAGTCATCATTCGGTAAATTCGAGAATATCGAGAGATAGACTTGGTCAAGGTAATGATGGTTTTATGTTGGATTTAAAGGCTATAAAGAAGCCTTTTGCTAACTGATTTTTTTGATTGATCCCAATAACAAAGCAGCCGAAGCTGCTTTGAATGATGTCGTTTTTGTACTTAAGCGGCTTTAAAGTCATTAATGATCAGTGTTAAACCAGTCGCCTTTTGGATTTGTTCTAGGCTCACATCGCGTGCCAGTTCAACCAGTTTCACCCCTTCAGCAGTGATATCCATCACACCTAAGTCAGTAATGATACGGCTAACGACAGCTTTACCCGTGAGTGGTAGGGTACATTGAGGCACAATTTTTGGCGTGCCATCTTTGGCGCAGTGTTCCATGAGCACCACAACTTTTTGTACACCAGAGACCAAGTCCATTGCACCGCCCATGCCTTTGACTTTTTTACCCGGAATCATCCAGTTTGCCAAGTCGCCCGTTTCAGAGACTTCCATTGCACCTAAAATAGCAATATTGACATGACCACCACGAATCATGGCAAAGGATTCTGAGCTTGAGAAAAATGCAGCCCCTTTGCGTGCGGTGACAGTTTGTTTTCCTGCATTAATCAAGTCTGCATCGACTGCATCACGGGTTGGAAATTCATCAATACCGAGCAAGCCATTTTCTGACTGCAACCAAACATTGATCCCTTCGGGTAGATAATTGGCCACTAAGGTCGGTAAGCCAATACCTAAGTTGACATAAAAACCATCTTCGAGTTCAAGGGCAGCACGCTGTGCCATTTCATTACGTGTCCAAGCCATGATTAAGCTTCCTCTGCTTTAATGGTCAGTTGTTCGATCTGCTTTTTGGGGGTGGCATTCAGTACCACACGGTTGATGTAGATCCCCGGTAAATGGATGTCATCTGGATCAATTTCACCAATTTCAACCACTTGTTCGACTTCAGCAATGGTGAATTTGCCTGCCATAGCACAGTCAGGGTTAAAGTTACGCGCGGTTTTACGGAACACTAAGTTACCCGCTTTATCGGCTTTGTAGGCTTTGACTAAAGCAATGTCCGCAGTGAGAGACATTTCTAAAATATGTGGACGACCATCAAAGTCACGAACTTCTTTGCCTTCGGCAATGAGAGTGCCTACACCTGTCTGGGTGAAAAATGCAGGAATACCTGCACCGCCTGAACGTAGTTTTTCTGCGAGTGTGCCTTGTGGTGTGAGCTCGACTTCAAGTTCACCATTCAGATATTGGCGCTCAAACTCTTTGTTTTCACCGACATAAGACGCAATCATTTTTTTAATTTGTTTGGTTTCTAATAGTTTGCCTAAACCAAAGCCATCTACACCTGCATTATTTGAAATGCAGGTTAAACCTGTGACACCTGTTTCTTTTAAGGCATCAATTAATGCTTCTGGAATACCACAGAGGCCAAAACCACCAACAGCAATAGTTTGATTATTGGCAACCACATCGGCCAATGCTTCGGCTGCATTTGCGACAACTTTATTCATCCTTTATTTCCTGATCTTCCTTGCTTGTTATTTTTTTAGCATTGCACTGCTTTTTTTAGAAATTGAATCTTTCTAATGTGTAATAAAAAAAACTCATTAATCATTAATATTAAAGAAGGAAAAAGAGAGAATTAGGTGCGAAGAATACAAAATGCCTTAAATATTTAAATAATTATAAGCATTTGATTCATAAGGAATAGGAACAGAGATTCATCTTTAAGGATAAAAGTGAGGCTTTAAAAATGATGCCAAAGTGTGGTTTCAATAAATTGGGCTGAAATGTTGGACAGTTCATAATCTTTTTTATAAATAATGCCCACCGCCAGTTGAGTTTGGTTGTCGTCAATTTCAATCAACACATTTTTTTCAAGATCAATGAATTTCTGAAAATGCCGTGGAATCGCACTGACGCCCATGCCATAGGCAACAAAGTGAGATAGGGAACTGATTTGGTGGCATTCGACTTTCAAATCCAACACCACTTGATGCGCAGCACACTGTTCCTCAATTACATGTCGAATAATCGAGGGGTTTTGTAAGGTCACAAAAGGGTAAGAGCAGAGTTCCAGCCATGTCACGCTTTTTTGTTTGGCTAAGGCATGGTGTTTGGGTAACAGAGCCAAAAAGTCTTCATTAAATAAGGGCTGGAAAATCAGTTGATCATTCGGTTTAGGTTCAAAACAAATGCCAATCTCAAAAATGCCTTCTTGAACTTTTTCAATAATTTTTTCATTGGTAATGTCATGGATGGAAAAACTGATGTTGGGGTGTAATTGTGAAAAATCATGCATGACTGCGGGGAGTACCGCATGGGTGGCAAAGGGCATTGAGGCAATATTTAAAGTGCCACGGTTGAGTTTAAAGCGCTGTTTGACATCTTTTTCCATATCTTCCCAGTTAGCCAGAAGCTTTTTGGCATAGGGAATCAGGGACTGACCTTCGGTGGTGATTGCTACCCGACGTGTATTGCGTTTAAACAGTTTTCCACCGAGTTCCTCTTCTAGCGTTTTAATACTTAAGCTGAGAGCGGATTGGCTCAGACACAGTTCATTGGCTGCATTGGCATAATTAAGCGTACGTGCAAGGACTAAAAAGGCTTTTAATTGTTTGAGTGTCATGAGCTTCCCTGAGCAATGATGCAACACGATGTCGAATGAAAGTGAACGTGCTTTTCTCCAATGGTTTACATGAAAAATACAACAAGAGGTCAAAATAGATCAAGTGATGAAAGTAAATGTGGTTTTGATTCGATGGGTCAAAGCAGTATAAGCCGAACAGCGTGATAGTCTGTAAAAATATGTTTTAACTAAATGAAAAATATAAAAATTGATTATTTTGTGTGATTTCGAAATTTTACCTTTAACTTGATACAATTAGTTTGATCAGTCTTACTAGGGCATGGATATTAATCAATTTTTCTTCTTACTCAATGATTATTTTCAAACAATGTGCGGGTTTATATGCATTATAGTCTGACCCATAAGCTGAAATATTAATGCTCTGATGAATAAATATAGTACACAGATCAGAGTGCACATAGACATCTCGTCATGATGGAAAATAGACGGTCTATGGATACGTATAGGGTACTTTCAGTACAGGTTGATTGTACTGTGACTCAACTACATTTGACATCATTCGCCATTAATATCACAGCACATCAAGACATATTTTCTTTAAGGATGGAGTAAAAAATATGTGGGATTTGGGTGTAATTTTATTGTCTCTTGGGCTACTGATGTATACAGCCTACAGAGGTTTTTCTGTAATTCTTATGGCACCGATTTGTGCCTTGTTGGCGGTTTTACTGATTAACCCTGCTAACGTTTTGCCTTTTTATTCAGGCGTGTTTATGCCCAAAATGGTTGGGTTCATTAAAGATTATTTCTTGGTGTTTTTACTCGGTGCCATCTTCGGTAAAGTGGTTGAAATGTCAGGAATTGCCGAATCTATTGCCAAAACCATTGTCAATCTGATTGGCTCTAAAAATGCGATGTTAACTGTTGTGCTGTTGGGTGCAATTTTAACCTATAGCGGTGTCAGTCTCTTTGTGGTGGTATTTGCCGTTTATCCATTTGCAAATCAACTCTTTAGACAAGCCAATATTCCAAAGCGTTTGATTCCAGGAACCATTGCCCTTGGTGCATTTACCTTTACCATGGATGCCTTGCCAGGAACCCCACAAATTCAAAACGTTATTCCAACCACATTCTTTGGTACGGACATTTATGCGGCACCGTTTCTTGGTTTGATTGGTGGTGTATTTGTTCTTGCTACAGGTTTGAGCTATTTAGAATGGCGTCGCCGTGTAGCCGCTCGAAATGGGGATGGCTATGCCACAGGTATTGAGCTGACAGAAGCCGAGCAACAACAACTGAAGCAAAACTTAGATACCACATCAAATGGTTCTACCGTGCGTCAATGGTTAGCTTTTGTACCGCTTATTTTAGTTGCCGTGACCAATAAGTATTTATCAACCGCGATTAAAGAATGGTATCCAAACGGTTTCGACTTTAATGCGATTGGACTTGCAGCCTACACGGTCGATGTTGCGAAAACTTCTGCCATTTGGGCCGTGGGCTTGGCTTTGATTGTGGGCATTATCACAGCCATTTCATTTGACTTCCGCCGTGTCTATACGGGCTTCAAAGATGGCGTTAATGCCAGTATTGGCGGGTCTTTACTTGCAGTGATGAATACTGCATCTGAATATGGTTTTGGTGCGATCATTGCGGCCTTACCAGGCTTTGCGATCATTAGTCATGCATTGGGTAATACCTTTACCAATCCGCTGGTCAATGGTGCAGTCACCACGACAGTTTTAGCAGGCGTGACAGGTTCAGCTTCTGGTGGGATGAGTATCGCCCTAAGTGCGATGGCCGATCAGTACAATGCTGCGATTCTAGCCATGGGAATTCCACCCGAAGTTATGCACCGTATTGTTGCGATGGCATCAGGCGGTATGGATACCTTACCGCATAACGGTGCTGTGATTACCTTACTTGCAGTCACAGGTTTAACCCATAAACAATCGTATAAAGATATTTTTGCTATCACCATTATTAAAACCATCGCGGTATTTGTTGCCATTGCTGCCTTTACTTGGTTTGGTATTGTTTAAGACTTTGGAATGAAAAAAGAAGACAACGGAGTACATGATGAGTCAACTGTTAAAAGATAAAGTTGCATTTATTACTGGTTCAGCCAGCGGTATTGGACATGAAATTGCAAAGAAATTTGCCAGTGAAGGTGCCAAAGTTGTCATTTCTGATATGAATGCAGACAAGTGTGCTGAAACGGTTACAGCTCTTCAAAATGAAGGTTTTGAGGCTTTGTCTGCGCCTTGCGATGTGACTGATGAAGACGCGTATAAAGCTGCGATTGAACTGACTCAGCAAACCTATGGTCGTTTGGATATTCTCATCAATAATGCAGGTTTTCAGCATGTTGCAGTGATTGAGGACTTTCCAACCGCAGTCTATCAAAAGTTGATTAATGTCATGTTGGTGGGGTCGTTCATTGGTATCAAGTACGCATTTCCTATCATGAAAGCGCAGCAGTTTGGTCGTGTGATTAATATGGCTTCGATTAATGGTCTGATTGGCTTTGCTGGCAAGGCTGGCTATAACAGTGCTAAGCATGGTGTGATTGGTTTGACCAAAGTTGCGGCTTTAGAGTGTGCGCGTGATGGTATTACGGTGAATGCGCTGTGTCCGGGCTATGTCGATACACCGTTGGTACGTGGTCAAATTCATGACTTAGCTAAAACTCGAAATGTCAGCGAACAAAGTGCATTAGAAGACGTAATTTTGGCGATGGTGCCACAAAAACGCTTACTCAGTGTAGAGGAAATTGCGGATTATGCGATCTTCCTTGCCAGTGATAAGGCGGGTGGTGTAACGGGTCAAGCCGTGGTGATGGATGGCGGTTATACCGCGCAATAACTTGCCTCAGCATAGGTTTAAAAATTAAAAAGCCTCGGATGTTCGTATCCGAGGCTTTTTTATAGTGCCCGATTTTGTAAAAGTACCCAACTAAAAATCATTGTGAAACGTGATAAAAATATCTAAGTACCAAGAAAATTTAAAGTTTGTGTGCTGTTGTAATCTTAATTAAATATCTGCGGTGTATGGTTCAGCCATCTTTAGATGGGTTGATGCCATGCTCGGTTCTCTTGAAAAATTCCAATTAAAAACAATCAGCGTGGCATGTATAAGTTTCAGCGCTTTATTGCTTACCGCTTGTCAAAGTACGACGATAACGCGAAATCAACAGGCCAATACAGCGCAACAGCTCCAACAAGAAAAAGTCCAACAACCGAAACGTGTGGTCTTTTTCTTGGGTGATGGTATGGGCATTACCACGCTTACCGCTTCACGTATTTATGCTGTTGGTGAAGATGGTCAGTTGGCGATTGATCGGCTGCCTGAGTCTGCTTTTGTTCGTACCTTTTCTGAAGATGCACAAGTCACGGACAGCGCACCTTCGATGGGCGCATACATGACCGGTGTGAAGATGAAAAACGAGGTGATCTCGATGCAGACAGGGACAATTGCGGTTGAACCTGACTCAGTAGGAAATAACCAGTGCGCGACTAACCCACAAAACAAAAATAAGCAAAACACACAGACTTTACTCGAATTAGCCAAAGCAAAGGGTTGGGGGACAGGGGTTGTGACCACGACGCGGATCACGCATGCCACGCCTGCATCGACTTATGCGCATATATGCCACCGTGATGCTGAAAATGACATTGCATCACAGTTGGTGCCGAGTTCAAAAGGCGATGATTATCAACGCTATAACCTCAAACTCAAAGATGGAGTCGATGTAATTTTGGGTGGAGGTAAGCGTCAATTTTTGCCTAAAGATGCAGGTGGAGAACGTACTGATGGGCGCAATCTAATTACCGAGATGCAAAAGGCAGGCTACCGCGTGGTTTTTGATGAAAACCAACTCTCCCAAGTGCAACTGGCGAAAAATGAAAAATTATTGGGTTTATTTAATCACAGCCATTTAAATTACGACTTGGATCGCACCAAGAAAAACTTGGCAGAGCCAAGTCTCAAGCAAATGACGCTGTCTGCTTTAGACATCCTGACGCAAAATAAAAAAGGTTTTTTCCTGATGGTGGAGGGCGGGCGTATAGATCATGCGCTGCATGACACCAATGCCAAACGTGCTTTACAAGACACGATTGCCTTAAATGATGCTTTAGAAGCAACCATTCAAAAGCTTAAACAAAGTGATCCTGAACTTAAAAATACACTGATTGTAATCACGGCCGACCATGATCACACCTTGGTTTTAAATGGTTATGCCAAGCGTACAGGAAAATACGTCGAAGGTAAGGAAACCAGCGTGCTTGGATTGGTAAAAAATTATGACCAAGCGGGCTTTGCTCAAGATATTCATGGTCAACCTTATCCGATTATCGGTTTTGGTACGGGCAAAAAACGCCCCACTCAAAACCGTATGGATGACTTGGTACTGAACTTAAAAGACACTGATGTCTGTCATCCAGTACAAGGGCCAAAGGCACCGCAAGGTGAAAAATATAGTTTCACCTATCCTTTGGCTGAAACGGGTTGGTGTACGGGCACTGCTGCGGATGATTTCCAACAAGAAGCTGTGATTCAAACGGGCTATAAAGATAAAGAAACGCATGGCGGTGCAGATGTGTTTTTAGGTGCAATTGGTCAGGGAGCCGATCAGTTCTCAGGTAGCCTTGAAAATATTGAGGTCAATCACCTCATTCGTAAGATCACAGGCTTATAGCAGAGGGATATCACATGAAACATACTTTAAAAACCATCCCATACATGATGCTTCTGCTTACAGCGTCGATTTCTTCAAGTGCTTTGTATGCTGCTGACACCACAGTTACACCGACGAAAAGCGTTATATTCTTTTTAGGCGATGGCATGGGACCAACCACAGTGACGGCAAGTCGTATTTATGCTGTGGGGGAAAATGGCAAACTGGCCATGGACAGCATGAAGCACGCAGCACGGATTAAAACCTATTCTGAGGATGGTCAAACCACAGATAGCGCTCCCTCTATGGGCGCCTATATGACTGGGCAGAAAAATAAAAATGAAGTGATTGCGATGACAACAGGAACGGTTGCGGTCGAACCTGAAGATGGAAAATTGCCGAATGGCAAAAGCTTAGCGAAAGCCATCAACCGTTGTCCAGAACAGGGCCGTAGTATGGTCGCAGGGATGCCTGCGTTAAGTATTTTAGAACTGGCAAAAAAGCAGGGAAAAGCGGTTGGTGTAGTGACGACGACTGAACTCACCCATGCCACACCTGCGGCAACCTATGCACATATCTGTCATCGTGATGCGCAATACGATATTGCGCTTCAAGCTGTTCCAAAAGGTAAAGCTTATAATCCAAACTTATTGGATGGCATTAATGTCCTTATGGGAGGCGGCTTAAATCACTGGACGCCTTATGATGCAGTCTCCAACCCCAAAGGGCGCTTGGATGGTCGTGATTTATTGGCAGAGTTTAAACAGCAGGGTTATCAAACCGTTTTAAGCCAAAGTGATTTGGCACAGACGGTCAATACTCAGAAAATTTTCGGCGTATTCTCCACACAGTCGCATTTAAATTTTGATTTGGATCGACTCAAGAAGAATATAAAGACTGAACCGAGTCTGGCGGCGATGACCAGTAAAGCGATTGATGCACTGCAAGCACAGAGTCATGGACAAGGCTATTTCTTGATGGTTGAGGGTGGGCGTATTGACCATGCGCTACATGCCAATAATGCCAAACGGGCATTGCAGGAAACCAAGGCATTTAATGATGCAATTCAAACTGCACTGGATAAAGTGGATTTGAGCAATACCTTGATAGTAGTGACGGCAGACCATGACCATGTGATGACCTTTAATGGTTATGCCGCACGAACGGGCCAAACGACGGAGACTAATCCAGGTATTTTGGGGCTGAGCTATGACTATAATATTGCAAAAGAGCAAAATGCTTACAGCAAAGTGCTGGCTGATGGCCAAGTACATAATCCATACCGCGATGTAAATGGGGCAACAGGAACGACGCTCGTTTTTGGAAATGGTACGGGTAAACGTTTAGATATTCGTGACAGTATTAGCAACGAGCAAGCCTTTGCCGACGACTATAAACAAGAAGTCGGGGTACAACTGGCGAAAAGCGAAACACATGGCGGCGGAGATGTGATGCTGTTTGCTGAAGGAAAGAATTCAAATCTTTTCAAAGGCACACAAGAAAATACATGGGTATTTGAGCAATTGAAAAAGGCATTTGGATTCTAATGGATATAAGATTAATACGGCCGTTCAAATTCAAAATGAAGTTCTTAGCATTGTCTTTCAGTTTGCTCAGTCCATGGGTATGGTCGGCCGATGAATATCGTATTGATTATCAGATTGAACGGTTGGATGCCAATGGGGTCACGACCATTCAAAAATACAGTGAGAAAATGATTCGAGATGCGCAAAATATTTGGATTGAACGTTTAAACACTCAAACGCATGCTGACGAAGCCCAGACACATAGCAACGCTCATGTGTCTGCCAAAACAGACACCCATGAGCATGCGAGTTTTGACAGTGCAATTCAGTGGATGCAGCGCAAAGATGTAGTCGGGCAAGCAAACGTAGAAAGTCCGTTTCAGCGTTTTTATATTTTGCCAGATGAAAAAATGCGGGTGCAATTGCAGGATGTCGATCAAGAAATGCTAGGGATGAAAAACTGTTGGCGCTGTGAATATAGTTTGATTCATCCTGACATTTTAAAGCGAGCACAATTGATTCAACGTGATCCGAAGTTAGCGCATTATCAAATACGCAGTGCTGGGCAAACGTTGAATATTATATGGAATGAACAGGATCAACTGGTTCAAAAATATGAATTGCTCAAACCGACCTCTGGCTCTGCCAAAACCTTTACCGTGCGCAAAATTGGCCAACATGTTGCTACACCTTGGACGCAAACAGAAAAATACAGCGAACGTGACTATGCGGACTTTAGTGATTAGCCGATGGGTTTTTGACTTTTAATTCCGACGTTACAATAGCAATATCCGTGATTTTTTTGGGGAAAATAAGTGGTTAGGACTGTGCCGCTTGTACTGTTAAACCACTCCAACGTTTAAATGCACGTCGAAAATTAGTGGCATCGTTAATTTGTAAATACTGAGAAATCTGTTCAGTTTTAAAACCATGTACACGATATAAAATGATGGCGGTATGCAAACGACTTTGATCGAGTTGCGCCTGAAAATGGGTCTGATGCTTTTTCAGTTTACGTTTTAAGGTGGCAGAACTCATTTGAAAATAATCAGCAGTTTGTTCGAGTTGAATATTATTTTGAATATTTTGCATGAAGTATTGATGCAAACTGAGCAAAAAACTCTGTTGAATATTTTGAGCTGTCATTTCTTTCAGCGCATGTTGATAACTGATCGCAGCTAAGGTCGAAGAGGCATTGGGAAGTTTTTCATGGACCAAGTCACGAGGCAGGCTCATCATGTTGATCGGGCGATTAAATTCTAAAGCACTGCCTAAATGCGTCCAATATTGTTCAATATAATCCGGTTCAGAAAAATTAAATTCGAATTTCCACGCTAACTTGGTTTGATACAGTTGACGGCTAAATGCTTGTATTGCACTCATTGCACTTTCGATTAAAAAGCGATTTTCAAGCTTGTTTTCATCTAACCAATAAATATGAATATGGCTTTGGCTGTACATGAGTCGAGGGCATAACCACGGTGAAACAGACGCGGAAAATGTTAAATAACGGCTAAGCGCTTCATCGAAGGTCGATGCATACAGCATGGATTTAATGGCGTCATTAAAGGGGGTGGTTAGGCTGCGTTGACCGAATAAAAAACTGATGTCCTGATTGCGAAAACACTGCTCAGCATTTGTTAGAACCTGTTGTAACTGTTGCTGGCTAATCAGCTTTTGCCCTGAAAAGATATCTTCCAAGAAAATACCGCTACCACTGAGTAGGACGTGATGTTCGACCTCATGGCTGACTGCTAAATCAATTAAAATAGACAATTGATGATGCGCAGGAATGTAGCTGTAGTCGCATTCAAAGCTCATACCGTGACTCGCTTTGGTGAGTAGTATTGCTTCACTTGGAGCAATTGCTGATTTAAGGCACTCAAAAGTTGCTGAGCAGTTTGGTATTGCCCGACTGAACAGCAGGTCGTGAGTGCTTTTAAAGGAATGTGTGCGGACAGATCACGTTGATAATAAGCACTGACCATAAGCATGCGCTCAAGTTGAGCTGCTATTTTTTCAGCCTGTTGTAGCTTCGTCTCTGGTAACAGCATAATAAAACGATCTCCTGCGAAGCGGCAGAGCAGGTCTTGTGGTCGTAAGTTTAAGCTAATCAATTGTGAAACATGCTGTAAAATAGATGTGCCTTCATCAAAACCATGTGTTTGATTAATCTGATTAAAATTATGCATATCTAACAATATGACGGACATGTCGCTGGGTTCATGCAAGTTTTGCTCAATTGCAGCTTTGAGCTGTGTTTTAAAGTAATGCGCATCGGCCAAAGGGGTGAGTGCATCGAATAAACGATGATCCCGATAAATACGTTCTCGTTTTTGCATGTGTTTAGAAATCGCCAGTTCTTCTTGATGCCAAAAATAAATCCCGATGGTAAATAGGCACAGTCCAATTGGAAAAGGAATGGACTCAAGCCATGCATCCCACATGATTTCTTTAGGTAGGCGAATAAACTCATCTAAGCTGTCCATCCACATATGGAAAAAAATAAAACACAGTCCATAAAAGATATAGTTGGTTACACGGCCCAAAGGACGGCTTTTAATAATAAAGAAAATCCAAATACCAATAAAAACAGTTGCTCCCCCTTCACCTAAAATATCGACCCAGTTCCATTCAGCAAACGACTTGCTCTGTCCAAGTAAGATAAACAACCACAGGGATAAGCTACAGGCAGTCGCTACACATAACAAAGGCCAGCGGTAGTAAGCAAAGTATTTAGGCATAGCATTTTTTGAAATGATTTATTTTCGCCCAAGCTAAACAGATTTAGATGACAGTTTGATGGCAAAGGCTAGAGTCAAAATAGATCAGTGTATTTTTGCTTTTTGAGAATAAAAATGCTGAAAAACCCTATCTTTGTGGTGAATATGCATCATTCTGTATGCTCAGTATTTTCTCTATACAGATCAAATTAGCTCACTTTTTGCTGAAAATGGCCAAAAATAAATAAAAAGGGCAGATCGTAAAAGGCACTGTCACATCATGTTCACATTCAATTTCTATTGTGCGTTCAAACCACGCCACTTTGGCTTGAGGGGAAGAACATAATGCAAAATAATCAGAGCCGTTTCATGAAACATAAGCGTGCGGGTTTTCAGCTCAGTACACTGGTCCTGTCAATGCTGAGCATGACGCATCTACATGCCGAAGATAACACGGTGGAATATGTACAGGTCATTGGCCAAGCTGCAAGTATGGATAAAGCACTCAAAGAACAAAAGCGTGCCGACCAAATCAGCAGTGTGGTACATGCCGATGGCATTGGACAATTACCCGATGACAATGCCGCAGAAGCTTTGCAACGGATACCGGGTGTATCTACAGAGCGTGACCAAGGCGAAGGACGTTTTGTTTCGGTTCGTGGTTTAGGTGCTGACTTAAATGCAGTGACCATCAATGGTACTTTGGTTCCCGCGCCTGAAAGCGATCGCCGTGGCGTGGCATTGGATGTCTTACCATCAGAGCTGGTGCAGTCTTTGGCTGTGGTGAAAACGCTGACACCAGATATGGATGCCAACTCATTAGGCGGTACGGTGCAAGTTGAAAGTTTATCAGCCTTTGACCATGACGGTTTGTTTTATACGGGAACGGTTGAAGGTGGTTATGATGAAAAACGGGAAAAATATAGCCCTAAAGCATCGGGTGCCATCAGTAACCGTTTCAGTGTTGGTGAGGGGCAAGACAACCTTGGGGTAGCGCTGGCACTGAGTTATCAAAACCGAAAATTTGGCTCGGACAATGTTGAAACGGGTGGGGCTTGGGATGGCGACGCACTTGAAGAAACCGCAATGCGCCAATATGACATCGAGCGTGAGCGCATTGGTGCAGGGCTGAATTTTGATTACCGCCCCAATGACACAGGCGAATACTATTTAAGAACGTTATATAGCCGATTTAAAGATACCGAATCGCGTCAAGAAGTTTCAGTTGAATTTGCCGATCCACAACTTGCAGGGCAAAGTGGAGATGCCGAAGTCACTCGCTCATTAAAAAGTCGTGTTGAAACGCAAGAAATTCAGTCCTTTGTTTTAGGGGGCAAGCAAGGTTTCGGCACGTGGACTGTTGAAGGCCAACTCGGTTATAGCGAAGCATCGGAGGAAAACCCAGGCGGTATTTCAGGGGCGAAATATAAAGCTGAGTTTAGCAATGTTGGCTTTAGCAGTACCCAAAAGCCAGTTGTAACGGCAGATCAAGATTTTTATGATGCTGCCAACTATGAGCTAGATTCGGTGTCGTGGGAAAAGTCTAAAACCACCGATAAAGAATACAACGGTAAATTAGACTTTTTAAAAGACTATATGTTGGGGAATTATGCTGCTGCATTGAAGTTTGGGGGCAAAATCAGTCAACGTGAGAAAACCAATAATACCGATGAGTGGAAATATAAAAACCTCAGCACATCAAGTTCAGATTTCAATTCAAACAGTCACTATGAACTGGGACAGTTTGGTCCAAGCATCAATGAAAATGCCATTCAGGACAAAATAAATGGGCTAAACGCTGCTGACTATGTGGTTGCGGATGGCTCCATCATTAATGACTTTAAGTCAAATGAAGACATACAAGCGGCTTATGTCATGAATACGATTGATTTGGATCAATTGCGTGTGATTGCTGGTTTACGTTATGAAAATACCAACTTTGAAGCACGTGGTTTTGAGTTTAATGATGATGTGATCACTGCGACCAAATATGAAAATGACTATGATCATTGGTTGCCAAGCTTACATTTGCGTTATCAATTGGCGGACAATACCTACCTGCGTGCGGCATGGACCAATAGTGTCGTGCGTCCGAACTTTGCGCAAAGTGCGCCAGGTGTTTACATAGATGGTGATGAAGCTGAGTTTGGTAACCCAATGTTAAAGCCTTTAGAGTCTTCTAACTTTGATTTGGGTGTAGAAAAGTATTTTGGCAAAGCCAGTATGGTGAGTTTTTATAGTTTTTATAAAGATATCGACAATTTTATCTATAACACCAATATTGCAGGGACAGGTCAGTGGGCTGACTTTGATGAAGCTGTGACTTATAAAAATGGTCAAAGTGCCAAACTCTATGGAATGGAGTTTGCCTATTCACAAAAATTTGACCACTTAGGAGCACCATGGAACGGGTTCTTGTTGGGTTTAAATACCACCTTTAGTAAGTCAGAAGCGGATATTGATTCGATGAAAGATGGTGAACTTCTGAATCGTCGTATTCATTTGCCAAATCAGTCGGATGTGGTGGCGAATGCGATGCTTGGCTGGGAAAATGAACGTTTTGGTGTACGACTTTCAGCAAATTATAAATCGAGTTATCTGTATGAACTTGGTGACATTGATACGCCTGAAAAAGATATTTATACCGATGACCAAATCTTCCTTGATTTTAGTAGTCATGTGAACTTATCTAAAAACTTACAGCTCAAGTTTGATGTACAAAACATCACCGATGAGCATTATTACAACTATGCAGGTTCTAAGGCTTATAACGCGCAATATGAAGAGTATGGCCCAGCTTACAAACTGGCACTGACCTATACCCATTTTTAAGTCGAATTAAATTTAGTACTCAGGTTTGCTCAACAGAAGCAGACCTGAGGTTCCTTGCCCAATTTTGAGTATCTCTATGAAATTTTCATCTTTTAAATGGTCTGCTTTAAGCAGTTGCTTGCTGTTATTGAGCGCATGCAGTCAGCACAGTGTGCCTCAAGCTCCGCAAAGTAGCCAGTCGTTAAGCTCGGTTGAAATACCAATAGATCAGCCTATGGCAGCGAAGTTGCAATTACGTGAAGTCGACATGAATGGGGCGAAAACTGAGGATGTGCAATGGTTAACCTTGAGTGCATGGCCTGAAGTTGCCGCACTGTTGAGCAGTAAAAATAAAGGGCTACAAATTTTAGATGATCAACAAAATGTACTACATCAAATTCAAGGTCAGTTTGGGCGTTTTGATTATCGGATTGGTTCGGAGCGTTTATTGATTGCTGCGTCGAATTTGCAACAACAGCAAATTCAACTGATGAGCATGAACTTAAAAAATAAAGCATGGGACAAGCCTAGTTTTATTCCAAAGCGTTCATTTAAGTCTGAAGATGTTTGCCTATATACCGATGCTCAAGGGCTGAGTTTTGCTTTTTTAGTAGGTGAAGAGGGGCTTGGTGAACAATGGTTGGTGGCTCAGCATGAGAAGGCTTTGGTTCAACCACAGTTGGTACGCCGTCTCAGTTTTCCACCTGCTAGTAGTGTATGCAAAGTGAATGATGCCACAGCAGAGTTGTTTATTAATGAAGCGAATGTTGGCATTTGGGCATATCCAGCTCATTCTGAAGCAGACATGGTGCGTCAGGCGGTGGATCTCGTGCAACCCTTTGGTTCGATTCAAGGTTCACCTTCTGCAATTGCGATTGTAGATGATCATGTCGCGGTACTCGATGCAGAAAAACCTTTGCTTTATCGTTATCAAAAGCAAGATAAGCAATGGAAAGCACAGCCGCCTTTACAACTAGACACGGTGAAAGAAGCAGAGACTTTGAGTGTTCAAGGTAATTTAACTGATAAATCCTTGCTGATTTTAGATGATAAAACCGTGAAAGTGACAGATGTGGAATGGGAAACGCAGACCCAGACCAAAGCCCAAAATATCATCACTATTCCAGCAGAAGTGCAGACGGAGGGCGTGCCAAGTACAGGGGATGCGGCTGATGATCCTGCAATTTGGCATAACGCTGCACAGCCGAGTCAGTCCCGTATTTTAGCGACAGATAAACAAGGTGGTCTACAGGTTAACGACTTACAGGGCAAAACGGTACAGTACTTGCCTGTAGGGCGATTGAATAATGTCGATGTACGCCACGGTTTTAAATGGGGCAATCAGACAGTCGATTTGGCTGTCGCATCAAACCGAGATCATAACAGCCTGCATCTCTTTGCGATTCAACCCAAAACGGGCAAGGTTTCTGTGCTTGGCGAGTTAGCAACCACATTGGATGATATTTATGGCATTTGCATGTACCGCGATGCTCAAGGGGAAATTTATGCCATTCCCAACGATAAAAACGGGACTTTTGTTCAATACCACATCACGGCTGCACAGCAAAAATTAAGAGCTGAAGAAGTACAACGTTTTTCAGTGAAAACTCAACCTGAAGGCTGTGTCGTAGACGATGCCACAGGGCGTATTTTCTTGGGTGAAGAGGATGTCGCGGTGTGGGTAAAAGATCTCAACCCAAAAACTCAGCTTCCTATGCAGCAGGTGATAGGTGTAGGAGAGGTGATGCATGATGACATTGAGGGGATGGGACTTTATCACGGCAAAAACCAAAGTTATTTGGTGGTTTCAAGCCAAGGCAATGACAGCTTTGTGGTACTTGATGCCGCTGCACCTTACACGGTTCGTGGCGCATTTCGTATCGGCATCAATACCGACAAAGGCATTGACGCTGTGTCTGAAACAGATGGACTAGATGTGAGTTCCCTAAATTTTGGTGGCAAATGGAAGCGAGGCATGTTGGTGGTGCAAGACGGACGTAAACGTATGCCTGAAACCAATCAGAACTTTAAATATGTGCCGTGGGAAAAAATCGCCCAAGCGCTGCATTTGGACTAAATAACTCTTTAGTAGTTTAGTACCTGAGTGAGTACATGGGCTGCTAAAGAATCACAGCCCATTTTAAAAATATATATGTACTGCACCATGCAGTAAAAAAATTGGAGTGCGTTATGCAAGCAACGATGGATCAAATGTCAGTTTGGATGTTGATTAGCCATGCCAGTGTGTTGGTAAAAGTAGTGATGTTGATTTTGGTTTTATCCTCAGTCGTAAGTTGGTATTTAATCGTGCGTCACGGCATGTTACTTCGTGGACAAGAGCAGCTTTGGAACCGTTTTTTAAAGAATTTTAGACAGCAAAAAGATCTCAATCTTTTACAGCAAGATTACCAACAGCCTGAACAACAAAAAGGCGTTGTCAGCATTTTTCAACATGGGGTGGATGAATACCATCAATTGATCAAAGATGAGCAACTCACCACAAGTGATGTGATTGATGGGGTAGAACGTCGTTTACTCAGTAGTATCAGTGAAGAAGAAGAAAAGCTTCAGCAGAATCTAACCTTTCTCGCAACAGTTGGTTCAGTCAGCCCTTATATAGGCTTATTTGGAACGGTCTGGGGCATTATGAATGCGTTTATTGGACTGTCTGCCGTTGAACAGGCAACCCTCAATACAGTTGCACCAGGGATTGCAGAAGCGCTGATTGCGACAGCTATTGGTTTATTTGCCGCTATTCCTGCGGTCGTGGCGTATAACCGCTTTTCGGCACGTGCTGACAAGCTTTCCAGTCGTTATTACGGTTTTGCCAATGAGTTGCAAACGCGTATTTATCGTTTGTTGGGGCACACTGAGCGCACTTCGCGTTAAGGAGCAAGAACCATGATTAAGCGTCCTCAAAAATTAAAACCCAATGCTGAAATGAATGTGGTTCCTTATATTGATGTCATGTTGGTGTTGTTGGTAATTTTTATGGTGACTGCACCAATGTTGACGCAAGGCATTCAAATTGATTTGCCTAAAGTGGATGCCAATGTCATGCCCGCGTCACAACAGCAGCGTATTGTAACCTTATCTATTCAAGCCAATGGCCAGTATTACTGGAATATTGGATCAGAAGTGAATACCGAGAAAGTTACGGATCAGGCCATTGATTTAGCCACTATGCAACAAAAGCTCGTTCCGATTATTCAAAAAGATAAAAGCTTACAGTTTTATGTACGTGCCGATCAGGATGCTGATTATCAACTGGTTGCACAGGCCATAGCATCCTTGCAAAAAAGTGGGGTAACGAACTTGGGGCTAGTGACAGAGGAACCACAATCATGATGGCAACCGTTTCCAAAATTAGGTTTCGTGATCAAGGCCTAGCTCTGTCGGTCACGGCTGGATTGCATATTGCGCTAATTGCATGGTTATGTACGGTTGAGATGCATGAAACATTGGCGGAACCCAAGCCGAAAACCATTCAATTACAATTTGTGCAAATACCCCCTCCAATCAAACAACAACCTGAACCTAAAAAGCCTGAGCCGATAGTCGAAGAAAAACCCTTACATGAGCCTGTCAAAAAACAGCTTGAGAAACCTACTGAAGTCCAACCGAAAACCACCAAGAAGTTTGTAGAGTCACAGAGCAACAAAATTGTACCTACAGCGGCTAAACCGACACAGCAAGTCGTGACGGAAAAGCAAACGGCAGCAGCGGAATCTCAGAAAACAGTAGATACGCAGTCTCAAGCGGATATACCAACTCAGACGAAGACCCAGAAATCAGTAGAACCTAAAGCACAAACTCATCCTGAATCATTTGATGTTAAAAATTATCAACCTGTTACAAAAATAGCACCAGCTTACCCTGAACAAGCTTTGGATCGTAAGCTAGAGGGGGATTGTACGGTGGTGTATAGCGTGAACGAAAAAGGACGGGTAGAAAATCCAAAGGCACAAGGCGACTGCCATCCGATGTTTGTACGACCTTCGATTCAGGCTGCTCTCACTTTTAAATATCAGCCTCGTCTCGTCGATGGCAAACCGACCAGTGTGTCGAATGTTAAAAATACCTTCCAATATCGCATCTCAGGTTAAACCGAATGTTTTGGGACTTATATTTTGTGAGAAATATAGCCATACATTTCTTTTAAGAATGGGCTGGAAGCGTTGTACAGCATATATTTGATACGCCATGATGCTAAGAAGCTTGAGACAAAGCTTCTTTTTTTGATGGAATACTTGACCAATCAAAATGCCTTGTTTCCCATACATGACTATTTATACATCGTGAAATGAAGACGAAAACTACAAATGCCCAAACTAGAGCGTTTGCATTCTACATTTCATGCTGTTTCCAGATATAGAACATGAGACTTAAGACCTCATTTTCTATCACAATCTTGTTATTTTATTTTTACGAGGATTGAAAGAAACCGTTATTTTTTTCTGCTTATTTCCTTTTGGGAAAAATTAAATTAATTTTTTTTGCATGTTTTTTATCCGCCACTCGTCTCTATACATACAAACAAGGGATTTATATACGCTTGCTTGGTTAATGATTATCATTTACTTATTTTGGGTCGGGGCATGGGGCATTCATCAAAACAATTTAAACAGCAGGTGACATATTTAAGTCTCTGTATATCACTAGCCATTTCATCGACATTGGCTATGCAGTCTGTTTCAGCGGCACCACAAGTTGCTGAAATGAATTACCACATTCCACAGGGTAATTTGACCAGTGCGTTGAATTTGGTTGCGCAGAAAGCCAATGTGACTTTGTTACTCGACCCGAAAAAGACCAATCTGTTCCAAGCACCTGCTTTAAACGGAAAATACACAGCCGATGAAGCTTTCCAGCATTTATTAAAAGATACGCCTTTTAGTTTGCAAAAAAATGCGACAGGTTATTTGTTAAAAGAAGCTCCGACTACATCAAAGTCAGATACAGCACAAAATAAGGTCATTGCACAAGCATTGCCTGAGTCGCAAAGTACACAGGCTCTCGACGTGGAAAACCCAAACTCTGTTCATGTACAGCTCGAAGCCCTCAGTTTTAGTGGCGAAAAAGAACGAGATGAGCAAGGCTATGATGATGTCTATGATAAAAATATTTCGACCGTCTATGCAGGCAAAGAAGCGATTGAGCGTTTTAAAGGGACGACGCCTTCAGATTTACTGAAAGGAATGTCGAATGTGTATAGTGGCGATGCTCGTAATAGTGGGGCTTTAGATCCGAATATCCGTGGTATGCAAGGGCAGGGACGTGTACCCGTCACGATTGATGGAACAGAACAGTCGATGACGGTCTGGCGTGGCTACAACGGTGCCAATAGTCGAAGTTATATTGATCCGAATTTGCTCAGCTCGATTCAAGTAGTGAAAGGTTCAGTTTTAGATCGTGATGTGAAAACAGGCATTGCGGGTGGGGTATCGGTTAAGACTTTAGAAGCGGATGATGTTGTACGTGAAGGACAGCGCTATGGTGCTGAAATTAAAGTAGAAGGCGCGACGAATACCACCAAAGCCCAAAAAATGCATTCTTATCATGGGCAAGATTATCGGGATGTCGCAGAATCTAAAGGTTGGGATAAGCTCGGTAGCTATAATGGTGAAGACCCATTGGGTCAAGTGACTCCAAAAACCAGCAGTGACAATAAACTCACACATTTAGAAGATCAGGCACTGCGTATTGCGGTGGCGACCAAACAAGATCAATTTGATTTGCTTGCAGCTTATGCCTATCGAGACCGTGGCAACTACTTTGCAGGAAAGCATAATAGTGACTTTTTTAAGCAGGGCGACCGTAGCAACATTGATTACAATACAGGGCTGGTACCTTATATGGCAACGGTCTGGCAACCGGGCAATGAAGTCACCAATACTTCTAATCGTATGGAATCTTGGCTGTTAAAGGGGAACTGGCGACCAAACGACGACCATGCGCTACAACTGACTTATCGAGATACCAACACCATTTATGGCGAAATTATGCCTTCGCGAATTATGTGGCAGACGCAGGATAATGTTCCACAGTGGCCTGTCAGCGAAGTAAGTACAAAAGCTTATAGTTTAAAATATAGATTTAACCCTGAAAATAGCCGTTGGCTTGATTTCAGTGCAAATCTATTTCAGACCGATACGGAATCACAAACCTATTCGGCAGGTGGTTTCGTGAACTGGATTTCAAAACGTGATTATGTTTGGGAAGCCAATGTTGACCGTGATGGAGATGGTGTCCGCGACCGTAGCCCGGGTGATGGTTTTACCATTCTTGATACCGCATTTACCGATGCCAAAACCACTCATAAGGGCGTGAGTCTCAGCAACAAGTTTAACTTTATGGATGCCTTAAGTTTAACTGTTGGAGCGGATTTAACGCGTGAAAAACTGACCACCAAAGATGAATATATCAACGATAGTCAGGGCACCTCTGCTTTTCGTATGTTGCCACGAGCAGGACATCGTTCAGAAAATCAATATTGGTTTAACTTTGATTGGCAGGCGACGTCATGGCTGAACTTAACGGCAGGCGCCCGCTCGGTTTCGTATAGTTCTTTTGATGACTTTTTAAATGGCAATAAAGACAGCATTGCGGGTTTATCGGAAACCACACGGACCATTGGGCAGAAACTGTCTTATACGGAAAACGTTGATGTCTATACCCAAGAAATGTTTGATGAAATGGATCAAAATGGAGCTTTTGCTTATGATTGGGGGGGCGTTAATCTTGCGCTACGCAACCGCGCTAAACGTGCCATTGGAAAAGCCTATCAATTTAAAGGGGTACATTACTGGTATGCCGACGCAGATGGCAAGTTTCATGCAGAGAACAATCCATTCTTAAATGGAACAGTCGACTTAAGTCAAAAAGACTTGGCGCTCAATACCAATGGTCAGCCTGATGTCAGTTCTTCTGAAGTCACAGAGACTAACTCAACTGTGGTGAAAAAGAAAAAAGACCATAAAAATTGGGCACCTGCTGTTTCGGCAGCCATTACATTGAATCCGAACAACCGTTTTTATATTAACTATACTGAAGCCTATCGCATGCCGAGCATGTTTGAAACGACTTTAGGGTTTTCGGCATCACAGTCAGGTTATGATCTAAAACCCGAGCATGCCCACAATTTTGAACTGGCTTATGTATATAACATGAAGGATTTGTTTAACTTACAAAAAGGGCATGCAGACATCAAACTGGCGTACTTCCACAACAAAACAGAAGATGTGATTGAACGTAATAACCAACTGAAATTTAGCAATATTGATAAACAGACAGTCGAAGGCTATGAGTTTTCAGGGCGTTTTGACAATGGTAAATACTTTACCGATTTATCCTTGGTTTATAACTCAAAAAATGAAGTCTGCGATGAAAGTTCAGGTCTGCTTGCAAGTCTAGACGCCATGACTATGTCGGGTGTAGCAAAAACCTGTATCAATTATGGTTTCCCAACAGGTTATTTGGTCAATATGGCCTTACCAGAATACCAAGCGAACCTAACCCTCGGCACACGGTTATTGGATAACAAATTAGAGCTAGGCACACGTCTGAATTATTTTGAAGGCTATGACCATCCTTATATTGGAACTGAATTGGTGGCTTGGTTTAACGCACCTTTGCAATGGGATGACACGCTAACCGTCGATGCCTATGCACACTACCAACACAGTGAGCATTTAGGTCTGGATCTAATTGGTACCAACTTAACCAATCAATACTACTTGGATCCTTTAACCCGTTCTGCGGTTGCGGCTCCAGGTCGTGCCTTTAAATTAGCATTGAGCTATAAGTTTTAACTTGAAATAGAAGGTTATTAGCTTGATTAATATATGAATATTTTAAAGCTGAATGTTTTGAAATATTCAAAGTAATACCGAAGGTTGGGCACTCTATATCGGCTGAACCTTCAGTAGCAAGTCCATGTATTCACATGTGGATATACGGAAAATAACAAAACTGTATTCGTACAGTTTAATTGACAATTTACATAGCCCGATCTTTTTTATGCTTTACATCTAGAGAATTGAATCAAGCATAAATACAATCCAAATATGTAAATAATAATCATTAAGATTATCATTTAATTATTGATGATCTTAAATTCTAAATAAAAGGAAATGAACAAATGAAATTTAAGCAACTTACACTGGCAATGATTGCTTCATTGGGCGTAATGGGTTCTGCACAAGCAGCCTTGGTTTATGGGCAATCGGACACGACCAATTTGTTATTGGGCTCAGCGTATAACCTTTCTGGCACAGCAGCAGGGGGTGTCCAAGGTCAGTTATTGAACTTAAAAGCATCATTTGAAGATCATCTGGTTAGCTTTATTAATAATCCAAATTATGGCGGTACTTATGATCCTGCAACAGGCATCTATGGGTTGGCTGCAGGGATTGATTTGGCCAGTATTCCATTTCCACATACAGGTCTCGGTGTTTGGAAGTTCAAGAATGTAAGCCCCGCTGCAAGCAATGATGTTTGGTTTGGCGAATGGGCCAAAGAGGTGAAAGACAGTGCTGGAAACTATACAGGTGCTGCTGATGCAGCAACCCGTACAGTTTTCTATATTGGCAACAATACTGGCGCATCAGTACCGAATGCAGGTACTGCAACTTATAGCGTGAGTGGCATTAACAATGGAAACAACTTGACTGCCACAGGTGCCAATACCTTTACAGCAAACTTCAATAATGCAACTTTGACGGGTCAATTAACTGGTACAGGAACGGTAAGCAGCCTACAAGTGAATGCTGATATTGACGCAAGCTCAGCAAGCTTCTATGGAACTGCGACTGCAAACGGTTCAATCGCAGGTGATGCATCGGGTCACTTCTTTGGTAACCAAGCGACCAATACTGGTTCTTTAGCAGGTATTGCCCAGTTTGATGACCGTAATTTAGATACGGCCTTTGGTGGTGTTCAGACTTCATATACTCCCTAATTGAAAGGCGTGAAAGACTTACTTCGGTAGGTCTTTCATATTTCTATGTTTTATCTTTTGAGTGTGAGTAATGAAAAAAAAATGGTTAATTGGCATATTCTTTTTAAGTCAACAACATATATATGCAGCAGATGACGACACTCAGTTGCGTTTGAACCAAGAATTACAACAACAGCAATTACAAATAGAACAACAGTTCAAACAGCAACAAAACATAGATGTTCATCCATTACCGACGATGGTGATTGATGGGGAGGCCGTCCAAGTTCAGCCAAATGTGGAGGAGGTTGGACGTGCTTTATACATTGCAGTCATGCAAAAACAGTGGCAGGCTGCTCAGATTTATTTAAATCGCTATTTAAATTTTAAAGATCATGACCTGTCTTTGGCTTATTTTGCGCAAGCCTCACTGGCAAGAGTACAAGGTCAGGCGCAACAAGCTGAGCACCTATTTCAGCAGGCCTTAGAATTGCAGCCTGAAAATATGATGATTCGTTTGGAATTGGCAAGATTATGGACAGAACAACAAAAAAATAAAGAAGCCAAACAGTTATTTGAACAGGTGAAACAGCATTTAGCGGGGGCGAATGATCAAATTAGTCACAATATTAATCACAGCATCGACGCGTATTTAAAAACTTTAGATCAACGTGATACATGGCAAGGCAATGTAGCTTTGGGGATACGTCATGCAACCAATATTAATAATTCTTCCGAGCGTTATACACTGGTGCCCACCATTGTCGGGGTAGATGCAAATGGTGAATATATTATTCGGGACTTAAAGCAAGGTACTCCAGATCCGATTGATGCAAGTGCATTCGACTATGAAACAGTCATCAGTAAACGCTGGTCACTTGTAGGGCAGCATGGATTTGCATTCAAGGCGTTGGGTTATGGAAAAAGTTATCAAAAGCAAAGTGACTATAATGAAACCACGCTCAATTTTAATGCAGGCTATAGTTTTCAAAACCCACGTAATCAAATTTTAGTTGCACCAGTGTTTGAACATCGGCGCTATGCCAATGATACTTTGTCAAATGCTTATGGTATGCGGGCAGAATGGATGCGTTTTATCGGACAGGATAAGGCCTTAAAACTGGAAGCAGAAATTGAAGATGTCGATCATATCTTATATGAAAAACAGAGTGGCATTGAAAAGTCGATATTTCTGACCTTTTGGAAAGTTCTACCACAGCAGTGGACGTTGTTTTCAGGATTAGACTATGTCGATCACAATACCGAGGAACAGTATTTTGCAGCTTATGAACAACAAGGTGTTCGCTTTGGGTTGAGTAAACCAATTACAGAAGGCGTTAACTTGACTGTGTTTAGCTCTTTACGTTGGAGACAGTACGATCAATATGTCAATGGTTTTGGCTTTGATACCCGACGTCATGATTTTGAACAGAATTATACAGCGGTACTGCAAATGCCCAAATTCACACTATATGGTCTGACCCCCAATTTAACCTACAACTATAACCAAAATAAAAGTAATGTAGACTGGCTATATAGCAACGATAAGCAAAGTTTAAGCTTAAAGTTTGAGTACAAATTTTAAATTAAGAGGCTTTCATTTTGACGTAGGTCACATAGTTTCCGATTTGAAAAAACTCAAGCTGAGGGTACTGTAACTGGATCAATTGCAGTGTTCCAAGCAAGTCTTGTTGAGGGTTAATAATCCCCGTCACTTTAATTTGGCTGAGTTCTTTTTCATTAAAAATCATGTAGCCACTATGGTAAGCATTTAAGCGATTGAGAAGATCAGGTAAAGCCAGTTCATTGGCCTGAATTTGTTGCATTTGCCATGAAGTTTTGAACATTTGTGTATCAAAGACTTCAATTTTTCCAAGGCCATGAGCGTCAACTTGTATCCGTTGACCTTCTGAAACAATTAAAGGCTTAGCCTGAGCAGTCAGATTAGCACGGGCTTGAACACGTGAATGCAACATATTCAGTGCACTTGTATCGGTATATTGGTTGACAATAAAACGTGTACCAAGTGCTTGATAGTCAGCTTGTTTTGTATGGACGATAAAAGGGCGAGCAGGGTTCTTAGCGACATCAACATAGATATCACCTTGGATCAATTCGATTCTTCTTTGCCCAGTGGTGTAATCCACTTTTATCGCTGATTTAGGCGCGAGGGTCAGCATTGAGCCATCATCGAGTACAATATTCTTCACTTCACTGGTTGCAGTTTTATAGTCTGCAAAATAATAAGAAAAGGGAATATAAGTAAAACTCAAATAACCAAGACAACTGATGGCCATCAGTGAGAAAACAGCCTGATTAAACAATGAGATAACTTTTTGTTGTTCATGCTCAATGGCTTGAAAGGTTTGTTCGACAGTTTCACCATGTAGGTTTTGCTGGCGTGATAGGTTCTGCATTTCAAGATCAAAGTCTCGAAATTCTTCAAAATAGGGCAGATATTGCGGATGATTTTTTTGCCAAGCCTGAAACTCTTGCTGAACTTGTGCACGCTCAGTTGGGTTGTCACAGTTGAGTCGAATCACCCAAAGGGCAATTTCTTTACGAATATGCCGAGCGTCTTTCATTCTTCGCATTCTGCGTGCATTTTATGGCGTAGCTCATAACAGAGACTGAGTCCATCGGCTAAATAGCCTTGTATGCTACGCAGTGATTTTCCTGTTAATTCAGCAATCTCAGTTTGGCTATAGCCTTCAATATAATAAAGAATAAAGGACTGGCGCACTTTAGCGGTGGTTTTACCTAAGGCAACCGATAGAAAATCCAGAATTTGTATGGTGTCTTCAATAGTGTTGTCTTGAATTAGCTCTTGTCCTAATTGAGCTTCATCGTAGAGATTTTTTAAGTAATTGGTTTCAATTACATTTCTACGATGCTGATCAATCAAAACGTGTTTTGCAATATTGATGAGATAGGCTTTGGGTTCTTGGATCGAAGCCAACTTATGTTTGGCTTGGATTAAACGCACAAAAGTATCTTGCACAATATCGGCAGCATTAAAGGGATGCCGAATGCGATATCTGAGCCATTGAATTAACCAGTCATGGTGCTGAAGATAAAGTTCACCAATTAACTGTTGCTGTGCTTTGGAAGAGGTGGAAGGAGACATAATACTTCCCCAAGGGTTTAAATGATATTGATTATCATTTATGATGTGTCCAAATGCAATAGTGCGTAAAGTAAAAAAGACGATTTTTCAGTACAGAGAAGAAAGTTAAATTATTTTTGCGTATTTTGAACTTTTTGTTCGTCTATATGTATAAGTCCAGTTTTACAGTTTAGAAAAATCATCAATCTCAAGAGATCCGAAAGCGTGATTCGAGTTGTTGGGAAATTCTGAAAAGTACAAACGTGGAAATCAGTACAAACAGGAACCATAGGATTTAAACGTGACCACCAGTATGAACCAGCAGCTAGAAACAAGTCTGTCACAGCGTCTAAAAACGGAAACTTCGACAGAACATGATCGAATGGAACAGTTAATGGCACAAGCAAAAGTCTTTGAAAACCAAAGTAACTATGCGCGCTTTACTTTATCTCAGTATTATTTCCAGAAAGATGTTGAACACTTATATGCACATCCTGAAGTGGTACGTATTATCCCAGACTTAGATGTGCGTGGTCGTTCAGATGCTGCGCTGTTGGACTTAAAAGATCTAGGGTTAGCACCTCAATCCAGTAGCATTGCAACAGATCATGTCAGCTTTCCTCAAGCTTTGGGCTGGATCTATGTGTCTGAAGGTTCGACTTTAGGTGCAGCATTTTTATTTAAAGCCGCGCAGAGCCAGTTTGGTTTTAGCGCTGACTTTGCTGCGCGTAATTTAGCTGCTTATCCAGAGGGGCGTGCTGTGGTCTGGAAACGTTTTAAGCAGGCTATGGATGATGCCAACTTCAGTCAAGAGCAGCAAGATCAGGTGATTGAAGGGGCGATGCAAGGCTTTTCTCGCTTTGGTCAATTGTTAGCAGACTTAGAACAATTGAAGTAAGAGGCAGACATGCAAAATACCGAGTTAAGTTCAATATCCAAACCTAAGGATGACTCAGATTCAAATCTTGCAAAATCAATTTGGGTACGTTGGGTGTGTATTGGGCTTGCTTGGGTCTGTTTGGCTATAGGCACATTAGGAATCATTATTCCTGGTTTACCTACTTTTGATTTTTATTTTTTAGCCACTATTTTTGCCGCTAAAGGTTCGGCGCGTTTACATCGTTGGATTGTACAGAATCGGGTTATTGGTCCTATTTTACAACAATGGAAAGAACATAAAACCTTACCGACAAAAGCGAAAATACTTTCTTTGTTGAGTATGAGTCTTGCTGCTGGACTTATGCTTTGGAAAGTACCACATCCTTATTTTGTCGGTATTGCAATTATTATTATGATCGCTGTGCAAATTTGGATTTGGTGGAAAAAATAATCATAAAATCAATAAGTGTAGAAAACTATCAGCACGCTATTCATGTGCTGATAGGGTATGAAGAACCCAAATTTTAATAAAAATAATCAGTTTTAAATCTATAAAAAAGATGAATGTTTATTTTTATCAGCTTGAGTAAATTTTATTTTTCTAAGAGAAGAGGCTTAAACTAGAGCTTCTGCCAGATTTGATTTTCATCATCATAAGAGACAGTAAAATTAAAACGTGAATCCGCTGTCACAAGGTAACCCGTTGGGGTTTTCATGATGACTTTTAAAATGGTGCCTTCTTCAAAGTTAATGGGCGGAAAGTCTTCTTTTGTCAGTGTTAGTGGTTTTATCAGTTCAAGTACTAGTGTTTCCATGGAACAGACCCAACAATTTTTTTAATGTCTCGATACTAACATGAAGTAATTTTTATGTGTGTAAAAATGATCTTTTATCCATGAAATCAAAAAGTAATCGAAAGATAAGCTTGGCGCATTTTTATATACATAGGAATTTTAAATCTAAAGAATAGCTTTCACTTTAGGGCCAAAGAAACCTACAGCAGACAAAAAACATCTAAGTGCAAAGAATGCTCAGATATTTGTGTTTAAATTATTGATATTATTTGATTTAACTGGATTTTGACTTCGGGGTTATAAAAATATCTAGATGAGGTCTTGTAGATTTGTATCTAAATAAAATAACGTATAACCAAATCAGGATAAGTAAAGTGTACAAACTTGCTGTAATGCGATTGTACTAAATTAAGAAATAAGGATTAGTATGCAGGGATTGCATACCTTAAAAATAAAAGGGATATACATCGTTCATGTTTAAGTCATTTTTCCCAAGCCCTAAATGGTTCTTCCTTTCAGTATTACTGTGGTCTGTGATCAATGTCGTACTGTGGTATACGGGAGGCAACACATGGGGAAGTGCTATAGGATGGCCACAAGGATATGCAACAGCTGAACTGCCTATTGGTGTAAGCCGTTTTTGGTCGTCTTCCTTTCTTTGGTTTTACCTATGGTTTTTTATAGCAACAGCACTCTTTGCCTCGTTCTGGCGTTTTTTTTCAGACAATAAGTGGCAAAGATGGTCGATCTGGGGTTCTGCATTTATTCTGTTTAACATTTGGTTTGGTGTACAAGTGAGTGTTGCAATCAATGCTTGGTACGGTCCTTTTTGGGATACGATTCAAGGCATGCTGGGTAAAGGAGGTAATATCAAAGAACTCTATATGGGGACTTTAACTTTCTTGTATATTGCCATGATTGCAGTGACTTTCGCGGTTATCAATGCCTTTTTTACCAGTCACTATGTGTTCCGGTGGCGTACAGCGATGAATGAATATTACACCGAGCGTTGGGAAAAATTGCGTCATATCGAGGGGGCATCACAACGTGTACAAGAAGACACCATGCGTTTTGCCACGATTATGGAAGATTTGGGCGTAGAGTTGATCAAAGCAGTAATGGTATTGGTGGCTTTTCTTCCAATTTTGTTCGAGTTATCGAAACATGTACCAGAGCTACCTGTCGTTGGTGAAGTAAAGCATTCTTTAGTGTGGGCGGCCATTATTTGGGCTATTTTTGGTACAGTTCTGTTAATGGTGGTGGGAAGCAAACTACCAGGTTTAGAGTTTAATAACCAAAAAGTTGAAGCTGCGTATCGTAAAGAATTGGTTTATGGGGAAGATCATGCAGATCGTGCTCAACCCGCGACATTGACTGAACTATTTAGTCGGGTACGTAAAAACTATTTCCGTTTGTATTTTCACTATGCTTATTTCAACTTAGTGGCAACTTGGTATAAACAATTGGACATTTTATATAGTCTTGTTGTGCTATTTCCTGCGATTGCAGCCGGGAAAATGACTCTTGGTTTAATCAATCAAATTGGTAATGTATTTGATAAAGTCCGTGAGTCATTTCAATATCTCATCATGTCATGGAAAACCATTATTGAGCTACTTTCGATTTATAAACGTTTGAAAGCTTTTGAGTCGACACTTGACGAATAAACGCATTGTTTTTAAACCTGCCTCTAGGGCAGGTTTTTTTATGTGCTCAAGCATCGTTTTGTCTATAACTTGTGTTGTATGGTTCAAACTAAATTGATTAAATGGTGTTGAATTTATCATAAAACACATCATTTTGATGTATTCATCAAGCTAAAATAAATAATAAAAACAGTAGTTTGAGTTTGTTATTTTATGATCTTTCCGCTAATGTTTTTATGCGGGTGTTTAAGAGTAAAGTCGTAGTGAATTATAAAATTTTATGGGTATTTGGGGTTTTGGGGAGTGTGTTACAGGGCTGTACTAGTCTGGGAAATATAGCACAAGAACCGTTTACAAATATTGCATCACCACAAGAACTCATTGTAGAACGAAAAATTAATGATACTGACAAAAGCAGCAAAGAATATGTGTACCACAAAGTGGGTGTACAAAATGAAAAAGACATTGAGGTGCTCTATCCACGAACCATGTTCAGTCAGTATTGCCAAGCCCATGGTGGACGTTTTACTCAGACACAAAAAAGTAGTTTTAGCTTAGTGAAAGATCCGTGGGCGAAAAAGTTACTTCGCACTTATAACAGTTTAAAACAGGGAACGGGTACTTTTCGTTGTCAACTTAAAAATGGTGAGCAGTGGCAAGTCAGCATAGAGGCTTTGTCTGAACGTAAGCTACCAAGTTCCAATGATACTCGTGTGGTGAATCTACAAACTAAAGTCTTGGCTGAACATGGACAAGCACCAAGAAATACCACCCCTAGTACTGTAACGAAGAAAACGGTGACCAAAGCTCCGCAGACAAAGTCAGAGGTGAAAAAAGAAGAGCCGAAAAAAGAAGTGGAGAGCAAAAAGGAAACTAAAGTCGAAGAACAACCTAAGGTCAACAAAGCTGTAGAAACACCACAACAGCAACAGACCAAACTGTATGTGGCAGCTCGCCGTGATATTAACAGTGGTCGCAACCAAGTCACTGCTTGCAATAATGCACAACGCGCATATAACTATGGGCGTTTACCAGGTTCAGATGCCTCAAATGTTTATACCGAATCAGGCATATTAGTTGCACGTTGTTTAACCAGTATCCCAAGTTATAGCAGTCGTTTTTCTAACCCTAAAGGGCAGGCAAAGTACGTGTTGCAGAACTTAGCCAAAAACCATAACCATACAGGTGCTAAAAATATGCTCAAACAAATGAAGTAATATTTTCGGCTGTTTTTGACAGGACTTCATGTGGGCATCTAAACCAAAGGAACTAGATCATGAGTCATGTCACAAACCCAGCCACCTATTTTACTGCACCTTTGTTAGATCAGACTTTGCAAGAAATAGACGTTGATATTTCTGCTCAACCATATTTTTACAATAATGGTGGGACTCCTGTGTTTTTAGCTGATCTGTCAGATGCTATTGAACTCATTTCTGCATCATCGACCAATGCCAGTATGAGTATGGGGCATGTATATGCTGTGCCTGAAGAGATTGAAACGATCCAAACCGATTGGGGGGAACAAACTCAGCTTGCGTTCGCAGGAAACACTTTTGAGTTTATGCCACTCAAAGCCACGCCTGAAACGGCCGCTGCATTTGGTATGACTTTAGTCAAAGCAGGACAAGCGATTGCAGTTGTCGCAACAGAGCAGATGCTATCTCAAATTGAATATCGTTATGGCATGATGGCAGGTCACTTTTTTCCTTACGATTCATCTCAGGCTAATTTGACCGAGAAAACCTTATATCCTTTTGTCATCACAGACTTGGAACATCATGATTTTCCGCATGTATTTGCTTCGACCGACCCCAATCAATTACCGTTGGTGATTTCAGTAGGACGCTATTTTCCTAAAGATCGAAAAATTTACTTGGCTGATTTGTGGGTGGAATATGGCGACGCGCTTTATATTCCTGAAATGCCAAAGCAAGTCGCCCCTGAATTTGTCGATTTACATAATAACCGTAATGCTGCTTTAGCGTGTTGGAAGGCCGAAAGCGGTCAATCTATGATACAGATGCATACTCTGCTTGATCCCAAAGGTTACTTCTATTGGTTTTGGAACGCATGCCCGACCATTCATCCACAGCTCGATGCGTTTGAATCTGCTGAGTTGAATATAGATATCACTTGAATGAAGCGACTTTATCTTTTTGCTTCAATTACGCGGTAATTTTACAGTTCCATAACAGGCTGATTGACGGGCTTTGTGATACAAAGAATGCAATTGTTGATTGGAGTTGAGTTTATGTCACAGCCTGTTTTAAGCATTTTACGTGGTCGGTCTTCTGCTATTTTTCGTCATGCTGTTTTGGCAGTAGCATTGTGTAGTTCAGTCCAAGTTGCAACAGCCAGTACCACAGTCGACCAACTGAGTAATTGTTTGGTGAAGTCAACGACAGCAACAGATAAAACCACCGTGTTACAGTGGACGTTTGCGGCATTGGCGGCACATCCAGATTTGAAAGTGTATAGCAATGTCACCGATGCACAGCGTACACAGCTAGATAAAAACCTCGCCCAGGTTTTACAACGCATTTTGGTGGAGCAATGTTCAGCCCAGACCAAAGCTGTGATTCAAGCTGAAGGCATACAAGCGGTTGGAGATAGCTTTCAGGAACTTGGACAGATTACGGGTGAGGAAATTTTAAAGAATCCTGAAGTGAAAGGGCAGTTACAAGGTGTGCTGCGCTATGTGGATTTGAATAAATTGGTCACGACTTTTTTAACCCCAGAAATTTGGAATAAGTTGGGTGTGACGAGGTAGTTGTATTTAAATGCTAATCTAAGAATCATAAAGCCTCTCTCCAAAGAGGTTTTTTATTCGGAAGATCAAAATATCATTTATAAATAGAATTATAAGTTGTGTAACTAATTATATTTGCTAGTATTTGATGTGAATTTTTAATTGATTTTTACAATAGATGAAAAAAATAGTGATTGGCTTTTTAGTCTTGGGATTAGTTGGTTGTAGTGCAGGAATGGTGAATCAATCGAAAAAAATGTTAGGTCTCAAGTTATATCAAGACTCTAATGCTGAGCACACAGCAAAGCTTCGGATTGAAAATAAAAATAACTTTGGCGTACGTTTATACCCAAATGGGTGTATGACTTCAATGCAGCCAAACTTCCAAATGTTACCCGAAGTAGAAAGTATGGGATCATTTAAAGAACAAATGCAAAGCAGTCAGATTAAGTATAAACAAAAATTATTAGACATGCCTTTTCCGCCGGCTGAAATTAATTTTGCTGAGTTTAAAGTACCTGCTGAACGTTTTTTAGCAATTAGTGCATATAAAAGTTACCACAATGGCGTAGAGTTGCGTGGTTGTAGCGTAAATGCGGTTTATAAATTTGCAACAAATAAAAATTATGAGTTATTGGATAACGCTGGCGGAATGCAGTGTTCTTTGGCAATCAATGAAATCATGTCCACTGGTGAAAGGGTTGAACTAAAACCACTTAGATCTTTAAATTATGTAAATGAATGGGCGGGATGTGATGCCCAACTCGAAGGTTTGTAGTCATTTAAAAAGAACAGCGCTTAAAAAAGCTCCTTGAATCGAAGGAGCTTTTTTATTTTTGAATCTAAAAAGATGATAGGGCATATCATAAAATATTCATTTGAAGAACAAGACAATTAAATCGTCACAGTCGCCCCTAAAGCTTGAATAAACTGCGCCATCCAAGCAGGGTGTGCAGGCCAAGCAGGCGCTGTGATCAAGTGCCCATCGGTTACAGCTTCTGTCACTTCAATGTCCGCATAAGTCCCGCCTGCTAGTTTCACCTCGGCTGCGCACGCAGGGTAAGCTGAACAAGTACGACCTTTGAGTACATCGGCTGCCGCAAGAATTTGTGCACCATGACAAACCGCTGCAATTGGTTTTTTCGCAGTATCAAACTCACGTACGATTTCAAGGATACGTTCATTCATACGTAAGTATTCAGGCGCACGACCACCGGGAATGACTAAACCGACATAGTCCGCAGTGTGTACCGCTTCAAAGTTGTAATTAATGGTAAAATTATGACCGCGTTTTTCACTATAGGTCTGCTCACCTTCAAAGTCATGAATGGCTGTAGCGATGCTTTCGCCCTCATTTTTATCGGGGCAGACTGCGTGTACGGTATAACCGAGACCCGTTAAGAACTGAAAAGGCACCATCGTTTCATAGTCTTCGGCATAGTCACCCACGAGCATTAAAATTTGTTTTGACATCTTTAAACCCTCTTTATTGTTTGTGCATATTTATATTCAATTTTGATCTAAATTAGCACAGTTACGATGTCATTTTTAAGTCATTTAGTGCTCTTTAGTCGTATAGCTGACGTCATTTTTATAAAAAAGCCCCAAGTAATTGAGGCGTTTTAACTGTCTGTAAAAGCTTGTTAAATCAATCAGTTTATATATTCATTGATATGAAATTTACTATGCTGATGTATTAATAGTCTAATGTGCACGCTTTGCCCTGATATTCATAACGGTTGACATCATATTTTTGACCATTCCAGCGGTAAACAGCAAAACAAAATCCGGGGCCACCATTTTCAATATCTGGCCAGCCGTCTTTTCCTTTGGTTTTTAGAAAAGTAGGGATGCCCATGTTTTCAAAAATGAGTTTCCAAGTTCCAGTTTTTTGCTGAGTAACGATATGGTAACCGATACCTGTGTTGCCATAGCACATGGTGCTGTAGTCTGAAATGACTGCGTCTTTTAGACTGTCACCATTGAGGTCTTTGTATGTGGTGATTTCACCTGTGTCGCAGCTACCTTCCCAGCCATGTTTTGTTTTTGAAAAGCCTGCAGCTTTAAAGATTTGGCTGGCTTCTTTCGCTGGAACTGCGGGTTTGGTTTCTGCAAATGCGGTGGTGCTGAGGAAGGTAAGGGTAGAAAGTGTGAGGATAGCTGTTTTCATTTTTGTCCTTTGATTTTTTGAAAATGGTTATGGTTTTAAAGTAATAGATGGTGGTTAGTGTAGTAGATTTTGGGAATTAGATAGGTAGTTTTAGCTATCCTTTTACGAATCAGAGTTTTGAATTTTTAAATATCTCTCCCTAACCCTCTCCTTAAAAAGGAGAGGGGACATTCATTATTAAATATATGGTGCTATCAAATTTACAATGAAAGCTCCTTCTCCCAGTGGGAGAAGGCGGGGGATGAGGGTATTGGAAGTCGCGCATAAAGAATGACTTTGAAAGTTGAATACGTCCTAAGTCTTCGAGTTTGGCGATAGAGGACACTTTTTTGATGGTCATTTATATTTCTCTAATAGATACTTAGCTGTATTCTCTAGAGTTGGGTAAATAGTTCTTGAATTAATGTTCACTAGATCAAGCTCTTTTAAGATGTTTGCTTTAGAACCTTTATTAATACGTATTCTATGAATTTTATAATTGTAATCAGATTTTTCATTCATTCTAGATTTTATACCAAATAATAAAAAAGCACCTGTTTGAGCTGCAATTCTTTCATTGTTTAATTTACTTTTGATGCATACGATGCGGGTTAAATCACTAGTGTTGATTAAATTTTGAAAATAAGGTTTATCTTCTTTAATGAAATGTAGAAATTTTTTATGCGATGTTTTTCTGTAATTAAGTTTTTTAGGTGTCGGTTTCGTTAGCAAATAATTTTCTATATCATTTTTGTCATGCATATTCATTTTTGCTAAATTTGTTAGGCAGCTAACAGTATCAGAATCATAATATTTAATGTTATTTTGATTAGGTAAAATTATAATTACTTCACCATCCTCACTATCCTTGCTACTACAAGCAAAATATAAGGCAGTTAGGGGATTCAAGGTTACATCTAATAGTCTCGTCGGCAACCCAAAATGTTGCATTCTTGTTAAAATTTCTAATGCATTTTTATCATTTTGAAAATGTATTGGTTCATTGATGATTAATTCTCGAAATAGTTTATCTTCGTTATCAAGATATATTCTTTTGCCCGAATGGAATCTATAATTTGATGGCTCTAAGCGATATCTGATAGAGGAGTGTCCTCTAAAAAATCGTTCTTTAAAGTATTGATATTGATTACTTTTTAGAATAATGGCTAATTGGTCAAAAAAAGAGGGTAGTGTTTCTACGTTACTATAATTTCTTTCATTGTTTTTGGTTATTTTATCAACAAACTGCTTTTGAGATTTTTCGAAATCATCTTTGTCATAATTATCGGTTAATTGCCAAATAAAATCAGATAATTCCGCTGTAATTATTTGAACAATTATATTACTTTCACCTCTTTTGAATTCTTTAATTTTATCTATTTCCAAAACGTCGTTTCTTTTGGGATGCTCAGTAAGACTCTCATGAAATGTAATTTCAATTATAGAGTTTTTAGAATCATAAATAGCTTTTTTAATTTTTAGAATACGTAAGATATTAGAATCATCGTTGATGATTAGGGGTAAGTTACTTAATTCTCTAAGTGTTTCATCATCCAAAACTTTATAAAAAATTTGTACTTCTTCAGAAGCATGGTTGAGAATAAAGTCTCCAGCAAAGATTCTTAATCGTTTTTTGTCGATTATTTGTTCTAAATAAGATGATGTTGTAGATATATAGATAATTGAATGTTTCATAAAAAACCCCGCATTAAGCGAGGTTTTTATAACATGGAATCAATTCATTAGCGAATAAATCAACCAATCAATTTTTTCATCAATTCATTCACTTGACCAGGGTTAGCTTTACCCTTAGACGCTTTCATCACTTGACCGACAAGACCATTGAAAGCTTTCTCTTTACCAGATTTAAACTCTTCAACCATCTTCTCGTTGGCAGCAAGAACGTCTTTAATAATCGCTTCAATCGCGCCTGTATCAGTTTCCTGCTTCAAGCCTTTTTCCGCAATAATTTCGTCCGCAGTTTTACCTTCATCCCACATAAAGCCGAACACTTGCTTCGCAATCTTACCGCTAATGGTATTATCCACGATACGTGCAACCATGCCGCCAAGCTTTTCAGCAGAAACAGGAGAGTCTGCTAGTTCCAAGCCCGCTTTATTTAAAGCACCAGAGAACTCGCCCATGACCCAGTTTGCAGACACTTTACCTTGAGCCGCGCCGCCAGCAGCAGCCACAACCACTTCATAAAAGTCTGACATTTCGCGGGTCAACGTCAACACATGCGCATCATACTCAGTGACACCAAAGTCCGCTACGAAACGCTCACGACGTGCCGCAGGAAGCTCAGGTAATGCAGCACGAGCCGATTCAATTTGAGCATCTGAAATAATCACAGGCAACAAATCCGGGTCTGGGAAGTAGCGATAGTCATTCGCTTCTTCTTTCGAACGCATCGAACGTGTTTCCATCTTCACAGGGTCGAATAGACGCGTTTCTTGGTCAATCGTGCCATCCCATTCCAAAATTTCCATTTGGCGTTCAATTTCAACATTGATCGCTTGTTCAATGAAACGGAACGAGTTGAGGTTTTTCAACTCACAACGTGTACCGAACGGTTGACCCGGACGACGTAACGACACGTTACAGTCAGCACGGAATGAACCTTCTGCCATGTTACCGTCAGAAATACCTAACCAACGCACTAAAGTGTGAATCGATTTGATATAAGCCACCGCTTCTTCAACCGAACGCATATCAGGTTCAGACACGATTTCAAGCAAAGGTGTACCTGCACGGTTTAAGTCGATGCCTGACATACCTTCAAATTGGTCATGGATCGATTTACCTGCATCTTCCTCAAGGTGAGCACGCGTTACGCCAATGCGCTTTACCGTACCATCTTCAAGTTGAATGTCGATATGACCCAAGCCCACAATCGGGTTATCCATTTGGCTGATTTGGTAGCCTTTTGGAGAGTCAGGGTAGAAGTAGTTCTTACGTGCAAACACAGACGCTTGGTCGATGTAAGCATCAATCCCCAAACCAAAGCGAATGGCTAAATCCACCACTTCTTTATTCAATACAGGCAGTACACCCGGCATTGCCAAGTCAACGAGGCTGGCTTGTGTATTTGGGTCTTGACCAAATTCAGTTGAAGAACCTGAGAAGATTTTAGATTGGGTCGCAAGCTGAGTGTGAATCTCGATCCCGATCACGACTTCCCAACCGTCAATTAATAACGACTTTGGTTTAGCAGCATTCTTACCATTGTTTTGGGCCATTATGCATTCTCCTCAGCAATTGCCGCACGTTTCGTATGCCAATCCGTCGCTTGTTGGTACTGATGTACCACAGACAACAGTTGAGATTCTGACCAATAGTTACCAATCAGCTGTAAGCCCACAGGTAAGTTGTCTTTGTCAAAACCAACAGGTGCATTAATCGCAGGAAGACCTGCAAGGTTAACCGCGATGGTGTAAATGTCACCCAAGTACATTTCAACTGGGGACAAGTTCGCGCCAATTTTATAAGCCGTGGTTGGTGCAGCAGGTGCAGCAATCACATCCACGGATTCAAACGCTTTTAAGAAGTCTTGTTGAATCAGGCGACGGACTTTTTGAGCTTTAACATAGTACGCATCGTAGTAACCCGCAGACAACGCATACGTACCAATCAAGATACGACGCTGTACTTCTGCACCAAAACCTTCAGAACGTGAACGCTTGTATAAGTCCATCAGGTCAACTGGGTTCTCTGCACGGTAGCCATAGCGTACGCCATCGTAACGAGACAAGTTCGATGACGCTTCAGCAGGTGCAATCAGGTAATAGGTTGGAACATAAGCTTCAGTCATGTTGAGATCAATCTCAACTAGGATCGCGCCCATCTCTTCCAATTTTTTCAATGATTCTTCAACACGTGCTTTCACGTCTGCATCTAAACCAGCGACATTGAAGTATTGCTTTGGAATACCAATGCGTAGACCTTTAACAGATGTGCCGTTTAAATTCGCCACATAGTCATCAACGTTTTTTTCAACCGATGTTGAGTCTTTCGCGTCATGACCTGCCATCACATTCATGAGGTAGGCACAGTCTTCAGCCGAACGTGCCATTGGCCCGCCCTGATCGAGTGATGATGCATACGCAATCATCCCGAAGCGCGACACACGGCCATAACTTGGTTTAAGACCCGTTAAGCCACAGAATGATGCAGGTTGGCGAATAGAACCACCTGTGTCTGTACCCGTTGCAAATGGAGCAAGGTCCGCTGCAACCGCTGCCGCAGAACCGCCTGAAGAACCACCCGGTACATGACCTAAGTTCCAAGGGTTTGCTGTAGCGCCATAGAATGAGTTCTCAGAGGTTGAACCCATTGCAAATTCGTCCATGTTCACTTTACCTAAAGTGACTAGACCCGCGGCTTTGCCTTTCGCTACAACAGTGGCGTCGTAAGGAGAGATAAAGTTATCCAACATTTTTGAACCCGCAGTGGTTTTAATGCCTTGGGTACAAAAAATGTCTTTGTGTGCAATGGGCACACCTGTCAATGCGGTTGCTGTGCCTGCTTTAATTGCGGCATCGGCAGCATCGGCTTGTGCCAGCGCTTGTTCTGCAGTTACGGTTACATAAGATTTAACTTGTGTATCTAGCTTTGCAATGCGCTTTAAATAATGTTCAGTCAGTTCGCGAGATGAAAATTTAGCCCCAGCTAAACCCTCAGAGAGTTCACGAATCGATAAGCGATGTAAATCTGTCATGAGAAATGTCTTTACGTTAATTTTTACAAAATAATGGTTTAACTGAATAGAAATTATTCAATCACGCGAGGAACAAGGTACAAACCATCTTGCACTTGCGGTGCAATGGCTTGATATTCATCACGATGATTGGTTTCTGAAACCACATCTTCACGTAAGGGTTGTGGGTGATCAAATGGGCTTTTAAGCGGCTCAACACCATCGGTGTCGATACCTTTTAAGGTTTCCATCATGCCTAAAATTTTATTTAGACTTTGAGCATATTCAGCAGATTGCGTATCATCTAGCGACAATCGAGCAAGATTGGCGATTGCTGAAACTGTTTGTGCATTTAAATCTGCAGAATGCTGTGCATCCGATGTAGACATAACATCACCTGAGTCAGTATTAAAAAATTTCAAAATATCGTGCGTTATAATAAGCGATTGACTTGTTCAAATCATCACATTTAGTTAAAGTTGCCACCTTGCGTCCACATAAAGTTTAATCGAGAACGTCTCCGTGATTCTAAAAAGACTAATTGGCTTGTTTTCGCCCGATCTAGCCATTGATTTAGGTACAGCAAATACACTTATTTATGCACCAGGACGAGGCATTATATTAAATGAACCGACAGTTGTGGCAATTCGTCACAGTGGTTCACAAAAAATCGTTGCCGCAGTAGGTCTTGATGCAAAGCAAATGCTAGGCCGTACCCCTGCGAATATCTCTGCCATTCGTCCAATGAAGGATGGTGTGATTGCCGATTTTGAAGTGACTGAAACCATGCTGAACCAATTTATTGGTAAAGTACATGAAAAACGTCTGTTCCCACCTGCACCGCGTGTTGTGGTGTGTGTGCCTTGCAAATCAACTTTGGTTGAGCGTCGTGCTATTCGTGAAGCTGTATTTAATGCAGGCGCACGTGATGTTCGTTTGATTGAAGAACCAATGGCCGCTGCAATTGGTGCAGGTATGCCAGTTGAGCAAGCATGTGGCTCGATGGTGGTGGATGTCGGTGGTGGTACAACTGAAATTGCGATCATTTCATTACAAGGTTGTGTCTATGCTGACTCACTACGTATTGGCGGTGATGTATTTGATGAACAAATCATTAACTACGTACGTAAGGCTCATGGTTGTGTGATTGGTGAAACCACTGCAGAAATTATCAAGAAAGAAGTGGGTATGGCTTTACCCGAGCCTGATGCTAAAACGCTTGAGATTGAAGTTCGCGGTCGCAACCTTGCTGAAGGTGTGCCACGTGCCATTAATGTAACTTCGGACGAAATCACGCAAGCGATTTCTGATCCTCTACAAAGTATTGTCTCGGCTGTGAAATCTGCACTTGAGCAAACGCCTCCTGAGCTGTCTTCAGACATCGCTGAACGCGGTATTGTGTTGACAGGTGGTGGTGCATTACTACGTAACCTCGACAAACTTCTTGCGCAAGAAACGGGCTTACCTGTGGTGGTTGCAGAAGATCCTTTAACGTGTGTCACTCGTGGTGGTGGTAAAGTTTTGGAGTTCTTCGATAATCCAAATCACGACATGTTATTTGTAGGCTAATAAAGGAATCGGCGGGTGCAAACAAATCTGTTTTCCAGACAACCGCCATCTTTTCGCTCATTTATCATTGCAGTGATCACATGTTTGGTTGTGCTGTTTTTTAACTGGCGCATGCCGCATGTGATTCAACCTGCAAGAGATGTCTTGTACGCCGCTTATAATCCAATTTATGCTGTAGCAAGTTATCCCGTGTTATCGCGAGAGTGGCTGAATCAACAAACCAAGTCTGAGGCTCAACTGCGCCGTGAAAATACCGCGATGCAAGCTGAACTGTTACAGGCACAGGTACGTTTACAAAAATTATCTGAACTATCTGCGGAAAATACCCGTTTGCGTGGTTTGTTAGATACCCCGTTAATCATTGATGGTCGTATGGAGATTGCAGAAGTCATTGGAACCGATGCTGATCCACTGCGTCATATTATTGTGATTAACCGTGGTGCCAACAGTCAGTTAAAAGTAGGGCAGACGGTGCTCGATGACAAAGGCATTATGGGGCAGATTATCAATGTCTATCCACATAGTAGCCGTGTGATGTTGCTTTCAGATAAAGAACATTCACTTTCAGTCCGTTTAGAACGCTCGGGTATGCGAGCGATTGTTTCGGGTACGGGAGATTTAGGGCATTTGAAAATGGAATATGTCCCGACCAGTGCCGAAATTAAAGTGGGTGAAAAAGTGTATAGCTCAGGTCTTGGTGAGCATTTCCCAGCGGGTTATTTGGTGGGTACGATTTCAAAAATCAGTCGTCATAATTCAGGTGAGTTTGCTCAAATAGATGTGGTACCTGCCGCACAGCTAGCGGGTGGACATCATGTCGTTGTGTTATTTTCCGATTCTTTAGCGATGGAGCAACCGCATGCCGATCGCTAAACTTCGTGCTGCCAAACAGCGTGATCCATTATTTCCGATCATTTTTTCGGTGATCATTGCTTCGGTGTTGATGGTCTATCCACTGTCTTATACGCTCTCTGGTTGGCGTCCATTGTTTATGATGATGGTCATGCTGTTTTGGGTGCTGTGTCAGCCGACATGGTGTGGAATTTGGTTCGCCTTTGCTGTGGGTATTTTCACCGATTTATTGCTCGATGCACCCTTAGGTTTAAATGCGCTCAGTTTTGTGCTGATTACTTTTGTCTCACGTTTTTTAACCCGAGAACGTCGGATTATGACGTTTGCAAATATCTGGGTGATCACGGCTTTGGCTGTTGTCGCACATTTATTTATGACATGGATCGCGCAAATTATGATCGGGGCGCAGTTTTCGATTGCCCGTCATTGGCAACCCCTGTTGAGTAGTGTTTTGACCTTTCCCATTTTATATTTCTTCCTAAAAAAATGGCGCATTTAATTTTAGCGTCAAGTTCGCCTCGCCGTCGTGAGTTGCTTGAGCAGCTTGGCCTAGTTTTTGATATTTACAGCCCAGATATTGATGAGTCGATACAAACAGGCGAATTGGTCGCTCATTATGTAGAGCGACTGGCTTGTGCCAAAGCTGAGGCTGTGCAAGTTCGTTATCCAGATGCGATCGTGATCGCTGCCGATACCAGCTTAGGAGTCGATCAAGAGATTTTGGGTAAACCTGAATCGAAACAACATGCTTTTGAAATGTGGGAAAAAATTTCGGGACGTAAGCATGATGTTTATACAGGTGTTTGTGTTCGTACAAATGCACAAATTTCAAGTATAGTAGTTCGTACTGAAGTCGAATTTCAGCACTTAAGCCCTAAAGATATGGAAGCATATTGGGCAACACATGAACCCCTTGGCAAGGCGGGAGCCTATGCCATACAAGGCATTGCAGCACGCTATATTCCACGTATTGAGGGAAGCTATAGCAATGTGGTGGGTTTACCGTTGTATGAAACGGTACAGTTATTACGGGCAGTTAAGGCACTAAATTAACTGTCTCAAAAGATTTTTTATAATGTTTTGAGTTTGTTATGTCTGACGAGTTATTAATTAACGTCACGCCTATGGAATGTCGCGTCGCGTTGATTGAAAACGGCACGGTCAATGAGTTATTTGTTGAGCGTACGGTAAAACGTGGGTTAGTGGGTAATATTTATAAAGGTAAAGTGGTGCGCGTTCTTCCGGGTATGCAAGCTGCTTTTGTTGATATTGGACTGTCACGAACTGCTTTTTTGCATATCAATGATATGGTTTGGCCACGTAATCAGCCGATTCCGAATGTGTTTGAGCTTTTGCAACCGGGACAAATTCTTACTGTTCAAGTCATGAAAGATATGTTGGGAACGAAGGGTGCCCGCCTTTCAACAGATCTCTCTATTCCTTCTCGTTATTTGGTTTTAATGCCTTATGGGAACCATACGGGTGTTTCGCAACGAATAGAGTCTGAGGCAGAGCGTGACCGTTTACGCTCTATGATTGAGCGAATTCAAGCAGAACATAAGCTTCCAGGTTCTGTGATTGTTCGTACTGCGGCAGATGGTATTGAAGAAGCGGCCATTGCCCAAGATATGGCTTATTTGGCAAAGCTATGGGAGTTTATCCAGCGCAAGCAGATTAGTATTGCGGTGCCATCGTTAATTTTTGAAGAGCTACCTTTACCGCAGCGGATTATCCGAGATCTTGCAAGCGAAAAAACTGCTAAAATTTCGGTCGACTCACGTGAAATTCACGGCAAGCTCAAAGAGTTTGTTGAAGAATTTGTGCCGAATATTAAAGAGCGTTTGATTCACTATCCGGGTGAGCGTCCAATCTTCGATTTATATAATGTAGAAGAAGATATTCAAAAAGCTCTGCAAACGCGTGTTGCGCTGAAGTCAGGCGGTTATTTGATGATTGACCAGACCGAGGCCATGACCACGATTGACGTCAATACGGGCTCCTATGTGGGTGGTCGCTCTTTAGAAGACACTGTGTTTAAAACCAATATGGAAGCGACACAGGTGATTGCTCGTCAGCTGAGACTGCGCAATTTAGGCGGTATTATTATTATCGACTTTATTGACATGCAAGAGCAGGAGCATCGTACTGAAGTGATGACTCAGTTTGAGCGGATGCTTGAGCAAGACCATGCCAAAACCAAAATCACGCAGGTATCAGAGCTGGGTCTAGTGGAAATGACACGTAAGCGAACACGTGAATCATTAGAACACTTATTATGTGAATCTTGCCCGACCTGTCAGGGGCGTGGATATGTGAAAACAGCAGAGTCGGTATGTTACGAAATCTTTCGAGAAATCATGCGTTATACACGCGCCTATCAGTCTCAGACTGGCTTTACTGTCGTTGCTCATCCATCCGTGATTGACCGCTTGTTAACCGCAGAAGCGCCAGCAGTCGCGGATCTGGAGCATTTTATTGGTCGTGTGATTAAATTTCAGGTTGAAAATTTATATACGCAAGAGCAATACGATATCATTCTGAGCTGAAATTGTAACAATATATGGTTAAATAGTTGTTACAACTGAAATTTTACTTTCGACTGTAGATTTTGAATACTAGGAACACGGAAATAGCCAAAGCTTATTCTACCAAATAGGTTTAGCAAATGAGGTGTGATATGGGTGTTAGAGAAGCAATTATTCAACCTAGTTTGAAACATTTATTGGATACGAAAGTGACGCATAATGCATATATTCTGGACGAGCAAGGTAAGGAAGTACAAATTACCACTGCCATGATTCGAACTGCATGTCATCAACTATTAAAACAATGTCGTAGCATTAAAAACTAAGGGGCTTATCCAAGCCCCTTAGTTTTATGTCATTTATTCAGTTTTTGATGGGTTCTGCGGTATCAACTGACCGCTTGTAACTTTGGGTTTTCAACCCCCACAATCGCTTCGAAACGTTGGATTTCTTCTTCTAAGTGAGTCAATAAGTTTTGCATTTTCGGCAAAGCATTGCGACACGCGGTCAAACCGACCTCAAGTTTATCTAAATAACTAGTCATGGTGATATTGAGTGCCTGACCATCTAAAATGATCGAAGCAGGGTACAATGCATCGAGACGTGCCCCGTTCCAGTACAGTGGCTCACGTGGTCCTGGTACATTCGAGATCACCAAATTAAAGGCTTGGCGTTTAGGCAATAGGCCTGAGGCTATATTCAGACCTGCCGCACTATATACAAATGCACTATAGTTCAAAATTTGATTTGAGTTCATACGTTTGAACTTTTCTTTTGCATTTTGTACGCTACGACGGACGATGTTTAAGCGTTCTAATGGATCTTCTTTATGTGTGCCTAAGTTTGCCAAGATCATCGTAATACGATTCGACATAGATGAATCATCATCACGTACAGATGCAGGAACCATTGCAATCAGTGGTTTTTTAGGTAACGCATCTTGCGATAATAAATATTCACGCAGTGCACCTGAACAAACAGCCAGTACGATGTCATTAATTGTGACACCCAGACTTTTAGAGATATGGCGTAAACGGTCAAATTCAAAAGACTGTGCTGCAAAGCGACGTGAAGAGCTGACGCGTTGGTTTAAAATGGAGCTTGGCGCTTGGAAACTTGAAACGTAATCGGGATTACGCCCCATATCTTTCATCACTGTTTGAGACAGTTCATACATGACACGTGGGGTAGATTCAAGCTGTCCAACCACACCATTCATAATCTTTTTAAATCGACTTGCTTTATCCTCTTTCAAGCGTTTAGCGCGTGGTCCTTCAACACACCAAGGCGGTACGATGCTTTTGATGTTTGGATCATGTGATAAGGATTTCTCAACCAACCGCATACCTGCAATTCCATCCACCATTGCATGGTGAATTTTGAAATACATGGCAAAACGGTTACCCTCAATTCCTTCAATGATATGGCAGGTCCATAATGGTTTTGCACGGTCGATCAAACTGCTGTGTTCTTGTGAAATATAAGTCAGGAGTTCGCGGATACGACCAGGTTTGGGAAGTGCAATATGGCGAAAATGATGGTCAAGATCAAATTCTTCATCTTCATCCCAAAATAGGCCATTCAGTTTATTGTTAAACGGGGGGATAGGAATAGATTTTGAATTACGAATATCCGCTACTAAATTTTGAATGAAGCTGGCTGGTGCATTTTCGGGAATTTGGAATAAGAATAATCCACCGACATGCATGGGTTGCTGGCGCTTTTCAAGTGATAAAAAAATAAAGTCAATCGGATGTAATGGACGCATAGTCTAGATTGCCTCACTGCAATATCTGACGGCTCTTATCTGAGCAATCTTGTTAGAATTATATAACTTAAGGTTAGTATATCGACTTTTTATAAGAATGGGAGCGCTTTGTGTGTATCTATTAGTTGCGAAAAACCACTGCTGAGCAGTGGTTTTAGTCTTTACTTTTTCAAATTACCTGCATGCAAGCCACATTCTTTGTGCGTAGCTTCTTCCCACCACCAGCGACCTTCACGCTCATGCTGGTTTGGTAGCACTGGTCGTGTACAAGGCTCACAACCGATAGAAATAAAGCCGCGTTCATGTAAAGGGTTATAGGGGACTTCCATCATGCGGATATAGCTCCAGACTTCAGCACTACTCCAGTTGGCAAGAGGATTATATTTAATCAGTTGCTTGCCTTCACCTGAGAAACCAATATCGGCCTGTACGACAGGGATTTCAGTTCGTGTACCTGGACTTTGATCCTTACGTTGCCCCGTAATCCAGCCATCTAAAGTGGCTAATTTTTTACGTAATGGCTGAACTTTTCGAATACCGCAACATTCTTTATGGTCATCTTGGTAAAAGCTGAATAACCCTTTTTCATTGACCAGTTGTTGAACTGCATTGGCTTCTGGGAAACAAATTTCGATATTGATGTTGTAATGTTTGCGCACAGTTTCAATAAACTGATAGGTTTCTGCGTGTAAACGTCCTGTATCTAAACTAAAGACACGGAAAGGTTTACCTAAGTTGGCCGCCATATCAATCAGTACGACATCTTCTGCACCAGAAAATGAAATGGCGATTTCACCGTTTTGATTCAGTGCGAGTGCTAAAATTTCACTTGGCGATTTGTCTGCATATTCAGCAGCAAGAGCATCGACAAGGTCAATGGTTGGAATGGTTGTCATGAGTATCCTGGCAATAGGCTTGGAATCTAACAAGACCTATATTACGTTATTTGCTAAGTATTTTAATAGAGTTGAATTAGGCTACTTATCACTAAAAAATCAATGCTTATGAAAAAAATAGATTTAAAAAACAACAATGCATTAGACAAATATTAAGCTATGATAGGGCAAATTTTTCCACGTAAATAAAAGGGAGTCTTCATGGAAGTTGTTTGTCTTGATCTAGAAGGGGTATTGGTTCCAGAGATTTGGATTAACTTTGCTAAAAAAACAGGCATTAAGGCGCTTGAAGCAACCACGCGTGATATTCCTGATTATGATGTGCTCATGACCCAGCGCTTAAATATATTAAAAGAACATGGTTTAGGCCTCAATGATATTCAAGAAGTGATTGCCGAAATGGGGCCATTTCCAGGTGCGAAAGAATTTGTTGAATGGTTACGCACACACTTTCAGTTGATTATTTTATCAGACACTTTCTATGAGTTTGCACATCCTTTAATGAAGCAATTAGGTTGGCCGACCATTTTTTGTCATAAGTTAGAAACTGACGAAAAGGGAATGATTACAGCGTATAAGTTACGTCAACCTGACCAAAAACGTGAGGCAGTCAAGGCGTTACATGGTTTGAATTTCCGTGTGATTGCCGCAGGTGATTCTTATAATGACACTACTATGCTCGGTGAAGCGGACAAAGGATTTTTATTTGATGCGCCAGAAAATGTAATCAAAGAGTTCCCTCAGTTTCCACCAATTCATGGTTATGATGCTTTAAAAGAAGCGATTCGTAATGCTTCAGTTCGCGATATTCCTGCATAAAAAGCAATATCTACGAAAGCAAAAAAGGCGCATCTAAATAGATACGCCTTTTTTATTGGATACAACTTTTAGGATTTAGAATTTATAACCAAATTTTAAACCGTAAGCGATTGCATCGTTATTACTAAAATCACCAACAACATTACCACCAGTTTGAGCTTTAGCATCACCTAACCAGAAGTATTTAACACCTGCTTGTACGAAATAGTTTTCTGCTGGGCTATATTGACCACCTAAACCTACGCTCCAGAAACCTTCTACTGGACCCAAAGTTGTTACAGGATTACCTGCACCAGAGTCCCAACCTACAGATGCAGAACCAGACCATTTGCTGGTAAATTTATGACCGACACCAACAGTTGCAGAAATTTGGTCATCTGAATAATCAATGAGGTTTTGCGCTTTCCCTTTAGCAAGTTTACTTGCTGTTGCTAAAGCTGTTGGACTTACTGCAAATTGGTCCCAATGTACCCAACGGATGTTCGCAAATGCCAAAGTATCCTTCGCAATACCTGTTTGGAAATCAAGATTCACAGATTGTGGCGTGACAACTTCTGTTTGGCTTGTAACAGAACGTAGGTCAATACCGTATGAAGGAATGTAGATATTCGAAGTTTCCGTTGTATCTAATTCGTGTTTAATTTCAGAACGGTAAGTAACGGCAGCTTTTAAAGCAATTTCGGGGATTTGGTAAGCTGCACCAGCTAACCAACCAAAAGCATCGTCTTCTTCGAGGTTAATGTCATAACCAGAAAGCAATGAATAAGCACTGCCACGTAAAGAAACATTGCCCTTAACTGTTTGATAAACAGGACCAGCGTATAAATTCCAGTTTTCAGTAGGTTGATAACCAAAAATCAGTGAAAGATTATTGGTACGCACTTTTACACTTGTGCCTTCTTTCCCATTACCAAATGCACCTGCTGCAGATGAGTATTGAGAGTCAGCGCCGTAAGGTTGGTCATAAAGTAAACCAAAAGAAAAGTGTTCAGTCGCTTGAATTTTAAGGGCTGCAGAAGGGAAATAGTAGTCATCAGCCATATCTGAAACAGATGTACCATTATTACTTTCGCCACTTACATTTGGATCAAGTACACTGAAAGATGCTTCTGCATAATTTCCAGATTGTAGAAATGGCAGAATAGACTGACCAGAGCGGTCAAGACCTGCTGCAAATACTGAAGTTGTTGGAATTAAGCTAAGTAAAATAGCTGAGCGAAGTGCCTTAAGCTTCATGGGGAGACATTCCTTGTTGTAGCTTTATGTAAATGATTGGCACGAAAAGTAACATAAATAAAAAAAGAGTAAATGCTCAGATCAGGTTATGAAATGAACTGGCGAAGTTAAAAAATGTACTTGCTTAGAGTAAAAACACTAAAAATACTAATTAATTTTATGATTTTTATAAACTTATTTTTAGACTGGGGTGTGAGGCATTTATTGTTATCAAAAAAGTTTAAGTGTTGATTTGTTGTTCAAATGAGTGACAAGTGTATAAAAAGTAAGAAAGGCTTTTATTTCAAAAAAAGAAAAAACCATCTTTATAGATGGTTTTTTCACGATTAGGGATTAGAAGCGATAACCGATTTTCAAGCCATACGCTAGAGCAGTATTGTCTTCGAATTCTGCAACATAAGAATCGGTATCAAATTGAGAACCAGATTGTGCTTTCGCATCGCCTAGCCAGAAGTATTTCACACCGCCTGCAATAAATGTAGCTGGTGTAGGGCTATATTGAACGCCTAAACCGACATTCCAATAACCTTCTGTTGGACCAAGCGTTGTCACAGGGTTACCTGCACCAGAGTCCCAACCTACAGAGATATTACCTGCCCATTGATCATTTAATTTGCGACCTACACCTAGGTTTGCAGACCATTGATCATCTGTATATGCTACAAGATCAAAACCATCAGGTTTTCCAACTGAAGGACCTGCTAGTTTAGATGCTACACCGAATGCATAAGGACGAATTGAAAAGTCTTTCCAATTTACCCAACGTACATTTGCAAATGCTACTGTGTTCGCCATGATACCTGTTTGGAAATCAAGGTTAACAGATTGAGGTGTAGTAATGTCAGTATTACCAGTAGCACTTACACCTGCTAAAGCTGGATTGTTCATAATTGCTGTCAGCATACCTGAGCCGACTGAAGATTCGTCTACAGCTACCGTATGTTCAATCTCAGAACGATAAGTAACCGATGCTTTTAATGCAATCTCAGGGATTTGGTATGCAAGACCAGCTAACCAACCTACTGCACTATCCTCACCAATTTCAGCATTATAGCCACCAAAAGCTGCAGCGCCACCATAAGCTGTTCCACGGAGTTTTACATCACCTTTAATCGTTTGGTATACACCACCACCATAGATATTCCAGTTTTCAGTAGGTTGATAACCGAAAATCATTGATAAACTTTGAGTATCAACTTCAACTTCAGTATTTCCTAATGAACTTGTGAATGCTGAAGAAGATGTAAACTCAGCATCAGCACCAAAAGGTTGGTCATATAGCAAACCAAAAGAAAAATGATCTGTTAATTGTAGTTTGAGTGCTGCACTTGGGAAATAGTAATCCCCAGCCATGTCACCTGTTTCTTGTCCGCCTAGGGCTGTAATTGTTTTACCAGATACATCTGGATCTAATACTGAAATACCTGCTTCAAAGTAGTTGCCTGGTTGTAAGAATGCTGAGATAGACTGACCTGAACGATCGAGTGCAGCGGCAAATGCCCCCGTCATTGGTACAGTTGCTAAAATCATTGCTGTCGTTAATGTCTTTAATTTCATTCTACGTCTTTCCTTGAGGTGCAAATGTTTGTTGCTCATTTTGTGTTTATGCTTTTTGGCTTTTGGAGAAATCGTTTTACCGAAATCATTTGTTACTCCATGTCACAAAAATAGCACAATTAAAATAAGAGTAAATGCTCTAGGACTAACTCAGCAGTTCAAAAAATAGTCTAAATAGAGTTTTTATACTAAAAAAAAGCCTTTTTAAGCATTAAATCTTTGAAAAATATAAGTATATAATTTGAAATATAAAATTTTCTTTTGGTTAAAAAATAAGCATAAAAATAAGAAATAAATAAGCTTCGTGGCGCCAAATACAGATTTTTATTTGATGTTTATGTGTTTCACCTAAAAATTATTTATGATTCAAGCCTTTTTATATAAACACGGACTAAGCACTTATTTCTGCAATCAATTTACTATAATGAAACCAAGGTTAAAAACTGTTGCAGCTATTATGAATTGTGCTATAAAAAACTAAGCTTTAATCCAATAAGCAAAGTAATAAGATTCAAAATTTATAATATTAAAAATTTAGGCATATTTAATCAGTGGGATACGGAAGCTTTGATATTCATTCAAAGAGCCGTATGTGCTGGTTGAGTCAGTGTAGTTAGTAGAAAAAGAGCAAGTATTTGTTATAACTCAATAATATCCATAAATTATAAAGGGGCATTCGGTATATGAATCATTTTTCTATGAGAAACAGAAAGCTAGAAATATTACTTTCCTTAATGGTATGCAGTGTCTTTTGTAACTCTCAAGCTTTTGCCGATGATGCAGATTTAGCAAAGCAATTGTCAAATCCTGTTGCAAATCTGGTGAGCGTACCTTTTCAGTTTAATTACGATGAGAATATTGGTGCAGCTGAGAATATTGAACGTTATCAACTGAATATTCAGCCTGTAATACCGATTGAGTTAAATGAAAATTGGAATTTGATTTCACGTACAGTTTTACCTGTGACTTATCAAGTCTATAACGAATCAAACCTTGAGGATGATTGGGGGGTAGGTGATATTGTACAAAGTCTATTTTTCTCTCCTTCGAAAACTTCTGAGAGTGGAATTACCTGGGGAGTTGGTCCAGCGATATTACTTCCGACAGCCTCAGAAAAAACTTTGGGTGCAGATCAATATGGACTTGGACCGACTTTTGTTATTTTGAAACAAACACATGGTTGGACAGTGGGTGCTTTGGCAAACCATATTTGGGGAGTAGAACATGATGATGACGTGGATGCCATCAGTAGTACTTTTGTGCAACCTTTTGTAAGTTATACCTACCCGAACAGTACGACCGTGGGTCTAAATACAGAAACAACCTATGATTGGAATTCTGAAGAGGCCACAATGCCAGTAAATCTTACTGTTACAAAAGTTATTAATCTAAATGGGCAGTTGATCAGTGTTGGTGCGGGTGCGAGATATTGGGCGGATGATCATGATGCTAGCCCTAAAGGTTGGGGAGCACGATTGATTGCTTCTTTTGTTTTCCCTAAAAAATAAAAAATGGACTTTAATGTGTAGGGTTAACCTGTCACATACTCATTTTGAATTCCAATGAAAGTGAGAAGTTATTCTAGATGACTTCTCACTTTATTTTTCCATTCATTTGCTGGATAGCCAAACCAGTTTTTAAAGTTCCGACTAAAAATTGACAGCTCGGCATAGCCTAACTGTAAGGCTATGTCTGTTAAGCTAATATTACCTGCGTCAATCATGCGCAGAGCTTCTTTTTTACGAACATTTTCGAGCAAATCGCGATAGCTGGTCCCTTGTTGCTTTAAGGTGCGTTGTAGTTTTTTGGGATGTATCCCCAGACACAATGCGATATTTTCAATACTACAATCACCAGTTGCCATTAACATACGAATGGAGCTTTCAATGAGAAGGGGTTGATCATCTGCCTTGGTACTGCTTTGCATCTCAAGGCGCTGTAGAATCAGTTGATCGACTAAATCTTCATTGAAATTATAGGGTTTAAGCGTTAAAAATGCTGCTGGGAAGTACAGGGCATCTTCATCTTTTTCAAACTCAACTTCACAGGGAAAATGTTCTTTAAAAATATGCGCGCTGTGTTGAGGTGCTCTTTGTTTTAGGCAGATTTTTTCTGCATACCAAGGTGGCCCGATTAAATCCTTGAGAATATTGCTGACTAGACAAATTGCGAGTTGTGACTTTTGTGGCATGTCGATGTTGTAGTCATTTAGACGGACAAAGTTGAGTCTACATGTCTGCGCATTATAGCGGGTTACTTGAAATACAACTCCTTCAGCATGTAGGTAAACATATTTTTGGGCAACTTTTAGCGCCTCCAAAATGCTTAGCTGTCGTGACATGTACACACCAATTAAGCCAATAGTACTAATATTTTGCAGCGCGCCGAGTTTTAGGCCAAAGCACTCTTCTTGGCACACGCAAGCGGCTTTTTCTAATAAACTTAAATAATGATCATAATGAATAAACGCATCGGGATCTCGAAGTAAAGAAGGTAAAATCCCAATGTCTTTTAAAATTTCAATAGGATTTACATTATAGCTTCGGACGAGTTCTTCAAATCCACCAAGGCTGGCTGCACGAATATAGCTGGCCATAACAATGTTCCATATTGTCCTGAAAGATCAAATAAGTGTCCTAAAAAGTCAAGCCAATTTCAAGTAATTTGATAAAGTAGGATGAGAGTTCAGCTTAACCTAATCGACGACCAGTAAATCACCACTTTTTAGCTGTTAATAAGGAACGCTTATGCAACTTACGGCTCAGTCTCATATCGAGCAAACAGTGATGGAACAGACACTACACAATGCTTTCAAATTACAGCGCAGTCACTTTCTTGAGCAAGGCATTGAAACCCTTGCACAAAGAAAACAGCACTTATTGAATTTAAAAGCGCTGATTAATAATCATCGTGAAGCGATTATTGATGCTTTAAATCAGGATTATGGTAACCGTTCACGTCATGAAACGTTATTGGCTGAAATTATTACTGTTACTGATGACATTAATGGGAGTATCAAACACTTAAAACAGTGGACCAAAGTACAAAGCCGTCATGTCGATCATAGCCTGTACTTTGGTGCAAAGAACCGTGTAATTCCACAACCATTGGGTGTGATTGGCGTGATCGTGCCGTGGAATTTTCCGATTAATTTGATGTTTTCTCAACTCTCTGCGGTATTTGCAGCAGGTAATACAGCTATGGTCAAAATGTCTGAAAATTCAAGGCATTTGGCCCAACTACTGATTGAGCTCAGCCCTAAATATTTTAAAGCTGAGAAATTGCAAATTTTCGATGAAACCGGAGAGGTGGGAATCGCTTTTTCAAAGCTTCCGTTCGATCATTTGATCTTTACAGGTTCTGGTGCAACCGGGCGTAAAGTCATGGCTGCGGCAGCACAAAATTTGACGCCTGTGACTTTGGAATTGGGGGGGAAATCCCCTGCGGTGATTGATCCTGAGTACCCTATGGAAAAAGCGGTCGAACGGATTCTGTTTGTCAAACAGTTTAATGCGGGGCAAATCTGTACCAATGTGGATTATGTTTTTGTACATGAGACGAAGTTGCAAGCATTCATCCATACGGCAACGGCATGGGTAAAAGCGCATGTCCCAGATATTCATAGTCACGACTATACGTCTGTTATTGATGAGCGTGCTTACCAACGCTTAGTGCATACACTTGCAGATGCCGAAGCTAAGGGCGCAAGTCTGATTAATTTGAACCAACAAGAACCGGATGCTACGACGCGAAAGTTTCCACTGACTTTGGTCTTGAACAGTAATGATGGGATGGAAATTGATACCCGTGAAACTTTTGGTCCAATCTTGATGGTGAAAACCTATCAAAAGCCTGAAGAGGTGGTGGACTATATTATTCAGCGTGATCGACCATTGGCATTTTATCCATTTAGTCATAATAAAAAATTAGTTGAGTTTTATATTAGCCGAGTTATGTCGGGCGGGGTTTCGGTCAATGATGCATTATTTCATGTTGGACAACATGACTTGCCGTTTGGTGGCGTTGGTGCCAGCGGGATGGGACATTATCACGGTTATGAAGGCTTTTTGACTTTTTCAAAAATGCGCCCTGTGTTTTATCAGGCGGGTTTTTCGAGTTTGAAGTTTTTAGCTCCTCCTTATGGAAAATTTGCCAATTGGTTATTGAACCTTTTGATTCGTATTAAGTCATAAGCGAGTCAGTTTAAAACTTATACACATATTCGCTTCAATCTGAACAGTTTGAAGCGAAGAGATCGTTGTATTTAAAAACAGAAGAATAAAACTATTAAAGGAGTTAATAGGATGAATGATCAGGATTTTGACTATGACCAAATTGTGATTGGTTCGGGCTTCGGTGGATCAGTCAGTGCATTACGCTTGAGTGAAAAAGGCAATACGGTTCTGATTTTAGAAAAGGGCTTGAGACGAGGCGATCAAGATTTTCCTGAAACGAACTTAGATACTAAAAATTATCTGTGGGTACCTGAGTTGGGGTTTAAAGGCACATTACAATTCACTTTTACCAATAAAACCACAATTATTCATGGCGTTGGTGTTGGGGGAGGGTCACAAATTTATGCCAATGTGCATTTAATTCCATCAGATGAAGTATTTGAGTCTGTAGCATGGACCAAGATTCGTGCTGATTGGAAGGAAACGCTAATGCCTTTTTATGGATTGGCACAGCGCATGTTAGGTACAGCCAATAATACTTATACCAACGTGGCTGATGAGACTTTAAAGCAAGTTGCTACTGAAATGGGTTATGCACGTTCATTTAAAACAGTAAATACAGGGGTGTTCTTCCCACAATCTGACGGAAAAAAGCAAAAACTGGTCAAAGACCCTTATTTCAATGGTGCAGGACCTGATCGCCAAACTTGTAACTACTGCGGTAGTTGTATGTTGGGCTGTCGCAATAATGCGAAAAATACGCTTATGAAAAATTACCTGTATTTTGCGGAGCGTAATGGGGTTGAAATCCGGCCTAGTTCAGAAGTTCTAAAGATCATTCCTTTAAGTGAAGATGGTCGTGCAGGTTATGAAATCATCGTCAAAGAAACCTTAGGAAAACAAGTTCGTCAATATAGCTTACGCAGTCGAGGTGTGGTGCTGTCTGCGGGAGTCATGGGGACTGTACCGCTCTTATTAAAAATGCGTGATCAGTATAAAACACTACCAAACATTTCACCGTTATTGGGGCAGGAAATTCGCACCAATTCAGAAACGCTGACCACAGCAAACAATACTCGTGAAAAATTGGATGATGGTGTCGCGATCAGCTCGTTCATTTCAGTAGATGCAGATACCAATATTGAAGTGACCCGTTTTCCAGAAGGTTCAGATGGCTCCTGGATTTATGTGCCTTATGTTCCGATGGTTACAGGACAAGGCTTTATGCGTATTGTGAAATTTTTACTCAATACGCTGTTGCATCCATTGAAAACTTATAAAGTTTTGCGTCCAAAAGGGAAAGCCCGAAGTTCAGTTTTACTCTTGGTAATGCAGAAGTCTGAAGCCTTTATTCACCTAGAATGGCGTAGAAAGTGGTATCGCTTGTTTAGAAATGGCATTAGTGCGGTACAAAAGCCAAACGATACGCCACTCACCGTATCTTTTCCTGCGGCTGAAAAAGCTACGAAGCTATTTTCTGAGAAGCTAGGCGGTGAACCAGGTTCAGCATTGACCGAAATTTTATTAGGGACACCGATGACAGCACATATTATGAGTGGTGTGGCGATGGGGAATGATCGTAACAATGGTGTGGTGGACTTTACAGGTCAAGTATTTGGTTATCAAAACTTAAGGGTGATAGATGGTTCAATCGTACCTGGCAACTTAGGTGTGAATCCCTCTCTGACCATTACCGCATTGTCTGAGTTTGCCATGAGTCAAATCCCTGTATTCTCCGCTGAGCGTGCAGCCTGTATTCAGCGTATCGAGTTCAGTCAGCCTTTGGATGGACAAGTATCTGCATTGACAGGCACAGGGGATTTAGCCAGTGCATTAAGCCCTATCTATAACTGATAACTAGTGGGTGTAACGTGATTTAGTCTGAACTTTGAATAAGAGAGCGCTTGCTCTCTTACAGACACTGGATAAGTTGATTCATTGTGCAACTGAGACTAGAGCATCCCAATAACATGGCTCATTTTTTCTTTTTATAAAATATAACCAGTAAAATCAAAATAATCATTAAGATCAACAGAATCATGAAGGTTTCCATGGCTTGACCTCACACAATTGGGTTTAATCTTATTTTAACACGGACCTTGAAAAATGATTCAACTTGCATGGTTTTATTTCTAGATTCAGTTAGATATTTTATATATGGAATTGCATATATACGAATATACGTATATGACTGTGCTGAAAAGATAGGCAGAGTTTGTTGGCATGACGAATACATCAAAAGTTAAGATTTATCACAACCCCGACTGCGGGACATCGCGTAATACATTAGCGCTCATTCGTAATGCACAAATTGAACCTGAAATCATTGAATATTTGCTGACACCTCCATCGAAACTAGAACTCATTCAGCTCATATCAGATGCAGGTTTAGAGCTTAGAGAAGCCATTCGTCAGAATGTTGAACCTTATCGTGAGTTGAGCTTAGAGCGTGAAGATTGGACTGAGGAACAATTGTTAGATTTTATGCTTCAGTATCCGATTTTAATTAATCGTCCTTTTGTGGTGACAGAATTAGGCACCCGATTAAGTCGTCCGTCAGAAGTGGTTTTAGAAATTCTGCCCCTGCCACAAAAGGGTGCGTTTAGCAAAGAGGATGGCGAGCAAGTGATTGATCAAGATGGGCAACGTGTGAACTAGAAATTTATTTTGGATATATCAAAGAGAAATGAAAATGGATCAAGTTAGTTTTTTCAAATGCTTATCCGATGAAACACGTTCTAATATTGTGGCTTTAGTCGCGAAGAATAAAGAGTTATGTGTTTGTGACCTGACTGAAAAATTACAGCTTAGCCAGCCTAAAATTTCTCGACATTTAGCTTTATTACGTTCTTCAGGGCTATTGCAAGATCGACGTCAAGGTCAGTGGGTGTACTACAGTATCCATCCACAATTACCCATGTGGTGTCAGGAGGTTCTCAATATTTTGATTACACATCCAACGAGTCAGTTTGTAGTCATACAAGAACGAGCTACACAGAGTTGCTGTGAGTAAATATAGGTGAAGCATCGTTTAGATGTTTGATTGTTAAGAGATATAGCGCATGTATCTGATACAAAATCCATTGCGCTTATCCAACAAATTCAGAGATTGAATGAGAACATTATGGTTCAGCAAAAGTTGTCTTTTATAGATCGTAATTTGACGTTGTGGATTTTTGTCGCTATGGGGTTGGGAATTGCTATAAGTGTTTTTTTCCCGCAAGCCTCTATAGCGTTGGATAATATGCGTGTAGATTCAGTCAATATTCCTATTGCGATGGGATTGATTTTGATGATGTATCCACCGCTTGCAAAAGTGGATTATGCAGCACTCCCTGACGTCTTCAAAGACAAGAAAACACTGATACTATCGTTGGTTCAAAACTGGATTATTGCTCCCGTGTTGATGTTTGCTTTGGCTATTCTTTTTTTGCATAGCTATCCAGAATATATGACAGGTTTAATCTTGATTGGTTTAGCTCGTTGTATTGCGATGGTCTTGGTTTGGAATGGTTTGGCCTGTGGAGATAATCAGTACGTAGCCGCTTTGGTTGCATTTAACAGTATTTTCCAAATTTTGTTTTTTAGTACCTACGCATGGTTATTCCTGAGTTTTTTACCGCCTTATTTCGGCATTGCGGGACAGGTGATTCATGTTGATTTTTGGACTATTACCCATGCCGTACTGGTGTATTTGGGGATTCCATTCTTCCTCGGGTTTATTACGCGCTTGGTTTTAGTGAAAGCTAGAGGCTTGTTGTGGTATCAAACTACTTTTTTACCGAAAATTAGTCCTTTAAGTTTACTGGCTCTCTTGTTCACGATTGTAGCCATGTTTAGCCTCAAAGGGCATGATGTGGTGAGCTTACCGATGGATGTTTTACGTATTGCTATTCCCTTGACGATTTATTTTGTTGTGATGTTTTTTATCAGCTTCTTTATGAGCAAATGGATGGGGAATGATTATCCGAAAACTACAGCTATCTCGTTCACTGCTGCTGGTAATAACTTTGAATTGGCTTTGGCTGTTGCAATAGCCACTTTCGGTTTAGCATCGCCTGTTGCTTTTACTACGGTGATCGGCCCCTTGGTTGAAGTTCCTGTTTTAATTGCTTTGGTTAGTGTTTCGTTGCGGTTAAGACAAAAAGTATTTTCAAACGGTGTCATGGATTGACTCTTCTAAGACCCAAACAGGTTGTATATAAGCCTCATTGAGGGTAAATCTGTGGTTTAGATCTTTACGGCCTCTTTTGTAGTGTTGACTGACAACATGACATGGTTGCATTCATTAGTTGAAATACTTTCGTACGGATGTTGAAAGCTATTTATATAGAATCGTAAAAATACAGAATAGATGAAATACAGGGCGTGTTTAAGCAAACATATAAAAGAGTGCAAGGCGCTTTTTATATGTTTGACTTATTAGAGTTTTTTGGTGTTTTTTATCGCATGGACAATGAAGAAAAAATAGTCTTTTAAAATAAACAAACGCACTATCTAAAACTTTTAAGATTGTATTAATATTTACGACTTTAAAATAGTCGCTATTTATGCTGGTGAACTAGACTTGATGGGTTGATGTTTTAAATAAGAAATGTAGATTTTTCCTATTTGGCTATTCAATTAAGCATGATGAATACAATATTTTTAATTTGGTTAAAGCATGGAAAACATTGAATTTTTAAAAGCGCTCTTCTTGGGCTTCATTGAGGGACTGACTGAGTTCCTGCCTATTTCAAGTACAGGGCATTTGATTTTATTTGGGCATATCATTAACTTCCATTCCGATGATGGTCGAGTTTTTGAAGTCGTAATTCAATTGGGGGCTATTCTTGCGGTATGTTGGTTATACCGCAAGAAAATTTTAGATTTATTAAAAGGCTTCTTTAGTGGTGATCGAGAAGCGCGTCACTTTGCAACAAGTGTCATGATCGCTTTCTTCCCTGCAGTCATTATTGGTGTGTTTGCTGTTGATTTTATTAAGCAGGTTTTATTTAGCCCGATGGTGGTAGCTGTTGCTTTGATTATTGGGGGCTTGATTATTTTTTGGGTTGAATCAAAGCAATTTGAGCATAAAACTACAGAAGCCACAAAGATTACTTTTAAGCAGGCACTGCTGGTGGGTTGTGCACAATGCGTTGCCATGATTCCAGGTACATCGCGTTCTGGTGCCACCATTGTCGGTGGTATGTTTGCTGGGCTCTCCAGAAAAGCAGCGACAGAGTTTTCGTTCTTTTTGGCGATGCCTACGATGCTCGGTGCTGCGACATTTGACTTAGTCCGTAACGCAGATGTGCTGACTCAAGATAACATGGTCAGTATTGTGTTGGGCTTTATTGCTGCGTTTATTTCAGCATTATTTGTTGTCAAAGCACTGGTGCGGTTTGTTGAAAAACATACCTTGAGAGTCTTTGCTTGGTATAGGATCATACTGGGTATTATTATTTTAATTGTTTTGTAGAACATAGAAATACCTAAAAGAAAAGCAGCGATTTCGCTGCTTTTCTTATTAGAGTGAGATAATTTTTTTACTCAATATTATTTTTGAAAATCATGATGTCGTGTTTCTAAAATGAGTTTTGTGAGTTTTAACACGAATTTATAAAAACAATTCTTTGATTGAGCTACAGTGAAAAACTTAGTAAATAGGGCAATATTGATCAGTTAAGAATTCTCATATTAATCTTCTTTACTTTTGAGCTATGTGCCTCACTGTTCCAAAGCCCAATCGGGGGAGAGATGATGTGTTATTAAGAATGTTGGTTACTGTGAAGAAAGAGAATAAAAAATAATAGGGTTTTAACGTTTGAGGGCCAGGCTTTGTTTAGAAAGCACTAACTAGTGCGATATTGTTCAAATAGCTTTAGTTCAAGTTCGAAGTTGAATACCGGGTTTGCTTAACTGGGAGGAAATCATGCTTGGGACGAAGTTTACCAAGGAAGAAATTGTCCTTATTGAAAAGGAGTTTCCGCCATGCGTAAGGCTAATTCAGCAATGGGAAAAATGGTTCTATAAAACAAATCATGACTGAGTTATGAGCAGACATGGAGATGAGCTTTATTATCTTGGAAGCGTGCTGAAAAACTAAGGACGAGAAAGAGAGCTACTAAAATGAAGTTGCTGTATATCCGTAGCAGTGATGAGGGTATAAAAAGTTTTGTGGGATTGATTGCATTGAATCCCACAAAAGATCACATTTATTCAGTCTAAATGCATTAAAGAAATGTAAAGCAAAGCAAGCCAATTAACGCTGAAGCTGCTAGGACATACATGACTTTAAGCTCAAAATAGAACAGTCCAATCAGGGCTGCAAATGCAATTAGTGCAGCAACAACATCAAAAGAGCCGTTAAATCCTGTTGGCCAAAGTACATGATAAGAAAAAAATAGGGCAAGGTTTAGAATCACACCAACCACAGCTGCTGTAATTGCAGTTAACGGGGCTGTAAATTTAAGCTCATTATGTGTTGATTCGATAATCGGTGCCCCAGCCAAGATAAAAATAAAAGAAAAAAGGAAAGTAAACCAAGTGACAAGCGTTGCTCCAATAGCTCCTGCTAAGAATAGATGATCTGAGCCTAAGAGTGCTTGGTTAAATGCTCCCAAAAAGCCAACAAATGCAACAACCATAATTAAAGGACCTGGCGTACTTTCACCTAGTGCCAAACCATCTATCATTTGAGTCGGACTTAACCAGCTGTAATAGCTCACAGCACCCTGATAAACATAAGGCAATACTGCATAGGCACCACCAAAGGTGAGCAGGGCTGCTTTAGTGAAGAACCAAGCCATTTGGGTGTAAGTATGATCCCATCCCAGCGTCAAGCTTAGGCTCAGGATTGGAATAAACCACAGTAGACCACCAATGAGCAGAATACTGCCCAAACGTTTCCAGCTAAAGATTGCATGTTCAGGTGTAGGAGTATCATCATCAATTAAAGCACGACCATAATCTTTTTTACTCTGCTGGTGTGCGTTTCCACTAGAAAATAGGTTTGGATATTTTTTACTGGTTAGATAACCAATGATTGCGGCAGAGAGCACAATTAAAGGAAAGGGTAAGTTGAAGAAAAATATAGCAATAAATGAAAGAGCTGCAATCAGCCATAAGAATTTATTTTTAAGTGATCGGCTGCCGATTCGATGCGTCGCATGAAAAACAATAGCAACCACAGCAGGTTTAATGCCGTAAAAGAGGCCAGCAATAATGGGTACATCACCAAATTTTACATAAACCCATGAAAGACCGATTAAAATAAATAGCGATGGTAGTACAAAAAGAATCCCAGCAACTAAACCACCGACGGTTCTATGCATTAACCAACCGATATAAGTTGCTAATTGTTGTGCTTCAGGGCCTGGTAAGAGCATACAATAGTTAAGTGCATGCAAAAATCGCTTCTCTGAAATCCAACGCTTTTGTTCAACCAGTTCTTGGTGCATGACCGCGATTTGACCTGCGGGTCCCCCAAAACTAATAAACCCCAATTTAAGCCAAAACAGAAAGGCTTGCCAAAATGAAACAGTTTGGATGTCTGTTTCTGGGGAGGGAATCTGTTCGTGTTGCATGATTATTCTCTGGATAGGTTGGCGTATAAGCCATCAAATATATGATTAGATAATTCAAATAGTTGGTCATCATTGTTTATTTGGCTTCGAAGACCTTGCATGACTTTTTCAATCCCTATTGCTTCAGGCGGTTCAATCCCACCCACATCAAGGTAATGCACAATTTCAGCAATTTTTTGGAGTGCTGGTGTTTCTAAATTAAAACTATGTAAAAGCACTTCAAAGGTGACCCAGTGATTGATGTGGCTGAATCTTGCGCCATCAAAATCGAATCCTAATGCGTGTTCTGGGCAGTCAGTTGGATGCTCTAACCAAATAAATGTAGGTGTGGCGTCAATAAAAGTCTTAATTAGCCATGCAGAAGCTAAGCGATCAATCCAAGGTCTTTGTCGGGTTGCCCAACATTGATTCTGATAGTTCGCTTTGTTTAAGACTTGAATGTAGGCTTGTCTTGCTTTGGGTTCATTGACTTCACCTAGACGTGCAATTGCGAGTTCCAATAATGAAAGTTCATTGAGGACCTGTGCTTGAGTCTCATCTGGATAATAGTCAATATCTACAAGTGCATTGATCCCTTTTCTGAGTTTACGAACTTGCTTGAGTAACTCTTTCTTTTCATCTTGAGTTAAGCGATCTTTTAACTCTATTAATTGTTTATAAAGAGCATCATATTCTTCTTTTCGACTGAAAATAGTCACAATATCCAAATTTGCAACCGATTCAGCGTTAAATACATAGGCCGTTCCTTGCTCTGAAACAACATCATGAACGATAGGATCAAATTTTTCGCTATGAGTCATAGGGAGGATATAGACACCATCTCTAAGGGTTGCGGCCCCACTTGCCTTCAGCGATCGCCATACTCTCATGCGTGTGGTTGTGTTCTGTGTGGGAAGTGAGGATATGAGTAAGGATATTTTCATGTTATATACTCAACATATTTTGTTGAGTATATTATATTTTTTGATTGTTTAGATCATAATTTCTGCAAAGAATATCTATAAAACGAATATAGCCTTGTTTTGTTGCACAAATATTTACAAGCCACTGGTGGAGCTAACATATTCAAATTTAACTGACAAAATGGGATTTATTTCAGGTAAATGAGAGATAGCAACACAGAGCTCGTAATGGCTGATGAAGTTTTGATGCTTATAGACGATCAGTTTATAATCCAAGGTTTGATTCATTTCATTTGGTTGTTTAAACCTAAATGGTGATGTAAACGATCAGCTATCATTCAAGTTTTTCATGCTAATTGCATGATCACATTTGAGTTGTTCATTTTATTGTTCAGTAAATTTTCATCTTATTCTAAGATAGCACCTTCTTTTTTGATGAAATTAATAGACTAAATTTTAAAGGCTATACGCCATAGGATTTCTCTACGTGATTGAGCACTATGTTTTTATTGGAATAGGAGGCTGTAAGAGCATATCTTCAAGTACTTGAGTGTTACTTGTCTTATTGTGTTGATATTCTTTAAATTTTTAATCTAAGCTTTTACTATCAATATGCAAAACTGCAAGTGAATAGGGAAATGAAGGGAAATGTTTTCCCTTCATCTTAGCAATATTTATTGTTCAACTGTTTCAGTTAATGGCACTACTTCTGGTTTTGGCATTGTGCGCTGCCAAGCTGAACCATAACGGGTATATTGAGAGGGAACTGTAATTGCAGTTTTTAGATCGTCTGCTGCTGTACGTGCCCAGAACGGGTCTTTTAACATCTCACGACCAACCAGAACAATATCAGCACGACCATTTTGTACAATCTCTTCAGCTTGACGACCCGTTTCAATTAAACCTACCGCACCGGTCATGATCTTAAGTTCTTTACGCAATAATTCAGCCGCAGGCACTTGATAATTCGGGTAAGTATTGACTGGAACCATCGCAATACCACCTGATGAGCAATCAATTAAATCAATATCTTGTTCCTTCATCCATTGTGCATAGATCAGAAAATCTTGCGGTGTATTGCCACCTTCAACATAATCGGTTGAAGAAATTCGTAAGAATAATGGACCATCCCATTCACTGCGAACAGCATCAATCACTTCTCGAACGATACGGTAGCGGTTTTCATGGCTACCACCGTAAAGATCAGTACGTTTATTCGCAAGTGGTGATAAAAATTCATTGAGTAAATAACCATGTGCGCAGTGAATTTCAATTACATCAAAGCCGGCTTTTTTTGCTCTTGCTGCACCTAAACGAAAGGCTTCAACCACTTCTTTGATTTGTTCAATACTCATCTCATGTGGAACACGCGATTCAGCAGTAAACGGAATTGCAGAAGGGGCAATTGAGGGTAAATCAATCCCTAGTTGACGACCTGCATGACCGAGTTGAGCACCTGCTTTAGCACCAAAGCGGTGAATTACATCGACCACTCGAGCCAAGCTTTCAATATGACTATCCTTCCATATGCCTAAATCGCCAGGACCGATCGGGCCATTGGGCAGTACAGAAGCAGTTTCTAGCATGATGAGCCCCGCGCCACCTAAAGCACGTGCGCCATAATGCACGATATGAAAATCAGTGCTATGCCCATCAGCTGTAGCAGAGTGCATACACATTGGAGACATGGCAAGACGGTTTTTAAATTCAGTATTTCGGATGGTAATCGGTTGGAATAACAGTGCGGACATCGTCCTCTCCAAGAATCAGTTTTACTTCGATGAGGCGATGATACATACTGTTTTTTTGTGTTTATACGCTAAAAAAATTCCCATACTTACCAAAAGGTAACTGTAAACTGCTATGAAAAAACTGCGTAATTATGATTCTGCTCCAGGCTGTTCGATGGAGGCAGCACTGCATATTTTGGGTGGAAAGTGGAAGGGCGTAATTTTATTTCATCTGTTTAAGGATGGAACTTTACGCTTTAGCGAGTTGCAGCGTCATTTAGTGAGTATTAATCAGCGCTTACTGACCAAACAATTACGTGAACTTGAAGAAGATGGGCTGGTGATCCGCCATGTTTATCCTGTTGTTCCTCCAAAAGTTGAATATTCATTAAGTGATGAAGGGAAGGAATTACAGCATTTAATTATGGAACTGAGTCTTTGGGGCAGGAAATGGCTAGAAAGGCGAGGGATGAAAACAGCGATTGATGAAGATTTGGATGCGCTAAAAGAGATGTTTGCCAAAACTGAAATTTTGGATGGATTGGATGAGTAAACACAAGCTTTGATGATGGTTTGAACAAGCATATTTGAGCCGTACTGGCTCAATACTCAATCCCTAGCTTTTTTAATTTTGAAATCAGTGTCGTTGGATTAATGCCTAACTGTTTAGCTGCGCCCTCATCACCAAAAATTTTACCTTCACATTGTTTGATTGCCAGTTGGAGGTTTGTCATTTCTAACTGTTTAAGCTGTTGTATTGTCAGGACTTGCTCGATTGCTACGGCTTGATTGTGCTGTATGGTCTGCGAGGATTCTTGTTCAAGCAAATATTGGAAAGAAACAGCCCCGTGTTTGGCAGTGATTAATGCACGTTCCAATACATTCTGTAATTCACGAATATTACCGGGCCAGTCATAGCGTTGCAGTTCGAGGATATGCTTTTGTGAAAAAGCTAAATAAGGCACTTTACGATTTTCACTGATCAATTTGGTAAAGTGCGAGACCAGTAAAGGAATGTCCTGTTTACGTTCGCGTAATGCAGGAGAATGAATTGGGAATACATTCAGACGGAAATATAAGTCTTCACGGAAGTTTTTAAGCTTCACTTCTTCTTTTAATTTTCGATTGGTGGCGGCAATAATTCTGACATCAACGTGCCGTGTTTTCTCTTCGCCAATTCTTTCAAAAGTCCCTTCCTGCAAGACTCGGAGCAATTTGCTTTGTAATTCAAGTGGGATTTCACCAATCTCATCTAAAAATAAAGTCCCTTGATCGGCGAGTTCAAAGCGTCCAGCCCGATCACGAACTGCGCCTGTAAAAGCCCCTTTTACATGTCCGAAAAATTCACTTTCAAATAATTCAGAAGGGATCGCCGCACAGTTCACACGAATGAGTGGGTGCTGTTTACGGTGGCTGGACTGATGGATAGCGCGTGCAATGAGTTCTTTCCCTGTTCCTGATTCTCCGTAGATCATGACATTGGCATCAGTGGGTGCAACCACTTTTATTTTTTCAATAATTTGTAGAATAGCAGGGCTATTGCCTACAATTTCATGATATTGATTTTCTTGTAAAATTTCTTCTTGTAGATATTCATTTTGTTGTTCTAGGCGGCTTTTTAAATCTTGTAACTCCTCTAGCGCATGGGTGAGCTGTTTTTCAGTATTTAAACGATCGCTAATATCTCGGAAAACCACCACAGCACCAATGATTTCACTGTCACGGATAATCGGTGTACTGGTAAATTCGACTGGAAAATAGCTACCATCACGTCGCCAGAAAACCTCTTGAATGCCTTCATGAACAATACCATCATGCACCGCAGCATAAATTGGACAATCTTCAACAGGGTAGTGTGTTCCATTTTCATGGGTATGATGATGAACTTTATGAATATTTTTACCAAGAACATCTTCGGGTTGTAAGCCAAGCATTTTTGCACCAACAGGATTAATAAAGGTACATAGTCCTTGCTTGTTAATACTGTAAATACCATCACCCACGGAACTGAGTAATAAATGTTTGCCTGTATCTGAGTCAATAAACAGCTCTTGTAAGGCTTGCCATTCTTTTAGCCCTGCACGAATGACCTTGTCTGCATTTTTGTTCAATTGGCGTAATTCTAGATCTTTGACATCGACCAATGACCAAATGAGTAGGCTTTTATTTTTATAAGGCAGACGAATGGCGGTGACATCGAGTTGTATTTTTTCATGTTCTTTATCAAAAGCATATAGCTCATTGTTCCAAGCATAACCCTTACTGAGCGCTTCATCTGTAAATGCCATGAGATGTGGCAATTGATTGATGTGTCCAAAAACAGAAGTAACTGTTTTCGCAATCAATTCATGTCGTTCATAGCGTAATAATTGAGATGCGCTAATATTCAGATCAATAAAGCGATTTTGATGTGGGTCGATCACGATTAATGCTTGAGATGTATGCTCAAAAGCAAGCGGACGAATCGAATCTTCAGAAGACGCCCAATCAGAAATAAAGTCGATATTATTCATGATATGAAAAATCGTAATCTTGACTATGAAATTCCATAATACTACGAAAAACCGTAGTTATTCAACACATTCTTATTTTTATAAAGTGCCCTTAAATAAATAATAAAAATATATTTTTCAATAACATAATAATTTAAAAACTGCATTTTAATCATGTTGGCATGGCTCTCGCAATAACATGGATAGACCAAAACAGTTGGTTGAATTGAAACCGTAGATATGAGGAGCGGCTATGCCTAAAGTAGATATTGAACAATACAAAGATGGTGATTTTCTTGTCGATTATGAAGAAAAGGTATTTGAGGATGTAAAAGCTCAGCCGGGTGAAAAAGCATTGGTGACGTTTCATACCGTTGCTTTTGAAGGTTCTATTGGCTTGGTCAATGTCTTACAAGCAAAACGATTATTACGCAAAGGTTTTGAAACCAAAATTTTGCTCTACGGTCCGGGTGTTCAGTTGGGGGTACAACGTGGTTTTCCAACATTGGGTGCAGAAGCATTCCCGGGACATTTGGCGGTCAATAATCAATTAAAAGCATTTATGGCAGAAGGCGGTGAAGTCTATGCCTGTCGTTTCGCCTTGCAAGCACTTTATGGACAAACTGAAAAAGCTTTAATGGAGGGAATTCGTCCGATTAATCCGCTTGATGTGATGGATCTCAAACTGTTGATGCGCCGTGACAATGCATTAATTATTGATACGTGGACTGTTTAAGTATTTAAGAAAAAAGGGGAATAAGTCATGAGCCAAATCATTAAAGCGGCGGCAGTTCAATGTAGCCCTGTGTTGTATAGCCAAGCGGGTACAGTCAAGAAAATCTGTGACACGATTTTGGAGTTGGGGCAGCAAGGTGTGCAATTTGCCGTATTTCCTGAAACTGTTGTGCCTTATTACCCTTATTTTTCTTTTGTGCAACCACCGTTTGCCATGGGTAAAGAACATTTAAAGCTATTGCATGAATCGGTTGTCGTGCCATCGGCAGCAACAACTTTGATTGGACAGGCATGCAAAGAAGCAAACATGGTGGTTTCTGTTGGTATTAATGAGCGTGCAGGTGGCACGATTTATAACGCTCAATTGTTGTTTGATGCGGATGGTTCGATTATCCAGCATCGCCGTAAAATTACCCCAACGTATCATGAACGTATGGTGTGGGGACAAGGCGATGGCAGTGGTTTACATGCGATAGATTCTGCTGTAGGACGTATTGGGTCGCTGGCATGTTGGGAGCATTATAACCCTTTGGCTCGATTTGCTTTGATAGCGGATGGTGAGCAAATTCATGCGGCGATGTTTCCGGGTTCTCTTGTGGGGCAGATTTTTGCAGATCAGATCAGTGCCACCATTCAGCACCATGCTTTAGAGTCGGGCTGCTTTGTAGTGAATGCCACAGCATGGCTTTACCCAGAGCAACAACAACAAATTATGCAAGACACTGGTTGTGAACTCGCTCCAATTTCTGGGGGATGTTTTACGGCTATCGTTTCTCCAGAAGGCAAATTTTTGTCTGAACCAATCACACAAGGCGAAGGTTATGTGATTGCAGATTTAGACTTTTCCTTAATCGAAAAACGTAAACGAATGATGGATTCTGTTGGGCATTATAGCCGTCCAGAATTACTCAGTTTATTGATTGATCGTCGTCCTACCTCAGTTTTGCATGAGTTAAAACTAGAGAGTCCATCGAATAACAGCATCGAAAAAGTCTCTGAATTTGCCGAAGTACACGCATAGACACCCCGTTTAAAAATAACAGGAGAAGATCATGTCTGCGATTGAATTACTCAGTGATTTGCAATGTAACGGGTTGAAATGGGAAGGTGAGGTTGGACTTTCTCGCAAAGGTGGTGCAGGTCCAAGCGATCATAAAGCGATGACCTTGGGTGGTCAGACGCTCATGATTCCAGTGCTAAACCTTGCTTCACAGGATTCTCCTTATACGGGTAAAAAAGATGCTGCAACAGGTGAGGTGATTGTGTTTAAAAACCGCATACCTGTTGCAACGCTCACTTCGCCAACACGACCACGATTTTATGATTTAAGCACAGCAGAGGGCATACCGTATGAACAGATTGCCACGCTGCATAGTCATGATGTTCTAGCAACAACAGTGTTGCAGCATTGTATTCGCATGAATGATAAAGCAACGGCATGTCAGTTTTGTTCGATTGATCAGTCTTTAAAAGATGGGCGCGCCATTATACGCAAGCGTCCAGATCAATTGGCTGAAGTGGCGAAGGCAGCCGTAGAACTGGATGGGGTGACTCAGATGGTGCTGACCACAGGAACACCGAATACGCCTGATCGCGGTGCAGCCATTTTATACGACTCAGTTGTTGCGATTAAGGCACAAGTCGATTTACCGATTCAAGTGCAGTGTGAACCACCTGATGATTTCGCTTGGTTTCAAAAATTAAAAGATGCAGGAGCGGTATCCATCGGGATGCATTTAGAAGCCGTGAGTGATCGGGTACGCAAGCAAATTATGCCGGGTAAGGCCGAAGTATCCCTTGCGTTCTATTTTTCTGCTTTTGAAGCAGCAGTGAAGGTCTTTGGACGAGGGCAAGTCAGTACTTATATCTTGGCTGGTTTAGGCGATACCGAACAAGAAATTATTAGCATGACGGAACGTCTAGCAAAAATAGGGGTTTATCCCTTTGTAGTTCCTTTTGTGCCGATACAGGGAACGGCTTTAGAGCATCACCCCAAACCTGATTTAGCATTTATGCAAATGCTTTATCCCCAAATTGGCACACAGCTTCGGCAGTATGGTTTGAATTCACAGGATACGCAGGCAGGTTGTGCAAAATGTGGGGCTTGTTCTTCACTCAGAGCTTATGAATAAGGAGTTGATGATGAAATTATCTCACTATGCATGGTTGATTGAGCTCAATGAAGAGCTGAAGCAATTTGTCACGGATGACATCATTATCAAAGTTGTATCAGAAGATTGGGAGCGTTGCCAATATTATCAATTACGTGAAGCAACCTTTCGTGATGAGCAGAAAATTTTAAAAGAAGATCGTGATGAACATGATTTCAAAGCTTTAGCAATTGTGGCGATTGGACAAATATTTGGGGAACATGATCGTGTCATTGGCGCAGTTCGTATTTTCCCTGAAGCTGAACAGACATGGTGGGGCGGGCGTTTGTGTGTTGATCCTGTATACCGTCATCAACATGCAATTGGTAAGGCGTTGATTAATGCAGCCGTATCCACTGCCAAAAATTTAGGCTGCACCACATTCCTTGCAACGGTTCAGCAACAGAATGAACGCTATTTTCAAAAGTTGTGTTGGGACACTGTACATGAGCTGAATGTTGCAAATCTTCCGCATGTGTTAATGCAGGCACAAGTCGAAAATTACCCATTACAACATGTGGTGATGCAAGCTTATAGCTATAAGGAGGTCTGCTGATGAGACTTTCAGAGCTACTCCCACAACTGCAAATCACGCCAGCGATGCAGTCTAAGCAAGATATTCATGCGATTAAATCGCAGTTGAATCTGAACATTCAAACTCTACAAGATTTATATGCATTGCCTGCGGATGATGCTGCTGCGATGCCATTCGGTGAGCAATATTTATTGCATGCTTGCGAAGGAATGTTGCCAAGTTTTGTGGCTAATCACCCTTATTTTGCAGGATGGTCTGCGGTGATGGCAAATGTGAGCGACATTGCTGCAATGGGTGGGCGAGCTTTAACTGTGGTGAATAGTTATTGGCATACCGATACACAACGTGGTCAACAGTTATTGGCAGGCATGCAAGCAGCTTGTGATGCCTATGGCGTAAAGCTTGTGGGTGGACACACCAATATTCACGCAGATTTTCAACCAACGCTCTCCGTTGCGATACAGGGTCTAGCCAATCATTTGCTCTCGGTCTTTCATGTTCAAGCAGGGCAGAAAATCTTAATTGCACTGAATATGCAGGGCAAATTCCATGAGCAAACCACCTATTGGAAATGTTTTGAACATGTTCCTGCTGCTGTTTTAAGAGCCCAGTTGAATGTATTGCCCGAAATTGCAGAACAGCATCTCGCATATGCAGCGCGTGACATCAGTAATGCAGGAATCTTAGGCAGTTTATTAATGCTACTTGAGGCGACAGGATCAGGAGCGAATCTTTGGCTAGACAAGATTCCGAAGCCACAACATACCGATTGGTTGAAATGGCTTCAAATTTTCCCAAGTTATGGCTTTTTACTGACTGCCGATAGTGAAGAATGTGAGGACATCATTGAATTATTTGCTTCACAAGATATTGATTGTGCAGTGATTGGTGAGGTCACAGATTCTGGCAAGGTACAGATTCAGCAGCAGGCTGAACAACAGACTTTTTGGGATTTTCAACAACAGGCTTTTACTGGGCTGAATTATCAAAAAGTCCTCGCGCAAGCTCCGTTTTCCCATCTTTCCCGACATGCACAGCAACAGGAGTCAACATTATGCCGAGTGTAAATTTTACCGTGAAATGGCCAAATGGCGAGGTCAATCAATATTACTCACCCTCTAGCATTATTTATGACTATTTGCGGGTTGGGCAGGTGTACAGCTTAACGGACTTTGTGACGCAAGTGGAAAACGGTCTTGAACAGGCTTCTGAACGAGTCCGACTGCGTTACGGTTTTGCTTGTAGTGCTGCGATGGACAATCTCGCCAGTATTAAACGGCACATTAATATTTTGAGCATTCAAGCCCAAGATCAAATCGAAATTATTGACATGACAAACGAATAAGATAGGTGATGACCATGATGCTAGTTGAACAAGCAAAACTTAAATCTGAATATCCAGTGGTGATTATTGGTGGAGGGCAGGCAGGGCTTTGTGTCAGCCACTATTTAAAAAAAGCCAATATTGAACATGTGATTTTAGAAAAAGAACCCGAGTTAACCCATGCGTGGCGACGTAAACGCTGGGATAATTTTACCTTGGTCACACCTAACTGGCAGTGTTTGTTACCAGAGCATCCGTATATGGGCCATCAGCCTGATGGATTTATGAAAAAAAATGAGATTGTTGAATATTTGGATCAGTTTATTGAAAAGCTAAATCCTCCTGCAATTTTAGGTATTGCAGTTCAGCATGTTGAAAAAATTGCAGACCAGTCTTTCGTGATTGAAACAGATCGGGGGACGACAACTGCGAAGCAGCTAGTGGTTGCCGCAGGAGGGTATCACACGCCAATTTATCCAAAGCTTTCATCTGCTTTACCTGAAAATGTCACCGTGATTCACTCAGAACAGTATTTTAATGCTGAGCAATTACCCGCAGGTAATGTTTTGGTGGTTGGCTCGGGGCAGTCAGGTGCGCAAATTGCTGAAGATTTACATCTTGCTGGCAAAAAAGTTTATTTATCTACAGGAGATGCACCACGTTGTGCGCGTTTCTATCGGGGTAAAGATGTGGTGAAGTGGCTTTTTGAAATGGGCTATTACGAGACTACAGTCAAAGACCATCGTTACAGTGAGGAAGTTCGGAACAGTACCAATCACTATGTAACTGGACGTGATGGAGGTCGTGATATTGATCTACGTCAATTTGCATTAGAAGGGATGCAATTATTAGGGCGTTTTGAAGACTACAAAGATGGACAATTGGTGTTTCGTCCCGATTTAATGCAAAACTTGGATATGGCAGATGCAACCTATAACCGTATTAATGCAGGGATTGATGCTTATCTTGCTGAAAATGGTATTGAGACCGATGAGCCAGCTTCAGTTTATGAGCCTGTATGGACAGCTCAAGCTGAAATTACGGAAATTGATTTGGTTGCGGATAATATTACTTCCATCATTTGGTGTATTGGGTTTCGACCTGACTATTCATGGATTGATTTAGATTTATTTGAAACAAATGGCTATCCAAAACATAACCGTGGAATCACGCTTGATCCTGATGTCACATTTATTGGTTTGCCTTGGTTACATACTTGGGGCTCAGGTCGCTTCTTAGATATTGCCAAAGATGCTGAGTTTGTTGCGGCGCATATTAAACAGCAGCTCGACACGCCAAATTCAAGACTCAGCCCAGTAATTGCTGATGCTGTTGAAGTCTAAAAAAGCATGGCATGTGATCTATTTTGGCAACGATAAAGCGTTGCCAAAATTTCCGCTTTCATTTTATTTATTTGAGATCAAGCGGTGAATAAAATTGTTGACTGACGTTTTTACTTTTTAAATTCGCGATTTCAGCAATGGGTCATAATTCCTTAAATTAGAAATATTTTGTATGTAGTGTTGATATTTTTTGATAATTGAAGCTAATTTATTTTAAATATAAAGTGTTCCTATCAAATATAACGGGCTAATCGCCAACCTACTTTGAAGGAAATGAGATGAAATCAATGATAAAAGCTGCGATTGCGACCACGATTTTGGGTGTGGCTACAATCAGTTCTACATTTGCTGCGGAAACTCAAAAACCAACGGTGGTACTGGTTCATGGTGCATTTTCTGATGGTTCGGCATGGAGTAAAGTCATTCCTTTATTACAAGATAAAGGTGTCAATGTTGTTGCTGTACAAAATCCATTGAGTTCATTATCTGATGATGTGAAGGCGACACAACGCGTTTTAGATATGCAGAAAGGTCCTGTGGTTCTCGTTGGACATTCTTGGGGTGGTGTTCCTGTGACTCAAGTTGGTCAACAGGATAAAGTAAAAGCATTGGTTTATGTTGCTGCATTTGCCCCATCTGAAGGACAATCCGTGGTTGATGTTTCGAAAGATTATCCGACACCATCTGGTTTTAGTCATCTTGTCGCAGATAAAGATGGATTTGTAACATTAAGCTTAGAAGGTGTTCAGAAGCATCTTGCGCCAGATGTTGCTGCAAAACAAACGCGCTTAATGTTCGCTACACAAACGCCAACCAACAGTCATAATTTTGAAGAAAAGGTGACTGTCGCGGCATGGAAGACGAAACCTTCATGGTATGTCGTGAGTCAGCAAGACTATATGCTTCAACCTGCTGCACAGGTGGCAATGGCAAAGAAAATCTCAGCACATGTTACAACGCTGCAAGCAGGGCATACGCCACAGATTTCTCAACCCAAAGCAGTTGCTAAAGTGATTCTTGAAGCTGTGAATGCGGTATCGAAATAGTAGCGTTAAATTGCTCTAGATTACTAGATTACTAGATTACTAGATTACTAGATTACTAGATTACTAGATTACTAGATTACTAGATTACTAGATTACTAGATTACTAGATTACTAGATTACTAGATTATAAGTGAGGCGGTCCTACATCTGTGTATGGGTGATTCTTGTACAGATGTGGGGCCAAACAATGGTGGAGTTTGGTCACGAATAGTATGATCCAATATTTCCCAAACAGACAAATTTAACAGTTGGTTGTGTAGGTTGGTCTGCTTGGGGAATTAATCAATGGATTGAGTCTAAGTTGACGAGTTGTTAATGATAGGGAGCTTCGGCTCCCTTATTTTTTGTTATAAATGCCACTTATAAAGGTTGCAAACGTAAAGCATCTACCAATAACCGAAATAACGGCGAAGACTCTCGACGGCTTGGATAATACATATAGTAAGGGGAATAGCACATATCCCAGTCTTCTAAAATCGGGATGAACTCCCCATTTTGGAGCTCATTTTCAACCATCACTTTGGGTAACCAAACCAAGCCATGTCCCTCTAGTCCTGCTTTTAATTGTAATCGAGCATGACTAACGACAAGCGAATATTCGGGTGTGATGGAAATTGTTTTATTGGGCTCTTGAACATCTTTAAATTCCCAAGCTTGTATTCGCTCATACGTTGGTAGCCGTAAGCCAATACAACGATGATGATGCAATTCATCAGGTGTTTGGGGCGTAGAGAATTGTTTTAAATAGCTTGGTGAGGCCAATGTCATCATTTCTAAAGCATCACTTACACGTACTGAAATCATATCCTTATGTACAGTGTCACCAAGACGAATTCCAATATCATAGCGATCTTTGACAATATCAGAAAATGCATAATCCATTGTTAGCTCAAGCTGAACATCGGGATAATCACGCATAAATTTAGAGAGTTTATCCCAAAGAAGAACATTCAATGTGATTTCTGTACCATTAACTCTTAATTGGCCACGGGGATTGTCTCGAAAAGAATTTAAGTTATTGAGTTTTTGTTCAATGCCACTGAATAGCGGTTCAATATCATTAAAAAGCTGTTCACCTTCTTGTGTTAAAGAAACGCTTCTTGTCGTGCGATGCAGTAATTTGATATCAAGGCGCTGCTCGAGCATTTTAACAGTATAGCTCAAAGCAGATTGAGAAACGCCCATTTGTCCTGCCGCTTTGGTAAAACTTCCTGATCGAGCAACGGTCAAAAAGGCTTTTAAATCATCAAGATTTTCAGACATAGCATCTCACCATTCAACCAACTTTTTATATTGGCTAAAGCTTAAATTTGATTAATGAAACCATATTAATCAAATTTTTGTATAAGTGTAATCGAAATTCACCCGCTAGTTGTTCATTTTTTGTCAGGTTACAGTGTTGTCATGATGAATATATAACAACGATTCAAAGGTAAAGACCATGCAAACTGTCAAATTAAATAATGATGTTGAAATGCCGTTGGTAGGTTTTGGTGTATTTCAAATGAATGATCCTGCTGAATGTGAACAAGCGGTTTTACATGCAATTGATGCAGGTTATCGACTGATTGATACAGCGGCGTCTTATCAAAATGAAACCGAAGTTGGCAAGGCAATTCGCCAAAGCAATATTGCACGTGATGAATTATTTGTGACCACTAAACTGTGGCTACAAGACACAAATTATGAAGGTGCTAAAGCGCAATTCGAGCGTTCACTCAATCGCTTACAAATGGAGTATGTCGATTTATATTTAATTCATCAACCGATCGGTGATGTACATGGTGCATGGCGTGCAATGGAGGAACTGCATGCGGAAGGTAAGATTCGTGCTATTGGAGTCAGTAATTTTCATCCAGACCGTTTGGCTGATCTGATTGCTTTTAATCAAATTAAACCCGCAGTCAATCAGGTTGAGATCAACCCATTCCACCAACAACTACATTCAGTACCTTGGATGCAGGCACATCATATTCAACCTGAAGCTTGGGCACCTTTTGCAGAAGGGCGTAACAATTTATTTGGTCATCCTGTGTTGCAACAGATTGGTCTGAAATATGGAAAATCTATCGGTCAGGTGGTTCTACGCTGGTTATTGCAACGCAATGTCGTGTCATTAGCGAAATCGGTACGTCAAGAGCGCCTAGTTGAAAATATTAATATTTTTGACTTTGAATTATCTGTTGAAGATATTAACCAAATCACAGCGTTGGATACAGCAACCAGTTCATTTTTCTCACACCGTGATTCAGCCATGATCGAGTGGTTAGCCAGCCGAAAACTAGATGTCTAATTGAACCATTGATTTAAGCATTGAGGAATAACAATGAAATTTTTACAAACGGTTTTAATGTCAGCTGCGATCACCAGTTCGGGTGCAGGTTTTGCAGCAGATCAAAAAGATAATCCATTTGGACTGGTTTATGGTGGTGCAATCATGAAAAATGTAAAAGGTCAGGTCAATATTCATCCTGTCACTTATAAACTCAATGGTTTGGATATTGTTGCCAATGTCTATACACCAGCCAACTATGATGCCAGCCAGAAATATCCTGCAATCGTTGTTGCACATCCTAATGGTGGTGTGAAAGAACAAGTTGCTGGACTATATGCGCAACGTTTAGCTGAACAAGGTTATATCACCATCACGGCTGATGCTGCTTATCAAGGTGGTAGTGGCGGGCAGCCCCGTAGTGTTGATAAACCGACCAACCGCATTGAAGATATTCATGGTATGGCTGATTTTATTACCCAGTATGCAGGTGTAGATAGCCAACGTCTTGGTTTATTTGGAATTTGTGGTGGCGGTGGTTATTCATTGTCAGCAGCAAAAACGGATAAGCGCTTTAAAGCGGTTGCAACGCTAAGTATGTTTAACTCTGGACGTGTGCGTCGTAATGGTTTTGCAGACTCTCAATTGGATAGTATTCAACAACGTCTAGAACAAGCCTCTCAAGCAAGAGCACAAGAAGTTGCTGGTGGTGAAATTTTATATTCGGGTGATGCGAACTTAACCAAAGAACAAATCGCCAAACTACCATTCGAGCTTTATCGCCAAGGTTATGAATATTATTGGACGACACATGCGCATCCAAACTCAACTTTTAAATATACCACCAGTAGTTTGCTTGACCTCATGCGTTGGGATGCAACAGATCAAATTGATTTAATCCATCAGCCTTTATTAATGATGGCTGGTAGCAAAGCCGACACCTTATACATGACTGAAGATGCCTTTGCCAAAGCCACAGGCACTCAAGATAAAACATTGTTCAAAATACCCAATGCTTCACATATGGATACCTACTGGAAACCTGAATATGTCGAACAAGCAATGCAGCAATTGACGTCTTTTTACGGCACAAAATTGAAATAACGACTTGAGACAATAACTCGAAATAACTCTTTTAAGGGCTATACGATAGCGCAATGGTTTTCATCAAGTTTTGAATGCATTGCTTAATGCTCTGAATATATGAGATGAAAATGTTATGAAGAATCAAATCAATACCTTGCTGATGATGAGCTCTATCTCGGGAATGGCTTGGGCTGATAGTCCAACTGAACAACGGATCACTCGGGCAGATCAGTTCAGTATTCAATCGGCGCCTGCAAATTTTTTTTCAGGGAATGCAAATTTTTCACGTTTGCCTGTAATGCCATCTCAAGGGGATATTGCTCCCGCAGTGGTGAATTTTGCAGCAGGGACGATCACCAACTGGCATACCCATCCTAAAGGGCAATATCTCATTGTGACTGAGGGTGAAGGACGTACTCAGGAATGGGGAAAACCCATCCAAACCATTCATAAAGGTGATGTGATTTGGTGTCCACCCAATGTCAAACATTGGCATGGGGCAAGTGAACACAGTTCTATGTCACATATTGCGATGAGTCCAGTTGCCACGGATGGTAAAAGTGTAACGTGGTTAGAAAAAGTAAATTTATCTACAGAACAAAGCCAGTCACAAGAACAAAAACCGTCACCGTCAGTTACAACAGCTCAAGCTATACAACTGAGTAGTAAGCAATTAAGTACTCAGCAATTCAGTTTAATTCCAATTGCTGCATTTACGGCAATCGGTGATATGAACAAACTCAAGCCTGCACTCATTCAAGGTTTGGATCGTGGTTTAACCGTGAATGAAATTAAAGAAGTGTTTGCACATCAATATGCTTATGTGGGTTTTCCACGTGCTTTAAATGGCATGCTCACTTTTAAAAGGCTGCTCGAAGAAAGAGAAAAGCAAGGTATCCATGATCTACAAGGTGCAACAGCAAGTGTCCTGCCAAATACGACCAATTACTATCAACTGGGTAATGAAACATTAGCCAAACTACAAAAACGTGAGCTGAGCGATGCTGAAAAACCATTGTTTGAGAATTTTTCTCCGACCATAGATTACGCTTTAAAAGCACATTTGTTTGGCTATCTGTTTAGTCGAGATAATTTATCTGCTTTAGATCGTGAATTGGTGGTGCTCAGTACACTTTCTACTTTAGAGGGTGTGGATTCGCAGCTCGCATCACATTTGAAAATTACTCAAAATCTTGGTGTGGATGCCGTACACATGGAGCGTTTCATTGATGTTTTATCGCAACAGGTCGATGCGGAAATGGCGAAAAATACACAACGTGTATTTCAGCAGATCTCAAGCAATCCATGAGCTCAATATTAAGATATTTTAATTTTTAGGTAATCCAAATGAATATTAAACACAAGAAAGCGAATTCTTTAAATACTGCTTTTTTTAAACCTACTTTTTTAAAAGCGACTCATTTAAAAGTGATTGTTTTATCCATGTTGTCATTTTCAATATCAGCTTGCCAAAACATGAATAAACCATCATCAAGTTTCAGTATTGCCCAACAAGGTAATTTTGCTGCGGGCGGGACTGTGAAACAAAGTATAGGCCAGTTCGATGAGATCGAATTATTTAACCCACAAGGTCAAACCTTGCATGGTGATCATGCTTCTGTGTTTTATCAGATTCCTAAACATGCGCGTACTTATCCTTTGGTGTTTCTACATGGTGCAGGTCAATCAGCTAAAACATGGGGAACAACGCCTGATGGTCGAGAGGGGTTTCAAACCATTTTCTTGCGTCAACATTTCCCTGTGTACTTGGTCGATCAACCGCGCCGTGGTCAAGCAGGACAATCGACTGTAGCAGAGAATATTTCGGCACAAACACAAGATCAGGCTTGGTTCAATATGTTCCGTATTGGGCAATATCCAAACTATTTTAAAGGTGTGCAATTTGCCAAAGATCAAGCCACGCTAAACCAATACTTCCGCCAAATGACACCAAATACAGGGGCTTATGATGAGCAAGTGATTAGCGATGCAATGGTTGATGTACTGAAAAAATCGGGCGATGCCGTACTCATTACTCATTCCCAAGGTGGTGGACCAGGCTGGTGGACGGCAATCAAATCGAATCAAGTCAAAGGCATTGCGGCATATGAGCCTGGTAGTGGTTTTGTTTTCCCTGAAAATGAATTGCCTGAAGACATGCCAAGTGGGACAGGGACATTAAAGCCAACAGCGATAAAAATGGCAGACTTCCAAAAATTGACCAAAATACCAATCATCATTTATTACGGCGATAATATTCCGATGGAGAAAAGTGCTAATCCAGCCGAAGACAATTGGCGTGTTCGCTTAAAAATGGCACAACTTTGGGTGAATAAAATCAATCAGCACGGTGGAAAAGCAACATTGGTTCATTTACCTGATATCGGTGTTTATGGAAATACCCATTTTCCTTTTTCTGATTTGAATAATGCGAAAATTGCACAATTACTCTCAGTATGGTTAAAGGAGAACAAATTGGACTAAGTGAGCAGATTATTCTGAAGAATGATCTTAAGTAAACGTTTTTTCGAATCTTACTTTCCTATTTGTTGAGTACTTTAAATGTCTATTTCTCCCACTGCTGTTCAACCATCTAATACGCTAAACACCACCAGTTGGTTATTTATGGTGATATTGGGTGCGTTGATGGCATTTACATCACTATCGACAGATATTTATTTGCCTGCCATGCCACAAATGGAAAAGGATTTACAGGGTAATGTTGAACTCACCATTACAGGTTTTCTCGCTGGTTTTGCAGTGGCACAACTGATTTGGGGACCGATTAGCGATCGTATTGGACGAAAAAAACCATTATTTATGGGGCTGATTATTTTTGTGATAGGTTCGATAGGTTGTGCTTATTCTCAAACGATTGAACAAATTGTATTTTGGCGTGTGATACAGGCTATTGGTGCATGCACAGCGCCCATGCTGGCGCGTGCAATGATTCGAGATTTGTATGCTCGAACTCAGGCAGCACAAATGCTTTCAACTTTAACCATTGTTATGGCGATTGCACCGATTGCTGGACCATTATTGGGTGGCCAAATCATTAAATACAGTAGTTGGCATAATATTTTTTGGCTATTGGCAGGCATTGGTGTATTGATGTTTTTGTCTTTATTACTATTGCCTGAAACACATTCGATTGAGAAACGCCAGCAGAGTTCGATCATTGTTGTATTTCAACAATACCGTCGCTTATTCAGCAATTGGGCATTTATGCGTTATACCTTGTGTGTCACTTTTTTCTATGTGGCAGCCTATACTTTTATTGTTGGTTCTCCATTTGTTTACATCACTTATTATGGTGTTGACCCACAGCATTATGGTTGGTTATTTGCGATAAATATTGTGGGTATTATGGCTTTAAGCTTTATTAATCGTACTTTGGTTGGTCGTTTTAGTTTAGATCGTTTATTACGTTGTACCACAGCTTTTGCTGCAATCGCTTTAGTGATTTTATCTGCTTTGTTTTATCTTGGTATTGGTGGAATCTACAGCGTCGTAATCATGGTGTTCTTTTTCTTTTCAATGAATGGAACCGTCGCTGCCAATTCAACAGCAGCAGCCTTAGATGGTGTTCCTGAAATTGCGGGTTCTGCCTCAGCATTGATTGGTTCACTCCAATATGGCAGTGGAGTAGTTTCTTCATTACTTTTAGCATGGCTTTCTACTGGTACCCCTGCAATCATGATTGGGATAATGACTTTCTTTACGATAGCCAGTGCAATCATTGTATTGATTCCCTTTAAGCTGAAAAATAATAATTAAATGATTAGAACTGCAAGTTAAGACTTAGCTTTAAGTTGAATGGATTGAGTATGAATTGACATGTAGCCAATCCATACTCAATAACTTGATCTTTTATTGAGTGAAAGCTTGTGTCTGATTCATCGTCCATCCACCACCTAAAGCACGAATTAAGTCCACACTGGCTATCATACGACTGCCGTGAAGCTGTGCAGCGAGTTGCTCTTGTTGAAGTATATTGCGATCAGAATCAATCACATCAAGATAACTGACAACCCCTTCACGATAGCGCAAGTGTGAAAGTTTGTTTGCATGCTGAGAAGATGATAGTGCTTGAGCTTGTGCATTTATTTGTTGCTCTAGAATGCGTTGATCAGACAACCCATTTTCAACCTCACGAAATGCGTTCAACACGGTTTGTCGATAATTGGCGATACTTTCTTCATAAATCGCTCTTGCTTGTGTAACACCAGCTTTACGCTGTCCACCGTCAAATAAAGGTAAAGACAAAATTGTACCAGCGACAGGACCCAACAAGAATGTTCGGCTAGACCATTGTGTTAACTCACCGAGTGTTGATGACTCATAACCTAAAGCCCCCGTAAGACTCAGCCGTGGGAAAAATGCCGCACGGGCAATCCCTATTTGTGCATTATCGGCAGCCATTGCACGTTCAGCAGCCGCAATATCAGGGCGCCTTTCAAGTAGGCTTGAAGGTAAACCCGCAGGAATACGAATACTCGTTTCAGTTAGCACTTGTTTAGGCAGAGCGAAATTAGCTGGTGGTTTACCCAATAACACCGCAAGAGCATGTTCAGCATTGGCTCGGCTACGTTCAATACTGAGTAAATTGGTTTGCGCTGTCGACAATTCAGTTTGTGCACGAAATACATCAAGTTCACTGACTGCTCCATTTTTAAAGCGAGCTTGCATTAAATGATGTGATTCAGTCAGCAGCTTAATTATTCGCTCATAAATGACCTGTTCTGTGTCTAACTGCCTAATTTGAAAATAACTTTGTGCAACATCGGCTTGTAATGCCAAAAGTGCAGATTGATATAAAATTTCTTGTTGTTGTACATCGGCAGTTGCTGCATTCACACTACTGGCGATACGACCAAATAAGTCTAGCTCATACGCTACATTTGTTTGTGCGCGCCACAAAGTTTGTGTTGAAGTCTGCGCATTTGCATCTAATCCTTGAGAAGCAGGAGAAAGCCTTTGTCGTGTAGGGCCGAAACCCACGCCAATACTTGGCATACGTTCGGCTTGTGCTGCTGACTTTAAAGCACGAGATGCTTGAATATTGGCAGCAACAGATTTTAGGTTTTGATTACCTACAATGGCTTGCTGTTCTAGCTCATTCAACTCAGCATTATTGAAAACATGCCACCATTCGCCTCTAGATTGTATATCGTTGGGTTGGGCAACTTTCCAGTTTTCATCTTCTAGAAGGGATGTTGCTTCTTTAAATTTAAGTGGAGTCGCTACGTTTGCTGGTTCATATTGTGGTGCCAATGAGCAGCCTGCAAGTAGCAGGCTTCCCATAAGCGAGGACAATAACCAGATCTGTTTTTTAGGCATGATCATACCGTCCATTTTAGTGATGTGGATTGATAGGAGCTTCGTGTGGGCTAGCTGAATGCAGTTTATGTCCTCGATTCAAGGTTCGAATGAGCACATAGAAAGCAGGTGTAAGGAATAAACCGAAGAAAGTTACACCCAACATGCCAGAGAAAACGGCAACGCCCATCGCATGACGCATTTCTGAACCTGCACCTGTAGAAAGAACTAAAGGTACAACTCCCATAATGAAAGCGAATGAAGTCATTAAAATTGGACGTAAACGTAGACGGCTGGCTTCAACGGCCGCTTTAAAGGCAGTCATCCCTTGCATTTCAAGCTCACGAGCAAACTCAACAATTAAAATTGCATTCTTACAGGCCAGCCCAACCAGTACCATTAAACCAATTTGAGTGAAAATATTATTATCACCATTGGTCAACCATACCCCTGTGAGTGCAGCTAAAATCCCCATCGGTACAATTAAAATTACGGCTAAAGGGAGGGTCAAACTTTCATATTGTGCCGCTAATACGAGAAAGACCAATAAGACGCTAATTGGGAATACCCACAGACCAGCATTTCCTGCCAGAATTTTTTGATAGGTTAAATCGGTCCATTCAAATTTGATGCCACGCGGTAAGGTTTGTGCAGCAATCCGTTCCGCAGCAGCCTCAGCTTGACTCGATGAATAGCCCAGTGCAGGGCTACCATTAATATCGGCTGCACTATATCCGTTATAACGCACGGCCATTTCGGGACCATAGGTTTGTGTCACATTGACCAATGACGACAATGGCACCATCTGCCCAGCGCTATTGCGGGTTTTCAGTTGCAAAATATCTTCAGGATTAGCTCGATAGGGTGCATCAGCTTGCGCTCGTACCTGATAAACACGGCCAAAACGGTTAAAGTCATTGACATATTGTGAGCCCAAGTAAATTTGCATCGTGCTAAACACATCTGTAACAGCCACACCTTGTTGCTTGGTTTTTACACGGTCCAAATCGACATTGAGTTGAGGGACGTTAATTTGATAGCTTGAAAACATTGGACCAAGTTCTGGTGCTGCCTGTGCTGCCTTTATAAAGTTCTGTGTTGCATCATTTAAAGCGGAATAACCCAACGCACCACGGTCTTCAAGCTGCATTTTGAAACCACCAACAGTTCCTAAACCCATAACTGGCGGAGGAGGGAAAACTGCAATATAGGCTTCTTGAATGGCTGCATATTTTTGGTTGAGCGCACTTGCAATAGCACTGGATGAAAGCGCATTACTTTTGCGTTCATCAAACGGTTTCAGGGTTACAAAAACAATGCCCGCACTTGAACTGTTGGTAAAGCCATTAATAGATAAACCGGGGAAGGCAATCGCACTTTCGACCCCTGGTTGTTTTAGTGCTGCATCACTCATTTTACGAATAACGTCTTCTGTACGATCTAAAGAAGCACCATTGGGTAATTGTGCAAAGCTAATCAGATACTGTTTGTCCTGAGCTGGAATGAATCCACCGGGCACAATATAAGAAATACCAATGGTTAAACCAAGCAATACTGCATAGACGCCCATAGCCGAAGTTTTGTGCGAAATTACACGACTCACACCTTGGCTATAACGATCAGATGCACGTGAGAATACACGGTTAAATGCTTTGAAAAATCGTCCAAATATCCGATTCATACCACGCGTCAACGCATCGGGTTTGGCATCATGACCTTTGAGTAAAATCGCGGCCAAAGCAGGCGAGAGGGTTAGTGAATTAAATGCAGAGATCACCGTTGAAATCGCGATGGTCATGGCAAATTGTTTATAAAACTGCCCTGTTAAACCTGTCATAAATGCAAGCGGTACAAATACGGCACATAGCGTTAGAGCAATGGCAATAATAGGCCCACTGACTTCACGCATGGCACGATAAGTTGCATCCCTCGGGTTTAATCCTGCTTCAATATTCCGCTCGACATTTTCCACGACGACAATCGCATCATCGACCACAATACCGATAGCAAGGACCATTCCAAATAGGGATAGCGCATTGATGGAATAGCCAAATGCAAGCATCAATGCAAATGTACCAATAATAGATACAGGCACCGCGAGTAAAGGAATAATAGATGCACGCCATGTTTGTAGGAATAAAATCACCACCACAACGACCAGTGCAATTGCTTCAAGTAAGGTATGGACTACGGCTTCAATACTGGCACGAACAAACTGCGTCGGATCGTAAACAATTTCATATTGAATTGAAGACGGAAAATCTTTTGATAGTTCCTGCATGGTGTCACGCACTTGCTCAGACACTTGCAAAGCATTTGCACCCGGAGCTTGGAAGATCGGAATGGCAACAGCTTGTTTATTGTCCAATAACGAGCGTAAACCATATTCCGATGCAGCAAGTTCTACACGAGCAACATCTCCTAAGCGAGTGACTGCACCATCTGAATCTGTTTTTAGAATAATATCGGAAAATTCTTGTTCGGTACTTAAACGACCTTGAGCATTGACTGAAAGTTGTATAGGTGCATTACTTGGAGATGCACCAATTGTTCCTGCAGCTACTTGAATATTCTGCTCACGGATTGCGCTGACAATTTCACTGGCTGTTAGGTTTCTTGCGGAGATTTTCTGCGGATCTAGCCAAATCCGCATAGAATAATCACCTGAGCCAAATAAACCAACTTCACCGACACCTTGCAAACGTGCTAAACGGTCTTTGACATTGAGCACCGCATAGTTACGTAAGTAAGTCATGTCATAACGACTATCTGGTGATGTTAAATGCACGACCATTGTCAAGTTCGAAGAACTTTTAAGTGTTGTCACCCCTAAACGTTGTACGTCTTCAGGTAAACGCGGTAAAGCTTGTGAGACTCGGTTTTGTACCAATTGTTGTGCTTTATCTGGATCAACCCCAAGTTTAAAGTTCACTGTGACCGTTAGATTACCGTCACTATTGGCTTGAGACTGCATATATAACATATCTTCTACACCATTGATTGATTCTTCAAGTGGTGAAGCAACAGTTTCGGCAATGACTTTTGGGTTAGCCCCTGGGTATTGAGCACGAACGACCACAGAGGGTGGCACGACTTCAGGATATTCAGAAATAGGCAGTTTAAAAACGGACAATATACCTGCCAACACGATGAGCACGGACAGTACGCCTGCAAAGATGGGGCGATCAATGAAAAATTTAGAGATATTCATATAATTAACCTTTTGCCGAATGGGGAGTATTGTCAGTTGGCTGAGGTTGTAGAGCGGTTGAAACTTGACTGTTCGGCATTGCCACACGATGCGGTGTCACAGGGTCACCTGGGCGAATCCGCTGTAAACCATTCACGACAACACGGTCACCCACTTGTAAACCACTGTTAATGATTTGCAGACCGTCTTGTACTGCGCCAAGTTTCACTTCTCGGTAACTGGTTTGATTGTTTGCATTCACAACGATGACAAAACGCTTATCTTGATCAACACCAATGGCTGTTGGGCTAATGAGAATTGCTGAACGAGGTTGACCTCCACCAAGACGAATACGTGAATATAAGCCTGGAAGGAGTGTGCCATTCGGGTTGTTAAAAGTGGCGCGGACGCGAATCGTACCTGAGGTCGTATTTAAATTATTGTCAAATGAACTAATGACGCCTTCATGCGAAAAGCCTTCTTCATTGGCGAGTCCCATATACACAGGAATTTGCGTAGCATTGTTTTGAGCACTGATATATTTCAGATAGGTTTGTTCATCTACATCAAAAGATGCATATAGACGAGATACAGAAACAAGACTTGTTAAAACTTGTGCTCCGTTACCTGCGGATACAACATTTCCAGCGGTCACTTCGGCACGTGAAATACGACCGCTTACTGGTGCAGTAATACGCGTATATTCAAGATTTAAACGTGCCGATTCAACTGCAGCTCTTGCTGCTTGGACATTTGCACTGGCAGTACGTGCTTCATTTTCAGCTTGTTCAAGCTCTTGGTGTGCAACCGCATTACTCCCGATCAAACGTTGATTACGAGATAGATTGCTTGAAGTATAGGTCACTTGTGCTTCTGCAGCAGCAAGTTGTGCTTTGGCGCGATTAAGTTCTGCTTCAAAAGGACGAGGATCAATCGTAAAAAGAAGCGCGCCTTTTTTGACAAGGCTACCATCTTTAAAATGCACCCTGATTAATTTACCCGATACTTGAGGGCGAATATCGACTTGATCAATGGCTTCTAATCGACCTGAATATTCCTGCCAATCAGTAATGGTTTTATTAACAACACTGGCAACATCGACAGTTGTAGCGGCTTGTTGATTGCTACTTGGCATATTTTTAGCATCGGCATTTTCATGTAAAAACATAAAACTGCCACCTGCAACCACAATAGCGACAATGATGGCAGACAGAGAGAACTGTTTGCGGGAAATTGACATGAATAGCTCCTGTTTATTTAGACACCTGTTCTCTAGATTTTTGGTTTTAATCTATAGGGAGTGGAACTGGTTTTATGAGATGGTCGGAGCATAAATGTTTGTCAATTACGAATAAATATATTAAATTTGATAACACTATTCGAAAATTCATAATAATCGAATGCTAGATTTCAAAGTTATATGGTCGTAGGAGTGATCTGTGGATCTTTTTCATGCTATGAAAGTTTTTAATAAAGTTGTCGAAACCAACAGCTTTAGTTTGGCGGCTGATAGTTTAGGATTACCCCGTGCTTCAGTAACGACAACAATTCAGGCATTAGAAAAGCATTTACAAATTCGCTTGTTAAATAGAACGACTCGTAAACTAAATTTGACCCCCGATGGTGCTGTCTACTATGAACGCAGTGTGCAAATTTTAGCTGATGTAGAAGAGGTTGAATCGAACTTTCATGATGCTGAGCGTGGTCCACGGGGACGCTTGCGGATTGATGTTAAAGCTTCAATAGGGCGTATCATTCTCATACCAATGTTGTGCGATTTTCATACCAAATACCCAGATATAGATTTGGTGGTTGGTATGCATGACCGCCCTGTAGATTTAGTGCAAGATGCAGTAGATTGTGTGATTCGTATTGGTCAACTCAAAGATTCTAGTTTAGTTGCTCGCCGTATTGGTACGCTCCAGTTGGTTACGGTTGCGGCGCCAAGTTATTTGGCAGAACATGGCGCGCCTAAAACCATTGATGATTTACAAAAACACCAAGCTGTTCATTATTTTAATAGTCGTACTGGACGCAATATTGATTGGAGTTTTGTGGTAGATGGTGAAGTGCAGAGTTCGAGTGTAATTGGACGAGTATCTGTAAATGATGGGGATTCATATATTGATTTAGCCCTTCAAGGTTTTGGATTAATTCAGTGTCCATATTTCATGGTTGCACAACACTTAGAGTCAGGTGCACTTAAGCAGGTATTAACTGAATATCTACCTGAGCCTTTGCCTATATCTGTCGTGTATCTACAGAACCGACATTTATCACCGAAGGTGAGAGTATTTGTTGATTGGGTCGCTGAGTTATTTGCAAGTTGCCCATTATTAAGTGGTTGTACATCCCAGTTAGAGCAAAAATGTGAATTCACATGTGAGCAGAAAAAAGACCAACATTTTACAATTCAAACTTTGGTTGAGCAGCAAAATACTGCTGAAGCCTTGGCTTTAAATGTTTGATCATTAGGCGAGTAAATGACGACAGCACTGTATTCAGTGCAATGTTTATAGAAAGCAAGTACAAGTACCCATGAGAGATCATTTCTATATGTGTTCTATGAACTTAAAAGCTTTGATCGTTGCTGGAAAGGGTATTAAGTTTAGGTTTGTTACACCTTCTAAGGGCGCTTCAACTCATATCATTCATCAATTTATAAGATGAATTTATCTTTGACCAAACTTAGCAATGAGCCAATCAACAAAAACCTTTAATCTTGTATTTTGATGTGTATTTTGTCTATAAACGACATAGTACGGCAGTGCAGGTTGATGCCACTCAGTCAAAACAGGCACTAATCTGCCAGCATCAAGATGAGCTTGGACAAAAACTCTGAGGTGTTGGGCAATACCGAGTCCCGCCAACATGAGATGAATCACGCCATCACTGTCATTGGACGAAAATTGATTGTCTGATATTTCTATCAGTTGATCTTTTTGCATAAAAATAAGCGGTTGGATTTTTCCAGTACCCGTGGAGTAGTAAACAATTTTTTTATGTTTATCGGCAACTTCCTGCGGATCTAGTGGTATTCCCATCGTTTTTAGATAGGCAGGAGAAGCACAGGTCACATATTCCAAATCTGTAATTTTACGTGCAACTAAGGATTGATCTAATGCTGTTCCTGCCCGAATTGCACAGTCCACACCTTCACCAACAATATTAATAGTTCTATCTCTGATGCCTAGTGCTAGCGTGATATCGGGATATTCCTGATGAAATTCTGGTAATGCAGGGATCAATAAATTATGAGCAAAAGAAACCTGAACATCGATGCGGAGATGTCCTTGAGGCTTCTTTTTTTTGTTTTGAACAGATAGATCGGCTTCATCAATATCTGCCACGAGTTTTACAGCTCGTCGGTAATATTCCCATCCTTCCGAAGTGGTGGTGACCATACGCGTGGTTCTATGCATCAATTTGACGCCTAGATGTTTCTCTAGATCAGTAATCAGTTTGCTGACTGTGGATCGTGGAAGCTCTAGCTGATCTGCTGCACGACCAAATGATGTTGTCTCAACTACTCGAATAAAGACACGCATAGCCAGTATTTGATTCATATAACCACCTGATTGTACAAGACTAAATATCATTATCCATGTACATGGATAGAGTGAACATTATTATGCTCTTTTTCTTCCTAATCAAGTCGTTATCCTGTAAGCACACAGCAGCCTTCTAAAGGTGAAATAAAATGCTCAAACAGATGAGATATGAAATGAATGCTCAACGAGGCTAAGGAGTCATAATGATGAAACAACACAGCAATTTAAGACTCATTTTTCCTTTATGGCTGGGTGGAAATCAGCCTGCCTATAAACTAGGTGCAGAAATGCTGGCTTGGCTTGCCCCGAAAGCAGATGAGCCAATTGTGACTGTTCCAGTCGCAAACACAGAACAAGTCTTTGAAATTGAAAATGGTATTCGTGGTCGTCATAAGCTCATGGAAGAACTGGATAAAGCCGCAAAAATTATCCATGAACATGCCCCTGATCGTATGACCGTACTTGGTGGTGACTGCTTAGTGGACTTTGAGCCATTTGCTTGGCTGAGTGAACGTTGGGGTGAAGGGTTTGGAATTTTGTGGATTGATACACATCCTGACGTCATGACACCTGCGCAGTATGAAAATGCTCATGCTCATGTTCTCGGTGCACTCATGGGTAATGGTGATCCAGAACTGACCAGTCGTGTCAGCCGACCTGTGCCACCATCAAAAGTATTTATTGCTGGGATACATAGTGCGAATGAATATGAAGTTGAATTCTTGGCTTCACATCAGATACAAACAAGCTCCCCAGAAGAAGTTCAAGCCAAAGCATCACCGATTCAAGCGTGGATTAAGCGAGAGAATATCACGCATCTTGCTATTCACTTTGATATGGATGTACTGGACTACCATAAATTTCGTGCAGTGATGTTTGCTCGTACAGATGAAGATGCTCCTTCATGGGATGGTGTCGCGAAAGGCAAATTAAATATGGAGGATGTACTTTGGGTGATTAACGAAGCCGATGCTTGTGCGGATATTGTCGGACTTGGAATAGCAGAACATTTGCCTTGGGATGCGATTAATCTGAAAAAGATGCTGACTCAATTGCCATTGTTAGGTACAAGAGAAGTGTAAAGATTCATCTGTGTTGTGAGTTAAGACCACTTACCGTATGTGGTTATGCTCATCATCAATAGAGTAGGCGCTTTGAGCAGGCATAAAAAAGCGCCCGCTTTTTAATAGATTTTACGGTTTGCTTAGCAGAAAGCACTGAAACCAAATAACAGTTAAATTATTTGTTGAGTTGAAACTGCTGTTTTAACAGACTCGGTAGAATGTCTGGATAGTAGATCCGATTATAATAATCCGCTACAGTTTTACTCCAAATGTCACCATCATTACGACCAATCGTTTCCCAGTGTGCAATGAGTGCTTGATTATGACTGTCAATATTGAACATTAGATTATCACGATGATATTTTTCTTCATGGCGGAATGAATCAATAGGCATACGTGGCTTGAGATAGGCTGGTGTATCTACATAACCGAGTGTTAGTCCATTGATGGGAAAGGTCATTTCTGGAAGTTCTAATAGCTCAATGATTTGTTGCGGATTTTTTCTGATCCCTCCAATTGGGACTACCCCTAAACCTTGAGCACGTGCGGCTAGCATTGACGATGCCAAAGCAATCCCCACGTCTTGACTACCTGCAATGATACCTTCAATACTGGTATGCGCCAGTTGATGATCACCGATGGCTTCCAGTCCTTTACGGGTTTTATATAAATCCAATACGAAAGTCAGAAAAACTGGTGCACGAGCAATCCAAGGCTGACCACCAGACAGTTCAGCAATTTTTGCTTTGGTTGCTTTATCACGGGTTACAATCACAGAGACCTGTTGCGAATGAACGGATGTGGGTGCACGCCAAGCTGCATTGATTACATGATCGAGCACGGTTTCAGAAATGTCTTTATCGAGGTAGCTACGATCGCTTTTATGCGTCAGTAGGAGTTCAATGGTCTCGTTCATATTTGCTCTTTTCATTAAATTTTACAGTTGAAAAATTCCCTGCCGTAAAACGATACAGGGAATGACTTTACTAAAAACGCATTAGGTTTATTTCAACTTCAGCGTATATCCAATTTGAGTTGCAAGTTTGAGCTCTTCACACATAAACCACATCCTTTCGATTTTTCCATCATTATTAAAATGTGCAACACCCACTTCTTCCCATGAAATGGTTTGATGTGTTGCAGGAGCACCAACGAAAGTGCCTTTATGTTGAACTTCGTAATACCATTTCATCATCACGGTATTACCGTCACCGACAACTTCGTGCATCGTTACTTTTTGCCCACCAAGTGCTTCAGAAAGTGGTTTCCAACCATTTTCAAGCCATTCAAGGAAGTTTCCTCGTTCAGGGATAGCATCACCTAGTGTGTTATACAGGTTGGCAAAACCCGCACGTTCAGTGACAGCTGTTTTTGATACGAGCTCGCGGATCACATCAAAACGACCATTCGGCATGGCATCTTCGATCAATAAACGAAATGCAGCTTTGTTACGTTCGACATTAGAATTAGACATCTTCTTATCTCTCTCAATTAGATAAAAACTATTCCATACTGTGCATAATCTGTTTTATGCACTCTTGAATAGTTCTGGGTTGGAGAAAGAGTAGAAGGAAATTATGAGGACAACAAGGGTATAAAAACGATAATACTATGCATGAATATGTATAATTGATTTGAGAGTATTATCCATAATACTTTGAAAAACACAGAGCGAAACATACAGGGCATTCAACTTATTTTGTGGTCTCAATAGCAGATGAGTGAATTGTCTTTTCACCCAATGCTATAGATTCCACTTCAAATGATTTTAGCGATTTAATCATCGGTTTTGTAAGCGTTAGATATTTTTGGAAGTGTGGTGACTCACGATGTTGTTGATATGCCTGCTCATCGGCATAAAACTCTAAAAAGTGAAGTTGATTTGGATCATCTTTGAGCGCAACTGAATAAATAGCAAACACACCTGGCTCTTTTTCAATAGACGCCTCGATTTCTTCTATCACAGCCATTTTATAAGCATTTAAGTCTTTGGGTTTTAGATTCAGCTCAGCGATGCGTATATAAAAATGAGCTGGCAATGAAGTCGGTTTCCTTGCTAATTTTACAGGTACAGTTTCATATAAGACCCTATTTTCTATCATTGAGCTAACATTCATCACAAATTGTTTGTAGTGTGGGCTCAATAAATGGGCTTGATAGGCCGCTTCATCTTTGTAGATTTCAAACACAAAAATTTGCTTAGGATCTTCTTTTTGAATAAATGAATAAAACCCCATTACATCGTCTTCTTGATTGAGTGTACTTTGCACATTGTTCATGGCAATACTTTTAAAATTCTCGATTTGTGAAGGTTGAACATTCAAAATGGCCAATCTTATATATGGAATAATTTCCTGATTATTGAATAAAATTGAATTTGATGATTGTCCTTTTGACATGCTCTTTTCTCTGAGCGGTTGGGAAATTGATTCAGCAAAACAAATGCTAGTCATAAAAATAATCGTTAGACTCAATACACAAAAAAGCCAAATAAAGTAAAACAATATCTTTTTCATTTGGCTTGAACAAAAATGATCAACAGTCAAGAAGCATCGTTGCATATGGAAGCTTTTAACCATGATTATCTCCATCAGATTGCATTGTGCTTCTTGGTTGATTAAATACTATAATAACAATAAGTTAAGCTGAATTTTTGATAAAAATTTACACAGCCAAGAATGTTAGATCAATACTCTTGTCGTGTTGGACGGAACAATATTTCATTAATATCAACATCTTCAGGCTGATTAATCGCGAAGAGTACTGTGCGTGCGAATGCATCAGCAGAAATCGCATTGTGTTCATAAAATGCTTTCATACCATTTGCCATATCTGGGTCAGTCACAGACTGTGTTAATTCAGTATCTACAGCACCAGGTGATATGATCGTCGTACGAATATTGTGCGGTTTAACTTCCTGTCGCAAACCTTCTGAAATGACACGTACAGCATGCTTAGTCGCAGAATAGACTACGCCACCTGCACTAACTTTATGTCCAGCGACTGAGGCTACATTAATGATGTGTCCACTTTTCTGAGCCGACATGTGAGGTAATGCTGCAGCGATACCATACAAAACACCTTTAATATTCACATCAATCATTTGACCCCAATCTTCAATTTGCTGTTTTTCTAAAAGGGAACTCGGCATAAGACCAGCATTGTTAATCAGAACATCGACACGACCATGAAGTTTTACAGCATGATCCACCAATGCCTTGACTTGTTCTACCTGCGTGACATCGGTTGTAACAACAGCATTTTCATTCAGACCTAAATCAGCGGCTAATGCACGTAACCGATCAATACGACGTGCGCCCAATACCAGTTTTGCACCATTGTTTGCCAATAGTCTCGCAGTGGCTTCACCCAAACCGCTAGATGCGCCTGTAATAACAACAACTTTATTTTCAATATTTGATGTATTCATGATGATGACCTTTCAATGTTTTACGACAATTTTCAAACAACTAAATCAGTAAACTCACTATTTACAGACATACATATTGCTAAAGTAATATCCGAGTAATTTACATATTCTTGAATAAAATGACTTTCATCTTTTATTGCATTTCATACCTAGAAGGGTTTAAGCCAATAAAGCATCTCGTAATGCTTCACCTAAACTAGCTGCGGATTGGGGATTTTGACCTGTAATCAAGCGACCATCCACAATGACGTTATTTGACCAATTTGGTGTGTCTATGTGCTCTGCGCCACGTGCATTGAGGGTAGATGCAAGTAAAAATGGCACAACATGTGTTGATTGAACTTCTTCCTCTTCTGCATCAGTAAATGCTGCGACGCGCTTAGCTTCGATGAGTAAACTACCATCGGAACGACGCGCGTTTACTAAAGCTGCTGGACCATGACACACTGCAGAAACGATACCACCTGCTTCATCAATATCACGGATGGCTTGTTGTACAGCAGTATTTTCAGGAAAATCCCACATGGTGCCGTGACCGCCTGCGAAGAAAATTGCGGAATAAAGCGAGGTATCGACATCTGCCAAACGGGCAGTATGGGCAATGGCATAGCGAAAATCAGTATCTGTCCAATAGTGTGCGATGACAGCATCATTTAAATCTTGTAATCCATCCATTGGCGCATCACCACCTTGAATAGATGCAAAATCTACCTGAATACCCGCATCCTGTAATTTTTCAAGTGGGTGAACAACTTCACCCAAGTTATAACCTGTTGCTAAACCAGTTGCACCTTTGACGGCAGTACTTGTAACAACAAATAAAACAGGTTTAATTTCTGAAGCTTGCTTACTCATTTGTGATTCCTTTGATAAAAACGATATCAATCATTTCTTTTAAAATTAGGTGTTTTGAGCTGCAAATAGCATTTCCCAATTTGTAAATGGACCAAGTGGAATGACATCCCAGCCAATGAGTCCTGCTTTTGCTAATGGGAATTCGTTTAAGGCTTTTTTTGCGGCGTCTACAGAATCCGCTTCAGCGATGATGACAACACCCGGACGATCCTGACGGAAGTAAATATCTCGAATGACACCACTTTTGTAGAGTTCCCAACCGTGCAGTGCTTCATTACGCATATGAGGTTGATATTGTTCAATGGTTGCATTCGGTTGTGGGATATCAAGGCAAATAAATTTCATGATGAATTTCCTAGCTAGATGAGAACGTAAAATAAATCAAATAGATTGTGATCGAGAGCCAATGAATATGATGGAATTTCTTCTATCGTTTGATTTCAGGTTTTACAGTTTGATACTCGATATCCACTATTCTGTTTGATTAAATAACAAACTAGAAGTAGGGCCTTGGTTGATCCATCCATAACTTCAAGTTGATAATTGGTTAAAACTCAAACTTTTTGGATAGCATATGGATCCATCTCAACGTGTTCGCGCAATTCTTTCTTTTGTCCATGCGGCAGATGCGGGGAGTTTTGCTGCAGCAGGGCGTACACTCGGTATTTCTTCGGCCGCTGTCAGTAAAAATGTCGCCAGTCTGGAAAAAGCACTGGGCGTACGTTTGATGAATCGAACCACACGGACACTTCGATTGACGGATGAAGGTGATGTATTTCTTCAACAAGCTCGTATCGCTTTGGAAGCACTTGATACAGCAGTTGATACGGTGACAGCAAAGCAATTTGGCCCCAGTGGACGTGTGCGAATTTCAACCGTTTCTTCATTTGGACAAGAATACTTATTACCCGTCTTACCGAAGCTACTTGCTCGTTACCCAGCCTTATTGGTTGAAGTTGATTTCGATGATCGGGTGGTTGATTTTGTACAGAGTGGTTATGATTTAGCCATTAGAGGTGGAAATATCCAAGATTCTGCCTTGGTATCTCGCCCTATATGTAAATTAAATGTTGCATTGGTTGCTTCACCAGAATATCTGGAACGACAAGGGATTCCTCAGATGCCACAAGAGCTTCAACAGCACAGATTGATTGCACGTCGTTTTCTATCTGGTCGAGTCTCACTTTGGAACTTTAAAATGTATGGTTCTGTGACCACATTTGATCCAACAACGACTGCCGTATTAACACTTTCAGCGCCTGAAGCTGTGGTCCAAGCTGCTTGTGACGGCGTTGGTATTGCTCAAGTTGGTATCCATTTGGTATGGCATCATTTGCTTTCTGGCAAATTAAAATTGGTACTTCATCAGTACCATTACCCAGGGAATTTTGAAATGGTCATGCAGTATCCACACCGCGCGTTGCTTGCGCCGCGGGTTCGGGCAACCTTGGATTATTTACTTGAAGCATTTGCCAAAGATGAGACTTTACATTTGCCTTTAGAGGCTTTGCATGATTATACCGTCTGAACAATGTGGAATTTTACTATTTTGACTGCCACCAAAATTCTAGGATACCGGGAGCAGTCTAGCCAGCGATATAACGATTTTTGGCATTTTTACGGTAAGAATTTTTGCGGTAATACATTCTACCGTAAAAAATACCGCAAAAAACATGTATTAAGTTGGTGCTCTATAGATTGAGTTAGATTTAATTTTTACTAAATATTTGAATTTTATATATTTTTAATATTGATCTGGAGTGTTGAAGATCAAAATAAACCATAAAATGGTGCGCCCTGCGGGACTCGAACCCACGTCGGTCGCTTAGGAGGCAACTGCTCTATCCAGTTAAGCTAAGGGCGCAAAGGTGGGGTTAATGTAGCTGATTTTATTCAAAAAAAATAGTTATTGCCGAAACAATAACTATTTTAAAGTGGCTCAAGTATAGATTTTAAGCTTTATTTTTGTTTAAAGACTTAAACAGTACCAACATGGCGATAATCCAGATCGGAATCATATAGACAGATTCTTTGAAACCTTGAGTCCACATGATGTAGAGCACAGTCAAAATAAATGCCAATACAACATAGTTACTTACAGGTGCCCAAAGTGCAGGGAAGCTGGTCTTTAAGCCTTTTTGCTTCATTGCTTGCATGAACTTTAAGTGCGTCAAGCTAATCATGGCCCAGTTGAGAACCAAAGCACCGACGACGACATACATTAAGTGACCTAAAGCATCTTCTGGAACAAAATAGTTCAACAACACGCAACCAAAAATTAGGACAGCAGAGAACAACACCGCAGGAATAGGCACGCCTTGTTTATTCACTTTTAGGAAAACTTTAGGTGCATTGCCTTGTTCAGCCAAACCAAACAACATACGGCTATTGGCATACATACCACTGTTATACACAGACAGTGCAGCAGTTAAAATAATGAAGTTCAGTAAATGAGCTGCCCAACCTATGCCTAATTGACTAAAGATCATCACAAATGGACTTTTATCTAAACCGCCCAAATCTAGTTGATTCCAAGGCACTAAAGACAACAGAATAGTCAATGAACCTACATAGAAAATCAGGATACGGAACACAACCTGATTAATGGCTTTAGGAATCGTCTTTTCCGGATCTTTTGCTTCAGCCGCAGCCATACCAATCAGCTCAATACCACCAAAAGCGAACATGAGGAAGGCTAACATATAGAACAAGCCATCAAAGCCATTCGGGAAGAATCCGCCATGACTCCATAGGTTGCTAAATGAAGCGGTAGAACCTGCATCTGCGGTAAATAATAAATATAAACCGAAAACAATCATGGAGATAACAGCTGCAACTTTAATGATGGCTAACCAGAACTCAGATTCACCATAGAATTTAACATTGCCTAAGTTAATTAAGGTAATGACAATAAAGAAGAACAGTACAGATGACCAAGCAGGAATATGGGGCCACCAGTAATTAATATATTTGGCAACTGCTGTGAGTTCGGTCATGGCAACAAGGATATATAAAATCCAATAGTTCCAACCTGCCAAAAAGCCCGGAAATTTGCCCCAGTATTTGTTTGCAAAATGACTGAATGAACCAGCGACTGGCTCATGTACAATCATTTCCCCAAGTTGACGCATAATTAAAAATGCAATCAAGCCACCAATAGCATAGCCCAGAATAATGGATGGACCAGCAGATTGGATGACCTGTGCGGAACCTAAAAATAAGCCAGTACCAATTGCACCACCCATGGCAATCAATTGAATATGACGGTTCTTTAAGCCACGCTGAAGTTGAGACGACTCTTTATTCAAGTTATTTCAGCCCGACAATGGATAAGTGTTTCCGATTGTAATAGATCGAGAAGAAATCGCATAGTAGCTCAAAATGCATGAAAAAAAGTTATTATTCATATGAAAAATAATGTGTGAAAAATAGTAAATAAAAAAGATACGAATCAATATATTAATTTTATTTAAATTGTCGGATTGTGGATTATTTTAGGAAACTCTCCGTTCACAAATGATGTTTTTTTATACTTGTTTAGACTTAAGTCCTGTATTTTACGCATGGATATGGAAAAAAGGTATGATGAAGCTGAGTTAAATCAGGTTGTTTGACTTAACACAATGATAAATATGAAGGATTCAATAAAAATGAGTTTTGCACCGCAAATCAAGATTCCAGCAACCTATATGCGTGGAGGAACCAGTAAGGGCGTATTCTTTAAACTTGATGATCTTCCTGAAGCTGCGCAACAAGCAGGTCGCGTTCGAGATCAGCTTTTACTTCGTGTGATTGGTAGTCCGGATCCTTATGCAAAGCAGATTGATGGCATGGGAGGTGCAACATCAAGCACCAGTAAAACGGTGATTCTAGCCAAAAGCCAGCAAGCAGAACATGATGTTGACTATTTATTTGGTCAGGTTTCAATTGATCAGCCTTTTGTCGACTGGAGCGGAAACTGTGGCAACTTAACGGCAGCAGTGGGCTCATTTGCAATCTCAAATGGTTTGGTCGATGCTGCGCGTATTCCAGAAAATGGCATCTGCACAGTCCGCATTTGGCAGGTCAATATTCAAAAAACTATTATTGCCCATGTACCTGTCACAAATGGACAAGTTCAAGAAACAGGTGATTTTGAACTTGATGGTGTGACATTTCCTGCTGCGGAAGTGCAAATTGAATTTTTAGATCCTGCCGATGATGGTGAAGATGGTGGTGCAATGTTCCCAACAGGGAATTTGGTCGATACTTTAGAGGTACCTGAGATTGGTCGTTTCCAAGCCACGTTTATCAATGCGGGTATTCCCACGATTTTTTTAAATGCAGAAGACATTGGTTATACAGGTACTGAATTACAAGACGCAATTAATGGCGATGCCAAAGCTTTAGCACGCTTTGAAACTATTCGAGCTTATGGTGCAAAACAGATGGGGCTGATTCAAGATATTTCTGAAGCTGCCAGCCGTCAACACACGCCTAAAATTGCCTTTGTTTCTCAACCAAAACAATATGTATCTTCAAGTGGTAAAACCATCACAGCACAGGACACAGATTTATTGGTTCGTGCACTGTCTATGGGTAAACTCCATCATGCCATGATGGGTACAGCAGCTGTTGCTATTGGCACCGCAGCAGCGATACCAGGAACCTTGGTTAATTTGGCTGCAGGTGGCGGTGAGCGCGAGGCAGTACGATTTGGGCATCCGTCAGGGACATTGCGTGTAGGGGCGCAAGCGATACAAGAAAATGGTCAATGGGTCGTGAAAAAAGCGGTCATGAGTCGTAGTGCCCGTGTGCTGATGGAAGGTTGGGTCAGAATTCCTGCTGAAAGCATAGATTAATCCTATGTAAGCTATGTAAAAGCCTCTATGTTTAGAGGCTTTTTATATTTCTCCTAATTTTAAAGTGCGAAAGGCTAAAACAATGAATTGGGGTGGGGAGTTTTGGATCTAATTTCTCAGAGCCATTTTTTAGCGCAGTCGCTGTTTAAAACAGCCAAAAAGGGCTTCATATTGATCAGTATGCGAAATTTAATAGATTAGCGCATATTGTTTGAGGTTTCGGCGTAGAGAAAGCGGGCAGAAAGCAGTATGATGCCAACAGATCATGTTCATGTTTAACTCAGTGTAAACTGAGCTTTAAATCATTTTATTCTATTGTTATTCGAGGCGAATGTGTCAGTACTAACCGACGTATCAGCAAATGCGCTCCAACAGGCTCAACAACGTATTCACGATGATTTATTGACTGCACTGGATGCTTTTTCAATTCCTGAACCGTTAAAAAGTGCCGTGCATCATGCTGTAATGTTAGGCGGAAAGCGTGTGCGCCCCGCACTGTGCTATGCTACGGCCCATTTGAACCCAAACTCCAATTGGGCTGCTGTACGCCGTGCTGCTGTGGCAGTAGAGTTGATTCACTGTTATTCCTTGGCACACGATGATTTGCCATGTATGGACAATGACCTATTACGTCGTGGTCAGCCGACTTGTCATGTGGCTTATGGTGAGGATACCGCTTTACTGGCAGGTGACATTTTACAGTCTATGGCTTTTGAAATTCTAGCTAGCCGACTATTTGATGCGGGTCCTATGGTGGATCAAGGTATTGTATTAAAGCAGATGCAAATTTTAGCAACAGCCAGTTCTAAAATGGTGTGTGGTCAAGTCCTCGATTTACAAGCAGAAGGTAAGCGGGTTGATCAAACTGCACTAGAAACCATTCACCGTAATAAAACGGGTGCATTGATTTCAGCAGCAGTGATGATGGCTGCGGTCACCGTCTTTGAGGGTGGTGATCAAGCGATTCCAAAGTTACGTGAATATGCACAGGCGATAGGCCTCGCTTTTCAAGTACAAGATGACATTTTAGATATTACGTCAAATACAGATGTACTGGGTAAAACTGCGGGCAAAGATGAGCAAGTTGAAAAGTCGACCTATCCAGCTTTGATGGGGCTTGAAGCTGCGCAGAACTATGCGAAAACGCTACATGATCAAGCTTTTGCAGCGTTAGCTTATTTCTCAAGTGATGCGGCTTCCGAATTGAATCAAATTTCCCAATTTTTATTGGCGCGTCAAAGTTGAGTTCAAACTTTTAAACCCACAAGAGGACAGCTGATGTCCTCTTTTTTATGTGTAGCGGTTTATTGAGATGCTTTATATACACGATCTGCTTCTTCAAAACGATCTGTAATGTCTTGCGTTGGTGCTTTACCCAAAAGACTGATAACAACGATCGTGATGAGTGAACAGATAAAGCCGGGAATAATCTCGTAAAGGCCTGTAGCTGCAAAAAGGTTTTTCCAAAGAATGACCACAACCGCACCGACAATCATACCCGAGAGTGCACCGTTTAAAGTCATGCGTTTCCAGAACAAAGACAGAATGATGAGTGGACCAAATGCAGCGCCAAAACCTGCCCATGCATAAGCTACCAGGCCTAAAACTTTAGATTCAGGATTACCTGCCATCCAAATTGCAAGCAGGGCGATCAGTAGCACCATTAAACGACCGATCCAAACCAGTTCGGTTTGTGAGGCATTTTTACGTAAGAACGATTTATAAAAATCTTCGGTCAAGGTACTTGAGCATACTAAAAGTTGGCAGCTTAAAGTGCTCATAACCGCCGCTAAAATTGCAGCTAAAACAATTCCAGCAATCCACGGATTGAAAAGAATTTTAGTAAGCTCCATAAACACGGTTTCAGGGTTGGCATTAACCACAGCAGCTAGCTCAGGGTGCTCTGCAAAATAGGCAATCCCAAAAAAGCCCGCTGTTACGGCACCGCCTAAGCAGAGTGTCATCCAAGTCATACCGATACGACGTGCATTGGGAATAGATTTAACAGAATCGGCAGCCATGAAGCGCACTAAAATATGAGGTTGACCAAAATAGCCTAAGCCCCAAGCCAATAGAGAAATGATGGCAACAAGGTTTAAATTACCAAGTACATCAAAAGCTTGTGGGCGTGCTGCTTCAAGGACTGTAGTCATATGGTTTAAGTCGGAGAAACTCAGAAGAACTACAATAGGCGTGAGCAATAGGGCAAAAATCATTAAACCTGCTTGGATGGTATCAGTCCAGCTGACTGCTAAGAACCCACCAATAAAGACATAACTAATAGTTCCAATTGCACTGATCCAAAGTGCAGTGCTGTAGGGAATGGCAAACATACTTTCAAATAAGCGTGCACCTGCCACCATGCCTGAGGCACAGTAAATTGCAAAGAAAATCAAAATGACCAAGGCTGAGACAATGCGCAAGACTTTCTTTTGGTCATCAAAGCGATTGGAAAAATAGTCTGGTAAGGTGAGCGCATTGAACTGCACTTCGGTATGTACACGCAGGCGTCCTGCGACCAATAACCAGTTTAGCCAAGCTCCGATGATCAAGCCAATTGCAATCCAAACTTCAGATAAACCAGAGAGATAAATTGCGCCTGGTAGTCCCATGAGTAACCAACCACTCATGTCGGATGCTCCCGCAGATAATGCGGTGACAAAGCTTCCTAAGCGACGGCCGCCTAAAATATAGTCAGAGAAATTGGTGGTCGCACGGTAGGCAACCAGACCAATAATGACCATGGCGACAATATAAAAAAGAAAAGTAATGAGGGTGGGATTGAGGGAGCTCATACGATGTCCATATTAAGATGGCAGAGAGATTAAAATTCAAATGCTCAAAAAAGCTGGAAGAATTTTACAATATTAAAAATGATGCGTAATTTAGCAGGCTTTTATTGTTTTCGCAGGTAGAACAAAAAGGACAGCTCGAAAGCTGTCCTTTTTGGCTAAACGCAGGAGTCAGTTAAATATCTTTACGTCCCATAACACCACGGATGGTACTTAAAATATCGGCTGGTAAAACCACTGTTTTGGCATTGTTTGATTTAGACATGTCTTGCATCGCTTTGACATATTGTTCACCCAATAAGTAAGCAACAGGAATTTCCTTGTCGCCCACAGCCGAAGTGACCATTTCAATGGCACGCTGAGAAGACTCTGCTAAGACGACTTGTGCTTCTGCGTCACGACGTGATGCTTCTAAACGACCGTCTGCCTCTAAAATCGCGGCTTGTTTTTCACCGTCTGCTTTGGTCACGGTTGCACGACGTTGACGCTCTGCGGCAGCTTGTGCTTCCATTGCAGCTTGCATGGTTGAAGAAGGTTGAATATCTTGGATTTCAACGGTTTTTAGGGTAATGCCCCAGTCTGAGATATCATCCGAAATAGCCGCTTTCAATTTGGCTTTAATATGGTCACGAGATGAGAGTGCATCATCGAGATCCATTTCACCCACGATAGAACGTAGTGATGTTTGTACTAAGTTTTGAATGGCCCATGTATAGTTTTCAATGCCGTAGACTGCATTTACAGGCGTGGTGATGTTGATATACGCCACGGCATTCATGAGCAAAACCGCATTATCTCGGGTAATCACTTCTTGAGAGGGAATGTCTAATACAATGTCTTTGGTCGTGACTTTATAAGCCACCTCATCGACATAAGGAATCACAAAGTTGAGACCTGGGCTCAATGTAGTATGGTATTTACCCAGACGTTGCACAATCCATTTATAACCTTGCGGTACAATGCGGACACCTTTAAAAATGGTGACAGCGGCAAAAGCCAAAATTGCTAAAACAATAATAAATCCACCAGACATAGTCTTAACTCACTTTTAAGTATTTTCGTTGCTTGAGAGATGTGCTTTGACCATTAAATCATTGCCCAGTATTTCAACGACACGCACTCGGTCACCGACTTGGACTTTATCTAAAGTGCGACAGTTCCATTCATCTGAACCGAGAACTGGAATGGGAAAGCGAACGCGTATGTGTTCATTTTCAGGACTCGCTTGAATGACCATGCCAATTTGACCGATGGTTGCTTCGCGAGACAGTCCTGCTTTGGTTTTGTCAGTCGAAAGTGGTTTAATAAACTTAAACCAAAGTAAAGTGCATAAAATCGACAAAATAATCCACGTTACAAATTGCGTGGTAACGCCCATCATTGGGAACATCCAGTACAGAATACCGACCATAATGGCCGCAATACCGAACCACAATGCGGCAAAAGCAGGCAGAATCAGCTCTGATAACATTAACAGAACGCCCAATACAAACCAGTGCCAAGGTTCAAAAGCAAATTCCATACATCTACTCGTATATTCGTTATAGGGATATAGATGCAGCAGCATCTATATCAATTTAGCAGATGAATAAGTCTTTGAATATTAAAAATCAAACTTTTTAGAATTTGGCTTTAGGTGCTGGTTTAAAGGCTGCTGGTGACTTTTTAAAGTCGCCTATGGCTTTTTCAATTGACTTAATTTTGAGTTGTGCTGCCTTTTCACCTTCTAAAATAGATTGATTGCTCGCTGTTAAGTCTAAAGTACCTAGGTGGCCAACTTTGGGTTGAATCACTACAGTTGCTTGGCTTAGCTCTTCATTGATGCTTTGCTGCCCCATGATGTTAATGGTTTGATCGAGCAAACCCCACATATTCAGTGGCTTGTTTCCAACGGGACGGGCTGAAATATCAACCGCAATTACAATATCCGCGCCCATATCTTTGGCAGTTTTCACTGGAATTGGGCTAACAAGGCCACCATCGACATATTTGGTTCCACCAATCACCGCAGGGACAAAAACGTTCGGAATACTACAGGATGCTCGAACAGCTTGACCCGCATTGCCTTTAATAAAGTCGGCTTTTCGTCCTGTATCCAGACGGGTAGCGACTGCAGCGAAGCGGATGGGGAACTGTTGAATCGGTTTATTTCCGACATGTTTGTTGACATAGTCTTGCAGTTTTTGTCCTTGCACAAAACCTTGTGAATTGAGGGTTAAGTCTCGAATGTCCGATTCTTTTAAAGTCAGCGCAATTTGTTGAAGTTGATAAGGTGTTTTACCACTGGCATAGATACTACCCACAAAACTGCCAGCACTGGTTCCCGTGACAATTTTGGGTTTGATGCCATGTGACTCCAAAACTTTCAGTACACCAATATGTGCAAAGCCTTTGGCGCCGCCACCGCCGAGGGCAATGGCAATCACAGGTTCACGGGCTTGAACGGGAGTAGTTGTTGGTGTTTTCTTTGATGCAAGATCACATCCTGCCATAGTCAGTGTGAGTGCACCAATCAGAGATAAACGAGCAAAATTCATGGTCAAAAGTACTAAAACGCAAAACAAATAATGCTGCACATCTCAGCAGATTCGACCTTGATTTACTAGCTATTTTTTAAGCGTTTTTGTAAAGGCTTAGCTAACCATTTTGGGTTCTTGGCTGAAAATTTACCAACATAAAAATCTAAAATTTTCTCAAGGTCTTGCTCAAAATGCCCAGTAGGATGAAACACGCCCAAGCAGTGAATGGTCTTTTGTGTATAGTCAAAAGAGAACATCACAATCGGAACTTGTGCACCGTGAGCAATACGATAAAAACCGCTACGAATAGATTCGGCGTGTTTACGGGTGCCTTCAGGCGCCATACCGACCCAAATTTTTTCTTTGCTGTTGATAATCGCGATAATGTCTTGGGTTAAGCCTTGGGCATGGGAGCGATTCACAGGAATCACCCCAATCCATTTAAGCAATGGTTTCAACGGGGTATGAAACAAACTATTCTTACCAAAAATGGTAATTTGAATGCCTAAACCTAGCAAGGCGGTGAAACCGTGCCATGCGTCGATATTGGAGGTGTGTGGTGAAATAATCGCGACGGCTTTGGGGAGATTTGGAAACTCACCGATGAAGCGCCAACCTTGCACTAAAAAAATCTGCTTAAACATAGTGCGAGTGAATGCAGACGAATTACGATGAGGCACTTGATCTGGTAGTTCTGGAAAAGATGGACTCATTATTATTTTACTCAAACGATCAAGATGAATATGATTTCAATAATAGGCATTGATCGGTTTGAATTCATTGGCAAAATAGTGAATGCCTACCGAGCCAAAATGAACACTTTGCCCAATTGATGAATTTAGGACGACCATGTTACAGACCCGAAATGTATATATTTTGCTATTTTCTCTGTATTGGGCACAAGGTTTACCTGTGGGGTTTATGACCCATGCTTTGCCCGTGATTTTGAGAGCACAGGGGGTTTCACTGGCACAGATTGGAGGTTTTGGACTGCTGATGTTACCGTGGTCGATTAAAGTGTTTTGGGCGCCTTTGTTAGATCGTTTTGGGATCACCCATTTTGGTCACTATCGTAGTTGGATTATTCCATTACAACTCTTGACTGTACTGGTGTTGATTGGGCTGTCTTTTCTCCCGATTGATGGATTAAATCAACCTATTTATTTATGGGCTTTTTTTGTGGGCCTACTCAGTATGAATTTGCTCGGGGCAACGCAAGATATTGCAACTGATGGGTTGGCGGTCAATATTTTAAAAGGGGAGCAACAGCACTGGGGTAATACCTTTCAGGTGATTGGATCGCGTCTTGGTTTTATTGTCGGTGGCGGGGCAATCTTGTGGGCACTGGATTGGCTGAGTTGGCAATCTACTTTTTTGATTTTGGCGGCAATTGTTTTTATAAATACAGTGCCGATTTTAGTTTACTCAGAGCCACAGCATAGAAAGGTTTCAGAAACGCAAACCGTATCTTTTAATTTTCAACAGATCAAAAACTATTTAGCTTATTTTATCCAGAGTCCTGTACTCGCAGCATGGTTAGCAGTGCTTTTGAGCTTTAAAATAGCGGATGGTTTAGCAGGGCCACTATTGAAGCCTTTAATGGTTGATTTAGGCTTAAGTTTTTCCCAGATTGGTCTATATGTGACCATGCTGGGGGCCTGTACCGCTTTAATGGGTGCTGGACTTGCGGGCTATAGTTTGAAATTTATTCGGCGTTCCACTGCTTTAGTAGCGTACTCGCTGCTTAAAATCTTCAGTTTGGTAGCTTATGCATGGTTGGCTTTTCAGTATGAAATTAAGTATGGCATTCAGCCGTGGTTAATTTATCTGATTAATGCTTTTGAAGATATGACTTCATCTATGTTGTTGGTGGTCATGCTCACCCTAGTGATGCAATATAGTCGTAAACAGATGGCAGGCACCGATTTTACCTTTCAAGTGGCATTGATGGCCACCGTCAGTGGTGGATTATATAGTGTCAGCGGGATATTGGGCGACTGGCTCGGCTATTTCCATTATCTATGTATTATTGTGGTCATTGCGATGTTGAGTTTGTGGTTTATTTTTAAATGGCGTGCCATTGCAACGCATTCAGATTTTTCATAATGTTTTCATAAATAAATCACAAAAAATGCTAAATAGTGATGTAAATTATTAAAAAATATAACTAAATATTTTTTTAATTGTTCTGTCATATATGTCTGAACGGTAATATTTGTAACAAATTTACCGTAGGATATTTTGATAATGAAAACACAAATTGCAGTCGCAATCGCTTTAAGCCTAGTGGCAGGGGTAACATTCGCAGCACCTACTTTTTATGGTGAAATTGATGTCACGGCCGATTATTTACCTGAAGATAATGCCTCTCCAAATAAAGACCGTGATGTCGTTGAATTGAACTCTAATAACTCCTTTTTAGGCTTAAAAGGCGAAGAAAAACTCACAGATCGTTTAAATGCACTATATCAAGCAGAATTTACCTTCTATGTGGACAATGGGGGGAGCACAGATACTTTTGTTCCACGTAATTTACTTGTTGGCTTACAAGACCAAAAATTAGGGACATTGAAAGTCGGCAAAATTGATACTCCCGTTAAACAACTGTCTTCAGTGGTAGATACCTTTAATAACTATGTGGCCAACAAAGCTGATGTGGCAGGGATTTTCACTGGTGAAAACCGTATAGATAATGTTGTGGTCTATGAAACGCCAGCTTGGGGTCTTGGCACAGGAAAACTGAAAGCTACTGCACTGTTAGCCACTGGTGAAGCAGGGGGTATTGAAAAATCCAAAGGCGGAGCAAAAGTTGCAGGACGTGGTCTGGGCGATGCATGGTCAGCGTCAGTGGTTTATGACAGTAAAAAGTTTGTTGCCGGGATTGGTTATGATAAGGCCATTCCATCAACCTTTGCAGGACGTGGTATTTTGAATGCATCAGCGCCTGAGGTGACAGGCGGGGTGGCAGGCAGTGCTTTTGCAGCAGCAGATACCTTACGTGCCATTGGTCGAGTCAATCTCAATAATGGTTTGGCGTTGAAAGCTTTATATCAAACTTCTGAAGTGGCGGATGTACAAGGCAATGATGCTGCCGCAGCTACGATAGACGACGCACAAGGTTGGCTAATTGGTGCTGAATATAACTTGCCGAATGCCAAAGCTTGGACAGTGAAAGCACAATACAGTCAAAACTCAACCAGCTTCAAAACGGCTAAAGACGACTTTGATGCGCAGCAGTTTATTGCAGGTGCTGATTATGCCTTTACCAAGCAAGTCAAAGCTTATGGTTATGCAGGAATTTTGACACTTGAACAAGCATCTTTTGAAACCAAGCAACCTGTAGTCGGCACTGGGATCGAATACAAATTTTAAGCTGTAGAACAGGCTCAGGCATACACAGACTAAAGCCGATCTAATTAAGGCGTTTTATGAAACGCCTTAATTTTTGCCCAAAAAGATGAAATCTTAATATCTGACATTCAGCACAGAGCTTGTTTATTCTCTCGTTTAGCCGAAAACAAAAACATCTAGTGGCTCAATATACACCACCATAAAATCCTTCGACTTGCTCTGCACATAAAAGCCATACTTCTATTCATGTTCTGGTTGTGCAAGGGTATTCCACATATCAAATCATACGTTGGGTCTTAAAAATCTCATCCGATAGTTTAGTTTACTGTTATGAATTGACACAAAGCGACAGCGCTCTTTTCTATTTAAGCGAGTTTTAAGTTTAGAAAACTACATTGGGACATCCGATCACAAAGACATAATTTAAGATGTTCAATTTGCAGTCTGTCTTCAAAGAAATATCACTTTTACGCTTTAATGCGTATTTGGCTGTGTGGTTAGCTGTGGCATTAAACTTTATGTTTTATAAGCAAATTCAGTTACTCACACCATACCAAGGCTTGAAAGCTTATGCATTCATTGCTGCGACCGTATTGGTGATATTGGCATTATATAATCTGGTGTTTCAAATTATACAGTGGCGCCCAATCGCTAAATCTGTTGCCGCTATTTTAATCTTGATTGGTGGCATGAGTGCCTATTTTGTCAATAGTTTAGGAGTTGCAATCACGCCTGATCAAATTCAAAACATGATGCAAACCGATGGTAATGAAGTACGTGATTTATTGTCTTGGCATCTTTTATTCTGGATTGGGACGATGGTGATCTTGCCATTGGTCGTTCTCTTTAAGGTAAAGATTCGTCGTGATCCGCTTAAGGCCGTTTTGTTACATAAGCTATTGGGTAGTGCCATTTCCGTGGCAGTGATTGCCAGCCTGCTGTTTGTTTTCTTTGTGGATTATGCTTCTATTTTCCGTGAGCATCGCGATCTTAAAGGGATGATTTCACCGCAAAATGCGATTAGCTCAACACTGTCGTATTATAAAAAGAATAGACCGCAGCAGCATTTACCACTCGTGAAGTATGGTGAAGATGCGCATTTAGTGGAACAAGTTGGACAGAAAAAATTGCCGAAGCTCATGGTTTTGGTTGTCGGTGAAACTGCGCGTGCAGAAAGCTTTTCTTTAAATGGGTATGCAAAAAAAACCAATCCTGAACTTGAAAAACTCAACGTTATTAACTTTAGCCAAGTAAGTTCATGTGGTACAGCAACGGCTGTGTCAGTACCTTGTATGTTTTCTGGGATGACACGTGAAAATTATGATGCACAACTGGCTAAACATCGTGAAGGCTTATTAGATTTAGCACAACGTGCAGGCTATAAAGTGACGTGGATTGATAATAATTCAGGTTGCAAAGGCGTGTGTGATCGCGTGGAGCAGTTTAAGATTCCTGAGCCTATACAGAAAAAGTGGTGTTCGGCAGATGGTGAGTGTGCGGATGGAATTTTGGTGGATAGCTTCAAAGCTTATATTGCCAGTATCGCGAGTGATGATAAAACCCCACGTTTAATTGTATTGCATCAAATGGGTAGCCATGGGCCTGCTTATTACAAACGTTCACAAGTGGGTTTTCAACCATTTAAACCAATGTGTGAGACCAATGCTATTCAAGGCTGTAGCTCGGAACAACTAAAAAATAGTTATGATAATTCAATTGTTTATACAGATCATATATTAAGCCAGCTGATTGGCGTATTAAAGCAAAATCAAAACTTTGAGACGGGTTTTTGGTATTTATCCGATCATGGTGAGTCGACTGGTGAGCACGGCCTGTATTTACATGGTTCACCTTATGCTATCGCACCGAGCCAACAGACTCATGTGCCGATGCTGATGTGGTTTTCTGAAACATGGAAAAAGCAAAATCCACAACAAATGACTTGCTTAGCTCAGCAAAAAAGCCAAGAATTGAGTCAAGATCATTTATTCCCAAGTTTACTCAGTTTACTTGAGGTGAAAAGTGAAGTGATTGATTCGAAAAATAATATGCTAGAACAGTGTACCTCGACCAAGGCGAGAGCTTAATTCATGTCAAAAATATTGATTATTGAAGATGATTTTATGATTGCTGAGTCCACGCAAACCCTTTTGCGCTATCAGCAGTTTGATGTGGTGTGGGTAAATAATGGTTTTGATGGTTTAAAACAGTTACAACAACATGCATTTGATGTGGTATTACTCGACTTGGGTCTTCCGATGATGGATGGTATGCAAGTCTTAAAAAATATTCGACTACTGTATCCGACTTTACCCGTATTGATTATTTCTGCACGAGATCAGTTACAAAACCGTGTTGATGGTTTAAACCAAGGTGCTGATGATTATTTAATTAAACCTTATGAATTTGATGAGTTACTTGCCCGTATACAAGCTCTGTTACGTCGTAGCGGGGCTTTGAAACAGCAAAATCAGCGACAAACGCTGAGTTTTTCAGGGCTAGAGCTTGATGAGGATTTACACTTAGCTAAATACAAAGGGCAAATGATTGATTTATCGAATCGTGAATGGGCGATACTTATTCCTTTGGTCAGTCATCCCAATAAAATTTTTTCCAAAGCAAATTTGGAAGAAAAATTATACGATTTGGACTCGGAAATTAACAGCAATACCATTGAAGTTTATATTCACCATTTACGCGCTAAATTGGGCAAAGATTTTATTCGAACGATTCGTGGTTTGGGCTATCGTTTGGGGCAGGTTGAATCATAAGTGGCAAAAGCAACCTCAATTTCCTTAAAGCGACAACTGGTCACTTACACCTCTTTATTCAGTATTGTAATGGGTTGCTTATTGGTGATTGCAGCTTATCGGATTGCCCTTGAAGAGACCAATGAAATACTTGATGCACAAATGAGAAATTTGGCTGAACGTGTGGCAGAACATGACCCCGCTCCGATCAAAAGTGAATTTGAAGTAAGTCGACACTATCATGAAGAGGATTTATTTGTAGATGTCTGGTCGTATGAATTTCCAGAACAGCGTGAACATAAGTTTGACCTCCTAATACAACCTGTAAAAAAAGCAGGTTTTTATACTCACCATACCGCACAAGGTTTGTGGAACACCTATGTTCTACCTACAGAAAAATATCAGATTCAGGTCAGTCAACAACGGAGCGTGCGACAAAAACTGGCTTTAGAACTTGCAGCGAATATGTTGATTCCTTATTTATTGTTTATGCCTTTGGCGCTATGGGGGTTAAATTGGATTATTGGACGTAGTTTAAAGCCTTTAGATGAGTTTAAAGCTGAACTCGCACAGCGTGAACCACATGAGCTTACGGCAATTCGTCCAGCTGGTTATCCTGTTGAAATTTTACCGACTATCAACGAAATGAACCGTTTGTTTGAACGGATTTCATTGTTCCAGCAAGAACAGAAACAGTTTATTGCCGATGCTGCACATGAACTGAGAACACCGATTACAGCACTCAATTTGCAAATGAAAATTTTATTGCATGAATTTCCAGAACATCAGGCTTTAAAAAATCTGAGTTTAGGTTTAATTCGGATTCAGCATTTGGTTTCTCAATTACTTAATTTGGCCAAACAGGATGCATCTGTCCCTACTTTAGAGTCAGTACAGCAGGTGTGCTTAAGTGATTTGGTTGGAGATTGTATGGAGCAATTGATGGAGTTGGCACTTGCCAAGAATATTGATTTAGGTTTAGAGCAACAAGAACAAATTTGGCTTAAGAGTCAAAGTTCAGCTGTGCATTCGATTGTTTATAATTTGCTTGATAATGCCATTAAATATACCCCAGAGCAGGGAGTGATTAATGTTTCCATTTATAAGCAAGATCAGCGAGCAATTCTCCAAATTGAAGACAGTGGACCAGGAATTGCCCCCGAGCTTTATGATCAGATTTTAAAACGGTTCTATCGCGTTCATCATCATTTAGAGGTCGGCAGTGGATTAGGGTTGTCCATTGTCGATAAAGCCGCAGAGAAAGTCGGGGCAAAATTGAATTTTGGGCAAAGTGAAGCTCTGGGCGGCTTACAAGTTCAGGTGATGTTTAATTTATAGTTTAGGGCTTATTTGAGTCCCAAGAAAACGTTTATAAAACAATGCATAAGCCAATACGTTAATTAACCAGATAACCCATGCTGTCCAAAGATTATGACTGAGGAAATGTGCGCCACGCATCATTTGTGCCCAGCCCATTACAAAACCTAAAATCAGGGCAGCAAACAAATAAAACCATGCACGTTTTGGCTCAGTGAGTCGATAGACAAAATATCCCACAAATAGAGCAAATCCTGTGGCAGCATGTCCACCAGGAAAACAATGACCTGCTGTTGCTGAAAAGTCCCAAAAGAAATCATGTGCGGTAGCGAGTGTCATATCCCATGGGCATGCATGACCAGATTGTGATTTTAATATGCCAATGCAACTGGTGCTGATAAGGACTAAGCCAATGAAATAACCACTTTGCCAGCGCTGTGGTTTTAGGGCAGTCCACTTATACGATGCAACCCATTTCAGTAAGTAAATCAAGTAAACTGCAATGAGTATGTCTTTGACATAGCGATGATTGAGTTCGGCTAAGGCCCAATCTCGTTTTAATGGGAAATGACCTGTCCGATCCATATAGGGTTGAATCAGGTGTAAATCTAATGTTCCTGCCACTGGAAAGAGGAGCCATAAAATGGAAAAACCAAGTGTCAAAATAAAAAACTGAAGTAGAAAAAAACGTTGCTGATCTGACACAAGATACGCCGTAAAATAAAAATAAGTTGCTATTCCAACAGTGTTAGCTTAAAGCAGGCTTAACGGTTTTGGTCTTTCATCGCTTTTAGCAAAATCAGTGATTTACTTATTCATTTAAGGCTAAAGTGGTGAAGCAATTCGATGTTAGGTTGAGTCTAAACAATATTGGGAAAAGACAGCGTGATACGTGCAGTTTTATTTGATCTAGATAATACCTTAACCCACCGTGGACGCAGTGTTGCTGCGTTTAGCCAACAGCTTGCGGATTATTATCACGTACAATTACAAAGTGTAAATGTTGTACAGATAGCGACTATCGTCAATCGTATAGACAATGGGGGCTATCCCTTAAAAGAACATTTAACCCACACAAGTATTGGTGCTTCAGTGGCTTATGCTTTGCTACAGGAGCTTAGTTGGAATTCAGCTCCTGATTTGAATGACTTAAGTAATTTTTGGTTTGAACAATTTGGTCGCTGTGCTGTGGCAATGCCCGATGCTGAACAAACGTTGACCCATTTAAAGCAAGCGGGATATAAACTTGCGATTATTTCAAATGGTGGTCATGCAACACGCTTGTCTATATTAAATGGCTTGGGCTTTGCGCATTATTTTGATGTGATCAATACTTCTGGGCTATTTGGACAAGCTAAACCAAAGCCAGATATTTTTATTGATACGGCACAACAATTACATGTTGAAGTTGAGCAGTGCTTATTTGTTGGGGATCATCCGATTAATGATGTACACGGTGCACAGCAGGCAGGAATGCAAGCCCTGTGGTTATCAGGCTTTCATCAACCATTGGTAACAATAAATGCCCCACAGATTACGGCATTGTCTGAGATTTTTAAGCATTTAACAGCAATGACTGACGTTTAAATCAGAGAATAAAAAAGCGACCCATAAGGGTCGCGTTGAAATTGAACATGATTTTAGAACATGCTGTCATCAGAGTTGGCAGAAATTTTATGAATAGACAAGTCTGCTCCTCGGAATTCATCTTCTTGACTTAAACGAATCCCCATCGTGGCTTTTAAAGTGCCATAAACAACAAGTCCTCCAAGCATGGCTATGCCAATTGCCAACAATGTACCAATTAACTGCGACATCATAGCTACCCCACCTAAGCCACCAAGCCATTTTTGACCAAATACACCAACTGCAAGCCCACCGAATGCGCCACATACGCCGTGCAAAGGCCATACGCCGAGTACATCATCGACTTTGAGCTTGTTTTGCGTATAGGTGAAGAGTTTAACAAACATAAGTCCTGCAATAGCACCAATGATTAAAGCACCTATAGGGTGTACAACATCAGAACCTGCACAAATTGCAACAAGACCTGCCAAAGGACCATTATGTAAGAAACCTGGGTCATCTTTTCCAGCAAAGTTAGCTGCTAATGTTCCACCGACCATGGCCATGAGGGAGTTAATTGCTACGAGTCCTGAAATTGCATCTAAACGTTGTGCACTCATAACGTTAAAGCCGAACCAACCTACAATTAATATCCAAGAACCTAAGGCTAGGAAAGGAATAGAAGAGGGTGGATGAGCACTGACCCGACCATCCTTTTTATAACGTCCGTGACGTGCTCCAAGTAAAATAACTGCAGCAAGGGCAATCCACCCTCCCATAGCATGCACAACCACAGAACCTGCGAAATCATGGAAACTTGCACCGAAAGTGCTTTGCAACCATTGTTGTAAGCCAAAGTTGCCATTCCAAGCGATACCTTCAAAAAAAGGATAAACCAAAGCTACTAGTAAAACGGTTGCAATAGCTTGAGAACGCATCTTGGCACGTTCAGCAATGCCACCTGAGATGATTGCTGGAATTGCGGCTGCAAAAGTGAGCAGGAAGAAGCAGCGCATTAGGTTATAGCCATGATCCGCTGCTAAAGTATCCCCGATATGGAAAAAGTGATGTCCATAAGAAATGTAATAACCTACAAAAAAGTAGGCAATTGCAGAGAGTGAAAAGTCCGTTAAAATTTTACTTAAGGCATTCACTTGGTTTTTATGTCGAACTGTCCCTAGTTCTAAAAAAGCAAAACCTGCATGCATGGCGAGGACTAAAACTGCACCAAGAAGAAGAAAAAGTAAGTCAATATTTTGCATGTTTAGGTTCCATTTGAGTGCAAAATTTTGCAAAAAGAAGCTCAGTATACTGATGCTTGTCATTTCGTGAAGAGCTAAGCAAAAAGGAAATATTGATTAAGTTTTGCTTAAAAATAATAAGACCCGATATAAAGCATTAATATGCACCATGATGGTGTTAACGCATCTTACTGGTGCGTTTATGAAAATATGATTTAATTATAAATATCTGAAAATATTACATTTATTTATTTTAAATATGTGGTTGTATATTTACTGCAAAATTTGGATGCATTTGAGCTGAAAGCAAAAAAATAGTCTGGGAAAAATGTATGGGGTTCAATTTGAACTGAATTTGTTCTATTTTGGAACGCAAATAACAAAAAGTCTGCATTTTGATTGTGCGTGGCTAAAATCAAGCCAAAAGTTTTAGGAATTACATCGAGATTCATTTCTTATTTATAACGATGGAAAATTCACATAACTAAATGTTATTAATTGTAATTTTTGTCATATATGATCATTTCAATTTTAGGGTCGAGATTAAAAAAATAAATAAAAAGCTTAATCGAAAGAGGTATTTTTGTTTTGTCTAAATCCTTACAGCACTGAAACAAAACATGAAAAAATCTGTTTGAAATGTCATTTTTAGTTTTGCTGGAGCCTAGTCAATTCATGGGGGATATTGGATCATTTGAGATCTATTTTTTGATAAAGGAATATGAAGTATAAAATAATAGCAGCATTGTTTGGGTTTCCCTGTGTGGTGGGTTGGTCAGCCAGTGAGTTAACATCAGATTGGGGCTATCAAGCAGAAAAAGCACTGGAGTCAGTTGAATCCCCAATATCAAGCATGTGCGGGATATAATCAATCACCTATTAATATAGAACGTGTGATTTCAGCAGAACTCGCAGCACTTCATTTTAACTATAAAACTTCTGCCAGCGATATTGTGCAACTTCCCCATACGGTACAAATCAATTTTCATCAAGGTAGTTATTTAAGTTTAGAGGGTGAACGATTTCAATTATTGCAAATGCATCTACACAGCCCCTCAGAAAATATGATCAAAGGGAAAAGTTTTCCCATGGAATTACATTTAGTTCATGCTTCTGAAAAAGGTGAGTTGGCCGTGGTTGCAGTAATGTATGAAGCAGGCAAAAAGAATTTAACACTGGAACGGCTATGGCAACAAAGACAATCAAAGAAAGGGTTAAGTTTGAGAGCGAATGAATTTTTATCCGCGACACATGGCTACTATCGTTTTAATGGTTCACTTACGACACCACCGTGTACTGAGGGTGTACGTTGAGTGGTCTTAGAAGATATACAATAGGCATCAGCGCAGCAAATCGCAAACTTCGCTGCGCTGATAGGGTATCCGAATAACCGTCCTGTTCAAGCCACCAATGCACGTTTGGTTTTAGACTAGAATCTAAGTTTAAAAAAAGCAGATCGTTTGACCTGCTTTTTTTAAGGTGGGATAACACGTCTCTATGCTAGTGCAAGATCTTGTCTAAGAACTGTTGAGCACGATCCCCACGTTTAGTATTAAAGAATTCATCTTTACTACAGTCTTCGACAATTTTACCTTGATCCATAAACAGCACACGATTCGCCACTTGGCGGGCAAAACCCATTTCATGGGTGACACACATCATGGTCATGCCTTCATGTGCCAGTTCGACCATCACATCAAGAACTTCATTAATCATTTCAGGGTCAAGCGCAGATGTCGGCTCATCAAACAGCATGGCAATCGGGTCCATACTAAGTGCACGGGCGATAGCGACACGTTGTTGTTGTCCACCTGAAAGTTGTGCTGGAAATTTATGAGCATGTGCACTCAGCCCGACACGTTCTAAATAGCCTAAACCTTTCTTTTTCGCTTCAGTTTCAGAGCGGCCCAATACTTTAATTTGGGCAATGGTCAAATTTTCCGTAATGCTTAAGTGTGGAAACAGTTCAAAGTGCTGAAACACCATACCCACGCGACTACGTAATTTGGTTAAGTCTGTTTTTGGGTCGTTAATAGGAATACCGTCAACTGTGATCTGACCTTGTTGGAAGGCTTCCAGACCATTGACCGTTTTAATCAGGGTTGATTTGCCTGAGCCTGATGGGCCACAGACTACCACTACTTCACCTTGGCAAATTTGTGTTGTGCAATCGGTTAAAACTTGAAAATCGCCATACCATTTACTGACATTTTGGAGGTCAATCATTACTTTTTGGTCGCTCATACGCTTAACCTCCTTTGTAATCGTTTTACTGCATATGTGGCTAACATACTGATGGTGAAATACACCAAGCCTGCAAATAAAATATATTGCGTTAATAGAGACATCAAATCTCCACGCACGTAGTTGGTGCGGAAGAAGTCCAATAAGCCAATGGCGTACACCATGGTTGAGTCTTGGAACAAGATAATGGTTTGTTGTAACAGTAGCGGTGTCATTTTACGAAAGGCTTGTGGCAGGATAATTAAGCGCATAGATTGGCCATAGGTCATCCCTAGGGCATAAGCTGCGGCAGATTGCCCTCTAGGAATGGACTGAATCCCTGCACGGACAATTTCCGAGAAATAAGCCGCTTCAAACAACATGAACGCCACAATACTGGAGACCAGAGCGGTATCAATGGTCAGATAATTTCCCGTAACTGTGGTGTAGATGAACGGTACAGCAAAGTAGAACCACATCAATACCAATAGGAGTGGAATCGAGCGGAATAAATTGACATAACCTTGGGCAATTAAATTCAAGATGCGAATAGAAGACAAACGCATCAGTGCCAACAATGTGCCAATGAAAATACCGCCAATGGTGGCGATGATGACCACTTTTAAAGTGATGCTTAAACCATGCCATAGGGCAGGTGCAGATAACTGCAAATCATGGGTAAATGCGGTGAGCCATTCCATTATTTAGCTCCTGCAATTAAACCTGGGACACGTAAACGTTTTTCAAGCAGCGTCATTAAGGTAATTAAGCACACGTTGATAACGATGAAAATAAGCGTGACATAGGTATAGATTTCGATGGTGTTTTGCGTATATTCGCTGATGGTTTTCATCTGCGAAATAATCTCTGAGACCCCAACTAAAGAGGCCACAGATGTATTTTTAACACAGTTGGTCAGCTCTGAACTCAGTGGTGGCAAAATCGTACGGAAGGACTGCGGTAAAATGACATAGCGATATAGTTGTGCAGTACTAAAACCCATGGCATAACCTGCATTGACCTGTCCTGTAGGTAAGGCTTCAATGCCTGTGCGGACTTGCTCGCAGACCCGTGCTGCAGTAAATAGTCCAAGACCGATACTGGCTGAAATGAGCGCAGTTGTACCCGCACTTAAATCATTGATCCACCATGATTTGATTGGCCCTGGTAGGAAGTTTGGAACTACATAGAACCAAATAAACAATTGGATCAAGAGTGGTACATTACGGAAAATGGTGACATAAGCTGTGCCGATGGCACGAGCAGTTTTATTCGGAAGCGTTCGCATAATGCCGAGAATGCTTCCAAGCACCATGGCAATGCTCCAAGCCACAATAGCAATAACAAATAGCCAGCCTAAACCAATCAAAATCCAACTGAGATAGGTGCTATCTCCGACGCCTGTGGATTGCCAAAGGACGCCCCAGTTCCAGCTATAATTCATGACAATCCCCTAAAATAGGTCAGGCAAAGAAACTTTGCCTGAGTGAACATTAATTTCTCGTTTATCTATTACTGATCACGGTCATGTGGGTTTGCAATTAAGGCTTTAAGTTGGTCTGACATAGCAAAATTCAGGTTAATGTTTTTCGGTGGAATTGGCTGTTCAAACCATTTGTTGTACATCTTGTTAATTTCACCAGAACTATAGGTGGCTTTAATGGCATCATCTACGACTTGCTTAAAGCCTGTGTCGCCTTTACGCAACATACAGCCATAGACTTCTTGAATTGGTGCTGTACCGACAATGTGCCAATTGTTTGGATCTTTGGCTTTTGATTTTTCACCCGCAAGTAAAATATCATCCATCATAAACGCAGCAGCACGACCACTTTGCAGCATCAAGAAAGATTCAGCATGGTCTTTAGCAGAAATGACTTCACCAATCCCGAGTTCTTTTTCATGTTGGCGGATATAGCGCTCAGATGTTGTACCTGCTGTGGTCACAAGCTTCTTGCCTTTTAGGTCAGCAAAATCTTTGATTCCCGAATTTGTCGCAGTGAGTAAGCGCGAGCCCACTTCAAAGAAACCTACCGAAAAGTCTACTTGTTGCTGACGTTCTTTGTTGTTTGTGGTTGAGCCACACTCAAGGTCAACAGTACCATTTGAAACCAAAGGAATACGGTTTTGGCTAGTGACTAAGTTATAGCGAACTTTTAAATCAGGCATATTCAGCTTTTGTTTAACAGCTTCAACCACTTTGAGCTGTAAATCATGTGCATAGCCGACTGGTTGGTTTGGGTTGTCTGCGATATAGGAGAATGGAATGGAAGAATCACGGTAACCTAAAACAATGGTTCCTGATTTTTTAATCTTATCTAAAGTGCCTGACTGTGAAGCATCAGCACCAGTGCTAGCGGCATCTGTTGCAGGGGCTTTGTTATCGCTACATGCACTGAGGCTCAGCGCAAGTGCACTTGCACAAAATAGGGCAGAAAGATTACGTTGCATGGTCATGTACAAACTCCTTTTGTTTGCAGCATCAATTGCATTGTTTTTATTAAAAACGTCAGAATTGGGATAAAGCTTTATTCTGTGCAAAAGATGTTCTTTTTATGGTGTTTTTTTTACAGCTTAGTCTGCATCTTAATCGAGATTGCTTTTACTGCTCAAGTGGGATTTTTAATATTTTGTTAATAATGCATTGAATTAGGGCATAGTTATATTCCTCTGATATTACAAAGGAAATTAAGCATAATGCATGCCATTTTAATATTTTTTTAAATCATATTAGGCGAATGTCTAATAATCCAGCAGCCTCACAACACGCTTTTTATCATCTCATAGTGTGCGGGGATATAATGGGATAAGTAGAGTTTATAAAGATAAATTAAAAAAAGAAGCTTAAATTTTAAAAAGATGCTTTTACCAAGTTGCAAGCAGTATGAGCGAAACACGTATGAAATTTTGATAACGATTACAAGTCACTAAGGCGATTACATGGGATGATTTTAAGTTGAGTAATCGCACTGAGCTAAAGTTTGAAGTTAGAATTTTAGTGAACAAACATATCCATATATTCACGGATTTCAGAAATGGCTGTTTCAATATCGGTCGTCAACCATGTTGGCTCAAATAACCCGATATAATGATCTAAGCGATCTTGAGGTACAACAAGACGTATTGGACATTCTTCTTCGAGTAAACGCCAAGGAATAATCGGTGTTTCATTGTCTAAAAAGGCTTGCACATTTCGAATATCAATGATCATGGCATTGATACATTCAGGAAACGGCATCACAGAAAATTCTTCAGTGCGACGACGGAAAAACTCTAAATCGCCCCATTTGAGAATGTAACTTGGCTTAGAAAATTCAATTATACCAATGAGGTGTTGATCGCGAGTGAAATGCACATGACATTGGTGCGTAACATCAGTGTCTAAATCAAGCGTTACACTTTGTTGACGATATGCCATAAAGTCCAAAACAGCTAAAACAAGGTGCGTGATTATAGCGCAAATTGAGCTCAAGAAGACCTTTAGACAGACTCTTTTTGCCCATGCTTTATAGAAATGCCATTTCCTTGGTTTTGAAAGCTTAAAAAGTTATACGTCTATAGTTTTTAAATGCTTATAAAACAAATATTTAATAGTTTGAGATTTGTTTGTTTACTATCTCACTATGCTTTGAAACACAATGCTACACAAGCACTTGTTAGTATAAAAATTCGACAACTTGATAATAGAAATGCGGGGGAGCTATGACACATGATTTCAGTAAACCGCCCCATGTTCAAACGCCAGAGGAGCGGCAAAAGAAAAAACGCGTGCCAGTGTATATGCTGGCGTTGGTTGGCATCTTTTTCATTGCATTATTACTTTATATGTTTGCAGATCGTCAGCCGAATAAGGCTGATGCACCACCAGGACATCCTAATGCAACGACAGCAGTTGCAAGCTCAAATAATACTGCCACAACGACCACGAGTGATGAAGCGGTAGCAACAGATAGCAATACCGCAACAGCAACAGACCGTTAAAGGTGGTGAAAACCCTTGTGCATCAACAGGGGTTTTCTTTAAGAATCATTACAAAAAATAAAATCCACTTCTCATTGATACATTGGCTAAGACTACTCTAGAGAACTCAATTGAATGTTGATGGTGTACTTGGCGAAGATCTAGACATAACAAGAGGGAGAACAAGATGAATGATTATGTAGGGCATCAAGGTCGATTTGATGCGATGTATTATTGGGATCAGTTTCATCCTATTCTGTCTGCAATCGCAATTCTGATCATTGGTTGGATTATTGCCTTGCTCATTGCAGGTGCTGTGAAAAAAGTCTTAACCAAACTGGGCACCAATCAAAAACTATCGAGTGCCACAGGGCATCGTTCAAATATTGAAAATATTGTTTCCCGTGTTGTGTTTTGGCTGATTTTGATTATTGCGGTGATTGGTGCACTCAATGTGCTTAATCTCACCAGTGTGAGTGGGCCATTTAGCAATATGGTTCAGCAATTCCTATTGTTTATCCCTCAGTTGCTGGCTGCTATTGCGGTCGGTTTTATTGGCTGGATTGTGGCCAATCTGGTCAAAGTGGGTTTACAAAAAGGATTGGATCGCACCCAGTTAGATGAAAAGCTCAGTCAAGATGTCGGTGTGAGCACGCTCAGTCAAAACATCAGTGAAATTGTTTATTGGTTAATTCTCTTGCTGTTTTTGCCTATTGTACTGTCGATACTCGGTCTCACAGGGCTGCTTTTCCCTATCCAAAATATGGTCAATGAAGCCGTATTGTATCTGCCGAATATCTTTATTGCGGGTGTGATTATTTTTGCGGGTTATATTCTAGCAAAAATTGTACGTGGCATTATTGAGGGTTTATTGAGAAGCCTAGATGTACAAAAACAGGTTGAAAAATTAGGACTGTTTAAAAACTCAGATTTGGCTAAAGTGCTCGGATCTTTTGTTTTTGCAATCGTCATTATCACGGCTCTGATTATCGCCTTTGAAGCTTTAGGGATTGATGCCATTTCTCAACCTGCAACCGCCATGTTGTATGAAATCATGAATGCAATTCCGCATATTATTGCGGCGGCATTGATTTTAATTTTGGCCTATGTAGTGTCGCGTTTTGTCGCAAACCTTGTGGTTGAAGTCTTGTCGGGAACAGGTGTAGATGACATTCCAAGCAAAGTTGGCTTACAACGTTTCTTAGGGAACACCAAAGCATCTTGCGTTGTGGGTTACTTCATCGTGTTCTTTACCATGTTATTTGCAGTTTCTGAAGCAGCAAATCGACTCGGCTTTGAGCAGATCAGTGGTTTGATTGCGATGTTTATCCAGTTTGGTGCAAACATCCTGTTGGGTGCAGTCATTCTGGGCGTGGGCTTCTGGCTGGCGAACTTGGTTGCACAGGTGATTGAACGTGGTGAATACAATAGCTCTCGTTGGGTAGCGAACATTGTTCGTGTCTTGATCATTGGCTTGGTGTTGGCAATGGGCTTGCGTGCCATGGGTATCGCAGATTCGATCGTAAACTTAGCCTTTGGTTTAACGCTTGGCGCAGTTGCCATTGCTTTTGCACTGGCTTTTGGTCTGGGTGGACGTCAACCTGCGGAACGGGTTTTGACCGACTTGTTAGATAAAGCCAAAAAAGAAGGTACGCAACCGAATCCACTGTATCAGGCCAAAGCTGATAGCACGCAGTCCGCACAAGGCAAAGAAGGGCATGCTTCACTGAAAGAGCAAATGGATGCACCAACAGTTGCAGAAGAATATCAACATGTTGATGATATTCCGACCACCGCAGAAGTTGATCCTGCGCATAAACCTTTAAATAAGCCTTTTGGCTCAACGGGTGAAGCTGAGCAAGATATTGATGTTCACCCCAAAGATCCAGACTAAGTCAATTACACTAAACACCAACCGCTGATAGTGGTTGGTGTTTTTTTTATTGGAGTAAACCGATGTCAAAAAAAGCCCCAAATAAATATTTTGCGCCCATTATTATTGCAGGCATTACCGTTGGATTTTTCGTGAGTGCTTATAAGTTTGTCTTTGCGAAGCCGAAAGCAGAAGCTAAGCAATCCACAGCGTCAGAGATGCTTCCTGCGCAATCTTCTGAGCGAGTAGTGACTGAAAAGGATGATGAAAAATAATACAAAAGTATATAGTGTTGAATGGCATTTAATTTGGTATGTTTAATGCATGTGAAATATGGATATTTCATAAATTAGAAATACTTAGATGCCTATACTTTGAAATATGAATTGATGAATATTTCACAATTTATTTTGATAAATTGTACATACACAAGGAAAAACCAATGATGAAAATATTAAAAAAGACATTGATGTTGCGCCGTACCGTGACTGAACTTAGCCATGTGCAAATTGCCATTGCGAAAATGGACTTAGCGCTTGCTCGTCAGCAGAAACAAAATCAGTGCATCCTACTACGCACTGATTATTTAGAATAATTTATCGTTTAAGCAGATGGCTTAGACATATTCTGATGCGGCATGTGCAGATGACCATGCCCATTGGAAGTTAAAACCGCCCAAATGTCCTGTCACATCCAATATTTCGCCAACAAAGTACAGGCCTTTTTGCTTTTTACTTTCCATGGTTTTCGATGAAACTTCCGTGGTATCTACACCGCCTAAAGTCACCTCAGCGGTACGGTAGCCTTCGGTTCCTGATGGTTTGACTTCAAACGCATGTAAGCGCGTTGCAATGTGCTCCAGTTTTTCATCCGACAGTTGGCCAATCGCTGTTTCAGCCAATTCAGGCCAAATCAGATTTTGTAGTTCAACCACTACACTTTTCGGGAAATGTTCACCCATTAAAGTACGAAGCAGGGCTTTGGGTTGACTGTGTTTCTTGGCTTTTAAGTAGTCGTGCACATCCGCACTTGGTAGGAAGTCAATTTTAAAACTTTGCCCTACATCCCAATAATTCGATAGCTGTAGCGAGCTTGGTCCACTGAGCCCACGATGGGTAAATAAAAGCGCTTCGGTGAAAGCGTTTAAGTCATTTGATAAAGTGGCATCGACTGCGTTGCCACTTAAGCGTGTGGTCACTTCTTTAAAACTATCTGAAAAGGTGAAAGGTACTAAACCTGCGCGAGTTGGATAAACATGGTGACCAAATTGCTTTGCAATTTCATAGCCAATCCCTGAACCCCCTAAGGTCGGTATAGATAAACCACCCGATGCAATGACTACAGATTCGGTTTCAAAATACCCCAGCGTCGTGGCAATTTGAAAACCTTGTTCAGCGAGTGCGGTGATAGCTTTCACTTCACAGTTGGTTTTAATCTCGACCAAACCTGTCTTTTCACACTCGCTCAACAGCATGGCTAAAATTTCTTTGGCACCTTTTAGGGTGAACAACTGACCGTGTTTACGTTCTTCATATTCAATCCCGTATTCACAAACTAGGCCAATAAAGTCCCAATTGGTATAGCGAGTGAGGGCTGAAATCACAAAGTGTGGATTATGCGAAATAAAGTTGCTGGGTTCGACATAGAGGTTGGTAAAGTTACATTTACCACCACCCGACATGAGAATTTTTTTACCGACTTTATTGGCTTTTTCTACCACCACCACTTTACGTCCACGTTGAGCTGCCATATAGGCTGTCATTAAGCCAGATGCACCTGCACCTAAAACTAAGACATCATATTGATTTGCGGACATGACACACTCACGGGAGAATAAAGCAGGGCATTATAGACCATCTTTTTTGCTTTTTCAGGACTATCTAAAGTGCAGTTGAACGACCTTGCAGTCCACCTGAATGAATCACCAAAATACGATGGTCTCGTGGAAATGCACCTTGTTGAATTAAATCGGTTAAACCCAACAGCATTTTGCCTGTGTAAATTTGTTCCAGTGGAATGCCATATTGCTGTTCAAAGTCTTGAATAAATTGCAGTAGTTCAGGCGTGGTTTTGGCATAACCGCCACAGCAATATTGATCGGTAATTTGCCAATTCCGTTTTGGGGTGAGTTGCTCGACTTCGGTACTCAAAAAATCACCTTTGAGTGCAGAGAAGCCCAAAACTTGCTGCTGCGAATGACTGGCTTCAATCAGACCTGCAATGGTGCCACCTGTACCCACGGCACAGCAAATCAGATCGAAATTTTGTCGATCCGCATCAGAGAGAATTTCTGTACAGCCTTGAATGGCAAGGGGATTGGTGCCCCCTTCAGGAATCACATAATAATCAGGATAATCTTGTTGTAACTGTGCTAAGTAGGCTGAACTTTGCTTTTGCCGATAGGCTTCTCGCGTCACAAATTGCAATTGCATGCCGAATTGCTGTGCTGTACTTAAAGTTGCATTCAAAGCTTTACTAGCTAGCTCTTCACCTCGAATAATGCCCAGACTCTCAAAACCCAATAACTGCGCTGCATAGGCTGTCGCGGCAATATGATTGGAATAGGCACCACCAAAAGTCAGCAGTTTTTTATAGCCTTGTTGCTGTGCCACTAACAGGTTGTATTTCAGTTTAAAAAATTTATTGCCTGAAATGTATGGATGGACCAGGTCTAAACGTTTGATGCTGATATTGATTCCGCCAACACTGATGTGCTGATAGGGAATGGACTGCGCAATCTGTTCAAACATAGGACTTTTATCAATCAGGTTGAGTGCATAGTGTAAGTGAAAAGTCTTGGTTTCTGCACAGGATTAATGCTGTGCAGATCGGGTATCGACCGAACTAATCACGGACATGCCAGGGCGTAAATTTTCAATGCCTGTTTGATTCGGATCAATTGCAATCCGTACCGCAATGCGTTGCACCACTTTAGTAAAGTTGCCGGTAGCATTATCGGCTTTAAGCACACTGAACTCTGAACCCGCCGCTGGGGAAATTTGCTCGACATGACCTGTAAATTTCTGATGATTGAGTGCATCCACCGTAAACCATGCTTTTTGCCCAATTTTCATATTGGCAATTTGAGTTTCTTTAAAGTTTGCAGTAACCCAAGTTTGCTGCGGAATCAGATAGAGCAACTGTGTGCCTGCGGCTACATATTGTCCCACACGTGGATTGACTTCACCCAGTTGTCCATCCATCGGGGCGATAATACTGCTGTAATTTTTGGTGGTTTTGGCTTGATCTAGTTGTGCAGCGGCATTGGTCACTTGTGCTTTGAGCCCAGTTTCAGCGACTTGTGCAGTTTTGAGGGCTTCTTTCGCCACTAGGACATTGGCCTGTGCTTGTTGCAGTAAGGCTAAATTATTTTGGGTATCGGCAAAGGCTTTGTCTTGTTCTGATTTAGACGCTGCGCCAGAGTCGCCTAACTGTTGAAAGCGATGCTGTTGTGTCAATGACAGTTGGTATGCTGCTCGCGCTTGTTCGACCTTGGCTTCTGCCGCAACAATATCGGCTTTACGTTGAGCAATATTTTGGCTTTGATTGGAAAGGTTATTTTGGGCTTGATCAACGCCTGCTTCAGCCTGTGTGATTTTTTGGTCATAGGTGGTGGCATCAATATGCATCAACACCTGTCCTTTTTTGACGTGATCAAAATCACTGACCAACACATCTTTGACATAACCGTTAATTTGCGAAGAAAGTACTGTGGTTTTACCTTTGACGTAGCTGTTGTCAGTGGACTCAACGGCACTGTCAAATGGCCCAATTTTCCATGCCCATAAAATGATCCCGATCCCGATGATGAGTACTAAAAACATCAAAATCAGCGTACGTTTTGCTGTTGGAATCAATTTACTCGACGGTGGCGTAATGGGCGTCATCGGTGTTGTTGCTGTCACGGGCTGTTCAGGCTGAGCTGTATTTTCAGTCGTTGCAGTTGTTTCAGCGGGTGCTACTGGTTTTTGATCTTCAGACATAACAATTTCTCAATAAATAGGGAGCAGTGGCATTAGGCAGGACCGATTTTCGCCTGTTGCCGTAGTTGATATTGATTCCGTACAATCAGGAATGTCCCCCACAGCAACAGCAGCATGGCCACGATGCCATTGAAGCTAATCACGTCGTTATAGGCACGTACTTGAGCTTCTCGAGTAACCACTTGATTTAAATTTTTTAAGGCTTGTTGTTGCTCTAACTGCTGATCGAGCGTGTAACTATGCGAACTTTGTTGATACGCTAAAAGACGCTGTGCAATCAACGGATTGGTTTCGGGGAGTTGTTGAATCATTTCAGTACGATAGTTCTGGGTTCGGACTTGTTGATAGGTGGAGTAAAAGGATGAACCGACTAAGCCACCAAATGTTTGAGTCGCTGAAAATAAAACAATGAACGTGACAATATGGGTAGGGCCTTTTTGCATGGCACTTAAGATACCCGTGATTAAGAGTGGACCAATAAATACACCACTGGCAAAGCCTACCAAAAACTGACTGCCATAGAAGTTGGAAGGGCGAATATCGCTGGTGAGGTGAAAATCTAGCCCGCAAGCAATTAATACCAAAGCTTCTGCTAACAGTAGGTGCCAAATAATCCGTTCACGTGAAAAAGTGATGGCACTAAATAAGGTTCCAGACACAATGCCTAAAAAGATCACCACATAGAGCGGGACAAATTGATCGGGGCCCATACCCATCGTTTTAAGAAAACTCACGGCAGCATAACTTTGCTCCGACATTAAGAAGCGAATTGCAAAGGCACCGATGATAAAACGAAGCGTAGATGATGTCCCCAGCCAACGCGTCATAATCAGTGGATTGACCCGATAATGCTCATAGACCAAACCAATCACAATCAGACTGAACCCTGCAATTAAAAGGTATGCCAACCATTTCACTTCAAACCACCACAAGATTGGCCCTTGGGTCAGTACAATACACAAAAAGGCAAAACCGGGCGCAAGCAAGGCAAAGGTGAAAAAGTCCTGCTTTTCAAAAACAGCAATTCTTAAACTGCGGGGTAATTTAAGCGACACCACCATTGCAAAACAGCACAGGGCTAAACCAATTTCAAAGGTATATAGGACATTCCAGTTATTGACATCAATAAGGTACGGAGAAATGATCCATGCTAAGGGAATACCAAGCTGTTGGAAGCCTAAAGCCAAATAGATACTTCGACCAAAATTTTCTCGCTTAAAAGCCTGCATAATGTAATACATGCCTAAAGAGCTGAGCGGTGCTGCAACCATGCCACTAATAAAACGCACCAGTACAGCCATTTCAAAGGTATGTACAAAGACGTGTAAAACTAAAACTACAATAAAAATCAGCAGGCCTATTTCAGAAAATAGACGCAGACCGTATTGTTGGCGGGCTTTAAACAGAATCAGGTTCGCACTGACGTTCGCCATGACATAAGCCGCAGGAATCCACGCCACCTCAGAGGGTGTTAGTCCATATTCACCCTGAATTAAGGGCAAATTTGCGGTAATGAAACCGTTACTGAGACTCGCAGACAGTGCAACAAATAAGCCAATAAAAAAATATATGAAGCGCTTAGGCGTGGAGTGTGCGATCACGGCAGGAGAGCCGGGCAGGGTTGGCTTTTCTTCGGGTGTCCAGTTTGGCGCAGGTTCAAGTAAACGCGGTGGCTGTGTCATGAGTGGTGACCTTTATGCCCGAATACCGTTGAGTAAGAGTTCAATTGCACGTTGTGCAAGTTGTTGCTGCTCTATATCGGTCAACCCTTGAAAGGAAGTCCTTAAAATAGCTGTAATCATGGCGTAATCTTGGGTGGTCAAATCGGGGCGACATACGCCGTGCCGAATGGCTTGATCAATCAAAGGTTGTAAAATCGCATTGCGGCGCGCGTAGATATCGACCATGACGGGATCATCACGCTCAATCACCCGCCAATATTCCATCAGTGCAGTTAAATACGGTAAGTTATAGACATGGTTTTCAATTAAACGGATAAAACCATCTTCATACTGAGAAAACGCTGCCGCACGAACAGCGAGACGTTCCAAAGCTTGTTCCATGAGTGCAATCACCAAGGCACGGCGGTCATCAAAATTACGATAAAACGTCGCCCGCCCGACATTGGCTGTATCAATGATCATTTGTAAGGGGGCATTGATTCCGTGTGTACGAAAAACCTGAACCGCAGCTTCCAGCAATTCCTCACGGTTTTGTGCAGCACGCTGTTGACGACTGGTCATGGTGATTATTTCATTTGATTTGGGAGTGCTATTATTTAACGGACAAAAGTGTCCGTTGTAAATATTTAATCCTGTAAGATTTTGTAAATCCGTTTGTCTTTTTCTAATTTAATCTAATTTCGATAAGAAATAGGCGACTCGGAAACGTCATCTGCAACCTGCATGGTGTAAATAAGATAATGTTTTATTCGCTATATTTGAATAAATCCAAGGAATGAACAGGTTTTGCAGATGACAATGGTTTTGCCTACTTTTGTCGAAACAAAAGTAGGGCGAGCCGCAGGCTGATGAAGAAATTGAATAAAACAAGATAAGACTCCGCCAAGATAGTTTTTTCAATACGTCGGATAAATATTTAAATCGAATTTTGGTTAACTTAAATCATTTATATTATTGTTTTATAAACGAATGATTGATTTTTCTTGAAATAAAAAATACGCACAGAACCATCATGTAGATAGATAAGAGTTGTAACAAAGTCGATAGGATTGGAAAAATAAAAGTGCTATGCTGAAAGCACAATAATGATAAATGAGGGGATATGATGAAAACCTTATCTACCCTAGTATTGGTTTTATTGCTCACTCAGCTAACTGCATGTGATGCAAAAAAGGATTTGAATCAGCCTAGAACTGAGGCTCGTACCATGATTATTGGCGGTGTTCCTGTGCATGATCGTGACTATAAACTTCCATCACAAGAAATGGCTTTTAATCAGAAAACGCCTAGACAGGCTGATGCCTACGAAGATGTAAAATAGGGAGGCATATTGTCAGTACATGGTGGTGCAAGGTGCGATGTGCAGTATAAAAGATGCATTGTGCTACGTCAGATTTGTGAAAATATGAAGTAGACGTCTTACTTCCTGCAAACGTTTGTTGAATTAAAGCCTTACAAACGTATAAAAGGCCTTGTACTCGCCCAATATGCCCAAACTGTTGTGGCTCAAATTGGTTAGATCAGTTCGATTTGCCAATTTGAAGCTTGAATCTCTAAGTTATTTTGCCTGAGTTGTTGGCTAATTGCATCGGCTTGTTTTTGCAAGTCTGCAACCGTAATGGTTTTAACCCAGCGAATTTCACTGGAACTATAACGACCATTTTCACGTCGTGAACTGTCGATGGCCTGTTGGATAATACGATGCTGTTGAGTGAGCAAATCACGTGTGTTTAAAACACTGAGCATGGATTGGCCTGTGCTGGTTTTAGCTTGAGCATTGGTCGCATGAATTTTTTCAATCAGATGATGTAACTCTGTATTTACACTAAAGGCCTCACCCATCAGCGCATTGGGGTCTTCACTCAGTTCATCGCCTTCTTGGATCAAAACATTATTGTTGATCCGTTGCTGTAAAGAGGCGAGCTTGGTTTGTAAATCACTACGCAATAAAAGTGCTTCGGCGAGTTTCATAGTTTTATTTTTAAAATTTTAGATGAATCTTATACTGCATCTGTGCGATCAAAGCTTCAAATGAGTTTTGTAATTCGAAGAAGTGACATTTTGCTTAAAAGTGATAAGAGCACAGAAGCGTGCTCTTATCGCTATATATTAAAAACTTAGTGGAACACTGTTTCTAAAGCTTTTAAACCCACTTTTGGATCAAGTAGACCATTGTAAATTTCAGGGATTTCACGTTCCACCCCAAAGAATTCATAAATGGCAAGCATCGCTCCACGAACTGAATATTCCACAGTAAAGACCACGTCATCTTCAATTTCCACAAACTGTCCAAGGAAAGCAAAGTTTTGTGAGCCTTGCGGAATCACTTGTGGACGATCCCCCGGTTTACGGCAGGCAAACAGGGCAGAGGCATATGGCATCATGGCGGTAGTAACATCAGTCGTTGCCAAAACATGATCTAAAATGTCCTCAAAACCGAGTTGTTTAATCAGCTCTGTTAGAATTTCTTGCCCCGTGGCTTCGGACATTGGTTTTTTGATGTAATCGCCTATATGGTCAATTTGGAAACCGTAGCCCCATAAGGTATATAAACCTTCAGGTAAGTCGGCAAAGTGTGGCTGTGCAGGAACCACGATGGATAAATGCCAACCCGACTCGTACCAAGTCATCAATGCGCCTGTGCCCGGTTCATTGCCTGTATAGTCAATAATACGTTTAAGTAGAACATCATCTTTCATGGTCAGAGTAAATGACTCCCATTTATGTTCATCAACATTGCCATAAAAAGTCATGGGACGGCCAAAGTCTGGGGCTTTTTGTGCCAGCGTTTCCCAAAGCGTCCAGCCATGATCTTCTCGATTACGAATGAGGGCAGGTACGTCATGATTACCACCATAACGCGAGTCTGCGGTAATAGAGCCTAAAGTGAAAATGGCTAAATCATTGGCTTTTAGATTAATTTGCTCTGTGCCTTCAGGCAATTGTACATATAGGCGCGAGGCATGGCGCTCTTGAGTTTCAGCATTGGTAATGAAGTCCGCATCTGTAACATAGTGTCCAAAACGCACATCGACACCTTGTGCGACTAGCCAACGCTGTAAGGGCAGAATCATTGAATCATATTGGTTGTACTTGGTGCGTTTCACACCTGCTAAAGTATGAATACGCGGTAGTTCTTGAATAAAACGTAAGAAATAGCGTCTTAATTCTGCTGCGCTGTGCCATTTTTGAAAAGCGAAAGTTGTGCGCCACATGCGCCAGAAATTGGTTTCAAAAAAGGCCTCATCAAAAAACTCATCTATGCGGCGGCTGCCAATTTTTTCTTCTTTTGAAGCCAATAAGCGTAGCATTTGTGCACGATGTAGCGTATTCAGCCCAAGTTTTGCAGCATCTGCAATGACATGTTCGGCATCAATTAAACGCGCATTGGCATGGGTTTTCACTTTTTCATTAAACTCACGACACTCTTCACGTACCGAAATGTCTGGATTTTCCAAAGATGGAATACTGGAAAATAAATCCCACAGGCATAGATACGTTTCATCAGTGAGCATCCGTCCGCCACGTGTCACCCAAGCTTGTGCGGCATGCGGGGTATGTCCACCGTCCATCGAGCCACCTGAAATATCGAGTTCTTCTAAAATATGGATATTTTTGGCAGGGACTTTGGCATCACGGATTGCAAATGCAGCAGCAGCCATACCTGCGATACCACCACCAATAATCCAAAGATGGGACTGTTGCGCGTCTAATGGGGTGCGCTTCTTATTTTGCATGGTTCACCTTTAATTATGATGTTAAAAATTATGAAGTAAAAAAATTGGTTTAGAAAAACCTTAAAAATAGTATGTCTTTTTATATATGAAAAATGTATGAAATGGGAAGCAATCCACTCATTATATTTTGTAATCAAAAATATGTAGATAATGGTTATTTTTAATACACATTTGTCTTTTTATTAAAATTGAATATGATCTAAATAATTGATGTTATTATTTTTTATGGAGTAATTGCTCTATTGTTGTTTTTACGATTGCCTATGCCTAAATTTCTTTAGAAATAGGCTTTTTATTGATCATTAAAAGATATAATTGAATGGCGTAAAGCCTATACATTGAAATATAAACGTGAAAAATAATTGATAAAGTGAATATCGTAACAACCTTGTTTAGCGTAAAATCGTTGCTGATCAAATTCTCTCAACTTAGAGGTCACTCTTGGAATCATTATTGATTTTAGGCTCTATTACTTTGGCATTAATGTTAGGTGCTATTAGTCCTGGTCCAACATTTATTTATGTCGCCAAAAATTCAATTGCGATTTCACGTAAACATGGTTTATTTACTGCTTTAGGTACAGGCACAGGCGCTGCATTGTTTGGTTTGCTTGCAGTCATGGGGTTACAAGCAATTTTGTTGGCTGTACCGTCCGCTTATATTGCTTTGAAAGTTTTTGGCGGTTTGTACTTACTTTGGCTGGCGTATAAAATCATTAAACATGCTAAAGAACCGATGGAAGCTGTAAATGGTTCTGTAAAGACGATGAGTTATGTACAGGCTTTTCGGTTGGGGCTGATTACTCAGCTCAGTAATCCTAAAATTGCCATTATTCTTGCCAGTATTTTTACTGCACTTTTACCCAAAGAAATTCCAACTTATTTCTATGTGGTATTGCCGATGCTGTGCTTTTTTATTGATGCAGGTTGGTATTCGCTTGTGGCGGTTGCCTTGTCTGCGGAAAAGCCACGTCGTGTATATTTAAAGTTTAAGAAAGTATTTGATCGTGTTGCTGGGGCTGTGATGACGGGATTGGGTTTAAAACTTATTTTTGGAATGAAGTAACTGTTTGAGCTCAGGCTCACCCTCTCCAAAAATGAGAGGGTTTTTTATATTTCATCAATCCTTAAAATGCACAGGAATCCATTGATAGCTTTTACCATCTGCTGAATAAATATGCCCAATGCCGGGGAATGGCAAGTGTGGTGCTGCAATGGTTTGCCCGCCTTTCGCATATTCTGCAAATTGCTTTAAGCGGGTTTGTATTGCTTTTTTCGGGTCGATATCATAATCAATTGCCGTTGTAGGTTTATCAAATTGCACGGTATGTGAGTGCACAATGTCACCAATAAAGACCATCGTTTCATCTTTGGTTTTTAACTCATAGCTAAAATGTCCGGGTGTATGCCCCGCGGTATTAATCACTTTAAAGCCCTGAATTTGATCGCCCAATTGATACGTTTTGAAGCGTTGTTTGGCTTGATAGGGTGCAATGGCTTGTTTAATTTTTTCAACAGTTCCTAAGTAGCCTGCTTGTTTTTCTTTCGGGAGTTGGCTGACTTGTTTCGGGTTTAGCCAATAGTTCGCTTCATCATTGGAAACGTAAACGGTTGCATTAGGAAAATTGGCAACGCCATCTTTACTGATACCACAGACATGGTCGGGATGTAGATGTGTGAGTAGAATGGTATCAACTTGCTCAGGTTGATAGCCTGATGCTTTTAGGTTCGTTAGAACTGAACCTAAGTGTGCACCGAAGCAGCTGGCTGCACCGCTATCTACTAATACTAGAGATTTTCCTGTATTGACGAGGAACGCATTGATAGAGGTTTGTACGCCTTTCTCTTGATCTGCATAGTATTTCTTTAAAATCTCGTGAACTTGTTGTTGTGGAATGTCTTTAAACAAGCTTGGTGACATAAAGTTTGTACCATCTAGCAGGGCTGTGATTTGTACGTCATCTGCTTGATATTGGTAGTAGCCTGCAACCTGTGGATTGGTTTTGGTTGGCTCGACAGGAGTGATGGCTTGAGTTAATGGTGCTGTTAATAAGCTTAATGTAACGAAGATTGGTTTTAGGTTTTTCATATGATTCTTATAAATTTAAAATAGTGATTATTTTTAACATGAATAGATCACGTGTAAAAGTATAATTTTTTTTCGGAATTAAATAAAATTTCCTGTATTAAAAATATTTCAATTGGCTCATTGGGAAATAAATCTTGATTTTTCAGAAAAATACTAAGTTCTTTTTCGTTTATTTGCTTTTTAAATTCTGTAGAAAATATAAGTTTATCTTTTGAATCAAGCATAAGCTCTGTTAAAAATTGTTTTCCTTCAAATTTATGTAAATCTAAAGACTCAAAGATTTCAATGGAATTTTCATTACATAATGTCCCAACATAAATATATGAAGTTTTTTTATATTCTTCTTTTAGTATAAAAAAAGTATATGGTTCTTTATCATCACCTTTTGTTAAATCAAAAAAATGTGAAAATATAATTCCTGATTTTTTTAGTCTATATTTTTTGCTAGTAATATAAAAAACACCCGTAACTAAACCTTGCCAAATTTTTTGATAAATTTCTTTTGATCGTTCTAATCTATTTTTTGTATTTTTTAACTTCTCTTCTCTAGTATTTATAAAATCTGTAGAGATATCATTTGGACTTTGATTATTTAAAGATTTAAGTTCGTTAAAAATATTTTCAAAAACTTTGAGTTCAGACTCCAAATTTCGGATATTTTCATATAACATTCTGAGGTATTGGTAATTGAGTAATTTGTTGTTATACAAAATTCCTGCATTATCTAACTCATTAAATAAATCCCGATCATGATCTCTACAATATCCAAAAAATGAACAAGAAAATTTGGTTGATTTCTGCTTAAAATTATATTTATATGGGTTTTCTTTTAAATCTAGATCTAAAACATCTATAATAATTTTATCGTTAATTTTATTTCCTAAAAAATTATCTAATTTATTTTTTGAAATTACATGAGAATTAATACTCTTTGCATTACAACCATTATGCTGGCATTTTTTATCATTATTTTTTTGATTATTGATGATTTTGCTTATGACTTCTCTTGCATGAGTATTCATTTTCTTTGTCGGTGAATCATAAATTATTTTACGTATAAGATTAGCTAAGTTTGGATTTTCAGCGCCAACTTCATTTAATAATAATTCGACATCTAAGAAGCTTAAATTGTTTTCTTGATTGTCCATGATCTGCTCCTAATCAGGGTTTTATTTATAATTTAAGCTCTTTAAATAATAATAGAACATTAAATTCGATTACTTATATCTAATGTTAATTCAATTTACACCCAATAAAAAGCCCCTACAAAGTAGAGGCTTTTTCTCATCTCAGATCTAAATCTTAAGACACTTTATCACCAGCTTTAGCACCAGATTCAGGTGAGATCACCCAAACACCTTCACCATTACCTGCGGCAAGTACCATACCGTTAGAAATACCAAAACGCATCTTACGTGGCGCAAGGTTAGCCACCATCACCACTAATTTGCCTTTTAAGTCTTCTGGCTGATAAAACTCACGAATACCACTAAACACATTACGTGGTTCAGCTTCACCTACATTTAAAGTTAATTGAAGTAATTTATCAGAACCTTCTACTGTTGCAGCTTCTAAAACTTCAGCTACACGTAGGTCAACTTTCATAAAGTCTTCAATACCAATAATTTCAGCTTCACCCACTTTAGGCTCAGGCTTAGTCGAAGCTTTCTTCTCTTTTTTCTTTTCCACTTTTGGCGCTTCTGTCGCAGCAGCTAAAGAGTCTTTAGATGCATCAACCATGGCTGCAACCGCTTTCGGGTCTACACGTTGCATTAACGGTTGGAACAATGCAATTTCATGATCGACCAATGCCGTTTGAGCAGAAGCAAAGTCAAAGCAGTCTAGTTTTAAGAACTCTTGTACTTGAGCCGCTAAAGTTGGAAGTACAGGCGCAAGGTACACAGCCAATTGACGGAATAGGTTAATCCCCACCGAACAAACATCGTGTACTTGCTGTTCTTCGCCTTCAACTTTGGCTAAAGCCCAAGGTTTTTTCTCATCAATATATTGGTTAGCTTTGTCTGCAAGTGCCATGATTTCACGAATCGCAGCAGAGAACTCACGTGCTTCATAGGCTTTCGCAATTGAGTCGCCCGCATCAATAAAGCTTTGAACCAATTCAGGCTCTGCACAAGTTACACTTAACTTATTATCAAACTTGGTGTTGATGAATTTTGCACAACGGCTGGCAATATTTACCACTTTACCGACTAAGTCAGAGTTTACTTTCTGAACGAAATCATCCAAGTTCAAATCAGAGTCTTCAACTTTATCAGACAGTTTAGACGCGAAATAGTAGCGTAAGTACTCAGGGTTTAAGTGCTCTAAATACGTTTCAGCTTTGATGAATGTCCCGCGAGACTTCGACATCTTCTGACCGTTTACAGTCAAGAAACCATTGACGAATAAACCTGATGGCGTACGGTAGTTTGCACCTTCAAGCATTGCAGGCCAGAACAGCGCATGGAAGTAAACAATGTCTTTACCAATGAAGTGATAGACTTCTTTGTCAGAGTCTTTCTTCCAAAAGTCGTCAAAACTTAAATCAGGACGTTTAGTCTTGATGTAGTTTTCAAAACTCGACATATAACCAATCGGCGCATCGACCCAAACATAGAAATATTTGTTCGGCGCATCTGGAATTTCAAAACCGAAATACGGTGCATCACGTGAAATATCCCAGTCTGATAAACCAGCTTCAAACCATTCATCCAGTTTATTGGCAATCGAAACTGGTAAGCGACCTTGGTCACGCGTCCATTTTTGTAAATATTCTGAGAAATTCGGCAGTTTAAAGAAGTAATGATCTGAAGATTTCTCTACAGGCGTTGCACCACTCAAAGTCGATTTTGGGTTTAAAAGCTCAGTCGCGTTGTATGTTGTACCGCAGACTTCACACGCATCGCCATATTGATCTTCCGACTTACATTTTGGGCATGTGCCTTTAATGAAACGGTCAGACAGGAACATGCCTTTTTCAGGATCAAACAGCTGATTGACAGGACGGATGGCAATATTGCCTGCTTCACGGTTCTTAATATAAATCTCGGAAGAGCGTGCTTTGTTTTCATCACTATTGGTCGAATCATAATGATCGAAATGTACACCGAAACCGTCAAAGTCACGAATGTGCTCTTTTTGTACGTTGGCAATTTGATCTTCAGGTGAAATACCATTTGCTTCGGCACGTAGCATGATGGCTGTACCGTGAGCATCATCCGCACATACATAAGTCACATCGTGTCCCATTGCACGCATGGCACGAACCCAAATATCTGCTTGGATATAACCGAGTAAGTGTCCCATATGGATGGGGCCATTGGCGTATGGTAGGGCGTTAGTGACTAAAATATTACGCACGGATATGACTCTCTCATTCGTATTTTATATAAGGTCAACGATTTTACCTTAGATAGCCGCGACTTGCACAAGTGAATCGGTGAAAAGTTTTCAAATGAGGCTAAAGCTTGTATGAGTTGATCGCTAGATTGAGCAGCAATCATTAATTTGAGCAAGACAGTGAAAAAATAATCGGAAATACATGGTTTAAAACGGCATAAAATAGTTTATTCATCTTTTCATGAAAGATTAGATCTCTTGCGAAAGTAAGAAGTGGTTTATACTGAACAGATGAGATATGAAAATTTAACACGATTTAATGATAAGGAATTCAAACGATTAGTTGGAGTTCCACGTCCTTTATTTGTCCAAATGGTTACTATTCTGCAAGAAGCAGAAAGAGCAAAGAAAAAATCTGGTCGTCCACACACATTAACGATTGAAGACCAATTATTATTAACTTTTAATTACTTACGCTCATATAGCACTCAAATTGAGTTAGCAGCAGCTTATGATATTGCAGAAAGTAATGTAAACCGAACGATTCATAAAGTCGAAACGGCACTCATGCGATCACGTCAATTTTCACTACCTAAAAGAGATCCCAAAATAAAAGAGCTTGATTTCGTGATTGTAGATGTGACTGAATCACAGATAGAGCGTCCTAAAAAAACAAGTAAATTACTATAGCGGTAAAAAGAAAAAACATACGCTTAAAACACAAGTTATTTTTAGTCCAAACCTGAATCAAATCATCAGTATTCAAGTTGCTACTGGACGCAGACATGATTTAACGATAGCAAGAAAATATGCTAAAGAGTTTGTAAATTTTAAGTGTATTATGGCTGATTTAGCCTATAAGGGCTTTAAAGAAATAAAGAGTAAGCTGCTAATAGCCATAAAGAAACCTAAAAATATGGAGTTATCGAAAGAAGCGAAAAGCATCAATAGAGAGATCAATCGTCGTAGAATAACAATTGAGCATATCAATTCAAAACTTAAAGTTTTCCGTATTCTTAGTGAACGTTATCGAAATCGAAGGAAACGATTTGGTTTAAGGATGAATTTAATTGCTGGACTGATCAACTGGATGATTCAAAATTAACTTTCGCAAGAGACATATTGAATGGATTGTTAAAAACTCAAATTATGCAGCTTAAAACTAATGTGTATTTTCTCTATATTCATGCGCTAATAACAGCGATAATACGTGGATTCAGCCCGTTTTTAAGAGTATGCCGTCCATGATTGACGATGATTTTGATTTCGACCAAGCCGTGACCCGAATTCCGCAAAATCCACAAGCGACTAAACTACTGGGCAATCAACTTTTACAACAAGCTGAACACTACCTTGCCTCAATGGGCAGTCGACCACATGCACAATTGGTTGAGTCACTCCGTCAGCTCGAGTCTGAAGATTCATACTTTGCAATCATGGTCGATCAACTTGAGTATGAAAGTGATGAACCAATCGCCAATGACGTGCTCAATCTGTTGTTTTTCTGGCAAATGGCCAATGAAAAAGAAGCGGATATGACTGAGTTTCAATTGCCCGATTTAATTCAAACGGACTATTTCCAAACGACTTTGCTTGAAGCTTATGATGCAATGGAGTTGGGGGCATTCCAAGCCCAACGCCGCAGCGTGATTGAAGAAACTTTAAAGCTGTATCAACAGCAGTGTTATGCAGGTTGTATTACGGTTCTTTATGGTCAAATTGAAGGGATTTTGACGGATGCCTTAGTTGAGCATGGTTATTTACAGCAAAATCAAACCAAGTTTGTCGATGTCTATAAAATTGTGCCGGGCTTGAAAGGTCATGAAGTCAAAAGCTTATGGCATAAAGTTAAAATTGCCAGTGAAATCAATCCGTATTTCCTGAGCCTTGAAGCATTGAAAATGGATGCGAGTTCAAGTGTTACTGCCAGCCGTCATAATATGGTGCATGGCGCAGACGTGACTCATTTCACTCAAGCACGCAGTTTCATTTTGTTTATTTGGCTGTTTGCAGTAATCAGTTTTATCAGTACTTTAAAGCGTTAGTTTGTTCCGTATAAAAGTATAGGATGGATCTAAAATTGATGCATCCTGTACATCTATTGTTTCTAAATGATGCAAATGGCGTCAGCACTTAAAAAGCAAGGTATAACTCTGAGTTAAGCAAAATTTTAAATACGAAAGAGGGCTGTGACATGACGAATGATAATAAACTCGATGATTTAAAAACCAAAGCGACTGAACTGAGTGAAGACTTAAAGTTAAAAGCTGAAGCGGCAAAACTTGAAGGTGAGAAAGTGCTGGAAGATGTTAAGCATCAGGCCACTGAAGCCAAGCTTGATGCTGAAAAGCAACTGACTGACTTAAAAGAGAATGTAGAAGAAAGTAAAGCTGAAGCTAATGCCGCCTTTGAGCAAAAGTTGGAGTCTGCACAAGCCAAAGCTGAGCATGCGAAACAAGTCGCGCAGGAGAAATTGGATCATTTTAAAGTTGAAGCAGGACATAAACTGGATGAGGCTAAACTTAAAGCTACAGAGTTAAAGCATGAGGCTGAAATTAAACTGGAAGAGTTTAAGGTGCAAGCCACTGAAAAGTTTGACGAATTGAAAAAGAAAGCCACAGAAACACTGCAAAAGTTTAAAAAAGACGACCAAGCTTAATGTTAACTAGCTAGCCGACTGTTATAACCTAAATGTTACTGCACAGACTGTGTATATGATGCAGGGTCTGTGTCTAAATTAAACCATGTAATACTTTGAATTTGGTTATTCACGGTACGAATGGTATAGCGAAAGTTTTGTATTTCATAGATATATACTGTTTCCATAGGGCTGTCGGGAGCAGTGCCTAGCGGTTTAGATACCATTGAAGTCGGTGACAAGTTGATTTTTTTCTGCATGTCCTGAACTTGGTCACCTATGGTCACGGTTTGACCCGTAGGAGTCCTAAACGAGTTGGTTGATGTATCGGCAAAACTTAGGCCCGACAGCAAATAAGCGCAAATAAACGCGATCCCCCATTTCATTGTTTTTCTCCATATAGCTTCATTATAGACCAACAGAATATAGGTATTTTGCTATGCAAAAACATCACCTTAAATGGTGAGATGAGTCAAAAATTACAATTCTTTACGTTCAAGTTTGAAACAATTCACTGATTTCACTTTGAATGTTCTAGAGCTAAATATTAGCGTTTGACAGGATTACTAATAAAAAAAACCAACTGATTTGGTAGGAATATCGGTTTTCATGGCATATTCTATGAAGACTTAACTTAACCTCTCTAAGTTTTGTGGTTAAACTATAGCACTCAGCTGTGAACTCGAATTTGGAGCAAATATATGTCGTGGCTTTCTTCTCTTAAATCTGTTTTTTCTCCTGCGCAGGAGGTAAAGGAAGAAGAAATCCAAACAGTGCTGCAAAACTATATCTTGCCCAATTCAAACAATGCTTTAAAAGACCGCATTACTCAAGTGAATGTGCAAGGTAATATCCTGCAAATTACCCTGAATACTTTTCCTGCTGAAGCAGATGATTTACAGCAGATCCATGATGATTTGGCAGTTGCACTTGAAGCGTGTGGTATCAAAGAATTAAATATGCATGTGATTCAGCAAAAAACTGGACATAAAGAAAAATCTGGTGGCTGCGGACATCAACACGCTGAAGGTGAGAGCTGTTCAAGCCAAGCAAAAGAGGCTGTGCCGAAAAGCAATTTACCGCCTGTGATTGATGCTTCAGGTTCAACAACCGAAGCCACGGCACCATCGGTTGAAGCTGATCCAAACAATCCACCCATTCAAAAAGCAGCGCCACAACAACGTGATGTGCCGAAGCATCCGCGTATTCAAAATGTGATTTTGGTATCCTCAGGCAAGGGGGGCGTAGGTAAATCGACCACCACCGTAAACCTTGCACTTGCTTTGCAAAAGCTAGGCTTAAAAGTGGGGGTCTTAGATGCTGATATTTATGGTCCGAGTATTCCGACCATGTTGGGCAATGCGGGCAAAACGCCGATGATTGAAGCGGAAAACTTTGTACCCTTAGATGCCTATGGTTTAGCAGTGTTATCAATTGGGCATTTAACAGGTGATCATAATACTCCTGTGGCTTGGCGTGGGCCAAAAGCGACAGGGGCATTGATGCAACTGTTCAATCAAACCTTATGGCCTGACTTAGATGTCTTAATGATTGATATGCCACCGGGTACAGGTGATATTCAGTTGACCCTTGCGCAGCGTATTCCTGTGACATGTGCAGTGATTGTGACTACACCTCAAAACGTGGCACTTATGGATGCCACCAAAGGCATTGAATTATTTAACCGCGTACACATACCAGTCATGGGTGTAGTGGAAAATATGTCGACCCATATTTGCTCAAATTGTGGATTTGAAGAGCAAATTTTTGGTACGGGTGGCGGTGATAAACTGTCTGAGCAATATGCTATTCCGCTTTTGGGACGTTTGCCTTTAAATGTACAAATCCGTGAAAATGCAGATGCAGGGAAGCCTTCGGTTCTAGTTGAAGACAGTGCAGCAGACAGCTATATGCAAATTGCTGAAAAAATTGTAGCAGCATTGCCGAAAGCTGAAAAAGACCAAACCCGTATTTTTTAAATTAAGCCTCAATAAAAAAAGCCCAACCTGATGAGTTGGGCTTTTTTGCTTTTTAGGATAGTGAATAGGGCTGATTTTGTTTTTTGGCTTACAAAATATTAATGCTAGTCACCATCAAAATCCCAATAATATCAGTCACAGTTTCAGGGATAATCATACATAAAGCACCTGCACCTAAGAACATCCGCTAAAACCAGTTCAAACCAATTTTAAAGGAACTTTCAACTGTAACCCCCAGCGCTAAAATACCGACCACAGAGATAAAGACAATACTCACAATCGTGGTCCATACAGGGAATATAAACTCATGTGTCTGGACGTGTCACCTCTAGAGTGTTATGTGCCCACTGTAAGGTATATCCCTTTTAAACCGTCAAGGTTTTATGCCTGAGGTTTTGATGTCAAGATTTGCCCATAGTTTGGATATAAAGTATAAGTTTTATTATAAATTTCAAACAACAAGTTGATGTTAATTACATTACATAGAGCAGATGCACCACCTGTCGCGATGTTGACTAATTTGTTTTGTAATTTGCTCGAAGCTTGAGCACTGACTTCTGTTGTAGTGGAACGTACTGGGATGATTTTATTGTTTTTGAACGTGTTTCGAGACTTATAAGGACGGTCGAGAATAGCATGAGCTGAGTTTGTCTTTTATACAATTTCCTCGTTTTATTATCTTCAACGCCATTCACTTGGCTCTTTTATCCTTGACTTCACGTGATCAGATTGATGAATAAAAATACGCATTATTTAAAAAGTAATTGATTAAAAATCATTTGAATAGTTTTTTTTCATTAGTCATGTCCATTTGATTTATAAAACCATTGATTCAAAATAAGAATAAAATCTATAACTTCATATTTATGAAAGCTAGATTTGTTAAAGGTTTTAGGTCTCATTTGTGCTAATTGTTGAATAAAAATTAAAAAAAGTGTTATCTCGGTTCACTAAATTCGATTGCTTTCATTGAGGGGACTTATTAATCTTATAAGAATACATCTGTGGGTCTGTGAATATGATCACTTGGTTTTTTATTGGTTTAGTCATAACCATTCTTTTGACCCCAGGACCGACCAATACCTTACTTGCTTCATCTGGCATTCAAGTGGGTATCCGTAAGTCATTGCGGCTTATTCCTGCAGAAGCTTTTGGCTATCTCATCTCAATCACAGCATGGGGTTTTCTCATTGGAAAAGTGTCTACACACTTACCATTGTTACCCACTATTTTAAAGCTGTTTAGTGCGAGCTATATTATCTATTTGGCCATCAAATTATGGCGTACAGCCGATGTCGAGGTTAGCTTTAATCAGCCAACCATTCGTGCACGAGAGCTTTTTTGCGCAACTTTGCTTAACCCGAAAGCCTTATTATTTGCTTCAGCTATTTTTCCAACCATTGCTTGGACAAATATGGATTATTATTTGTCGCACATGTCGATTTTTTTGATTTTGATTATACCGATTGCCTTTTTTTGGACATTTATTGGCTCAATTTTAGCAACCAATAAAATTCGTTGGCTGAACCAATGCAACTTGCAAAAAACTGCGTCGATTGTATTGATGACCTTTTCAATTCCATTGGGATATTCTGCGATTTTAAGCCTCTAATTTGAAGATTAAAGACAGAAACTTTGCGAACATAGATGTGCTTATTTTCATTGAAAGCGATTTCAGTTAAAGTACAACGCAATTATTGAAATTAAGATTTTTGGAAAGAATAAATGGCTATTAAGTCTGATCGTTGGATTCGCGAAATGAGCGAAAAACACGGCATGATCGAACCGTATGCAGAAAACCAAGTTCGTTTAGATGAAAATGGTCAAAAACTCATTTCTTATGGCGTATCAAGCTATGGTTATGATGTTCGTTGTGCACGTGAATTTAAAGTTTTTACCAATGTTCACTCGGCAATTGTAGATCCAAAAAACTTTGATGATAAAAGTTTTATCGACATTGAAGCTGATGTTTGTATTATTCCACCGAACTCATTTGCTTTAGCACGTACCGTTGAGTATTTCCGTATTCCACGCAATGTGTTGACCGTGTGTTTGGGTAAATCAACCTATGCACGTTGCGGTATTATCGTAAACGTGACACCGCTTGAGCCTGAGTGGGAAGGTCATGTTACTTTAGAGTTCTCGAACACGACGAATCTACCTGCACGTATATACGCGGGTGAGGGTGTTGCACAGATGTTGTTCTTCGAATCTGACGAAGTGTGTGAAACGTCGTATAAAGACCGTGGTGGTAAGTACCAAGGGCAAACAGGTGTGACTTTGCCGAAGACCTAAGTTTTTGATATATAAGAAAGCGGATCATTGATCCGCTTTTTTTATGTCAATTCATTCATCGGAAAATAAATATTATCGGACAGTTGGTTTTGCATTTAGTGTGAGTTTCAGCATAATAAATTAAGAATTTAAGGTGCTTTGGTTGACGCAAATAAAAATTATAGTGCGCAAAGTAGAATGCCAAGCAAAGGATGCAGTACATAAAAGATGCGGAGCATCAAATAATAAGGATGGTCGAGATGACGAATCGTATTTATTCTACAGGGCTTAAAAAATCCTGTTTAGCTAGTCTTGTCGGACTTATGTTGACGCAGTCTACTTTTGCGCTTGAGTCACTCTCAGATGAACATCTAGCGGATACTACAGGTGAGGGCATTGCATTACTTCCTGAAAATTTTAAAATGGTCTTTCAGGGACCTAATGATATGTCGACAGCCTCGAGTTACAATCGAGGCGTTGCTAATCCACAACAGTATGATACAGGCTTTATTCGGATTATTCCGATCGGTGAAAATTATTCTAAGTATACAAATGCCGATGATCTGACCACGAAGCGAACCAAGGCTGATATTTTCATTTATGGTTTAGCTCTTTCAAAATCTGATAATAATGCCAACAGTCGTTTTAGCAATCAGGGCTTCACATGGGGAAGTGACGTTAACCCTTGGTTATTTCGTGCAGGAACTGCTACGGGCATTAAACAATTTCAACAGTCAAATGCAAGTGCTGATGTGAGTTTTCTGGGGCTAGAGGCCCCTTTGGCGACAGTTTTGGCCAGTGAAACAGATAACAATATTAAATTAGGCTTATGGTTAGATGCCTTTTCTCGGAGTTGGAATTCTCAAAATAAAGTCGATCCGATTACTGGTGCGCCAACGACAACAAATGCGGCAGCTGATCCTGATTTGAGGGTAGACCAACGCATTCGTTTGCAAGCGGTTGCCAATGGGTTAAGTCTAAATGGTTCACAAATACGTTTATTTCAGACACAAGCATCTGCCTTAGATCAACAAAACAAGACTTTTGGGATGGCGAGCTTACTTCGGATTAATACGAATGATGATCCATCAGGGCTGGTTTATGCAAATACCGATGCGAATAAATCGTTGTTAAACTCCAAAGCATTTCGAATCAGCACAGCTACAACCAATGATGGTACTGCTGTTACTCCTGCTTTAGATCGTTCACTGGCTCCTATCTTTGATGCGAGTGAGGGGCTTTATTTATACAGTCCTAACATTAATTTGGTTTTGGGGAATATGTACCAACCTTTTGTTGTTGGTTCTGAAGGGCGAAATATTATTCTTGAAGTTACCCGTATACCCAAAGTTCCAGAGATATATAAACAGATTTATACCTATTATCCAGATGTGGAAGGTGGAACCAGTACTGAATATAAAGGCTCAACTTGTAATGTAGCGTATTGTGGTTCAAATATCGTACAAACAGGTGCAGGGTCTACAGCTGTCAATTATCAAGGGAATAATGCAACACACAGCAGTATTTCAATCGGTAGCGTGACACGTGATCCAACCAGCAACACCTTAAAAGCCAATACAGCGACCAATTCTACAGGTGTGGTATTTCGTGGAACAGGAACAGCAACACCTGTGAACTTGGGTTCTGTGGCTATTGATGGTGTGTTGATTCAGCATTTTAAAATTAAGACCACAGGTTTGTAGGGGACTGACATGATTAAAAAAATATGTATAGCCATGTTGATCTCTAGTCCGATGTTATCTCAAGCTGGCTTGGTTGACCTGGATAATACTGAATTGGTGGGTGTTACTGGTCAGGGAGGGGCGGATTTAAGCTTAACACTCTCGATTAACCATCAATATGCCAATGACATGAGTCTTAATTCTATCTCTAAGACTAATGGAGTTGATGCGAATGGGCGAGCAATTGTGACTGAAGCATATTATCAAATGCGAGCAAACCAAGACTGTGCTTTATTAGAACTCTGCCGTATAGCGATTTCCCCAAATAATCATAAAGAAAATGGGCAGCAAAAATGGCTGGTATTTAAGCAATTTCAAGGGACGATGCAAATTGATAAATTTTCACTGGAAGGGACTACACTTCTGAATAGAGATGGAAAACCACAAACTGCGATGCTACTCAAGTTTTTTGATGATAAACCATTAAAAATCCGTAATTTGGGCTTTGCTAGTCTTTCAGTTGAAAGTGGTGATCAGGGCTATTTTAATACCGCAACCTACAATGGCTATGGCACGACCAAATCAGTACCCAACTTCGACAAAGGCCAAGAGCAAGGGTTTATGGGGCTCAATGTACATGGGAATTTGCACCTAGATGGAAATCTAAAAATCTTTAGCTATAACTGTTCAGGTACTGCGAGTAGTCGCTGCTAGTCATAAAGTTTCAAAAGGATATTGAAATGCATAAAATAATAAAATTAAACCTTCTGACACTATGCATTTGCGCGACGAATCAAAGCTATGCATTACAGGCTTTAAATGACCAAACTTTAAGTGATGTGACTGGTCAAGATGGCATTTCTATTACGCACGAAGCATCAAAAATTCAGATTAAGCAACTAAATTGGGTTGACCCAGCAGAAGTTGGCCAGATGCCCGTCAAAACAGGCTTACACAATATAGAGATTAAAGCTGCTAATGGTTATAACAATATTCAATCTAAACTTGATTTCGATGTTGGAACTACACAATTAGCCAATGGTACACAAGGTGTGGGCATACAGCTTTTTGCCAGTGTATCGCCATTTACCGCAACTGCTGCTCAAATTATGTTGGTATGTTCGCCGAATTGTGCAACAGGTGAAACCGATCAAAATTTAGGAAGCTTGAAGTTATCAACCATTTCACCTTTTGAAGTGTATTTAACCACGACAAATGGCTTATTCAACCGTGATTCGAAAGCACATTTAGATTTTAAATTACAAAATGCCAGTATCAGTTATGGGCAGGGTGATCAAAATTTAACTTTGAAAGATTTGAACTTTAATTTATCGGCAGATGGCTATTTATATATTGATGACGCTGAAGGTATTGTACTCACATCCAAAGGGAGTCTTGGTGATAATCTTATTGTACTTGGGCGTGTTGAAGATAAGACCGATGTACATGGGAGTCGCAGTGGTACTGCAACAAACCCTGGTTTAAATGTTGATATGCGCTACGGTTCAGAAAACTCAACTCAACGAAATTTAATTCGAATCGGAGCATCGGGGGCATTAACGAATGGCAAGATTGCGTTCAATGCAGATCAGACAGGGATTGCTAAGTTTAATACGGTCAATCGGATTAATGGCAATGTTCAAGAAAGTGAGACTACAGCATCTACGGGTTATGCTTTTAAAAATGCGGGTGGTCTGCATTTAAACGTTGCAGCCGATTTTACGCGTACGGGAAATAGCTTACTTGGAGCTGTAGCACCAACCACATTTGAATTGGGACATACGGGAACTGGTAGTTATGCTATTGAGTTTTCAAACTTAGCGCCACTCAATGTACGTACATCTACTGATCCTAACTCAGCTTTAACGAGTCAAAATGCTTATATTGATTTTGGTCAGATTTATATTAATAACATTCGTTCTAATGCTATGGGCTTTGTGATTAATGATCAAATCAAGAATATATTGGGCGCACAAAATTATGAGCTGACATACAACCCTTCACCGACAGCGAATGCATCAAACATGGCATTTATTGCCGTGCGTGGGATGGATTTTCAAGCGATTGCCCGTAAAGCACGGTTTATTTCAGATAATTCAATCGCGGTGAATAACACTAATGAGGGAACATGGGGCTTAGGTATTCCGATTTACAACTTGAATGCTAATGCTGCTTTTTTTGCAAAGAAATATACCAATACTGCTGGAACTGTTAAGGACGGCTTAGGATACGACATTGCGGTATCGACAGACGGTTATGGGGAAGATAGTCAAGGTAATCCGAAAACAACGTCTATTATTGTGATTGATGGTGCCATGAGTCAGCATGGCGAAGAAGTGAACTACTATGCAGGCTTAAGAAATATTGATTCATATTTTAAAGCCAATGGTGTTATTGGTTTTAATGAGAATGAGATCTATATCAAAGCAGATAATTTATTATTTGCTGCCAGTGCAGAAATAGCAATCGGTCAACTCCCTGGGTCCTTATATAACTGTCCAGCAGGTGTAAGCACTTGTGCTAAAGAAGTTGTTCCGATTAATAATTTTTCTCGAAAAGAAGATGTACTGACGTCTATTGCATTTATGTTGGATGGTAAAGGTGAGCTTTTCATTATTCCGGGGCTTGAGGCGATAGGTGGAACTCCTCAGACCAATTATTTGTCATTTAAATCAAATTTTGAATTTAATACTTTAAGTAGCTTAGATCAGAGTAATGAAAGTAAGAAAGGGAGTTTTATTAGTTTAAGCAATACGGACAGTAATGGGACAACCTCTAAAACCTCTAGTATTAACTTGAATAAAATGCAAGGTCACTTAGGTTTTAATGGAAAAATTCACATGCAAAAGGATTCAGTTGTCATCGACAACCAAGTGCAATTTAACCATAAGGCATTAGTGGGTGGACAAGGGGCTGCTTTTAGAGCAGAAGTTGCACTGTCTCCAACGGGAACAATGCAGAAAGTTGCAGATATTGCCATTACGGGTGGAGCTATGCGTAGCACATTGGGTATTACTCCTCGATAAAAAGAAAGACAAGGAATAAGTAAGATGAATAAGTCTTTAATCTCAGTTTTGATTACTGCAACTTTGGGTTTGAGTCAAAGTTATGCGATGACTGCTTTAAATGATGAAGAACTTTCAGAAATTGAAGGCCAATCTTTGATTAATCTCGAGTTTCAGCAGGGGACAAATACAACAGATGCACAAGGGAAAACATATAATCAATCAAACATTGGTTTTTATAAATTGGCTCTTAGTGCAGAAATGGAATTGAATGCCAATATTAAAAAGCTACAATTGGGCTGTGGTGGTGATAATAATGCAATTCGCGCGAGTACCTGTGATATTGATATAGATCATATTTCACTGAGTGGACTTCCTGATAACTCAAACTATACCGCTGATGAGCGTGCAGCAACTTCTGCCTTAATTACAAATCCATTTATTCAATTCGCTATTAAAAACCCGACTTCTGCTGCCACACGTGAAGTACTGGGTTTTCGTTTGAGTGCTGAAAAGATTAAAGGCTTAATGACACTTGGTACGGAAAATAGTGCGACACCGAATGGCATTAATACATTTAGTGGCTATATGAAAACCAAAACTGCAACAGGCACAGCTGTGACTGAAGCCCGCAGTATGACCTATGCAGATACCAATTTAACAATAAATGGGGTCGTTGAAGGACGACTCTTTGGTAGCAGTTCGGGGACTACATGCCAAGATGGCTTCTTAGATCCGTGTCAAAGTATTTCCTATACCTCTAATAATTATAATTTAAACTTATCTTCTACTTCGGCGCCTTTTACTATTAACTCTACAATTGTATCTGGAACTCGAATGAAAGACGTGACTTTGAAAGGCAGTGGTACAGTTGGTCAAATTGACTTTAGCGGACAACTAACCGCGAAGGTATTAGGTCTATTAAATTTAGATAAACAAGTCTCAGGTAATATTACAGGCCTGAAAACGGACATTACTGTAAATCAAAGTCTGGGTTTAATTCATGCATTATATTTAAATAATCCTGCTTCATTGTCCTTACAATCTCAAGATGTTTTATGGACTGGAGCTGCCGTCGGAGCAAATAAGGGTTGGTGGTTAGCGATGGAAGATGAAGTGGAACTAGGCAGTTTAAGCCCAACGACTAAAGTGGCGATCACCAATGAAGTTCTAAAACAAACCATTGCGGGAATTAATAAAGACTTGACTGATAATCCACGAAATTGTGGCAATCTTTTGACAGGATGTGTTGGTGGTTCTGCGCTTGTTGTTGGTAATGTGCCTATGACGACTACATTGGATTTTCCATTGACTAACTTAACCTTGCAGGGGCAAAATTTTAGGCCAAACTGTTATGGCGGATTAAAGTTTTGCTAAAAACTAAATTGCAAAAAAATCCCGCAACCTGTGCGGGATTTCTAATTTCGAAATTATTTTGCAATTTTTTCGAGTAATTCTTCTTTCGAAATATTTACAGAGTCTGCATCACGACGGCCTTTATATTCAAAAGTACCTGCATCTAGGCCTTTTTCACCAATTACAATGCGATGAGGAATGCCTGTAAGCTCAAGATCGGAGAATTTTACGCCTGGACGTTCGTTACGGTCATCCAGTAAAACATCGAAACCTGCTGCTGTAAGTTCAGTGTATAAAGCTTCAGCTGCTTCCAGCGTCCGTGGAGATTTATGGGCGTTCATTGGCACAATCGCAATTTCAAATGGTGCAATGGCTGTAGGCCAAATAATCCCTTTTTCATCAAAATTTTGCTCAATTGCTGAAGCAACTACGCGCGTAACTCCAATACCGTAACAACCCATGGTTACAGTGAATGGTTTACCATCTTCGCCTAGAACTTTACAGCCTAAAGCTTCTGAATATTTTTGACCTAATTGGAAGATATGACCTACTTCGATACCACGTTTGATTTGTAGCGTACCTTGACCATCTGGTGATGGATCGCCTTCAACTACATTACGGAGGTCATAAACTTCAGTAAACTGTGCGTCGCGCTCCCAATTGAGACCTGTAACGTGTTTATCCAATTCATTTGCACCTGCAACGAAGTCAGAAAGAACAGATGCAGCACGGTCAACAATTACAGTTAAGCCTTTTTCAACTAAACCTTGTGGTCCACAGAAACCTGCTGTTAAACCAAGTGTAGCAAGTTGTTCTTCAGTTGCGAAAGTTAATGGAGAGGCAATGCGCGGGTGTTTCTCAGCTTTAATTTCATTTAACTCGTGATCACCACGTAAGAACAAGGCTACAACTGGTGTTGCTTGGCCGTCTTCGGCTGCAATACCTTGCACTAACAAGGCTTTTACAGAGTGAGCAGGATCAGATTTTAAGAAGTTAGAGACGTCTGCAATGGTTTTTTGATTTGGTGTATCAACCACTTCCAAAGCTTGAGTTGGAGCTGCACGTTCACCGACTAAAACGGCTTCAGCCATTTCAATGTTTGCAGCATAGTCAGATTCAGTTGAGAAGGCGATATCATCTTCACCACTTGATGCTAATACGTGGAATTCATGTGAACCTGAACCACCAATTGAACCTGTATCAGCTTGTACTGGACGGAAATCTAAACCTAAACGGGTAAAGATTTTGCAGTACGCATTGTACATGATGTCATAGGTTTCTTGCAGTGATGCTTGGTTTGCATGGAAAGAATACGCATCTTTCATGATAAATTCACGTGAACGCATTACACCAAAACGTGGGCGAATTTCGTCACGGAATTTGGTTTGTACTTGGTAGAAGTTTGCAGGCAATTGTTTATAGCTTTTGAGTTCATTGCGTGCAAGATCGGTAATCACTTCTTCGTGTGTAGGACCAAGTACGAAAGGGTTATCATGGCGGTCTTTGAAACGAAGCAGTTCAGGGCCGTATTGGACATATCGACCAGATTCTTCCCATAAAGACGCTGGCTGAGTTACGGGCATCAGGACTTCGAGTGAACCTGCATTGTTCATTTCTTCATGAACGATCGCTGCAACTTTATTTAATACGCGAACGCCCATCGGCAGCCAAGTATATAAACCTGAAGCCAATTTACGAATCATCCCAGCACGTAGCATCAGTTGATGTGAAATCACTTCTGCGTCATTTGGGGTTTCTCTTAACGTTGCAAATAAAAAGCGACTCGCGCGCATGGAAACTGTCCTAAAATTTTAAACTTTGAAAGTCAAAGAGTATACAATGAAAAATGAAGCGACACGTTGATGTCACCTCAGAGAAATGCGGATTATTATGACATGATTTTATGTACTTGACGCAGCATAAGGTTCTTAAAGTTATCTAAAGAAGTGCAGATCATAGAAACGATTACTGAGGTAAATAGCAAGAGTGGAATGATACGGACAATCACTGGATATGCCATTGATATATGATTCAGTATTTGGACTTAACCTGAACGTGAGAGGGGGATTCACTTCGACTATCGTTCATTGGGAGAGGCTTTTAAGAGTATTTGTGCTGTAGTCATCGTGAACGCAATGATTGACCGCTTATTAATCATAAGTTCAATTTTTGAGTTGGTAGAGTAAAGAGATCAGCAGGGTAAACATTGAGCAATAAGTATAATCATGCCTGAGTTGGAATGAAAAATAGGGATACTTTTATAGCTTATGATCCTTTTACCACAATATTGTCTTTATTAAATAAAGTCCTTATATCAAGTGCAATTATTCAAATGTTTTTAAGCGAGCAATAATTCTGTCGTATTCGGCTTTTGTACTACGGTAGTTACTTTGTAATGACTGTATTTGCTCTTTTTTCATCACAATATTTTTTGAATTATAATCAAGCATATCTTGTAGTGGTTTTGGATTACTTTTACCTTTACGCATATTTTCTTTTTCTTGGCGTAAAAAACCAATTCGGTCATTTTGTAATTGCTTTAGTTCATCTTGTTGAAATTTAATTTGTTTTAAAATATATGAAAGTGCCGTATTTCGTTTTTCTGTTGCTACTTGACTGTTGGTATAAGCACGTTTTAGTTTTAGATCAGCATCCCGTTGCTTTGCAGCGATAGCTCCTTGGGGTGCGTATTGTGCATCTTTTTTGGCGTTGTATGGCCGTGCTCGTTGAATCACTTGCATATTCGTATCGAGCGCTTCATATCCATATCTAATATGATCTGGTGTCACCGTACTACTAACATTGGCGATACCTTTACTATCGTAATAACGATACCAGACTGCTTTAGGCGGATCGGCCATGACCATGATGCTTTGTACACTAAGCAAAGTCAGTAAAATGACTTTTGCAGTCATCATTTTTTTCACGATCAAAGCAAGTTTGTAATTAAACTCCCTAAGCATTGATACCCCCATTTAAAGTTGACTAAATTACTTATTTAAAAGCAATAAATGGTGCTATATTAGTCCTAAATTTAGGAATAAAAAATATAATCAGTCAAAAAAAAATCGACGTGTGTCGGAAAGTGTGAAGCCGTTCTTAAAAAGGAGATGAAGTGTGGTTTTATGCTGAAACTGTTCGTTGAAAATATAAGTAAATATATGTTAAAAGTGTACGTAACTTGTAAAACGTCTACGAATCTGTTTCTACAAACATTCTAAAAATGGGAAGGGTCATATTAAATGGACGATAAATTCCAGAATCTTAAAGTGATGGTCATTGATGATTCAAAAACTATTCGTCGCACAGCCGAAACATTATTACAACGCGAAGGTTGTGAGGTTGTGACTGCTGTAGATGGTTTTGAAGCATTGTCAAAAATTGCAGAAGCAAATCCTGATATTGTATTTGTCGATATCATGATGCCACGTCTGGATGGCTATCAAACATGTGCATTAATCAAGAATTCACAGAATTATCAAAACATTCCTGTCGTGATGCTCTCTAGCAAAGATGGTCTATTTGACCAAGCCAAAGGGCGTGTCGTAGGTTCAGATGAATATTTAACAAAGCCATTTAGTAAAGATGAATTATTAAATGCGATTCGTAACCACGTTTCAGCATAAATAATATAAGTGTAATTGGGGAAATTTATGGCACGTATTTTAATTGTGGATGACTCACCTACTGAAACATTCCGCTTTAAAGAAATTTTGGGGAAGCACGGTTTTGAGGTGATTGAAGCGTCAAATGGTGCAGATGGTGTGACCATGGCACAGGCAGAACTTCCTGATCTAGTGTTGATGGATGTGGTGATGCCAGGCGTCAATGGTTTCCAGGCAACACGTCAAATTGCGCGTGGTGCAACCACAAAACACATTCCTGTGGTGATTGTCAGTACTAAAGATCAGGCAACTGACCGTGTATGGGGTAAGCGTCAGGGGGCATGTGATTATTTGACTAAGCCTGTTGATGAAAACCAATTGATTGATGTGATTAAGCAACACCTGAATGCAGGATAAGCTCTATGGCAGCAAATGGATTTATCGAATTACTTCGACTTGCTAAACGTGGCAATAAAAACTACGTTTCAAACGAAAATGAGGTAAACCGCTGGTCGGGCATTGCTTTTGAAATGATGGGGCAATATTTTGTTGCTCCATTAGGTGAGGTGGCAGAGGTTATTTATCCTCCGAAATATACTTTAGTGCCAAATACCCAACCTTGGGTTGTCGGTTTGGCAAATATTCGAGGACGTTTACTCTCTGTTGCTGACTTGGCGCATTACATGTCGGGGCATCGTAGTACGTATTCACCAACTCAAAAAGTACTCTGTATAAGTCACAATGACCACTATGTCGGTTTAGTTGTAGATCAGGTTCTGGGGATTCAGCACTTTAATAAGAAGAGTTTTTTTTCTAAGCATGATGATTTAGATCAAAACTTAAAAGAATATTGCCAAGGGTATTTCCATCAACATAACCAACAATGGCATGTTTTCTTATTCAGTCGCTTATTAGACAATCCAAAGTATATGAACGCATCTATAAAATTTATAAATTAATATCATTGTCGCGCACGAAAATATAAGGGCGTAAATCGGGGAGAAGCTGCATGGGCTTTAAACTTAAAAAGAAAAATACAGATGGAAGCACGAACCGCTCAGGTGGAAATGCTTTAGTAGCAAAAATTCAATCGCAGACGGAACAGTTTTCACGTGTATTTGGTGATAGTGAAAAGTCCAAGCCATTAATTTTGGGTGCAGCATTTTGTATTGTTTTAGCAATTTTCCTACTGTTGTACCTATTCTATAGCGTACCGCGAAATAACGAATTTACCCGTAGTGTGGGTGAGTTACGACTTTTATCTCAAACCATTTCACGTCAAGCGACAGAAGCTACAGCATCAGGTACGCCTGAAGCGATTAAAAAATTGACCGAATCGCAAAAGTCGTTTGCTGAAAACCTAGAAATTGTTAAAGATATTCATGCAAGTACAGATGCGCTACGTGAAGTAGATGCGCAGTGGACGAAAGTTTCTGCAAATATTGATTTAATTGCATCACAACAAAAAATTATTAATCAATTATATGATACCAACATCGCAATTAGTGAAACAATTCCTGGTATTCAGGCCGAATATAACTTAATGGTTGACCAAATGGCACGTCAAAATGTGCCAGCCAACCAAGTCGTGATTGCAAAGAACCAAGTATTCATTGCTGAACGTATTCTTCGTTCGATTGGTTCGGTATTGACGGGTTCAGACAACTCACGTGAATCTGCAGATGACTTTAGCTCAGATACAGAAACTTTCGCTTCTTACCTAAATGCACAGTTAAATGGCAGTGCTGACTTAGGTGTGGAACGGATTAATGATCCTGAAATGCGCGACTCTCTAACCAGTATTCAGTCTGAATATGATGATGTATTGAAATCTGCAGCGGCAACAGTACTAAAAAACTCATCTCAAATCGTTAAAGTACGTCAAGCATCATCATCTATTTTTGAACAATCAGACACGTTGCTAACCAATTTGAATAAGTTGTCAGGTGGTACTGGTTTAGCGATTGCGATTCCTGCATTGGGTCTAATTTTAGCGTTGATCGCATTCTTGTTCTGTGTATTCAAATTACTTGTACTTCGTGGCGAGTCAGATAAAAAACGTGTATCACGTCTTCAAGATGAATATGACCGTAACCAAAACGCGATTCTACGTTTGTTGGATGAGATTGCTGACCTTGCAGATGGTGACTTACGTTCGCATGCGACAGTATCTGAAGACTTTACAGGTGCCATTGCTGACTCCATCAACTTTGCGATTGACCAGTTACGTGACCTAGTATCTCGTATTACAGAAACTTCTCAAGAGGTTGCGCAATATACGGCAAGTACACAAGGTATTACTAACCAGTTGGCAGAAGCATCAGAACACCAAGCGCAAGAAATTGCGGGCGCATCTGCTGCGATTAATGAAATGGCAATGTCCATTGACCAAGTATCTTCGAATGCTGAAGAGTCAGCCGTGGTAGCAGAACGTTCTGTACAAATTGCAGCAAATGGTGCTGATGTTGTAAACCGTTCAATTGAAGGTATGGATATCATTCGTGAACAGATTCAAGAAACCTCTAAACGTATTAAACGTTTGGGTGAGTCTTCTCAAGAAATTGGTAACATCGTTGCCTTAATTAACGATATTGCAGACCAAACGAACATCTTGGCTTTAAACGCAGCGATCCAAGCATCTATGGCTGGTGAAGCAGGCCGTGGTTTCGCCGTGGTTGCAGATGAAGTACAGCGTCTTGCAGAACGTTCAGCTTCAGCGACAAAGCAAATTGAAACACTGGTAAAAACGATTCAGACCGATACCAACGAAGCTGTAATTTCAATGGAGCAAACCACGTCTGAGGTTGTACGCGGTGCCAACTTGTCTAAAGATGCTGGTGTTGCACTGGATGAGATTCAGAACGTATCAGGTAACTTGGCGAAATTGATTGCAAGCATTTCTGATGCTGCAAAACTTCAGTCAGCGTCTGCAGGTCATATTGCAACGACGATGAATGTCGTACAAGAAATTACCTCACAAACAACGAGTGCGACTTTCGATACAGCACGTTCGGTATCCGAACTTGCTAACATGGCAGAAGCATTACGTGAGTCTGTAACTGACTTTAAATTACCTGATTAAGCATTTGCTTTGGGGGAGGCATGTGACTCAAAATTTGAGTGGCATGCCGAAATCAGGATATCACATCAGCTTAAACCGGCTTTGTCTACAAAGTTAGGTTTCTGGTGATGGTTATAATGAAGTTTATGCACCTGTTTTGGGTAGCTGACAACGCAAGAAGCCTAGCTATGAAAGAAATATTAAAACATTTAGTTGAAACGACAACGCTTCCGGAAGATAGTTATCTAGATCAAGATGCAGAAATTCTTGAAATTTTTGTTGAAGAAATTGAAGAAATTTTCGTTGAATTAGATCCATTATTCGAAAAGTGGTACGCTGAACCAACACATCAAGAGACATTGGTGAGCATTCGTCGTCATTTCCATACCTTAAAAGGGTCTGGTCGGATGGTGGGAGCAAAGTCAGCTGGCGAAACCGCATGGGCAGTTGAAGATACCTTGAATCGTGTGATTTCAGGTGTAGTACCCATCTCTGCCACAATTCAGAAATTTGCTAAAACAGTATTTAAAATTTATCAATATAAACTGTATCCCATTTTTAAGAATGTCGAACAAACTGAGCTAGATTTGCGACCTCTCGTCTTAATTGGTCAACAGTTACAGCAAAATCAGAGTTTAGAACCTGCCTTAGAAGAGCTCCTACAGTTATCTAATCATTTAAATGATTATGATGTATTAACAGGGTTGGAGCTTGGTGATGCTGAAGGCACTGAGCATGTCGTTGAATTTGAGGAAGCTGCAACCAATTCTGATCATCCGGAACACGAAGTTCTTGAGGAAACATTGTCGATCTTCATTGAAGAAGCGGAAGATCACTTAGAGACGATTGATCAATTCCTAAATGCTGATGAAACTAAAGTACAAGATTACAATGGGTTAATCCGTGCCTTACATACTTTGCGTGGTAGCTCGTCTATGGCGCAAATTGAGCATGTATTTAATGCTAGCTCAAAAGTTGAAAATCTATTTAAAACACTGGTGCAAGAAGAAATTGTTTCAACCTCTAAGGAAATTTCGTTACTCACCCAGTATGCCGAATTTGTACGTGATTATTTACATGTTCTTGGGCGTGGTAGTAACGAGCAGCTTGAAGTCATTTATTCAACTTTTAGTACGGCTTGGGATAACTATGGCTTTAGTCTTGAAGAGATAGATAATGAACTGAACCCTCAAGGGATGGTTTCAAAATTAATCGAATTAAATATTGATCTTTTACTGGATACAGAATTTGAGTTTGATCAGCGTGCAAAAGCAGAGTATCCAGAATATATTCAGCACTTGAGTGAGCAGGCGAAACAACTGGTAGAATTTACAAATAACCGTGCTGCACAAGGGATTCATGAGTTTACCTCTGAGTTGTATGCAAGTTATCAAGCCTTACTGGAAAAGCCAGAATTACTCAATGTGGATTATGCGTATGAGTTATTTGGTCAGGCACATCAAGAGTTTATCCACTTATTCGATACCTTAGCTGCTGGTCAACGTGTCATCCTTACCGATGATGTTTATAAAGTGTTGAATGATTTAACAGCCTTTGTACAACAAGATATCGAATCTGTAGAAGCTGCAACGGTAGAGCCAGTTGATGAAGGCATTGTAGCGAGCAATACGTCTCAACCAAGTCTTGATCTTGCGCAAATTTCGCAACAGATTGCGTCCGATCATCAGTACAAACAATCGAACACTTCAAATACTGACTTTGATGATGATTTACTGGATATCTTCTTAGAAGAAGCCGAAGAATTATTGATGGGTATGGACCAAGATCTTAATACTTGGTCTAAAAATGGCAATGATACAACTGCACTCAATAATTTAATGCGTTATTTGCATACCTTAAAAGGTGGTGCAAATATGATTTCTGCATCATTTATTGGTTCAATTGCGCATGAATTAGAATCTATTTATGAGCGTGTGATTCGTCAGCAAATTCAAACAACACCACAGTTGATTAGCATCATTCGTTTGGTGCAGGATGATGTCGCAGACCGTATTCAAGTTATTCGAACAGAGAAAGTCGATTATCCAGCCACAGCAACCATCAATGTCTTACACAATATCCAAAGTTTGGTTGATGGTACGGTTGTGACGGCTGCTGAACCTCTAGCTGAGGCAATTGCATCGGTTGAGGATGTGGCTGTGCAGACCAGCGATGATGAGACTTCATCGACGATAGATTTTGATGCACAAACTTTCCCTGAGAACGAAACACTTCCTTTGGGTGAGTCAATTACACTTGATGCAGACTTGTCTGTGCCAGTTGAATCAGGTGAAGTGCTCGCATCTGAGCAATTTGTTGCTGTAACTACGGATGAAACTGACGATACAAGTATTTCATCAATTGTTGAAGAAACTTTCTTGGAAGAGGCTGAAGAAATTTTAGCGTCCACCGATGGCTTACTGAAGCAATGGACTGAACAGCGTAGTGACCGTAGTGTGTTACTTCAATTACAACGTGCTGCCCACAGTTTAAAAGGTGGCGCACGTATGGCAGAGAACGAACCAGTTGCTGCAATTGCTTATGAACTTGAAACAATTTTTGAGCAATTTGCGGTACATAATTTTAGTTCTAATGTTTATGACCCATTATTGCAAACTGCGTTTGTCTGGTTGAAGCAAGCCATCTTCAAACGTGATTTTAGTAATTATGATGGTCTGAAAAATAGTTTGGCATCAGTTGACTATGTCGATGTTATTGCCCAATTGCCGACGCGTGTAACGCAAATAGATTTGCTCAATGCAGCGCCAAGTTTTGAGTTTGTTCAGGGTGATGGAACTGAACCGCCAGCTATGATGGGTGAGTGGAAAGAAACAACTCACTTGGATAGTGGTAATGAGATGATTCGTATCTCAGCCGATTTGGTTGAGAAAATGATTGATTTATCAGGTGAAAATGCGATTAACCGTTCGCGTATTGAGATGGACTTAGGTCAACTTGGCAATACCTTAAACGAGATGGAACTTGCCATTAAACGTTTGGCCGATCAGTTGCGTCGAATGGAAGGTGAGCTTGAGAGCCAAATTATCGCGAAGCATGGTTCTGAGAATTCGCGTTATACAGACTTTGACCCATTGGAAATGGACCAATATTCATCGTTGAATCAATTATCTAAATCTCTCGCTGAGTCAGCTTCGGATTTGGTTGACTTTAAGAGCACTTTGGCTGAGAAAATTCGTGATGCTGAAGGCTTGTTATTACAACAGTCACGCATTCAGGCAGAAATCCAAGAAAGTTTAATGCGTACGCGTTTGGTTCCATTCTCACGTATGCTGCCACGCTTACAACGTATTGTGCGTCAGACGGCATCGACTTTGAACCGTCCGACAGACTTGATCGTACACAATACAGAAGGTGAATTAGACCGTACTATTCTTGAGCGGTTAGTTACGCCTTTTGAGCACATGTTGCGTAACGCGATTGACCACGGTATTGAAGATGCGGAACAGCGTATTGCTGCGAAAAAATCAGTGACTGGTCAAATTGAACTCAACATTAGCCGCCAAGGAACAGATGTTATCGTTACCTTCAAAGATGATGGTAAGGGTATTGATGAAAGTACGATCAAAGCCAAAGCATTAAACTTAGGCCTAATTAAAGCCGACCAAGTGCTAGATAAACAGGAGATTTTACAGTTTATCTTCCACCCTGGATTCAGTACGGCTAAAGAAGTGACGCAAATTTCTGGCCGTGGTGTAGGTCTTGATGTTGTACAAAGTGAAATTAAGGCGCTAGGTGGGCATGTTACTGTTGAATCGGAAATTGGCTCTGGCACAACCTTCATTATTCGCGTACCGACCACGGTTGCGGTGAGCGATGCCTTGATGGTGAAAGCAGGTGATCAACAATATGCGATTCCATTGGCACAGATTGACCGTATTGTACGTATTGCTCCAACGGCTTTAGATACTTATTTCCATAGTAAAGACGACCAATTCAAAATTGATGGCGTAAATTATAAACTACGTTATCTCTCTGAGTTCTTGTCTAATCAGCCGATTCCTCGTTTGAGTAATATTGGTCATTCACTACCAGTACTTTTAATTAAAGGGAACAGTGGACAAACGATTGCATTATTGGTTGATCAGTTGATTGGTTCGCGTGCACAAATTGTTGTAAAACCAATCGGTCAACAGTTTGCAAGTATCGGTGCAATTGCGGGTGCGACGATTCTTGGTGATGGACATGTTTGCTTGATTCTAGACGGTCAGAATATTGCACGTCAGATCCTCAGTACTAAGCGTGTAACGCATGCAACAGATCAACGTGATTTTGGTCGCCATCAAGATACACGTCGTTTAGTCATGATTGTGGATGACTCAGTCACGGTGCGTAAGGTAACGTCACGTTTATTGGAGCGACAAGGCTTTGATATTGTGACGGCAAAAGACGGTGTCGATGCTATGGAGCAACTCGAGAATGTTAAACCGGACTTGATGTTACTGGATATTGAGATGCCGCGTATGGATGGTTTCGAAGTGACCAACTTGGTACGTCACCATGAAATTCATCAGAACTTACCGATCATTATGATTACATCACGTACGGGTGAAAAACACCGTGAACGTGCTTTCAGCTTGGGTGTGACGCACTACATGGGCAAACCATTCCAAGAAGCAGAATTACTTGCCAACATTCAGCAGTTACTTGCTGAAAAGCAGGGGTAAATAAATGAATGCAAATGTTTCAAAGACCATGAATGAGCAAATCAGCCAGCAAGAGTTGCAATATCTGATTACGGTATCAACAGGTTTTATTGATGCTTATATCATTGAATGCCATGGAAAAAATTCCATGTTATTACCACAAAATATTGTACTGTCTGCACTCGATAGTGATACGCAGGTTAAAACTGTAGAGTGGCATGATCTACATCTACCCGTCTATGCCGTGAATCGTCCTGAACAGACGGAAGGTGTGGCATTGGTGATTGAAGGAGATGATGCGTCTCAACGTTTTGCTTTAATGTGTAATGAGATGCCGAAGTCTATTCGTTTACGTATTTCTGAAATTGTAGATGATGAAACACCAGCGAATGACCCAGCAGTGTTCCAACTAGTACGTATGGGTGAAGAGTTGTATCACATCCCTAATTTAAATCAAATTCAGGCAAGTTTAGGTTTATCTACTTAAATCTGTACTCAATAAAAAAGGAACTCAGATGAGTTCCTTTTTTATTGAAAGTCTTATGCTAAAAGCCCTTCTAAAATTTGTTCGTAAATTTCAGCAAGTGGTTCTAGGTCCGCGACATTCACATGTTCATCAATTTGGTGGATGCTGGCATTTAAAACGCCAAGTTCAAGAACTTGTGCGCCTGTAGGAGCAATAAAACGACCATCAGATGTACCACCAGAGGTCGAAAGTTCAGTTTCAACTCCAGTTACATTACGTATGGCATTTTTCGCAGAGTTGACCAGTTCACCAACAGGGGTGAGGAAAGGTAAACCTGAATGTGTCCATTTGATGTCGTAATCTAAACCATGACGGTCTAAAAGCTCTAAAACACGTGCTTTCAACTCTTCTGCGGTTACTTCTGTTGAATAGCGGAAATTGAAAGTTACGGTCATCGTTCCAGGAACAACATTGGTCGCACCTGTACCTGCTTGAATATTAGATACTTGAAAAGAAGTTGCAGGGAAGTATTCGTTACCTTGATCCCATACGGTATCGCAAAGTTCTGCAACGGCTTTAGATGCTATATGAATCGGGTTAATCGCAAGGTGTGGGTAAGCCACGTGACCTTGCTTTCCTTTGACTGTCAAGACGGCATTTAATGAACCACGGCGACCATTTTTGACAATATCACCTAATTGATGGGTACTTGATGGTTCACCGACCAAGCACCATGTCATTTTTTCATTGCGTGCTTCTAATGTTTCAATCACTTTAACTGTACCGTTAATAGATGGACCTTCCTCATCAGAAGTAATCAGAAATGCAATCGACCCTTTGTGGTCAGGGTGCTTTGCAACAAAACGTTCAGAGGCAACCACCATAGCTGCTAAAGCCGTTTTCATGTCTGCACTACCACGTCCGTAGAGTTTACCATCACGAATTTCAGGGGCAAATGGATCGGAGTTCCATGCGTCTAAATTGCCTGTAGGAACGACATCAGTATGTCCTGCAAAACAAAATACAGGAGACTCAGTGCCTTTGCGCGCCCATAAATTATCAACATCATCAAAACGCATAGATTCAATATTGAAGCCAATTTTTTCTAAGCGTTCAGCCATAATATTTTGACAGTTGTGGTCAACTGGAGTAACCGATGGCTGGCGTAAAAGTTGGAGGCTTAAATCGAGAGTAGCAGAAGAGGTCATGCGGATTTCAGAGTCAATAAAACAGTCGGCACTATAATAGGCGATTAATGTCTAGAATGCGAAACTTAGCAATAAAAAAACCTTATCGAAACGATAAGGTCTATGTGGGTTTAGAACAGATTATAATTTATCGGCAGTCTTATCTGCAGAGTTGGTCACAGCATCTCCCACTTTGGATACATCTTTACCCACGCCAGCAACTGTATTACAGCCCGTTAAAACAAAAAGCATCACAAGTGAACCAGCAATAATTTTCTTCATGTTTATCTCCAAAATTTTTGGTGTTGTCATCAAATGATTCTGTTCTGATGTTTTATAAGGTTAAAAAATAAACATATTAAAATGTAGCAGTGTTTTACATGAAATAGGTAACTATATGTAGTCTTATGTATATTTGTATAAAGTAACTTCTGCAAAATCAAGTAAAAATCAAACTCGAATTTCGGTACATATAAAACTGATTGTGTTGATTTTGTAAATACAATCCATTGGTCCACCAGTGGGCAGTGAGACTACTTGGCACAGCATTTGGGCAAATCCATTCTTGACGTTGTAGGCGGAAAAAATTTAAATCGGCCTTGGGAATGGTAGTCCCCCAAATTCCCAAGCGCCGGTCAGGATTGAGCCAATGTGGAAGAGAGTATTGGTTAAAATCACCAACATCCGTGAAACTATTTTTTAAGGGTAGAAAGAGTTGTCCTTTTAAAACAGCATAGCGTATCTGAATGTCAGTATCTAAAGCTTGCTGGAATTGGAACTGTTTTTGAGTAAAGTGTTTTAGTTTGCGGTTTAAAGTATCAGTACGATTTAAACCGTACCATGTGGTTAGGCCCATATCTGTTTCACCTAAATAATATTTCAACGCGACTTCCCAGTGCTCGATTTGATTGGTTTCAGTATTTTTAATTAGAAAATCGAGTTCACCTATAGTATGAGCACCATTAATGATTTGGATACTATGTCCCAATAGTTCATAACCATGATAATGATGATCCAGTAACCAAAACCACATGAACATTTCAAAGCGCAGACCTAGACGGGTACTTTTCAGTTGAACCATAAAGTCTTCAAGTTCTTTCGGGGCTTGATCGAGCTGTTTAAGGCGAGGTAAATAGGTTTGAAAGTGCTGTTGCCAGATCTGTGAGGGATGAAAATGAAAAGCATGTCGTATATCGAGTTCTAACGGCAACGCAGACAAAATGTTTGGACTTGCTACAGCAAAAGCCAACTGACGAACCAATGGATGTTTAAATTGGAGCCACGGTTCAAACAATTGATGCTGTGAAATGAGATGCATGTGTGAGCCTTAAAAAAGAAGCGAAATATGCAGAAGGACAACGGATAAATCCAAAAAACACTTTATACTACCGCAATTCGGTGTTTAGGAAAGTGGTATGAAAACGTTGTTTTGGCGTTGTTTAGTGGTGATCTTTGTCATCCTAGGCTTTATCGGCGCGCTTTTGCCGGGTATGCCAACAACTGTTTTTTTAATCTTAGCTGCATGGGCTGCATCCAAAGGTTGGCCACAAATGGATGCTTGGTTGCTGAATCATCCGAAATACGGCGCAACATTAAGGGCATGGCGTGCCAATGGGACTGTACCACGTAAGGCGAAATGGTTTGCCAGTATCATGATGTTGATCAGTGGGGTGATTATGCTCTTTACCAATGCGCCATTTTTAGTCAAATTATTTACCAATACCACTATGTTAATTGTTGCAATATGGCTATGGCTACGCCCTGAACCAAATACGTTGATAGATAAAAAACAAATAGAGGACAACTGATGTCTTATGTGATTGCTGATGCAGACGTCTTGATTGATCTAGCTGAACAGACTTTAACACTGCCTAAAAAGAATAAATTTTATCTGATCTCATCGGGGAAAAATGGCATTGGCGAAACTGAAAATAGTGGTAAAACCCCACGGGGTTGGCATTGTATTGCTGAAAAGCATGGCGCTGAGCAACCACAAAATGCTGTTTTTATTGCTCGAAAGCCGACAGGGGAGGTTTATAATCCCAATTTGGCGGCTCAGTTTCCAGAACGGGATTGGATTTTATCTCGGATTTTATGGTTGAGTGGTTTAGAAGAAGGCTTTAATCGCGGGGAAGGATGCGATACCTATCAACGTTATATCTATATTCATGGAACGCCTGATACCGAGCCAATGGGGATGCCGATGTCACATGGCTGTATTCGTATGCGTAATGCTGATGTTATGGAATTATTTGAGCTGATTGATTGCAATGCATTGGTTTATATTTCCGAACATAAACTTGAAATTTAAAATGTGGATTAAAAATAAACAAAGTGATTTTACTGAATACTATTAGGCTTAATTCAAAAGGCTAAAACTTAACAAAACTGCGTGATTTAGCCAAAATGACTGGCATGTTTAAGAAAATAAATTAGACGAATCTGTTAAATAACATACAGAAAATCCTTGTTTTTATACCATTTGACCTATTTTTTAATCACTCGATTGTAAAAAAACGAAAACAGGCCGAAAAGCGTTTGACAGCCTGTAAAGATTCTCTATAATGCACCTCACAAACGATAAAGACGTTAAGGGCGCTTAGCTCAGTTGGTAGAGCGTCTGCCTTACAAGCAGAATGTCGGCGGTTCGATCCCGTCAGCGCCCACCAAGCCTTTACGTTAAAGATCTTACGTGCAGCGGTAGTTCAGTTGGTTAGAATACCGGCCTGTCACGCCGGGGGTCGCGGGTTCGAGCCCCGTCCGCTGCGCCACTTAAGATTTTTAATATTGTTTGTACCACATTAGTGACTTTGTGTAAGTGCAGCGGTAGTTCAGTTGGTTAGAATACCGGCCTGTCACGCCGGGGGTCGCGGGTTCGAGCCCCGTCCGCTGCGCCATTTATACAAAATCCTTAATGAGGGCGCTTAGCTCAGTTGGTAGAGCGTCTGCCTTACAAGCAGAATGTCGGCGGTTCGATCCCGTCAGCGCCCACCAGATTTTTTGCGATGCAGCGGTAGTTCAGTTGGTTAGAATACCGGCCTGTCACGCCGGGGGTCGCGGGTTCGAGCCCCGTCCGCTGCGCCATTCAAAGAATCAATTAAATTTAAGTTCCTGAGCTTAAGTTTAAAAAATAAGACTGACAATCTTAATCAGGGCGCTTAGCTCAGTTGGTAGAGCGTCTGCCTTACAAGCAGAATGTCGGCGGTTCGATCCCGTCAGCGCCCACCATATTTACGACGCAGCGGTAGTTCAGTTGGTTAGAATACCGGCCTGTCACGCCGGGGGTCGCGGGTTCGAGCCCCGTCCGCTGCGCCATTTAAATATAAATTTAAGTTCCTGAGCTTAAATTTGAAAAATAAGACTGACAATCTTAAATCAGGGCGCTTAGCTCAGTTGGTAGAGCGTCTGCCTTACAAGCAGAATGTCGGCGGTTCGATCCCGTCAGCGCCCACCATATTCAAGCTGTAAAGCTTAATGACCCTAATTGCATTCGCAATTACCGTTGCAGCGGTAGTTCAGTTGGTTAGAATACCGGCCTGTCACGCCGGGGGTCGCGGGTTCGAGCCCCGTCCGCTGCGCCATTTCCTAGATCCCTTGTGCTAGTAAATGGAATCAAGCAAGATTTCTTTCTTGCATCATAAAAATAGCAATGCTATTTTTACTTCTCAAGGGCGCTTAGCTCAGTTGGTAGAGCGTCTGCCTTACAAGCAGAATGTCGGCGGTTCGATCCCGTCAGCGCCCACCATATTCCCTAGTCGTAAAAACCTTGCTTATCTCAAGCTGTTTTCATACACTGCTGTGCAATAATAATTTTAAAACATGACAGATTTATGAGAAATCCATATCAACGCAAAGCTGCATCTAAAAATCAAAATACTGCTTACGATCCTCTCCAAGTTTATCGCCTTTTTATTGAAACTATTGTGCATCAGGGCCATGTTTTGGCGTTGTATCATGATGGGTGGGCACTCTGTGCTACACCAACTGGACAGCGTTCATTTGCGATGTGGCAGAGTAAAGGCTTAGCACAGCTTTTAGTGAAAGATAATTGGGCGGGTTATGAAATTCAGAGTATTGGTTTAACGGACTTGGTTGAAAAAGTGATTCCTTTTTTACGTGTTGAAAATACGACAGTGTCGATGAATTTAACACCAGAAGGGCAGAATGTTTTGGTTGCTCCTGAAAAATTATTATTAGATATTAAAAATTATCTGTATCAGTTTTCGATACAAAAGCCTGATTTATTCAAGCAATTACAATTGCCTTCACCACGTCATATTCGTCTGCATTAATATATTGTTTTGCTTTAGTATTCGTTGAGTAGCCAACCGCTAATAAAGGCAAAATACTCTCGTAGCCATGCGTTATAGCGAGTTTCAAGTGGTGTTTTAGCACCGATCATGATGGGTGATTGATAACCTTGGCGAATTGCAATCGCACGACTACGTGGAATGTGGAAATCGCTGGTGACAATCGCAATCGGTTGTTCAATAGAGATATGTTGTTGAGCTAAAATCTTTTTGCTATTGAACAGGTTTAACTCTGTACTGGTACTTTGTTCTTCGGTGTAGATGCGATGGGCTGGAATATGGTGTTGATCCACCAAATATTGACGCATTGCGTTGGCCTCGCTGATGTTTTGCTGTGGAGATAGCCCACCACTTACAACAATAATAGTTTCTGGATATTGTTTTACGTAATGAGCTGCCTGATCTAAGCGACTGGCTAAAGTTGGACTCGGTTTACCGTGCTTTAGCCCACTGCCAAGAACTAAAACGGCGGATGCATTGACATGGGGTATGTTTTGTTCATTTGAAAATTTTAAAAAGAGAAAGAAAATGGCTAAACTACAAATCCATAGCAAGAAAATAGCCCAAGTGTAACGCCATATTGATTGTCGGATTTTATTGGTTTGAATATAAGCCCTAAGCCTAGGGGCGGCGAGTGCATAAATCAGCAGACCTAATCCAATAAACAAAGGCAGGAGAATGCCGAAATCAAAGCGGAGTTGTAAAATAAAATACAAGCCATCTGCGAAAAGTAATGAACCGATGATAAAACTAATGATTCTTTTTGATTTTTGCATGTAGGCTTGTGAGTTTAGGCTTTGCATGGATTTTAGCAAATTTATATATAAAAAAACCGAGCATTGTGGCTCGGTTTTCTCATCTTGATTTAATGTTTAATAAACATCACGACGGTAACGACCTTCTTGGCGGAGTTGATCTAATTTTTCTTCGCCTAAGATTTCTACCAACGCTGTATCAACATCACTTGCCATCCCATTAATGCTACCGCAGACATAAATGACGGCACCCTTTTCAACCCATGTTTTAAGCTCATAGGCTTGTTCAGTCAGTTTATGGTGTACATAAACTTTCTCTGCTTGATCTCGTGAGAATGCTAAATCTAAGCGTTGCAACATGCCTGTGGTTTGCCATGCTTCAATCGTACTTTGATAGAAGAAATCATGTTCACGCTGACGCTCACCAAAGATCAACCAGTTTTGAGTATAGTCTAGGCGGGTACGTGCATGGAGTAGACTCATTAAACCTGCGATGCCTGTGCCATTACCAATACAAATGATAGGGCGGTTGTCATTGATCAAGTGGAATGATTCATTAGTACGAATACGCAGTGCGATAGGTTGCTGAAGCTTGGCATGTTGGGTTAACCAACCAGAACCTAAGCCCAGTTCACCTTCTAAATCTTGCTGTTGGCGCACAACCAACCGTAACACTTGTTGGGTCGGTACACTTGCAATCGAGTATTCACGTGTAGGTAAAGGGCTCAACTGTTCCAGCAAATGTTCCAAGTTGGCAAAAGGTTCAATCTCTGTGCTGAGGTTTTTATCCCAAAGCGCTTGTTCAATCGAAATAGCTAAAGACTCAACGATGCTCTGTGCTGCAATGTGATGCTTTTGCATGAAGGCTTGGATACGTGTTGTGCTATTACCTGGTTGGATTTCAGCAATATCGCCTGCTTGCCATGTAACATCGAAGTTGGTTTTTAGCTCGATATTATAAGCATGTGCGCCAACACTGTTTGGATTGAGTACTTCACGTTGTGCCAAAGTCCATTGATCAAAGGTTTTATCAATATTCATGGCTTGAAGTTCAAGTTTTGTTGCAGAGGCAAGAGCACTATTCCAACGCTGAATATCGCTGTTGTCTGCATTATTGACTTCAATGGTTGCAAATAAAGTATGCGCTCCATTGGCTTTTAACCAATGGTCAATGCGATGCCCAAAACTACAATAGGAGTCAGGGTATTCTTGAGAGCCTAAAGCCAATACGGCATAGTGCAGGTGTGACAAATCCAAGGTTGTATTTAAAAATTTCTTTTCAAAACTACTAGCTAAGTCAGGTGCTTCACCCGTGCCATAAGTACTTGCAATAAAAAGTACTTGTTCGGCAGTTTTTAAGTCATCAAGTGTTAAGTGTTGCACCGCTTTTACGCTTACTGGCTGTCTTGCTTCTTGTAAGCTGGTTGCAGTACGCCAAGCGATTTGCTCAGAAACACCAGTTTGGGTTGCATAGGCAATCAGCCACGGTTTCGCATTTGGATCAACCGTAACATTCAACGCTCCACCACGTGCTTGTTGGGTGAGTTTCTTTTGTTTACGACGTTTCAGATAGAGCATCCACCCCGTTATAAAGAACAGTGGCATCATTAGTGATGCGAACATGGCAAAGAATTGATAAATTGGGCCAAAGAAGCTACCACGGTGCACAGGAAGCATACTGCTCATGATTTTTTCATTCAGCTTCTTCTCTTCATATAACTCCATTTTTTCAATTTTTGAAGTTTGATAATTAAAGACTGCTGAATTTCGCGCTCGCTCATGCTGTGGAATTGCATCTACAAATGAAAGTTCAAGTGTGCCATCTGGCTTTTTCGGAATATTTAAGGTCAGTGTTGAATAGTCGCGACCAACTTGTGCATTAAAGCCTGTCCATGTTTGGGTTAAAGCAATTTGCACTTGTTGAGGTGATAAGCCTTTATGCTCACCTTGCCCACGTTCGCCATGTGTAGCGTGCTCGCTTTGTGGGCCGCCACGACCTTGCTCACGTGACTCGCCACCACGAGCACCCGTTTGTTCTCCGCGTGGGCCTTGAACTACACCTGCATTTGGACGGGGGCCTTCTTGCATTTGTGGTTGCGGGCGTTCAACACCAAGCACTTTGAACATGCCATCGCGCCACCAATCATAGGACCAGTATAGCCCCGTACAGGCCAAGATGAGATAAAAAATCACCACCCAAGTGCCAACAACCGCATGTAAATCCCAAATGAAGTTGCGTCCTTTCAATTTAGGCTTAACAAAAAACCATTGTTTGATGGAGTGACGCTTGGGCCAACGGAGGTACAGACCACTCAATACAAAGAAGATGAGCATGAGGGTACAGGCACCTGTGATTTGCTTACCCACAGGACCGACTGTTAAAGTGCGGTGTAGTTGTTGAATAAAGTTAAAAAAATCACGACCTTTGATTTCGGGTAAAACTTCGGCGGTATATGGATTTACCATCATGTTATAGCCACGGCGTGCACCTTCTTTCACAATATTAACTGTACTGGATGCAGTGGGCTCTTGAGCAATGGTAATACTGTTAATTTGGATGCTTGGATCATTCTTTTGGAAATGCAGATACAACTCAGCAGGAGTTAATTTATTGTTTTGACTTGCTTGAACGGTATAGCTGCTAGGATTCATCCACTTTAAGATTTGCTGTTCATAAGAGTAGATGGCACCTGTGACACCCATAAGAGATAGAATGAGACCCGCAGTGATTCCCAAAAACCAATGCACTTGGAAAAATGTCTTTTTAAACATGGCTAGACTTGATCGTGAGCGATTTGTTGTGCGCGAATTATACCTGAAGATTGAGAAGATACTATGGATTTAGCAATTAATATTTATTCTCATTATCATTTATATTTAGAGATTTAGGGGATAAAAAAACCTCCCAAATAAGGAGGTTTTTTTATAAAATAAAAAGCGATTAAAGCGGTTGAGCTTCACCCACAGTTTCTTTTAAATGCGTACGGATCGTATTAAATGAGAAGTTTTTGCTATCCATGCGTTTTGGCAGGATGTAAGCACCTTCTTGGCCTTTCACCTTAAACTTAATCAATAAGAACTCAGGTGTGTTGTACCATTCATAAATATCTTTCCAACTGATTGCACCGACACCTTCCTGCATGCCCATTTGTTGGCGCATAACCAGACCATGAGGTTGTACACCTAAGCGAATGCCTTTAATTTCCTGTACTGGAAACTCATTCATTTTGCGCTTTACATACCATTCTAGGCCGAATTTACGGACCAGTAGATAGACTACAACACAGGCTATGGCAACCCAACAAAAAATTGTGGAATAGTTTTTAAGCAGAATTAAGCCGAGGATTGAAAGGGCAACGACAGCACCCATGATGATCCAGGCTTTCAGGCTGATTTTGTTTGTGCTACGCCAAATTTTTAATTGAGCATCGCGTTGTTCAGACTCAGTGATTTCATAGTTCACAGGCTGTAAAGTATAAGCGTATAAATTTTTCGCGGTCATAGTGAAAGTAACAGATTTAAAACTGCAAAAAGTTTAGCATTATTTAGAGCATTTCAGTGAGTATATTGTTCCAAAATCACCCAAATTATAATGAAGCTAATTCTGTAGCCTCGTGATCCCGTTCATGGCTCAAACTTTGCTTCAAACGACTGAATTGATTTAGGATGCTAAACATCAATGACAGCTGTTGCAAAATGATCAATGCTTTTTGATCTTCTTCATTATTTTGGCTTAAACGTTGACGAATGGTTTGAAGCATATTCTGTGCAGTTAAATCAGGCATTTCGTCACGTAGCAGTGCACCTTGGATATTGTCAAAAGCGCGATCCATCAATTCTAAAATTTGTGGGTCGTCAATTTTTTCACGATGTGCACCCAGTGCCGCAATATAACTGATAAAGGTATGATTGAGACACAGAAATTCAAATGCCAAACTTTTTTGAGTGGGGTCAAAGTCAGGCTCGGTGGCTAAAGTTGAAATGAGTGAAGCAACTTCGGCATCGGTATTGTGCGCTGCACGGCGAACAACGCGATAATTCAAGCCATTGTTGCGTCCAGATTTATACTGCTCAATTACTTCAGCCAAATAATTGCATTGTGCGGCAAGGGAGCGGTAAATGGTGCGGGGGAGACGACGAAATTTCCAATCGGGGAAAATAAAACTCACACCCAACCACGCCAGCCCACAGCCAATCAGGGTGTCAATCATCCGCGGAAGTGCCGCGGCGTAACCCATGCCGTCTAAATTAAAGTTAATTAAAGCCAAAATAGTAATAAATGCAGTGGCTTGAGCATATTGTTTACTGCGAAGTTCGAAAAAGAGGACACCACTGATCACTAACATGACCAATTGGCCTTCAATGGATGGGACAAAATACAAGATGGCATAACCTAAAAGAATTCCAATCAATGTACCTATGATCCGCAAGCGCAAACGTCGTTTGGTGGCATTAAAGTTGGGTTGGCTGACAAATAAAGCGGTCAGTAAAATCCAATAACCATATTGAATATTGGTTACTTGAACAAAAATATAGCCGACCAAGAGTACAATCGAAACCCGTATTGCATGTCGAAATAGTACGGATTCAGGCGTGAGATTTTGTTTAATCCGCACCACAATGTCATCCCAACCTTTGAGGTCATCATCTTTAAGCTGACTTTCAATGTGCTTACTTTTATCAAATTTGATATTGCGCTCAGTTTCTAAGTTACGAAGCTGTGCATCAATTGATTTTAAGTTTTGAAATAAGGAAAACAGGGCATTGACCCAAATTTGGTCATATTGTTGTTCATCTTTGAGCTTTTCTAAAGATAAGCGGAGGTTTTCAAACGCATGTTTAAAGCGTTTATTATGCACGTAGGTTTGGCGGTTTAATATGCTGCTACTGAGGTCCTTACAGGCCTTGGCTTGGATGGATAAAATACGTTGAAAGCGAAACAAGATATCACTGTGCTGAAAGATCTTAGCCAGTTTCTGATAGTCAATATGTGCTGAATCTGCACGTTCATGGATATCTTGTGCGACAAAATAATATTGCAAGCTCCGACGGGTATCACGCTGCCCACGGTCACCTTTTAAACGGGTGAGTAGAGCGGTTTTCATGTCGTTGAATATCGCAATTAATTTGCCATTTTCCAGAGACAGCTCAATCATACTTTGTTGATAACTATTTGGCGTCATATCGACATCGAATAGATTAGACTTGGCAAAGAGAAAATCGGCCAAAGACGAATAACATTTGGATAAGTTATCTTGAACCTGACGCACTGGGAAAAGCAGAAAACTGATGGTTGAAATCAGGCTATACCAAATTGCACCGATGACTAAAAGCGAAGGTTGCATATACCATTGGTCAAAAAGACCGACACCAAGCATGGAATAGACGGAAATAACCAAACAACCATATGAAATGGTTGCATAACGACGTCCCAATGAACCCAGTAAAATAAAACCGATACAGGAAACAATAAGACCTAGCGCAAATAAAATCGGGTGCGGAAATAAAAAATAAATAGAGGTGGCTGTGACGAAAAAACCAATATAGGTATAAATCAAGTTCATGATGCGCACAGAAAAGCGGTCATCAATATCGCTTAAACCCGCTGCAACTGCACCCAGTGTAAGTGGAATAGTTGCCAGTTGGAACCCCATAAAATAAGGTACAAAAGCGGTTCCTGCAAAGGTGATGACCATGCGGAGGTTATACATAAAGGTTGTATTATAAGTAGCCTGTTTTAGGCTCGTCAGCCATGCTTTCAAAGCGCACCTTTATCTGTCTTTTAGGGTTAGACAATTTTCAAATATGAGAATATGTGAAATTTCACTTGCTCAGGTATAAATCATACTATGGAGCGTGTAAACTTGTCTGCAAACTCTCCTTTAAAAAACACATTAATCCTATGTCAACTACACAGGAAAAAGCGGAATATTCTAACGCTTGGATTCTTTTACTCGCTTCATTGACGGCACTAGGCCCACTTTCTATTGATATGTACTTACCCGCTTTGCCACAAATGGCAGATGACTTTGGGGTAAGCACACAAATGGTTGCTAACAGCTTGCCTGCATATTTTCTTGGTTTGGCTCTTGGGCAGCTAATTTATGGGCCTGTAAGTGACCGAATCGGGCGTAAAAAGCCTCTGTATTTTGGATTGAGCCTTTATATTGTGGCCAGTTTACTGTGTGTGTTTGCAAACAGTGAATGGAGCTTAATTGCTGCGCGGGTGTTACAGGCTCTAGGTGGTTGTGTCGGGGTGGTGATTGCACGTGCTGCAATTCGTGACCGTTTGGATATGCAAGCTTCGGCACAAGCTTTTGCCAGTATGATGATTGTGACGACCATTGCTCCAATTATTGCACCAAGTTTGGGCGCTTTGGTGCTGAGTTTTAGTAGTTGGCACAGTATTTTTGCCATATTGATGCTTGTTGGTTTGGGAAGCCTCTGCTGTGTACATTTCTTTTTTAAAGAAACTTTAGATCCAAAGCGTCGGTTAAAACTGAATTTCAATCAAGTACTCAACTTATATAGTGCGATTTTCCAAGATCCAAGTTTTAGACGACCAATGTTTGTTGGTTGTTTTGCTGGCGCGGTTTTATTTTGTTATATCAGTGCCTCAGCTGCCATTTTGATGGACGGGTATGGTTTGAGTCAGCAAATTTTTGCCTATGCCTTTGGTGCGAATGCGGTTGGCATCATGCTTTTCTCAACTTTAAATAAACGTTTAGCACGCAGTTTAAATGTATTTCAACGTTTAAAATTAGGCAGTGCTTTGCAATTGTTAGGGGTTATTTTGCTGTTAATAGCAGGAAGCATGGCAACAGCACCTTTATCTGTTGTGTGTGCAGGTATGTTTTTAGCCGTTGCAGCGATTGGTTTTACGGGACCAAATGCAATGGCAATTGCAATGTCTGAGCAAGGCGCTCGTGCTGGAACGGCTAGTGCTATTATGGGCAGTATGCAATTTGCATGTGGTTTACTTTGTGGCGTGATTCTAAATTTCTTAGTTTGGTCTGCACTTTTAAATATGGCCATTGTCATGGCTATTTTTGTGTTACTGGCTTTATATTATGTGTTCAAACTTGGGCAAGACGAAGGGATAAAAGCCTAAGTCTGAGATATTTAAATGTATAAAAAAGAGACTGTAATCAGTCTCTTTTGATAAATGAAAGCTGTGATCTCTATTCGTCAGTTAAAAAAACAGCAAACTCGTCTACGGGGACCCGTGGTGTGATAAAGCTATTCACAATGTGTTCTGGGTCTGCATAACCTAAAGCGATTGCGCCGACTAATTCTTCATCTGATGATGCACCAAGAATACCCAGTACGATAGAATGAAAGTGATTCCATGCTGCTTGTGGGCAGGTGTCTAAGCCACGTGCTTTGGCTGCAACCATCACATTTTGCATCATCATGGCAATGTCCATTTTAGACCCAATGCCCATGACTTTATTGACTGTAAAAAATAAGCCCACAGGTGCATCAAAAAATTGAAAATTACGGAGTTGCTGTTGAGCCATTTTACTTTTTTCATTCTTTTGAATGTTGAGTAATCCATACAGCCCCCAACCATTTTCGCGACGACGGTCAATATAGGGTGAAATCCAGTTTTCAGGATAATAAGCGAAAGTTTCTTGGTATTGTGCTGCTTTTTCAGGATGTTGAAAAAGCTCAAGTTGCGCATGACAAACACGTTCAACTATTTCATCGCGCTTTTTCCCAGTGACCACATACACTTTCCATGGTTGTGTGTTGGTCCCTGATGGTGCTCGGCTGGCGACGTGTAAAATATCTTTAAGGGTTTGTACCTCAACCATTTGGTTTGTAAAGGCACGAACTGAATGGCGTGAGCGAATTGCTTGATCGACAAGATCGGACATCTGCTGCGTCATAATTATCCTACTTTTTATGCAAAGACGTAGTTTTGACCACTTATTTGGCAGCATGTGGTTATCAATCAAACTAAGACTTTAGTTATAAGAAAAAAATATAGATATCACCGAAAACTCAGTCTATATTTAAGAATATATGAAGAATTGTTACTTAATTATTGCAAAAACATTTTTAAATTGTAATTTCATAATTCAAAGCAGATGAAGTGTGATGCTTATTCCAGTTTAGAAGGTTTCTAATTAGACTTTAGTTGCAAAAGTAATAAAAGATCATATCCAAAAACATCGAAATGTGCGATTTTTCATCTTTATAAGATTGTTCTATACATAAAGAGACCGAAATGGAATGGTTTTTGTATAGTAAATTTTACTGAAATGGAATTTTTGACTTACCACTAACTATGTAATAAAGGAAGCTTGCGTATGCGTTTAGCCCTCACTAAAAAGCCATTTGTCGCTCAAAGCCTAGCACTCAGTGTTGCCGCGTTGATGATGACAACGACTCATGCAGCAACGAAAGAACAACAAGAGATTGCTCAATTGCGCGCTGAAGTTGCTGAGTTAAAAGCTTTAATGCAACAGCAGCAACAAGTTCAACAACAACAAGCCGTTCAGATTCAACAAGTCAAAGCACAGCCAGCACCACCTGCGAAGCCTGAGTCAGCATTGTCTTCATTTAAATCTAAGTCAGGTGCTGACATTAACCTATATGGTTTTGTTCGTGGCGATGCAAACTACATTATTGAAGGTGCGGATGATGACTTCAATAAAGTGTCTAGTTCAGATGGTCAAACCAAAGACAAGCTTCGCGCAACTGCTAAAACTACGCGTTTAGGTTTGGATTTCAATACCAATGTTGGTGGTGATAATAAGCTTGGCGGTAAGGTTGAAGTTGACTTTGCTGGAACAAATGAAGCACTACGTATTCGCCATGCGTATTTAACCTATAACAACTGGTTATTTGGTCAAACCACTTCTAACTTCCTGTCTAACCATGCGCCAGAAATGATTGATTTTGGGACCAACGTGGGTGGGGGTACGGCACGTATTCCACAAGTTCGTTATGGCTTTAATTTAGCGCCTGCAACCAAATTATTCCTTGCTGCTGAAGAAGGTAATAGTTCTGCAACAGCTCGAAATGCGACTAATACAGCAAACGTTACTTCAGATGTAAAATATAGCTTACCTGTATTAACTGCAAAATTAACGCAAGGTTTTGCAGATGGTAAAGCAAATGCATCTGTTCGCGGCTTAGTAGAGCAATATAAGTCTGATGCATCAGGCGATGATAAAACAGGTTGGGGTGTGGCAGCTGGTGTAAATTATCAAGTGATTGACCCGCTAAAACTAAGTGCAGATGTATCTTATGTACAAGGTAATAGTAATTACCTATATGGAAGTAATACAGCATTCTACGTAGATCCAGCAAATGGTAACATCGAGCAAAATGAAGCATTTGGTGTGCAGGTCGGTGGTACATATAAGTTCAACGAAAAATTACGTTCGACTTTAGCTTATGGCGCACTGTTTGCGGATGATGGTACGGATTACGCAACTTTAAATCCAGCAGCAAATGAAGAAGTTTACCAAGCATGGATTAACTTTATCTATTCACCAGTTAAGCCATTGGACTTAGGTGTTGAATATATCAATGGTAAACGCGATACCTTTGCAGGAAATAGCTACAAAGACAACCGTGTTGGTTTTATGGCGAAATATAACTTCTAAAATCGAAAACTGTAGTAACAAAACAGGAGCTTTAAGCTTCTGTTTTGTTTTTTAGAAAGCATAGAAAATTTATATAGGCTAAATAATGAGTGAAAATAGATTTTAGTATTTAAGACAGAAAAAGAATAAGGGAAATAGTTAAAAATTATTGTAAAAAAATAAAGATTATCTATAAAAAATCTGCATAATGTCGGTCTTTCACTCGTATTGTGCTTTTATTGGTTAATTTTAAGCCACTATGGGGCGATTTTTGTGACTTAAGTCAAAAAATCGTATCTGTGTCCAAAAATTATTGGGCATTACGTTCTTTCAGTTTACTCATCGGTAGAGCTGAATATGTTATGCATCAGATCGCTTAGTTGTTACCAATTTACCCATTGCCTGAATTTTCATACGCAAGACTGAGTTTGACTCAGATTTACGAAATCTATCTTGAAGTATCAATGGATTCAGTGGCTTATTTATTAGCCAGATAACAACTCTAAGCATCAGCTTTATGGACAATTGTCATGGAATTTACATTTAACGCATTTTATACCTTGATTGCTGCTGTCATTGTTTTGTTACTTGGTCGCTTCTTGGTTAATAAAATTGATTTCTTGAAACGCTACAACATTCCTGAGCCTGTAGCAGGTGGTTTGGTTGCTGCGATTATCTCTTTGCTTGTGCATAGTCTTTGGGGCTATAGCATTACTACAAGTAGCGAATTACAGACCAGTTTTATGCTGATTTTCTTTGCTTCAATTGGTTTAAGTGCAAACTTCTCCAAATTACGTGAAGGTGGGATCGGTCTTATTATTTTCTTAATGGCTGTTGCTTCCTTTATTGTGGTACAAAATTTCGTGGGCATTAGCCTTGCAACCCTATTAGGTATTGATCCATTGATTGGTTTAATTGCGGGTTCAATTACCTTAACTGGTGGTCACGGTACTGCGGGTGCTTGGGGTGAAATTTTAGAAGTTAAGCATGGTATTCAAGGTGCACTTGCATTAGGTATGGCGAGTGCAACTTTTGGTCTAATTATTGGTGGTTTAATTGGTGGCCCCTTAGCAAAACTACTTATTAACCGCTATGAATTAGCGACACCACGTACCAATGAGCAGATTGAAAGAAGTGATAATACGCCTTTACCAGAGATTAGCTCAACGGAATATGTACCATTTGAATATCCGCATCGGGTTCGTCTTATCACAGCTGATAATGCAATTACCACATTAGGTTTGTTCGCAGGCTGTTTGGCTTTTGCTGACTTTATGACAGGTCAGATGAAAGGCACAATGCTTGAGTTGCCAACATTCGTTTGGGCGCTTGCTGGTGGTGTGATTTTACGTAATGTATTGGAAGGGATTTTTAAAGTTCAAATCTTTGATCGCGCGATTGATGTATTTGGTAATGCATCATTATCACTTTACCTTGCGATGGCATTATTATCATTGAAATTATGGCAGTTGGCTGACTTGGCTGGTCCACTGGTTGTTATTTTGGGTGCGCAAACAATCACTATGGCATTGTATGCGGGCTTCGTAACTTTCCGTGTAATGGGGAAAAACTACGATGCTGCTGTATTGTCTGCAGGACACTGTGGTTTTGGTATGGGTGCAACACCAACAGCAGTGGCAAACATGCAAGCCATTACCAACATGTATGGTCCTTCTCATAAGGCATTCTTAATTGTTCCTTTATGTGGCGCCTTCTTTGTAGACTTGATTAACGTTGCTGTTATTCAGTCTATTTTGCAGTTTTTTAGCTAATTGAATGTGCGATTTGCCCTAGGAAACTAGGGCTTTTTTGCTTTTTAGTCTTTCACAATAATTAGGAAGTCGAGATGAATGATCAGTTAAATGAAACATTACTCGGGTGGGTGAATACACTGAATGGACCTCTGTGGGACTTTTTAGTGGTTTTTCTGGTTGCCGTTGGTTTGTTTTACACGCTAATTACGGGTGCGGTGCAGGTTCGCTTATTTTTACACAGCATCAAGGTGATGAAATCAAGCCGTAAGGAATGTGATGATGACCATGGTATTACGCCTTTTCAGGCTTTTGTAACGGGGCTTGCAAGCCGTGTTGGTGTGGGTAATGTTGCTGGTGTTGCGATCGCAATTGCGATTGGTGGACCGGGTGCAGTTTTTTGGATGTGGGTGACTGCATTTTTAGGCATGAGCTCAGCTTTTGTTGAATCATCTTTAGCACAATTGTTTAAAGTGCGTGACCAAGAGAATAAACAGTTCCGTGGAGGCCCTGCTTATTATATTACTCAAGGTCTGAAGCAAAAATGGTTGGGCGTAGTTTTTGCTGTAGCATTAATTTCAACCTATGGTTTTGTGTTTAATGCAGTACAAGCCAATGCCATTACTGGTGCAACAGCACATGCATGGGGTTGGGACAAAGCCAATTTGGCTTTTGAACTGGGCGGCATTCATATTGTGGTGTCTTGGGTTGGGCTCGGTTTAGTCTTGCTAACTGCAGTGATTATCTTTGGTGGGATTAAGCGTATTGCGAAGGTTGCTGAAAGCTTTGTTCCATTTATGGCTATATTGTATTTAGTTGTTGCACTTTATATTGCCATTATTAACTATGCTATTTTGCCTGACATCTTTCAGCTTATTTTCTCGAAAGCATTTGAGTTTGAGGCGGCAGCAGGTGGATTCTTCGGTGCGATGGTTTCCATGGCAATGATGATGGGGATTAAACGTGGTTTATTCTCTAATGAAGCAGGTATGGGTTCAGCACCAAATGCGGCAGCTGCATCAGATGTGAAACATCCCGTAAACCAAGGTTTAGTACAAATGCTCGGTGTATTTGTGGATACGTTTGTGGTGTGTTCATGTACAGCAATTATTATTTTGGCGTCTGGTCTGTATCACGATGCTGGGTTTGAAGGTGTTGCATTAACACAAATGGCGCTAGAGAGCCAAATTGGTTCATGGGGGGATGACTTCCTTGCAACGATTTTATTCTTATTCGCTTTTTCATCAGTCATTGGTAACTACGCCTATGCTGAAGGCAATGTGCAATTTATTAACAACAACGCCAAAGTGATGTTTGTGTTCCGTATCTTTGTTTTGATTATGGTCTATCTTGGTTCAGTGATGAGTGTGCCCCTTATTTGGAACACTGCGGATTTGTTCATGGGCATCATGGCCACCATTAACTTGTTTGCCATTTTGTTATTAACACCATTCTTATTGATGTTGTTAAAGGACTATATCGGTCAGCTCAAACAAGGAGTGAAAGAGCCAGTGTTTAAATTGGACAACCATCCTAAATTTAAAGATAAAGTCAAATCAGACATTTGGTAATTCGCCAGAAAGCCTCTACTTAAAGTAGGGGCTTTTTTATGCACTAATAATCGTACATTAATGAATCTTCAATGGAGTTCGTGCATCAGCCATTTTCTGAGCTGTCTTGAAATCACAATGAAAGTTCTTTCTCCTTTTTAAAGGAGAGGGCTAGGGAGAGGATTTATAGGAAGAATCTGCCCTCATTCTAAGCTCTTCACCAAGAGAGAAAGTGACGTTCAATACTTATTTTATTGTCAGGGAATGATCATTTTTTGACTACTTCAAGAGCTCTAATGAGTCAAAATTTATGACCAAACTGAGTCCAATAAGTGACTAGACTACAAAAAGATAGGCACTTTAGGTTTAAATATGTGGATCAGGAGCTGAATACACATACCAGATGATATTAAAAGGGTGAAAAGAATTATAATAAGAGAATGCACACTTTTACGAAAAACAACAGTCAGACGGCTACGGATTTTCATACACTATGTTGCTTAAAATTTTCTTCTTCCTTAGCGTTGGTGAATTATGTTGAAATTAAAAATTAGCCTGTTGTCGCTTACATTGCTTGTCTTGGCTGGTTGCCAAAGTATGCCAAAAGCAGACCAAGACCTGTCAAATCAGCTTGGTGCAACACATAATAATTCCAACGAAGCTCAGGAAAGAACCGATCGTATTAATTTTAAACAGCTTAAAAAAGAGCAAAATCGGCCAATTATTGCTCTTGTCCTTGGTAGTGGCGGTGCCCGTGGTTACGCACATATTGGTGCAATACAAGTACTGGAGCAGTCAGGTATACACCCTGATTTTATCGTGGGAACCAGTGCGGGTAGTATAGTGGGCTCCCTCTATGCCAGTGGTAAAAATGCAAATGAACTGCGTGAAATTGCACTCAATATGAAAGCCAATGATGTACGTGATATTCGTTTGGGTATGAAAGGTTTTTTTGATGGTCAAAAAGTTGAGGACTATGTTAATGAACAGGTCAAAGATGTTCCTCTTCAACGTTTACCAACACCGATGTATGTGGTTGCAACACAACTAAAAGAAGGTAAAAAAGTCGTTTTTAATTATGGAAATACAGGGCAAGCAGTGCGTGCATCGGTGTCCATTCCGAGCATGTTTATCCCGACTAAAATTGGTGAAGATGAGTATGTTGATGGCGGTTTAGTGAGCCCAGTTCCTGTCGATGTAGCGCGTAAATTAGGTGCAGATATTATTATTGCTGTAGATATTTTAGCGCAGCCGATGTATACCGAAACGTCGAATGTATGGGGACTATTTAACCAAAATATCAATATTATGCAAAAGAACCTTGCGCAAATAGAGCTGAAAAATGCCGATATTGTGATTCAGCCAGACTTACGTGAGAAAGTACATATTTTTGATGTGAGTGGGCGTGAAATGACGATGAAAGCAGGACAGGATGCAACTGTTGCTCAATTGCAACAGATTCAAAAAGTGTTCGCTCAAAAAAATTATAAACAGAAACTGAATATTCAAGCGATTCAGGCACGCATGCAGTAGTAGATATATATTTTGGCAAATGAATAGGTGAAATTAAGGGCTGTGCTCTTGTATATAGCGATGTTCATGCGACTGAATGTGAATTGTACAGTCAAATATATGTGATAGAAAACTGGTTGAAGTACCAAGAAGGCTTATAGATTCAACACCTTAGTCTTCTTTATATATATTTTTTTGAATGATGGGAGAATCGCTATAAATAATAATGATGGTTTTGTTACCAAATTTAGTCTGTAAAACCGATATAATAAGCGCCACATATCCTATTATCTTCCGAATTAGAGAACGCGATGTCCCCATTAGATCAAATTGCTGCGGCTGCAGATGACCAGTCTGAACTCACTATGTCGGTCTTAATGACACCAGATATGGCGAATTTTTCAGGAAATGTGCATGGTGGCACCATTTTGAAACTGTTAGACCAAGTTGCGTATGCGTGTGCAAGTCGTTTTTCTGGCAGTTATGTAGTGACCTTATCGGTGGATAAAGTGAACTTTAAAGAGCCGATTCATGTAGGTGAGTTGGTTACTTTCTTGGCAAGTGTGAACCATGTGGGGCGGACTTCGATGGAAATCGGTATTCGTGTTGAAGCGCAGAATATTCAAAAGCGTACAGTACGTCATACCAACAGTTGTTACTTTACTATGGTGGCGGTCGATGAAAATGGTAAGCCAAAACAAATTCCTGCATTGAACTTGGATAATGACTGGAAGCGTTGTCGTTTTGAAGCGGCTGAGCAACGTAAAGTTGCGCGCTTACAAGAAAACCATCACCCTTCGTGCAGTATTTATAAAAAAACATCGCATAGTTAAATGCAATGAAAAGGTCTCCTATATAGGAGACCTTTTTTTATGTCTAAAATTTATTTATTAAAGAAATTAGCACAAGTGCATTTTTAAGTATAAAATGAAACGATACGTAGCGTATCGTTTTGGTGTGATATGAATGTTGAGAAAGGTTCTAAACGAAAACAATGCATTTTAAATGCTGTACTGGCAGCTTTGTCAGAGGCAGATTATTCACAGTTCACTATAGAAGATATTGCTGCACGTGCAGGGGTTGGAAAATCCACCATTTACCGATGGTGGAAGCACAAATCTGATTTGGTTTTTGAAGCATTTAAATTGCATACCGAATCCGTCTTTGAATTGGATTTTGAGCAAAGTTTAGAGCACAACTTAGTACAACAATTATCTAAACTGGCAGTGGCCTTGAATCATCCAGTGGGGCGAGCACTGTTGGTGGTCATGGCAGAGCATCGCGAAGCTGCAGGGTTATTTTTCCAAGAGTATTTACTGCCACGTCGTGTCCAAACCCGTAAATTAATTCAGTGTGCGATTGAGCGTGGTGAAGTACGCGCAGATTATCCTTTTGAGTTGATGCTCGATACTTTGTATGGACCGATTCATTATCAAATTATTTTTTTTAACCGTATGCCTGATGACGCCTATATTCACAATTTGGTTCGGTTGGTAATTGCACCTGCACAGCGACATGCGCTTTTAGAGGAATAGATAATGCCTCAGCAGTCGCTTTGGAATAGAAATTTTATACTTTGTGTGTGTAATAATCTGTTCTTGTTCACGTATTACTTTGCATTACTCACGATCTTGCCCGTTTATATCATGCAAGAACTCGGTGGGACGGTGAAGCAAGCAGGTCTCGCTTTAACCCTATTTTTGGTGTCCTCTATTGCAGTGCGACCGTTTTCAGGGTTGATTGTGGAGCGGCTCGGGAAGGCTTTTTCCTTTCGTGCTTCGGCATCACTTTTTGTCTGCTTTGCCTTTAGCTATCTTTGGGTGGACAGCATGTGGAGCTTGCTTGCTATTCGTTTTATACATGGTATTTGGTTTAGTATTTTAACAACTGTAACTGTACCCATTGCTAATGATTTTATACCCGAACAACGCAAAGGTGAGGGGATGGGTTATTTTGTCATGTCTACCAATTTAGCTGTGGTTTTTGGGCCACTTATTGCTCTGAGCGTTGTGCAGTACAGTAGTTTTAATGATTTATTTGTTCTACTGACTGTGCTGATTAGTCTTGGTTTGATTTTTAGTTGGTTGATTCCAATTACTGAATCTGTTTCTCTTCAAGTGCCCGAAACTAAAGAAAGAGTAGGTTTGAGCTGGTATGACATTATTGAACTCAAGGCAGTGCCGATTGGTTTAATTGCATTACTCACGGCCTTTGCATATTCGAGCATTATGAGTTTCATTGCTACATATACTGAGTCCAAAGCTTTATTGGCTTATACCAGTTTATTTTTCGTGGTTTTTGCTGTGTCGATGATTTTGGTGCGACCGTGGGTCGGCAAGATTTATGACAGCCGTGGCGCCAGTGCTGTGATTTATCCTTCATTTTTGTGTTTTGCATTGGGTTTAGTGTTGGTCAGCATCGTCAATAGTCCATGGATGTTATGGTTATCTGCTGTATTTATTGGTATGGGATACGGCTCGTTATTTCCTTGTTTTCAAACGGTCGCCATTCAGTCGGTACCGAAACAACGTATGGGACATGCTATTTCGACTTTTTTTACTTTGTTTGATTTGGGAATGGCTGTTGGCTCGGTTGTGATAGGTTTGGTGATTGCGCATTTAGGCTTTCAAACTACATATTTAATCTGTGCAGCAATTGTGCTGCTGACGTTATGTATCTACAAATTTAAAGTGGCTAAAACGACACGACGGGTGTCAGAAGCATAGTTGGAGCGTTTTATGGAATTGCGTCATTTACGTTATTTTGTTGCTGTTGCAGAAGAACTCAATTTTACTAAAGCAGCACAGCGCATGTGTACGGTTCAGCCTTCGCTTAGCCAGCAAATTAAGGATTTGGAACATGAGGTTGGCGCGCAGCTATTGATTCGAACCAATCGTAAGGTCGAACTTACGGAAGAAGGAAAAGCATTTTTAAAACAAGCTTTACTGAGCTTGGAGTATGCTGAAAAGGCAATTTATGATGCACGCCAAATTGCCAATATGAGTAAAGATCACTTACATATTGGCTTTGTACCTGTTGCTGAAATGAAAGTGTTTCCTTACATCATGCCAAACATTCGCGCGCATTTTCCAGACTTAAAAATTAGCTTTCATAGCCTGACAGATTCAGCCCAGCTTGATGCTCTGAAAAAAGGTGAAATTGATATTGCATTTACGCGTTATCCAGATGAGTCTGGAGAGTTTGAGCATGTTCAAGTTTTTCAGGAGCCTTTAGCTCTGATTATGCCGAAAGATTCTCCTTTTGCTGAACAGCGCAGTATTAGCATTAAGCACTTTAATGATCGTGACTTTGTGATCAGTGATGAAACCGCTTCACCACAGTTATATAAGTTGATCCAAGACTTTTTTAAACACTCGAAACTGAATGTCAATATTGTCCAGCACTCGACCAATATTTTGCTGAATGTGAATTTGGTCGGGATGGGGGTTGGGTGGAGTATTGTACCTGCGTATGTGATTCCACTTTTGGGTGATAAAATTGTAGCGAAGAACACAATTGAACCTTTACCGATGATTGGACTCTATGCGAATTACCGTAAACAGCAGAAAAACCCTGCGATTGATCTCATTTTAAAAATATTAAAAGAGCAATTTTATATGGACATGTTCTGACCAGAATTCTTTTGAATATTGGAACTTGGGGAAAGGGTCATTAGGTAAATCAACATTTCAAGTGTATGAGGTTTATAAAGATCTGGCTAAAGGGTTGATATAGCAGAACCAGAAGGTATAAATGTTCAAGATGCCTTATTGCGAATACACAGTGCGATTTCTAATTTTGTCTCTTTAACTGAGTCCATGATGATATCGTGGTTTAATTTTCCTGATTTACCATCTATGCCTAAGGCAACACCAAATTGTGTTTAGTTTAAGCATGATGAAAATTTATTTTTATAATGTCGTAAATAATGGTGAGAGCAAAAAGGGCTCAATGCATAATAAAAAACACTGATAACACGTCCAAAAAATGTACTCTTGGTAAAGGCGGCAAAGGGATTGGGATAAAACAGTGAATAAAATCAGTCGTATTATTATGTCGTTGTTTTTTTACTTAAAAATATACACATACAGTTGTGCTGTATGATGTTTAAAACATACTCAAAGCGCCATCTAAGAGGCTCAAAATAATGAAGCTGTATAGCAACGTTCATTCTCGCGGCATTACGGTATTGCCGTTTTTAAAAGAGTTAGATATTGAAGATCAGGTCGAAATTATTCATATCGAATATGCAGATTTAGCGGATGCTGAATATTTGGCTTTGAACCCAATGGGGAAAGTCCCATTTTTAGTGGATCAGGGTTCGGTGATTTCAGAAACTCCTGCTATTTTTGCTTATTTGGCAGATAAATATCTCGAAAAAGGTTTCGCGCCTGCTTTCAATGACCCCAAGCGTGGTGAATATTTGAAATGGTTATTCTTTTGTCATGGACCACTCACTGAGTTTATGGACGTGAAAAGTTTAGGCATTTCTGAACAACAGCTAGATACTAGAAAAAGAAGTTTGGGTTTTGGTACAGAAGCATCTATTTATCGGTTTATAAAAGTAGGTTTAGCTCAGGCGAAGCCATATTTGTTGGGCAATCAAATTAGTGCCGCAGATTTGTTTTTGGCCTATTGGTTAATCTATGCCATTTCTTTCAAAATTGTCCCATATTTCGACGAATTTAAACCTTTTATCCAGTTGATTCAAAGTCGCGATGCGGTACAGGGAGTTGAATGGGTACAAGCGATTTAAGTCCAATAAACTTAGTACTATAAAACCGTGCCTTAGTGCTCATGCCAGTCTTAAGCAATAGACTGGCATTTTATTTTTAAACGTATGATGCTATTTGATGCGCAGAAACGTCACTTGTACTTGCTCAAGGTAAAAATATTTAAAAATAAGGTTTGCGATTTATGAATCAATACAAGGGATTTGGTGATTTGTGTAGTCGGGGGTATGCGCCACAAGCCGCTTTTCTTGCGAACCCAATATATATTCTGATGGGGCATTCGGGCTTAACCAAAGTAGTAGTTGAGCTATAAATATTTGATCTAGAGTATAGAAGATTCTGCTTTAAAGAACTAAAAAGTTAAGGAGTTTAGTACAAAACCCCTTAACGGATCAGCATTATGGTTTAGCGTGGTTTTTTATGTTCTGGATTGTGCCAGAACCTTGTGATATGGCATTAGCTCACATGCAGTTTGGCAAAGAGATGTTGGCTAACCGTGTTTAAGGTCTGTGGAATCGCTAATGCTGCAACAAAACGGTCTGGACGAAGTATGACCACAGACTCAGTCGTTTGACCAAACCAACTGCGGATGTCTGTGCCCAGATCGCCTACCGTGATCACTCCGTCATACTTTTGGCGTTTTTCATTGTCCAGTTGCACTGCTGGAATGACTTGAACAAACTTGACGCCCAGTTTTTGCCATTGTTGCATGTGCGCTGGTGTGAGTCCCCACTTTGGATCTACCCCCCAAGCGATGATGGCAAAGTCATTGCTCAGAACCTCATCGAGTAAAACAGTTTTGCCAGATTCAAGTTTAACATGTGGTTGAATGAACATTTTGCCGACAGGTGTGGTTTTACTGCCATCAGTGATTAGTGCACCAGCATGATATTTCGGCATAGGTTTGAAACGCATTTCGAGTAAATACTGTTTAATCGGTTTGATGTAGTTCAATGCATGAGCAATACCATCACGCACAAAGCCTTGCCATTTTTTCGGTGGTGCCAGTACATGACCTGCCATCACGGAAAGGTCGATCATGGCTTTGGCATGGTCTTTACGTTCAACTTGGTACGAGTCTAATAATTCCGCAGATGCTTTGCCTTGTACAACCAATGCAACTTTCCATGCAAGGTTGAAAGCATCGCGCATGCCACTATTATAACCTTGACCTTGCCATACAGGCATAATGTGGGCGGCATCGCCTGCCAGTAAAATACGGTCGACACGGAATTTTTCTGCAATGCGTGCATTGTGGGTATAAACACGCTGACGAATCACTTCAATACCATCGGTTGTTGGAAGTACTTTGGACAATAGTTTGGCAATATTTTCAGGCTGACTGAGCTCTTCCTGAGTTTCACCAGGCATCACCATAAACTCAAAACGACGAATACCATGTGGAAGTGCTGCCGAAACATAAGGACGTACAGGGTCACAGCATAAGTAAATATGTGGTGTTGCCAGTGGGTCATTTTCAATATCAATCACAATCCACTGGTTTGGTGCTGTTTTACCTGCAAAATCTATATTCAATGTACGACGAATAATGGAATTTCCGCCATCACATGCTATTAAGTATTGTGCTTGAATGATTTCTTCAGTTTGATCTGCGGTTTGTAGCTTTAAAGTGACACCAGTTTGATCTTGGCTAAATTCAATCAATTGGCGGGAAAACAATACATGAGTCTGCTCGTATTGTTTCAGACCTTGTAATAAGACATTGTCTACTTGTGGTTGAATAAAGGCATTCCGACGCGAAAAACCAAACTCACGGGTTAAAGGTTGGATGTCTGCAAAGCAACGTCCTTTTGGCGTTAAAAAACGCATAGCATGATTCGGCGTGGTATGTGGTAAGACCTGTTCGACTAAGCCCAAAGACTGAATCGTCCGTAAAGACTCATCATCAATCCCAATTGCACGCGGGTAATCAATTAAGCTATCTAACTGTTCAATGACTGTGACTTGTACGCCTTGCTTACTTAAATAGTTGGCAATGGTCAAACCGACAGGGCCAGCACCAAGAATTGCGACTTCAGTTGTGTAATTTGCTGTGTTGCGCATTGCGAATGTCCATTTAATTCACTTTTACAGTTATTAACGGTGAAAAAATGAGGCAGAACAAGCTAGTCAATAGTAGGTCATGGGTATAAAGATAATGAGACTTTGTGTTTGGTATGGTTTGTAGTTTATTGTTTATTATTAAAATATTCTGTTTTCTACTATAAGCTTTCACCTTGAAATGATCACTAATTTCTATGATTTAAATCTATCAGCAAAAAAGAAACCAAGACAGGATAAGTCTTGGTTTCTGATTGTGCTAAATAAGAGCTGTAATCATGCTGGAGAGTAGGTCGCTTTATTACAGCAGGTAATAAATTATTTAGCTGCTTTTTCTTGGTTTGGTTGTTCTGCTGAGGCTTCTGAAGCAGGTGCATTTGCACTTAAGTCAGTGGTTTCAGCTGTTTCTTGAGTAGATACAACGACTTTATCTTCCTGTGCAGGAGCTTCCTGAGTTGCTGCAAAAGTTGTAAAGCTCGCAGCAGTTAAAGATGTTGCAATTAATAAGTGTGAAAGTTTCATTGTTTCGGCATCCTTATATTTTATAGAGAAACAGTTCAGATTGTTCATCACATCAATTTGAACTGAGCTTCATGCTAGCGTCTGAATATGCGAGGTTCAATTGAAGCAACAATGTGAAAAATGCACTTTACCTAAAACTACAGATGATGAAAAAATGGTAGGCTTTAAGTAACAAGTAGAAGCTTTTTGTGAGTCAAAAAACTGAAAATGTAGAAAAATTGATCAAAATATTTGAGTGAAAACTCACATAAAATATACAAAGGCGATGGAAATGGAACAAACCGTGCATTTTGACGTTGAATAAAATGTAAATAAAGGTTTCTAAGAGTGAATAAGCCCAGTTTAAATACATACTTTGATATGTTGCGTGTGTAAAGCCGTCGATTTAAAGTGAGAAAATGAGACATTTAAACTAAAATAATCGCTTATTTTATTGTGCTGTTTTTATAGTATTTCAGATTAGGTGGAACAATTTTGAAACTGATGGCGATGCAACAGGCGGTTCCAACGCATATTATTTCAGGTTTTTTGGGTGCCGGTAAAACCACCTTACTGATGCATTTGTTGAGTCAAAAACCTGAACATGAAGTTTGGGCAGTGTTGATGAACGAATTTGGGCAAATTGGTGTCGACCAACAGCTTATGCCACAAAGTGAAGGTTATGCAGTTAAAGAGTTATTAGGCGGGTGTTTATGCTGTAGTAGTCAGCTTCCGATGCAAATTGCATTGTCTCGATTGCTCTCAGAACAAAAGCCTGATCGACTGTTTATTGAACCGACAGGCTTGGGTCACCCTGCACAGTTATTAGAGCAACTGACAGAACCACATTGGCATTCGACTCTGCGTATGCGTGCGCCAGTCACTGTGCTGGATGGTTCACGCTTACATGATCAGACGTGGACGGCACAAAACTTATATCAAGATCAGTTGAAGGCAGCGCAGATCGTCGTTGTTTCGCATTATGCTCAGATGCAAAGTGCAGATTTAAAGGCTCTTGAGCAGCTACAAACTGAATATCAAGCTTATGCTCAGCAGTGGCTTATGGCAGATCAGGGGAATATCCAGCTTGAACAACTTGACTTTGACTATGTTGCGACTAAGCGTCAAAACCAACCTTTACTGAAAGTGCAACAACAATTAAAAGCAAATCAACAGGAATTTCCTGAAATTAAGCAACTGCCTTATCACTATGTAGAATCGGCGCAGGGCTATAGTGTGGCAGGTTGGAAAATGCCAAAACGTTGGGTTTTTGATTTTTATGATTTACTCGATTTGTTGTGTGAGCAGCAGGATTGGCGGAGGATTAAGGGGATTTTCCATACCAATCAGGGTTGGAAAGCATTTAACTTTAATCCCAAGCAATTTAATTATCAGGATGTCGAAGAAGGCATTGATAATCGAATCGAGTTGATTGTACAGAACGAAAGAGATTGGTTGATGTTTGAAACTACATTATTTGCATGTCGTATTGAGTAATGAGGTAAATTGTTTTAAGCAAAATGAGCTGAAATCTTATATGCTATTCGGCAAATTTGAGGACGGTATTTATGGCGCTTAAAGCTACAATTTATAAGGCAGATTTAAATATTGCCAATATGGACGTTCACCAATATGGTGATTATCAACTTACCTTGGCTCTGCATCCTTCAGAGACGATAGAACGTTTGATGGTTCGTCTTTTGGCTTTTGCACGCTTTGCAGATGAGGCTTTGGAGTTTACCAAAGACCTATTTGAAACCAATGAACCTGCACTTTGGGAAAAAGACTTAACAGGGCAGTTGGTGAAATGGATTGAAGTGGGAAGCCCTGACGAAGACAAAGTCAAAAAAGCCAGCGCGCGTTGTAAACAAGTTGCAATTGTGACCTATGGCACTGCTGTTGATGAATGGTACAAACGCAACAGTAAACTAAAGACTTTGAGTAATGTTGAAATTTGGCAACTGTCTGCACAAAGTACAGAAGCGGTTCAGGCCCTTTGTGAACGGACCATGCAACTTCAGTTGAACGTGATGGATGGTGAGTGGACTTTAATTGGTGACAATGCACAAGCTACGATTGAGTGGACTCAATTGCAATAAACAAGCAGTTCAACAAAATTTATTTATAAAGTAATAGTGGAGCGAATAGATGAGCGCTGAATTAGAAATTATTGATTTAGTTGTTGGTGAAGGTAAAGAAGCAGTAAAAGGTGCTTTAATCACCACACATTATACCGGATGGTTAGAAGACGGAACTAAGTTTGACTCATCTTTAGACCGTGGAAACTACTTTGAAACGGTGATCGGAACAGGTCGTGTGATTAAAGGTTGGGATCAAGGCATTATGGGGATGAAAGTGGGCGGTAAGCGTAAACTAATTGTACCGTCACATTTGGCCTATGGTGAGCGTAAGATGGGCAACGTGATTCCAGCCAATTCAAATTTGATTTTTGAAATTGAATTGTATGATGTAAAAACACGAGACTAATCAGAATTGTTGATAATGAATCAATTATAAGGATGTATTTGATTCATTTGTAAAAATCACTTGGTTTTTAAGAAAAACATTTGTAGATTAATTCGTAGGCAGAGCGTATTAAAGGGAAGAGTCGCTTTTGTATAGCTCATTAGGCAGACAGCATGTTATCTGGTTTATTCTAAGCTGTTTGTTAATTTTAAGTCTTATACCTTCGACGTGGGCGCAATATGAAGCAGAGCCTGCGCAGTATTATTTACATCAAAAGAATGTCAATAATATTCAATTTACTGAGCAAACAACCAGTTATTTAAATGGAATATGGTCTTATTATGACCATGAACTGATTACTCAGCCCAATCAAAAATTAGCATCAAAAACAACGGAGCTTCCTATTTCCTTTAAGGAGCTAACGGGTAGTAATATTGATTATGGTACCTTTATTGGTCATTTTAAAATTCCTGATGAATTTATTGGTCGACGTTTAGCTATTCAAATCCCCAATCAAAATTCTGCTTATCGAGTTTATCTAAATGGCGACTTTCTCGTTCGTTTAGGAGATGTCGCAGATAATGTAATGCAACAGCAGACAGAGAATGCCCCACGTATTGCCTATTTTGTACCAGACAGCCCTTATTTTACTTTAAGCATACAGGCTTCAAATTTTAATAAACTACGCGGTGGTCTTGAAAGTCCTATGCATATCGGGGTTGCTAAAACAGTTAATCGGCATTATCAGCAGTTAATGATGAGCATAGCCATGATCTGTGGTGCAGTATTTGGCGTGGGAATGTTCACCACGATGTTTTCTATTTTCCGTGGCTCAAACGAGAGGAATAGCAAAAGTATTTTTGTGTTCGGGATTTTTATTCTGTTTTTAGCCTTACATAATTTGTTCACAGCACCTTATGCCTATACCACTTTTTTAGATATCAATTGGTTGTGGGGCATACGCTTAGAGTATTTATTTATCTATTTAGCGATCATGTTCTTTTTGAGTTATATGTATTTACTCGATCAGAAATATTTGCACCATTGGATATATACAGCTTCTATGTTGGTGCTGACGTTAAATGTCGTTATAACACTTTTATCCGAACAGGAAGTTTTTGAGCCTCTGGCTTTTTATAGTGCCTTATTGAGCATTGTGATTCTGTGCAATTTTGCCTATGGTTTTTATATTACCTTAAAGACCAAGCAAAAATATTCAAAGCTTAATTTTTGTGCTGTAATTCTATTGTGTTTATCTTTTATCCATGACTTCTTATTAACTCTACATGTTATTGATTCGATTCATTTGTCCTTTATTTCAACGAGCCTTTATGCACTTTTAGTGATGTTTCAGCAATCACGAAACTATGCCCATCAGACCTATCATACCGAGCGCTTGAATAATAATTTGATTGAATTGAATAGCTCTTTAGATATGAAAGTACAACAAAGAACATCACAACTTCATGATTTAAATGAAAAACTAGAATATCAAATTCAAATAGATGCTTTAACAGGGGCCTATAATCGCCGTGCGTTAAATAGTGAAATTCAAAAGCGGTTTATGGAAACACAGCAAAATAGTCATGCAACTTTGGCATTTGCCATGATGGATGTAGACTATTTTAAAAAATATAATGACTACTATGGGCATTTAAAGGGAGATGAAGTACTGCAAAACTTGGTCGCAGTCATTAGCGCAGTACTCCCACATAATGCTTATTTAGCACGTTATGGCGGGGAGGAGTTTGCAATTGTTTTATATAATGTTCCCATCGTTATTATTCGCCAAATTATGCAAACTGTGTTAGATGCAGTGCGCAGTGAGCATATTGAACATCATAACCGCTTAGATGAAAAAGGCTATGTAACTTTGAGTATGGGGGTTTCGTGGATGGATCATCAAACATCGTATGCCAATATTCATGACCTCATGAAAGCCGCAGATTTAAAACTCTATGAAGCCAAAGAGGCGGGACGTGATCAAATGAAAATGCCAATCGAATCATCTTTATGACAGTTGTTTAATCATGGGGATCGAGGTTGTATCAGAAGTGTATTGGCTACGAATTTGGAAGCCGTGTCTTTGGTAAAAGCTTAGCGCAGTTTGCGTGCTTTCAAGGCTAATTTGATGGATCTTTTTGCTTTTAAAATGTTCAATGACTGTGTTCAATAAGGCCTTACCTATACCACGGTGCTGCTCTGCCGATGAGATATAATTAAGAAGAATGCGACCTTGATCGCTCACCATAATAAAACCTACAACTTGCTGATCCATCACATAAACCCAACTGTCATTATAATGCATCCACATAATCAGGTTGGATTGGGTCTTATTTTCTAACCAAACTTGAATTGTACTTTCATGACGATGGTGGTCTTTGATACAAGATCGAATGCTGTCATGCACGACATTTAATATCTCAGGGATGTCCTGAATCTGAGCTGCTCGTATCATGTTTTCTTCTTGGAGCTATATGAACAGCTATTTCATGCTAGAGCACACGATTACTAAATTGAATTATTGTTAGTCGCGATGTAGCTGTGTTGTTTGATTATATTGACTTGATTAAATTTTATAGTCTTTTTGTGAGCTGAAAATTTAATTTTGTGATGCTGTTCGCATTAATATTGTATTTGTTGAATGAAGAGCATTGATTGTACATTTAAAGATTATTTCTGAATAATTAGCGTGATTCGTATGCAATAGCACACGCTAGGGTCAGATGTTTTGATGTTTATTTGAACAATAATGCTGTATTTTAAAAGAATATATCTGTTACGAGAGCAGGGAATGGCAACTTTTTTATTGATGATTTGCGTACTCATTGCTTTGGTTGCAGCATCTATTATTGTTATCAAAATTCAGAAAAAGCAGCGTTTTTTAAAACGGCAAAAAAAGGAAACTGAGTTGCAAGTTCAATCAGCGCAGATGACAACCCAAATTGAAAGTGATGCTCAAGTTGAACGTGTGATTGAAATTGATGCCTATGAACAAGTGCTGTTTGATGATGTTGCAAGCTTGTTTTTAGATCAAGCGATTTTGTTAAGTGCTGAGGAAGATGCAGAACTGATGCAAAGTACTTTGTTGGTCAAAATGCCTGCAAAAACCCAGACTCAAATCCGTAAAATGGACTTAAACGAATGGTCGATTTTTTGGAGTTTTTACGATCAGTCATTGGAATATTATGTGAGCCGTTATGGTATGTTTTATACACATATTGACCGTAGTGGGCGAGAGCACAAAAAAAGCCATCGGACTCGAGATTAACGATTTTGCTTATGCGCGCTCAATGTAGAGTATCGCCATAGATAACTGTTTGAGAATTCGTTCGGCAACATGGGTCAAATAAAAGTCATCTTGGTTTAAACGTGTCATTAAAATCGCCCCTTCATAATCGGCAACACTGATTTTGGCCAAAGAAGCTGCGTTTACAGTAGGCATGACTTGGTGGAAATAGTCAAAAAGTGAGGTTTCCCAGTCTTGAAAAATAGAGCGAATCTTGAGCTGTATTGTTTCAGATAAATGAGGAATTTCTAAAGACAGCATACCCACCAAACAGCCTTGTACACCTGTACTAAAAAAGGTTACGGCTTGTTGATGGAGGTGTTCAAAGCGGCCGCAATACTCGATTTGATTATTTTTTAAAATATTAAAGACTCGGTTTTTTAAATACTGTTGGCTAACGTCTAAAATATCCAAAAGCAATGCTTCTTTATTTGGATAATAATAATAAAAAGCGGCTTTACTCAGCCCACAAGATTTTGCCAACAAATCCATACTGGTGCCTGCATAACCATGTGTTTTAAAAGTTTGCATACAGTGGAGCTGGATTTGCTCTTTGCTGAGTTTTTGCGGGCGCATAGGTATTTGGTATTCCGTTTAGAGTTTCGTAGTCGTGTGTGGTGAAGATGATAGATAGCGATCAAAAGTATTCAGCATGTTATCCCAAATGTTTTCAGCGCCTTGACGGAAATATCCCATGTGTCCAATTTCTTTCAAGCCGTATTCACTGGCTTCAATGTTGAGATAGTGCAGATCTGCCTGTCGATAATGTTGCATAAACGCATGCCTTGAGTTGGGTAGAGCCCAGTCATCATCCAGTGCTGAAACAGCATAGATTGGGGTCTTTACCTGAGCATACTGTTCCAGTAAATGCTGTTGTTCAGGGTCTGCAAAAAAGTAGGTCGGATTTTTACACCACTTTCGCCACTGCGTGTAAACATCGACAGGTAAATCTGCCCCCATTTTGAGTATGCTCCAAGGTAAATAACCCTTAAGTGCAACCATGGGTGGGAAAATAATATTCCACATCACATGGACTTTCATCTTCTCACGAAACGGCATGTAGCCATGCCAACCTGCACCTGTACCGAAGCAATACATCGCAGTAACTTGGTCATGATTATCGGTTAAACCTAAGGCTTGGCCACCATAGGAATGCCCAACCACAAAAATGGGTTTACCGTCTTGTGCGACGAAGTCAATTGCACCGGATAAGTCCAATTGTCCCCAGTCTAAATAGGACATACTAAAACCTTTTAACTGCTTCGGTGCAGAAAGCCCCACACCACGATAGTCAAAAGTTAGAACTTGATATCCTAAAGCTACTGCATACTCGGCAAAGCGACGATAGAACTGCTGTGGTACACCTGTTGCACTGGCAAGAATTAAGTTTGCTTTGATAGGGCCTTGAGCACGATAGCGTGTTCCCACCAGTGCATAAGCATCCCGTGCAGAAAAATGAATGGTTTGCTTCTCAATTTGATGTGTGTTTAAGCGGGCTGTGGCATGCATAACAAGCTCTTTTAAAGTTGAAAATAAAAATGGCGGTAATTTTGCACTGCTTATTTTCCTGAGAATTGCGCAGGACGTCGTTGTAACATGGCCATTACACCTTCTTGAACATCTTGAGTTTTTAGCAAAGGTGTTAGGTGCTCTTGTAAATGGCTAAAGGCATAGTCTGCGCCGTGTTGTGCTGCCTGTTGTGCAGAAGCAAGCGTGGCTTGAACGGCAAGTGGAGCAGCCTGTGCAATTGACTCGGCAAGGGTAAGTGCTCGGCCTAGTGCAGAATTTGGCGTGGATGTTTCTACAACCTCGGTAATTAAGTTCAGATCGAGAGCTACATGCGCATTGAAGCCATCCCCTGTGAGTAGATAACGCATAGCTTTATTCCAGCCTGCTGCTTGTACAAAACGTACTGTTGCACCGCCAAAGGGTAAAATGCCGCGCTGAACTTCCATTTGGGCAAACTGTGTATTGGCATCTGCAATCACCACATCGGCATTGAGCATCAGCTCAATTCCAGCGGTAAAGCAAAAGCCCTGTACTGCGACCACAACGGGTTTAGTCCGAAGTCTGGAACTGGTGCCCCAAGGATTAATTTGTGACGCAGGAAAGTCGAAAATACCTTGGCTTAATTTTGGCTGTAGTTCAACCAGATCTAAGCCAGCAGTAAAGTGTTCACCATGAGCAAAAATCACCGCACAGCGTAGGGTAGGATCATCTTCATATTCAGTGAGTGCTAAGGATAAGTCATGAATCATATAGCTATCAAAAGCATTACGTTTAGCTGCACGGTCTAGACCAATTAAAAATAACGAGCCACGAATTTCGCGACTGACACGCCCTTGTTGTTCTGACATTTTGATTATTCCTCTTTCGTTTTATAAGTTTTTAAACGATTGTTAGAAAACTGTCAAAGCGTATCCGTATATATTCTGTGACTCAGCAGTTAGGTCAGACATACACGCAAATAAGTAGAAGGTAAGATTGGACGAAATTATCTTGCCTTTCGTGGTGTTTTTTTCATAATAGCAGCATTGTTCTCATGTCAGTCTGACTATGTCCAACCTTGAAATATTTGCCGTCATCATTAGCTTGATTGGGGTGACTTTGACCATTAAGCGCAATATGTGGTGTTGGTGGTTTAACTTTGTTGCGTTCTTATTATATGCCTATTTGTTTTATACCTATAAGTTATATGGCGAAACCATTTTGCAGTTTTTCTTTGTGGTGGTGAACTTTTATGGATTTTATCACTGGCTCAAAGGTAAACAACAAGATCATGATATTCGCATTGAACCGATTACAGCTCGGCAAGTGATTTTGCAAATGCTACTTGCCGCTGCGGCTGGTGCAGTATTTGGTTTGAGCTTAAAGTATTTGACCGATGCTGCTGTACCGCTACTGGATGCACAGCTCGCAGCATTTAGTCTGTTGGCGACTTATTGGACCAGTCGTAAACATATTGCGACATGGGTGCTGTGGGTCTTTGTCGACATTGTTTATGTGGGCATGTTTATTTATAAAGACTTGTTCTTGACCGCAGGCTTATATGCAGGCTTTGTTGGCTTAGCGGCTTTTGGATGGTGGCAATGGACACAGGTACGTCATAAACAACAGTTGAAAAGTACCTAGGTTTGGGCATGTTGATTGACTTTAAACAAACACAATTGGCTCAATTTGAGTTAGTCATCGAACGTTTAAAAGCGAGTCCAAAGGAATACTTGGACTTTACTTCAGTTGCAGACTTTTATCAGGCGACATGGTTAAAAAACCTGCCTAGCAGCGCCAGTTGGGCTGTGACAGGATTGGATGATGGGGCAGAGCATTTTGATATTCGCTTGGCCTGTTTTGAGCGCGTGGTTTTTATTCATATAGCAGAGCATATTGTCATACAGAATGGCACACATTGATATCCAGATCACGGTATAGTCGGTGCTGGATCATCGTCTATGCTTGATCTTTCTACAGGATAACGAGCTCCAATTTTTCAGTCCTGATCCGGGCATGGATGGTTACAAAAACAAAAAATAAAGGATTTAATGCTATGGCACATCAGTTTGTCGTCAATGCCACCATCAACGGTGTTTCATTGGATGATTTCCGTCGACTCGCAGCCGATATCAACTTACATGAAAATGTTTGTCGTCGTATTCCAGGTGAGAAGTTGGAAATTTTGGAATCGAGTAAAGTCGGCGATATTTATACCCTCAAGCGTGCGTATAATTTGGATGTCAATATTCCCGATATTGCGAAGAAATTTTTAAAAGATGCGTTTCGTTTACATCGTACCGATGTAAGTAATTTAACTGCACTGAGTTCAGAAGTGCGCTTAGATCCGAATTTACCTCTTGAAGCGAGTTGCCAACGTAGTGTGTCAGGCAATGATGAACAGATCCATTTTCAACTGGAATGGACGGTAAAAGTGAAAGTGCCGTTGATTGGTGGCATGTTAGAAAAACATGCCGAAGGTGAAATTCGGAAGTTTAGCCAAATCGAACTCGATATTGTTGCAGATGAACTGCGCCAAAATCTGCACGCAGAAACATTAAGCTAAAGGTTTTGACCTCATGTTTTTAAAGTAGGTTGCATAAAAAGAAAACCCTTCGATTGAAGGGTTTTATCATTTTAGTGTTTTGCCTCGAACTGAGCTCGATAAACCCAAGCTGTGAAGAAGCAAACCAAACAGACCAGCCAAATATAATACATCGCCCCAATCTTGCTATAGAGACTGAGCCATTGAACCAAAGGCAGTGTAATGCCTCCTGCAATGGCATAGGCGACATTGTAGGAAAACGAAATCCCCGAGAAACGGATTGGTGCAGGGAACATCTTGACCATACTATAGGATACAAGTCCAACCGTGCCTGAAAAAAATCCTAACAGCATATACAGCGCAAACACCGTATTTGGACTGACCACACCCAAACCGTGATAGAAAATGGTTGCAATAGTAGCGACACCGAGCGAGCCAAAAATCAAAACCTTGGCTGCACCCAAACGATCTGCCAATGTCCCAGCGAGTATACAACCTAACATTTGCATGATGATTGCAGCACTTTGCATTTGAAAAGCATCACCACGCGCAAAGCCAAAGGCACCCGCTAATAAGTTTGGCATGGCCAAAATCAGGACCACCACGCAAGCGGTTAAGAACCATGTTAGGAGCATGCCAATAACTACCGCTGTTTTATGGTTGGCTAAGACTTGTTTAACAGGCATTTCTTTGGATAGCTCTTTGCGTGCTTGCATGGCTTTGAATACGGGTGTTTCTTTTAAATAACTGCGTAAATACAAGGCCACTAAGCCAAAAATACCCCCCACAATAAACGGGATACGCCAAGCCCAATCATGTATAGCTGCTTCACTAAACTGAAGAGAAATGAACAGCGACATCAAAGCGCCAAGAAGAATGCCAAGAGATAATCCTGCTGTGAGTAAGCCATTGGCAAAACCAATTTTTTCAGCAGGAACATGCTCAGAAACAAATGTCCATGCCGCTGGAATTTCTCCACCAATCGCGATGCCTTGTACCACCCGCATAAGGAGTAAGAGCAGCGGCGCAGCATAACCAATCGTTTCAAAGGTTGGCATGACCCCGATTATGAGGGTGGGTAAAGCCATGAGCAAAATAGATAAGCTAAATAGACGCTTGCGCCCTATGAGGTCACCAAAGTGCGCCATGACTACACCGCCAAGTGGACGGAAGAAGTAACCTGCGGCAAAAATACCGTAAGTATTCAGCATCGCCCAAAATGGGCTGAGTCCTGCGGGGAAGAACAATTCAGAAATAATTTTGGCGTAAAAAACATAAATAACAAAGTCATAGAACTCAAGTGCACCACCCAATGATGACAACCCAAGGGTACGTTTGTCTTCTCGGGTCAGTCGTGGTGTTGCATCCATGTGTGTATTTCCAAAGTTAAATAAAAGTTTGTATTTGATTTTAATAAAGTCTTTTTTGGATGAATAATCAATCTTTCTTTGCTGCATATTAACTAAAAATTATAGATGTGTTCGTGTCCATCATTTTTAGTCATAAAATATAAAGAGTAAAAGTAACTGCAATAAAATAAAAAGCTTATGGTATAAAAAGAAATAAATAGATATAAAAATTTAGGATTTGAGTATGAGTGTCATTTTACCTGTTGCACAACGAGGGGAAGAGGTTTTAAGACTGAAAGCCGCCCGTGTTGCAGATACAGAATTTAATAGTGATTGGCTTATGCAACTGGCGTCAGTCATGTTGGCGACTATGCTTGAACGAAATGGTGTAGGTATTGCAGCACCGCAAGTGTATATTTCAAAGCGGGTCATTATTGTGGCTTCACGTCCAAATTTGCGTTATCCAGATGCGCCTGAAATGGATGCAGTGGTGATGGTCAATCCCGAAATTCTAGAGTTTTCTCAAGCAACGTCCTTGGGGGAAGAGGGCTGTTTAAGCGTGCCGAATGAACGCGGTCAGGTACAGCGTGCGCAAAGTATTAAAGTGGTGTATCACACCTTAACGGGAGAGGTGCTAGAAAGCATTTTTGAGGGGTTCCCTGCGCGGATTGTGCAACATGAAATAGATCATCTCAATGGGATTTTATTTGTCGATCGACTCACCGCTTAAAGTAAAAATAGCTATTCGTCTTTATATTTAAACTGTTGCGGGGTTTGTCCTAAGTGACGTTTAAACATGCTACTAAACGCACTCGGATTGCTATAGCCAAGAGATCTTGCAATTCGCGCAACGGATTCACCACTGGCAATTTTTGTGAGCGCTTGAGCAATATGCATTTGCTGAATCCATGCCCGATAAGACAGTCCCGTTTCCTTTTGAAACATACGCATCAAGGTTCTGGAACTGGTGCCAATTTCATCTGCCCATGCACTTAAATCTTTTAATTGATCGGGTCGACTTAATAGGGCTTGGCAAATATTCATTAAACGCTTGTCTTGTGGCCACGGAATTTGAATGGGCAACAGATTGGCCTTATGAATTTCATCAAAAATTAAAATCTGTAAAGATCGAGACAGTTCATCTGAGCTGATCAGTTCGGAGGGTGGAATGTGTTCAATTGCATTGAGCCGAATCAAGAGTTCATGCAATAACTTACTGACCCGAATAATAAAACATTGTTGTCCCAGCAGTGCAGCCGCATCGGCCTGAACCAATGCCGTATTAAGCTTTACACGGCTTAATGAAATCACACTATGCTCAACATGGGTCGGAATCCATAGCGCGCACATCGGTGGCACGATCCAGACATGATTTGGGGTAAACACTTGAATCATTCCTGTCGAAGCATATAGAAACTGTGCCCGTGAATGGGTATGTGCAGGAGTGATCTCCCGATAAGTGTGTTCAGAAGAAAGTCCAATGACCAGTTCAGACATTTCAGTTTGAATCAGTGAGTTTGGCATGCGTGTTTTAAATTTGTCACTTATACAATGATTATTGGAAGATAGTCTTATGAATGACATTTTACAATCAATATCTGATGAAAAATACACGGAGTTTGTGCGGTATGACGTCTTCAATACAGATGAAAGATGGTATTGGTGAGGCTGTGGTTCATGAACAACCACAAGGCATGATCATTAAAATTGTGGGAGCGGTGGCTGTTGCACATCTACTGAATGACTTGATTCAAGCCGTTTTGCCAGCTATTTACCCGATGCTGAAAACCAATTTCTCCTTAAGCTTTGCACAAGTGGGATTGATTTCATTGGTTTATCAAATCACAGCATCGCTACTGCAACCTTGGATTGGACTCTATACCGATAAACATCCGAAACCTTATCTGCTACCACTCGGTATGGTGGTGACTTTTAGTGGTATTTTGCTGTTGGCATTTTCACCAAATTTTATTGTACTGCTCATGGCTTCGGCGTTGATTGGTGTGGGTTCATCGACCTTTCACCCTGAAGCATCACGTGTAGCGCGTATGGCTTCGGGCGGACGTTTTGGTACAGCTCAATCGACCTTTCAGGTCGGTGGCAATACAGGTACCGCGATTGGGCCTTTATTGGCCGCGTTGATTATTGTGCCCTTTGGACAGCATGCCGTGGCATGGTTAATTGTATTTGCCTTACTTGCGATTTGGGTGTTGTTTGGTGTCAGCCGTTGGAGCATTAGCCACAGTAAAAAACAGTTGGCTGCCAAAGCACATCACGTCCAAAGCAAACTACACGGACGTCAACTCGTCATCGCGTTGTCGACCATTTGCGTGTTGATGTTTGCCAAATTTACGTACATCGCCAGCATCAGTAACTATTTCACTTTTTATTTAATGCATAAGTTTCAGCTCAGTTTACAAAATGCACAGTTACACCTCTTTGCCTTTTTAGCGGCGGTGGCTCTGGGGACATTTGCAGGTGGGCCGATTGGAGACCGAATTGGGCGTAAAGCGGTGATTTGGGTGTCTTTTGTCGGCATGGCACCGTTTGCGTTGATGATGCCACATGCCAATTTATTTTGGACGACCGTACTCTCGATTATCACGGGTTTAGTACTGTCCTCTGCCTTTGCAGCCATGGTGGTCTATGCACAAGAAGCTGTTCCTGGACGAGTTGGGATGATTGCAGGTTTGATGTTTGGTTTAATGTTCGGTGTGAGTGGTATCGCCGCAGCAGGTTTAGGATATTTGGCTGACGTCAAAGGCATTGAATGGGTGTTTGGCGTGTGTTCGTTATTGCCGTTACTTGGTTTAGCAACCTTCTTTTTACCGAAGACGCAAGCAAACTAACGAAATACTGCTGACCTTCAGTTTTAATCGCGCTATCTTATCAAACGAAGATGGCGCGATTGCATTTCGGCTTGATGATTATGATCGGTAATAACGGCATCGAATGTGTGTGCTTTGACTTTGGAGTATTGAAGCGATGACGGATCTGAATGGTGTACTCAAGTTTTCATTCGGCCTAGATCAGCTTTCATTTGAAATGGATGGACAGCATATCCAGCTAGATCAAGGTTTAAGCTTTATACAGTCAAACAGTATGCGTCATGGGCTGCTGGATGAGCTTGCGATTGAGTCGATGATTTATGTGATTGAAGAGTTGTTAGAATCCGTTCAGATGAAGTATGCCCAACCCAAGACGGCCATGACTTCAGATGCCTTATTTCAAAGGGTCTTAGCATTATTTTTTCCAGATCAGCAGCAAATTGACCGTGTGCAACTTGAAAGTGCTTTTAATACCTTTGTTGAGCGCAGGGAGTACTATGTGTCTCAAGTGGCTGATGATAGTCTTTCTAGTTTGATCTACTTTATTGTACTGCGAGAGATGATGCATCACTGGAATGTGGTGGAGATTCAATTCGAACAGCTTAATTTTGAGTGACATTAAAAGCGTAAAAAATACGGAACAATAGACAAAAGTAAGCCGATACCACTTAGTAATGCGTTACTTTCAATAAAATAAGGGAAAATCATTAAAACTAGACCGACAGTTAAAGGTATGGACATTTTTTGCTTTTTGCCATACAGAAAATAGCCTAAGCCAATTGAGCTAAAAATCACACCAAGGAAAAGTTGGGTTGCGTTCATGATGATGTTTCGTGCATTGTTATTCTCTGGCAGTATTATGCCAAGATTCTTAACAGAAGATGAGAAAAATAAAGATTATTCTTTAGGGCGTATAGAGCAGTATTTATTCCAAGCGATATGCTTAGACTAGGCATGTATTTCCTACATTTAAAAATAAAGAGAATTTAGATGCAACCTTACAATAAGAACTTAAAACAAGCCTCGCGTGATTTGCGAAACAATATGACCGATGCTGAACAACTGTTATGGCAGAGATTACGCCGTAAACAAATTTTAGGATTACAGTTTTATCGACAAAAACCGATTCTTAATTTTATTGTGGATTTTTACTGTCCATCAGTGAGTTTGGTTATTGAATGTGATGGTGGGCAGCATTGTACAGTAGAAGGATTGGAAGCTGATCGAGTAAGAGATGAGGCTTTAGCTGAATTGGGACTAACTGTTTTACGGTTTGATAATAGGCAGGTTTTGATTGAAATTGATGGGGTGGTGGAACTTATATTTCAAACCGCTCAATCCAGAATCCCCCTAAATCCCCCTTTATAAAGGGGGACTTTCCGTGAATTTGATGGTGGTTTTTGATTTAAGGTACTCCCTTTTTAAAGGAAGGTTGGGGAGGATTAAGAAATACCTGATAAAATAGAGGTTAGTTTTTGTTTATAAAATTTAGAAATTTATTTTATTATTTAATATGGCGTATATATCTATTTTTTCTAGTTTCATATTTAAGGATTTTGCATTAGGAGATGTCTGGGAGGCTACTCTCGCTGCTATAATTATTGCAATAGTTTTTTTCTGGATTCGAGAAAGAGTTTTTGGGATACCAGATTTTTCGGGTCAGTGGTTTTTAAAATCAGTAACAAATACAACTGTATATAGACCTTATGAGAAAATGGAATTACAGCATAATTTATTTTTACGGCTAGAAGGAAATAATATCAGAGGCGCTTCTGAAAAAAATTACGAAGATTCAAGTTATGGAAAACGAAAAACACATTTGAGGCATATTTTAGAATATACAGGTAAGCATAGAGCACGAGCTAGTATAGAGGGTTCAATTCAAAAGAATATCTTTGGTCCAGATATATTGACTATACATGCGACAGAATATGGTGAAAAAAGACAATCGACTATTTATTGTCGTTTTGAATTGAAAAAAAAGTATTTCTTTTTTAGTGATCGTATGGCAACAAGGTTTGATGGGGATTTTTATTCTATGGTTGCTGATCAAAGAGGAACAGTTTGTCTATCCAAAACAGCATTTCATAAGTCTATTCCTGAAGTTCGAGAAAAAGTATGAAAGTTTTATACTTTTTCTTCACAGTTCCATTTTATATGCTAGGTAAGGTTTTTATATTTTTTAATTTAGATAATTTAAATAATGATTTTTTGAAATGTTGTAATTATTTAGAAAACTTAAATATAGCATTAGACGATGAAATAATTGAGGTCTTGTATTTAGCAGAAGACCATAGATCTGATTTTCATTACGGTATTGATCATTACGCTATGCTTAGAGCAATTTACTTTACGCATGTGAAGAAAGAATTTCAAGGAGCAAGCACTATAGCTCAGCAATTTGTAAGAGTTATTACGGGACGATATGAAAGGACTTTATTTCGTAAATTAAGAGAACAGCTATTAGCAGTTTTAATTACATATGAATTTAATAATAAGATTATTGGGACTGCATATTTAAATATAGCATTTTTAGGATCAGGGATGAACGGCTTGACTGGGTTTTTAAGGCGTAAAAAAATATTATTGGGTCAATTGAATACATTAGAAAAAATAAAAATAGTTAGTAGATTAAAGTATCCAGAACCCATTAAAAATAAAAAAATATGGTCATGTAAAATGAAAGTTAGAGTGGGCAATATTCAGGCTAAAATTGTAAAGTATAAATCCCTTCCAACCTCCCTTTAAAAAGGGAGGAACTGTCACGTAATTTATTTAATCACATGACATTCCCCCTCTTTGGAAAAGAGGGGTTAGGGGAGATTTTTTTTTATTCTAAATTAACCAATCGAATCATCTAAATTCGGTGCTAACCAACGCTTCGCTTCATCCAGTGTCCAGCCTTTACGCTTGGCATAATCCTCAAGCTGATCTTGAGAAATCTTACCCACGTTAAAGTATTCACTTTCAGGATGTGAATAATAGAAACCACTTACAGAAGAAGGTGGCATCATCGCAAAGTGTTCAGTCAACTTCGTACCAATCTTTGCTTCCGAACCTAACCAGTCAAATAACACCGCTTTTTCAGAATGCTCAGGACAAGCGGGATAACCTGGTGCAGGACGAATACCGACATACTTTTCTTTGATCAATTCTTCATTGCCCAAAGTCTCATCGACTTTATAGCCCCAGAATTCTTTACGGATACGTTCATGCAAATGCTCGGCAAAAGCTTCGGCAAAACGATCCGCTAAAGACTGAACCAAGATTGCAGAATAATCATCACCTTTAGCTTTATATTCATTCGCCAATTCTTCTGCACCAAAGATTGATACCGTGAAACCACCGAGATAGTCAGTATTGTCTTTAGAGGTGCTAATAAAGTCCGCTAAAGATAAGTTTGGCTTGCCTGTGACTTTGTCAGACTGCTGACGCAAGTGTTCAAAAGTATGTGTGACATTCTGCGCTGTTTCATCAAACACGCTGACTGTATCCGCACCTGTACGTTGTGCAGGGTATAGACCAAATACAGCACGGGCATCGAAACGATTATTCTCGATCACATCTTTGAGCATGGCTTGCGCTTGATTATACAAATCCGTTGCAGCTTCACCGACAATCTCATCTTCTAAGATTTTCGGGAATTTACCTGCCAAGCTCCAAGAAATAAAGAATGGTGTCCAGTCAAAATACTCCACCAATGTTGCAAGTGGGTAGTTGGTGAGGACATGTGTACCCATTGTATTTGGAATTGGCGGCACATAGTTCGTATCGACTTTAAAGCCATTTTCAATGGATTCGGCATAGCTGAGTTTAGCTGCTTTCGGTTGCTTATTGGCTAAGCGTTCACGAATCTTGGCATATTCAGCACGATGCTCAGCAATAAAATTACCACGCATTTCTTTTGAGAGTAGGGTGGTTGCCACGCCCACTGCACGAGAGGCATCGGCAACATAAATCACTGCATCATTTGAATATTGCGGATCAATTTTAACCGCAGTATGGGCTTTCGATGTGGTTGCGCCACCAATCAATAAAGGAATAGTAAAACCTTTACGCTGCATTTCTTTGGCAACAAACACCATTTCATCTAAAGATGGCGTGATCAAGCCCGACAAACCGATGATGTCACATTTCTCATCAATCGCAGTTTGTAGGATTTTTTCCGCAGGCACCATTACGCCGAGGTCAACGATGTCATAACCATTACAGCCCAAGACCACGCCCACGATATTTTTACCAATATCATGTACATCACCTTTTACGGTCGCCATCAACACACGACCTTTAGATTGTGCATTGCCTTTTTCGGCTTCGATGTACGGGTTCAGCCAAGCTACAGCTTGTTTCATCACACGTGCCGATTTTACCACTTGAGGTAGGAACATTTTGCCTGAACCGAACAAGTCACCAACTACGTTCATACCATCCATCAACGCACCTTCAATCACATCGAGAGGGCGTTTCGATTGTAAGCGTGCTTCTTCAGTATCTTCATCAATATAGGTGGTGATGCCTTTGACTAAGGCATATTCAAGACGCTTTTCAACTGTTTCATTCCGCCATTCAAGATTTTCAGCTTCACGTTGAGCGCCAGTATGACCACGGAATTTCTCAGCGACTTCAAGTAATTTCTCTGTTGCGTTTTGACCTGATTCACCTTGGTTTTGGTTCAGTACAACATCTTCGACCGCATCTTTAAGTTCTCTTGGAATATCATCATAAATCGCCATTTGACCTGCGTTGACGATACCCATGGTCATGCCTTGCTTAATGGCATAGTAAAGAAACACAGAGTGAATCGCTTCACGTACAGGTTCATTACCACGGAATGAGAACGATACGTTGGATACACCGCCTGAAATCATGGCATGTGGCAAGTTTTGTTTGATCCAACCTGTAGCTTCAATAAAATCGACGCCATAGTTATTATGTTCTTCAATCCCTGTTGCGACTGCAAACACGTTCGGGTCAAAAATAATATCTTCAGCAGGGAAGCCCACCTCATTGACCAAAACATCATAAGAACGTTTACAGATTTCACGTTTGCGTGCAGCCGTATCTGCTTGACCCGTTTCATCAAAGGCCATGACAATAATCGCAGCACCATACTGGCGACATAAACGTGCTTTTTCGACAAACTCGTCATAACCTTCTTTTAAGGAAATCGAGTTCACGACAGGTTTACCTTGTACACATTTCAAGCCTGCTTCAATGATTTCCCACTTCGATGAGTCAATCATGATCGGCACGCGTGAGATATCTGGTTCAGAAGCTACAAGGTTGAGGAAATGTACCATCGCATTTTGCGAATCGAGCATCCCTTCATCCATGTTAATGTCGATAATTTGTGCGCCTGCTTCGACTTGTTGTTGAGCTACTTCTAAAGCCTCAGCAAACTTTTCTTCACGGATCAGACGTAGGAATTTTTTTGAACCTGTAACGTTGGTACGTTCACCGACATTCACGAATAGTGAATCATCATAGATGTTAAATGGTTCTAAACCGCTTAAACGACATGCAGGTTTTGTTTCAGGAATTTGGCGTGGTTTTATATCTTTTACTGCATTGTAAATGGCACGGATATGATCAGGCGTTGTACCACAACAGCCACCTGTAATATTGATTAAACCACTTTCAGCAAATTCTTTGATGAACGCTGCTGTTTGTTCAGGCGTTTCGTCATATTCACCAAAAGCATTTGGTAAGCCTGCATTTGGATGGGCAGATACAAAAGTATCAGCAACATCAGCAATCGTTTTTACGTGTGGACGCATCGCATCTGCACCGAGCGCACAGTTAAAACCAATTGAAAGTAAATCACCATGACGAACCGAGTTCCAGAAAGCCTCTGCGGTTTGACCCGTTAAGGTACGGCCTGATGCATCAGTAATCGTGCCTGAGATCATTAACGGTAGTTCATGACCAAGTTGTTTGAATACTTCTTTGACTGCAAAGATCGCAGCTTTACAGTTCAATGTATCGAACACGGTTTCAATCAAGATGATGTCTACACCACCTTCGATTAAGGCATGAGTGGCTTCGATATAATTTTCTTTAAGTTCATCAAAAGTAATGTTACGGAACGCAGGGTCATTTACATTCGGTGAAATTGAACAGGTACGTGAGGTTGGGCCAAGTACACCTGCAACAAAACGTGGTTTATCTGGGGTTGAATATTTGTCACATGCCGCACGTGCTAGGCGCGCTGCTTCACGGTTGATCTCGGGAACGAGGTCTTCCATGTGATAGTCCGACATGGAAACACGTGTGCCGTTGAAGCTGTTGGTTTCAATGATGTCTGCACCAGCATCCAAGTAGGCTTCATGAATCCCTTGGATAATCTGCGGCTGGGTTAAAACCAATAAGTCGTTATTGCCTTTAAGGTCTGATGCCCAATCTGCAAAACGTTCACCACGATAATCTTCTTCTTCGAGCTTATGACGCTGAATCATGGTGCCCATTGCACCGTCAATAATGAGGATGCGCTCGGCAAGAAGTGCTTTTAAGGTGGCAAGTGTAGACATTCAAAACTCACAAACAGGTTTTCAAAACGTGCAATATTTTAGCAGAAAAGCATATTCATTTATGCTTAATTCAAGTGGTATTCGCTATATTGCAAATAAAAAAGGCTGATTTAGCTTTAGTTTTCACGAAAGTGAAATATAGGGCGTCTATGTTAATAGATGAAAATAAATAGAGATGAGGAAAGATTGATTTGAGCAGATTGTTACAGACAACACAGCCAAATGTAAGAAAATAATTCAGCGTAATGAGCACAGAAAAATTAAATTTTAAGCAAGCACAGTGCTTTCAAGGCCTATAGGCGATTTACTGCTGATCTAAAATGAATCAATTATGAAAAAATTGGCTTCATGTGACACGCATTTGTCATATAATTGTCACAATTAAATTGAACAATAGGGGATATTGATATCCTCTTTAGCCGTCTGCATGAATTCTAATATTCCTCCTGTCCAAGATCAGGTGCACGTGACACAAGTCAAGTCGACAAATGTGCACGTACCTACGCCGAAATTTTTTATGCCGGTGTTTTTAACGGTCATTATTTCAACGCTAATTTATATTGGCTTTCAGCTTTCTGCTGACTTATCGCATGTTCCTGCACTGAATCTTTACTCTCTAATCCTTTTAGCGACGGCATTGTTCATTGCGTTGGGCTTTGAGTTTGTAAATGGTTTCCATGACACAGCCAATGCTGTGGCAACGGTGATTTATACCAATGCACTGTCAGCGCCAGTTGCGGTAATGTGGGCAGGTTTCTGTAACTTCCTTGGGGTTATGGTGGCAAGTGGTGCAGTAGCTTACGGTATTATTGCACTTTTGCCTGTCGAGTTGATTATGAATGTCAGCTCAGGTGCAGGGTTTGCCATGGTGTTTGCCATGTTGATTGCTGCGATTTTGTGGAACTTGGGGACATGGTTCTTAGGTATCCCAGCATCAAGTTCACACACTTTGATTGGTTCAATCTTGGGTGTGGGTATTATGAACTACCTGATGCATTCAGGCAGTGGTGCTTCGGGTGTAGACATGGATCAAGTGATCAAAGTCGGCAAGGCTTTATTGTTTTCGCCATTGATCGGTTTTGCCTTTGCAGCGATCGTATTTTTGTTGGTTAAAACAATTTTCAAGCGTCAACTTGAACTATTTCAACCACCTGAAGGTAACAAGCCACCACCACCTCTGATTCGTGCTATTTTGATTTTTACCTGTACGGGTGTAAGTTTTGCACACGGTTCAAATGATGGTCAAAAAGGTATGGGTTTAATCATGCTTATTTTGATTGGTATTGTGCCTTTGGCTTATTCTTTAAATAAGAATTTGGATTCACAGCACATTCAGTCATTTGCACAGCTTTCGAATCAGACAGCAAATGTAATTTATACTCAGCATGACGATATCGCTGATGAAAAAGCCCGTGCAGTCATTACCCAATATATTCAAACTAAAGAAATGACTCCTGAAGTTGTGCCTGCATTAGCAAGTTTGACTGATCATTTGGGTGAACGTGTTGGACATTATGGTGATTTAAAAGATATTCCAGAGGCAGAAGTTTCTTCTATACGTAATGATATGTACTTAAGTACGACAGCTTTCAAACGTTTAGATAAGGCAGATCAATTACCAGCGATGTCTGATGCGGAGAAAAAGACCGTTAAAGAATATCGTAGTAACCTCGATTCGTTCCTTCAGTATATTCCAAACTGGGTAAAAGTGGCTGTGGCACTTGCACTTGGCTTAGGAACAATGGTGGGGTGGAAGCGTATTGTAGTTACCGTGGGCGAGCGTATTGGTAAGAACCATATGACTTATGGTCAAGGTATGTCTGCAGAGTTAGTCGCTATGACTACGATTGCTGCGGCAGATGGTTTTGGTATGCCTGTATCGACGACCCATGTACTCAACTCTGCGGTTGCAGGGACCATGGTGGCAAATAAGTCAGGTCTGAACTTTGCAACTGTCAGAACCATTCTTTCGGCTTGGGTTTTCACCCTGCCAGCAACAATCTGTTTATCAGGTGGTTTGTTCTGGTTGTTCCTACAGTTTGTTTAATCTGTAATGTAAAGAAAAACGTTATTTGAAGTCATAATGCCAGTCAGTTCATAAACTGACTGGCATTTTCTTTTCAATTCTCGATTTTATTCAATATACGCTAACACTACTCACGATTTGAGCAGAAATAAAAGCATTGCATTTATTCGTAGTGCAAGATGCAGTCATGGGCATTCAAAATGGACTATTTTGTAATGCAAAGTTTTTTCGTATCTATAGGTTGAACAGGTTTTCTGTGGGGTGCATTGCACCGCAAAATGTTATTTCTACGATGCTTCACTTCTTACTTAGCGAATAAGACCTAAACGTTGCAGGAATAAACGAACGACCAATATTGAGCTTAGGAACACTAAGACCTCACCGTATAGGGTTAAAAAGTTAAGGAGATGAAGAGGAGGCTCCTTAACTGGTTGGCTCTAAGTTGAGGTTGTGTTTTATGTCCGTATGGCTACGTTAGAATGCAGCATTTGAGTCTTACTTTTTACGTTTTGCGAACACTTTTTCGAGTGGGAGCTTGTCCGCTGCAAAGCCATATAGTGCTGCAAAGGGTAGAGCAGTTCTTGCCAGATAAGCCACACGCCATAGTCCGCCGTGGTTTGCACCATGCATCATCAGTTCTAGAGGATGCTCAAGTTTAACCTCTGGATTCGCTACAGATTCAGCATTACGCAGGTCATGAACCCATAGAGCAGCCATAATGGCATTGGTTGTTTCAGGCTTAAATGCTTCAACGTCGAATAAGCTTGCACCGTTAAATGCTGCTTTAAGCAATGGATTTTTGGTTACAGAGTGCGTTGTAGTTGAAGGCGCAATATTGATGCTGACGCGTTGGCCTTGTGAGCGTGCCAGTGTTGCGCGCCACTGCTGAATGCGTTTAGCCAAGGCATAGTTAGGTCCTTGCTCAACCACTAAACAATCGGCAATACCGTATTCTTTATTATTGTCTGAGCTCACTAAACCATGTAAGTTTTTCTTAAAGAAGTATTGTCTACTAAGCATTGAAATACTTTTGCTGAGCATTTGTTGCGTTTTAGAGCGGCCATTAAATTTTTGTTCAGATGCTGTGATCACTTCCTCAGGCACTGCATAAACATCGGTTGGTGTACACATATACATCAAACTGGTATCCGCTTTCTGTTCGCTGACATATTGCATAATCGCATCCATTGCCACAGAAACACGAACATGCTTTTCGCCATCCAGATACGCAATGGCAGCCAAGTCTAACTGATGTGGGTTTTGTGCTAACCACTGTGCGATCTCTGGAGTCTGCGTGAGAAGATTTGCGCCGAGCTTTTCCTTTAACACTGAAACAGGCGTATCCGCATTCAATGCTTCAACAGATGGAGCATATAAGGTGGCATTGCCATGTTGAATGGTGTCTAAAATTTTGCCCCATACGCGTGGATTGGGTAGATCTACCGCTACGATATTGGCTTTCCATTGCGATAACCATGTGAGAGGACCTGCTTCAGATGCAGCGCCAAAAAGCACCATGGTCCGATCAGATAAATCGAACCATTCTGGATGTTCAACGCAGGCAATCAGTGCTTGGGCATGACTCGGTTCAATCACCCCAGCCTCTAACCATATTTGGATTTGAGCGAGTAAGCTCTCACCTTTAAGCTGTGTGCCTTTATAAGGCACTGACCACTCAGGCAGAGCAGTGCTTTCACCTTTGAGTTTAATAGTATGTAAGGGCATTGTTTCAAGCGACATTACATCTTTAACAAGATATTTTTGATTGTCACGATAGAATTCAAAAACATGATGTGCCTTGTTTAATCCATCCTGAGCAATTTGAATAGGAGCTGTTTGATTGGCAATGCCTAACTCAACCAAGGATTTAAAATAGCGTGGATATTGTTTACGCCAGTTTTTCTCGGCCAACACCTCAACAGCAATTTGATGATCGACATTAGCTAGTGCTTCCGCAATAATTTCTTTCCCAGTGTGTGAAGTGCTGGCTTTTTGTGTTTTTGGATGAATTGGAAATTGAAGACCATCTAGGGGATTGGACATGCAAGAAATCTCACTGGCATTTGCTATTTATATACAGTTGTATACATTATCTATGCCAAATTGAATTCTCACTTGGCATTTCATACCAAATTTGTGTAAAAGTATGTGCAATATAAAGCCTTAGATATAGTAGACTTTTGCGTGAATAGTGATCTTTTAGGCTGGGTTACAATGGGCAAAAATCGTCATGACCAGATGGATAATCAAAATGATCAGGCCCGTAGACGATATGCCCTTCAAATGTTTGTATAGCACAGCCGATTAAAGTAAGGAACATCATCAATGTGATAAAGATAGATATGACTTTTATTGCAATCTCTCTCTTTCATGATTGTCCTGATTCTTATCTTAAAAGCATGGTCCGCCTGTGCTACGAAAATGTTATTGGATTTGTGTTATCGCCTGATTCAAGGTATTTGTAGCCTGTCAACCCAGTTTCAAAATGGGAGCTGAGTCAATTTGCTTAGGAAATGCGGAATTAAACGTGGTTCTAAAATGACAGTCATAATTACGCCATAAGCTGCACCCCAGAGGTGAGCGCTATGATTGATGTTGGAGTTACCTTTCTTGCCAGACCAGATGCTATAAGCCACATAGAGCACAGCAAAAATAATCGAGGGTACAGGAATAAAAAACACAAAAATCAGCTTCCAAGGCTCAAACAATACATAAGCGAATAGTACCGCAGAGACTGCACCAGAGGCGCCAAGGCTTGCCCAGCGCACATCATTTTTATGTTTTAAATAACTTGGTAAAATGGCGAAAATTAAACCACCCAAATAAAATAAAACGAAGCCTAAGTCATAGAAATATTGGCGGTAAAAACTTTCAATAATGCTACCAAAGAAAAACAGCGTGAACATGTTGAACAAAAGGTGCATACCATCGGCATGAATGAAGCCATGGGTAATGAAACGATCGTATTGTCCACGTTGCATTGCAGGTGGCCAAAAAATCAAACGGTTCATGACATTCTGGTTTGAAAATGCCACCATAGAAATAATGACAGTAATAATAATGATTGTAACTGTATGATTAAAAGGTAAATGCAACATTTCTGAGATGTTCTACAAATGAATAACTTGTAGTCATAATGCCATTAAATTGATTGAAAAGATGAACTTTCACAATAAATCCGACAATTTTGGTTGATTTTTTTTCATTACCCCGCATCTTCAGTTAAAATAGTAGCTTCAGCTTGAGGAAATGATTGTTATGTCGACTGAGAACAGCAGCACCGCAGTTGCAGAGGAAATTCCAAACTTATTGATTACTCCAACTGCACAAGAGTATTTACGTGATTTATTAGAAAAACAAAATACACCTGGTATTGCTGTACGTGTATTTGTTGAAAATCCGGGTACACCACGTGCTGAATGTTGTATGGCATATAGCGCGCCTGAAGAAGTGATCCCAACTGATTATCGTCAAGATTATCCAGACTTTCCTGCATATATCGACACACCGTCTATTCCATATTTGTTGGATGCGGTGATTGATTACAATAAAGACCGTTTTGGTGGGCAATTGACCTTCCGCGCACCGAATTCGAAAGTGCCACGTGTAGGTCCTGATGCATCAATTGAAGAGCGTATTACTTACATTCTTCAGTCTGAAATTAACCCAGGTCTAGCTGGTCATGGCGGTAACTGTGCATTGGTTGAAGTTGTTGAAGATGAAGAGCATGGTTTAACGGCTGTATTGAAATTTGGTGGTGGTTGCCAAGGTTGCTCAGCAATTGATGTCACCTTGAAACAAGGTGTTGAAACGACTCTGCAACAACACATTCCTGAGTTACGTCGTGTTATTGACCAGACGGATCATACGCAGGCAGAAGGCGCGTACTTCAAATAATTTTTAAACCATTTTACCAAATAACCTCCTTAAATTAGGGGGTTATATTTTATCTAAAGGTAAAATGTAACTGAGAATAATTATCAATATTTATTGCAATATGTTTATCATTTGTTAATATACCCTACGAAATTTACACAATCTCTCCTTCTTTTGTATTTGGGTGTATGCGTTATGGGTAAAAATCTGACGAGATCAACTTTGGCTTTGGCTGTTGTAGGGGCAATGAGTTCATTTGCGATGGCGAATGAATCGCTGACTACTGGGGCAGAAAAAGATACAACACAATTACAAACGATTGTATTAACGGCTGAGGAACAGGTTAAGCAGTCTCTAGGCGCATCTATTATTACGGATAAAGATTTAGAAAAATTACCTGTTGTAAATGATATTTCTGAATATGTACGTCGGATGCCTGGCGTAAATTTAACAGGCAATAGTGCAACGGGACAACGTGGTAATAACCGCCAAATTGATATTCGCGGTATGGGGCCAGAAAATACCTTGATTTTGGTTGATGGTAAGCCTGTGAATTCGAGAAATTCTGTGCGTTATGGCTGGAGAGGGGAACGTGATACCCGCGGTGACTCAAACTGGGTGCCTGCAGATGCGATTGAATCTATTGAAGTATTACGTGGTCCAGCGGCTGCTCGTTATGGCTCAGGTGCCATGGGTGGTGTTGTTAATATTAAAACTAAAAAGGTCACAAACGAAGTTCATGGTTCGGTTGAACTTTATGCGAATCAGCCAGAGGACTCGAAAGAAGGAGAGTCGGGGCGTGTCAGTATAAATCTTAGTGGACCAATTATTAAGGATGTCTTGTCTTATCGCTTATACGGTAACTTTAATAAGACACAGCCTGATGCGATTGACATTAATAAGTCAATCAATAGTACAGCAGCAGGTCGAGAAGGTGTTAAGAATGAAGATGTTTCAGCACGCCTAGCTTGGCAAATTGTTGATGGTCAAACACTAACATTTGATGCATCTTCGAGTCGTCAAGGTAATCTTTATTCAGGGGATTCACAACTGAATGCGGATGCGGAAGCCAATGCCATTCTTTCAGCTCTATACGGTAGTGAAACGAATACAATGTATCGTGATAGCTATTCATTAATGCATGATGGCGAGTGGGATTGGGGGAATAATAAATTTATAATTCAATATGATAAAACTAAAAATAAACGCTTATTAGAAGGCCTTGGAGGGAGTACAGAGGGTCGTATTAATACCGCAACTGATAAATCAACATCAACACTAAATACTTTCCGTTTAAACGGTGAGGTGAATATTCCTCTGGAATTTTATGTTCCCCAAAATATCACTGTAGGTGCTGAATGGATTGAAGATGATTTTAAAGATGAAGCAAACACAACGGTTGGATCAACTGGAAGTGCGTCAGGCCTAGATGCGATAGCTCCAAAAGACCGTAGCAATATGAGTTCACGTATCGCTTCTGTGTACTTGGAAGATAATTTTAAAGTTACAGATAGCACAGATTTAGTTTTGGGTGTTCGGTTTGATGATCATGATAAATCGGGATCGAATTGGAGTCCAAGTCTAAATATTACTCAAAAACTTGGAGACTATTTCACTTTAAAAGGTGGTATAGCAAGAGCGTATAAAGCGCCGAATATGTATCAGAACTCAGAAGGATACTTGTTATCAACAAATGGTAATGGGTGTCCTGCAACGATTCAAAACCGTTGTTTACTTCAAGGGAATGCCGATTTAAAACCCGAAACTTCTGTAAATAAAGAGTTAGGAATACAGTTTGCAAAAGATAATTTAAATGCAAGTTTGGCTTGGTTCCGAAACGATTATAAAGACAAGATTGCAGCAGGTGATGAAGTTCTAGCTACAGCTACAACAACGTCTGGAGTGAATTGGAATGTCTTACGTTGGGAAAATATACCTGAAGCCTTAATCCAAGGTTTTGAAGGTAGTATTGGAATGGAATGGGATGGAATAAGCTGGACCAATAACTTCACTTATATGATGGACTCGGAAGATAAGTCTACAGGCAATCCACTTTCTTTAGTGCCGAATTATACGATCAATTCAATCTTCGATTATGATATTACTGACCAACTGGATGTAAACTTTATTTATACCCAATATGGTCGTCAGAAGTCACGTCAATATGCTCAAAATCGTATTGAAGCTGGGGTTGGTTCAGGTGGGGCAAATGATGCGCTTAAACCAAGCGTTGTAAAAAGTTATGGTATAGCTGGTATCAATTTGGGTTATAAATTTAGTAAAAATTTAAGTACACGTGTCGGAATTAGTAACATTTTTGATGAGCAGAAATTGAGAGACAGTGAGTCGACAAGTCAAACCTACAACGAACCAGGTCGAGCTTATTATGCGAGCTTGAAGTATGCATTCTAAATTATGAAAGAAAAAAGCCGCATAACGCGGCTTTTTTTATCGTTTTAGAATCGCTTGTGCTTGGTCAGAATAATAAAACTGTTCTAAATAATAACGTGCTCGATCACGCAAGTAATGTGATTGGATGAGCTCTTGAATAATAGGATTCAATAAATCTTGAAGTTCATTTTGAATTAAAGCTTCGTCGATATTTAAGTCACGTAGGAGTAAATCAAAAGGACGTTCTTGGTTGCGAATGTACCAAGCATAAACACTATCATGTACCTGTTGCTGCAGATAGTTAGTTTGACGTATATGTTCCCAAATTTCGTGACCCATAGCGACGGTTTGAGGCAAGTCTTGCACTTCTACATAATTTTTTAAAATTGATAAAGGCATGTCTTTGATTTTATGCCAAAGATTGGCTTGAAAATGATACAGCTTTTCATCATTAAAATTTTGATTTAACACTTGTTCGCTCATTTGACTGAGTTTTAAGATGTTCTTTTGCAAATAATGACCGATGGTGTCATTTAGGTTTGAGTCCGTGACGGTTTCAAGTACCGACTTGCCCATTTTCATAAAACTAGAGACACCCGGCACACGTTTGGTCATGACGGAGTTGTTTAAATAGTCTTGAATTGAGTGCTGAATGAGCTGAGTAATCATGGCTGAAAAAGCTGGGTTATTTACCACAGTTTTAATCAGGCGTTGACGATGCCCACTTTTACTCGCGACATACTGCGCAATTTTGTCGATGGTGAGTACTGGAATCACATCGGCAATTTTTGTTGATTCATTGATGGGGTGAATCAAAGCAAATTTGATGTGCTCTGCAATTTGTGAAATCAGATGTTCTGTTGCAGGTGTGGCTAGGATTTGTTTTTGCAACAGCGCATTGATGTCTTCAAAGCTCCACAGTTGCTGCAAAGTTTGTTTTCTAAACCAGTGATAAAAGAGGGTGAATTCATTTTGTACGGTACTTGCTTGCGAAAACTCATGATCTAAAAAATTAAGATGAGCTTCAATGAGCTGCTCAATCATCGGGTGTTTCTGCATACGTACTCAACAAAATTAATTTAGTGGAATCAGTTTATCAGCCAATGGGTTTTTTAACTTTTGGGTTTTTGCAAGAAAAGGTAGGTAGTGCTGTGCAACGGCCTGTTCTGCTTCCAAAAGTGGCATATGACCAACATTGTTAAGGATGACAGGAGCTTCAGCACGTTTCAATAAGGATTTGAGTTCATTCGCCACTTCGACATTAATAATTTTGTCCTGCTTACCCCACAAAATGAGGGTGGGCGCTTCAATGTTACGGGTTACTCGGGCAAAAGAGTCGGTCGTATAAATGCGGTTTAAGGTCACCAATTGATCAATGACTTTGCTGTTTTTCTCAGCTTGAGTAATTAACTGTTTTTCTTGGGCGCGTTTTAAATAATAGGGCATTTTGATTGGGGTTTGCATGACACGTTGCATCACATCATCTAAATCGCCCGGTTTACTCACAATCAAGTGCTTTAAATATTGCGGGTCTTTGGCATAGTTGGTGTTAGCATTTTTATAAATCCCTGCGCTGTTCAATAAAAATAAACTTTGCGTGTCAAAAGGATATTGCGCAGCATATAGCGTTGCAATTGAACCACCGATGGAATGTCCTGCAACATTCAGCTTATCTTGTATATGAATGGCTTCAACAAAACGGCGTAAGCGCTCAGTTACATTCGGCATAGAAATATCAAAATCATCTGGGACTTTGGTATCGCCGTTGGTTGGAAGGTCGGGAATAATTACATGATAATAAGGCGTTAGAAACTGTGCTACACGATTCCAATTGTCCCGATTTCCAGCAAAACCATGAATCAGTAAAATCGTTGGTTTATCGGCTGCTCCGCCTTCATTATATGCCCAGACAATATCATCGACTTTAAGGGTTTTGGATTTTAAGCCAGCAGTAACACGCTCTTGAACGAGGTAGCTTTGTAAACTGAGTTTGTCTTTGATGATGGTATTTTCCACCGCATGACTGGCGAAAGAAAAAGACAATGCCCACGTCAGTATGCTGACTTTTAAACAGTATTTTAAGAGGGGGTTTGAGCGCATCATCATGGTTCATCCTTAAACGGAGATGAATGAAAAAACTGACCGAATAAGATAAAAATGCTCTGATTTTGAATAGTTTTTATTTTTATTTAAGGGTCTGTTTGATTCTAATCGCTTTTATGCAAATGTCATTAATTATTTGTTTGAAAGGATATACCGCATTTAGATAAAGTGTGAACTGGATATCTATTCTGCTGAGCTAAAATGCAAATTCAAGAAAAATTAAAAAAATATGCAGCTATGTTTTTTGCAAGTGACAATCAATTTCTCTAAGATTAAACTATTGCGACTTAACAACAATCGGGTGGGAAAAAGGAATGCTAACAGCTCAAGAAGCTTTAAGCCGTCTTAAACAGGGTAACCAACGTTTTGTAGCGGGTGAGACAACCCACCATAAACAACTGTCTCACCATGAACGGGCAGAAATGGCTGAAGATCAAAATCCATTTGCCATTGTGCTGGGTTGCTCTGATTCACGCGTACCTGCTGAAATGGTGTTTGACCAAGGTTTGGGTGATCTTTTTGTGATTCGTGTTGCAGGCAACGTGGTTGCACCATCACAAGTTGGCAGCGTGGAGTTTGCTGCCGAACGTTATGACTGTGCGGTGGTTGTGGTACTTGGTCATAGTCACTGTGGTGCGATTCAAGCTACGATTGATACTTTGATGAACCCAGATAGCCCACCTTCTGCAAACCTGATGTCGATTGTAAACCGTGTACGCCCTTCGGTTGAAACTTTGATGCAAACCGAATTGAAACATGACTTATGCAAACTGTCTAAACATGCGGTGCGTTCAAATGTATTTGCCTCTGTAAATCAGTTACGTCATGGTTCAGCTGTGCTTGAGAGTTTGATTGCCAAAGGCAAGTTACAAGTGGTTGGTGCTGAGTATTCACTTGAAAGTGGTGAAGTGGTTTTTTTTGACTTCTGATCAGTGAAGAAGGTCAGATTAAAAGGCGCTTTATAAAGCGCCTTTTATATAGGGATAAGCTAAATTTAATAAAATAGGCTGTGCTTTGGCATTTGGGTGGACCAAATCTTTTTGCATCAGGCTTTTATTTCCAGCGACACCTTCTAAGAAAAAGGGCAGTAATTTCACTTTGTATTGTTGACTGACCACTTTGTAATTATTTTCAAAAGCCTTGCTATAGGCGGTGCCATAGTTTGGCGGTATTTTCATTCCCAAAACAACCACGGTGGCATGGGCTTTTTGACTCTGTTGGATCAATTGCGCTAAATTTTTTTGAATCATTTGAGGGGGCTGACCACGCAGTCCATCATTCCCGCCAAGCTCAATCACCACAACATTCGGCTTATGCGTTTGCAACAGTTTGGGTAAACGAGCTAAAGCACCACTGGTGGTTTCACCACTCACACTGGCATTGACCACTTTGTGTTGTTTCGGATACTGTTGGTTTAACCGTTTTTGCAGTAAATTTACCCATGCTTGCTGTGGTTCTATGCCATAACCTGCACTAATGCTATCTCCTAAAACCATCACGGTTTTTGCAAAAACCCAAGTGGGGCTCATGCACAGTGCAATCAAAACCAAGTATGAATTTATGCGTTTTTTAAATTTGCGATTTTGCACGAATATTTGCATATAGGGATGTTATGACCCAAGTTCAAAGTAATGTAAACATCATGCCACAAGTGATTATTTCTGCCCAGCAACTGACACAAAAGATTAAACTTCCACAAAAAGAACTCACTATTTTTTCAGATTTGAATCTGAGTATCACAGCAGGTGAACAAGTGGCCATTACAGGGCGTTCAGGTTCAGGAAAGTCCACACTGCTTGGTATATTGGCGACTTTGGATCAGGCCAGCAGTGGTGAGTTAAGTGTTTGTGGTGAAAGTATTTCCAAACTCAATGAAGAGCAGCGCGCAGAAGTTCGCCTAAAGCATATTGGTTTTGTGTTTCAGTCCTTTCAACTTCTACCTCATCTGACCGCGGTTGAAAATGTGATGCTCCCGCTACGGCTTCATCGTTCATTTAACTTTGTCGAAGCTGAACGTCGTGCTTTGAGTTTATTGCAAAAAGTTGGCTTAGAGCGACAGGCCAGCCAAACACCGAAGGTACTTTCGGGTGGGGAGCAGCAGCGGGTTGCGATTGCCCGTGCGCTGATTGCTGAACCAAAAATTATTTTTGCCGATGAACCAACAGGAAATTTGGACAGTCAAACTGCGCGAGAAATTGAGCAACTATTGTTTCAATTGAACCGTGAGTTGGGTACGACCCTGATTTTAGTAACGCATGATCATACGCTTGCGGAGCAGTGCCAACGGCATTTTGAATTACTCGATGGGCAGTTGATCGAACATCCTCGAACGGGAGGATAAAATGAATTCTTTATTTCAACCCTTACTGAAGCAAAGTTTTAAAAGTAGTGGTGTGTATTTATTGATTATTGCGTTGATTCTCGCGATCAGCGCCACGACTGCACTAAAGTTTAGTAATGAACAAATTCAGAACGCCGTAGCGTTGCAAGCCGCTGAGATGTTAGCAGGGGATTTGGTTCTAACGGACAGCGAAAAGCTCGATCCGAAATGGAAAGCACAAGCGACAGCGCTTGATTTAAAACAATCCGAAGTCACTGTCTTTAGTTCGATGGCATATACCAATGATCAGTTTGTTATGGTCAATGTCAAAGCGATTGATCAAGCTTTTCCTCTACGTGGAGAGTTACGCATTCAGCCAATTGCGAAGCACATTGCCTCGGGTGAAGTGTGGTTGAGCCGGCGTGCTATGGATTTGCTACAAGTCAAATTGGGTGATCAACTCAATATTGCAGATGGTGTGTTTAAGATTACAGGCTTGATTGAGCATGACTCCAATCAGGAGTTAGGTTTTTCCGGTTTCTCGCCAACGGTGATTATTTCACAAGCGGATATTGCCAAGACCAATGCTATACAAGTCGGTAGTCGCATTGAATATCGTTTACTGATGGCAGGTGCAACACAAGATACCCAGCAGTTTGAAGCAAATTTTAAGCAGCAAAATGTAGCGTCTGAAGATGTCAGTGCGACAAATCAAAGTCCTAATGCGAAAGAAACACAAAACAGCTTACGCTTACGCAATGCCAGTGAGGGTAATACCCGTTTAATGAAACCGATTGAAAATTTGGACACATTTTTGCAGTTGGCGAATATCTTAACGATTTTACTGTGTGGAATTGCGATTGCTTTGACCAGCCAACGCTTTGTACAACAAAACCAAGATCACATTGCGCTATTACGTTGTATGGGGGCTGCGAAGTCACAAATTCTTTGGGCTTATCTTAGCTTGTTGGGTGTGGTGTTCTTGCTTGCCATGCTGGTCGGGAGTGCCGTGGGTGTCGGGCTAGGTTATGGCTTGTTACAGTTGATGTTACAACTGATACCACACTTAAGTATTGCGTTTTCGGCGTGGGATATGCTGCTCGGGCCGATTCCGATTGCCATGTTGACCAGTGCCGTAGTACTACTGGGTTTTGTCTTACCTAGTTTTTGGGAACTGTTAAATACTCCACCGATCCGTGTCATTCGCAGTCAAGAAAAATCAGTTTCGTCTATGTTTTGGATGTTACTTGCAGGCACGGCAAGTCTGGTATTATTTAGCATTGTTCTGACTGAAAACATGGTACTGACAGCCATGGTGATTGGGGCAATTATTATTCTGTGTGCAGTGTTATACGTTGTGGTCTGGCTGAGTTTGAAGTTCCTGCGCGGCTTGAAAAATGCGGTTTCTGCCTATGTCCGTACACCTTACCAAACTGCGTTTCAGATTACCGCTTTGGCTTTGGGGCTCAGTTTAATTACGGTCTTAGCCGTATTACGAACCGATTTGTTAGAACGTTGGCAACAGCAAATTCCTATAGGAACGCCGAATCAGTTTGTATATGGTTTACCGCCTTTTGACATGCCTGAGTTAAAAGCGAAAATTGAACAAAACCATTGGAATAGTACGCCGCTCTATCCCAATATTCGGGGCAGGCTGATTGCCAAAAATGGACAGCCTTTTGCTGCGGATTTGGTGAAGCAAAATAATTCCTTACGTCGCGAGTTAAATTTAACCCAAGCAGACCGTTATCCTAAAGACAATGTGATTGTCTCTGGAGTATCAAAACTGACAGCAAAAGGGCAAGTTTCGGTGGAAGCCAATACCGCAACAGAGCTTGGGATAAAAGTGGGGGATCAACTGACCTTTAGCTTACCAGAGGGGGTTATTCATGCCAAAGTGGCAAATTTAAGAACCGTGGAATGGGAAAGTTTTAGCCCAAACTTCTTCTTTATTTTTGCGCCCCAAACTATGGATGAAAATGCGGGCAGTTATTTGGGCAGTTTCTATGTGCCTGAGTCAGACAAAGCGAAATTGGTCAGTATCATTCAACAATTTTCCAATACCGTCTTTATTGATGTCAGTTTAATTTTAGATGAAATTAAGCGCATCGTGACGGTACTGGTACAGATTGTCACGATCCTTGCAGTTTTAGTGAGCATTTCGGGCATTTTGGTTTTAATTGCTTGCCTGAACTTACTTATGGATGAGCGTAAACGTGAAGTCGCATTGTTGCGCTCATTTGGGGGTTCCAAGCAAAAACTTAAAACTATGCTTAGCTTAGAAATTGGCTTTATTGGTTTTATGGCGGGTGTAGTTTCTTGTTTGTTTGCTGAAGCGATAAGTGCGGTCGCATGTTATCGCATGGGCTTAGCCATTCAGCCACACTGGGAAATCTGGCTCATTTTACCGCTCTTTATGACTGTACTTTGTACATTGATTGGGCGTTATCGCTTGAGTTATCTCAGTGATATTCCACCCTTACAAAGTTTGAGAGAGATCAATCAATCGTGATTGATCTCTTAATGCGTGAAGAGTTAAATCTTAGAAATTGAGCTGTTGGCGCATCATCATTAATACTTCAGACCATAGGGGCTGAATGTGGGTTACCAGGTTTTGGCAGTGTAAGTAAAACCAATACGAGCCACAGGCCGCCAAAACAAGGCTCAGTGGCATAATCCAACGCTGTTGGTTTTTTTGGGAGAGATACCAAAGTGCCGCCAAAACAGCACCCATCAACATGCCGCCAATATGTGCGGCATTATTAATCCCTGAAATCATAAAGCCCATGGCTAAGTTGATTCCCATCACGATCAGTAAAGTCTTTTTATCTAAAATAAAACGTTGCTGTGGGAGCATCGGTAGTAGGGATAGAACCGTCAGTGCTGAACCCAGTCCCATGACAGCACCTGAAGCCCCTGCACCTACTCGTGGTAACAACTCTGGATTTGCTACGCCAATACGGAGCAGTTCATAACTGTCTTGAATGGCGAGATAACCACTGAGCAAGCTCCCCATGAGACCAGCAAGGGCATATAGTGCAAGAAAATAGACACGTCCAAACATTTGCTCCAGCACACTACCAAAAATATACAGTGCCCACATGTTCAACATCAGGTGAACCAAACCAAAATGAAAGAACATACTGCTCAATAAGCGTATCGGTTCAGCCAAGAAGGTGAGCGGTGCATAGTCTGCTCCCCAGCGGATGGCATCAGCCGTGCTTGGATTACTGACATCCATGCCATGTAGGACTTGCCAAAAAAACAATCCAACATTGATGGTAATAATGAGGGCGGTAATCCACCATAAATGTACGTCGAATTTTGTTTTGATTTGAGGAGGTGTAAGCTCGGTCATGCTATTCTTGCTAAAATTTTGCTATATTGCCCAAGCTTAGCATGAATAAAAATGATTTTTGGAGTAAGCCACTGGCATGAAAGTTTTTATTGTTCGTAGTTTGTTAGTCGTTATCAGCTTCGTGCTTTTGGTACAGTTGTGGATTTTTGCAAGCCTTGCGTGGTGGCGTTACAAGCCAGTGGAAACCACGATGTTTATGCGGATTGATTATTGGTCTGAGCCGTCTAAACCGATTCAACACGAATGGCGTGATTATGATGAGATCAGTGAATACATGAAAAAGGCCATTGTTGCGGCTGAAGATGGCAAATTTATGCAACATCATGGTTTTGACTGGGACGGGATTCAAGCAGCGCTCGAACGTAATAATGACACGGGCAAGGTAGTTGCAGGTGGTTCAACTATTTCGCAGCAGTTGGCAAAAAACTTATTTTTATATAACAAACGTTCATTTATTCGTAAAGGTCAAGAAGCTGTTGCAACTTGGATGATGGAGCGGATGTGGAGTAAAGAACGCATCTTAGAGGTATATCTGAACTCGGTAGAGTTTGGCGATAATATTTATGGCATTGAAGCGGCAACCCAACATTACTTTGGTAAAAGCTCCCGTAGTCTAAGTCGTGAGCAAGCAGTCTTTTTAGCGGCCATTTTACCTAATCCAAAATATTACCAAGATCATCAAAATGACCGTAAGTTACAAAACCGCGAGCGCATGATCCGAAAGTACATGCGTTATAGCGATATCCCATAATTACTTTGTTGTGAAAAAGCCCAAATTAATGGGCTTTTTTTATGAAATTGTCACAAAATTGAAGCATACTTATCATGATAAAACGCATTCAAATAATCAAAGGTTAGCTATGAATACGGCAGCAAGCACATCTCCTATATTACAACCTGAATATGCATATAACGACCGCTATATTAACCGTGAGTTATCAATATTAGATTTCCATTTACGGGTTTTGGAACAAGCTGTAGACCCTTTACATCCGCTTTTAGAACGGATGAATTTTTTACTGATTTTTTCACGCAATTTAGATGAGTTCTTTGAAATTCGTGTTGCAGGGGTTTTAGAGCAACTGAGTTTAGGCAATGAAAGCCGTAGCCCTGATGGTTTAACCCCTCGTCAAGTACTCGACCAAATTTCGCAGACTGCACATGCAGCGATAGAACGTCAGTACCGCATTCTGAATGAAGAAATTTTGCCAAAACTGCGTGAAGAAGACATTTGCTTCCTACGCCGTGGGGAATTGACGCCTGCACAGTCGTCATGGGTGAAAAAATATTTTCAGGAACAGGTCGCACCTGTTTTAACTCCGATTAGCTTAGACCCTGCGCACCCGTTCCCGCGTTTAGTCAATAAAAGCCTCAACTTTATTGTGACTTTGGAAGGCAAAGACGCATTTGGTCGTCAGATTGATTTGGCCGTTGTTCCTGCTCCACGTTCTTTGCCACGTGTGGTGCGTTTACCTGATGAACTCACAGGTGGAAAAGAACACCATGTGATGCTTTCAGCGATTATTCATGAGCATGTATCTGATTTGTTCCCAGGTATGACTGCGACAGGCTGTTATCAGTTCCGTGTAACACGGAATGCCGACTTGGCGCTCAATGAAGATGTGGAAGACTTAGCCAAGGCACTGAAAGGCGAGTTGAGCTCACGTCGTTTTGGTCGTGCAGTACGTCTAGAAGTGACACAAAACTGTCCAGCGCATATTTATAACTACTTGCTTGATGAATTTGATTTACATGAGGAGCAGTTATACAAAGTTGAAGGGCCTGTAAATTTAGCACGTCTATTGTCCAATTTTAAACGTCCGCATCTACGTTATGATGCGCATATTCCAGTTATTCCTAAAGTATTGAAAAAGTCGGAAAGTATGTTTTCTGCCATGCAGAAACAGGACATTTTACTACATCATCCGTTTGAGTCTTTCGCACCTGTGATTAACTTATTGCGTGAGGCGGCTCGTGATCCACAAGTGTTGGCGATTAAACAAACCCTCTACCGCAGTGGTGCAGACTCTGAAATTGTACAAGTCCTAGCAGAAGCGGCGCGTAATGGGAAAGAAGTTACCGCAGTGATTGAGCTACGTGCGCGTTTTGATGAAGAGTCAAATATTGAAGTTGCGAATGTGTTACAAGAAGCGGGTGCAGTAGTTGTTTACGGCATTGTGGGCTATAAAACCCATGCCAAAATGATTCTTGTGGTACGCCGTGAAAATAATAAACTTGTTCGTTATGTGCACTTGGGAACGGGTAACTACCATGCGGGTAATGCGCGAATTTATACCGATTATGGCTTGCTCACCACCGATAAAGAGTTGTGTGAAGATGTACACCGTATTTTCCAAGAGTTAACAGGTATGGGGAAAATGGCGAAGCTGAAAAAGCTACTTCATGCACCTTTTACGCTGCATGCTCAACTGATCAACTTTATTGATGATGAAATTGCCAATGCCAAAGCAGGCAAGAAAGCACAAATTATTGTGAAAGTGAATGCGCTGACCGAGGTGCAACTGATCAATAAACTGTATGAGGCATCGCAGGCAGGTGTGCAAATTGATCTCATTATTCGTTCTATTTGCTGTCTACGTCCGGGTTTGCCAGGACTTTCAGAAAATATTCGTGTACGTTCAATCGTGGGACGTTTCCTAGAACATACGCGCGTTTTCTACTTTAGTAATAATGGCGATGCGCGTATTTATGGGTCGAGTGCCGACTGGATGGATCGAAATTTGTTTAATCGTGTTGAGGCATGTTTCCCAATTGAAGATCCTGCTTTGAAAAAACGTATTTATCAGCAGGGTTTGTTAACTTATTTACAAGATAACCAACAAGCGTGGTTATTACAGGGTGACGGAACATGGATACGTGCGACGCCTGCGGAGGGTGAAACCGAGCATAATGCACAGCGTTATTTACTCGATGTGATTAAATAATTTTAGGGATTGTGCCTGAATCTGTAAAAGATTCAGGCACAAAAAAAGGAGTCATGTTTGACTCCTTTTTTATGCACTAAAATAAGGTTAGTGCAGATCTTGAGTAATTTTTTGCAGAATTTGTAATAACACATCAAATTCGCTTTGTAACGGGGTGCTTTTACGTGTTACCAAAGCCAAAGTACGGCTTGGTGCGGCTTCAATTTGCTTAACCAGTAAGTCTGGGTTGGCTTTGATCATATTGGTACGTACTGCAATTTCTGGCAATAAAGTAAAACCAAGATTAGCCGATACCATTTCAACCAATGTCGGTAAAGAGCTTGCTTTTAAGCGATGGTCATTTTTACGTTCACCAATCGGGCAGGCGCTGAGCGTATGATCGCGCAGACAATGACCTTCTTCCAGTAACATTAAACGCGATAAATCTAAGTCATCTAAATTGTTCGCTTGGCTACTTGGAATATCTGCTTTATTGCACACTAAGAATAGGCTTTCTTTTGCAACTTCAGCAACTTTGAGGCCACGTGTATCAAAAGGTAGAGCCAAAACGATCATGTCTAAATTGCCATGTTCGAGTTTTTCTACAATTTTCTCACTTTGTGCTTCGTGCAAATGTAATTGAATTTTAGGCAGTTGCTTATGCACTTCATCTAACAATTGCGCCAAAATAAACGGAGCAATGGTTGGAATAACACCTAAATGTAAATCACCAGTGAGCGGCTCGCTCATTTCTCGGCTTAAACGCATCAGGTCTTGAGCATCTGCGAGTAGAACACGAGCACGTGCAACAACCTGCTCACCTAGGGGCGTTAAGCGCACATTTTGACGATCACGCTCTACAAGTACGCCACCGAGTAGGCGTTCAAGCTCCATAATCCCACCCGACAAAGTCGATTGGGTTACAAATGAACGGCGTGCAGCTTCAGTAAAATGCAGCGTTTCTGACAGTGTAACGAGATATGACAGCTGTCTTAAGGATGGTAATGCAGCCATAGTGTCCTAATGATTATGATTTAAAATGTTGTGCAAATAATTCGCTAAGATTTGGAATGAAGTGCGGTGGGATATCATGCCCCATTCCATCAATTAATTCAAATTTAGCACCCACAATTGCCTTTGCAACGGCTTTTCCGTGGCTAGGCGGAAGTAAACGATCCCGAGAACCATGCACTACAAGGGTTGGTTGTTGGATCTGTTTGTCCAGTTGCAATAAAGAACCTGTACATAATATTGCTAAAAACTGTTGAAGTACACCCGCTGGGTAATAACTTCGACGATATAATTTGCGAGATGTCTGAATTGCTTCTATTTGGTTGTGATAACCTGGTGAGCCTATGATCTTAAACACTTTTAAAGAGTGGCTGACAATTCCTTCTTCATCGGTTGATTCAGGTCTGCCGATGAGACTAAAGAGTTGTTTTGGGAAAGGCGGAGGAAGTAGAGGTTGATTGTTGCTGGTGAACATCAGCCCCAATTTTTTTACTTTTTGCGGATGACGTGCTGCAAGAATTTGCCCAATCATCCCGCCCATGGATGCACCAATCACATAACTTTCATCCAAACCTAAACGGTCTAGAAGCAAAGAAACATCATCTGCCATGTCGTATAAGTCATAGGGTGCACCACGGTTATCTAAACCTAAAGCAAAGCGTCCCATCAGTTTAAGTGTGTTTAAACGTGGCCCTTGATGTTTAATTTTTGAAGATAAGCCAATATCACGGTTGTCAAAGCGAATAATACGAAAACCTTGGTCAATCAGTGATTTACAAAAAAAGTCAGGCCAAAATAGCAGTTGCGCTCCCAAACCCATAATTAAAACAATGGTGGGATGATGATCTTCACCACCGATTTCAACATGGAGTTCAATGCCATTACCTAAGTCGACTTTGGTTTCGCGCATGAAGGAGGTATAGGGGGAAAGATTATATTGGAGTGCGCTATTCATTGTTGTCATCCTCACATAAAGGACATTTATTGTTATAAATGTCCTTTTATTTAAACCTTAAACCTGTGCAGGAATCAAGTCTGGAACCAGTTTTGTCAATGCTAAACGTTGTTTTCCAGCCGTCGCACCCAGTAGTACGAATCCACGAAGTGTACCTTGACTATCTAGGGCTTTGGCAATCATGCCATCGTCTAACTCTTCTGTTTCCCAGTTTACGTCAACACCAATTGGTGCAGGTAAAACGGTCAATGGTGCAGCAGGGGTTTTCACTGCAACAGGCATAGCAGGGTAATGTACGGCAGTTTTTTCACCATTTAAGGTTTTTGCAAGTGCGCGAGCTTGCTGCATGATCGGCATAACATAAGGCAGTAGCAACCCGTTCACTTCTGCACAGTCACCTACGGCATAAATATGAGGTTGATTCGTTTCAAGTTGTGCGTTGGTTAAGATTCCGCGACTGGTTTGGATATCGGCATCCTTTGCAAGGGAAATGCTCGGTTGTAAGCCAATAGCAGATAGCACGACATCTGCCACTAAAGACTGACCGCTGGCTAAAGTTACAACATAGTCGCCATTTTCAATTTTAGACACTTTTTCAACTGTGGTGCCAAGGACAAAATGTATACCCGTTGCTTCAAGGTTTTCCTTAAACGCACTGGAAACATGTGCGGGTAAGAGACGTCCCAATGGTTGATTGGCTAAGTCAATTACTGTGGTCTGATGACCTGTATGTTGTAAGTCGTTGGCAAATTCACAACCAATCAGACCTGCACCTAAAATCACGACACGCTTATCTGCACGCTTTTCAAGTTCAGCCCTGAAAGTTTTGTAGTCATCTAAGTTATTGACTACTTGAATATCTTCACTGCCATCACCGGCAATCGCAAGGCGAATTGGATTTGCACCTACCGCTAAAACCAATTGTGAGTAAGGCTGTGTAGATTCAATACCATCTTTGATTAAGGTCAACTGTTGTTGTTCTGCATGAATTTCTTTGACCCAAGTGTGTGTAGCAATTTGCATTTTGAGCTGAGCTGCCATTTTCTCAGCATCGCCCAAAGCAATTTGTTCAGGTGCTTTATTCGCCACAAAGGCATTGGATAAGGTTGGCTTGGCATAGTTAGTCGCATCATCTGCACAGAGCATGAGCAGTTCTTGTTCAGGGTTGAGCTTACGAAATTCACGTGCTACAGCATAGCCTGCCATACCTGAGCCAATGATGACGATGGGATGCATAAGGTTCTCCAGAGATTATTTTAAGGACGTAAAAAAAGACCATGCTGCATGGTCTTTAACATTAGAAATTAGATTTCAACCATTTCAAAATCAATTTTTGACACACCACAATCTGGGCAAGTCCAATCGTCTGGGATATCGTCCCATTTGGTACCCGCCACGATGCCATCTTGCGGCCAACCTTCTGCTTCGTCATAAATCCATCCACAAACGATGCATTGATACTTCTTCATTTGACTCTCCAAAACGCTGAACAAGAAAGGGTTCAGCAAAATAATCCATTAAGCAAAATGCTATTGATCTGACTTTAGTAGCATACTCATGTAATCTAAATTTTTACGCAGTTCTATTACGAATGTAAAGTAAATATCGGAGTTTAATGATTGAATGTTTGAGCTAAAAGCGATGCTAAGGACAAAACGTATCATTTAAAACCAGATTGTATTTTGAGCGTATGCAGAATATAGAGATGAAAATTGCTTAAATGAGGGTATTCGCTTAAGTTTTTATCTCAGTAAAATTCATGCCTTAGACTAAAGTCGGGCTGCATATCTTTCTTTAAATTGCTATTTTATGATTAGATAAATATATACCTAATATTTAATAAATAAATGATATAATTAAAAACAATGACTTATAAAACTTTACTAAGTTTCTGTATTGGAATGTCGGGAGTTTTTGGCTGTTTTTCTGCAAGATTTGCTGTAAAATTCATCTATTCTTTTTCAAATTTCATTGATCTCCTATGAGCAACTTGTCTACAACACTGTGGTCTCACATTCGTACGGTCCAAGATTTTCCAAAACCAGGTATTTGTTTCTTCGATTTAACGCCATTATTCATGAGTAATCTTGAGCCACTTACAGATGCACTGATTGCAAGTATTCCTGCGGAGAAGTTGGCTGAGGTAGACAGTTTTGTTGCTGTAGAAGCGCGTGGTTTTGTACTTGCAAGCTTGCTTGCACAACGGTTGGGCAAAGGTTTGTTGTTAGTACGCAAGGCGGGTAAACTGCCACCACCAGTTGTAGGCGTTGGCTACAGTTTGGAGTATGGTTTAGATCGCTTAGAAATGGCAGCGAATATAGCATCACAAAAAGTGATAATTGTAGATGATGTTCTAGCAACAGGCGGGACATTAAAAGCAGTGAAGCAGTTGGTGAAAAAATGCCATCATGAAGTATTGGGTGCAAGTATTTTTCTGGATTTACCTGATTTGCATGCTGACTTAGGTTTAGAAATTTGGTCTGTACTAGATGACAAATCTAAGCCAGAATCTGTAGCAGCATAATTGCGTTAAAAAAGCCTTGGATGATCCAAGGCTTTTTATTTATACAAATATTGTTGTTCTAGGTGTTCAATCAATTGATTGATATTTTCAGGTTTCAGTAATCGGTGGTGTCCACCTTCAACGGCTTGTATCAGCATATAATTTTCTAATATTTCCTGTGCCGCATACATATCAATCAGCTCATCGCCGAGCTCCAAGTAGGCGACTTGGGGAACGTTGTGGTCTAGGTCTGTATCATTAATACTTGGATAATCATCACGGAAATCTGGTGCTAAACGAGGATTGGCAATTACACATGGAATTTGATGTGTCAGTGACATTTTCAACGCCCAATATGCCCCAATGCAATGCCCTACAATAATTTCAGGTTTTATTTTCTCAATAATATCGTCATAAAAACTGGCTACAGTAGAAAAGTTCAGATAGCGATAATCAATGTCGATACAAAACTTTTGTTTTGCATCAATCGCATGGAATTTGGTGGACTCACGGGAAGAGTCTAATCCATGCAAAAACAAAATTTTAGATTCGCATCTGCTCATATATTGTCATTCAATCAAAAATTAAATTATTTTATTGGTGGCGAAAAGTTTACTTTTCCACGATTTATAACATTCATTGTAGAGTGATTCATATTGAAAGGAAGTTAGCTTTTGGTCTAAGAAAAAAGCTGAGTATATCGACAGTTAGTTCTTAGGTTTGAAATCAACAGAACAAAGACTTTTTTATATATCGCTTGGTTTTAGATGATGCTCATTCGTCCAGAATTCTGCTATGCTATGCAACTTCCGTTTTTTAATACATATACGAGGCAGAGATGACGCAACAAAACGCTCAATCGACTTCTGAACAAGCCATTTCCGAAAACGATTTAATTGCACAGCGTCATGCCAAGTTAAAGCAGATTGAAGATCAAGCCAAACAAACGGGCACTAGCCCATGGCCAAACACGTTTAAACGTGAACATTATGCGCAAGACTTACAAGATCAATTTGCAGACAAAAGCAAAGAAGAGATTGAAGCAGCCGAGCATGTTTATGTGTCTGTAGCGGGTCGTGTGATGTTGAACCGCGGTTCATTCATCGTGATCCAAGATATGACAGGTCGTATCCAGTTATACGTGGCGCGTAAAGAGTTAGCACCTGAAACTTTAGAAACCATTAAGAGCCTAGATCTTGGCGATATTATCGCGGTGAAAGGTTATATCGGTCGTTCAGGTAAAGGTGACCTTTATGTGCATATCGAACATTTTGAGCTTTTAACCAAGTCACTTCGTCCACTTCCAGATAAATTCCATGGTCTAAACGACACTGAAGTCAAATATCGTAAGCGTTATCTTGACCTGATTGTGAACGAAGAAACACGTAAGACTTTTGAAATCCGTGCCAAAGTAGTTTCAGGTATTCGTGCATTCTTAACTGAACAGCGCTTCATGGAAGTAGAAACACCGATGATGCATGTGATTCCGGGTGGAGCGTCAGCGCGTCCATTTGAAACACATCACAATGCTTTGGATATGCCACTTTTCTTACGTATTGCGCCTGAGCTTTACTTAAAACGTTTAGTGGTCGGTGGTTTTGAGCGTGTGTTTGAAATTAACCGTAACTTCCGTAACGAAGGTGTCTCGACACGTCATAACCCAGAATTCACCATGATTGAATTCTATCAAGCTTATGCAGATTATAAGGACTTGATGGAACTGACTGAAAATATGCTTGAACGCTTAGCGCTCGACATTTTGGGTTCAACTGATGTGCCTTATGGTGAAGAAGTGTATAGCTTCAAAGGTCCATTCAAGAAAATTTCGATGTTTGATGCCATTCTTGCGCACAACCCACAGTTCACGCCTGATAATGTCAATGACCGTGAGTTCTTAGCAAAATTTGTGCAGGAAGAACTGAAAGAACAGGTGAAACCAGGTTTTGGTTTGGGCAAACTGCAAACTATCGTATTTGAAGAAACTGTTGAAACTCAGTTACGCCAGCCGACTTTCATTACAGAATATCCTGCTGAAACTTCGCCATTGGCACGTCGTAATGATCACAACCCACACATTACGGACCGTTTTGAGTTCTTTATTGGTGGTCGTGAACTTGCTAATGGTTTCTCAGAATTGAATGACCCGATTGACCAAGCTGAACGTTTCCAAGCACAGGTTTCAGAAAAAGACGCAGGTGATGATGAAGCAATGCACTATGATGCAGACTTTGTTGAGGCGCTTGAGTACGGCTTACCTCCAACAGCAGGTGAGGGTATTGGTATTGACCGTTTGGTGATGCTATTTGCTAATGCAGCGAGTATTCGTGATGTGATTTTGTTCCCACACATGCGTCATAAAAACTAAGTTTACTGAGACACAAAACCCGCATCTCATTCTCAATGAAATGCGGGTTTTTTGATGGTTTCAGCATTCAGTGTAAAGCCTTTTGAATCCGAACTTTCATGTCTAATGCTTGCTGAAAGATAAAATCTTTCATCCAGACGACTTGTTCACCTAGTGGATTGGTTTTGATCGCAGTATTTAAAAAATCGAGTTTAGGTTGATTGAAGATTTGCTGTTCAATTTCATACAGGAGTTGGGCGGATGTGGCATAGAGTGGGCAACTCAACATGAAAAAAGTTTTGGGATAATTATAAAAAGCGTAATTAAGATTAAATGCTTGTTCATCTCCTTTTAAATGCCCAATACCGATTTCATAACTGCGGTCCTGGTTTCTATGTGTAATACCGATTAAAAATTCAAGCTTCAAAATTTTGCAGTCATACTGCGAAAGTCGTAGACCAAATTGCATGCCAATTTGGTCTGTACTATGTTCATGTTGTACAAAGCTGGGAAAGATCGAGCCTGCTTCATTGAGTGCTTCTTGTAGTATCAGCATGTGGTTATTATGTTGATATATGAACCCAGCCAGTTGAGCTGCGTCTAATTTACTTTTTATCGTTGCTATTGTGAGGTTTGGTCTAGACATAGAATAAAATAAGTAGATGAAAAATTTACTGTAGAGTTTTTAGTGCAGGTGGCATAGCTAGTGCTTAGATGAAATATCAATCACAAAAGTACTTAAAACACTGAATATGACAGGGGAAGTTAATGTAATATCTGCATTTATTTTGAGCGTTGGAGTTGTTGAATAAAACTAATAGGGCTTATCAATTTTGTTTTATATGAGCTTTTTGCATATAAATATAATAAAACAAGCAATAGCGTGCATAACTAAATCTTTATAATGAATATATATTTTTGAATGTGTAATAAGTACACGATTTTTGTGAGTTGGTGCTGTCAATGTCATTAAATGAGGAAAGACTTACTCATCTTAAACAGCTTGAAGCTGAGAGTATTCATATTATCCGCGAAGTAGCTGCTGAGTTTGAAAACCCAGTCATGCTCTATTCTATTGGTAAGGATTCAGCAGTGATGCTGCATTTGGCGTTAAAAGCGTTCTATCCTGCCAAACTTCCATTTCCGCTTCTACATGTAGATACAGGCTGGAAATTTAAAGACATGATTGCTTTCCGCGACAACATGGCAAAAACGCATGGTTTTGATTTGATCGTACATCAAAACAAAGAAGGGAAAGATGCGGGCATTAACCCATTTGACCATGGTAGCTCAAAATATACCGACATCATGAAAACTCAAGGCTTAAAACAAGCACTTGATAAATACGGTTTTGATGCAGCTTTTGGTGGTGCGCGTCGTGACGAAGAAAAATCACGTGCTAAAGAACGTGTCTATTCATTCCGTGACTCGAAACACCGTTGGGATCCGAAAAACCAGCGTCCTGAACTTTGGAATCTTTACAACGGTAAAGTGAACAAAGGTGAAAGTATTCGTGTGTTCCCATTATCAAACTGGACTGAGCTTGATATTTGGCAATACATCTACTTGGAAAGTATTCCATTGGTTCCACTTTATTTAGCTGCAGAACGTCCTGTGGTTGAGCGTAGTGGCACGCTGATTATGGTTGATGATGAACGTATGCCTTTAAAAGAAGGCGAAGTTCCACAAATGAAATCGGTACGTTTCCGTACACTTGGTTGTTACCCACTTACGGGTGCAGTTGAGTCAACGGCAAATACCCTACCTGAAATTATCCAAGAAATGTTGCTTGCAACCAGCTCTGAACGTCAAGGTCGTATGATTGACCATGATGAAGCAGGCTCGATGGAAAAGAAAAAGCAAGAAGGTTATTTCTAACTGTTGATAAATCTCTCCCCTTGCGCAGCAGTGCTGCTCATCTTTTTCTAAGAGAGGAGAAAAGCCCTTCTTTTGTAAAGGGGGAAGTCTCCCTTAACAAAGGGAGATTTAGAGGGATTAAAGAGATTAAAACCGATTTCTAAAGAATATGTGGAGTTTTGAGCAATGTCTCATCAATCAGAACTGATTAGCCAAGATATCTTGGGCTATCTAAAACAACATGAAAATAAAGACCTATTGCGTTTTTTGACTTGCGGTAATGTCGATGATGGTAAGTCAACTTTAATTGGTCGTTTGCTTTACGATTCAAAATTGATTTATGAAGATCAATTGCAAGCGGTGACTCGCGACTCTAAAAAAGTCGGTACGACAGGTGATGCTCCTGACTTGGCACTGCTTGTAGATGGTCTACAAGCTGAGCGTGAACAGGGTATTACCATTGATGTAGCTTATCGTTATTTCTCAACTGAAAAACGTAAGTTCATCATTGCTGACACACCGGGACATGAGCAATATACGCGTAACATGGCAACGGGTGCGTCGACCTGTGATCTTGCGATTATCTTGATTGATGCGCGTTATGGTGTACAAACTCAGACACGTCGTCATACATATATTGCAAGCTTACTTGGCATTAAGAACATTATTGTTGCGATTAACAAAATGGATTTGGTGGAATTTTCTGAAGCACGCTTCAATGAAATTCAGACAGAGTATGCAAACTTTGTTGCACAACTCGGTGACCGTAAGCCAAACAACATTATCTTTACGCCTATTTCAGCATTGAATGGCGATAACGTTGTCAATAAATCACCAAATACGCCGTGGTACACCGGTGAAACGTTGATGGGTACACTTGAGTCGGTAGAAATTAACCGCAGTTCAGTGACCAATGATTTCCGTTTCCCTGTGCAATATGTAAACCGTCCAAACCTCGACTTCCGTGGTTTCTGTGGTACGGTTGCGTTAGGTGATGTATCGGTAGGTGACAAAATCGTGGCTTTACCATCGGGTAAGTCATCAACGATCAAAGAAATTGTTACTTATGATGGTAACTTAGAGCGTGCTGTTGCAGGTCAAGCGGTGACGTTGACGCTGAATGACGAAATTGATATTTCACGCGGTAACGTACTTGTACGTGCAGATCAAACGGCGCCAGAAATTTCACGTTCAGTGAATGCTACTGTGGTCTGGATGGCAGATCAACCACTGGTGATTGGTAAGCTGTATAACTTAAAAGTAGGCACGCAAACTGTTCCTGCAAAAGTGACCGCAATTAACTACCGTACCAATGTCAACACATTGGAAAAGGTGCAAGTGGATAGTCTTGAGCTGAACGCTATTGCTAATGTTACCGTTGAGTTTGATGCGCCCGTGGTATTTGATTGTTACCAAGACAGCCGTTATACAGGTTCGTTTATCTTCATCGACCGTTTAAACAACGTGACGATTGGTGCGGGTATGGTGGAAGAGTCTGTGGAATGGTCTGCTCATAGCAACCCTGTCACAGCGGAAGACCGTGCTGCACGTTTAGGTCAAAAACCTGCTGCGGTAACTGTATCTGTGAAAGCACTTGAAAATGCACAAGTACTTGAAAACTTGTTAATTCAACAAGGTGTGGTTGCGATTGCGAAAGCAGGTTTAACTGCTGATCAGGTTGCGCTAGTACGTGAAACAGGTGTGGTTGTGGTGACTGACCTTGTAGACGGTACAGATGTCGCATTTACGCAAGATGCGGTTGAAGAGCTGGCTGATAAAATTGTTGAATTGGTTCGTCTTTAATAGATTTGGCTAATTTGAAAGGAACCCACCGTAAGGTGGGTTTTTTATTATTATGTTGCGTGTTTAAAGGTGATCTAAATAAAAAAATGGTTTTTTAACAATCATTTAATGTTATGCAATATCCCTTAGGGCGGTTAATGTGGTAAACGCCAGTACTTGTAATGGAGTAGGTGAGGTGGTTCTGTTGTGTTATTTGGATAGTGTAGGTGATCGAATGGTGAAAACGTTTAAAGTGCGAGCATAGTTTAAATTAGAATTGATAGACTAAAAATAAAAGAGAAAACCTGTAATGGTGTCGGCCTTCTCTTTAGGTACGGCTTATGAATGGGATGAACTAAGCTTGGATTGTTAGATTACCAATCAATTGGCTTTATTAGGGAGATTCATTGCTTTTGTTTAATCGCTTCTTCAACTTATTCACATAGCGTTTAAATGGCCATGTAAACTGCTTCACAAAACTGTTTGGAATTTTATAACCCACTGTGCCATATACACTGGCTAAATGATTGGGCATATAAATGGATTTAAACATCACATCATAGAGGGGGATAAAGGCAGCATAGTTTTTATCAATCGCAGGCTTTTCAGAAGAATGATGCCAGTGATGGAATTCAGGCGTTGCGATTAACCAGCGCAGATAGGGAAAGCGGAAACGTACATTGGAGTGAATAAAAATGGCATGGAAAGAAATAAAGACCAAATAAGCAAATACTGCAGAGGTATGAAAGCCTAACAAGAAAATTGGTAAAGTTGCGATAAAACGAGTCATTAACACTTCAACGATGTGTAAGCGTGAAGAGGCTAGCCAGTCCATTTGTTCGGTTGAATGGTGAATGGCATGAAAGCGCCATAAGAAATTCACTTCATGCATCGCACGGTGCAACCAGTAGGTGGTGAAGTCCACCACAATCAATAACTCAATAAACTGCAACCAGATGGGCTGCGCTTGTACATAAGGCACTATTGGGTTATTGGGAATATGCGTAATCCAATACTGAATAGGCATAACCGTTAAAAACGAAAAAAGCTGAATGCCAATATGGCTAAACATGAAATATTTCATGTCTGTGACCCAGCCGACGCGCAGGATTTTCTGTTCAGTATTTTTTGCAAAGAATCCTTCAAGCGGGATAAAAACCAAAGCAAGGATGATTAAAGTAATAACAAAATAATCAAAACCTGCATAAAACGGTAGCGCAGGTAATATCGGTGCTTTGATTAAGCCACAACCTAAAACAGCTGCCAAAATGGTGATACATAAACCATAAAAACCGTATTTATTCTGTTTAATGATTGCACTATAAGTACCAAAACCAGCACTGATGACAATACCGAACAGCAAGGCGTAGTAAAAAGCATCATAGTGTTTACTATAAAGCGGGCGTAGTTCAGGTGTGGTTAGGACGCTAGGAAACAAAAAACATAAGGCAGCAAAAATACCCAAAAACCCTAAGGACATAGAAAGAAATGCGCTGATCTTGCCTTGCCCAGCATTGAGTTGTAGGTTTTCAAATTTTTTTCTGAGTTGATCTGTCATTGTAATTAATTCTAAGTTTTAAGCTATTGGTCTGCGTTTACTTGAGTGTATAGGCGCAAAGACATAACGCAAATTTTAACGATATTGGGTGTTTACATCAATGAGATCGAACGTATTGATTTATGTTTTAACGCTTAGATATTCAAATTCTTCACTTTTTAATGATGATTTTAGTTTGAAATTTAGTGCTTGAAATAATCTAAAAACATATTAAGATATATCTTAATAATTTTAAGTTGTATCTTATGTATGTCGAATGCTCTTGAGTCTGAAGCTATTGTCGAATTGGACGGATCTCCTGTTTTACGTAAGCGACGTTTATTTGAAACAGGACAAATGAAGCTCTTAGCACTGCATCTTATTTCGTTGGCACCCAAATATGGTTACGACATTATTAAAGACATCGGTGAGATTGTAGGAGGAGGCTATTGTCCAAGTGCAGGAACCGTCTATCCAACTTTGAACTATTTAGAAGAGCAACAGTTTGTTCGCGTTGAATTGGGTGAGGATAAACGTAAGCAATACTGTATAACGGCCTTGGGTTTGCAACATCTTGAGGCTGAGCAAGGGGGGATTGAGAAAATTTTGGTGCGTTTTGATACCCGTAAACAAATTCAAAATAATGAGCAATATCTTGATATTAAACGTGCTATGGAAAATCTAAAAGCTTCTCTACGGCTTAAGATTCAGCATAGCGAATTGAGTCCTGAACAAATTCGGGCGATTGCTGCGGAAGTTGATCGGGCTGCAGTGAATATTGCATGTCTCTAGGAGAATAAAATGAAACAACATCGTTATGAAGTTACACTCAAACATATTGCCGATGCGCAAGGTAACCCGTCTAGTTACACCGATATTTTAAGTTTTAACAGCTATAACCACGACGACATTTTTAAAGTGTTAGAGATGATTCAAAGCAGTCAAATGCTTGATGATGAAGCTGCAAAATCATTTGCTGTTGGCTTAAAGCTATTTAGTGAAGTGATGCTGGAGCATAAAGAGCTTCCATTATTTAAAGATTTCATGCCTCAGTTCGGGCAATTTATGAAGGCGTTAAAACAAACCGTTAAAACGCAGAAGCAAGGTTAATTTTTAATTGGGTCATTTATGTTGAATACGCGCCTAAAAATTCATATCAAACATCTGAATTGGCTGATGCCGTTACTACTTTCAGGGCTAATGAGTGGCTCAATTTCTGCGTTTAATTTATTGTTGAATAAGGGTTTGGTGGATGGCTTATTTCAGCTTTGGTTAAAAAGCTGGAGTTTATCTTGGCTGATTGCATTTCCTCTGATTATGCTGTTTTTGCCTCTCGTCCGTAAATTTCTAATGCGGTTTGTGCATCTGCCAGATCAATCTTAAAACTCAAGTTATTTGGTTGATAAGCATTGTACTTTGAATAAACATGGTTTAGATGATGTTTTAAAGGCTGTTGTTTATGGGCTGAAAATCTTTTTGCTTTGATTCTGATTTGAGCGTGGAATATCACAGCGAAAAATAGTGAATAGACTATACATAAGTACGGTGTTCTTCATTTCAGTTTACTTCTATGATCAAATACGTCGATGAAACTTGAAAAATATTCAAAGCATAGGGAATAATCATGTCACAAACAAAAATGCAGCAGGTCATTATTACTGAGCCGGGCGGTGTGGATAAGTTAGCTTATGAAACAGTGACGATCCCAGAAGCAAAAGCTGATGAAGTTTTGGTGAAGGTGCATGCATTTGGTATTAACCGTCCAGACATTCTACAACGTCAGGGCTTATATCCGATGCCACCTGGGGTAACACAAGTACCAGGACTTGAGGTTGCAGGCGAAGTTGTTGCTGTTGGTACAGACGTTACACAATTTAAAGTCGGGGATAAGGTTTGTGGTTTGACTAATGGTGGTGGTTATGCAGAGTATTGTGTGGTTCCACAAAGTCAAACTTTACATATTCCAGAAAATGTAAGCTTTGTTGAAGCTGCGGCTATTCCTGAGACTTTTTTCACAGTTTGGGCGAATGTATTTCAAATGGGTAAAGCCAAAGCGGGCGAAATTGTATTGGTACATGGTGGAAGTAGTGGTATTGGTACGACAGCACTTATGTTGTGTAAGTCATTGGGTATTCAAACCTTTGCCACAGTCGGCACAGATGAAAAAGTTCAAGCCATTGCGAACTTGACAGATGCCATCAATTATAAGACGCAAGATTTTGAACACGTGATTAATGAGAAAACGGATAATGGTGGAGTTGATGTTATTTTAGATATGGTGGGTGCCCCGTATTTAGAAAAGAATCTAAATCTACTCCGTCGTGACGGGCGTTTGGTCTATATTGCCTTTTTGGGTGGAGCAAAGGCCAAAGAGGTTAAGTTGGGTCAAATTATGATGAAGCGCTTAACGATCACTGGTTCAACCATGCGTGCACGAAATACGGCTGAGAAGGCTGAGATTGCACAAGGTTTACAAGATCATGTGGCACCGTTATGGGCTAGAGGTGAGTGCTTACCGATGATTTATCAAACTTTTGAGTTCGATCAGATTCAAGCGGCGCATGCGTGTATGGATACGGGTGAGCACGTGGGTAAAGTTGTTGTAAAAGTTCTGTAATATTTATATAAAATAAAAAGTAGAGCTGACATCATGTCGGCTTTTCTTTTGCCGAAATTTTTACAAAACAATCAAAATAATATATTGAAAAAATGAAATAATTTACCAAATATTAAAAAATGATAACTGTACGGCACAACCTGTCAAAACTGCGGTGTAAATTTGCAGCTAAATTTAAACCTGACAAATTTACGTGGTTTTAAATGAAAAATAAAACAGAGAAGAGGGTGGTCATGAAAATTTTATCGACATCGTACACACATTCACAAGGTTTTCGTGCGCTTAAACGTCTGCATAGATCTGTGATTCATAATCGAGTTTTGCCTAATGACTTGCACAAGCTGTATAAAGCCTTAATTCATTTTGAGCGTTATATCGAACGCTTAGCTCATCAACAGTCGGACTTAAAAAAGAAATTTAAACAAAAGTGATCATTCTGATAAAAACATGAGATAGCTGTAAAGTTGATCATTTTTATTTAATCAATATTATTCAATTCTTTATGTTGAATATGATGAGTGGCTATTAAACTAAAAATACACAACATTGATTGTGCAGCGAGGGCAATATGAAGCGTAAAGCTTCAACACATGAACGCCTTGCGGAGCGTTTAGCGAATATTTTGACTAAATTAAATACTGGGTATCAATTAGGGGTTGCAGAACTAGCACATGAGTTTCAGGTCAGCACGAGAACGATAGAGCGAGATTTTGATCGTCTCAATACATATTTACCTTTACTACAGGATGAAAGCACCAAAAAGTATTTTCTAGATCCTCTTTATCTTGGGCGTTTTAAGTTACAAGATATTCAGAATTTTGCTCAACTTTCAGGAATAACCGAACTGTATCCATCTTTGGATATGTCATTTCTTCGCCATTTACTTGATGAACGCTCTAGCCAAATTTTTTCAGCTAAGGGTTATTGTTTTGAAAATGCACGAGAGTTCTCTGAACATTTTCAGGTTTTCGCAGATGCTATTCATAATCGTCAAAAAATCAGCTTTTTTTATAATGATCGTTGGCGACATGTTGATCCATATCGTTTAATTCACCATCAGGGAAGTTGGTATTTAGCTGCTGCTGTAGGTGATGAATTACGCGCATACCGTTTAAGTAAAATAGACCAAGCGACTTTGCATGAAAATGAGTTATTTCAACATCATCCAGAAGTGTTGATGCAATTAGAACTTAGTGAGGGAATTTGGTTTGGTAAGCACAAGCAAATCGTGAAAATATCTGTGCGACCTGAGGTTGCTTTGTATTTTAAGCAACGTCTGTTATTGCCTGAACAACAAATCATATTGGAGGATACGACGGGCAGCTTATTAATTGCCTGTAAAATTTGTCATGAAATGCAACTTTTACCTTTGGTGCGTTATTGGATTCCATATATCAAAATTATTGAACCCGCACATTTTCAACAAAAATTAGAACAAGATCTACAACATTATTTATTGCCACCATTATAATCATGAATGGCAATATGTTGTTTTAAGAGGGTCATTGTGCTCTCTTTTTTGTATTGTATTTTTTCTAGGCATAAAAAAACCAGCTTAACGCTGGGTTCTTTATATGCACCATACTTAAAAGTATAAGGATGGTGCCCGAGGCCAGACTCGAACTGGCACGCTTTGTGGGCGGGGGATTTTAAATCCCCTGTGTCTACCGATTTCACCACTCGGGCTTTAACAAGATGGAGGCGGAGGTCGGAATCGAACCGGCGTCCACGGAGTTGCAGTCCGCTGCATGACCACTCTGCCACCCCGCCGCGTCTTGTTGATGCGTATATTAGCAAGCTCTGAAAAAAAAACAATAGGACTTTCATTCGTATGCGCATAAAAACAGCATATCGCGAAAAATATTCAAAATAATCATGTATTATGTGCAAAATTGATTCATATCAACACTTGGAGATGTGCCGTGGCATTAGTTTTAGATGGTCGTGCATTGGCAAAACAAATTGAAGCTGACTTGTTAATTCGCGTAGAAGCGCTAAAAGCAAAATCAGGTCGTACCCCAATTCTTGCAACAATTTTGGTGGGTGACGATGGTGCATCTGCAACTTATGTGCGTATGAAAGGAAATGCTTGCCGCCGCGTTGGTATGGACTCGCTTAAAGTTGAATTACCTAAAGAAACCACGACTGAGCAATTGTTAGCTGAAATTGAAAAGTTGAATGCAAATCCTGATGTACATGGTATTTTGCTGCAACATCCAGTGCCTGAACAGATTGATGAGCGTGCATGTTTTGATGCAATCTCTCTTGCAAAAGATGTGGATGGCGTAACCTGTCTTGGTTTTGGTCGTATGGCTATGGGTGAGGCTGCTTATGGCTCTGCAACGCCTGCAGGTATTATGACGATTCTGAAAGAAAACAACATTGAAATCGCGGGTAAACATGCGGTTGTTGTAGGTCGTTCTGCAATTTTAGGTAAACCAATGGCGGCAATGTTGCTTGAAGCCAATGCAACTGTGACGATTTGCCATAGCCGTACTCAAGATTTGGCGAGCTTTGTGAAGCAAGCGGATATTATCGTGGGTGCTGTGGGTAAGGCTGAATTGATCCAAAAAGATTGGATTAAACAAGGCGCTGTGGTTGTTGATGCAGGTTTCCATCCACGTGATGGTGGTGGTGTAGGCGACATTCAATTGGTCGGTATTGAAGAAGTGGCTTCTGCGTACACACCAGTTCCAGGTGGTGTTGGCCCAATGACCATTACGACATTGATTCGTCAAACGGTTGAAGCGGCTGAGAAGGCTTTAGGTTAATTATTTAAAGTAGTCTAATACTTCCTCAAAGCGAGTATTGGATACACGATAACGTCATTCGCTGTTGTTTGAGCTAAGACTTTATTATTTAATGTTTCTGCGACTATTTTAAATAGATGGTGGCATTTAACGAGTTCAGCGAATGACTATGGTTTTGCCTACTTTTGCCAAAACAAAAGTAGGTCTAGCCGAAGGCTAATTCCTCAATCCAAACTTTAGCTGCAAGACCCCGCAGTAAAAGCATAAAAGTACTCAATGACTTATGAGCTGTACTTTCCAATTCCCCAAAGCCCCAGATCATTTACTTCAAGCCTTGCATGAGGTGATTCCAAATTGTGAGCTTTTAGCTCAGCAACTTCCTGAAACACCCATTTCACTGTGGCTCATTCCTCCAGTATTTCCAACCGATAAACTAGATGATGAAATCATTCGGCGTATTTGGAATGAAACGCCATATTGGATCTTTTGCTGGGCTTCAGGTCTAGCAATGGCGCAGTGGTTACTGGCTGAACCACATCATGTTCAGGATAAAGTGGTGTTGGACTTCGGTGCAGGTTCAGGAGTGGTTGCGATTGCAGCCAAAATTGCGGGTGCAAAGCGCGTGATTTGCTGTGACATTGACCAAGTGAGTTTAGATGCTTGTCGTGCCAATGCGGAACTAAATAATGTAGAGCTGGAATATTTAATTGATCTCTACAAAGCAGAGCAAGTTGATGTTTTGTTGGCTGCTGATGTTTTATATGACCAATGCAATCGTTTCTTTTTAGATGAGTTTTTAAAGTTTGCACCAGAGGTTTGGGTGGCAGATAGTCGTGTTAAAAATTTCAGCCATCCGCAGTACATAAAGTTGGATGAACGCAGTGCAACAACGTGGCCAGACTTAGATGAATCACCTGAGTTTCGTAATGTAAGTTTTTATCGAACTTTAGAAACTCAAAAAGGGCAGTAGCCCTTTTCATGAGTCTAAGCGATTTATGAGCAGGTATAGCGTACTACATGTAATGTGCTCGGTCGTGTTTCAAGTGCTTCACGTGTGGCAAAATTTTCACCTTGGTGTAAGTCCGGTGTGTTACTTAAACCAAATGTAGCGCGAGTTTGTCCAATTTGACGACCATATTGAGGCATATCTGCGGCAGTATTTGGAATCTCATTGATACTTAAAATCGTCAATTTATAGTTTTTCTGTGAACCTAAAACCTTTTGGCATGCATGTTGGAGTTTGTTTTCATCCAGCTGCTGATTTTTACGTGCTGCAAGTGTATAAGCAAGCGTAGCACTAGTTCCAGACTGTTGTTCAATTTGATAGCCAACATTGCCATTGTATTGGCGAGGTGTACTTTGGCATGCAGATACTGCTAAAACAATACAACTTAAACCTAAAAATTTATACGTATTTTTCATGTAAAAAGTTCCTAACATTATTCTTGTTCTTAGTATGCCATACACAGGTTTAATTCACGATATTTCAATTGATCTAGTTTGAGTAAAACTTTCCCCTGATAAATAAAAAATGCCTTCATGGAATGAAGGCATTTAGACTTTTAATCTTTCAGATATGCAACAAGCAAAAGGATTAGTGATCGGTAATCATGCTGTGCTTTTTGGTGTCTTTCATGAAAATATAAGTCAGTAAGGATAATCCGATCATAAATGTAATGTAATAAAAGAAATAGTTTTCATGCCCAGCATTTTTAAAACTTAAAGCAACTAACTCTGCTGTACCACCAAAAACCGTATTGGCAATGGCATAAGGCAGGGCAACACCTAGTGCACGAATGTGCGCAGGAAACAGCTCTGCTTTCACGACAGCATTAATGGCAGTATAACCTGTCACAATTACCATACCGCTCATACACAGCATAAAAGCAGTGGTTGGGCTACTGGTTGAGCCTAGGCCGTTAAAGATTGGAATCGTGAACAGTACGCCTAAAACACCGAAAGTAATCATAATGGGTTTACGACCAATCTTATCGGATAGTGCACCAACTACGGGTTGTAACAGCATAAAAATAAAGATGGCTGCTGTGGTAATTTCAGTCGCTGTAGTTTTTTCAAAACCAGAGGTGTTGACCAAGTATTTTTGTAAATAGGTGGTGAAAGTATTGAATGCCAGCGTTCCACCTGCAGTCAGCATAATGACTGTAAAAGCTTGTCGTGGGTATTTGGTAAACAATGCCAAAGCACTTGATTTGGGGCCACCATTTTTAGCTTGTTCTTGTGCATCTTTCGATGATTGTGTTTCAACCAAACCACGACGAATCCAGAACACCACAACTGCAAGAACGGCACCAATAAAGAATGGAATACGCCAACCCCATTCAGACAACTGGGTTTCAGTCATGTTGCGTTGTAAGATAATCAACACGCACAGAGCGAGTAATTGTCCTGAAATGAGGGTCACATACTGGAAACTAGAGAAAAAGCCGCGATGGTTTTTACCTGCCATTTCGGTTAAGTAAGTGGCACTAGAGCCATATTCACCGCCAACACTTAAACCTTGTAATAAGCGTGCAAAGAGCAATAGGGCAGGTGCGAGCATGCCGACACTTGCATAGGTGGGCGCGCAGGCAATAATTAAAGACCCCACACACATTAAAGACACAGATAATGTTAGGCCTGATTTACGTCCTTTGCGGTCGGCATAAATACCCATGATCCATGCGCCGATTGGGCGCATGAGAAACCCAAGTGCAAATACCGCAGCGGCTTGCAGTAATTTGACCGTGTCATCTCCTTCAGGAAAAAACTGGGGCGCAAAATATAATGTAAATGCTGCATAGACATACCAGTCATACCATTCAACGAGATTACCTGCTGAACCGCCTAAAATTGACTTTAAACGTGTCTTTTTGTCGAGGCTTACTGGAGCTGCTTGGGAAGATAAATCAGTCACAAAGATTTTCCAAAGAGAAGTTCGGAAAAATACATCTTTTAACTTTTTGGATTATAAAAGTTAAAACAATATATTTTTAGATTAAACAATAAATTCTTTTTTGTTATACGCCCCTTGTTTAGATAGTTCATTCGACTTTAGTCTAAAAAATCGCATGATTTATGGGCTGTTAAGTTTTTCTAATTAATATTAGTTTTTCAATGGAAAATAATAATTTTACTTATTTAAAACAGTATCTTGGTAATCGGTAAAATGTGAATAGTCAATTAAAATACAACGGTTTAGGCTGCTTTATACAAAATTAAAAAGAATTTTTATTTGGTGGAAATATCACTTTTTGTTTGAATGTTATTCAAATATTGAACCGAATCATAAAAAAGAAGCATTAATTTGTAAAAAGATGTGGGAGAGCTGATCTGTTAAGGAAAGTGATGTTTTTGTACGGTGGAATCATCTTTTCGGTATGACAAGGTCTGATTTTGATGTTAAGTTGAGATTAAGAAAAACAAGAATATATGCTAAGTAAAGAGGTTGATATGCAAGACACAAATGCAATTTATGACATTGCCGTTGTTGGAGCTGGAATCAATGGAGTGGGAATTGCAAATGATGCTGTTGGTCGTGGCTTAAATGTTTTCGTCTGCGAAAAAGATGATTTAGCTAGTCATACGTCTTCAGCGAGTAGCAAACTCATCCATGGTGGATTGCGTTATCTGGAACAAAAAGAATTTCGTTTAGTTCGTGAAGCATTACTTGAGCGTGAAGTCTTATTAAAAAAAGCGCCACATTTGATCCATCCCATGCGTTTTATCATGCCACATCAACCGTATTTGCGCCCAGCATGGCTAATTCGTTCGGGCTTATTTATTTATGATTATCTGGCAAAACGAGAAACTCTTGAAGGTTCTGAGTTAATTTATTTTAATGCTGATAGTCCACTAAAGGAAACGATCAGTCGTGGTTTTGAATACTCTGACTGTACCGTAGATGATGCTCGGTTAGTGGTGGTCAATGCATTGCAAGCACATGAACTAGGAGCGCAGATTCGAACACAGACCCGCTGTGTTTCTGCAACTCAGCAAGAGGGTGTGTGGTGTTTAACCTTAGAACATCAAAAACAACAATATCAAATTAAGGCAAGAGTTTTGGTGAATGCTACAGGTGCATGGGTCACTGATTTTATTCAACAGCAGTTGCTTCAAACGCCCAAAGCTGGAATTCGATTAGTACAAGGCAGTCACATTGTTGTGAAGCGCTTATACCCCGAACATCACGCTTTTATCCTGCAAAATGATGATCAGCGTATTGTTTTTGTGATCCCTTATTTAGATGAATACAGTTTGATTGGGACAACAGACCTAGAGTTTGAGGGTGATCCAAATCATGTACACATTACCGAACAAGAAACGGCATATCTAATAGATGTTATTAACGATCATTTTAAGCTGCAATTACAGCTTGATGATGTCATTTCTACCTATGCTGGTGTTCGGGCGCTGTATGATGATGAAAGCGCACAGGCTTCTAAAATAACCCGTGATTATGTCCTTGCACTGTCGAATGAAAGAGAACACGAAGCACCTCTTTTGACAGTGTACGGTGGAAAGTTAACAACTTATCGAAAGCTAGCAGAAGCAGCATTATCTCAGCTCAAACGGTATTTTCCTCAGATGAAAGCAGAATGGACGCTACAAGCAAAATTACCGGGTGCGGAGGATTTTGATTCAGTGGAATTATTGCGGACAGAATTAATGCAGAGTATTCAAGGTTTGGATTTACATACTGCACAGCGTTGGGCTAAAACCTATGGCTGTCGTGTTTGGCAGATGCTAGATGAGAAGAAGACCATGCAGGATTTAGGGCAGTCATTTGGGTATGGTCTATATCAGCAAGAGGTTGATTATTTATATAGAGTTGAATGGGCTAGGCATAGCCAAGATATTCTCTGGCGAAGAACAAAGCTGGGTATGAAACTCAATATAGCTGAAGTCCGAAGTTTAGATATGTATCTACATGATTTACATCAGCGTCGTGTGCAGGGTGATGCTGCCTAGTCTTGCATTGATGTTTATCTTCTTAAAAGTAGAGCATTGGGATTAAAAAAAGCCGCTTGCGCGGCTTTTTAAGCTTAGATTTCAATACCACCTAATTGTTTGCAGTCCACAGGTGTTTTCCATTTCACAGCAGTACCCCAAACCACTGGACGAACAATACGCCAAGGCCAGAATCCAAATCGTTGGCTTGCATTGTAATTAATCACCACATTGCCACCCACTTGGTGCGCGCGTTCAGCAAAGCGTGGATAAAGTTCTTCCACACTGCCATAAGTGCCTTTAGCAACTTTAATGCGTTTTTTGATGTCAAATTGAGTAGAGTCTGGAGTACCTTTAATGGCACAGACGTGCAGTGTAGATGTTGTTGTTGGTTCAGTTTGAGCCATTGCTAGGCTTGATACACCAACTAGACTGATGGTTAGCATGAGTGTTTTGAACATAGTTTTCCCCTTTGATGTTTCTTTTTGATTTATAAAGTTAAATTTTTAAAATATTTGAAAGATTGAAAAAAGACCGCTTATGCGGTCTTTTTTGAGAGCTTAATTTAAAGGTTAAGCAGATTTTTTCACAGCTTCTAAAAGTTCGTTTTGACGAGTTTTAAGAGCAGCTGGTAAGCGTTCACCAAGTTTATTGAACAACTCAGTATGACTTTCAATTTCTTTGATCCATTGATCTTTATCTTGAGAAGTCACAAGTTCAAATTGAGCTTTAGTAAAGTCAGAACCTGTCCAGTTTAATTGCTCATAAGTTGGTACTAAACCAATTGGAGTCTCAACAGCATCAGCACGGCCTTCACAGCGGTCAATGATCCACTCAAGAACACGCATGTTTTGACCAAAACCAGGCCATACAAAGTTACCTTCAGCATCACGACGGAACCAGTTCACGTTGTAAATGCCTGGGAGTTTGTTGCCTGCAGCTTTTGCTTTTGCTGCAACTTCTTCACCAAGTTCTAACCAGTGAGAGAAGTAATCCGCCATGTTGTAACCCGCAAATGGAAGCATTGCGAATGGGTCGCGACGAACGACACCTTGTTGACCTACAGCAGCTGCAGTTGTTTCAGAGCCCATAGTTGCAGCTTTATAAACACCATCTACCCAGTCAAATGCTTCTGAAATAAGAGGCACTGTGTCCGCACGACGGCCACCGAAGATGAATGCAGAAATCGGTACGCCTGCTGGGTTTTCCCAGTCAGCATCAATAGAAGGACATTGACCTGCTGAAACAGTAAAGCGTGCATTCGGGTGAGCTGCTTTTTCTTCACCAGTGTGCGGTTGACCTTTCCAATTAGTTAGGTTAGCAGGCACTTCTTTAGAAAGACCTTCCCACCATACTTCACCGTTGTCTGTTACAGCAACGTTGGTATAGATAACATCTTTAGTTAATGTTGCCATACAGTTTGGGTTCGTCTTGGTATTTGTACCAGGCGCTACACCAAAGAAACCAGCTTCAGGGTTGATCGCATATAAGCGACCATCTTCACCTGGTTTGATCCAAGCAATATCGTCACCTACGGTTTCAATTTTCCAACCTTCGTAACCCGCTGGTGGAATCAACATAGCAAAGTTCGTTTTACCACATGCAGAAGGGAATGCTGCTGCGATGTAGTGTTTCTCGCCTTGTGGATTTGTTACGCCAAGGATCAGCATGTGTTCAGCTAACCAGCCTTGTTGACGACCCATAGAAGAAGCAATACGTAAAGCTAGGCATTTTTTACCTAACAATGCGTTACCACCGTAACCTGAACCATAAGACCAAATTTCACGTGTTTCTGGATAGTGAACGATCCATTTTTCAGGATTGCAAGGCCAAGCCACGTCTTTTTCGCCGATCGCAAGTGGAGCACCTACTGTATGAACACAAGGAACATATTCGCCATCAGTACCTAATACGTCATAAACAGCTTTACCCATACGAGCCATTTTAGACATACTGACTGCTACATAAGGAGAGTCAGTAAGTTCGATACCAATGTGTGCAATATGAGAACCTAAAGGACCCATAGAGAACGGTACTACATATAAAGTACGACCTGCCATTGAACCGTCGAACAAACCATTTAGACGAGCACGCATTTCAGCAGGCTTTTCCCAGTTGTTTGTTGCGCCAGCATCTTCTTGTTTTTCAGAACAGATGTATGTACGACCTTCAACACGAGCAACGTCAGAAGGGTCAGAATTTGCAAGATAAGAACCAGGATGTGTTTCTTGGTTAAGCGCTTGCATCGTGCCGTTAGCGATCATCAAGTCGATATAACGTTGATATTCTTCTTCGCTACCGTCACACCATTCAATTTTCGCTGGTTTTGTTAATTTTGCAATTTCTTCCACCCATGCAATAAGCTTAGGGTGACGAACGAATTCTGGTGCGTTCACTTGGGTCATGGTGAGGCCTATCTCAAATATGTACACAGTTGTACAAAGTACAATCTCAACAATAGATTTACTGCTGAGATGAAAAGATGAAAAAAAAGTGGCTGTATTAAAGCATAATTTGATAAAAAAAATAAGACCAAAGCCGTATCTAAATTATGAACAATTTTGTAAAGGTATTTCATTTTAATTATTAAAAAACAATATTTTACTTTAATTTTATTGCTTTATTTGATGTATTTATTATATTTATGAGTATTATTCATTTAAAATATTTAAATTAAAAACAATGGTTTATAAATATTTTGTGATTGAGATTTATTATTGATTAAATAAATGAACGTCATTTGATTTTTACATAACCAAACTGTTAACTGTTGAATTTTTGGACAAAAATAGAGTAATTACTTTATGGAAGAGTGCGGGATGTCTGAGCAGTTAAAACCTTTGTCACTTATTTATAACAAAAAATCAGGTTTTCATGCCACAAATAAAGATGAAGTGTATGAACAACTGCTAGCCGATCTGAGTACTGCTGGTTTTGAAATACAGTCATTTGAGTTAAGTGAGTGCATGGACTTTGATCAGATGATGCAAGAGGTTTTATTACGTCATCGACAAGCAGAACATATAGGTGTTGTGGTTGCTGCAGGTGGAGACGGAACATTAAATGCAGTCGCTTCAAAGCTAATGGGTACTGATATTCCTATGGGAATATTGCCTTTAGGTACATTTAACTATGTAGCACGGGTCTTGAATATCCCGCTAGATTTATTAGAAGCGGCACATGTGATTGGCACGGGGAAAACACGTTCTGTGCATGTGGCACAGCTCAATCAACACATTTACCTGAACAATGCTAGCTTAGGGTTATATCCTTTATTTATTCAAAAGCGAGAACAGTTTAATCAGCATTTTGGACGTTTTCCATTGCATGCGTATACCTCGGCATTGGATGTTCTTATTCGTAACCGTAAAGAGTTAAAACTTGAGGTTGAAGTTGATGGGCAGCTTTATCCTGTTAAAACGCCATTGATTTTCTTTGGAAATAATCAGCTTCAATTGGCTGAAATGAAATTGCGTATTGCAGAAGCTGCCGAAGCTGGAAAGGTAGCAGGGGTGGTTGTTGCAAAAAGTGATAAACGCACACTGTTTAAAACCTTGTGGCAACTGATTAAAGGCAATTTGGATCAGGCTTCCGATGTTTATAGCTTTGCCGCAGATGAAGTGATTGTGCATTCAAAGCATAACAAGCTTACGGTTGCCGTAGATGGTGAAATCATTATGATGAAACCGCCTCTAAAAATTACAGTACGTAAACATGCACTGAATATCATGGTTCCTGCATGATTTTACATTTGTCTGATTTACATTTCGGCACAGAACGCGAAGCCTGTTTGCAGGCTATTCATCTGTTATGTGAGGAACATCCTTTTGAAGCCGTAGTGGTCAGTGGTGATTTAACCCAGCGTGCACGGTTTATTCAGTTTTATGCTTGTCGGCAGTTTTTAGACAGTTTGAATTTACCGTATTTGGTGGTGCCAGGAAATCATGATATCCCGCTGTACCATATTTGGAATCGTTTTTTTAATCCATTTGCACGTTATCAACTGTTTTTTGGGGGGATGGAAAACACCTTAGAAACTGAACACTTTTATGTCATAGGCGTGAACAGTATTCGGAGGCGTTACCACACACGGGGGCATATTTCACTGAGCCAAATTCAAGAGATTGACCTGAAATTACAACTAGCACCTGCACACAAAATAAAGCTGATCGCCGCGCATCAACCTTTTTATACGCCACCAGACCATAGTCATGGTGTGAAAGACTGTCCAATGCTTGGTCGTATTGCGCTGGAGCAATGGAGTCAACAGGGTTTAAATGGGCTCTTGCATGGGCATTTGCATCATCCAGCAGTCTATGATCTGAATCAGATTTATCAACTTGGAGTATCACATCCTGTATTGGATATTCATGCTGGAACAGCGACATCTTATCGTTTACATGGTGGACGACCGAATAGCCTAAATATTATTTTAAATAATGCAGATGTGCAGCATTTGAGCTTTAATTCTGCAATAAATCGCTTCGAGTTGATGCAGAAAAATATCTCAGATTGATTTGTGTGTCTAAACTTTGATTAGGTTTGCTTAAAAAGAGCGCAAAAATATAAAAATATTTTGTATTTGCCCTTGAAGCCCTTTTTTCCATCCCCACAAAAGTGTCATATCAAAATTTTGTTGATGACCTAGGAATAAGAAGTCATCTTCACATCGTAATCAATGACATTCTGAAAATGTCTATGGAGTTAGAAATGAGCAAAATTCGTCCTTTACATGACAACGTTGTGATTCGCCGCGTAGAGAAAGAAACTAAAACTGCTGGCGGTTTGATTTTGAGCACTTCTGCTGCTGAACAGCCAGCTCAAGGTGAAATTATTGCAGTAGGTAATGGCAAAATCACAGACAATGGCGTTCGTGCTTTAGACGTAAAAGTGGGCGACAATGTACTGTTCGGTGCTTATGCAGGCACTAAAGTTAAGGTTGAAGGCGAAGAGCTTCTAGTAATGAAAGAGTCTGATATTTTAGCAGTTCTTGAAGGTTAATTCGGAACGGTCATTTGCTGTTTAAGCAATACAATTGATTAAAATTTAAGAATATTTGGAGTTAAGCATGTCAGCTAAAGATGTAAAATTTGGTGATTCAGCACGTTCTAAAATGATTGCAGGCGTAAACGTACTTGCAGATGCTGTAAAAGTGACTTTAGGCCCTAAAGGCCGTAATGTTGTGATCGACCGTTCTTTCGGCGCACCGCACATCACTAAAGATGGTGTAACTGTTGCGAAAGAAATTTCTCTAAAAGACAAATTTGAGAACATGGGCGCTCAATTGGTTCGTGAAGTATCTTCTAAAACCAATGACATCGCGGGTGACGGTACAACAACAGCAACTGTACTCGCTCAAGCAATTTTAAATGAAGGCATCAAGTCTGTAACTGCGGGCATGAACCCAATGGACTTGAAACGTGGTATTGACCTTGCAGTTAAAGCATTGGTTGCTGAAATTAAAGCAACAGCAAAACCTGCTTCTGATACTAAAGCGATTGAACAAGTGGGTTCAATCTCTGCAAACTCTGACGAAACTGTAGGTAAACTCATTGCACAAGCAATGGAACGCGTAGGCAAAGAAGGCGTGATTACCGTTGAAGAAGGTTCAGGCTTTGAAGATGCTTTGGACGTTGTTGAAGGTATGCAGTTTGACCGTGGTTATATCAGCCCGTATTTTGCAAACAAACAAGACACTTTAACTGCTGAACTTGAAAACCCATTCATTCTTCTTGTTGATAAAAAAATCAGCAACATCCGTGAATTGATTACTGTGCTAGAAGCTGTTGCTAAAACAGGTAAACCACTTTTAATCATCGCTGAAGATGTTGAAGGTGAGGCTTTAGCTACACTGGTTGTCAACAACATGCGTGGCATTATTAAAGTATGTGCGGTTAAAGCACCAGGTTTTGGTGACCGTCGTAAAGCAATGCTTCAAGATATCGCAATCTTGACTGGTGCGACTGTGATTTCTGAAGAAGTGGGCATGACGTTAGAGCAAGCTTCTCTTCAAGACTTAGGTACTGCGCACAAAATTACAGTATCTAAAGAAAATACTGTGATTGTTGATGGTGCTGGTGATGCAACTCAAATTGCTGAACGTGTCACTCAAATCCGTGCGCAAATTGAAGAGTCGACGTCTGAATACGACAAAGAAAAACTTCAAGAACGCGTTGCTAAATTGGCAGGCGGTGTAGCTGTGATCAAAATTGGCGCAGCGACTGAAGTTGAAATGAAAGAGAAAAAAGACCGTGTAGACGATGCGCTTCATGCTACGCGTGCTGCGGTTGAAGAAGGTGTGGTTGCTGGCGGTGGTGTTGCACTGGTACGTGCTGCAGCTGCGCTTGATGGCGTAACAGGTGCAAACGATGATCAAAATGTAGGTATCAACATTTTACGTCGTGCGATTGAAGCACCACTTCGTCAAATCGTTGCCAATGCGGGTGATGAGCCTTCAGTTGTGATCAATGCCGTGAAAAATGGTCAAGGTAACTTTGGTTATAACGCTGCAACGTCTGAGTATGGTGACATGCTAGAAATGGGTATTCTTGACCCTGCGAAAGTAACACGTTCTGCACTTGAACATGCTGCATCTGTCGCAGGTTTAATGTTGACTACAGAATGTATGATTACTGACGTTCCAGAAGACAAGCCTGCAATGCCTGATATGGGTGGCATGGGTGGTATGGGCGGCATGATGTAAATACTCGCCTAGCGTTGCTAATCAAAAAATCCCTGCATTTCGCGGGGATTTTTTATTTGGGTAAGTTATTCCAAAAACTTGATTATTTTAACATTCAGCTCAGATTGGCTAGGTCGTTACCTTTTATCGCATTACATTTATTTCAATAAAGTCTGAATCAATCAATTAAATACGGTTGTCAGCAGTAAGGTTGATTGAATCATTTGTTGATTACTTTTAAGAGAAGGGCTATCTCGAATAAAACGATATTATTCACATTTATTCCGACATGATTTGTGATGGACTGATATTTCTTGAAATATTTGGAATTAAATAAAATATACATTTATAGATTAATTGCTGTTTTATTGATCTAAATCCGATGTATTTGATCTTCAGCATTGCTAGAATCTGCGCGAATTTTAGCAATGTGGTGTTTTTTGTGTTCGAGAAGCTTGCAGAACAAAGTTTAACCTTAATGGGGTGGCAGATTGATAATCACTGGGATTTGAATATCAATCAATGTGTCATGATTGCAGCGCCACATACCAGTAATTGGGATGCACTCTATGCGCGTTTGGCACTAAAAGCCTTAGGGGTGAATGTCCGTATCACGATAAAAGACAGTTATATGAAGTTGCCTTTTGGCCCTTTTGTCCGTGCTATGGGGGGAATTGGTATTGACCGTCGTCCAAAACATGAAGGTGAACCACGTCCAAGCATGGTGCAATTGATGAGTGATCTTTTTAAAGAACATCCTAAATTAGTCATGTTAGTCACCCCAGAAGGAACACGTGCTAAGCAGGAGCAATGGAAAACAGGTTTTTACCATGTTGCGATAAGTGCAGGTGTACCGATTGCATTGGCTTATATGGATTATGCAAAGAAAAAAACGGGAATCGGTAAAATTGTTTACCCTACGGGTGACTATGAGAAAGATATGGCAGAGATTATGGCATTTTACGCTGAAATTTCAGCGAAATTTCCGCAGAAGTTTAGTGTAGATACGCGTTATCATTCAGATTCTATGAAACAAGAAATTGAAGCATAATCAGTGATAAATCAAAAAAGACAGCACGCATGCTGTCTTTTTATTTGTCCAAAATTTTAAGGTGTGTTTTGAGCCGTGGTCGGTAAAACACCGCCTAAAGATTGACAGGCTGTAGTGTAGTTTTGTAGCTGGGTTTCTATAACTTCAGGTAGTGGCAGGTCAAAGATTTTATCGCCATGTTGATAGCTTTCTACATAAGATTGGGCTTTTTGTTTGCTGCTAGCAAGTATTTGTTCATGAAAACTGGTCATGGAGCTGTGATCAGCTTGGTCACGTTCAATATTTTGACAATCGAAATATTGTAATAGTTTTTCAGCTTGTTTAATTTCTTTAGATGAGCTGATGGAGCAGGCACTGACAAAGCAAAGACTAAAAAGTGCAAAATACGGTTTCATATATGCTGAATAGATGGTTTTTGAGAGTGGCGTTATTGTATAAATTTTTGTGAATAGTGAGAAAGCTTAAACATCGTAAGTTGCTTAAAGAAGTGGCAATTTTGACAGAAAGCACACAATTAAATGTCTAGATCGTTTGTCATAAAATGTTAAAAATCCGCTACTGATTTAAAAGGTAGCTGATACATAAAAAACAGCCTGAGCTAAATAAGAGTCCCAGTACGATTTGTTTAAATTGGCGTTCAGAAATTTTATAAAATAAGCGTGCACCTAGCATGGCTGGTATACTGACACTTAAAATCAAGATACCCATATAGGGTAAATGCTGTAGGCTTAAATTTCCACGAAGTAGGTAGCTAAATAGTGTGAATACTTGGATCGCAAAATTAAAATGTCTCAAAATAAAACGTTGTTGCTCTTTAGGTAGATTTTTTAACATGACCCAAGCAGAAGGAAGTGAGCCACAAAACCCGCCTAAACCGCCGAGTATGCCACCAATAAAACCAATACAGCTGTCGGCATATTTTCCTGAAGATTGAATAGAACGCATTTGTGGATTCAGGAGCATCAATGGACACCAAAGCACTAAAAATATACCAAGCATTAGCTTAAACATATCTGCTTGAATAATATCTAAAAGATAGGTTCCCAGTGGAACACCTAAAATGCCAGCCAAAACGTAGGGTGCAATAAGATTTTTATTGATCTGAAAAGATGATTCTGATTTTAAGGAGATAAGATGGCTCCATACAGAAGCAAAAACCACTAATGGTGCTGCTAACTGTGGTGCTAAAACCCATACCCAAAATGACATGGCAATTAAGGCAAAGGCAAAACCCGTTAAGCCCTGAACAAAACCAGCAACCATTGCACCTAAAATAAAGACCAGCCAAGTCATCGCATATATGCCGAAAATTTTATAGGATAAGTGATATTTCGTTCAGCCGAAAGCGACATAGATTTTACTAAAATTTTGAAATATCGAAACATAAAATGTCTTTGCTTTAGTAGCTTATGCTGTCTTTTGAAATAAGCCCGCACGTACAGTGCCAGCCTTGGTGCTCTTTACTTGAACCCAGGAGTTTGGAAGTTTTAGCAGATTTAACTCACGATCCGCTTCTACATAAATATAGCCATTCTTTTGAATCAGCGGGTCAGCCAAGAGAGCCAATTGTTCCCATAACTCTAGGCTATACGGCGGGTCTAAAAAGACCAAATCAAACTGTTCTTTTAGGTTGGGCAAGCTTTGCTGTGCTGTTGAGACTTTTAATTGTGCACGAGACTTAGGTACTTTCAAGAGCTCTAAGTTTTGTGTTAAAAACTGTGCTTGACTGCGGTCAGGTTCAATCATCACTACTTTTGAAGCACCACGTGATAGAGCTTCGAATGCCAATGCACCCGAACCTGCACAAATATCCAAAACATTGGTATTTTGCACATCCCACATAAGCCAATTAAACAAAGTTTCACGGACTCGATCAGGCGTGGGGCGCAAACCTTCAATATTGGCGAAAGGGAGTTGGCGACGTTTCCATTCCCCCCCGATGATACGAAGTTGATTTTTCATAATTAGTCTGGCTCTTCAGTAGCAGGGGGTGGAGTAGCTGAATGGTTAGTGTTCGGAGCTACTGTTGTACTTTGTACGGAGGTTGCTGAACGACCTTGTGGGGCTACTGCTGTATTTGCTGCGGGTGGCGTGCTGTCACTCGGCAACTCACCCGGTTTAATCCCCGCTGTCATGAGTCCACCACTGATTTGATGGTTTTGCGGACGAATTGGATTTTTATGGCGAGTTTGCAACCAATAATCTAGCACAGGGCGAGCTAGCTGAGCTGCTGATCCGCCGTGACGCCCATTTTCCCAGACGACCGCAATTGCAATCTCTGGATTTTCCGCAGGCGCAAAGCCAACAAATAAACCATGGTCGAGCTGACGTTCTGTTAAAAGTGCTTCGTTATAACGTTTACCTTGAGCAATACTTTTAACCTGTGCGGTACCTGTTTTACCTGCAATTTTATACATTGGTGTACGAATACCACGTCCTGTACCCGTTTCCACGACATCGACCATAGCATCACGCATTTTTACCCAGTCTTCGTCTGTACCATTGAACTGAATTCGACCATCAGGTGCATTTAGGTCTTTATGTGGTTTTGCGCCTTTACTGGTTTGTAAAACATGTGGAATTACATGTGAACCATGATTCGCAGTAATGGCAGTTGCCATGGCTAATTGTAGGGGGGTTGCGGTAAAAGCACCTTGTCCAATACTGACAGAAATGGTTTCACCTTTAAGCCACTTGGCATCGCGAGTACGCATTTTCCATTCAGGGTTTGGATAAAGACCTGTGCTTTCACTTGGTAAATCAACACCTGTTTTTTCACCAAAACCAAACTGACGCATCCATGTGTTCATTTTTTCAATGCCCATGCGGAAAGACAGAATGTAATAAAAGGTATCGCAAGAAACAACTTGGGCTTTATGCAAATTGACCACGCCATGTCCTGACTTTTTCCAGTCACGGAATTTATGCGAATCTCCCGGCAGGGTGAAATAGCCGTGATCGGAAATAGCAGTACCCCAATCAATCAAGCCATAATGAATACCACCTAAACCAAACATCGGTTTAATGGTTGAACCAGGTGGATAAGCCCCTTGTACAGCACGGTTATAAAGGGGTTGATCAAGGTTGTCTCGCAGACCACTATAGTCGGTATGGCTAATGCCTGTCACAAACAGGTTTGGGTTAAAACTAGGACTTGATACGAGGGCGAGGATTTCACCTGTACGTGGGTCCATGGCCACAATTGCACCGCGACGACCTGCGAGTTGTTCTGTCGCAACGACTTGTAAGCCATAATCGAGTGACAGGTATAAATCGTTGCCACGAATTGGCTCTTTGCGACCTAAATGTCGTAATACATTGCCGTGAGCATCCGCTTCGACAGACTCGTTTCCAGGAACGCCATGTAGCAAATCTTCATAGGATTTTTCTACCCCAATTTTACCAATCAGGTTAGTGCCCGCATATAAGTCTTTATTGATACTTTTTAATTCTTTATCGTTAATACGTCCCACATAACCAATCACATGAGCAAATAGCTCGCCATGTGGATAGTAACGTGTCATTTGAGTTTCGATGTTTACCCCTGGAAATTGATATTTGACTTCACTAAAACGTGCAATATCGTTTTCATTCAAATTGAGTTTAATCGAAACACGCTCAGTTTTACGTGATGCTTTAATACGACTTTGAAAACGGTCAATATCTTCTTGGCTAAGTTCTAAAATGGGCGTTAGACGTTCAATTGTCTTATCAATATCTGGAACATCTGCACGGCTCATAGTGGCTGTGAAAACAGGATAGTTGTCGGCTAAGAGCACACCATTACGGTCATAAATATAGCCGCGGGCAGGGGCTAAAGGCTGTAGCCGAATACGGTTTTGGTCAGATGCGGTGGAAAATTCATCGTACTGTACCAGCTGTAAATACGCATAGCGGGAGACTAAAATCAGTAAGAAAAAGATCACAATACCCATGGAAATAAAGGTACGATTTCGAAAAATGCGCTTTTCTTGTTGAACGTTTTTTAAAGGAAAGTGCTGTTTCATACCAAATCGACTTAGACACATGGATAAAGAGGAATATACCTGCGCGCTATTCTAACGCATGTCTCCCTGTTTTGATATTTGTTATCACCTGTTCTGCTTTTCATTTTGACTAAACTTTGACTTTACAGACATTAAAAATGTAAATTCCTGTATATAAGTGTTTTCTAATTTCTGATACAGTCAAAATCCGATAAAAAGGGACCAATTACTAAAATAACATTACGGATAATGGTGACAATAATGACAAGAATTTATCCAGTGTTGGCACTTGTTGCCTGTGCAAACGTAGCCTACGCTCAAGATAATTCGTTTTTGCCAGAAGCAAAAATTCCTACAGATAGTGCTCAAACATGGAATGTGGGAGCAGGTGTAACGCAGAAACTACTGCACACTAACGTAGAATGGGTAAATCCTTATGGGATTGCTTATGCAAAAGCTGGGGTATTTATGAATGATGACTACCCAGTGGGTGGTCAGGTTGGTTTTAGATTTCCAGTTCATTTTACTGGCAAAGATAAAAATGGCTATTATTTAGGTGTCTATGCAGGACATATAGATAGTAAAAAAGTTGATGGAGAGTATGAGGCTCGCCTTGGTGGTGGTGTAGATCTTGCTTATGTGTTACTTAGTCCTGAGCGAATCAGTACATTCAGTGTAGGGATTGGTGCAGGGGAAAAACTCGAAACTAAATCGGGGGATGTTATTGTAGAAACCGAACCGAGACTACAATTTTCCTATACTTTAAGCTTTGGTTTATAGACACAATATCTTTTTTAAAACGCTATATAATTCAGTTAATAAAATTAAATATGGAAGTTATGCATGCTTGAGTACGTCAATCAGTTGTGGCAAACCTTTTTGAATAGACCCGATTTTTGGGCTGTACTCAGTATTATCCCTGTAACTGCATTTGTAACATGGGCGCATGTTTGGATGGCCCTGAAAATGGTCTTTTATCCGATTAACTTTTGGGGCTTCCATATTGGCCCTTTGCCTGTCGGTTGGCAGGGGATTGTGCCCAGAAAGGCAGGGCGTATTTCAGGCATTATTACTGATAATACTTTATCCAAGCTCGGTTCTTTGCGTGAATTTTTAGATGCAATGGATCCAGAGGATATGGCACGGATCATTGGTGAACAAGTCGGTTTTGAACTTGAGCATCTGATTGATGAAGTCATGATTGACCGCAATGCAGTGCTTTGGGAAAATTTACCTTATTCGATTAAACGTCGAATTTATGCGCAAGCACATAAACAACTTCCAGCTGTGCTCCGAGAATTAGTGACCGAACTGACCATGAACGTCGAGTCACTTGTGGATATGCGTGATATGGTGGTCAGCCAAATGGAAGGCGACCGCAGATTGATGGTTCGTATGTTCTTGAAAGTGGGTCAGAAAGAAATCAACTTTATTTGGCATATTAGTGCCCTCATCGGCATGTTCTTTGGTATCTTCCAAATGATTGTTTGGTTTGTAGTACCTTGGCATTGGACGGTGCCATTTTGGGCGGCAGTATGGGGCTTCTTAACCAACTGGATTGCGATTTGGATGGTGTTTAACCCAATTGAGCCACATTATGTTCGATACTTGCAACTCACTGAATTAACAAAAAATCGTAAGTTTCCATGGATTAAACCTGTGATTCCACGCATAGGGACTTATAATGTACAAGGCGCATTTATGAAGCGCCAAGAAGAAGTGTCTGATGTGTTCGCAAGTGTAGTCACAGAAGACCTGATTACGTTAAAATCCATCATGACTGAAATGATGTATGGCAATAAAAAAGACAAGACGCGTCGTATTGTCAAACGTCATATTAATGAAATCATGGAAACACCATTGGTGAGAACATCTTTGCAACTGTCTTTGGGGCCACGTGAATACGCAAAACTGAAGACGGACTTGATTGATCGTTCAATTGAAATTACGATGGTGCCTGTATGCGACCCAGCGTTCAATGCGAGCCGTGCACAGAAAATCTATCAAATGTTTAGAGACCGTATTCGAGAGCTAACGCCGAAAGAATTTCAAAACTTATTACGTCCTGCATTTCAGGAAGACGAATGGATTTTGATTTTATTGGGTGGGGTAACGGGCTTTATTGCGGGTACAATACATTTGTTTGTGGCTTTCTTATAATTAGATGCTAAAAATATGTCGAATTTTTCGACATGTACAAAGTGTCAAATACATTGTTTAAATGAGGATGTTTTTTTATGCGCATTATCTTACTCGGACCACCTGGAGCAGGTAAAGGTACACAAGCTCAGTTGATCTGTAAGCGCTACAATGTCCCACAAATTTCAACCGGTGATATGCTCCGTGCTGCAATTCGTGAAGGAACTGAACTCGGTCTACAGGCGAAAAGCGTGATGGACAACGGTGGTCTTGTATCTGATGAACTGATCATTGGTTTAGTGAAAGAACGTATTGCGCAACCTGACTGTGCAAATGGCTGTATCTTTGATGGTTTCCCTCGTACGATTCCGCAAGCTGAAGCTTTGGAAAAAGAAGGCATCAACATTGATCACGTGATTGAAATTGATGTTCCTGACGAAGAAATTGTACAACGTCTTTCGGGTCGCCGTCAGCACCCTGCATCGGGTCGTGTTTATCACATCGTTTACAACCCACCTAAAGTGGAAGGTAAAGACGACGAAACTGGTGAAGAATTGGTACAACGTCCAGATGACCAAGAAGCAACGATTCGTAAACGTTTAGGTTCATACCATACTGAAACTGAACAGTTGGTTGGTTTCTACCAAGGTCGCGCAGCGTCTGGTGAAAATGCACCAACTTATGACAAGCTGAATGGCTTACGTCCAATTGACGAAGTACAAGCGGATTTGTTTGCAATTCTTGATCAAGACAAATAATTGCATGTTATAAACATGGCAATGTTTTGACATTGAAAGAGCTCTAAGTCATATTAGGGCTCTTTTTCTTGATCCTTTTCAAATGGAGTCGCGTGTGGCACAAGTTGGAATCATTGTTTTAATTATTGTTGCTGTGGCGGTGTTATTAGGTTTGTTTTATATCAGCGCAAAAATGCTGCGCGATATCAGTCAACAAGAAAAAATGTCGAATAAGCAACCAGAACGGCAGTTGCATCCGAAGTTGCAGCAAGACTTAAAAGATAAATCCAATCAAAAATAAAAACTGAACTTTAATGTTCAGCTTCTATTATCGTTTTTGTGGCAATGCGTGCTGCACCAAATTCAAAACGATCTGGCCAGTTACATACATCTGAAACGATGCACTCATGACATTTCGGTTTGCGTGCGATACAGCAGTATCGACCATGTAAAATGAGCCAATGGTGTGAATCGACAATAAATTCTTTCGGTATGACTTTCACTAAACGGTGTTCGACTTCCAGCACATTTTTGCCGACCGCTAATCCTGTACGATTGCCTAAACGAAAAATATGCGTATCGACCGCCATGGTCGGTTGTCCAAAAGCAGTATTTAACACCACATTGGCTGTTTTTCGCCCTACACCGGGTAAAGCTTCCAAATCAGCACGGTTGTTCGGCACGATGCTATTATGTTTTTCAATCAGTATCTTACAAGCTTTAATGACATTTTCAGCCTTCGCATTATATAAGCCTATGGTTTTAATATAGGTTTTTAAACCATCTACACCCAAGGCATAAATCGTTTCAGGTGTGTTGGCAACTGGAAAGAGTTTATCTGTGGCTTTGTTGACACTCACATCCGTTGCCTGAGCAGATAAGGTCACGGCCACTAATAGCTCAAAAGGACTTGAATAATTCAATTCAGTTTTTGGGTTTGGGCGTTGTGCTCGTAAACGTTCAAAAAAGATTTGGATTTGCTTTTTGGTCATGTTTTTTACAGGTTTTCCGCTTGTGGTTAGCATGCTCTAAGCTTCCTGTAACTGATTAAGCTGTTGGGTTAAATCATCTAACAACAGACGCTTTTTGGTATCTTCACGCACGCTGAGTTGCTTTTCTAGTTTTTTGATTTGTACGCGTAATTTCGCCAGTTCAATGGTGGATTTTGCATCGAGTTTTACCGTCATTTCTGGTTCTTTTTCAATGATCTGAATATCAGGTACTGCATCGTTCTGTGCTGAAAATTGGGCAAATAACGCTGTATCAATTTCAGCACGAACTACTGGGCCTTTGCGGTGTAGACGCTGTTTTTCTTCACGCTGTATATGTGCGTAATAGCGTTGTCTTAGATCATCTTGCTCAGCTTTACGCAAGATTTCGGTCGGTATTCCGTCTGCATCTGGAATGAGGTCAATACAGTCGACAGGACAGGGCGGAATACATAGCTCACAACCTGTGCATAGGTCAGACAAAATGCTGTGCATGAGTTTACCAGAACCAATGATCGCATCTACTGGGCAGGCACTAATACATTTGGTGCAGCCAATACATTCATCCTCGCGAATGGTGGCTTTCATTCTCTGCGGACGGCCATCCGCCTGAATAGGCCAAACACTTTCTTCTGCGATGAATTTTGGCCGATTAAGCAACTGAGCCAATGCATCTGCTACAGGCTGTCCACCCGGGACGCATTTATTGGCAGCCTCACCTTCGCTGATGGCTTTAGCATAAGGCAAGCAACCATCACGATGTCCACAGAGCCCGCATTGGGTTTGGGGAAGGAGAGCATCTATATTTTGGATAAGTGAAATGTGCGAGTTCATGCGTAAACCGACCCTGCAACTGTATGTGCAGAGATACTAGGACAATTTAAGTAGATGCTGAATTTTACCATGTTTTTTTTGAATAATCTTATGTTCTAAAATGGTTCATTTGTTGCATCTTTTTTGCGCATAAAATTATTTTAAATCTGTGTTTTCATTGGTATTTTTTATAACCAGTTTTAAGACATATTTAATATAAATAATTGTTATATAAATGATAAATATGTTTTTTTGAATAAATGTGTTGTGAATTGTTGGGAAAAGATATTTAATTGTTTGCGCCAAAATTTAACATTGTTTATAAAATTTGACCAATTTTGATCCATTTTTTTGCTGAGGATTAAGCGTTGAAATATAACAGCCTTAATGAGTTTTTAGATTACGTGAAAACACGTGATGCACATCAACCTGAATTTCTACAAGCGGTAGAGGAAGTCATGACCAGCCTTTGGCCGTTCATTGAAAAAAATCCTCGTTATGCAGATCACGGTTTGCTAGAGCGTTTAGTAGAACCAGAACGTGCAATTCAATTCCGCGTTTCATGGGTAGATGATCAAGGTCAAACACATGTTAACCGTGCTTTCCGCGTTCAGTACAACTCGGCAATTGGTCCATTTAAAGGTGGTATGCGTTTTCATCCATCGGTGAATTTGTCTATTCTTAAGTTCTTGGGTTTTGAACAGACTTTTAAAAATGCACTCACCACACTACCTATGGGCGGGGGTAAAGGGGGGGCAGACTTCGACCCTAAGGGCAAGTCTGAAGGTGAAATCATGCGTTTTTGCCAAGCACTGATTATTGAGTTGTATCGCCACCTTGGTTCAAATACAGATATCCCTGCGGGTGATATTGGCGTGGGGGGGCGTGAAGTGGGTTATATGGCTGGCATGATGAAGAAGTTGAGCAATGACACTTCATGTGTGTTTACAGGCAAAGGTTTAAGTTTTGGTGGTTCTTTGGCTCGTCCTGAAGCAACGGGTTATGGCACAGTGTATTTTGCGGAAGAAATGCTGAAAACTCGCGGTGATAGCTTTCAAGCTAAAACGGTTACCATTTCTGGTTCAGGGAATGTGGCACAGTATGCTGCTGAAAAAGCAATGTATTTAGGTGCAAAAGTCGTTTCATTGTCCGATTCAGCAGGTACAGTATATGTCAAAAATGGCTTTACTGACGCGCTACTTGCTGAAGTGATGGAACTAAAAAATGTAAAACGTGGTCGTATCTCTGAGTTTGCTTCTAAGCATGGTTTTGAATACTTAGAAGGTCAGCGCCCTTGGTCTATTCCATGTGATATCGCTTTGCCATGTGCAACTCAAAATGAGTTAGATCAGGCCGATGCAGAAGCGCTTCTTGCAAATGGTGTGATTTGTGTAGCTGAAGGGGCAAATATGCCTTCAACTTTAGATGCGGTAGAAAAGTTCGTTCAAGCGAAAATTTTATATGCACCAGGCAAAGCATCGAACGCGGGTGGTGTTGCAACTTCTGGCCTAGAAATGTCACAAAATGCTTTACGTTTGGGTTGGACGTTTGAAGAAGTTGATGAGCGTTTACATGCGATCATGAAAGAAATTCACCGTAACTGTGTGAAATACGGTACACAAGAAGATGGCTCTGTGAACTATGTTAATGGTGCCAACATTGCAGGTTTTGTAAAAGTGGCCGATGCAATGCTTGCTCAAGGCGTATTCTAAGTTATATACACTTAGATCAATACTCAAGAAAAACCGAGGTATAGCCTCGGTTTTTTTCTAGGTCATTGAACGATTACAATGAGCCTTTTACCGCTTCACGTTCAATGATCATGTCTTGCACATAAGCATATTTGGATTGGTCAGCCGCAGGGTTTTGAATTTCATAACGCTTCACACGTACAATCTGACGCTCTTTCGGGTTATGCGTGAAACCATCAATATGGTTATAAAATAATGTCCAGTCTTTATCGACTTGGGTTTTTACCCCATTTTCAGCATATTTAAGTTCACGAACTTGTAGGCACTCCATACGAGCAACGCCTGTAGAACATGTTTTGGTCTCTGGTGAGATTTCTAAGAAAACAGTTTCACCTTGACTTTGATATTTCGATTCAGCTGTTTGCTTGCCTGTGAAAACAATTTTTTCACCATTCGCAGAGATCACTGTTAATGTTGGTGCTTCAGGATCATTGAGATTTAAAACGAAAGGCACTTTACGGTTGTCAAATAGGTTGGCTACGACTTTTTCTTGTGCCATGGCTTTCGGTTCACATGCCATTTGTGTTGCCATGAGGTTACCTGTCACGATTTGATTATTTTCAACTTTCCAGCTAGTCCCCATGCCGTTACAACTGGTTGCAATCCCTAGACGACCTGCTTTGTCAAAGTTTAAAACCAAAGGCTTGGGCGCATCTGTGGTATTCGCGCTCCAATGGTAGTTTGCAAGTGTTTGATCTGCATTTTGTTGTTGGAGTACAGACACAGCGATATCTCCTACTTTTTGGATATCAGAGGATTGGCAAGCGGCCAGTGCGAGTGGGAAAAGAGCAATCGCTAAATATTTTAATTTCATGGTTACAAGTTCTTGATTTAAAATAACAAGATCCATAATATCCGATCTTCTTTTTAAAAGAATGAATACATTCAGTTCTTTTCAGTTTCAGAATGTATCCATAAATATTTTTTTGTTAATTTATAATTAAAATTTATGTGTTAGTCGAAACGATAAATGTCCATACCCAGTGCACCCATGGTAAAGCTGCTATGTACAATATTAAAACGATGCCCTGTACCCATCGCAAAAAATATGGGCGCAAAGTGTTCTAAAGTTGGATGATTACGACGGACAAAAGGAATAGATTCCCAGTTTAAAACCGCATCATAGTCCTGATGACTGAGTTTTGCGACCACATGGTTCCGAAATGTCGATGCCCATTCAGGTACCGCTTGGGATTGGCCATGCCAAGACAGCTCAGCTAAGTTATGTGTGATACTTCCAGAACCAATCAGTAATACCTGCTGCTCACGAAGTGGCGCAAGCGTTTGTCCAATTCTATAAATCTCTTGGGCTGATAAGTTCATTGGCAGAGAAATCTCTACCACAGGAATGTCAGCATCAGGATACATATGTAGTAAAGGCATCCAAACGCCATGATCCCGCGGACGGGTGCCATTCGCATGTGCTGAAAAATTTGCTTCTGCCAACAAATTTAAGATTTCTTCAGCGAGCTGGGGTTGACCTGGGGCAGGGTAGCGAATGTCATAAAGTTCAGCAGGAAAGCCGCGGAAATCGTGCCATGTCTCAGGACGTATACCTGTACTTACTTCTAGTGCGTTACTTTCCCAGTGTGCAGACATAATAACGATGGCTTGTGGCTTTGGTAGGTTTAGGCTTAAACGGTGTAACGCAGGCCCAACTTGCTCAGGATTCAACGCAAGCATGGGGGAGCCATGAGAAATGAATAAGCCGGGGAGCGTTTGTAAGTTCATTGTGAAAGCCTAATAAAGGAAGATGAAAACAATTGTGTCAGATTCTGCTCATTTCAGTAATGTGAAAAACATCAACGTATTGTTCTGAAAATAGAACGGAAATTGACCTAACCTGCCCGATGATAAGGATGATTATGGTTGATGCTCATCGCACGATATAGCTGTTCAATTAGCATTACGCGAACCATGGGGTGGGGCAAAGTGAGTTTAGATAATGACCAATGCCAAGCAGCCGCTTTACGTACTGCTTCAGAATGGCCATCAGGTCCGCCAATAGCAAGTACAATATCATTACCCTCAAGCATCCATCCTTTCATGGTTTCAGCCAGTTTTTCGGTACTAAACTCGCGTCCTCCAACCTCTAAAGCAATCAAGACTTCATTGCTTTTCATGGCATTCAAGATGCTATCGCCTTCAATTTGGCGATACTTCAAAATATCTGCTTCCGAGTCATTTTTGCCACGCTTTGCCATTGGCAGTTCAATAATTTGTGTCTGAACAAAAGGCTGAATACGTTTAAAATAATCTTCAAAACCAGTGAGCACCCACGCTGGCATTTTTTGACCAATGGTCAGAATACGGATTTTCATAATGAAGTATGTATATGGAGACGATTTATTATAACGGTGAAAGTATGGCTTTGCAGTGAGACGAAACAAAATGCAATTGAATTCATTGAGCCAATGTTGCTTAATTCAACAAATGAGTGGAATAAGAAATACTTGGAATAATAACAATGTGGCTCAAAATTTTAAAAAAGCAGGCTTTTTTGTTGATTGTTGTACTGGGTACTTTCACAGGGCCGGTATTCGCAAGCAACGTCAAAATGGCTGATGAACAAAACTTACAGGTCTATTTGGAGCAGGTGATTGGTCAGGGCAAAGCACGTAATTATAAAAATCTCGACGAGCTGAATCGTGTCTCTGCATGGATTAAAGAACAGATGCGCTTGTTGGGTGTGCCATGCCAATATCAAAACTTTACGGCCAATCAGCAAATCTACCGAAATGTAGTTTGTAGTTTAAACGTCGGACGTGCAGACCGTGTGATTGTTGGGGCACATTATGACGTCTTTGGTGAGCAAGATGGCGCCGATGACAATGCCTCTGGTGTTGCTGGTGTAATTGAAACTGCACGGATTTTGGCAGAGCAAAAGTCTAAACTACCTAATAATGTAGAGTTCGTTTTTTATAGTCTGGAAGAGCCTCCATTTTCTAAAACTCAGCAAATGGGGAGTTATGTCCACGCGAAGTCAGTCCAAGCTCACAAAGAGAAGATTAAAGGGGTGTATATTTTAGACATGATTGGTTTCTTTAGCGAGCAGCCGATTCAGAACTATCCAGTGGGTTTAAAATGGATTTATCCAACCCATGGTAATTTTATTGCAACCGTGAGTAATGTCAGTTCACGTGATTTAGGTACAGGCTACTGTGCTGCGATGCAGGAGTTGAATCAACTGGAATGTCAGCGTTTGGTTGCACCAAGCTTTGCCAATGCTTTCGATTTTTCAGATCATGTGAATTATTGGGAGTTTGATATTCCAGCAGTGATGATTACGGATACTGCTTTTTATCGAAATGCTCATTATCACGCCAAAACAGATCGTTTAGCCACATTAAATTTAACTAAAATGACCAATGTAATTGACGGGCTGGTGCAGCATTTATTGAAACCTTAATGGATCATTAAACAATAAAAAACGCAGTTCCCAAGTAGTGAGAACTGCGATAAAAGGTCATCCGTCTGGAGAATCAGATGACCATACGATTTTAAAAATCGAATAAAGAGAAAACATACAGCACATACATATTCCTACTATTTATATCGGGATTTTTACAAAATTTTCAAGTCTGAATTAGCTTAAAAGGTTTATAAAAAAAGCATGTACACGTGAGGCTAGAATTTTAAGTTTATTTTATTGCATAGAATGCAAACCAATCATATTTCCTTCGCTATCGAAAGCAATCACAACATAACCATATTCGCCAATAGAAATCTTCGCTTCATGAATTTTTCCACCAAATTCCATAATACGGCTGGCTTCGTGCGCACAATCTTCACATGAAAAATAGATTAGGGTACTGTTCGCTCCTGCAACAACACCAGGCATTTTGACCAGTGCTCCAGAAGCACCGTAGGCTTGCATATCTGATGGAAATGCCCACATTTGCAGTGAATTACCATCTGAAGGTGGTGTAAGTTCAGTCAGCTGAACCTTAAAAACGGATTGGTAAAATTGTTTGGCACGAGATAAGTCATCTACATAAATTTCAAACCATCCAATTGGATTTTTCATTTTATTTGTCCTACATCTATCCCTTGATTGAATTATTGTAGTTGCTCAATGTACGACGGTATGTGGAATTCTCTACGCTGATTTGTAATAAAAAAAGAGAGCCGAAGCTCTCTCTTTTCATCATACCGAATCAGTGGCGTGCAGCTTTTTTGCCTTCATCGACTGCTTTCACAATCGGTGCCTTAACCAATGGTTCAGGCATAGATGTTAATGCTAACGGTAAAATCTCATCAATTGATTTCACTGCTTTAATCTCTAAACCTTCTTTGACATTGTCAGGGATTTCAGATAAATCACGGACGTTGTCTTGAGGAATGAAGACCAGCTTAATTCCACCACGGTGTGCTGCGAGTAGTTTCTCTTTCAAGCCACCAATACGCATTGCACGGCCCCCTAGACTGGTTTCACCTGTCATCGCGATATCAGGACGAATTGGAATACCAGTAAAGGCAGAAACCAATGCTGTCGTTAACGCGAGACCTGCAGAAGGGCCATCTTTAGGTGTTGCACCTTCAGGTAAGTGAACGTGTACATCTGTTTCATCAAAGCGAGATGCATCAATACCGAGTTCATCTGCACGGGTACGTACCACGGTCATAGCAGCAGTAATGGATTCTTTCATCACGTCACCGAGTGAACCTGTGGTGATGAATTTTCCTTTACCTTTGACTGCTGCAACTTCAATGGTCAATAACTCACCACCGACAGAAGTCCATGCTAAACCGTTGACACGACCCACTTGGGCTTCATCTTCCGCCATACCAAAGTCAAACTTATGTGGACCTAAGTAGTCTGGAAGATTGACTGAAGTCACATCAACTTGCAGGTTTTTCGCCTTTTTGCTGACCGCTTCTTTTACCACTTTACGGGCAATTTTAGAGACTTCACGTTCTAAGCTACGTACACCAGCTTCACGGGTATAACGTTGTACGATGTCACGAATCGCTTCTTCATGAACAGTCAATTCTTTTGCACGTAGGCCGTTGTTCTTGATTGCTTTAGGAACAAGGTAACGCTCAGCAATATTGACTTTTTCATCTTCGGTATAACCCGGTAGACGAATCACTTCCATACGATCTAGCAAAGCTTCTGGAATATTCATGCTGTTGGCCGTACAAATGAACATCACTTCAGACAGGTCCAGATCAAGATCTAAATAGTGATCGTTAAACTTGCTGTTCTGTGATGGATCGAGTACTTCAAGCAATGCAGAAGCAGGGTCGCCACGGTAGTCTTGTGCCATCTTGTCGATTTCGTCGAGCAAGAACAATGGGTTCTTCACGCCAACTTTCGTTAAAGACTGCACAATTTTACCCGGCATCGCACCGATATAGGTACGACGGTGACCACGGATTTCCGCTTCGTCACGTACGCCACCGAGTGCCATACGGACAAACTCACGACCTGTCGCTTTCGCAACCGATTCACCCAGTGAAGTTTTACCTACACCTGGAGGGCCAACCAAACAAAGGATTGGGCCTTTGAGTTTTTTCACGCGAGATTGAACTGCGAGATATTCCACAATACGATCTTTCACGTCGTCTAAGCCGTAATGATCTGCATCGAGAATTTCTTGCGCTTTGCTTAAGTTAATGCTGACTTTGCTGGCTTTATTCCAAGGCGTATCTAAGATAGCCTCGATATAATTGCGCACCACAGCCGCTTCACTAGACGCAGGTTGCATTGCTTTGAGTTTACGGAATTCGCTTTCAGCTTTTTTACGCACGTGTTCAGGTAAATCAGCTTCAGCAAGACGTTTTTCAATTTCAGCAACGTCATCTTCCGCGCCGCCATTCATGTCAGAAAGCTCACGCTGAATGACCTTCATCTTTTCATTGAGGAAGTATTCGCGTTGATTTTTCTCCATTTGACGCTTCACTGAGTCATGTAAAGTTTGCTCAATCTGTTGTTCTTCAGATTGTTGCAATAAATACGTCATTAGTTCTTGTAGATGGGCTTCAAACTCATCGTGTTCGAGGAATTTTTGCTTCACATCAATATTCAGTGGAACACGGGTCGCTACGAAGAATAACAATTGGAGTAAATCGTCAATCTTGTTCGCAGCAGCAATCAGTTCACGTGCATTGCGCAGCTTTGCTTCAGCATATTGAGCAAACAGAGCACGTAACTCTTGTACACGTGTTTCTTGCGTTGTTTCGTCAATGTGGACTGACATTGGGCTAAGCGCATGTTCTGCGGTTAGATAATCATTTTCATCAATGATTTTTTCTAACTTTGAACGATGCAAGCCTTCAATTAATACTTTTATACAGTTTTCATCATTTTCATGATTCACAACTTGCACAATCTTCGCGACAGTACCGTATTGATATAAGTTGTCGTGATCAATTTCTTCTGAAAGAGAATCTTTCTGAGCAACTACAAATACTAGATTGTCACTGTTACGAGCCACATCAACTGCATTGATCGATTTTTCACGACCTACAAATAGCGCGATTTGCATGTGTGGATACACCACGACATCACGTAACGCTAAAAGTGGTAATACACTTGGAACCTGAGGCTCTAAGGTTTCTTGATTCATAATAATTTCAGACATGGGCACTCCTAATGAGTGACAACGGTGTTGCCATGTTTTTTATAGTGATGGGTATTTTAAAAAATACAAGGGCAGGTCAAAATAAATTGTATAAAAAATGACTAAACATGTGATTTTTAAGTATTCTCAACAGTCAAAAATGTCAATTTTAGCGCTTGAAGCGTAAATGTTGTTGAGGGGTCAGCAGTCCATCTAAAGGCTGATCCCATGTTTCTCGAATCAAGCGCTGTGGCACTAACTGGAAGTGATGGGCCAAACCAAGGCGAAACGGACGGTGATAGGGCGCAGAAGCCAAGGTTTTATCGTAAAAACCACCGCCCATGCCAATACGTGTGCCATAAGGATCACAAGCCAATAAGGGCATGAGCAGGAGGTCTAAATGTGAAACGTGTTGCCCACGTGTTGCCATAGGCTCTTGCATACCTAACGGATGGTGGGAAAAGCGTTTATTTTGAAATTGGTTGTGTGAAACTTTGACCCACACCAAGCGCTGGTTCATATTGCAAATCATTGGTAAATACACTGCTTTTTTCTGATGAAAACAATATTCAATGATTTTACGGGTCTGAATTTCCCCAAAAGCATGTAGATAAATACCGACATGCTTGGCCTGTTTGAATTCGGGCACGCGTTTTAAGCGCTGTAAAATTTGCTGTTCGGACTGCTGCTGTTGGTAGGAGGAAACTTGTCTGCGTTGTTTGCGAAGCTGTTTTCTGAGTTGGGCAAGTTCAATCGACATGGTGAACGCAGTCCTGAGTATCGAAAAGATAAGTGTGAAAGTGATCGCCAAGTCAAAAAAGACGGCAATTGTTTATGGTGCAATCGTTGAACCTTTTTTCAGTTCTTGCAAAATAGGGCAACAGCTATCTGTCGTGGTTTTACATTCATCCACCCAAGTTGAAAGCCGTTGTTTCAAAGCATTCAGCTCTTGAATCCGTTGATCAATTTTTTCCAGACGTTGCTGAATCACATGACGGACTTTTTCGCGGTCATCCAGTTGCAAATGTAGTAGATCTTGAATTTCACTCAGCTGTAAGCCCGCATCTTTACCTTTTTGAATAAAGCCCAGAGTTTCAATGTCTTGCTGGCTGTAGTAGCGATAACTTTGGGTGGTTTCAGGAATGCGCATCAGACCAATGCGTTGATAATAACGAATCGTTTCTACATTAACATGACACTGTTTTGCCAGTTTGCCGATAGTGAGCATAAAATAATCTCCAAAAGGCTTGACTCAGTACCTAGGTACAGACTTTATGCTAACACAATCAAAAAATAAAAGGTGAGTCAGAATGAGTGAGCAACACAAAACTTCTTGCTGTTCCAAAGATAAATTAGCGCCTACGGTGATAAGGATCGACCCAGTTTGTGGTATGACAGTGGCGGAAGATTCTCCACATGTGTATGAGCATCAATCTGCTCGTTATTTGTTTTGTTGCTCAGGCTGTTTAAATAAATTTGCCACTAACCCAGAGGCTTACTTAGGCTCAGAAAAACAATCAAGCACTTGTTGCGGTAAGCCGAAAACAGATTTAAGCAATGCTTCATCTCAGGCGAAAGAGGGTAGTGCTGTAGTTATTTCCAAAGGCTGTGGTTGCGGATCCAAACCTGTGTCAGATGCAGAGAAGACCACATTTATTGACCCTGTGTGTGGTATGACCGTGACGGATTTAAGCAAACCGCACACCGAGTGGCAGGGGCAGGATTATTATTTTTGTAGTGAAAAGTGTCAGCAAAAATTCATTGCCAATCCAGAGGCTTATGTAAAGGTTGAACATTTAGATTCTGTAGTTAAAGCTTCAGATTGTTGTGGGACGACTCCGAAAGTGGTTGAGAAAAAAGCATCCTGTTGTGCGCCTAAGCCACAAACAGAACCAGATACCAAAGCCAGTTGTTGTGCACCTAAACCTAACGCAGAACCAGCCAAAAGTAGTTGCTGCGGTGCAGGAAAGCATGAACATCATGCTCCATCTGGTTCATCCGCATTTATTGATCCTGTCTGTGGTATGTCCGTTGACCCAAATACAGAGTTAAAAACGGATTATCAGCAACAGACATATTATTTCTGTAATCTTTCTTGCTTAGATAAGTTTAAGGCTGACCCTAAGTTTTATCTGATTCCACCAGATCAGCGTCCTGTGCCTGAAGGGGCTGCGGATATGGACTATACCTGTCCGATGGACCCTGAAATTGTACAAAAAGGACCGGGGACGTGTCCGATTTGTGGTATGGCACTCGAGCCGATGCAACCGACTTTAGATGATGCACCCAACCCAGAGTTGGTGGACTTTAGCCATCGCTTTTGGATGACTTTACCACTGACGTTGATTGTATTTGTACTGGCGATGGGTTCGCACATTCATAGTTTCATTTCACCGCATATTCAGCCGTGGATTGAGCTAGTCCTCGCGACTCCTGTGGTGCTGTGGGCGGGTAAACCCTTTATTGAACGTTGCTGGACTTCGTATAAAACCCGCAACCTCAATATGTGGAGCCTTATTGGTGTCGGGGTGTTGGCAGCTTATATTTATAGTGTCGTGGCAACGATTTTCCCAAGTGTGATTCCAATGGAAGCCAAAACTGGGCACGGCGTTGCAGTGTACTTTGAAGCGGCCTGTATGATCGTGTCTCTAAGTTTGCTTGGTCAAATCATGGAGTTGAAAGCGCGTGCAAAAACCGCAGACTCACTCAAAGCCTTACTGAAACTGCAAGTCAACACGGCCAAGTTGGTTCAAAACGATCAAGTGGTTGAAGTGGATATTGGTATGGTCAAACAAGGCGATATTTTACAAATTGCCTCAGGTGAGCAGATTCCACTAGATGGTGTGGTGGTGGAAGGCAAAACCTATGTCGATGAAGCCATGATGACGGGCGAACCTGTACCTGTGAAAAAGCAAGTGCATGACACGGTGATCGGTGGTACGGTCAATCAACAAGGCAGTATTCGTATTCAAACCACGGCGGTCGGGGCGAATACCACTTTGGCGAAAATGATTCAAACGGTAGCAGAAGCACAGCGTTCAAAAGCGCCGTTACAGCGTTTGGCCGATATATTTGCCAAGTACTTTGTCATCATCGTGCTATTGATTAGTGTGCTGACCTTTGCTGCTTGGATGATCTTTGGTGGTGCACAATTTGACTTGGCACTGATGTGTGCGGTGGCGGTACTGATTATTGCTTGCCCATGTGCGCTGGGTTTAGCGACGCCAATGTCCGTGATGGCCACTACAGGGCGCGCGGCACAAAAAGGGGTACTGTTTAAAGATGCAGAGGCGATTGAAGCGTTAAGTAAAGTGAATACGCTGATTGTCGATAAAACAGGGACTCTGACGGAAGGTAAACCAAGCCTTAAAGAAATTCAGTTGCTCAGTCCAAATGTAGAACAAACTCAAGTAGAACAGTGGATTGCCTCGATTGAGCAATATTCTAGTCATCCGATTGCTCAAACTCTGACTCAAATTGTCCCTGCACAGCAATTGCTTAAAGTAGCAGACTTTGAAGATGTGACTGGGTTTGGTGTCAAAGGGCAGATCGGCGAGCAAACCCTCTATATTGGCAGCCAAAAGCTGCTAGAACAACTCGGCATTACTTTAGATGATACTTTGCAAAGCCAGTTGAATCAGCAACGTGCGACAGGTAACGTGATCAGTTTCTTAAGCAATAACCAAGAAGTGCTGGCTTATATTTCTATTCACGATGCGATTAAGGCCAATGCTCAGCAAGTCATTCAACAGCTGATTGATGATGGTATTGAAGTGGTCATGGCAACAGGTGACCACGAACAAAATGCCCAGTTGGTGGCTAATGAATTGGGTATTCAACAAGTCTATGGCAACTGTACGCCAACTGAAAAACTGGAGATCGTGAAGAAATATCAAGCCCAAGGTAAAATTGTGGCGATGGCGGGAGATGGGATTAATGATGCACCAGCCTTAGCACAAGCCAATGTCGGGATTGCTATGGGGAACGGAACTGATATCGCGAAACAAACTGCGCAAGTCACTTTGGTGAAAGGTGACATTCGTGGAGCAGCCGATGCCCTACATATGGCGAAACTGGGTGTTCGTAATATGAAACAAAACCTTGCTTTTTCCTTTGTGTATAACGGTTTGGGTGTACCTGTGGCAGCAGGAATTTTCTACCCATTAACAGGTTTATTACTCACCCCGATGTTTGCTGCGGTGGCGATGTCACTGAGTTCGTTGTCTGTGGTTTTGAACGCTTTACGTCTGCAAAAAGCAAAATAAAACATGCTCTTTTTGAAAATCTGATTTAAACCAAAGTCCATAAGAAAGCGCTTTTGAGAAGGCGCTTTTTTATGGCGTGTGGAAGTTAAGAATGGAGTAATCTTTTAATAGATAGCCCTGCGATAATTCTCAAGTTGAAGACCCTTTCTTATTTTGCGCTGATTGAATAAATAAAATTCTCTTGAATGAGGCACTGAGTTCTCATCATTGAAAAGTTAAGAAATGGGTCTAGATAATCCACCGCCTAAAGCTTTGTATAATTCGATTTGAGTATTCAATTTGGTTTGTTCAAGCATGAGTAGACCTTGTTGAGCTGCGTAAGCAGAGCGTTGAGCATCCAACACGCTTAAATAACTCTCTATGCCTGCTCTAAAGCGAGCCGTGGATAATTTGTAGGTGGTATCGGTCGCGGAAACCAAACGGCGTTGCGCATTTAAACGCTCTTCGATATGAGCCTGTGCAGCCAAGGCATCATTGACCTCACGGAATGCAGATTGAATAGCTTTTTCATAATTTGCCAATGCAATTTTCTGTTCTGTTTCAGCAATCTTAATATTGGCTTTACGCGTCCCCCAATCGAAGATAGGAAGTTCAATACTTGGGCCAACTGACCAAGAAAAACCGCCAGATTTAAATAAATCTTTCAGTTCAGTTGAGGCATAACCTGTAGAACCTGTCAGACTAATGTTTGGATACATACGTGCTTTTGCTGCGCCAATATTTGCGCCTGCTGCTTTAAGTTGGTATTCAGCCGCTTTGAGATCAGGGCGATTATTGAGTAAATCACTACTTAAACCTGTCGCAAAGTTGGTCTCCATACTGATACTTTTCACGGCATGATTTGGAAGAAGGTGTTGAGGAACAACTTGCCCAGCCAATAGATTGAGTAAATTCTGTGCCTGTAATACTTGGGTTTTATACGCAGCCACATCATTTGTGGCAGTCTCTACGGAAATCTGCGCCTGACGCAAAGGGACTTCACTTTCAATGCCCACATCAAAACGTTTTTTGTTCAGATTGTACGCATCAAGTTGCACTTTAAGTGTTTGTTCAGCAAAGTTTAAATTGGCTTGAGCATAGGCATAATCCAACCAAGCTTGCGCGACTTGGCTGACTAAACTGATCTGCGTGGCTTCTTGTGCGCTTTGCGTGGCAAAGTAATTATTCAACGCCACATCTTTTAAGCTTTTCACACGTCCCCAAAAATCCAGTTCATAGGCTGTCATACCAAGCCCGACTTGGAAAGCTGAATAAGGGTTATTGGGATTCACAGAAGCGTTGACTTGTCGAATCGCACTACCATTTGCACCAATAGTCGGTAGTTGATCATTTTTGCTGATTTGGTACTGTTGCTGTGCACGTTGAATATTCAACGTGGCTGTACGTAAATCACGATTGTGATCTAAGCTGATTTCAATCACTTGTAATAATTGCGTATCAACAAAGAATTGTTTATAGCCCTGATGTGCAATCGAAATTCCTGTGTTTGTCTGCGCAAAATTCTGTGGAATATCTGATTTGATCATCGGCTGAGGTGCTTGCATATTCATACACGCCGTCATTGTCATTGAAAGCGTAGAGATGAGTAGCCCACGAGATAAGACAGTCACTTTAGACATGGTCTTCTCCAAATAATATAAAGATGAATGCAGAGGAGAGAACAGAGAAAATCGTTTGATTTTCTCTGTTCAATGCTATTTAAGATGGATTTTTTTCTTTCGAAGAAAACAGCTTTTCAACTGCACCCAAGACAAAGATAAAGAAGACAGGTACAAAGAAAATCGCCAGAATGGTGGCGGAGATCATGCCACCAAATACGCCTGTGCCTAAGGCATGTTGGGTTTCTGAACTTGCGCCTGATGCGATGACCAATGGAATTACACCACAAGTAAAGGCAAGTGAAGTCATTAGAATCGGGCGTAAACGAAGTTTTGCTGCCGCAACAGTGGCTTCAATTAAACTCATGCCTTCGTCCTTGAGCATCTTGGCAAATTCAACAATCAAAATGGCATTCTTGGCAGATAAACCGATGATGGTAATCAAGCCAATTTTAAAGAACACATCATTCATCATACCTCTGGACATAATTGCCACAATTGCACCGAAAATACCCAGTGGTACGACGAGCATGACGGACAGTGGAATTGCCCAACTTTCATAGAGTGCAGCGAGTACAAGGAAGACCACCAGCATAGATAAACCGAGTAAGAACGCCATTTGTGATTCAGACTGTTTTTCCTGTAAGGAAATACCCGTCCATTCATAGCCGATACCTTTCGGTAATTTGGCAATCAGTTGTTCCATTTCACGCATCGCATCACCAGATGAGGTATCAAAGTTTGGAATCCCTGCAATACTCAAGGATGGGCGACCGTTATAGCGATTATATTGCTGTGGTGCTTTGCTCCATTGTGGTGTAACCACTTCCGATAAAGAAACTAGTTGCCCGCTTGAACCCGCTACTTTGAGATTTAAAATATCTTTCAATTCCATCCGTGATTTGGCATCAACCTGAACAATCACTTGTTGCATACGACCCTGATTCGGAAAGTCGTTGATATACATAGATCCCATTGAGGTCGAAATAATGTCGGAGACATCAGAGAACTTCACCCCTAAAACATTAAGTTTCTCACGGTCAATTTTTAAAGAAATGTTGTCACCTTGTGGTAGACCTTCATTCCACACCATATAGAATTTTTTATTCTTGGCAGCCATTGCCATTAACTGGTCTTGAGCAGCCAGTAGCGCAGGCATACCTAAGTTGGCTCGATCTTGTAAACGTAAACTAAAACCTGAAAAAGTGCCCAATTCATCAATGGCAGGCGGAAGTACCGCCATGGTTGCACCTTCTTTACTGTTCGCCATGGTTGCATTGACGGTATTGGTCATTTCGGTTGCTGTCGATGTGCGGTCTTTAAAATCGGCAAGGGTCGTAAACGCGACTGCCACGTTTTGTCCCGAACCACTAAAGCCCCAACCCATAATAGTAGTGTTACTTTTCACATTTGGATTATCTTTTAGACTGCTTTCAAACTCATTCACCACATTTCGAGTACGTTCAGTAGTCGCATCCGATGGCAGTTGGAAAGAGGTGAGAAACCAGCCTTGATCTTCTTCGGGCATAAATGCTGTGGGCCAATATTTCATGCTTGCAAAGGTAATGCCCGTAATCACCACAAAGATCACCATCATCGGAATACTGTGCTTGATGACTTTGAGTAGCATCACTTCATATTTCTTGCTGACTTTGTCAAAGCTACGATCAAACCATGCAAAGAAACCTTTCTTTTGATGATGACCATCAATCGGTTTTAGAATGGTCGCGCAGAGAGCAGGGGTTAAGATCAAAGCCAATAATGCGGAGAACAGAATTGACACTGACATGGTTAATGTAAATTGCTGATAGATAATCCCCACTGAACCACTGGCAAATGCCATCGGCAAAAATACCGCAGACAGTACCAGTGTAATCCCGATAATTGGACTGGTAATCTCTTTCATCGCTTTAGAGGTCGCTTCTTTAGGAGACAAACCTTCTGTCGCCATGATTCGTTCTACGTTTTCAACCACTACAATTGCATCATCAACGATGATCCCAATCGCAAGCACCATACCAAACATGGTTAGTACGTTGATGGAAAAGCCTGCCAATAGCATGACCGCAAAAGTACCTAGCAATGCAATTGGCGCGACAATTGCAGGAATTAAGGTATAACGAACATTATGCAAGAACAGATACATTACAATGAAAACCAGAACCATGGCTTCAAGCAAGGTATGAATCACTTTCTCAATCGAAATTTTAACGAAAGGTGCAGTGTCATAAGGAACACTGATTTGCATCCCTTCTGGTAAGTTCAACTTTAGTTCTTCGATTTTGGCTTTAACACCCTCCGCCGTTTTGACGGCATTCGCGCCCGGACTGAGTTGGATTGCAGCAGCCGTAGCAGGTTTACCATCTTCCAAAATTGCAAAGTTATAGGCTTGTGAGCCGATTTCAACCTTGGCGACATCAGACAGCTTGATCACACTGCCATTGGTTTTACTTTTTAAGCTGATATTTCTAAATTGCTCAACATTGCCCAATTGTCCTTGTGCAGAGAGGGGCACAGTGATCAATTGACCTTTTTCAGCAGGCATATCTCCAAGACGACCGGGTGCAATTTCAACATTGTTTTCGCGAATCGCTGTATTCACATCACTAATTGACAGGCCATAAGACACCAGTTTATTGGGGTCGACCCAAATTCGCATGGCTTTTTCTGCACCGAAGGATTGAACTTTACCCACACCTTCAACACGTTTCAGTTCTTCCACCACATTGCGAACCAAATAATCACTCAGATCAACTTCAGAATATTGACCATTCGGTGAGTTGATACCGACTAACATCAAAAAACCTGATGAAGATGCTTCGACTTGTAAGCCTTGTTGACGAACAACTTGTGGTAGACGTGCTTCAACCGCTTTGATTTTGTTTTGCACATCGACTTGTGCCATTTCAACATCAGTACCCGGTTTAAAGGTCGCTGAGATTTGCGCTGTACCTGAGGTATCTGTGGTCGAACTATAATAAAGCAGGTTTTTAACCCCAGATAATTCTCTTTCAATCAAGGTCACAACACTGTCATTAATGGTTTTTGCCGTTGCGCCGGGATAAGTCGCACTAATGTTGACTTGAGGTGGCGCGACACTTGGAAAGCGAGCAATCGGCAGTTTGGGGATACTGAGTAGCCCAAACAGGATAATGAAAATCGCAATCACCCATGCAAACACAGGGCGGCGAATGAAAAATTGTGACATCATCATTTCGCTCCTTGAGTCATAGGTGAGGTGCTATTGTTCGATGACGGTACTTTCCAAGTCGTGAGTTGCAGTTTTTGGTTCGCTTGGATACGTTCAACCCCTTCAACGACCACTTTGTCACCTGTTTTTAATCCCTTATTGGCAATGTAGTACTGCTCATATTGCTGACCCAATTCGATTGGGCGAATATCTGCCGTACCTTTAGCATTGATGACATAGACTTGTGGATCACCATTGATATTACGTTGAATCGCTTGAGCAGGGACGAGCAAGGCTTGAGGAACAGAAGCACGGTCGATATTCACGCGAACATACATCCCCGGAAGGAGTTTGCGTTCAGGATTCTGCACTTCGATGCGGATGGTGACATCACCTGTCTCAGGATCAACATTGATGTCTTCAAACAGCATTTTTGCGCTGACCTTATAAGGCTGTCCATGACTATTCGAAATTCGGACTGTCTTCTCATTATTTGCCGATAACTCACCACTTTGTAGTGCGACCTGTAGTCGTTCATATTCGCTAATAGATTGCTTTACATCGACATAGACTTTGTCGATTTGTTGAACAGTCGCCATGGTATTTGTATCACCTTGACTCACCAAAGCACCTTCAGTCACGAATGATTGTCCAATACGCCCCGAAATCGGTGCGCGTACAGTGGCATATTGTAGATTCAGGTTTTGACGAGTCAGCAAGGCTTTCATTTGTGCAACATCAGCCAAAGCCTGACGGTATTCAGCTTGAGCATTACTGACTTCTTGCTTACTGATCGCATTGCTAGGCAGTAATTGTTCATAACGTGCTAGCTGAACTTTTAAACGTGCAACCTCAGCTTCTGCTTTATTGAGTGAAGCCTGATTACTATTCACATCGGCTTGAAAGATTTCTGAATTAATTTTATAGAGTGCTTGTCCTGCTTTAACTTCACTGCCTTGAGTAAACAATACCTTTTCAATAATGCCACCGACTTGTGGACGTATTTCAGCAGTACGGAAGGCTTGTACACGCGCAGGGAGGTTCTCGCTAAAATTCACCGACTGCGGTTGAATATTAAGTACGCTTACTTTTGCAGGAGCAGCTTCTGCCTGAGTTGCTTGCTCTGAGCCACACCCTTGTAGTATCAGTCCGATAGATAAAAATAATGGAAGTAAAAGATGCTTTTGCATACTGTCCAAGCCTTGGGAGTTTTTGATGTTGTCATTATTTTTGAGAAGTGTGTAACGATGATCTCTGAAATGTGGAAAAAGTGTGGAGATACACAGATAAATCGGCGTATTATGGAGATTGACTGAAATTATTCGATAACGTATTCATGTTCGAAGCTTCATTTTCTTTTGATTGCCATGACAAACAGATTCTTGTTGTAGAAGATGAGTATGAGATTGGCGATATTATCGAGCACTATTTAAAACGTGAAGGGATGCATGTGATTCGTGCCATGAATGGCAAACAAGCAATTGAAATACATGCAGCACAAGTAATTGATTTAATTGTGCTCGATATTAAGTTGCCTGAGTTAAACGGTTGGGAAGTGCTAAGTAAAATTCGTCAAAAAGCACAAACGCCTGTCATTATGTTAACGGCACTTGATCAAGATATTGATAAAGTGATGGCACTCAGAATTGGCGCGGATGACTTTGTGGTCAAACCTTTTAACCCAAATGAAGTGGTTGCACGGGTGCAAGCTGTCTTAAGAAGAACTCAGCACAGTATGCAAGCCCAGCAGAAGCGCTTGTTGTATAGAAATATTGAAATTAATACAGAACTTCGTAGTGTCTATGTACAGCGACAGAATAAAAAGATTTTACTGAATCTGACGTTAACGGAATATAAAATTCTTCTGTTAATGATTGATCATCCACATAAAGTATTTAGTCGTAGTGAGCTGATGAACCAATGCTTGCCAGATAGTGATGCGCTTGAACGTACAGTTGACAGTCATGTGAGTAAGTTAAGAAAAAAACTTGAAGAGCAAGGACTTGAGCAGATACTAATGAATGTACGTGGGGTCGGGTACCGATTAGATCAGCCAAAAGACTTGCAATGAGTAATGTAAAACCGTGCAAGATGTGGAGAATGCGAAGGAATAGGGCTAGAAAATAATATGAAAAATAAGTCAGGTATTAGTACACAGTTATTTATCGCCTTAAGTATTGTCAATTTAAGCGTGACGCTATTTTCTATTGTTCTCGGGTACTTTATTTATGACTACGCGATTGATGCAGGTTGGATTACTTTAAGCGCATTGCAAGAAGACTGGAATGAATTTCATTTTGTTGATTGGATTTGGTTGGCGACCGTGATTTTCTGTGGCTCAGTTATTTCTTTAATCATTGGGATGTATCTCGCACAGCGGTTTATTCGGCCCCTCAATTTTTTGGTCGAAGCTGCTAAGAAAATTAGTCAGGGGGATTTGTCCGCAAGGGCTGAAGATACACAAGGACACTCGATTGAAATTTCTGAGTTGGTACAACATTTTAATGATATGGCATATAAACTTGAAGTTTCTGTACAAAATGCGCAAGTTTGGAATGCCGCAATTGCCCATGAACTTCGAACTCCCATCACGATTTTACAGGGACGTTTGCAAGGCATGGTAGATGGTGTTTTTGAACCCAATCCAGCCTTAATCAAGAGTTTATTAAACCAAGTTGAAGGCCTTTCGCATTTGGTGGAAGACTTACGTACGCTGAGTTTGGTTGAAAATCAACAGCTACGTTTAAATTATGAATGGGTTAATCTGCAAGACAGTGTTGATAAGGTATTGAAAATATTTGAAGAGCGTTTGATACAGGCAGATTTAACACCAGTATTGGATTTGGAAACAACGCCTGTTTTTTGTGATCAACGCCGTATTGAACAAATATTGATTGCTTTGATTGATAATGCTATTCGTTATGCAAATGCAGGAAAGTTAACAATTTCATCTCGAACTGATGGAAAAATGTGGCAGCTAAAAGTTGCTGATAATGGACCAGGGCTTGCTGAAGAATTTCAACAACATTTATTCGACCCGTTCTTTCGCTTGGAACAGTCACGCAATAAAGAGTTTGGTGGAACTGGCCTTGGACTTGCGGTGGTCAATGCCATTGTGATTGCACATAAGGGCACAGTGCATTATGAAAACCTAAACTCAAAAAGTATTTTCACCATTCAAATGGGCATTGGCAGTAGTCGAGAATAAGCGTTTGAGCTTAATGGTATTTATTGAAAATAAAATTTAGAGAAGTATATGCAATTGATTAGACTGGCCACACCACATGATATCAAATCAATTTTTGATATCCGAATCAGTGTAAAAGAAAATCACCTTTCCCTAGAGCAATTGACAGAGATGGGTATTACCCCAATTTCAGTTTTGGCGATGATGGAAAGTGAACCATGTATTTGGGTTGTGGAAAAGGCAGGGATGGTACTTGGTTTCTCAATAGTTGATTTTAAAGCGGGGATGGTTTTTGCAAGTTTTGTACATCCCGATCATGAAGGGAATGGCTTTGGAAAACAGTTAATGAAAGAGGCAGAAGCCTTATTATTTCAAAAATATAATCGTATTTACTTAGAAACAGATTCAAAAAGTCGGGCATATCAGTTTTATAAGCACTTAGGTTGGAATACTGTTGAATTTTATGCAAATGGTGATGTCAAAATGGAAAAACTTAAACCTTAAAAGAGCTTTGATAAATTACTTTTTAGATCAAAATATTATGCTGTATAAATTTAGATCTACTGGTTTTTATCCTATTTTGTAGACTGAAGTATCATCACTTAAAAAGAGTGGTAACTACTGTACGATAACTGGAATCGAATAAGGACAAGATTTAAGGTGAATTTAAAAAGTCTAGAGGCATTTTATTGGGTTGTGACCTTAAATAGCTTCAATAAGGCTGCTGCAAAATTACAAACCACTCAGCCTGCGGTTTCCCAAAAAATCACTGCTCTAGAAAATGATTTAGGTTTTAAAGTCCTTGATCGCGGTTTTCGACAGCTTAAACCCACCCATAAAGGCATGACCCTGTTTAAATATGCTGAAAAGTTTATGCGTTTGGAAACCGATTTGGTGGCCGAGCTAACTGAAAACCAACACCTCACAGGAACGATTCGTTTAGGTGTTTCGGAGACGATTGTTTATACGTGGTTGGTTGAATATATCGAAAAAGTACAAAAAGAATTTCCCAAAGTTTCTGTGGAAATTGTGGTGGATTTAACTCCAAATTTGCAAGAAGGTGTGCGTACAGGGGATTTGGACATGGCCTTTTTACTGGGCCCGACTTTGGCTTTCGAGTGTGTAGAGCAGGCGCTGTGTGACTTTGAACTGAGTTTTTTGGCGGCTCCATCTTTTAAAGGTGGTGTAGGTCAAATGTCTTTTAAGGCATTGATGTCGCATACCATTTTAACCTATCCAAAAATTACCTATCCCTATAAAGAGCTCAAGGCCAAAATGAAAGAACAGGCACTGGATGAGCCGCTTTCAATTACCAGTTATTCGCTTGCGACCTTATTGCGTCTTGCAGAGCAAGGGTTAGGGATTGCCGTTGTGCCGACCTTAACGGCGCTAAAGGAAATTACCGATGGTCGCTTAGAAATTTTGAATACCCCGATCCAGCTCAAAACCTTTCATTTCACCTCGATTTATATGCAAGGCAATGATGCAGCCTTGAAAGAGAAATTAACCGATGTCGCAGTCACTGTTTCTGAAAGTGCAATGAAAAGACTGCTTGAGAAAATTAAAAAATAATTGAGGCGTACCAGTTTTTTGACAAGTGAAGTTACTTTATCTCAAAACGTAATTTGTTTGAAAAACCATAAAAGCAGCTTATCGTGCGTGATAAGTAAAATTTATCATTAGACTTTTAATAAATAAAAAACATTAAAATACAGTTATTTGAGTTTAATAATTGATTTAAAAAGTCGTATTGTTCCTCGCGCTTGCCTATGTTCTTATTTCAAATAGAAGATTTGATCCACCATGGCTTTGGTTGGGCAACAGGGAATCTTTGTCAGTTAAAGGAATTTAAGAACAGAATTTGCAAACAAAATGATGTTCTTGGTTCAACTTGAAAATAGCGTTATTAAGCTCAAATGGACGAGGAACGCATTAAATATGTCTTTATTAAAATCTTCTTTTTTATCAGATCGCCAATGGGCCATTGTTGCTTCAATCTTCATGATGGCAACCTCCGCAATGGGGCCCGGTTTTCTCACTCAAACCGCGGTCTTTACTGTGAAATTGGGTGCGGCGTTTGGCTTTGCCATTCTCGTGTCTATTTTGATTGATTATGTGGTTCAACAAAACATTTGGCGTGTCGTCACGCTGACGCAAATGCGTGCCTCGGATATTGCCAATAAAGCCTTGCCGGGTAGTGGTTACTTACTTGCTTTTTTGGTCATTTTGGGTGGGTTCTTCTTCAGTATTGGTAATATTGCAGGCGCGGCTTTAGGTCTCAATGCCTTATTTGGATTAGACACCAAATGGGGTGGCATTTTAAGTGGTGCTTTGGCCATTTTAATTTTTGCTTCAAGAAAAGCTACGCTAGCCATGGATAAAAGCATGATCGTTTTGGGGTTGCTCAAAATCATCTTGATTATCATTGTTGCTGTCATTGTGATGCCACCTGTGGGCCAAGCTGTTCATCAAACGTTTGCACCTGACCAGATTGATTTTGCCATTATCACCACGATTGTCGGTGGAACGGTTGGCGGCTATATCTGTTATGCAGGCGCCCATCGTTTACTGGATAAAGGCGCGGTTGGCCCTGAAAATATTGATGAAGTCGCAAGAGCTGCGACCAAAGGTATTGTGGTTGTAGGCATCATGCGCTATGTGCTGTTTTTAGCTTTTTTGGGCGTGGTGGTCAGTGGTGCAACGATTGATTTAGCCAGCCATGATGCCAATCCAGCAGCACAAGCTTTTCAATATGCCGCAGGAACTTTTGGTTATAAACTATTTGGTTTGATTTTCTGGGCAGCAGGGATCAGTAGTACCATTGGCGCCGCTTATACTTCGGTTTCATTCTTTACTGCATTTAAGAAAAATCTTAGTCCAAAACAAACCAATTACACCACCATTACATTTATCGCTTTAGCGTTATTGTTGTATGTGGTACTGGGCGCGACACCTGCTGGATTATTGATCTTCGTTGGTGGCTTTAATGGTTTGGTATTGCCAATCGGTTTAACGATTTTTGTTTATGTAGCTGCTTGCCGTAAAGATATGATGGGGAATTATAACTATCCAAAATGGTTACTTATTTTGGGTGTACTCACATGTATGTTGACATGGTGGATGGGCTATATGTCCTTTACCACAGTCTTTAATTATTTAACCAAACTTTAAGCCAGACGACGGTGAAGTGATAAAGGAATTGAGCCATGTTTGTAGATTTAAATAGTGACTTAGGTGAAAGTTTTGGTTCGTGGAAAATGGGCAATGATGACCAAATTCTACCCGTGGTGACAAGTGCCAATATTGCATGTGGCTTTCATGCAGGAGATCCGCTGGGGATTTTAAAAACACTGCGTAAGGCGGTTGAATTGAATGTCACGATTGGCGCGCATGTATCTTATCCAGACCTCGTCGGTTTTGGTCGCCGTAATATGGATGTGTCACGTGATGAGCTGATTGCCGATGTGTTGTATCAAATTTCCGCACTGGATGGTTTAGCCAAAGTGGCTGGTTCTCACGTGCAATATGTGAAACCCCATGGTGCCCTGTATAACACCATTGCACACGATCAAGTTCAGGCCGCTGCAGTGATTGATGCTATCAAGATGTATAACCCAGAACTGGTTTTGGTGGCACTTGCAGGTTCCCACTTGGTTGAACAAGCACGTGCGGCAGGCTTAAAAGTTGTATCTGAGGCATTTGCAGACCGTGCTTATAACAGCGATGGCTCATTGGTTTCACGTCGCTTGGACGGGGCTGTTTTACATGATTCAGCCTTTGTGGCACGCCGTGTGGTGTCTATGTTGAAAAATGGCGGTGTTGAGTCGATTGACGGGATCTTTACCCCTATTCAAGCGGACACGATTTGCTTACATGGTGACACCGCAGGTGCTTTAGAGATGTCGGCTGCGATTAAAGCTGAACTGTTAAATCATCATATTGAAATTCGTCCCTTTGTCTTAAAGCATGAGGAAGTGCGCAATGTATAAGGATATTCGTGTCGATTCAGCGCAGCTTGAAGCCGCTTTAGCTGCGCGTTTAAAAATTCGTGCAGGCTTTGACAAACCAACGGCGGGTATGGCTGCGGGCATGACGCAGGTCAATATGATTTCGGTACCTAAAGATTGGGCTTATGATTTTCTACTCTATGCTCATCGCAATCCGCAAAGTTGTCCTGTTTTAGACGTGCTAGAGGAAGGTGTATATGCCACAAGACTGGCGGAGAACTCAGATATACGCACGGACTTTCCACGTTATCGCATCTGGAAAGAGGGTGAATTGGTCGATGAAGTAACCGATGCGAGTGACATTTATCATGCACATCCTGACTTGGTGACTTTTTTAATTGGTTGTAGTTTTTCTTTTGAAACTGCATTGCAAGAAGCAGGTATTGAAGTTCGTCATATCCATGATCAGACCAATGTGCCGATGTATTTGAGTAATATTCAATGTCAGCCTGCGGGGCGTATTTCGGGCAACATGGTGGTTTCTATGCGCCCAATTCCATCCCATCAAATCGCGGATGCCGTCAAAATTACAGCACGGATGCCAAGTGTGCATGGTGCGCCCGTGCATATTGGACATCCTGAAGGTTTAGGCATCCGAGATGTGAATCAGCCAGACTTTGGTGATGCTTCACGTATTGAGGCTGGGGAAATTCCAGTATTTTGGGCTTGTGGTGTAACCCCACAAGCAGCGGTGATGAACTCAAAAATTCCTTTTGCGATCAGCCATGCACCCGGTCATATGTTTATTACCGACATTCCTGATCGTGCATGGATAGGTTAAGTGGCACGAAAGAACAATTAAAAGGATAAGCATATGCGTTTTTTATCGGTAAACGCGGATTGTTTTCTCATAGAGCTTGCCAGCCTAGAGGAAACATTGGCGTTGTACAATAAATTGCACACGATGCAATTGAATGGAATTAAAGACTTAGTCCCTGCTGCAAAAACAATTTTAGTGTTTTTTAATGAAATCGAAACCAACTTTAAAACACTGGTTGCTTCGATTCAGACTGTAAAAGTCGGTTCAGACATTGAGCGTGATGTGCAAGAGCTGATTATTCCTATTCGTTATGCGGGCGAAGATCTTGCTCAAGTTGCAGAGTTACAAGGGCTCTCAATTGTCGATGTTATCTTGAAGCATCGTCAAAGTGTTTGGAATGTAGCTTTTATTGGCTTTGCGCCGGGCTTTGCTTATATGAGCAGTTCCGATCGACCTTTTACAGATATTCCTCGTTTAGCCGTACCACGTAAAAAAATACCGTCGGGTTCTTTGGGACTGGCAGGACAATATTCAGGGATTTACCCGAAAGATAGTCCAGGAGGCTGGCAGCTGATCGGTACGACTGCTGAAAAAATGTGGGATTTGGAACGTAAAAATCCAGCGCTACTGTTACCGGGGATGACGGTACATTTTGAAGATGTCACACATCAACCGACCACGGTTAGCGTAGCACAGCAAGTCACTCGTACAGTTGAGCCCAAACAATCCATGCCTTTGTTTACGGTAACTGCACCGAGTCTACAGATGTTGATCCAAGATGAAGGGCGTTTAAACCAGACCAATATTGGTGTGGGTGTTGCAGGGGCGATGGATGTATCGGCAATGCACAGCGCCAATCGAATTGTTGGTAACCCAACTCCGACGCCTGTGATTGAAGTTTTAAATGGTGGTTTGAAAGCCACAATACATCAGTCTGCAGTCATTGCGGTTACGGGAGCAATTTCAAACATCCATGTGAAATTTAGTGATGGCCAAAAGGCTGACTTTGAAAGTTATCAGGCGATTGCCCTTGATGACGGTGATGAATTTCAGATTCAAGCACCGACGGCAGGGCTGAGAAATTATCTGGCAATTCGTGGTGGTATCGATGTGCAGCCTGTGCTGAAGAGTGCCTCATTTGATAGTTTGGCCGTATTGGGGCCAGAACCTCTAAAAACGGGGGATACGGTTTATCAAGGACAGGTTGAAGTTTCAAATATTAGTGTCACCGAAGTTGCGAAGTTGAACTTGCCCAAAGTCGGCAATGTGGTAGAACTCGACATTGTGATGGGACCGAGAACGGATTGGTTTGAAGCAGAGAGCATTGAGCGCTTATGCCAGCAAGCTTGGCTGGTGACCAATGAAAGTAATCGGGTTGGACTGAGACTTTCAGGTGAACAGCCGTTGCAGCGCAAAATTACCCATGAGTTGGAAAGTGAGGGAACTTGTATTGGTGCCTTACAGATCCCGCCAAATGGTCAACCTGTACTGTTTATGAATGACCATCCTTTAACTGGTGGCTACCCCGTCATTGCGGCTGTGGCGAAGCACCATTGGGACTTGGTGGCGCAGATTCCAGCAGGTTGCCAAATCAAATTTAAAAAAATGACCGAATTTACAGATTTTGAGAATAAATGATGACGACTGAAAAATTATTAATTGCAAACCGTGGTGAAATTGCCGTTCGTATTATTCATGCTTGCCGTGATATGGGTATTAGCTCAGTTGCGTTATATGCCGATGACGATATGGACAGTCTGCATGTCGAACTGGCGGATGAAGCATGGGGTCTGGCGGGTGCAACTGCACGTGAAACCTATTTAAATATTCCAGCCATTCTTGATGTTGCTAAAAAATCCAAAGCAACCATGGTTCATCCGGGTTATGGTTTTTTATCTGAACGTGCTGAATTTGCACAGGCAGTGATTGATGCAGGCTTAAAGTGGGTCGGACCATCGCCAAGTGCCATTGAAAAATTGGGTGATAAAATTGAAGCACGTAAAATCGCCGCTTCAGTGGGCGCACCTTTAGTTCAAGGCACACAAGACCCCTTAAATAATGCTGATGAAGCCCTCGATTTTGCAAAGCGGTTTGGTTTACCTATTGCGATTAAAGCCGCATTTGGCGGTGGTGGTCGAGGTTTAAAAGTCGTTTGGAAACTGGAAGATGTAAAAGAGCTGTATGATTCGGCTGTACGTGAAGCACAAGCCGCTTTTGGCCGCGGTGAGTGTTTTGTTGAACAATATCTAGATCAACCACGCCATGTCGAAGCGCAAGTGATTGCGGATCAACATGGCAATGTAGTGGTTTTGGGTACACGTGATTGTTCGCTACAGCGTCGTAATCAGAAGTTGGTTGAAGAAGCGCCAGCGCCTTTTATCAGCGATGCGATATATCAAGAAATTTTAACTTCGGCTAAAAATATCTGTCAGGCAGCCAACTATGTCGGTGCGGGTACAGTTGAATATTTGCTGAGCCGTGATGGAAAGCTTTCATTTTTAGAGGTGAATACCCGCTTGCAGGTGGAACATCCTGTTACTGAAGAAACGGCCAAAGTCGATTTGGTGGTTGAGCAAATTCGTGTGGCTCAAGGTCATTCACTTTCAATCAAAGAAACCCCGAAAGTACAAGGGCATGCCATTGAGTTTCGTATCAATGCTGAAGACCCTGCTCGTGGCTTTATTCCTGCATTTGGTGTATTGAGTTTATTTGAAGCACCGTTTGGTCAGGGCGTACGCGTAGACACAGGTGTTCGTACAGGCTCTTTGGTATCGAGTCATTTTGATTCGCTCATGGCAAAACTGATTATCACAGGTCCAACACGTGAGGTTACTATTGCTCGTGCAAAACGTGCGCTTAAGCAATTTAAAATTGAAGGGGTTGCTTCGGTTTTAGACTTTCACCGTGCTGTATTAAATGAAGCTGATTTTGCCGACACATTTAATGTCCATACTCGTTGGATTGAAAATGATTTTAAGCAAGACTTAAAACCAACGAAACGCAGTATTCCGAATCATCAACAACCGATGTTACTCAGCTATATTGAAATTGATGGAAAATTACATCGTTTAGGCTTACCTGCGGGCATGTTTGCACAAAACTCTACCATCACTGCTCAAGACCAACCAGCTACAGAAACAGCCATGCGTGCTGAACATTTACTTGCACCGATCAATGGCGTGATTAGCACTTGGAAAATAGAAAACGGGGAGCAGGTCGCAGAGGGGCAAGTGGTTGCGATTATGGAAGCCATGAAAATGGAAGTCCCTGTACTTGCGCATCAAAGCGGAGTGATTCAATTGACGGTTCAGCAAGGAGCAACTTGTCACGCAGAGCAGATCATTGGCTCAATTTGCTAAAAATTTAATCATCTGAATGAACCTGATGTAGCATGCAGCTAAGTCAGGTTTTTCGTTTGGACATTTTTAAAAATGAGCGCGAGTGACTTTGTTGCACAAAACTATTTTTGAAGGCTTATTTAAACAATATAATTTCCGAATCAAAAAGCTAGCACCTAAAATTTATCTTACAACTAATTGGCCCTCGTACAACCAAGCACTAATAAATAGAGGGAATATCTCTATTTGGTTTGATCCTACGACTCAATGGTACGCTCAACCACAGCCTAAACATGGACGAAATCAAACCTATTTTGATGCAGCGATTCAATGTTATCTGATGATCCAATCCCTATTTCGACTCTCTTTACGCATGGTTACAGGTTTTGTTCAAAGCCTAATTAAACTTGCCAGATTAGATTGGACAGCGCCAGACTACACGAAGCTTTACATAAGGCAAAAACATATTGATATTGCGATTAACTACCAAAAATGTAGCATTGGGATACATCTACTCGTAGATTTAACTGGTTTAAAGTTTTTGGGTGAAGGTGAATGGAAACGAAAGAAGCATCAGCCTGAATATCGTCGACAATGGCGTAAACTCTATATTGGTATAGATGCTGAAACACTGTAAATACGGACAGTTCAGCTTACAACGAATAATGTCAGTGATTCACAGGTACTCGATGATTTACTTGGTCAGATTCCACTTGATGAACGAATAGACTCTGTCTATACCGATGGAGCTTATGACACAAAAAGATGCCGTCAAGTCATTGTGGATCGACAAACGCATGCGGTGATTCCATCAAGAAAGTGGGATCCATAGAGGGGAATGAGTTATTAAAAAAGTTAAGCGTCTAGGCGGAGCCCTTTGGAAAAAGTGGTCTGGATATCATCGGCGAAGTTGGGCGAAACTAAGATGTATTGCATCAAGTTATTAGGCGATAAACTCAGTAAGTACTAGGAATTGTGACAGTCAAATCAACGAGATTCGTGCACGTGTGGCAGTCTTAAATAAATTTACTGAATTAGGCCGACCTCACACTTAAGTTGTACCTTAAAGTTGATGTAGATTAATGATCTTTTGCTACAACATCAGTGACATATCTTTCGCCATAGTCTTTGAAAAAAATTGATTCTGTTTGTAGTGCATTTTCTTCTTTTCAGGGGATATGCCTTTTGATATTCCTCGAGACTAATTCGAGAATTTTTTTTTCTTGATACTTTTTGAGACTAAAAAATATAGCACTAGTCAGAATTGTTTAGATACCATTGGATAATAATATAGCATTAAATATCATGTATTTAATGCTATAAAATTATTTTAAAGACGAGGTAGGATAATATGGTTTATTTAATTTATTTTCTTAAATAAGAAGTCGTTGATCTTATGGCCTTCTTCGAGTCCGCGACGTTCAAATTTAGTTTGTGGACGCCAGTCTGGACGCGGGTAGCTGTTGCCTTTGCCCGCCATATTTTCAAGATTTGGACGGTTATCAAGTACATCAATCATCCACTCTGCATACGGTTCCCAGTCTGTCGCTGCGTGGAATGTTCCACCCATTTCCAACTTTTGCTCAACCAGTGGCATACGGTCATGGGAAACGAAACGACGTTTAAAGTGGCGTTTTTTCTGCCATGGGTCTGGGAAGTAGAGTTGCACAGCGTTGATGCTGTTGTCTGGCATTTCACGTAATACTTGAATGGCATCTGCATCTAAAAGACGAAGATTGGTTAAACCTGCAATTCCAGCTTCATACACACATTGTGCGATCCCTGGAACATGCACTTCAATGCCGACATAGTTACGTTCAGGGTTGGCTTGCGCCATCAAGACCAATGAACGTCCCATACCAAAGCCAATTTCAACTGTGAGCGGACGTTCTGGATGTTCAAACTGTTGGCGTAAGTCACCTACAGGATATTCCAAAATCATGTGACCATATTGTTCAAGCGCAGTGCGTTGCGAGGTGTTCAGCGGAGATGAACGACGCATAAATGTCACAATTTCGCGGTGTTCATTTAAGTTGTCTAGCTCGACGACTTGCTGGTCTAATTGATCATTCGTCATAATTTTGGCAGATGTAGAAATTCGAAAGCGGTATTGTAAGTCCTGAGCAGGACAAGTCAAATTTTTTACTCAGAATTTATCAAATTCAGCACGCTCTATTTTGATTAGCCTAAAAACTGTCATCATTTATTAATCATGATGTAACGAATAAAAATTAACCTGCCATACGATTTAACCAACTGATAAAAAATGATGAAAAATTTTAAGCCACAGATATTAAGCCTGAGCCTGATTTTGGCAGGTTGTTCTTTTCCCGCGTATGCACAACTATTATTTAGTCAGTATGTAGATGGCACTTCAAATAAGAAAGGATTAGAAATTTATAATCCAGATCCGACGACGGTCAATTTGGCAGAATATCAGATTAAACAGTTCGCAAATGGCAGTACCAATGCAAATTTGACAGTGAGTTTGTCTGGGCAATTGGCAGCAAAGGGGTATTATCTGGTCGGGCATTCTGCTTTAAAAGAAGCGCTGGGCGATGCGGTACAACAGCAGGCGAACTTAGCTTTCAATGGTGATGATGCTTTGGTGCTTTATCATAATGGCATTGCGATTGACCGCTTTGGCACAGTGGGTGAAAGACCAAGCACTGGATGGGGTAGTGTTGCAACAGCGAATAGTTTTAAACGCACACTATTAAGTAATCATGTTTCCAGTGCAGGGATTGACGTTACCGCACCGTTTGATTTGGCATCGGCATGGGAAAAATGGTCAGACCGAAATGCATTTTCCAGCTATCTTGCTGGAAATACAGTGGCACCACCATTGACCACCCTGAGCTGTAGTACGACAGCGACCCCAATTGCGACATTGCAAAGTGCACCGCAAGATGTGGAATATGTAGTGAAAGGTGTAATCACGGCAGATTATCGTTATAACAATGGTTTCTCAGGTTTCTTTATCCAAACCCCAGATGCTCAAGCTCAAGCCAATACCAGTAATGCGGTGTTTGTCTATGTTCCCTCTTCAAGTAGCGTGACAGGTGGGCAAGTCGGGCAGGAAGTCATTTTCAAAGGCAAGTTAAAAACCTATCAAAACCAACTGCAGCTTCAAGATTTAAGCAGTGATATTAATGTCTGTAATCCTTCGGCGAGAGACTTGGTTAAACCAATGGCGATCAATTTGCCCTTTGATAATTTGACTGAAATGTCAGGCCATGCACCGAAACGTTATCAGGGTATGTTGGTCAATATTCCTCAAACTCTAACGGTCAGTGAAAACTATGACTATGGGCGTTATGGTCAGTTGGCTTTAAGCCCTGCGCGTTTATATATTCCAACCAATTTATATCCTGCCAACTCAACGGAAGCCAAAGCGCTTGCACAACAAAATTTACGTTCTAAACTGATTTTGGATGATGGTTACAACAATCAGAACAGAACGCCGTGGTTGCCAACTTCTTTTAGTGCTAAAAACACCCTACGTACAGGTGCACAACTGCAAAATGTACAAGGCATTTTAGAATACCGTTATAACCAATGGCGAATTCAACCTGTGCTTGATGCAACAGCGCCGCAAGTCTTAGACGCGCAAAACCCACGTACGAGCGTTCCAGCAAAGGCTACACAACAAGTTCGTGTTGCAGCATTTAACGTACTGAATTATGACAATGGTTTGGCGCAAGGTTTTCCGACGGAACGTGGTGCAAGTTCTGAGGCTGAGTTTAAAAAGCAACATCAGAAAATTGTCAGTGCATTAAAAGCGATTGATGCAGATGTTTATGGTCTGATGGAAATTGCCAACAATGGTTATGGCGAGCGTAGTGCAGTTGCATATTTAGCCCAAGCGCTAGGGAGCGATTGGAAATATGTAACACCTCCAAATGCTGACAAACTCGGAACCGATGCGATTGCTGTTGCTATTATTTATAATGCTAAGCGGGTCAAACCAATCAATGTCGCAGCGGTCTTTGATGATCAGAGTCAGAAAAATCGTGTCACGATGGCACAAACCTTTCAAGCCCTATCAGGTGGGAAAACTTTTACAGTTATTCCCAACCATTTGAAGTCTAAAGGTAGCTGTCCTGATGATAAAACTTCGATAGAGGCAGATCAGGGCGATGGTCAAGGCTGTTGGAATCCAACCCGCGTTAAAGCAGTGCAAGCGTTAATGCAATGGGTCGCAAAAAATCCAACGCAGGTGAGTAAACCAAATGTCTTACTGTTGGGGGATATGAATAGTTATGCCAAAGAAGACCCAATTTTGGCGCTTGAACAAGCCAACTATAAAGTCTTGTTGAATGATGAAAAAATTGGTCAGGGGAAAGCAGCCTATAGCTATGTCTTCGGTGTAGCCAGTAATGCCCAAGGTTATGGTGGCGCAGGCAATTTAGACCATGCGATTGCCGATGCAACACTTTATCCTTTGGTGAAAAAAGCATTTGCATGGCATATCAATGCGGATGAACCGACGGCACTGGACTATAACGAAGAATATAAAACTGAGGAGCAAATTGCTGCATTCTATGCAGACGATGCTTACCGCTCTTCTGACCATGATCCTGTGATTGTGGATTTAGACTTAAACGATGCAGTGGCTAATGAGGATGATAAAACCAGTGCGGGAAGTACAGGGCTGTGGTCTGCATTAGGGTTAATTGGTTTGGCCTTATATGGCAGTCTAAGACGTCGTAAGAATCAGCCTTAACTCTCTTTATGGATAATAATAAAAGGGCGTTATCGCCCTTTTATTTTATCTAGGGTTTCAATTTTATGAGCTGATGCGGTCAATGAGGGTGCTGCTGGCTTCATTTAAGCCTAACACCTCGACCACTACACCGCGGGCTGCAAACTTTGCAACCACAGCATTTAACATTTGGACTGAAGTCATATCCCAAATATGTGCATGGCTGAGTTCAATTTCAACCTTCTGAATATGTTCGTTAAAGTCAAAAAATTGAAAGAATTTCTCTGAGCTGCTAAAGAAAATTTGACCACTCACTACATAGCGACGGGTATGGTTATGCAGTTCAGATTGGATATGAACTGTACTTTCCAGTTTATTGATGAAAAATAATGCGGACAGTAAAACCCCGACAAAGACACCCAAGGCAAGATTGTGTGTGGCTAAGACAATGATCACGACACTCAACATCACCATATTACTTTGTAACGGGTGTTTAGCGATGTTTTTAACCGAGTCCCATTGAAAGGTTGTAAATGCCACCATGATCATAATGGCAACCAATGCCGCCATTGGAATATAAGACAGCCAGTCTTTAAAAAACACCACCAAACACAGTAAAAACACACCAGCCACTAAGGTTGAAAGTCGAGTACGCGCACCTGAGCTGACATTAATCACAGACTGTCCAATCATGGCACAACCTGCCATACCGCCCATAAAACCGCTCACAATATTTGCCATACCTTGTCCGCGACATTCTTGATGACGGTCACCTTCAGTGCCTGTGACTTCATTCACTACTGTGGTGGTCATCATGCTTTCAAGCAAACCGACGGTCGCTAATGTGATGGCGTAAGGAAAGATAATTTGTAGCGTTTCAAAGGTCAGTGGAATATCAGGCAGAAGAAAAATAGGTAAAGTATTGGGGAAATGACCTAAGTCACTGACCATACGCATATCCGTGCCGAAAAACAGCGCCAAAGCGGTCAGGACAAGAATACAAATAAGCGGTGAGGGAATGCTTTTCCCCACTTTAGGCAGATAGGGAAACAGATAAATCACAGCGAGGCCAAGTGCAACAAATGCATAGCCCCAGTGATTCATTTGGCTGAGTTCTGGAAGCTGTGCCATGAAGATTAAAATTGCCAGTGCATTTAAAAACCCATACACCACTGACTGCGACACAAAACGCATCAGTTTGGCGACTTTAAAATAACCCGCAATGATCTGAATGACACCAGTGAGTATAGTTGCCGCCAGTAAATACTGTAGGCCATGCTCTTTGACCAGCGTGATCATGAGTAGAGCCATCGCGCCTGTAGCAGCTGAAATCATGGCTGGACGACCGCCAAAAAAAGCAATGCTCACTGCGATACAAAAGGAGGCATACAGTCCGACTTGAGGGTCTACACCTGCAATTGCTGAAAAAGCAATAGATTCGGGAATTAGAGCAAGTCCTACCACTAAACCAGCAAGAACATCGGTACGAATGTTAGAAAACCATTCATCTTTTTTAAGGCTAATCACAGATCAAATTCATTTTAGGGTCAAGGGGGCTATGTTAAAACAACTCTGTTGCAAATTGCAGTGTTGTTGTACTTGAAAAAAAATGTGAATTAGACAATATTCAATAGGCGAACGAATGATTTTTCGTTTACGCTTTTTTGCAATTTACAGGTTTTGATCACTTGAAAGTTTGTTAGAAGCCATTTAAAACAGAGAATAGAGTTATAACAAGGATCAGATATGAAGCTTTATTATGCACCGGGTGCGTGCTCGCTTGCGGCGCACATTATCCTCAATGAAATTAATGTTGACTTTGATTTAGTCCGAGTAGATTTAAAAACACATAAAACAGAAAAAGGTGCTGATTATTACGAAATTAATCCAAAAGGATATGTACCCGCTTTAGAAATTAATCCAGGTTTGATTCTGACTGAAAATGTAGCCATTTTGCCATTTTTAGCACAACATGATCCAAAACAAGATCTTATTCCGCCATCAGGCTTAGGGCGTGCCAAAGTTTTAGAATGGCTAGGTTATTTAAACTCTGAATTGCACGATGCTTATGCCGTTTTCTTCGGTGCGCCATTAGATGCTGCTGCCAAAGAAAAAGCCTATGCAGAGATTGATCGTTTACTTAGTTATATCGACAAACAAATTGGTGAGTCGGATCATGACTATTTGGTCGATGATAATTTTGGCCCTGCGGATGCATATTTATTTGTCCTCACCAATTGGTCAAATGGCATCGAACATGATTTATCACCGTATAAAAATATTATCTTTATCCGTAATAAAGTGGCTGAACGTCAGTCAGTACAAATTGCAATGCGAGATGAAGGTCTAATTCCTTAATTTTGATGCATTGAAGAAGCGCCGAAAGGCGCTTTTTTTGTACTTTAAAATTTATTGTTGATATTTAGTCAATAATATTTTGCAGATTCACTACTTTTTAGCGCTGAACAGAGTCTCTATAGTGCCTATATAGATTTTGGTTTTTAGGTTCTTCCAATGAAAAATATTTTATTAATTAACGGTGCAAAAACCTTTGCACACTCGAATGGCCAGTTAAACGATACCTTGACTGAACTTGCACAAGAGGTCTTGTCAGGTTTAGGGCATCAGGTTCAAGTGACCCGTGCCGATAGCGAATATGATGCAAAAGTTGAAGTGGAAAAATTTCTGTGGGCAGACACCGTGATTTACCAAATGCCAGGTTGGTGGATGGGTGCGCCGTGGACTGTGAAAAAGTATATTGATGATGTCTTTACCGAAGGGCACGGTAGTCTGTATGCCAATGATGGTCGCTCACGTGCAGATGCTTCAAAAAAATATGGTTCAGGCGGTCTGATTCACGATAAAAACTATATGCTGTCGTTGACATGGAATGCACCGATGGATGCATTTAACGATACTGAACAATTTTTTCATGGGGTTGGGGTCGACGGGGTTTATTTACCTTTTCACAAAGCCAATCAGTTCTTAGGAATGCAAACCTTACCGACATTTATTGTGAATGATGTGATTAAAGCACCTGAAGTTGAAGCCTATATGGCGCAGTACCGTAACCATTTGACGCAAGTTTTTGCTTAATTCGGAGAGGCAACGATGTTAACTGTAATAGCTGAAATTATTTGTCATTCAGAGCAAGATTTTAAAACGGTTCTTGATTCATTCAACAACATTCGTGAGCAGGTCTTACAAGAGCCTGGTTGCCATCTCTATGACGTGCATATTGATCATCCTTCTGTTGAGAGTGCATTACAGACCAAAGTACCGTTTTCAATCATGATGTATGAAAAATGGGAAAGCATGCAGCATTTAGAAACACATATGCACAGTATCAATATGCAGCAACATGCTCAAGCAACCGAAGGTGCAGTTGCTCAGGTGCAAATCCGTATTTTAGAAGCGCAGTAAGCGATGCATATGAGTTTGATAAAGCTTTTCTTCGCTCTATCTATTTAAACTCAAGTGGTTCATTGAACTGAACCTGTTCGAGTTTCAATGCATAGCGCTGTTTGAGCGTTGACCATTGAATCTTGACAGGTTGAGTGCTTTCAGCAAATTCATTTTCACCTGTCGTACTTTTTACTTTGCCTGTCATGAAATTAATACTTTGCGCCGTGATGTCGCCCGATGCACGGTGGAAATCATCGACATCATAACCAATCAGTTTAAATGCACGGTCTTGGTATCGAAAGGTATACGTGTGATTGGTCACATACCATGAACCACAGCTTAACCAGTAGTGCAGATGAACTTTGAGCACGCCTTTTTGAATGCTTAACGCTTCAGTCTCACCGAGTGGATCTGCGAGGCAAGGGGACTCTAGGTCACCTTCTGTCGGCAAAGTAGTATTAGTCGCTGCAAGTTGATAACCATGCGTTTGCTTCAATAAAACCAAAAGCTTTCGTTCATTGATATTGAGGACATCACTCCCTAAGCGATCATTTTTAACGAAATGTTCAGGATTGGTGTCTTCAATAATCAGGGCAATATCCGCTTGACCATCTTGGTTTAAATCGCCTTGGACTTTTTCTAAAACCTTCCAGTTTTTTGGCACAAAAGCTTGGTAGCTCGTTTTGAGAGTCGGTTTTGCCTCTGCTTTGGCCCAAGCATTGCTTGCGAGTGTTATGAAAAATAAGGCATTGACTATGAGTGTTGGTCTGATCCATTTTTGCATGGGCATCGTTTCCTCTCATTTTTATATGGTTATAGATATTTGAAGATGGATATTATTGAGTGTATCAAAGAGTACGACGGCATGTCCCTACAAGCTAAGTCAGCATAAAATACTGACTTTATGTTGAACTAAATAAAAAAAGGACTCCGAAGAATCCTTTGTGATTGCTTAACAAAGATCAAGAGATTATTTAAAGAAATAACCTGTTTCTGGTGAGCTTGCATTCGCCATACGTTTGCGAGGCATACGACCTGCGAGGAACGCTTCTCGACCCGCTTCAACGGCTTTTTTCATTGCAGAAGCCATTAAAATTGGATGTTGAGCGGCAGCAATCGCGGTATTCATCAATACGCCATCACAGCCAAGTTCCATGGCAATGGCTGCATCGCTTGCAGTTCCCACACCTGCATCCACCAACACAGGCACTTTGGCATTTTCTTTAATGATAGAAATCGTGTGTGGATTTAAAATCCCTAGACCCGAACCAATCAAACTGCCTAAAGGCATGATGGCAACACAGCCCATGCTTTCAAGCTCTTGCGCCACAATAGGGTCATCTGAAGTATAGACCATGATTTCAAAACCATCGTCAATCAAGGTACGTGCCGCTTTCAATGTTTCGGTAATGTTTGGATACAGCGTTTTTTCATCGCCCAATACTTCAAGCTTGACCAAGTTATGACCGTCTAATAACTCACGCGCTAACATACAGGTACGCACGGCACTATTGGCATCAAAACAGCCTGCTGTATTCGGGAGAATCGTGTATTTTTCAGGTGGGACCACGGACAATAGGTTTGGTTGATCGGGATGCTGACCAATATTGACGCGACGAATTGCAACAGTCACGATTTCTGCGCCACTGGCTTGAATGGCCAAATCGGTTTCTTGCAGGTCCTTATATTTACCTGTGCCCACCAGTAGACGAGATTGAAATGATCTAGAACCAATGATGAGAGGGCTGTCTTGCATGTGAACTCCGTATTAACCGCCACCGACGGCATGAATAATTTCAATTCGATCCATTGCACAAATTGGGGTGTGTTCCAATTTACTTTTACTAATAATGTTTTCATTTTGCTCAACAGCAAAACGTTTGCCTTCAAGTGCAAAGGTTTGCACCAGCTCAAGCAGGGTTTTACATTCGGTATGCTGTAGTTCGCCGTTTAAATAAATCTGCATTGTGCTCATCTCTAGTTGTTTACTTGGCATATTTCATGGCATTCCATGCCAGAACCAACCAACCTGCAATCATCAATGCGCCACCAATCGGGGTAATTGCACCTAGGCCACGCGGTAAGCCCAATGCCATGACATACAGGGAACCACAGAAAAAGAAGATGCCGACTTGGATCAGTAAAAAGCTGGTTTTGATGGGAAGTTGCGGGATGACTTTGGCCAAAATGCCAAGCGCCAGTAAACCAAGCGCATGATAAAAAAAATAATCAGTTGCCGTTTGCCACCAAGCCAATTGAGCTTCAGTAGCACGTGCTTTGAGACCATGTGCGCCAAAGGCACCTAATATAACGGCAAACGCTAAATTTAGCGCTGAAATCGCAATCCACATAGGCAATGCTTTACTTATATCACTGTGCGCAACAAAGTAGCATATTTTGAAGACAGGTTAAAAGACAAAAAGCCTCATTTATTTACAAAAAAGAAAAGGGCATTTCGCCCTTTTCTATATCTATATCAACTTAGTTCGATGACATTGCCACTTTAATTTTTTCCATGGCATTTTTTTCTAACTGACGAATACGTTCTGCTGAAACATTATATTCAGCAGCCAGTTCGTGTAAGGTCGATTTTTCATCATCTAACCAACGACGCTGTAAAATATTTCGAGAACGGTCATCCAATTGCTCCATGGCATCATGCAGGGCATTGGTGCTTTGTTCTTCGTAGTCGTCCTCTTCTGCTAAACGAGCAGGATCATAACGGTTGTCTTCAAGATACAAAGCGGGTGCAACGTGAGTTGATCCTTCATCGTCATCCTCCCCTTGAGCTTCAAATGCCGCATCATAGGCAGTCAAACGACCTTCCATTTCTAACACCTGTTCTGGTGTGACATTCAGATCATTTGCAATTGATTGAGCTTCTTGTAAAGTCAACTTCTTAGACGATTTTTTCAGACTACGTAAATTAAAAAACAGTTTACGCTGTGCCTTGGTGGTCGCAATTTTGACAATACGCCAGTTACGGATCACATATTCGTGAATTTCGGCTTTAATCCAGTGTACTGCAAAAGAGACCAAGCGTACGCCCATGTTCGGGTCGAAACGTTTAACGGCTTTCATTAAGCCCAAGTTACCTTCTTGAATAAGGTCACCTTGAGGTAAGCCATAGCCTGCATAACTGCGGGCAATATGAACCACAAAACGCAAATGCGACATGACTAGAAGTTTAGCTGCATCGAGGTCTTGGTCATAATAGTAGCGTTCAGCTAGCTCTTTTTCTTGTTCCGCTGTCAAAATCGGGATTTGGTTGACAGTACTAATATAAGCACCCAAGTTTACACCTGGTGCTGATAATGACAGGGGCATCAATTGATTGCTGCTGTCACTCATGTGTTCTCCTTAGGGATTTTCATTTTTACCCACTCATTGAGTTTTATCTTAATCCAAACTTCCAGCGAATAATGGAAAATTGGGTATAGAAATGTAAACTTTTATGCAAAATGTGAATACAGTTAGTGTAATCGAAAAGAATTAAGATTCAATGAAGTAGTGAAATTCATGCGCATTAATTTGTTTCAAAACACAAGTTAAATGATGGATTTCGCAATACCGTGTAACATCGGCTTGACTGTGTGGATCAGACGATTTTAGCAGCAAATGTTGATGAGTACTCTTTTTGAGTGCGCGTTTAAGCAACAACAAAGGCATAGGGCAAGGTTGTCCTATTGCATCAATAATGTTGATATTTTGTTCAATATTACTCATATAGTTAGGCTAAGTTTTACAACATTTAGGCGGATAGAAATATTAGCAAATTCAGTGCCAAAACCCAACTATTTCATATTTTATAGGCCGATAGTCGCTATATCAAAAATTACAAATAACTAGTTAAAAAATATGCTGAATTAAAAAAGACGATTAATCAAAAAAAGGGTATGAATTGTTTTTAACCCATGTTAAGCTCGTCGCGTACTGGGATTTAATACAACTATAAATTGTTTTAACGCCTATTTTACAAATGGATGTAACCGGGATTTTGTTAATAGTTATACAGAATGATTACAAGCTTAGAAATAATAAATATTTTTAAACCTTGTTTGGTCTGCTGTTTGCAACACCGGGTGGTCCTTCTTTTAAATACAATGAGGATTAACTTATGACAGCTCGTGAACAAGGCGTAGTTAAATGGTTCAACGACACTAAAGGCTTCGGCTTTATCCAACGCAATGGCGGTGACGATGTATTCGTTCACTTCCGTGCTATCCAAGGCGACGGCCACCGTTCACTTCGTGACGGCCAACGCGTTGAATTCAGCGTTGTAAAAGGTCAAAAAGGCTTCCAAGCTGAAGAAGTACAACCTTTAGACTAATCGTCTGATAGTACTTAAAAACGCCCCAATGTAAATTGGGGCGTTTTTTGTTTATAATACGATTCGATTTTCGTGATTTTCCGTCAGAGCGCACATATATGTCATCAGGTTTTGAAACCTTAAATTTACATCCTCAACTGAAACAAGCCATTGATGCTTTAGGTTTTAAGGATATGACGCCTATTCAGCAAAAGGTTTTAAAATTCACTTTGGCAGGACATGATGCAATTGGTCGTGCACAAACAGGAACAGGGAAGACGGCTGCATTTTTAGTGAGCGTAATTAACGATTTGCTAAATAACCCGATTCAAGGCCAACGTTATCGTGGTGAACCACGTGCTTTAATTTTGGCACCTACGCGAGAGCTTGCACTACAAATTGAAAGTGATGCCAAAGAACTCACGAAATTCTCCGATTTAAATGTCGTGACTTTGTTGGGTGGTGTTGATTTTGATAAACAAAAAGCACAACTTGATAAAAAACCAGTCGATATTATGGTTGCAACTCCTGGTCGTCTGATTGACTTTGTTGAGCAAAAAGAAGTCTGGCTCGACCAAATTGAGTTTTTGGTTATTGATGAAGCTGATCGCTTATTGGATATGGGCTTTATTCCTTCAGTCAAACGTATTGTCCGTTTCTCACCGCGCAAGGAACAACGTCAGACTTTGATGTTCTCTGCAACGTTTAGTTACGATGTTTTAAACCTTGCACAGCAATGGTTATTTGAACCTGTAACCGTTGAAATTGAGCCAGAAAAGAAAACCAATGCCGATGTTGAGCAACGTGTGTACATGGTCGCAAAATCTGATAAATATAAATTGCTACAAGACATTCTACGCGATGAGCCCATTGAAAAAGTCATGATTTTCGCCAATCGTCGTGATCAAGTGCGTAAGCTGTATGACAACTTAAAGCGTGATGGCTATAAAGTAGTGATGTTGTCTGGTGAAATTGCACAAGACAAACGTTTGAAAATGTTAGATCAATTTAAAAATGGTCAACATAATATTATGATTGCAACTGATGTTGCGGGTCGTGGTATCCATGTAGATGGTGTATCGCATGTGGTGAATTTCACTTTACCTGAACAGTCGGATGACTACGTACACCGTATTGGTCGTACAGGTCGCGCAGGTACGCGTGGTGTGAGTATCAGTTTCTTATCTGAAGATGATGCGTTCTATCTACCAGAAATTGAAAAAGCCATTGGGCAAAAACTTCCATTGACACGTTTAGACGGCTATTGTTAATGGTTTGAAGTGATTGGTATAAGAAACCGCTCAGATGAGCGGTTTTTTTATGGCATCTTTATTTTGCTTTACATGAGAAAGTTAAAACAGTTTGGTAGTCACTGTCTTGGTTAATGCCTGAATTTGTACCCGAAATAGAACCCAGTACAGATGCGGCTGCTTGAATCATTTTTCCAGTTTCGTCACTCACTACGCCTTTTAAAGCACCTTGATATTCAGTTTTTTCATCACTCACAATCGCTGTTGCTTTAGAACCACAAGTTTTCGCTGCTGCTTCAATTGCATTATTTTTTGAAATGAGTGCTGTTTTACCAATCCCTGTAACTTCGTATTGATTATCTGCTTTTTGTATAGCGAGAGAGTTACTTGGCGTTGATGCACAAGCACTCAGAAGGAGTATCACAGCAGCTGTTCCAGCCATAACGATATTTTTTTTCATTTTCGTAGCCCAGTTGTGTTTAATAAATGAATGGTTGTATTTGAACATAGCTTTTAGAGTCTAAGGTGAAAGAAATGTACGAAAAATATGGTCTTTTCGATACATTTCTATAAGATTTTTGGATTTTAAAAATAAGTTTTGCTGAAAATGGGTATTTCATAACGAAGCGCTAGAGCAAACTTTTCAGAGTATGCTAATCTAAAACGTATTTTTTAATTTGAAAGATTAAGCACCCAATGACGGAACTCGAAGTAGATATCGTTCATCAAAATATGCATCAACGTCAATCGCTTGGACATTTAGTCGAACCTGCACCGAATGCGGAACAATTAGAACGGGCCTTTCAAGCTGCCTTGACTGCACCTGACCACCATCGTTTAAAACCGACTCGTTTTATTGTAATCGCTGAAGATCAGCGTGAGGCATTTGGTGAGCTTTTGTCACAAGCCTTGGCAGATTTAGGTGAAACGGAAGTGGCACAGTTGGATCGGGTCAAAAATCATCCTTTTCGTGCGCCTTTATTGGTATTGGCTTTAACCAAGTTTCAACAACACCCGAAAGTCCCTTATTTTGAGCAGACTTTAAGTAGTGGTGCTGCGATTCAAAACTTTATTTTGTCATTACAGGCGCAAGGCTTTTCAAGTATGTGGCGTAGTGGAGCAGTGGTGGAATCGGAATATTTAAAAAAGGCTTTAGGCCTCACCGCAGATGATTTGATTTCAGGTATTTTATACATTGGTACAGCATTTAAAGCGATTCCTCCACGTGCTGAGATTCAAACCCAAGATTACGTAAGTTATTGGAATCAATAGTTCCATTTTAGGATATAAAAATAATGTCAGAGTTAAAGTTTTCAGATTTGGTTGAACCTGTAGCGGTGAATCAAAAAACGGCACTACGTATTACAGTTTTGGGTGGCGGTAGTTTTGGAACGGCCATGGCGAATACCGCGGTTCGTAATGGCTGCGATACTATGATTTGGATTCGTGATGAAGCCGTTGCGGCGGATATCAATGCGACGCATGTGAATAAACGCTATTTGCCTGATTTTAAATTGGAAGATGGTTTGCGTGCAGTTTCAAATATAGAAGAGGCTGTTCGTGATCGCGACATTATTTTAGTGGCGATTCCAAGTCATTCTTTTCGTGATGTCCTCAAACAAATCAAACCGTTTATTACTTCGCAAGCGGTGGTGTCTTTGACCAAAGGTATCGAAGCCAATACCTTTAGTTTTATGAGTGATATTATTCGCTCAGAGCTACCAGAAGTGCCTTATGGGGTATTGTCTGGTCCAAATTTGGCCAAGGAAATTGTCGCGGGGCAACCAGCCGGAACAGTGATTGCAAGCGAGTCCGAGCTAGTGCGATATGCAGTGCAACAAGCGTTACATAGTGCATTATTTCGTGTTTTTGCTAGTGATGATGTGCATGGTGTAGAACTTGGTGGTGCGCTTAAAAATATTTATGCGGTCGCAATGGGAATGGCTGCTGCATACAAAGTCGGTGAAAATACCAAGAGTATGATTTTGACCCGTGCTTTGGCGGAAATGAGTCGTTTTGCAGTGAAGTTAGGGGCAAATCCACTCACTTTCTTGGGCTTGTCTGGTGTGGGTGATTTATTTGCAACCTGTAGCAGTCCACTCAGTCGCAATTATCAAGTAGGGTTTGCATTGGGGCAGGGCAAGAGTTTGGAACAGGCAACCACTGAACTCGGACAAACGGCAGAAGGGATCAATACCATTGTGCAAGTGAAAGCGCGCTCCGAAGAGTTGGATGTGTATATGCCGATTACTAGCGCGTTATACAGTGTGATATTTGAAAATGCACCGCCAATGACAATTGCGCTTTCATTGATGAAAAATGGACATCGAAGTGATGTGGAATTCGTTTTACCACATCATGAAGTTTAAAATGATAGAAAAAGGCTGATAAAATGGACTGTTGAATGTCCAAAGTGACAGTATTGTCATAAAAATTAATTAAAATAATCAGGATTTGAATAAGGATTTTTTATGCAACTGACTTTAGTTCGTCATGGTGAAGCTGCACCACCGATGATGGGGAATGATAGCAAGCGACCATTGACAGAAAGAGGGCATGCACAAGCTGAACAGACTGCTGACTTTTTAAAGTCACGTATTCAACCAGATGTATTTGTCGTGAGCCCTTTGTTACGAGCACAGGAAACCTTGGCGCACATTAAACAGCATTTTGCTGATGTGCCTGTCGTGGTGTGTAATACTATTAAACCCGATGACGATGCTAAGGCTGCGGTTGAGTGGTTGTCACATTTACCCTATGAGTCTATTGTTGTGGTATGTCATATGAATGTGGTGGCACATATAGCATCTATTTTGGTAACAGAATCATTTAACCCTTATGCTTTGGCAGAAGTTCGTATTTATGAGCAAGCAGTCATTGCAGAGGGCTTGTCGACACAAACAAAAGCATTTATACCTAGTATATAAAAAATAATTCAAACGGCAGAATATAATACATGTTGCAAATTTGGATGCCCGAAGCCGATGGAACATGGCACTGGTCTACAGGGGAAAGATGGCAAACTGCTTATACACTTGAGCAATTGATCCAAGATATACAAGCTCATCATGGTGAGGAAGCAACCGTTTTCTTTCCAAGTCGAGATGTGCAAATGATTCAGCAAAACATACCTAAGGCTCAATACAAACAATTGGGTGCTGAAGGGGTGAGATATTTGCTCGAAGAATATGTGCTGAGCTCAATTGACCAGATGAAGGTTCTACACCACTTTCAAGCGCCTGAGCAGTTAACGGTGTTAGGTATTGCAAATCATCGCTTAGAAACATTGCAACATGCACTTAGCTTAATTCCTGTGAAATTGGTGAGTCTATTACCAGACTTTTTGATTCTGCCAGAACCGACAGCAGAACAGGTTATACTGGGCTGTATTGAAGAACGCTTGTTATTTCGTTCTAATACATGGTTGGGTGGCTCGATTGATGATCTTTCGGTGTTCTTAGATTATCAAGCGCCTGAGCAAAAATATAAAATTTGTAATTTTACTGCTTCACACATGCACAGTCTAAGTGCCCGTGTGACACAGGAGCAGCTAGAGTCTTTTCACTATGAGTGGGTTGCCTTGCCAAGAGCAAAGCAACATCCGTGGAATGTGTTACCTAAAGTTAAAGAGCAGAGCAGCTCAGGAGGTTACTGGAAAGCCTGTGCTGCGGTCTTGGTTGCATTGATTGTGACGCAACTCGCTTATGATACAACTCGTTGGTATCAAAACAAAAAAATAGCAGACCAAGTTGCGGTTCAAGCTGTCGATCAATTTAAATATTGGTTTGGTGCGAATTATCCTGTGACCGAGCAAACGTTACGAAGTCAGTTTGAATACCAGCTAAAAATGAATAAACAAGCTGATGCACAAGCTTTATCTTTGCTTAGTCGAGTTGGTCCTGTATTGATGCAACAGCAAATTGTGGCCAATCAGGTGGTATATGAAGCGAATACTTTGAATATGCAATTGAAGGCAAATTCGGCAGACGCTTTGCAAGCACTTACTCAGCAACTGAACCAACAAGGTTTTCAGGTTGAATTAGGCAATATCCAGCCGACTACGGGTGGGGCCATTGGAATGGTGAAAATACAATAATGAAAGCCATGCAAAATTTACAAACAGTTTTCGATCAGCGTTTAGAGGTAATCGGTGTTTATTTTGACCGTCTTACACCGCGCGACCGTATATTGGCTATCTTCTTGGTCGTTTTCGTCTTGGTGAGCTCGATAGGGGCTACACTTTGGTATACCCATGCTGCGGCAGAGAAACAGCAAAAACGCGTGAATCAGCTCAAGGAAACCATGACATGGATGCAGAGCAATGCAGTCACCATGAAGTCAAGTTCTGATGGGCAATTAACACCGATGGAGCAAATCCAGCGTATCGCCCAGCAGCAAGGCTTATCGGTTACTTCACAGCAAAATGCTGAACAAATTCAGTTGGTCGTGAGCCATCAGAACTATGTGATTTTGGCCAATTTTCTGACGCAGTTAATACAAAATGGTTTAAGTATTGAAAAGATGGAATTGGTCTCAGATGCAGGGCAGATTAAATTATCGGCGAGCGTGAAATAATCGCTAAAAATAAAGCCAGACGAGGCATGGTGTTTTAGCTAGGCTATGCCTATAATATGGCGACTTAAAAAGCAGTAGACTTTTGCAGATATGTTGTATTCTCTTGCCCGCCCTTTGTTGTTTACTTTAGCACCAGAGCGTGCACATGAGCTAACATTATCGCTATTGAAATTGACACATAAAGTTGGCTTAATGCGTCAAAATATAGCGGCTAAACCGGTGACATGTATGGGCATCGAATTCCCTAATCCTGTGGGTTTAGCTGCTGGCCTAGATAAAAATGGTGCTTATATTGACGCACTGGCAGGTTTGGGTTTTGGTTTTATTGAGATTGGAACCATTACCCCACGTCCTCAGGCAGGGAATCCTTTGCCACGTTTGTTCCGTGTTCCGCAAGCCAAAGCTATTATTAACCGTATGGGTTTTAACAATGATGGCGTGGATCAACTGATTGAAAATGTCAAAGCAGCAAAATTTAAAGGTGTTCTGGGCATTAATATTGGTAAAAATGCCGATACTCCAGTAGAAAAAGCAGTAGATGACTATTTGATTTGTTTAGAAAAAGTCTATAACTATGCCTCTTATATTACGGTCAATATTTCCTCTCCAAACACTAAAAACCTACGTAGTCTACAAAGCGGCGATGCGCTGACAGAACTATTAGAAACATTGAAAAAACGTCAACTGGAACTCGCAGAAGAGCAACAACATTATGTGCCTTTGGTGCTTAAAGTTGCTCCAGATTTGGAAGCGGAAGATATTCAGTTTATTGCGAAACAATTGCTTCAGTTTAAAATTGATGGCCTGATCGTGACCAATACGACTTTATCACGCGAGGGTGTGGAAAACTTACCGTTTGGTGATGAAGCAGGTGGTTTGTCTGGTGCACCTGTATTTGAAAAAAGTACAGCGTGTTTAAAAGCGTTTGCTGATGCTTTGAAGGGTCAAATTCCGTTGATTGGTGTGGGTGGAATTTTATCGGGTGAGCAGGCTGTTGCAAAACAAAATGCAGGTGCAAGCCTTGTACAAGTTTATAGTGGCCTCATCTATACAGGGCCAACTTTAATTCAAGACTGCGTCGCCGCACTGAAAACAACATGAATGCCATTGATATCTTCATATTGATTATATTGCTCATTGGAGGGCTTAACGGTTTGCGTCAAGGATTTGTCAAAGCCTTTGCGAACTTGATAGGATGGATTCTAGCACTGATTTTAGGTGCGAAATTTGCAACTGTCCTAGCACCTTCGATGGTCTCACTCAGTGAAGATCCAGTGGTTCAAAAAATTGCAGCTTTTGCATTTATTGTATTGGTTATTGTGGTTTTGACGTGGTTCGTCACGGCATTACTCAACAACATCTTAAAGAGCTTAAAACTCGGACCTTTGAATCGTTTAGCCGGTGGTGCGTTTGGTTCTTTAAAAGGGTTGTTAATTGTTCTGATTACGATGCAAGGTGTGGGATCTTGGGTAGAAACGTCTCCATATTGGAAACAATCCAAGTTTGTACAAACACTTTTGCCTTACGCGCCTTTTGCGATGCAGCTTTCAAAAGAAGCGGCCAATGAGGCTATGTCACATATCAAGTCTGAAGATGCACATGTATCTTCAGATTCTTCACCTAAAATTTCCTCGAAAAATGCTGAGGGGCAGGGTGAGTCAACAAATAATCCTTTTTATTAATCCTAGCTTGTCTGCGAGGTTGCTATGTGTGGAGTAGTTGGTATAGCTGGTAAATCAGCTGTTAACCAAATGTTGTTTGATGCATTAACGATGTTACAACATCGTGGGCAAGATGCAGCTGGGATAGTAACCTGCCACGAAGGTCGTTTATTTTTACGTAAAGACAATGGCATGGTTCGCGATGTGTTCCATACTCGCCATATGCGTGCATTACAAGGTAATTACGGTATTGGCCATGTACGTTATCCTACGGCGGGTTCATCGAGCAGCGCTGAAGCGCAGCCTTTCTATGTGAACTCACCTTATGGGATCACGTTAGCGCATAATGGTAACTTAACCAATGCTGAAGAAATTCATGATGATCTGTTCAAAACAGACTTACGTCATATGAATACAGATTCAGACTCGGAAGTGCTGTTAAACGTGTTTGCACACGAGCTACAAAAACGCGGTAAATTGATGCCTACGGCGGACGATATTTTCCACGTAGTCAGCAAAGTACATCAGCGTTGTAAAGGTGGTTATGCTGTAGTTGCGATGCTTACAGGCCACGGTTTAGTGGGTTTTCGTGATCCAAATGGTATTCGTCCACTCATTTATGGCTCGCGGGAAACTGATGCTGGGATGGAATACATCATTGCATCTGAATCAGTTGCTATTACGGCACTTGGCTTTAAGGTTGAGCGTGATATTGCCCCAGGTGAAGCGATCTTTATCGACTCGAAAGGTCAGATGTTTACTAAGCAATGTGCTGAAGCGCCTGAATATCGTCCATGTATTTTTGAATACGTGTACTTTGCGCGTCCAGATGCAATCATTGATGGTATTTCAGTCTACAAAGCACGTTTAAAAATGGGCGAAAAACTTGCTCAGAAAATCCTGACGGAGTGGAGTGAAGAGCATGACATTGATGTGGTGATTCCAATTCCTGATACTTCACGTACTTCAGCGCTTGAACTTGCAAATATGTTAGGCGTGAAGTTCCGCGAAGGCTTTATGAAGAACCGTTATATTGGCCGTACCTTTATTATGCCAGGTCAGCAACTACGTAAAAAATCAGTGCGTCAAAAGCTCAACCCTGTTGAACTAGAGTTCCAAGGTAAAAATGTACTGTTGGTAGATGACTCAATTGTACGTGGTACTACGTGTAACGAAATTATCCAAATGGCACGTGATGCGGGTGCGAAAAAAGTTTTCTTTGCTTCTGCTGCACCAATGGTGAAATATCCAAACGTCTATGGTATTGATATGCCTGCGAAAGATGAGCTCATTGCATCAGATCGCAGTGTGGAAGAAATTCGTGAAATTATTGGTGCTGATCGTTTGATTTTCCAAGATTTGGAAGACTTAAAAGCGGCTGTGCGTACCAGTAAAGTGCCTGATTTGAAAGAGTTTGATTGCTCTGTATTTGATGGTAAATATGTTGCAGGCGGTATTGATGAAGCATATTTAAATGAATTACAAGCGAAACGTCGCGAAACATCGAAGAAAAAAGACAGTTATATTGACGTCAATATTGATGCAGCTTCTGTTGATTTGACGGGTGTAAAAGAAGTCTAAGCGATTTAGCGTGGAGAAAAGCGGGAGTTTCCCGCTTTTTTCATTTATGATGGATTTGATTAGGCAATGTAAGAAAAGGGATTTACATTGAAAGGTGTAAGTTATTCAATCATAAAGAATAAAAATATGTTGTGGTCTGCGAGTATTTGTATGCTTGCAGTGCTCTTGTCATTGTTTATTTTAAATACGGTGGTTGGTCTTCTCGTTTTTTACTTTGACCCGAGCCAAAGCATTTTTTGGCACAGCTTGAGTGTTTACTTAATTGGTGTATTGCTCCTCATAATGGGCTATTCAGTTGTTTATGAATTGTATGTGTTTCGCTCAGGGGGACATAGCTTAGCAAAGCAACTGCGTGCACGACGTTTAAGTTTGATTGAAAGCACACCTGAAGAAAGTATTGCGCTGAAAATTACTGAAAAATTAGCAGATACTTTTTTAATAGAAACCCCTGCGATCTATGTTTTGCCTGATGAAGTAGGGGTCAATGCATTGACTGCGGGTTTTGAGCCGAAAAATATTGCAATTATTATAACATGGGGTGCCTTACAAAACCTCGATGAGCTTGAGCTGACTGGTCTGTTAAATCATGAATTTAACCAAATTCTATCAGGTGAAACAGCAGAAAATACACGTCTGAAAATTCTATATAGTGCCTTAACCACCTTTAGTCAGTGGGGCAGTAAAATTGCTAAATTGGGCTTTTCAACTCATCATAAAAAGTCACAAGGTTTTGAGACGACATTTGTTGCAACAGGTGGTGTAATTTGGTTGGTGGGCAGTTTAGGTGTATTGGTCACACGTTGTATCAAGTTTTTAACCTTGGGCGGGCGAACTCTAAAAAATGACATGAAAACGCGCCGCCTGATGCAAAACGATGCCAATATTCAAACACTAATGCGGATTTATGTGCATCATGCAGGCTCGCAAATTCATAGTGAATATTCGGAGTCGATTGCACATATGTGTTTTGCTAACTCTTTAAGCGCTCAGAGCTGGATGAATATTCATCCAAGTATTGAAGAGCGTATTTATGAAATGAATCCGAATTTGGTACAAGATATACAACTTGAAAATTTAGAGAAATTACGTAATCGTCCTTTGTTTGGCTTGTTTCGGTCCTTAGAGGAGCAATATACCGACTTTCAAGCACCGTGGACGTCTCCACAGCCTTTACCTTTGCTGCGACTATCCCCTATTAGTTTTGCGATTAAAGATGCGATTAAACCATTGAACCCTGAAGTACGTGCACATATTGAACGTCCAGAGTTGATTCAGCGTGCGTTACAGACTGCAACAGGTTCGCGCGAATTAATGGTCGCGATTCTCATGATTCGCCAGTTTCGTGAATTTATCCCTGCTGAAGCGGAAGTCAGTCGTGCCATTGTTGACTCACTATTAAATCTTGATGGACGTGTGCACATTTCTATTTTCCATGAGGCCTGTCTAAATATTGGGGGGATGCCTGCCACGATTGCACGTCAGTTTTTACTGAAACTGGCGAGAATTATTCAGGAGGATGGGGAAATCGGTCTTTTGGATGCTTTGTTGCTAGAACGGGTTAAATTTGAATTGAATCTATTGCCTGTGCATACGCCAGCCGCACTGGATGAAGTTAAACCGCAGATTGTGCGCTTGATTGATGCGCTGTTGCATGTACAGCAAATCAATAGTGAAACGCAATTGGAAGTACGTGAGAAAATTTTACGTCGGGTTCTAACCCTTCAAGAGTTGGAGCAATATGCAGAAATTTCAGATGAGCCGATTGATTTGGCAGAAATTTTAAATGATATGGCTGGGCTTCTACTCCGAGATCGTTTAAGCATCTTGGGGGTGGCTGAAATTTGTTTGTGGAATGACCGCATCATTACTCAAGATGAGCAAGATGTTTTAGAGTTGCTCTATTGGCGTCTTGGTTTTGATAGTGAAGAGATCGTTGAGCAAATGCAGAAGAAAAACCGCTTGATGATTGTTTAGTAGATTGGACACTTATGGGGGGCAGTATTTGCCTATTGAGTATGCAATACCATGTGAAAAGCAAAGCATCTCTGGGCATTTGTCGTTAGAATAAGCATTGATCGGTAGGTGAAGTAAAAAGATGATCGGGCATCAGCGTGAGGTTTTGGCAGGTTTAGGAATTGATTTATGGGTTCCGCGATCACTGCCGTCTCAACAAAATGTTGCACCTTCGATTTGGAGAGATCAAAACAGTGCGGAACGTATTTCTGAAATTATTGTGTCTCAGGTTCAACCCAATGCAGAAATAACGATTGAACGTCCGCTGATTCAAAAAAAGAATCCGCATCCAACGCCATCTGCTGAAATTGTAACACAGCCGATCCAACAAGAAGTTGTTACAGCGAACAAAGAAGAGATTGTCCGAGAGACAATGCATGTTGATGCTTTTCAGTTACAGGCGATTACCTTGGCGCATTGTGCTTTGGTCATAGATGCTTCTTCGTTGAGTGCCGAGCAGCAACAACTTTGGCAAAATATCGTACAAGCTTTACCTGCGCAAAAGTATGCGTTGAATTGGCCATTCCCTTTGCTTAATTTACAAGATGGGCGTGGCGTGCAAAGTTATATCCAAGGTTTCTTTGATGGCTTAAGTCAGGGGAAGACAGTCATTGCACTGGGTGCCATACCAAATGCTAATGGTGTAAAATTCACACAAGTAGCAAGTTTGCAAGAAATGCTGGATCAGTCTTTGTTGAAAAAAGCGCTGTGGCAAATGATGCGAGTAAAACAACCCAATACGGAATAGATATGAAGCAAAAAGTCGTTGTTTTTAGTCAAATTGATACAGAAGTATTGGAGCGCCTAAAGCAGCGTTATCACGTGGTGGTCATCAACCCGAAAGAGGGTGATGTTAATATGCAAATCCGTGAGCAAGTTGCGAATGCGGATGGCATGATTGGCGCAGGGCGCGTACTCAATCAAAATAACCTAGAAACTGCGAAACAGCTCAAAATTATATCTAGTGTTAGTGTTGGTTATGATAACTATGACTTGAGCTATCTTAATCAAGCAAAAGTTTGGCTGAGCCATACGCCACATGTGTTAACCAATGCGACAGCAGATTTGGCTTTTACTCTATTGATGAGTGCAGCGCGTCAAGTGCCCTATTTAGATCAGTGGACCAAAACTGGACAATGGCTAAGAACCGTGGGTCAAGCACAGTTTGGTCAAGAAATTTTTGGACAAAACTTGGGAATTATTGGCTTGGGGAATATTGGTGCTGCGATAGCACGTCGAGGTTTTCATGGTTTTAACATGAATATTTTATATCATGGTCGTCATGAAAAATTAGAATTAGCACAAGCCTTAAATGCGCGTTTCTGTGGGTTGGATGAGCTGCTGGTGCAGTCTGACTTTGTGGTGGTAGCCGTTGATTTGAATGCACATACCAAGCATTTGATTGATGCTAAAGCCTTTGAGAAAATGAAACCGCATGCGGTTTTTGTCAATGTTTCTCGCGGTGCAGTGGTGGATGAGCAAGCACTGATTCAAGCATTAGAACAAAAGCAAATTTTTGCAGCAGGTCTGGATGTCTATGATCAAGAGCCTTTGCAAGACTCTGGTCTGTTTCAATTACCGAATGTCGTGACTTTGCCACATATTGGCTCTGCAACAGAAGTAACTCGTAAAAAGATGGCAGAATTAGCGTATCAAAACTTAGTAAAAGCCTTGGATGGAGATCAGCCACAATATCTGGTGAACCCTGAATTTAAATAAAAAATTGATAACACTTCATTGCATTTTCATTCAATTATCAATGTTATAGTGATTTTATTCCTTTAAACAAAGTTGGGGTGAGGGTTGAAACGTTTTCTGTGTGCATACAGTTTAAGTCTAATTTCGACTGTTGGTTTTGCAGAAAATCAATTCTCAACAACTGCGCCCCAATTCAATGTACCTGAAATTGGTTCGGGTATAGGTTTTATTGACCAATATAACGAGCGTTATATTGGAGAGAAAGTCTATCGTGAAGTGCACCGTCAGCTTCCAGTTATGCAAAACACTTGGTTGGAAGATCAATTGTTGAAGGCTTTTTCCAATATTTTGAGTCAAACTCAACTTGGACAGCCGATCGGTCTGGTTGTGATAGATGATCCACAAATTAATGCTTTTGCAGTCCCAGGTGGTTTGTTTGCATTAAATGCAGGCTTGATCACCAATGCCAATAATATGGACGAAGTGGCAGGTGTTATGGCGCATGAGATTGCGCACGTCACACAGCGCCACTACAGTCGTTCACAGGAAGCATTTAAGGGGCAGGGCTTACTTGCTTTGGCCGGTATTTTGGTGGGTGCTTTGGTTGCTTCAAAAGCAGATGGGGATGTGGGTTCTGCCGTGATGGTGGGTACACAGGCTGCGATGATGGACAAGCAGTTGTCCTATAGCCGGAACCAAGAGCGTGAAGCTGACCGTATAGGTATGCAATATATGTATGGTGCGGGTTATAACCCGCAGAGTATGGCTGACTTTTTTGAAGTGATGCATCGTGCGACTAGTCGAGTGAGCTTTTTGCCTGACTTTTGGCTCACACATCCACTGACAACGGAACGAATGAGTGAAGCGAGGCTCAGAGCAAATCAGCTGCCTAAAGTGAAGTCTTCTTGGCGTGATGAAGACTTTGAAATCCTAAAGTTATACACCTTGGTCGCTTCCAATCAAGCCACAGAGCAGCAATTACAGACGTTAGTAAACCAGAACAATTATGCAGCAGAGCTAGCTTTGGCTAGTTTTTATGTGAAACAGGGTGATTATAAGCTTGCTCAACAAGTATTAGATCAAGCAAAGTCGCATCAAAGATTACATAATTTGCAAACCTTGATTCAGACCGATATTTTACTTGGGCAAAATCGGGTGAATGAGGCTTTAGCAGTGATCCAATCACCTGCGAGTATCATGCCTGAAAATCGTGCTTTAAATTATAAGTTGGCAGAAGTGTATATTCAGCAAAAACGACCTGAACTGGCACAACCTGTGTTAAATCGGTTCCTAAATACCAATCCTAGAGATGTAAGTGCATGGCGCCTGATGCAACAAGCAGCGAGCTTAGATAAGCAATCTCCAATGCATACTGTTAATGTTTTGCGGTACCGGGCTGAGGTACAATTTTGGTCGGGTTTTGAGGAAGAGGGAATTAAGTCACTATTGCATGCGCAGCGTTTAGCGAAAGATAATGAGTCGATGTCTGCTACAATTAAAATGCGTTTAACGCAAATGCAGAAAGATCGACAATTTAGAGCTTAATCCAAACTGAGCTAAAAAGTAGTGTGTTGAACGGGGATAAATTAGAGATTGATAATTGTTTGAAAAATAAAAAAGAGAGAAGATTTGAGAGAATTATTTTTATGACAAGTAAACTTTGAACTGCCTTTTTAAGGGTCAGTTCAACGTAATGGATTTAAAGATTTTTAAATTAAGCCAGTTTTGCTTTAATTTTAGCTGAAACTTGAGAAGGATCGGCGCGCCCGGCTATGAGCGGACGCAGAGAATTCATCACCTTACCCATATCTTTCATGCTAGTAGCTTCTTGCGCTGCAATCGTTTGCGCAATCATGGAATCAAGTTCTTCCTCAGTCATAGCTTCTGGTAGAAATTGAGATAAAACCTCAAGTTCGGCTTGTTCCTTACTAGCTAAATCTTCTCGACCAGCACCTTCAAAGGCTTTGATCGATTCTTTACGTTGTTTAATTTGTTTTTCAATGACCGCAAGAACTTGAGCGTCGTCAAGTTCTTTGCGCTCATCGACTTCGATTTGCTTAATTGCTGCCTGTAGACCACGAATTACCGTTAACTTATCCATTTCTTTAGCACGCATAGTGGCTTTCAAAACTTCAGTTATTTGGCTTTTTAAAGTAGTCATTATTTAGTCCAGACAGTCAATCACAAATTAATCTTAGTAAAGGCGAGTAGTACGTACTGATTCACGCGCCAATTTCTTTTGGTAGCGTTTAACAGCAGCAGCTTTTTTGCGCTTACGTTCTTGAGTTGGTTTCTCGTAGAATTCGCGCTTACGAACATCAGCCAAAACACCCGCTTTTTCGCATGAACGCTTGAAACGACGGATAGCTACGTCTACTGGTTCGCCTTCTTTCAATTTAACTTGTGGCATGAAGAATCCTCATTAAGTTATGGATAAGATCAGGGCGATATTGCCCATGATCACAAGTGAAGGTCAGTATTTTACTCATTTACATCTCATACCACAAGTCTATAATGGTTCACGCAATAGATTTGATACAGGTTATAGGCAGTTTAATGATCGTTTTAGGCTTAGAAACATCTTGTGATGAAACAGGACTTGCCCTTTATGACAGCGAGTTGGGTTTGCGTGGGCAAGTGCTGTACAGCCAAATTAAACTGCATGCAGAGTATGGTGGTGTGGTGCCTGAGTTGGCTTCACGCGATCATGTACGTAAACTTATTCCCCTCATAAATCAGTTGCTTGAGGAAAGTAGGGTGCATAAATCTGAAATAGATGCTGTAGCCTATACACGTGGTCCAGGGCTGATGGGCGCACTTATGACAGGTGCATTATTTGGTCGGACTTTGGCTTTTGCCTTAAATAAACCTGCAATTGGCGTACACCATATGGAAGGACATATGTTGGCTCCGCTTTTATCAGCGACACCACCTGAATTTCCTTTTGTGGCACTTTTGGTTTCAGGTGGGCATTCTCAGCTCATGGCCGCTTATGGTATTGGTCAATACGAGCTTTTAGGCGAATCTATTGATGATGCCGCTGGTGAAGCTTTTGATAAAGTGGCGAAAATGATGGGTTTACCTTATCCAGGTGGCCCGAATATTTCAAAACTGGCTGAGCAAGGCGACCCGAATGCTTTTGCTTTCCCGCGTCCAATGTTGCATCAGGGGTTAGAGTTTTCATTTAGTGGTTTAAAAACAGCCGTATCTGTGCAAATGAAAAAATTAGGTGATGAAAACCGAGATGCAGATATTGCGGCGAGTTTCCAAGAAGCCATCGTGGATACTTTAGTGAAAAAATCAGTCAAAGCACTGAAACAAACAGGTTTAAAGCGTTTAGTGATTGCTGGTGGTGTCAGTGCCAATAGACGTTTACGGGAACGTTTGGAGGCAGATTTAACCAAGGTTCGCGCTCAAGTCTATTATGCGGAGCCTGCACTGTGTACAGATAATGGGGCCATGATTGCTTTCGCGGGCTATCAGCGCTTAAAAGCAGGGCAGCAAGATGGACTTGCAGTAACCACTACGCCGCGTTGGCCGATGACGGAACTCACCAACCCAAGTGAAGTTTAAAGATTTCATTGAAACACTTAAAAGCCCAATTTGTTTTATTGGGCTTTTTTATTTGTTTCAATAAAGTGGATCTAACCGAATGAGGTATATAAATAGGTTGTGTGAACTTTGGCTCATGTTGGGCTTGGCTGAAATAAAAGGGTTGGTCTTGTTTGGAATATGTATCTTGCCTTGACTTATACGCTTGAATTTGACTCGTGCTAATGGTATTTGCGTATAGAGCACATGATTATTGATTTTAAGGAAGAATATTGAAGTCACGTGGTTTCTAAAGTGATTTGTAAATCTATTTTTCAAAGGTCTTGCTTGATATTAAATAAATAACTTACAACAATTTAATTTGAATTTACTGTTTGATGAAATTGGTCGGGGTTTATCCAAATTGACTGTAAAAATTACAAGAGAGAACATGAATGTTCTTTCTGAAGGGAGTTTTATTGATTAGTTTATATAAAAGACAGATATAGTTATTTTAAATAAATAGGGCATCATTTTTATAACTTTTAATGATATGTCCATCTGTCTTAGGAACTTCCATTGCAACAATGGGGGTACACAATTAGAAGAAAATATTAGAGGTGTTTATCATGACAGCAACTAATGGAATGTTAGATCCAGATGATTCAGTTATTTTATTGATAGATCATCAAAGTGGACTTTTTAATACAGTACGGGATTTGCCTGTACCTGATTTACGAAATTATGTCATTGCAATTGCAAAAGCAGCAACATTGTTAAATATCCCAGTGATTACTACTGCCTCTGTGCCAGACGGGCCAAATGGGCCTTTAATCCCTGAAATCCACCATTTTGCACCCCATGCGGTTTATGTTCCTCGTACTGGACAAATTAATACATGGGATAATCCACGCTTTGTTGATGAAATTAAGAAAACAGGCAGAAAAACTTTGATTATTGCGGGAACCCTGACCAGTGTATGTATGACATTCCCAGCCGTAAGTGCACGTAAGGAAGGCTATAATGTGTATTGTGTTGTAGATGCTTCTGGTAATTGGAATAAGATGGCGACGGATACATCAATTGCTCGTGTTACCCAAGCTGGTGCGATTCCAACTGATACTTTCGCCATTGTGGCTGAGTTAATGCGCACTTGGAACCGTCCAGAAGGTTCTCGTTTTGCTGAAATTATTTCTGAACATATCTGCCCAGAATATAAGTGTTTAATGGAAAGTTATGCAAAAGCGCAAGCAGTTGTGAAAGATGGACCTGAAACGAACTTAGACAAGTATCAATAAACTGAAATTAAACTTAGTTTTTTCTAGTAACTAGATTACAGCACCCCAAATGTTATATAGATTTTTTGGGGTGTTGTTGATTTAAACAAAAATATTAAATTTGTTTGAGTTGCTGTGAACCAATCCAATGTTTAGAGAACTGATACGCTGCACGTCCAGAGCGCTGACCACGCGCCTGACACCAACGCAATGCCTCAGCACGTACTATGTCATCCATGCTGATCTGAGCTTTTGATAAGTAATGCTGTACGATTTCTAAATACAAGTTTTGATCCATTGGATAAAAAGACAGCCACAATCCAAAACGATCAGAGAGTGAAATTTTTTCTTCAATCGCTTCTTGTGGGTGTAGTTCGTTATATTGTGGTACATCGACACGAGTTACAGGTGTATTTTCATGCATAAACTCGGGTAATAAATGACGACGGTTACTGGTGGCATAAATAATAAAATTACTAGAACCAGACTGCAAAGATCCATCCAGCACACTTTTTAAACTGCGATAGTTTTCATCTTCTGCGTTAAAAGCTAAGTCATCGCAATATACAATAAATTTTTCAGGACGTTCTGAGATGAGCTTTTGAATCTCAGGTAGTTCAGATAAATCATCACGTTCAATTTCAATCAGTCTTAACCCTTGCTCTGCATATTCCGTTAATAAAGCCCGCACAATAGAGGATTTTCCTGTACCACGAGAGCCTGTGAGCAGGACGTCATTGGCAGGTAAACCATTGAGAAATTGTTCAGTATTTTGTAAAACTTTCTCTTTTTGGCGCTCAATCCCTTTTAAGTCATTCAATTCGACACGCTTGAGTTGATGAATGGCTTTTAATTCACCATTTTGCCATTTAAATGCAATCGCCGAGAAATCAGGTGCTTGTTTAACTTCGGGAAGGCTTTGCTGTAGCTGTTGGAGTACAGTCGATAGTGTTTCTAAGATATTGTTGGGTAGGTCAAGAGTTGCCATGATCAATCAGTTTATAATTACACTTGGAATTGATATTAACACCCGATTTAGGTACATCAAACCCTTAAAATGGTACTAATTTGCCAATTTTAGGCTTGAAATGGCAATTGTAATACTCCCATAATTTACACATAGTCGTTAGACTAACTCTGGCAATGTTAATGATGTTTTAGGAAAATAAAAAAAGTGGGTGAGGACAAATATGTTGTTTAAAGATTTCACACGGGAAATCAACCCGCACCAAGCCTATCGCATTAAAAAACTAAAGCAGCAGTTAGCACAGGCGGAAAATTATACTGAGTGGAAAAATATTGCGCTGAAGATTGATGAGGAATCAGGGGCGCAAGAGTGGAAGTATGATAACTGTTCACCTTATTTTGATGCAGAAGTGATTACCCATCGCTTAGGATTGTTGAAACGCTATCGCCAACAAAAACGAACGACTGATCTAATGTACCTTCTGCGTGAAGGTTTAAGCTATGATATTGCCAATATTGCTCATCCTATGCTGTTCACAGCAACTTATGTGGGCACCAAAAAAATTATTGAAGACTATATTGATGAAGTCAGCCTAGGTTTAGCATTTGTGGCATCTACGGATTGCCAATGTCTAGATAAACAACAAAAAATTGAATTTTTTCAACATTGCCAAAAAGCCTTTGGACAACCTGCACTGATGTTTTCAGGTGGTGCAACCTTGGGGTTATTTCATACAGGTGTATGTAAGGCTTTGCTTGAACAAGATCTGATGCCAAAAGTACTGTCTGGTTCGAGTGCTGGAGCCATCATGACGGCTATGTTGGGGCGAGCGACTCCTGCTGAGATGCTGAGCATCTTAAATGGTGAAAACTTCTTTACTGATGCTTTTCAATTTCGGGGTTTTCGTGAAGTTCTAAAAGGCAATGGTGGTTTGGCTGATGTAAAGCATTTAAAAAGCTTTTTGATCGCGAACTTAGGTGATGTGACTTTTGAAGAGGCTTTTAAGCAGTCAGGCTTATACAACAATGTCGCGGTTGCACCTTATGATGCCTCACAAAATGCACGCATCATGAATACTTTTACTTCACCGGATTTATTGGTGTGGAGTGCTGTCTTAGCGTCCTGTGCTGTGCCAATTTTGTTCCCACCCGTCAAACTGACCAGTAAGCGACATGATGGTTTATATACGCCCTATATGTCTTCTACGCGCTGGGTGGATGGTAGTGTGCGTAGTGATTTCCCTCAGGAAAAGATGGCGCGTTTATACAATTTAAATTACACAATTGCCAGCCAAGTCAATCCACATGTCGTGCCCTTTATGCAGTCGGATGAAGCACGTTTCCGTAAAGACATGCTGAGCTGGCCTGAGCGTATTGTACGTCGGCAGGGTAAAGTAATTAGTAAAGGTGTCATGGACTTTGCCCGCGAACGTGTAGGTAATATCCCGCCGATCCGTCGTTTACTGGACCATGGCTATGGTGTGGTTGATCAGCGTTATTATGGCGATGTAAATATTGTGGGAAAATATGGTCTACGCCATTATAGTTATATGTTACAAAATCCACGGCCACATCTGTTTAAGCTCCTACAACGTGAAGGCGAGCGTGCAACTTGGCCTAAAATTTCAATGATTGAGACACATGCCCGTGTCGGTAAAACAATTCAGCATTGTTTGGAAGTCTTAACTGAGTTGAATACGGCAGAAATGAATGAATCCGAATTCTTGGCAGTTTGATCGTCAAGAATTGAACACGCTCGAGTTGTCGCTTCATACTCCGACTCAGCGTTTGAGTTTGGGGAGACGACTTTATCGCTTTGAAGTTGCAGGGCAGGGGTATTGGTTAAAGTTTCAATTGGCATCCAGTTATTCCGTACTTATTGATGGTTTTAATGCAGAGTTCAGCTTTTATCAGCATGCGCTTGCGATGTCGCCACAACCAACGTTTTTGCCTGAAGTACAAATTCTTGAAAATTTTGAGTTTCATTCAGGGCCGGTGAGTGCTGCACTTATTTTAAAAGACCTGCAACCTTTACTTGTAAGAGATCCGCGTCAGTTAAGTTGTGATCATGTCATTCATATCATCTTCAAAATGTTGAATGCTGTAGAAGAATTACATCAGATGGGCTGGATTCATGCTGACTTAAAACCTGCACATTTTTTGTTGGCAGGTTCGACATGTAAATTGATTGATTTTGAGCAAAGTCAAACAATTGGTGGAACTGGACATCAACAAACTATAACTGCAACGCCACGCTATATGGCACCAGAGTTATTTCATGGTGAAGCAAAGACAGTACAAACTGATCTTTACGCACTGGGCATTATTTTACTTGAGTGGCTGAGCCAAAGCCGTTTACAGGCGCAAAGTTATCAAGATTGGGCCTATTTACATTGTCAGTCATTAGACATAGATCTTCCACAAGGTTTTCAATGTTTTAATGCACTTTTAACGGGGCTTTTGACCAAGCAAAAAAGTCAAAGACTTCAGAATATCATGGACGCAAAACGATGCTTAATGACTGAAATTGAATGAGAAAAAGCCAAGTATAAGGTTTTTGTTTCTTATTTAATCAAATGAGTGGGTATTTCTTAAAAATCGCTTGTCATGCGAAAATGATCCCTATAGTATACACAGCCATTGGGGACGTGGCGAAATTGGTAGACGCACTGGATTTAGGTTCCAGCGCCGCAAGGTGTGAGAGTTCGAGTCTCTCCGTCCCCACCATAAATCATTTGAATTAAGATGATTTATAAGGCCATAGAGGATTGGTGTAATGGTAGCATGACGGTCTCCAAAACCGTTCGTCAAGGTTCGAATCCTTGATCCTCTGCCAACTTAAAGTCTAACGCAAAGTTAGCACCCTGATGGGGACGTGGCGAAATTGGTAGACGCACTGGATTTAGGTTCCAGCGCCGCAAGGTGTGAGAGTTCGAGTCTCTCCGTCCCCACCATCAGTAATGAAGCAAGGTATAGAGCCTTGCTTTTTTATTGCCTGAAATTTAAGAATCCATTCATCATAAAAAAAGCCCCCATAAGGGGGCTAAGTTTTGATTCATCACGCGAAGTAAGTATGGAGCAATTTTAGGCTTTCAAATGGTCTTCGAATTCTTCACCGAGCTGCATGGCCAAGTTATTTCCCGCGAGGTCGCAGGTCACTAGTCCATATTCTTTTTTAAAGCTAAAAGTAAAGCCACGGTTGTCTGCTAAAGTTTTGACTGAATAACCCAATTTCTCTAACCAAATACGAAAGGCGATGAGGTTTTTTGCTTTCACTACTTTTTTCACGAGGATATTCCTTATTCACTGATAAATTATTAATAGGGATATTTCACGCTTTTTTAAAGGGGATTTTTTTATATATTTTTATTTTTGCTGTTTTTTAGCGCGTAATCAGACTATCCATCATCATGTAGAAATCATAAAGGAAAAGGCTTTATGGGCTAAAAATGGTACAAGATATTGAAAAATAATAAAATTTAAAAGATGGAAATCCCTTTTTATAATATTGCTAAAATGAGAGCTAGAAATATTTTGTAGCGAATAGAAATGTAATGATTTTTTTCAAAGCTGGGATGTTTTGAAAAAGTAGGATCATTCTGTCTTTGTGATGATCATTTGCGTTTAGCATCGTGTGAGTTGAAATTATTTCTGTGGAAATTTTGACAGATTAAAAGCTCATGGTAACAGCGCCAACTGAGCGTTGAATTCAAGAGAAAATCTCTAGACATTATCGGAGTGTTTAGGCTTGTCTGACGAGAGCCTCTGGTATGAAGTAGAGACTGCACTCGTCAGCAGTCTCTCTAGGGGGGCGATTTAAAAATGGTCTTTCAGATCGCGCAGTCGCTTAAACTCTTCAACGTTTTCTGTACGTAAAAAAGGATTGGTTTCAAGTTCGATTTCAATACTGCTCGGGAGGGTACATTGACCCAAATAGCGCATGGTTTCTACATGGTCTAAACGCTCTTGAATGGCAATATTGTCTGGTTCGACATGGTTGGCAAATTTCGCGTTAGAGAGCGTGTATTCGTGCGTACAATAGACTTTGGTTTCGGCAGGCAAAGCTGCTAAACGATTGAGTGAATGGTACATCTGCTCATGTGTGCCCTCAAACACTCGCCCACAGCCCATAGCAAACAGGGTGTCACCGCAAAATAGAGTTTGGATGGATTCGATAAAGTACACAATATGGCCCAGTGTATGACCAGGAACGGCTAAGATATCGACATGTAAATCATGAAATGCAAAGTAGTCATCATCCATCAATGCATGGGTGATAAAAGGAATTTTTGATAATTCCTCCCGTGGTCCATACACAGGAATATTTCGACTTGCGATCAGGTCAGCGACACCGCCAATATGGTCTTTATGCCAATGAGTCAGCCAAATTTGAGCAATGCTTAAACCATGTTTAGTGCAATATTCTTCAACTAATCCCGCTTCTGTTGGGTCAATTACTGTGACTTGTTTTGATGTGGTGTGTTCTAGCAACCAAATGTAGTTTTGGAGCTGATTTTTCACATCAATCATATGAACTTGATAAGTCATCTTTTTTCTTCAATGTGTTACATGTATTCATTCTACTGTAGCGGGTACAGACACTGAATTCTAGTCATGAATCATGTAAGACGTAAAAGGATAGGTATTTATTGTTTTATGCTTTCTCTTTCTTGTCATATTGTACTGTTATCTTGGCCATAAAAAACCACGCTAAAAAGCGTGGTTTTTTATATGTTCAATCTAATTTAGATTAGATTTTACCTACTAGGTCGATTGAAGGAGCAAGAGTTGCTTCGCCTTCTTTCCATTTAGCTGGGCAAACTTCACCTGGGTGAGCGTGAACGTATTGAGCTGCTTTAACTTTACGAAGTAATTCTTGAGCATCACGACCAATACCACCAGCGTTGATTTCAACGATTTGGATTTTGCCTTCTGGATCAATGACAAAAGTACCGCGGTCTGCAAGACCAGCAGCTTCGATTAGAACGTCAAAGTTTTTAGAAAGAGTCCAAGTTGGGTCGCCGATTAATGGGTATTGGATTTTACCAATAACTTCAGAAGTGTCGTGCCAAGCTTTATGAGTGAAGTGAGTGTCAGTAGAAACACCGTAAATTTCCACGCCTAATTTTTGGAATTCAGCGTAGTTGTCAGCAAGGTCACCAAGTTCAGTTGGGCAAACGAAAGTGAAGTCAGCTGGGTAGAAGAATACTACAGACCATTTGCCTTTAAGATCTGCTTCAGTTACGTCAACAAATTGACCGTTGTGATATGCAGTAGCTGCGAATGGTTTTACTTCAGTATTAATTAAGCTCATCATTGTCTCCATGATTGGGGTTTGTATTTAATGCTGTATAGGGTATCGAAATTTTTGTTATTGCTGAAACAGTATTTTTACATTACAAGAATCGGAAAAACCGAATCTTACTCCAGACTATCTCAGCGCATCTGATCATTCTGTTCATTTAGCATGATAAATATGATGACTAAATGACAAAATCATCTATTCCGTAACTCGTCTACAGACATGATGTCCCTAGGCTTAAAATTCAAGGGGATATTTGAAAAAAGTTAAAATTAAAAAAATTAGGCTGTACTTTCGCTTCGCTGTATTACCACGTAAACTAAGCGATTGATGTTTTTGATGTGGGTATTTTTTCTGTGCAGCGTCCTTTAAATATAGAGCAATTGGTGATGGTCAAAGACCGTCATCGTTTAAACCGACTCAAAAAAGGAAAAGATGCCAACGAAAAGCAATATCAAGCATTATTTGAACAGTCACATTTAAAAGTTTTAGAGCGTATTGAACGCATTCCAAATATTAAACTGAACCAAGACCTGCCTGTTACACAGTATGCAGATAAGTTAATTGATGCCATTCAAAAGCACCAAGTGATTATCGTTGCAGGGGAGACGGGTTCGGGTAAAACGACGCAGCTACCGCAAATTGCGATGTTGGCGGGTCGTGGTTTAACGGGTCTGATTGGTCATACACAGCCACGTCGTTTGGCCGCACGTAGTGTTTCCCAGCGTATTGCGGAAGAAGTTGGTGAAAAACTTGGCGAGTCGATTTCCTTTAAAGTTCGTTTCAATGAACAAGGATCGCAGGACTCTATTGTCCGTTTAATGACTGATGGTATTTTGCTGGCAGAGCTGGCCAATGACCGTTATCTCAATAAATACGACACCATTATTATTGATGAAGCACATGAGCGTTCGCTCAATATTGACTTTATCATGGGTTATCTCAAACAGCTTTTGCCCCGCCGTAAAGATTTAAAAGTCATCATCACTTCGGCAACTTTAGATGTAAACCGTTTTAGTCAGTACTTTAACAACGCACCTATTTTTGAAGTAGAAGGTCGTAGTTTTCCAGTTGAACTGCGCTATCGTCCTGTCTCTGAAATGAGTATTGTCGGTAGTGATGATGATGAATTTGATGACTTTGAAGAAAATTTGCCTCGCGCTGTCGTGCAAGCTGTAGAAGAATGTTTTCGGGATGCACAAGAAAAAGGTCATCCTGAATATGCTGATACTTTAATTTTTGCCAGTACCGAACAAGAGATTCGTGAGCTACAAGAAACTTTGCAAAAGCATGGGCCGCGGCATACAGAAATTTTACCCTTATATGCGCGTTTGGCCTTGGCTGAGCAACAAAAAATCTTTAATCCATCGGGTGGCGGGCGACGCATTATTATCGCCACCAACGTTGCAGAAACAGCGCTGACTGTACCCAATATTCGTTATGTGATTGACAGTGGTTTTGCGCGTATTTCTCGCTATAACTATCGTTCACGTGTACAGCGTTTACCGATTGAAGCGGTTTCGCAAGCAGCGGCAAACCAGCGTAAAGGCCGTTGTGGTCGTATTGCCCCAGGTGTATGTATTCGTTTGTATTCTGAGGAAGATTTTCAAAGTCGCCCTGAGTTTACCGAACCCGAAATTAAGCGAACGAACTTAGCTTCAGTTATTTTACAGATGCAAAGTTTAGGGCTGGGTGCGTTAGAAGATTTTGATTTCATTGAGCCGCCAGATCATCGTTTAGTTAACGATGGTCGTAAGTTGTTGGTTGAACTTGGGGCAATGACGGAGAAAGGTAAAGCCCCTATTTTACAAAGAGAGGTTGGGGGAGATTTAACAGAATCGAGTCAGATTAAAGAAGAGAAATTAAATAAAAATCCTCCTAAATCCTCCTTTAATAAAGGAGAACTTCAAAGCAACGGATTAACCAAGATCGGTCAACAGATGGCCAAAATGCCAATTGACCCACGTCTGGCCCGTATGATTTTAGGCGGGGCACATTTTGGTGTGTTGAATGAAGTCTTGGTGATCGTTGCCGCTTTGGCCGTACAAGACCCACGTGAACGCCCTGCGGATAAACAAATGCAGGCGGATCAGAAACATGCGTTGTTCCGTGAAGCCGATTCTGACTTTCTGTTCTATCTTAAACTTTGGGAAGCACTGGTTGCCAACCGTGATATGAGTGAAAACAAACGTCGTACTTTTGCCCGTAATCACTTTTTAAGCTGGTTGCGTTTACGTGAGTGGAAGAAAACTCATGAGCAATTGGTTGATTTGGCAAAGGGCTTAAAGCTGTCTTTTAATGAGAAAAAAGCCAATTATGAAAATTTACACCGTGCGCTTTTAACAGGTCTACTGTCCTTTATTGCCAATAAAACCGATGAACGCAATGTGTTTATGGCGGTGCGTCAGCAAAAGGCTCGCATTTTCCCAGCATCTACCTTGCACAAAACCAATACGCCTTGGGTCATGGCTTTTGAGATGGTAGAAACCTCACAGGTCTATATTCGCACACTGGCAAAAATTGAACCTGAGTGGATTTTGCTTGCGGCAGGTGATTTGCTGAAGCACCACTATTTTGAGCCGCACTGGTCGAAAAAAGCAGGCGTGGTTAATGCCTATGACCAAATTTCACTATTTGGCTTAATTATTGAACCAAAACGTCAGATCAATTATGAAAAAGTCGACCATGTTGCGGCACATGAAATTTTCCTTCGAGATGCACTGACGACAGGACACTTGGGCATTACACCACCATTTTTAAAACACAACCTGCTTAAACTTGAAGAAGTAGAGCGGGTCGAAGATAAGCTACGTCGCCGTGATTTGGTGGTGGATGAAGAAACGATTTACCAATTTTATGCGGCCAAAGTTCCTGAAGAGGTGGCAAGTCGTCGTAGTTTTGAAGACTGGCGCGCAACGGTTGAACCGCAAAACCCACGTTATTTATTTATTGATGATGATTCGTTGTGGATGAACGACCGTCCAACCACACAGCAATTTCCCGATTTTTTACGTAATGGTGAACTGCGTCTTGCGGCCAGTTACCGTTTTGATCCAAGCCATGACGAAGATGGTGCAACGGTGAAAATCCCGTTGCAAGCCTTGCCACAGGTGGATGAAAACTTGTGGTCGTGGGGTATTCCTGGCTGGCGTCAGGACTTAATGGAAGCCTTACTCAAAGCACTGCCTAAAGATAAACGTCGTCACTTGGTGCCTATCCCTGATACGGCTGCAAAGCTAATGGCGAAAGTAGATGCGATGCATTTACAGCAGCATATTTTTAGTTTTTTAGCCTTCCAGTTACGTGGCGAACAAATCACTGAAAAAGACTTTAGTTTTGAGCGGGTTGAACAGTATTTGTTGCCATTGATTAAAGTCATTGACGACAAAGGCCGTGTGATTGAACAAGGTCGTGATTTAGCTGAGTTAAAAGCGCGCTGTCGAACGGAAACCCATAGCCCAGTCAAACAACTCAAAGGAGAGTTCCAAACTTTCCCTGAAAGTTTTGTGTTTGAAGCGTCCCAAAAAGTGACGGGCGTGGTGGTGAAGCAGTATCAAGCTTTGGTTCCGACCAAGACATTTGCTGCATTGGAACAAAAGGATGAGTCTGGTGTCGTGATTCAGACTTTTAATGATCAAGCTGAGGCAACTAAACAGCACCGCGAGGGTGTACTTCGTTTGGTACATATACAACTGGGAGATTTGGTCCGCCAGTTGAAAAAGCAAATTTCCAAACCGTTGGCATTGGCGTATTCACCTTTGGGTGATAAGGCAAAATTGGAACAAATGCTGGTTTATGCCACACTGCAAATGTCGATCAATGAACTGCCGGTCAATGCACAAGAGTTTGAAAACTTAGTTGCAAATGTCAAAAAAACTTTTCTGACTCATGGGCAAAAAGCACTGGCAGATGTGACAGAGATCTATATCCAATGGCAGGATATACGTCGAAAGTTGTTGGTTTTAGATGATGCGGTGTTTGGGAAAAATATTGATGATGTTGAAGATCAGCTAGATTTGATGTGCTTATCAAACTTTGTTTACGTAAAATCTTCCGATATTTGGCTTGAATTTCCTCGTTATTTGAAAGCATTGGTCTTGCGTTTGGAGCGCCTGCCCAATAACCTACAGAGGGATAATTCTGCCATTGATCAAGTTGACCCGTGGATGGAAAAATTATTTAAGTTTAAAAATGACACTCGCCTTAAAGAATTGTATTTCATGGTTGAGGAGTTTCGGATTTCTTTATTCTCTCAGCCGATGAAAACAAAGATGCCCATTTCTCCGACACGCTTGCAAAAAGTATGGGAAAAACTTGGAATCAGTTAAACTATAGGTAATTTAAAGAAGGAGTTTTACATGGGCATCCGCATTACAGGTACGGGTCTTTATCATCCTGAAGACATCATTACCAATGAAGAGTTAGTTGAAAGTTTAAATGCTTATGTGGAACAGTATAATCTAGACAATGCTGACAAAATTGCTTCGGGCGAATTGGAAGCCCGTCGTGGGTCAAGTGCAGAGTTCATTGAAAAAGCATCTGGTGTAAAACGTCGTTATGTGGTTGAGAAGACAGGGATCTTAGATCCGAAGCGTTTACGTCCATTGTTACATGAGCGTTCAAATGATGAACTCTCGATTCAAGCCGAATGGGGCGTGATCGCAGCGAAACAAGCGATGGAAAATGCAGGCGTAACTGCAGAAGATATTGATGTCGTGATTTTGTCATGCTCAAACTTACAACGAGCTTACCCTGCGGTTGCAATTGAAATTCAAACTGCACTTGGTATTCAAGGCTATGCCTACGACATGAACGTGGCATGTTCGGCAGCAACTTTTGGCATTAAACAAGCCTATGATGCAATCAAAGCAGGCGGACGCCGTGTATTATTGGTGAATGTCGAAATCACCTCTGGTCATACCGACTACCGTTCACGTGACTGCCATTTTATCTTTGGTGATGTCGCAACGGCTTCAATCATTGAAGAAACCGACAGCAAAACTGGTTTTGAAATTGAAGACATTAACTTATTCACACAGTTTTCAAATAACATCCGCAATAACTTTGGTTTCTTAAACTTAAGTGAAGTCGATTCAGACATTGAAAATAATCGTTTCGCTCAAGACGGTCGTAAAGTGTTCAAAGAAGTTTGTCCACTGGTTGCCAAAATGATTATAGCGCAGCTTGAGAAAAACAATATTGCACCGACTGATGTGAAACGTTTCTGGTTGCACCAAGCCAATGCCAGTATGAATGAATTGATTTTAAAATTGGTTGTGGGCAAAGAACATGCTCAACCCGATTTAGTGCCAATCATTTTAGATGAGTTTGCAAATACCTCGTCCGCAGGGGTCATCATTGCGTTGCACCGCACAGCAGACCAAGTTAATGATGGTGAATATGGCATCCTGTGCTCATTTGGTGCAGGTTATTCTGTTGGTGCAGTACTGGTGAAAAAACACGTTGCATAAGGCTATATGTTACGAGTTGAGTCTGATGCGAAATGGATTAAACAGTTTAACTTCGATCTAAAGGCTAGTTCGCACTGATCTATATTGGTGCTGAGTGGTCAAATGTATCGCAAGCTGTAATGTATATGGCGGATCATTCTAAGTACGTATATTCGATTCGCCGATGTTGGTTGATTATTTTAGCAATCAATATCGCGTGGCTATGGTCAGTATTGCTGACCATGGCCATTTTTATTTGCCACTTTAGTGCAGGACCATAAAAGTTTGGCGCCGTTGATCATGTGTCAGCTTATATAGCGATATTGCTACACAGCAGCGATATTTGATTTGTGGTGGCCGTGAAGCATTAAAGTGCACGGAAAACAGCCCTGCCTAAGTGGTTTTGATGGTTGGAAATAAACTCAATACTTTGCTTTTGGCATTGTGCGGTTTTTTGCTTTAGGTGCTGATTTATCATTGCACAATGATCAACTAAGTTTCTTGTAAATTTTTCAATAAATGAGCAATTTTCATCGTGTGTGTTCTATTGGCTTTGACTTCCATGACTTTATTTTCAATCCACCATAAATACTCAAAAATCTCAGTTTCACTGGATTTTTCACAGATAAAGCGAAATAAATTAGGTAAGTATTCTTCATATTCATCTTGTAGAGCTGGATTACGATAAATACATAGTGGGTCCCAGTCTTTAATCAGTATTTTATTAATCGCATGCAATAAAGATACATGGCGATTTTCCTCGGTAAACATAATTCACCTCCGTTATTCATCGGTTAGTTTGATGTTCTATGTATCAGTAGTCATCATGACTCATTTATCTATTGTTTTCATGTTTGAAAAAATAGCTTACATCGCTTTAAGTTTAAGTAAATAGCAAAGCCAGATAGACAGAAGCCAAGGAAAGATTTCCTTTAAAAAGTCGGTCAAGTTAGGTCTTAGATTTACTTCATAATATTATTTAAAATAGATGTCCTAAAATGGTGCGTAATTACAACTCGGTTTACATTTCGTAATAATTTAAAAATTAAGTTTTGGTGAAATGACACAGTTATCACTAATTCTGCGGATTTCATCATTATTTAAATCCACATCATCCCATTTTTGCATTTGCTCGGTAAGCCAAATGAAGTCTGAAACTTGTGGCAAAGCATGTTCTCTAATAAAGCCGCGAATAATACTTTGAATTAGATAATATTTTTCAACATGTACACTATCAGAACATGGGAAACGAATGATGTTGTAATCGACCAGAACCTGCCATACAGCTTCAAAATTTTCCATTTTTTTGAGTTCATCTTGGGCTTTTTCTATAGCTTGGACTAAGGCTGAAAGTGTATTTGGATTGGATATGGCCCATTCTTGCGTGACTGCCAAAACCTTATCTGCAACCCGCGGAATAATGTCTGTTCCAGTTGCAATAATTTGGCTATAACCTTGAATTTCAGCTTGAGTGTTCCATGGTTCTCCGACACAGAATCCCTCAATGAGCTGATTTGAAATGGCTTCTACCATGTAGGGTGGGGGAAGTGTACGTAGTTGAACATGTTTCGCAAAATCAGGATTGGCCAATGCCAGCCATTCACGTAAGCAATAATGATGGATAGATTGCTTAAAGACATGTGCAATAGCCAGCTGTTGTTTATGCTGCATTGCAGTATAAAATTTATGTGCAGTCACTGCTGCATCGTCATTTTTTTGAATGTTTAGTGCATAACAGAGCTTTTGGCTCAAACTGATAAATGCACTGTTATAGCTCAGAACAAGCGGTGTTTGTAGTGGAATACCGAGTTGATCCTGCGCTAGTGCAGCCGCAGGTAACATCGCAGATAGACAATGGGCTGCATCGAGAAAACCAAAAGCTAAACGGTCTCTTAAGCTCGCCCAAGAAGCTTCTTTGACTAAGCTTACATCTAAACCGACTTCTTCAAAAAAACCGCGTTGTTTTGCCCATAATAAAGCAACACAGTCTAAAAGCGGAATATAGCCCAGTTGAAGTTGCGTCTTTTCTAAATGAGCCATGCCTTAGTCCTTGAATTGAGATTGTAGAAGCTGTTGAGCATCCAACAGTCGTCTTGCCATTTCACCAATAGTCATACGATGGCTCATGGCATTTTTACGTAACAGCTGAAAAGCATCATCTTCGGACAATTCGTGTAGTTGCATAAGTAATACCTTTGCACGCTCTACATCTTTACGGTCTGCAAGTTTATTTTTAGTATCTTGTAAATCGGAAAGTAGCTTTTTGTGTTTACGAAACTGCTCGATAGATATTTCTAAAATACTTTTTAACTTTGACGGGTCTATACCATCCACAATATAAGCTGTAACACCTGCATCTATGGCACTTTTAATCGTGTCTTTATGGCTGTTTTTAGTAAATAAAACAGTAGGTAAGTTGAACTGACTCACGCAACTTTCAATAATATCCCGTTGTGGGTGATCCATATCTAATAAAATAACGTCTGCATTTAATTGCTCAAGGCGATTAATATTCAAGTGATCTATAATCAGGCAGGCAACTACATCGAAATCATGTTCGATAAGGGATGTACGAATAAATTGTGCGCGTTCTTGATTGTCGTCAATCAAAGCGATTTTCAGTTTAGGCATGCTGTACAGTGCTCAGGTAAACCTGAAAAATGGGATCTAAAATTGTGCTAGCAATTTAAATGCCAAATGTATGAAAATCCAGCTTTATCTCAGATTGGTGAGTCAATTTTTTACGTAGAGATTCGCTATAAGCTGTGTATACCGAGTAAAAAAGACTTTAATCAAAGAAAAATATGTATCTGAGTTGCTTGTCTAAACAAGCCTATTTAAACACATTGGATGAAATAGAAGCCTAACACAAATTAAAATATACAGCTTGAAGTACAAATTACTTTTGAAGAGTAACGTGAGACCCACTAGAGAGCACAGAGACAATTCAAAAATTCGTTGTTTGCTCAGCGATAATGCAAAATGCACCAATAGTGATCACGCCGTTAAGAAGTCGAAAAAACATGAAGTTGCCTCTTGAAAAGGACGGGCTGATATTGGCTATAGTGCAAGTATTCTAATTATAAAAAACAATAAAAATCATTATATTAACTAGTTTCTTTAAATGTTGGCACAATCATTGCTTAATCTTAATCGAGTCAAAGACGACTCTAAATCAAATTTGTAAGACGGCCAACGACGTCCGTTCTGATCGCTTCTACACCACAAGTTTTTGTGTTGTGGAAAAACAATACGCTCAGTTCTGTCTGGAGAAGGTTATGTCTTCAAATTTAAATGCTAAAAAAGCAACAAAAATAAGTCTTTTTAGTTTCAATGGCGCAGCAATGAGAGCCTTCCACATGAGTTGGCTCGCCTTTTTTGTCTGCTTCTTTGCATGGTTTGCCTGTGCGCCATTGATGCCTGTTATAGCAGGTGAATTTCATCTCACAAAAGATCAAATCGCCAATATTAATATTGCAGCCGTAGCCATCACCATTCTTGTTCGTCTGATTGTAGGTCCACTGTGTGATAAATACGGTCCACGCAAAACATATACAGCACTTCTTATCCTAGGCAGTATTCCAGTTTTTGGCGTTGCTTCAGCAAATAGCTATGAATCATTCCTCTTCTTTCGTTTGCTTATCGGTGCAATTGGTGCAAGTTTTGTCATCACTCAGTATCACACTAGCATCATGTTTGCACCAAATGTAGTTGGAACTGCAAATGCGGCGGCAGCAGGTTGGGGAAATGCTGGTGGAGGTGCAACACAAGTACTTATGCCATTGATGCTTGGTGCTTTAGTGATGTTTGGTGTTGAGCAATCTATGGGCTGGAGAATTGCATTACTTGTTCCAGGCATATTGATGCTGATTGTCGGTTTGATGTATTGGAAATTTACACAAGACTGTCCACAAGGCAACTTTAAAGAACTGCGTGCAGATGGTGTAAGTGTTGGTTCTGATAAAAAAGGCGGTGTGGCTATTTTGATGCATGCTGCAAAAAACTATCGTGTTTGGATTTTGTTTGGTGCTTATGCTGCATGTTTTGGTATCGAAATCTTCATTCATAACATCGTCGCAATGTACTACGTAGATCACTTTAAATTTGGTTTAAAAGAAGCAGGTATGGCTGCGGGAATTTTCGGTTTACTGGCTCTATTTGCCCGTGCATTTGGTGGCATTGTTTCAGACAAAATTGCAACTAAAAAAGGCTTAGATGGTCGTACTAAAGTTCTATTTGCAATGATCTTGATGGAAGGTCTGTTCTTAATCGTATTTTCACAAATGAATACAGCAGTCCTTGCCATTCTCGCAATGACCGTATTTGCATTGTTTACTCACATGGCTTGTGGTGCGACTTATGCATTGGTTCCATTCATTGACCGTGATGCTTTGGGAGGTGTCGCAGGCATTATCGGTGCTGGTGGTAACGTTGGTGCTGTGGCTGCAGGCTTCTTACTTAAAGGGATGTTGGATATTCAAACCACACTCATGATTCTAGGTGGCTTGGTCGTCATCGCCGCAAGTTGTGTGCTCATGATTCGTTTCTCCGTAGAACACAAAGAGAAAGAGCAAAAGTTATTTGAAGCTGCGTTACTTGAGCGAAATAGCGTGGAGCAAAATGCTTCAACTGTAATCAAACAAAGCGTTTAAGCCAAAATAACAACAGGAATTAAGGAGAATTGATATGAAATTAGTGATGATTGGTCATGGCATGGTAGGGCATAAATTCATTGAATCTGTGCTAGAACATGCAGGTGATGATGTTGAAATTACGATCTTGGCAGAAGAGCCACGTTTAGCGTATGACCGTGTACATTTAACTGAATATTTTACAGGTAAATCTGCAAAAGATTTGACCTTATGTCGTGCGGACTTTGCTGATGCTTATGGTATAGATCTCCGCTTAGCGACTAAAGCAACTGCAATTGATACAGTAAATAAATTGATCACCACGAATCATGGCGATGTGATCAGTTATGACAAGTTGGTGCTCGCAACGGGTTCTTATGCCTTTGTTCCTCCAATCCCAGGAAATGATCGTCAGAACTGTTTCGTATATCGCACCATTGAAGATTTAGATGCAATTCGCGCAGCAAGTCTGACCGCAAAGTCTGGTGTGGTGATTGGTGGTGGATTACTCGGTTTAGAAGCGGCTAAGGCACTACGTGATTTAGATTTGGAAACACATGTGGTTGAGTTTGCACCACGCTTGATGGCGGTTCAAATTGATGATTTAGGTGGTAAAGTTTTACGTTCTAAAATTGAGAACCTTGGGGTAAAAGTTCATACCCAAAAAGCAACATCATCCATCGAAGATGGTCTTAATGCTACACACGTGATGAAGTTTGGAGATGGCTCTGAACTTGAAACAGATATTGTGTTGTTTTCAGCAGGGATTCGTCCACGTGATGAATTGGCGCGTCAAAGCGGTTTGGCTGTTGGCGAGCGTGGCGGTATTGTCATTAATGATTATTGTCAAACTTCTGATGCTGACATTTATGCGATTGGTGAATGTGCATTATGGAATAACAAGATCTACGGTTTGGTTGCTCCAGGCTACGACATGGCACGTATTGCAGCAAAACATGTGACAGAACAAGCTTGTCCAGAGTTTGCGGGTGCAGATATGAGCACCAAATTGAAGCTTATGGGAGTAGATGTTGCTTCTGTCGGGGATGCGCATGCGATGACACCGAATGCACTAAGCTATTTCTATGCAGATGAAGACACGATGGTCTATAAAAAGATTGTTGTGAATGCCGAAAAAACGAAATTATTAGGCGCAGTACTGGTGGGTTGTGCAAAAGAGTACAACGACTTATTACAAATGATGCTGAATGGATTAGCAGTTCCAGAGAATCCTGAAAGCTTAATCATGCCAGGTTATGCTCAATCTTCAGCAAAAACAGGTGGAAGTGGTGTTGATCTGCTCCCAGACAGTGCAACGATTTGTTCATGTAATAACGTGTCTAAAGCAGATATTTGTAGCGCAATTGCAGAGGGTTCGACGTCTTTAGGAGCTCTAAAAAAATGCACCAAAGCGGCAACAGCATGTGGCGGATGCGCAGCGTTAGTGACGCAAGTATTAAAATCTGAATTACAACGCCAAGGCGTGACTGTAAATAACCATATTTGCGAACACTTTGCTTATTCACGCCAAGAGTTGTATCACTTGGTACGAGTGAATGAAATTAAAAGCTTTGATGATTTGATTCAACAACATGGTCATGGTTTAGGCTGTGATATTTGTAAACCAGCTGCAGCAAATATTTTAGCATCGTGCTGGAATGATTTTGTTTTAAAACCAAGCCATGCTGGTCTGCAAGACAGTAATGATTACTATCTAGGAAATATCCAAAAAGACGGGTCTTACTCGGTTGTACCTCGTATGGCGGGTGGAGAAGTGACACCAGATGGTTTGATTGCAGTGGGTCAAATTGCCAAAGAATACGGTTTATATACCAAACTGACAGGCGGCCAACGTGTTGACATGTTTGGTGCTCAAATTCACCAATTGCCAGAAATTTGGGAAAAGTTGATTGCCGCTGGTTTTGAATCTGGACATGCCTACGGTAAATCACTACGTACGGTGAAGTCGTGTGTTGGCAGTACATGGTGTCGTTATGGGGTTGATGATTCTGTTGGTTTAGCGATTTTCCTTGAAAATCGTTACAAAGGCTTACGTTCACCACATAAATTAAAAATGGCAGTTTCGGGTTGTACACGTGAATGTGCTGAGGCGCAAAGTAAAGATGTGGGTGTGATTGCAACCGAGAAAGGCTGGAATTTATATGTTTGTGGTAACGGTGGGATGAAACCACGTCATGCAGAATTATTGGCTTCAGACTTAGATACACAAACGCTGATTCAATACATTGACCGTTTCTTCATGTTCTATATCCAAACTGCGGATCGTCTCCAACGTACATCAGTATGGCGTGACAACATGGAAGGTGGTTTAGATTATTTAAAAGACGTTATTGTAAATGACTCTTTAGGTCTGGCTACTGAACTTGAGAATCGCATGAGTCATGTGGTTGGGACGTATCAGGATGAGTGGCGTACTGCGGTTGAAGACCCAGAGGTGCGTAAGCGTTTTGTCACCTTTATCAATGCAAAAGCTGAACAACAACAAGATCCGCATATTCAGTTTGCTTCTGTACGTGGACAAATTCGTCCGAAAACTGAAGCGGAACGTGATAGCAGCCGTATTCCTGTGGTTGAAGCTTAACAAATTAAGGTATTCAAACTTTTCTCTCTAGTGCTCTCTTAAAAGAAAATATAGAGAGGGGATGAAAAAGTTTAAAAGGATAAAGATGATGACAATTTTAAAAGATATGAATGAACTGGATTGGTTGGATATTTGTGCCTTGGATGATATTACGCCAAATACAGGTGTAGGTGCGCTACTCGAAGACCAACAAATTGCAATTTTTCGGGTAGGCAGTGAAAAGCGTGTTTATGCTTTGAGCAACCAAGATCCGTTTAGTAAAGCTTTTGTGATGTCACGTGGCATCATTGGTGATTTACAAGGTGAGCGTGTTATTGCGTCGCCTATTTATAAGCAACATTTTAGTTTAGCAACAGGTCGTTGTTTGGAAGATAAAGATCAAAAACTTTTGGTTTTCCCAAGCAAGATTGAAAATGGCCGTGTACTCATTAGCCCAACGCCACAAAAAACCTATATCACCAATAATGGTACTTCTCAGGAAAAAATGAAGTTGGTCTTGGTGGGGAACGGTTTGGCAGGTATGCGTTGCCTAGAGGATTTACTCGATATGGCACCAGATCGTTATGAAGTGACGGTGATTGGTGAAGAGCCATGGGGTAATTATAACCGCATCATGCTATCACCTGTTCTATCTGGTGATAAGACTATTGATGACATCATGTTGCATCCACATGCATGGTATAGCGATAAAAATATTCGCTTTATTGCAGGCGACCCAGCAGTGCGTATTGACCGCCCACGTAAGCAAGTTTATACCGAAAAAGGCGTGATGGTAGATTATGATCGTTTGATTTTAGCGACAGGCTCAAAACCATTTATCCCGCCTGTGCAAGGTTCGGATTTAAAAGGTGTGCTGAGTTTCCGTGATATTTACGATGTGAATACCATGCTTGAATACAGTAAATCTAAAAAGAATGCTGTGGTGATTGGCGGTGGTTTACTAGGTTTGGAAGCGGCGTATGGCCTAAAACAGCGTGGTATGAATGTGACGGTGTTGCATTTGATGGATCGCATTATGGAGCGTCAGCTAGATAGTAAAGCGAGCCAAATGTTACGTCATAGTATCGAACAAAAGGGCATTTCAATCATTACAGAGGCGAATACTGAAGCTTTGATTGGGGTGGATGGTCATGTGACACAGGTTCGTTTGAAAGATGGCACAGTTTTAGATGCAGACCTAGTGGTTTTTGCTGTAGGTATTCGTCCTAATATGGCCTTAGCACAAAGTGCAGGTCTCCGCTGTAACCGAGGTGTCTTGGTGAATGACACCATGCAAACGTATGACCCAAGTATTTATGCGGTAGGTGAATGTATCGAACACCGTAACCAGACTTTTGGCTTGGTTGAGCCACTTTGGGGGCAAGCGTTTATTTGTGCATCGCATTTGGCTGAGCACGGCAGCTTGACGTTTAAAGCGCCAACAGTACCGACTCAATTAAAAGTCAGCGGTTGTGATGTGTTCTCAGCAGGCAATTTTGAACCGAAAGATGATTTTGAAGATATTATTTTAAATGATGAAAAGCGTCAGATTTATAAACGCATTATTATTCAAAAGGATAAGGTGATTGGTGCAGTTCTATTTGGTGACACGGAAGATGGAGCTTGGTATGCAGAACTTATTTCGGATCAAACGCCAATTTCATCAATTCGCAATAAATTGTTATTTGGTAAAGATTTTGCATTAAAAATAGCAGGGTGATCAAAACCCAACCTTTTAATGTATTGAAGCTCGATACGCGGAAACGTTATCTACTATTGTTTGAGTTGATAGCAAACATGGAAACGAATGTTTCTGCGGACTTTTAGGTAAATGACGGATGCAATGAGTTTGCGGATCTTGCGTTGTTTTAGTCGCATCTTAGGTTTTGCCTACTCTTCTACAAAGAAAAGTAGGTCTAACCGAAGTTTATTCCTGAAAATTAACTTTCTTGCAAAGACGTCGTCGTAATGAATCAAATTGTATATTTCAAAATTAAGGAGTTTCTATGAATAGTATCCCTGTAATGGAACTGCATAGCTCCACAGAAAAAATGATTAAAACGACACAAACGACGTGCCCTTATTGTGGTGTGGGATGTGGAGTAACTGCAACTGTTGAAGAAACCGCTTTAGGGCGAAAAGTGTCTGTGGTGGGGGATTTAAATCATCCATCAAATTACGGAAAACTGTGTATCAAAGGTAGTAATTTAGCCGATACAGTGGGCTTAGAGACACGGGTTTTACACCCAATGTTAGGCCGCAAAAAAGATTTAGATACGTGTATCCAAAAAACATCGAGAGTACAAACAGATTGGGATACTGCAACTGATTTAATTGCTGATAAATTCCAACACTATATAGATCAATATGGTCCTGAAAGTATTGCTTTTTATGTGTCAGGTCAGTTGTTGACAGAAGATTATTATGTGGTCAATAAATTTGTAAAAGGTTATCTTGGTACAGCCAATATTGATACCAATTCAAGACTATGTATGTCTTCAGCGGTAGCAGCACATAAACGTGCCTTTGGGGAAGATTTAGTTCCTGCTAGTTATCGTGATTTTGAACATACGGATATGGTGGTTCTGGTTGGTTCAAATACAGCATGGTGCCATCCTGTATTGTATCAGCGCATAATGAAAGCTAAAGAAGAAAGAGATCTTTTTGTCGTTGTGATTGATCCACGGTTTACTGCTACTTGTGAGGCTGCAGATTTACACTTGCCAATTTTGCCGGGTCAAGATGTTACTTTGTTCAATGGTCTATTGCAGTATTTGGCAACCAATCATTATACCGATACCGATTTTATTGCAAAGCATACCCAAGGCCTAGATGCTGCGCTTATCAGCAGTGAAACTGAGTTCTCGATCGAAAGTTTGATTGAGCGTACAGGAATTTCAGCGGAGAAATTGACTTTATTTTTTGAAAAATTTGCTCAAACAGACAAAGTAATGAGCTTGTTTTCAATGGGGGTAAATCAATCTTCACGTGGGGTAGATAAGGCCAATAGTATTATTAATTGTCATTTGTTGACTGGAAAAATTGGCAAGTTGGGTGCTGCGCCGTTTTCAATGACAGGACAACCGAATGCGATGGGTGGGCGTGAAGTTGGTGGTCTTGCAAATATGCTTGCGGCACACATGGACTTGGATAATCAAAAACACCAACAATTGGTACAGCAGTTTTGGCAAAGCCCGACAATTGCGAAACAAGTGGGTTTAAAAGCTGTTGACCTTTTCGAAGCGGTTGAGGAAGGGAAAATTAAAGCTATTTGGATTATGGCGACCAACCCTGTCGTGAGTTTACCAAATGCAGATCAGGTAAAACGTGCGCTAGAAAAATGTGAGTTTGTGATTGTTTCAGACATTTGCAAAGATACGGATACCACGCAATATGCCGATGTGTTATTGCCTGCTCTTGGGTGGGGAGAAAAAGATGGTACAGTCACCAATTCAGAGCGTCGTATTTCACGACAACGTGCCTTTTTGGACTGCCCAGAACAAGCCAAAGCGGATTGGTGGTCAGTTTCTCAAGTGGCTAAAAAGCTGGGCTTTAGTGGTTTTGACTTTGAGAGTAGCCATGACATTTTCAAGGAACACGCAGAGCTTTCAGCTTATCAAAATGCGGGACTGAGTCAGTGTTCGGCGTCTGAGGTTTTTCGCTATTTCAATTTGAAAGGTTTAAGTGATCTTTCATTTACTGAATATCAATATCTTGAGCCAGTTCAATGGCCTATTCTAAATAAAAATCAACAAGATGGTGCTGTTGCTCAGTTATTTGAAACAGGGCAGTTTAGTCATGCGGATCGTAAAGCAAAATTTATTGCAACAGCTGCTGTTGGTGCAGTTAATAAAACTTGCAGTGAATATCCATTGGTATTGAATACTGGTCGAATTCGAGATCAATGGCACACCATGACTCGTACAGGTTTATCAGCCAACTTAAGTACACATAAAGCAGAGCCATATTGCGAAATTCATCCTAACGATGCATTAAAATATGGACTCAAAGATGGAGAGTTAGTTGAAATCAAATCGGTTTGGGGGAACTGTGTATTACGTGCCACAGTGAGTGATAATATTCGTCGGGGACAAATTTTTGCACCGATTCACTGGAATGATCAATTTGCATCAGATGCACGTATAGGTAAAGTCGTAAACCCTGTGGTGGATGCTATTTCAGGGGAACCTGAATTTAAACATACGCCTGTGATGATTCAACCCTTTTATACCCAATGGCAAGGGGTATTTTATGTACGTAAAGGCTTTGGAAACATCGTTCAGAAAACCATTGAAAGTACAGTATGGTGGACAAAGATTCAAACAGCCAAAGCAGTGCGCTATGAGTTAGCAGATCGCCATCGTTTTACTGAAACGACAGAGAAGTTAAAGAGCTTACTTCCTTTTGAAGATGAAAGCTTTGAATGGCTGAATTTAGAAGATCAAACAGCGCACATCAGTCATAGTGTGGTGTTACAAGAGGGACATCTCATTGCGAGTCTTTATATTGCTCCGAAAGCATTGTTACCAGACCGGGATTGGGTTGCAAGTCTCTTTAAACGTGAGCGGTTAAGCGCAATGCATCGTAAGGCATTGTTAGCTGGTCAAGCAATGTCGATGGGGCAAAGTGAAGGACCGTTGGTGTGTAGTTGTTTTAAAGTGGGTAAAAATAGAATTATTCAGACCATTAAAGAAAAAAATATCACCGATGAAAAACAAGTCACTGCATGTTTAAAAGCCGGTGGAAATTGTGGTTCATGTTTACCTGAAATTCGAGGGTTGATTAAGGCATGTCAAACTGAGGATGTATAATGAAAAGAAAAATATTTAAACTGGTGACGTATCCTGACACTGAAGTTGTGATTTTAGCAGGTGGACAAGCACGTCGTATGAACGGCATTAATAAACTGCTACAAAAGTTTGATGACGAAATCCAGCTCATCAAAATTCATCAACAGTTAAAATCACGGGCAACAAAAGTGTGGGTGAATAGCCACCGTGACCATTCCATTTATGAACGATTGATTCCATCCATTGGCTTTTTTGAAGATGATGAAACAGGCTTCCAAGGCCCATTAATGGGGATGAAAAGTGCATGGGCGCATGTACAATCAGATTATGTACTGTTTGTACCCTGTGATGTGACTTTCATTCCGAAAAAAGTATTTTCACGCTTACATCAGGCGATGCAACAAGACCCAAATTGTGGTGTGGCGATCGTTGAAATGAATGACCGTGCTTTATATCCATTTTGTTTGGTAAAACGCAGTAGCTTACCGACTTTGATTTGCCACCTTGAACAAAATCAGCGCAGTTTAAGACAGTGCTTTGCAGATTTGCACCCACAAGTGGCACGTTTCAAAAATCATGCACTGTTTTTTCATAGCATTAATTCATTAGATGAATTGCAACAACATCGTCAGTTAAATTTTTTATAAAAAGTAGCGTTTAAATGGTTCGGATTCTGCGCAGTAGGCACAGATCGCATAAATAAAAATGATTTTGATACTATCTCGTGATTTGACCAATGAGTAGTAATGCTGACTAATAATAGAAATATATTTAAAATAAATAAAACAATATCTTAAACTGTTTTTACGTGTCTGATTTACTTTATCTATATAACAATGTGCTGTGTATTGTTCTATTCGTGTTATGACTTGAGCGTATTCAATCTGTTGAATAGCACAAAGTTGGAACATTTATTGCTGTTTTAAAACCAAGAAATTAGGGCGTGAAATTTGAACTGTTCAATAACAGCGCAAATGATGCGTAGGCAAGACAGATGAACAGCATGACACAGTTAGCCGCAATTGGCGTATTCCAAGATCAGTTTGGGCGAGAAAAGCGAAAGCTACGGATCTCCGTGACCGATCGTTGTAATTTTAAATGTGTCTATTGTATGCCTGAACATCCTGAATGGATGAAAAAACATGATCTACTGAGTTTTGAAGCACTCTATCATTTTTGTGAATTTATGGTGCGACAAGGAATTGAGCAGATTCGTATTACGGGGGGGGAACCATTGATGCGGCAGGGAGTGGTGCATTTTATCGAGCAACTCCAATCGCTAAAAAAAATGGGTCTCAAGCGTGTTTCAATGACCACCAATGGTCATTATTTAAAACAATATGCAGATGCTTTAAAACAAGCTGGACTGGATGACTTAAATATTAGTCTGGATAGCTTAGATGCGGATCAATTCCAAAGACTGACCAAGAAACAACTCCATACTGTGCTTGAGGGAATACAAGCCGCACAAGATGTTGGTTTTAACATTAAAATCAATACAGTCCTTATGAAAGGAATGAACGAGGATCAAATTATTCCTTTGGTGCAGTGGGCCAAGCAGCAAAAGCTAGAACTACGTTTTATTGAGTTTATGCCTTTAGATGGCGATCAAAATTGGTCGCAAGCTGATGTTATCACTGAGCAAGAAATTTTGTCTCAACTCAGCTCACAATTTACGGTGCAAGTGCTTGAGGGACAAGGTGCCAATCCAGCGCGTAGTTATCGTGTGGATGGCAGTGTGGTTGGCGTTATATCGACCATTAGTAACTCGTTTTGTGGGGAGTGTGATCGACTGCGCTTGAATGCGCAGGGCGAGTTTTATAATTGTCTCTTTGCTAAGCAAGGTTTAAAACTGAAACCAGATATTCAACAGCTTGCTCAAGATTATCAACATGCATCTGTGCATTTGAAAAGTAAGCTGATGACTTATATCTGGCATAAAGAACAGGGCTTTCACACTATTCAACAGCAAGTACTCCAACCTATTCGCAAAATCAGCATGCATATGATTGGGGGCTAAAATGACCTTAAAACAGTTTTCACGTATTCAAGCATCTGCTTTTAGTCAAAATGACTTTGATGGTATCCAGCATTTTCCTGAGTGCGGCGCTATGGGTATATTTATTGGTACGGTGCGAAATCACCATCAAGGTAAAGCTGTCCAAGCATTGAAATATAGTGCTTATGCACCTGTCGCTGAAAAAATGATTCGTCAAATTGAACAAGAGATCCAATTCAAATATGGCGTGTCTTATGTTCGGGTGGTACATCGGATTGGTACTTTAGCTATTGGCGATACTGCCATTATTGCGATGGCTTACGCTGCGCACCGCCATGAAGCCTTTCAAGCCTGTGAGGAAGCTGTCGAACGAGTGAAACATGAAGTTCCTGTATGGAAAGAAGAGTTTTATCTGGACGGTAGCAGTCAATATGTCGAAGGTTGTTGTATTCGAAAAGACCATGAAGTGCCAAAACCTCATAGCCACGAGCACTGTGATCATGCGTATGTTCATGCTCAGCAAAGTGCATTATTCAATGCCAATATTTACCAGTGGCACCTTTAAGATTTGCATGAGAAAATTTAGCACTTGATGAGTTTAAAAAGGAAAGCGGTGAGATAATTTGAAGAAAAATCTTCTGAAAACTTTATGAAAAATAATGCTTAGGTTAAGATAATCCATTCTTATATTTAAAGTCTTTTGAATCGCTATGCAACCATTTGTTCTATATAACTCAGAGCAACGCAAAAAAGTAGAATTCGTACCTCGTGTTGAGGGGCATATTGATATGTATGTCTGCGGTATGACGGTGTATGACTACTGTCATATTGGACATGCGCGTGTGATGGTTGCATTTGACTATATTATTCGCTTCTTGCGTAGCCAAGGTTGGAGCGTGAAATATGTGCGTAACATTACCGACATTGACGACAAAATCATTAAACGTGCCAATGAAAATGGCGAGTCGATTACGCAATTAACAGATCGCTTTATTCAAGCCATGAATGAAGATGCTGAAAACTTAGGTTGTCTACATCCAGACGAAGCCCCACGTGCAACGGATTATATTGACCAAATGCAGAGCATGATTGGCAATTTGGTTAAAAAAGGCACTGCGTATCCATCTACCAATGGTGATGTGTATTTCCAAGTAGAAAAATTTGCCAAATATGGTCGTCTTTCAGGTCGCAAACTGGAAGACATGCAAGCGGGTGCTTCTGAACGGGTCGATGTTGAAGTTGAGAAAAAACATCCCTTTGACTTTGTACTTTGGAAACATGCCAAAGAAAATGAACCTGCATGGGCTTCGCCGTGGGGCAAAGGTCGTCCGGGCTGGCATATTGAATGTTCTGCGATGTCGACTTGCTGCCTAGGTAATCATTTTGACATTCACGGCGGCGGTTCGGATCTCATGTTCCCGCACCATGAAAATGAAATTGCACAGTCTGAGGCTTCAACCGGTGAGCAGTATGTCAACTACTGGATGCATGTCGGTTTCATCAACGTTGATGGCGAGAAAATGTCGAAGTCATTGGGCAATTTCTTTACCATTCGTGATGTGATGGATAAGTTTCACCCTGAAGTGATTCGTTACTTTATTGTGTCATCGCACTATCGTAGTCCTGTGAACTTCTCTGATGTTGCTTTAAAAGAAGCAAAAACAGCACTGTCACGTTTCTACCATTCATTTAAGGCATATCAACAAGCCTATGGTGATACGCACGTCGATACGTTGGATGAAACATTGCTTGAGCGTTTCAACAGTGCCATGCGGGATGACTTTAATACCGCCGAAGCCATTGCGGTGTTGTTTGAAGTTAACAAAGAATTGAACCGTGCAGTGAAAGAGCAACACGCTGAGCAAGCGGCAATTTACTATGCAACCTTGCGTCATTTAACCAATATTTTAGGTTTGGTTCAGCACAATGTTGAAGAATTTCTGAAGTCTGACATTGGGCAAGAGGCTTTGGCTTTGTCTGAAGAACAAATTGAAGATTTGATTCAACAACGTCAAGACGCGAAAAAAGCCAAAGAGTTTGCCAAAGCGGATGGAATTCGTCAGTCTTTGTTAGATCAGGGTGTTGTTTTGGAAGACACCCGTCAAGGGACAATTTGGCGCCGTGCTGATTAATTCAGCAATTGCATTATAGAGTGTTGACAGTTTGATAAAACTCTCTATAATGCACATCCATATTGCGGGAATAGCTCAGTTGGTAGAGCACAACCTTGCCAAGGTTGGGGTCGCGAGTTCGAGTCTCGTTTCCCGCTCCAAAATTTAAAAAACCTCAAGCTAAGCTTGAGGTTTTTTTTATGTCTGTAATTTGAGTGTGTTGAAAATAATTCATTTAAATGTGAAATTATCTCGGCGTTTCAGCCCATCATTTTGACAAAAATATGCTTAAATCATTCATCTTCATTTGTGAATAAAATTGTGTTCCTTCAACCCAATAGAACTGTCGTACCGACCGAAGATCGAGACTATCCTGAATGGCATTTGGGACGTGAGCACTATGCACTTTGGTATATTGAAGTGAATGATCCTGTTTTGGTCAGCTATTTAACCCAGCTTCGTGAGCAGTTTTCAGATTTACTTTATCAACCGAATCAACGGCAGTTTCATATCACCTTATTTGTTGCTGGTTTTTGGGTAGAACAGGCAACACAGTCGGACGACTTTAGTCGAGCGCAAATGAATCAGCAGCTTGAACGCCTTAAAAATTTAAAGCTAGAATCTTTTCAGTTACAGATAGGTGGATTAAATAGTTTTGAAAGTGCCTTATTTTTAAAAGTGGATGATACCGCAGGCGTGTTAGAAAAAATTAGAAAAACATTGTTGCATACATCGCAGGAAGTCGCGGCATTAAGTTATTGTCCGCATATTACATTAGGTCTATACCGTGAAGCGGTGAGTAGTGATCATGTATTGACACGTATGGCTGAAATTGAAGACATCAACTATAGCTTAAACATCTCAAAGCTCACGTTTGGTTTTTATCAGGCAGATGTTTTACAAGGGCCATTGTTTTCACATACACAAATTAAGTTGGGAAATGCACAATGCAACTGATTTTAGGTGGTGCACGTTCGGGGAAAAGCCGCTTGGCAGAGCAGGTTGCACAACAGTTAGCGCAGCCAGTGGTCTATGTCGCCACAGCACAAGCTTTAGATGGGGAAATGCAAGCGCGTATTCAACACCATCAGCAGCAACGACCCGAAGATTGGGGGCTGTGTGAAGAACCCATTTATCTTGCAGAGCATTTGGTTAAATTAGATCGCCCAAACCAAACCATTTTGGTCGATTGCCTGACCTTATGGATGAGTAATTTACTGATGCAGACTGACTCAAACTTACAAGTTCAAGAATGTCAGAAGTTGTTAGATGTTGTGGGAAGTTTACAGTCCGAGCTGATTTTAGTGAGTAATGAAACAGGTTTAGGTGTGGTTCCAATGGGGCAAATTAGCCGTCGCTTTGTCGATGAAACAGGGCGATTGCATCAGCAGTTAGGTCAAATCGCAACAAAAGTGGTGTTCTGCGTGGCAGGATTTCCCATGATTTTAAAAGGAGAACAAGTGTGAGTTGGTGGTTAGAAGCATGTCAAAGTCCGAGTGAGTCAGTATTGGCTCAAGCCCTAGTACGCCAGTCACAGTTGACCAAACCAACGGGATCATTGTCGGAGCTTGAATCGGTTGCAGTGACCTTAGCCAGTTTGCAAAACACTGTAAAACCTAAGATTGACCGCCCATGGATTACGATTTTTGCAGGTGATCATGGGGTGATGGAAGAAAATATTTCTGCCTACCCACAAGCGGTGACACGTCAAATGTTGCAGAACTTCGCAACAGGTGGGGCGTGTATTAGTGTGATTGCCAAAGAGTATCAAGCTAAATTACAAGTCATCGACTGTGGTTCAGTCGGTGAAGCTTATGAATATGTCGGAGTTGAACGCCACTGCATCCGCGCGGGTACGGCTAACTTTGCTCAAACCCTGGCTATGACTGAAGTTGAATGTAAAGCTGCTTTTGCTTTGGGGCAAAAAAGTGTGGAAGATGCCATCGCTTATGGGGCGGATATCTATGTTGCGGGTGAAATGGGAATTGGAAATACCTGTTCAGCTTCAGCTGTCGCTTGTTTTTTATTGGCTGAACCTGCTGAAAAGTTAACAGGTGTTGGAACGGGTATCCGTACTGAACAATTGATACATAAAAAACATGTGATCGACCAAGCACTTGCACTGCATGCCCAATATGTCGGGAACGATCCATTTAAAGCCTTATGTGCCGTGGGTGGACTTGAAATCGCAGCCATGACAGGCGCGTATATTCGCTGTGCGCAATTGGGTCTGCCGATGGTGGTGGATGGGTTTATCAGTACTGTTTCGGCTTTGCTCGCAGTACGTTTAAATCCACAGGTTCGCGCTTGGATGCTTTTTGGACATCAGTCGGCTGAATATGGTCATGTGCGTTTGTTGCAAGAACTTAAAGCGATGCCTTTATTGAAGCTGAACCTACGGTTGGGAGAAGGCAGTGGTGCAGGGGCTGCACTTGGATTGATCAAACTCGCCTGTCGTTTACATAATGAGATGGCAACATTTGCTGAAGCAGCCGTGATTGGTGAGAAAGTTTAAAGATGTTGTATTTAGATTTTCTGCGCCATGGCGAAACCAGCTTAAGTCATACCCTACGGGGTAAAACGGATGATGCTTTGACGGCGAAAGGTTGGATGCAAATGCAATCTACCCTCACGCAGACTGAGCAGGTTAGTCAGGCATGGGATGTCATTTATAGCTCACCGCTACAGCGCTGCCGTCTGTTTGCAGAGCAATGGGCCGAGCAAAAACAGCTTCCTTTGTTTATAGAACCGAATTTGCAAGAAATGAATTTTGGAGAATGGGAAGCTCAGCCGACTGAGCGACTTTATCAACTCTTTCCAGATGAGTTGGCCCAATTTTGGCAAACACCGTTAAGCTTTACCCCGCCTCAGGCAGAAAGCCTATTGGCATTTAAAAGCCGTGTTCTAAAGTCTGTAGAGAGGTTGACCCAACAAATGCATGCGCAGGGCTGGACACGTGCATTGATTATTTCCCATGCTGGAGTGATTAAACTCTTAAAATGCCAAGCGCTAAAACAGCATGATAATGATCTTTTAAAAATGTCAGCAGAGTTAGGGCAGTTGAACTGCTTTGTTTTTACTCAAGGGCAGCTTCAGTTTATTCAAAGTGAGGACGTGTAATGACACCTTTTTGGATTGCATTACAGTTTTTAACGACGTTTCCAGTTCGCTTAAGCGCAATGCCAACGCCTCAGCAAAATGCGCAGGCATTGTTGTTTTATCCTGTAGTGGGTTTGCTCATAGGAAGCATTCTGTATGGAATTGCCCTGTTATTACATGCTTTGCCAGTTGTGCTATTAAGCAGTGTAATTCTAGTGCTCTGGATTTGGCTGACAGGTGGTTTGCATCTGGATGGTTTGGCCGATACCGCAGATGCTTGGGTTGGTGGTTTTGGCGATAAAGCACGCACACTGGCGATCATGAAAGATCCGAGTTGTGGGCCTATAGGTGTACTCAGTCTTGTCATTGTGTGCCTATTAAAATGGTCGGTATTGTATGTGTTATTACAAAAACAGCTGTATACAGCGCTGATGCTTTTTCCTCTGTTAGGGCGTCTCGTACCTCTTTTTTTCTTTTTAAGCACAGACTATGTACGTGAAAAAGGACTTGGTAGCCAGTTGGGTCAACATTTAGCTCGACCAATCGCAATAGCACTTTTATTGCTTACGCCTTTAGTGGCCTTGTATTGGGCATGGATTGGAGTTGTTGTCCTTGCCTCATTTTATTTAGCATTGTGGTATTTACGGTGTAAATTTATACAGCGTATCGGGGGAGTGACAGGCGATACCATCGGGGCAAGTATTGAAATAATTGAATTAGCCACATTATTGAGTTTTGTGTTTGCTGTATTTTATTTAGCCTAACTATATCAACCAAAAAAAATCGTCGTTTGATGTAAAGCGATAGCAGGTCTTGATCGAATGGTAAAAGTATCAGTATAAAAGCGGACAATATAGATCATTAAAATAGAGATTCAATTGTTCGAATGGATCATTTGTAGATATGTTGTGAAAATCCAAAGATTTCCACGCTAGTTGACAACCTAGATATGATAAAATCTTGGAAATTATTTTTTATGTGATGGTAGTGTTTAATATCATCATGCAATTCAGGTAAAACAGCATTGAATTCTGAAAATATGTCAAATCCTATTGATTTCCAAAAAGTGGCTTTAGAAACTCTTGAGATAGAGCGACAAGCATTATCAGTTCTTGCACAGCAAATAGATGATCGTTTCACTCGTGCATGTGAAATTATTTTAAAGTGTAAAGGGCGTTTAGTCATAACTGGAATGGGAAAGTCGGGACATATTGGACGAAAAATGGCAGCTACGTTTGCTTCTACAGGCACGCCATCATTTTTCATGCACCCTGGTGAGGCTGGTCACGGTGATTTGGGGATGTTGGTTGCAGGCGATGTATTGATTGCGATTTCAAACTCGGGCAAGAGTGATGAAATTATGATGCTGATGCCTTTGATTAAATATTTAGGTGTGCCTTTAATTACCATCAGTGGTGATGAACGTGGACCAATGCCACAAAATGCTGATGTGGCGTTGACCTTAGGTGATATCCAAGAAGCGTGCCCATTGGGTTTGGCACCAACATCAAGTACCACAGCAACCTTAGCTTTGGGAGATGCATTGGCTGTTGCACTACTCGAAGCTCGTGGTTTTACGTCAGATGATTTTGCTCGTTCCCATCCCGCTGGCGCGCTCGGTAAACGTCTGTTGTTGCATGTGAAACATTTAATGCATACAGGGGATGAGTTACCAAAAGTGTCTCCAGATACAGCAATGAACAAAGTTCTTTACGAAATCTCAAACAAACGCCTAGGTTTAACCACAATTGTGGATGAAAATGATCGACTGTTGGGTATTTTTACCGATGGTGACTTACGTCGTTTGATTGATAAGCAACAAGGTTTTGATGTGAACTTGGCTGTGTCAAATGTGATGACTCAAAATCCACTGACAATTTCTGCCGAAGCACGTGCTGTCGAAGCCTTAGAGCGAATGAACGAAAAGAAAATTAACCAATTTGTCGTCGTTGATGATGCCAATAAAGTGATTGGTGTGTTGAGTATGCATGACCTGATTCAAGCTGGGGTGAACTAAGAAATGGCTTCTTATATTTTGTTAGAACAAGCACGTCATGTAGAAGCTCTAGTTTTGGATGTCGATGGTATTTTGAGTGATGGTTTTGTAACTTTAACCAACTCTGGGGACGAAATTAAATCCTTCGATATCCGTGATGGTTTAGGTATGAAACTGGTTCAGCAGGCTGGCGTGAAAGTGGTTATTATCACGGGTCGTAAGAGTCAGATCGTAGAAAAACGCATGTCTGATTTGGGCGTTGACCTTGTTTATCAAGGCCGTGAAGACAAAGGTGTGGCGCTACGCGAAGCTTGTGCAAAGTTCGGCATTGTGCCAGAGGACTGTTTGTATATGGGAGATGACTGGCCAGACCTATCTGCATTTGCGATTGCTGGTATGAAAGTTACAGTACCGAATGGTCACTTAGAGGTTCGTCGTCGTGCGGATTTAGTCACTCAAGCGATGGGTGGTCGTGGTGCTGTACGTGAAATTTGCGATATGATTTTACAAGCCAAAGGCGTATACGAAACTTTACTTGAAAAGTATACCGCAGTCCCGCATTAATCAGTATGCATGCATGAGAGTTTAGTTAACATTTATGGATACTAAAGTTTTATATATCACTGCCGTAGCGATTGCTGCTATCAGTAGTGGTTATTACTATTATAGTGGAAAGGGGCATAAGCTCGAAGTCGATTCTGCGCAGAGCATGACCTATTCTGCTGAGAAGATCCAGCTGACACAAACGGATGAGCGGGGAAATCTATACGTCCGAGCAAAGATAGATCGTCTTGAGCAAGATATGCAAAAGAAGACATCGAAGTTAGAAAACTTAAATGCTGAAATGTATAAAGCAGGAAAAGTCGATGCCATATTCTATGCAAAGCAGGCGAATGGCTCTAATGACAACGAAAAAGTCGTATTAACGAATCAGGTTGTTGCTCAAAAAATGTTAGATCATGGCCGTATGCAGTTTGAGACGGTCGAACTGACTGCTTTTCCAAAAACACGTGAACTTGAATCTCAACAGCAAGTGGTGGTCACAACACCACAAGCAGAATTTGTCAGTCAGGGTTTAAAAGCAAATTTAAATACGGGTCAATATGACTTTTTCCATATTCGAGGGAAGTATGAACCATAATCCAAAATTTTCTATTTCGAAAACTTTCCTCAAGCAAACGCTTGCACTGAGCTTAGGTGTAGCAGTTTCAACTTTTGCTTTAGCATTACCAAGTGATCGAACCAAAGCCATTTCATTGTTGGCGGATCGTGCAACCTTTAATGAAAAAACAGGAGTCACGACGTATACGGGTAATGTCATTATTGAACAAGGGACCATGAAACTTCAGGCCGACTCGATTGTTGCGAATTTGAACCAAAACCGTCAAATCAGTACCATTACTGCAAATGGCAAGCCTGCACGTTTTCAGCAGCAAGTCAGTACCAATAAAGGCATTGCCAAAGGTCAGGCGCAAAAGATTATTTATAATGCAGAAACAGGCATTATTACCTTATCAGGTAGTGCACTTTTGGAGCAGGATGGTGCCAGTATTCGGGGTAATACGCTGCGTTATAGTATGAACAAAGGGGATATTGAAGCGATTGGTACACCGAGTAGTGGTGGTTCATCGGGCGGTCGAGTTCAAATTGTGATTCCACCTTCAGCCTCTCAATCCTTCCCTGGAGCGCGTGACTAATGGAGCAAACTCTCAATCAGCCACAGACCTTATGCATCAAGCATCTTGCGAAGAACTACAGTAAGCGTTGGGTGGTAAAAGATGTATCTTTTAGCATGCAAAGTGGGCAAATTGTTGGCTTACTTGGACCAAATGGTGCGGGTAAAACCACTAGCTTCTATATGGTGGTTGGACTGGTACGCATGGATAAAGGTGAAATTCATCTTGATGACTTGGATATGTCTGATTTGGCCATGCATGAACGTGCGCGTAAAGGTATTGGTTACTTGCCGCAAGAGGCATCTATTTTCAGAAAACTCACCATTTCTGAAAATATTATGGCGATTCTGGAAACACGAAAAGATTTGAATAAAGAGCAGCGTAAACAACGTTTGCATGAATTATTAGCTGATTTCAAAATCAGTCATATTAAAGATTCATTGGGTATGAGTGTCTCTGGTGGTGAGCGTCGTCGTGCGGAAATTGCACGTGCATTGGCCGCTGATCCAAAATTTATGCTATTGGATGAACCGTTTGCTGGAGTTGATCCAATTTCAGTCGGTGATATTAAAGATATTATTACAACATTGAAACAGCGCGGGATCGGCGTATTGATTACAGACCATAACGTTCGTGAGACTTTAGCGATTTGTGAGCGTGCCTATATTGTCAGTGAGGGTGCGGTAATTGCTGAAGGTTCTCCTGATGAAATCTTAGCCAATGAAACCGTGCGCCAAGTCTATCTGGGTGATGACTTTACTGTATAAGTTTTTGCTGCGCCAATTGGTCTGATTGGCGCAGATTTTGAGCTGAAATTTTAGAGTTATGGATATCCCATTTTGACTCAGTCACATAGCTCGTTCTTTTATTCTATGTTTGATCGTAGAGTATTTGAAGCATCTTTTTCCCTTTTATACTGCTATGCATTGTCTATTTGATTATCGTGTTGGTTTGAAGTAATGAGCCATTTTCATACGATAGCTGATTGAAAATACGTTATAATTTTTTGTGAAATTTTTAAAAATTACGTTATGCCATTTACCATCTCTAGTTTAGTGAGCTATGAAGAAGACATCAAAAAAAGTCGTTTTCAAGCTTTTGCTGTGCCTGTTGAAAATGAACAGGCTGTTAAAGACTTTTTAGAGCAATATAAAGATATCAGCACCACACATCAGTGTTGGGCATGGAAAATTGGTCATAATGTTCGTTTTAATGATGACGGTGAACCCTCAGGTACTGCAGGTCGTCCTATTTTAGCCACCATCGAAGGTAATGAACTAACCAATGTTTTGGTTTTGGTCAATCGTTGGTATGGTGGTGTCAAGCTAGGCACAGGTGGACTGGTACGTGCTTATGGTGGAACAGCAGGACAGTGTTTACTGTTGGCTGAAAAAATCGAGCTCATTGAAAAGAAAAAAGTACATTTTGCCTGTCAATTTAATGAATGGGCAATTTTCCAGTATGAGCTGAATAGCGGGCAGATTGAGTTTAATGAGCAATATACTGCGGAGGGCGTGCTTGTAGAGGCATTATTACAAGTGCATCAGATTGAAGCGCTCGCAGTTAAAATACAAGACCTAACCCGTGGGCGTGAAGCATTAAAAATTGTGGATGACCATCATGACTGATCCCTTACTCAAATATCGTGAACAGCATAAGCACCGCTTAAATTATATGCCATGGTTGTATTGGTCACTCAAGCCTAAAAATCGGATGTGGGCTGAGGCATGGCAGCAAGAGTACCAAGCTTACTTAATGGAAATGGAAACCGTTGAAATTGGTCAAAACTGTTTTATTTCTCCATTGGCACACATTTTCGCAGAGCCAGGCCGTAAAATTATTATTGGGGACAACACGTTTATTGCTGCTGATTGTACTTTGCACGGGCCTTTAGACATTGGCAGCGAGGTCGCAATCAACCATCATTGTATTTTGGATGGTGGCCGTGTGGGGATTAAGTTAGATGATCAAGTACGTATTGCAGCCTATTGTCACTTATATGCCTTTGATCATGGTATGGCACTCAGTGATCCGATCTATCAACAGCCTGTACGTTCAAGAGGGATAGAAATTGGACGAGATGTTTGGTTGGGGGCACATGTGGGCGTGAAAGATGGAGTGAAAATTGGTGCACATGCCGTGGTAGGCATGAATAGTATGGTGACCAAAGATATTGCGGAGCGATCCATTGTGGCAGGCAATCCTGCTCAGCTTATTCGTTTACGTGATTAAGACATCAAAGAATCTTGAACATTTATCAATACTTAATTACATAAAAATCTGCCATCAAAAAAAAAGATATGCTAAGTTTAGAACAACAATGAGACCTTATGCCAAATGCGGTGTAATGAGAGGCGATAATGAAACGAGTCATTGCATGTATTGATTCTTCCCCTTGTATCAATGCCTTAGCAGAAGCGTCTGCTTGGATTGCAAAACAAACAGGGCGTGAATTGGTCCTTTTACAAGTTTTGGATTATTACCCTGCAAGTTATCACTTGGGTGAAATTAGTGGGGTGATTGGATTTGAAAGCAATGCAATGTTGCTCAAAGAGCTAGCTGAGTTGGAGCAGAAACAAAGTGAACTTGCACTCAGTTATAGTAACAATCTACTTGATCATATTTCTAAACTCATTCTTGAAACATACGGCTTGCATACGACACATATTCAAGAAAAAGGAGACTTCCTCGAGCAAAGTTTTAACTTATTACATGAAGATGACATTGTCGTGATTGGTCGAGTCGGAGAAAAATCGGCTGAACGTAATAAACCACTGGGTAGTAATGTTGAAAACTTTATTCGCGGAGCAAAATGCACGGTCATGACCGTGGGTGATACATTCAAACCGCCTACACGTTTTATCTTTGCTTATGAATATTCCCCGACCTGTGTGAAGATGATGAAGCGAATTGCTCAAAGTGATTTACTGCGTCTTTTACAATGCCATTTAGTCTATGTTGGCGACCACCCTGAAATCCTAGCAGAGCCAGAACGTTATTTAAAAGAGGCGAATCTGGATGTGATTACTGAATACCGCTATGGTGATGTGGCTGAAAATATTTTGGAATATCAGAATGAGCATGGCATACAACTGATTGTTCTAGGGGCATTTAGCCACAGTAAAATTCATCAGTTCTTTTTGGGTAGCATTGCTACGACTATTTTTAGGAATGCCAAAGTGCCTTTATTGGTGGCACGCTAATATAGAGAGACTTCTCTAAATTGTGCCCCTTTTATCCATAGTTATCCGCATTAATTGTGGATAACTATATGGACAGTAAATGTAAGTTTATAATTTATATAAGCTTAAATTAATTGGGTATTTTTTAATCTAAGTTTTAGCTTATTTTACAATGGCTAAGGCAAAGCCATCATGTCCTTTGCTACCGACAGTTTGAATGGCGGTGCACGACAAAATTTTCGGATGATTTTGCATCGCTTTAAACATATCACGGATCCCTTCAATACTTGGCTTATGATTTTCAGGATTGATAATATCGCCTGCACGAATCACGTTATCAAGGAAAATCAAAGTACCTGAATGAGATAGCTTAAGGCTTAATTCCAAATACTCTGGGTAACTTTGCTTATCGGCATCAATAAAAATAAAGTCAAAAGGTTCAATGTCTGCGGGCAGCGATTTAAGGATATCTGCTGCGCGTCCACATTCGAGTTCAACAGTTTGTTTGAGCTGAGCTTTGTCGATATTTTCTTGACCCATCGCGGCATGCGTATCACGCCCTTCAATCGTTAAAATATAGCCGTCTTCAGGCAAAGCGCGCGCTAACCACATGGTGCTATAGGCAGCAAAAGTACCAAGCTCCAACACACGTTTACACTGATTCATTTGAATCAGCATTTGTAAAAGCATGCCTTGGTTGGGTGCAACAGCTAAGTGATCTGGAAAACCATGTTTCTCTGTATTTTCTAAAGTTTGAGTCAGAATGGGGTCTTCAGGAATTAAATGTGCGTCGATATAGTTATCAATCTCTGTCCACATTTGTTGCATAGCATGTTCACCTTGGTTGCGATGTGGAGCATTTTAAACTTTTATTTTCAGAGTGCAATTTATCCGACCATATTTGTTTAAATCAATGCTTAAAAAAAGAGGTCTAATCGACCTCTTTTCCTTATAAAATAGTTAGTAATTACACATTGATGAATTTCGGCTAAGGTCAGGGCCCCATGTGCGATATCCTTGGGTATCAATGTGAATTTGACCAGATGCATATAAGCCTAAGCCCATGTTTAAGCTTTGTCCGTGTTGAGCCCAAAATTGGCATAGACGGAATTTAGTATTTTCAATATATGCATAATCTTGCGGCTGCGGGTTTTCAGGTCCGATTCGAAAATCTATAGCAGAATTGAATAAGTGGCGGGATGAGTTGGCACCCCCTGCACATTGGTTTAAAGGCAGATCACGATAAACTGAAGTAACTTCAAAATCGGTCAGTACTTTGGCTGCAACCAAATATTTAAACACTTTTAGAGTCGCAATTTGGTTTTTCCAAAGCTCACGGTTTGGAATCATATATTGTGAGCGACCACATTTTTGCCAGTCACGAGCGGTTCTGAGCAGTTCAAAGCTTGGAATGATATTCCCAACGCCATTACGTTCAAGGAAAACTTCATACTCACGTACGCGTGCTAGTGTGTCACCTACAGACATCCAGGCATTATAGGTATAAGGAATAATTTTAGGTGGTGCAGGGCGGTCAAAACTAATTTGCTCTTGTGGGATAAAAATACGTTTTCCATCGGGAGTCGTAATGGTTTTGCCTTTGTGAGATGAAGTCGTACAGCCAATCATCACCAAGGGGATTATGCTAACCGCAAATAATCCCTTTAAAAATTTCTTCATTATAGAAATCAAATATTTAAAAAATACGGCTATTATTTTAATCTATATTGATGGGGAAAATTTGGAAATATTGCAATCAAATGTGTGTTTTAGGTATAAAAAAAGATCAGCTTATGCTGATCTTTTTAGAGTTACTTTTCTAAGTATTGTAACTTATCTGTTTTACCGTTCCATTCTTCACGGTCAGCAGGTTGATCACCAATCTGGGTAATGTTTGGCCAAGTTTGTGATAATTCAGCATTCAGTTCGATAAAGACTTCTTGACCTTCTGGCAGTTCATCTTCAGAGAAAATTGCATTTGCAGGACATTCAGGTTCACACAGTGCACAATCAATACACTCATCTGGATTGATCACTAGAAAGTTTGGACCTTCATAGAAACAGTCTACTGGACAAACTTCTACGCAGTCTTGATATTTACATTTAATACAATTTTCAGTGACAACAAAGGTCATGGCGAAGGCTACCTAAAAATATGGTTCTAATAACTAATGTGTATTTTAGGCAAAAACGGCACCAACTAACAATTGCTTTTATTGATATTTGTTATATGCACGGCTGTTAAATTTGATAAAAACTGAACATTCTGCTGAAAACTGCTTTTGACAATAAAAAAGACCGTCATTTTGACGGTCTAAATGGGTGACAAAAATAGAAAACCACTATGAATGTAACTGATCTTTCAATGCATAAAGCTGTTGTAAAGCTTCACGTGGGCTTAAATTATCGACATCAATACTCTTGAGTAGTTCAAGTGCAGCAGAAGGTTTCTCAATTTCGACTACACGTTCAATTGTTTCAATTTCAGGTGCTTCTATTGCAGCAAACAAATCGTTTTGAACGACTTTAGGTTTTTGCAGTTGTTGTTTCTCTAAAATTTTCAGACGATTTTGTGCTTCTTTGATCACACTGGCAGGAATACCTGCCAGTTTTGCTACTTGTAAGCCGTGACTTTGGCTTGCAGGCCCATGTTGGACTTTATGTAACAAAATCAGGTTGCCATTGAGTTCTTTTGCGGTGACATGGTAGTTATCAATAGCAGTTTCTTTGGCCAGCTCGGTCAGTTCAAAGTAGTGGGTGGCAAATAAACATAAACATTTAATACGTTTGGTTAAGTCAAGTACGCAAGCCCATGCCAAAGATAAACCATCATAGGTACTGGTGCCACGACCAACTTCATCCATCAGAACCAGAGACTGATTGGTTGCATGATGTAGGATTTGCGAGGTCTCAGTCATTTCCACCATAAAGGTCGATTTGCCTGTAGATAGGTCATCGGCAGAACCAATACGGGTAAAGATTCGATCAATAGGACCTAATACTGCCGATTGGGCAGGGACATAGGAGCCACAATAGGCCAATAAGCTAATTAAAGCCGTTTGGCGCATAAAGGTTGATTTACCCCCCATATTAGGACCAGTAATAATGGCCATACGGTGGTTGAAATCAAGTGTCGTATCATTCGGTGTAAATGTAGCTTTGTTCAATGCCTCAACCACTGGATGACGTCCAGCAATAATTTTAACCCCAATTTCTGGGCTATACTCAGGACGTGACCAATTGCGTAAGCGAGCCTGATGTGCAAAGTTAGCTAAGAGGTCGATCTGCGCAATAGCGCTGCTCATCATTTGTAAATGACCAATATCGGCACGGAGTTCATCTAAAAGCATTTCGAACAGCATTTTTTCGCGAGCTAATGCACGGGACTCACTCGAAAGCACCTTGTCTTCAAAGGTTTTTAGCTCAGGCGTGATATAACGCTCAGCATTTTTCAAGGTTTGACGGCGAATGTAGTGATCAGGCGCTTGCTCAGCTTGCGCACGGGTCAGTTCGATGTAGTACCCACTGACACGGTTATAGCCAATTTTTAAGGTCGAAATTCCCGTATTTTGACGTTCTTGAATTTCAAGGTCGATCAAGTACTGTCCCGCATGATCGCGGATTTTACGTAGTTCATCCAGTTCATGATCGAAACCTTCGGCTATTACATTTCCATCCCGTAAAAGCACAGGCGGATGTTCAACAATGGCGGACATTAAACGTTGATGTAAGCCATGGAAATCGCCCAACTCCTCATTCAATAGAGAAATGAGTGCGGACTGTTTACTTTGGATTACGGGTTGAATGGCATGACGTAAATAAGGGATTTGCGCACAGGCTTGGCGCAGTTGCACTAAGTCACGTGGACGAGCACTGCCTAACGCTACACGGCTGAGAACACGTTCGATGTCTCCAATTTCTTTTAAGATTAAACGGACTGGTGATTCATGGTAGCCATCTACAAGACTTTTAGTCGCGTCTAACCGTGCGTCTAAGAGCTTGGTGTCACGTAATGGTTGCATTAGTGTGCGGCTAAGTAAACGTCCGCCCATGGCTGTTTGACAGTCATTGATGAGTTGAAATAATGACGTGCCGTGTTCAAACAGAGGTTCAACCAACTCTAAGTTTCGACGTGTCACAGGATCAAGCGCAATGAAATCACTGCTTTGTTCCAACTGAATAGAGCGAATATGCGGTAAGGCTGTCTTTTGCGTTTCTTTGGCATAATGAATCAGCGATGCTGCTGCCGCTTTGGCAAGTGGCAAATGGTCAATACCGAAACCTGCTAAAGTCGATACAGCAAACTGATCGCATAAGGTTTTTTGTGCGTTGTTTAGGTTAAAGTCGACATTCGGGCGGCGTGTTACCGGGCAGTCGAGTAGCTTTTTAATGTGTTCAATAATGTTGGGGTCGACAATATTTTCATCGACCAAAATTTCACTTGGCATGAGGCGAGACAGTTCAATACCGAGTTGCTCAAGTTGAAACTCTTGTTGCTGAACTTTAAATAAACCTGCACTCAAATCTAACAGTGCAATACCAATTTCGTTTTGTTGTATGCAAAGCGCCACAAGGTTTGAACTTTGATGTGCAGTCAGTAAGGCATCATCGGTCAGTGTACCTGGTGTAATAATCCTGACAACACCACGCTCAACAGGGGCCTTACCTGTAACTTCGCCAATTTGCTCGCAAATGACGACTGTTTCACCTTTTTTTACCAAGCGCGCAAGGTAGCCTTCTGCTGCATGATAAGGAACACCTGCCATAGGGATGGGTTCACCATTGGCTTTGCCACGATGAGTCAGTGTAATTCCGAGAAGTTTAGCGGCCTTGTGTGCATCTTCAAAAAATAGCTCGTAGAAGTCACCCATACGATAGAACATCAAAGAATGCGGATGTTGCATTTTGACGCCCATGTACTGTTGCATCATCGGGGTGAGAGTGGATGTGTCAATCATTGAGTTATCTTGTTTCACTACAATAAAGCCTTTAAATTTAAACAGTTTTTAAAAAGATAACTTAATGGTAACTGTCTGATGTAATCCATGTTAGTTCAATGTAAACCTAGACTGTTGAGTAAATTAGTGTAGGTTTTAGTATAGGTTTTTATGCTAGCATACTCAGCATGAATGGTACCTAAGTCTATATTAACAAATTGCTCGTTAAATCAGTACAAAGAGCGCTGGGTGAAATATCCATTCGATGAACAACTCCGAGCTAAAGCACTCAATCAAAAACTCCGTAGTATTTTAGTAGGCATGCTCTTCAATGATCTCGAGCTAAATCTACGTACTGAGTACAATCTTTTTGACCGTCATACAGAGCGTCCAGTGTGTATCGGCAATGGTGAAATATGTCAATTTAGCTAAGGCTGATGGGCTTGGCACATTAATAGTCCTTTATTTCTTTGCCTTTATATAAGACGCTAGCACGAATAATGTTAGAGTATATAAATAACTGTGATGAATTTCACTGATTGAATTTAAATATTTAATATGGATTAAAAGCATGAAATATTAATTATTTAAGTTCAAATTTTTAAACGTTCGATTTAAATTTTAGGTAAAAAACATATTTAAAGTGCCATAAACTAATAGCTTAATACTTGTGAATAAAAACAATACATATACATTTTACAATAGAAGATCAGGATCGTATTGAAGGTACTGGACCTATTCAGGTGGGATGGTTTCTAACAGATGATAAGGTAGCTATACTTTATGAACCGCCTTATTGTATGCGATCACAATCACAAACGAAACATGCCAAGTCAGCAAGCCGTTGTCCTGCGGTACTTCAGCTAGAAAGTAGATACTTTGTGATTAATTGTCCATTTGACTTTCATCTTCGTTTTGATCGGGATTCAAAAGGTAAGCCAACCTTGATAAATGTACTTGGTGAAGCATCACCAGTCCGCTCTAATAAGTTACGTGAACTTTTAACACTCGTGAATGAAAATGAGTGGCGTACACCGAATGTTCCTATTCTTCAGCTTAAATTACCATATTGTTTTATTGCCGATGAAGTGGTGTATATCACTCAGTTAGATGCATTTGGACATTATAGAAAAAATCCTTTGCCGGGGACGATATTTGGTGGGCGTTTCCCCATTCATATTTGGCCTAGACCACTGATGTGGGCATTTGAATGGCATGACACTTCAAAAGATCTCATTTTAAAACGTGGAGAGCCACTATTTTATTGTCAGTTTGATGGGGTTGATCCATCGAGAACAATAAAGCTAATTCAGGCAGAAAAAACGCCAGAACTTATGCATTACATGGAACAGATTTCTGGTGTAGTGAATTACGTGAGTCAGACTTTTAGTTTGTTTGGTGAAGTCGAGAAAGTGAGACCACAGTCTTTACTAACTAACATAAAAAAATAAGAGTGAGTTGTCTTATGGCAAAGAAAATTTTAGGAATAGGGCTCAGCGTACTTTTATTAACAGCTTGTGACTCCAATAAAGAACCAGAAATGCAAGAGTTTATAACACCACGAGATCAATATGGCGCACGTTATAGTGTAGGCGACTTAGGAGGGAAGCCTGTTAACCTTGGTAGAGAAGCACCTTGGGTTGAATATGAAGATAATACAGGTTTCGTAACAGGTAAGAAATATAAACGAAAGACTCGCACCTATCAATCTAAAATTCAGGCCTTTGGTTTTGATATGCGTTATACCGATGGATTAGTGCTAGTTGTTTATTATAAAGCTTCACCATACTCAGAAAAACTGTATAAAAAAGAAATTAACTTACCAGATAATCATTGGGTAAGTGTAAGTGTATATGCAGATAAAAGTTATAATGGAGATTTATCAACGAGATTAATAAATTCAACCTTAGAGACAAAAATAACATAAAAAAAACATTTAGAAGAAATTAATTTTATGCATATATACATACCTACTGATGAGTATGAATATGGTCTGCAGAAATATATTCCTCATCCTAAATGGGTGAAACGAAATAAGGAATTGATGGCTATAAATACGGGGTCTAATGATTTATATGATATAGATGATTTATATGTTGAAAAAGATAAAGGAGGAAAGGTACTTACCTTAATTAAATGTGGAGATCCGGAAAATCCAATAGCACGTAAATGTGAACAGGAATTTGTTTTAGAACCAGAAATGAAGGTTCGAATCTCAGCAGTATTTCAAAGCATGTATCTACAGGACTGGAAAATTATTCAAAAACAAGCAAAAAAAGTTGTATTAGGTTTTATTGTTAAACAAAAATGATTTAAAAGGTGCATAAAGTGATAACTACACAAAAACTCACAAAAGATAGAATAGAGCAACTTCTGACTCTATTAAATTCTGAAAAAATTAATGCGAATCCAGCTATCTATCAGGAGCTTTCTGATCTAGGCTATGGTTATGCTGGATGGGCTTATAGTTTTTCAACTGGAACAGATTTCTAGCATAGTGAATTATGTGAATCAAGTATAGTGAATTATGTGAATCAGACTTTTTCATTGTTTGCTGAAGTAGAAAAGGTGAGACCCAAAAGTTTATTAAAGGTGGAAAAATAAAAATAAAAAACTACACACCAACTAAAGGTTTTATATGGATTTTGCTTTTAGTAGTTTTTATAGCTTGGGTTATATATAAGTGTGTTCCTTTAACAAACGAGGAACGGGAGGGAGAAGTTCGGCGACTGATGGAGGCAAAGAATAGAAGATTGGCTCAGGAATTTGATGCTATTACAGATGCAGATAGAGCAAGATTGCCCAAATATGACTCACGTCAATTCGTTTTGATAAAACGTAATAAACGCTTTTGGTTAATCTCTAAAGAATATTATGGAGTTGATGGATTAAATGTAATGTGGTCTGATACTGTAAATGACCTGCTAAATGAAAAATGGAAAAATGAATTTGGTTATGGAACTTTTTTTTAGGATATCTATGTATTCAAAACAATATTATGATGGGGTTTGAATACATTTAATCATACTTCATGTACTTCTAAAATAAATCAATTTAAATGAAATGGGATTCTTATTAGGATTTAATGCTCATTATATTAATATTACAGATGAACAATATCTAGATGTTTGTTTAACCACTTTAAAAATATTAAACGAAAAAACAAAGAAATTACATTATGTTAACTAAATTAAGTCAAACCCATATGGATCAAATTCCTGCTTTACATATACAGGCAGAAAATGGAAAAATTGGTTATTATGTTATTTATTCAACATTAGCCAGTTTACTACAAAGTGATTATGGTTATACATCATCAAATCCAACTGTATTATGGCTACGGGGTGAAACTGAAGCGAATGCTGGGCGTGGTTCTTTGTCTGAACTTATTCGAGTTTATAGTAATACTCAAGCACAGTTACGTTATGGGGGGATATTTCAAATAGTTTGATGCAGCAGGCATCAGATCAAGTAGCTAAAAATTTATTAAAAAACCTTTTTTGGTGAAGGTGATTTAGAAATTTATGGATTAATTTTTTAAAATTCGTGAGATTGAAAAATCAGGATGCGATTGCTGTTAGAGAAGTTCTATTTAATCGAGATATAAATCATATTGCTGCACCTCAGATAAGATGAGACTTTGCTGGTTACATATGTAAAAGCCCCACAAGATAAGACCTTAGACAAGGAATATCGCATACAGGATACATCACCAGACACACCTTGAGGAAATGCATTTGCTTATGATAGGAATAAATATGTAAAGGATGGCGATATAAAGGTTCTGTTTGATAGAACTATCAATCAAAAACCATCGGAAAGCATAAGGATTAGAGCCATCAGTTGTGTGTGATCACCCAACTGATGGCTTTAGTTCTCTTTTTTTGTGTCAATTTCTTATTCGTGATTTAAGTGAACTTTAGCTTACAAATGTTTGTCCAAGAAAATCGACTACGACTGAATATTAGATAAAAGCAACTAATAGTGATGTCAATAAAGTTAGGTTGACTAGTGAGTATTTTTTATTCAGTTATTTGAATTATATATATTTATAGTTATAGCTTTTGGTAAAAAGTGTCTACTGCGTCAAATAAATTATATTTTTGTTGAAATGGTTTATTTTTTTTGTATTATATGTGAAAGCAATTATTTCTTTTGTGACTGTTTTTATATAGGTAAATTTCTTCTATACAAAAGCCGTTGATTTACTGAAATTAAATAGTTGCAACAAAGTTTTTTTGCTAGGAACTAGGAACGAATATGAAAAAGTTGGTTTTAACAATGCTTGCGGTAAGTGGATTCGTATCAATGAATGCGATGGCTGACACAGCAACAGGCAATCTATTAATTAAAGCAACTGTTGTGAAAAGCTGCTATGTGAATACCAGTTCAACTGGAACAGTTACTTCAGCGGTTATTGATTTTGGTAATATCACGTCACTTGCGAGTAATGTTGATGCAAATACATCAGGTTCTGGTGGTGCTCAAATAGGTGTACTTTGTTCAAATGGTACAACTTGGACTTTGACAGCGGGTGCTGGTAATAACGTATCTTCAACACAACGCCGTATGATTACAGGTTCTGGCTCTACAGCTGACTATCTACCATACAACCTATTTTCTGATTCTACACGTGCGACAGCAATTGCCGTAGGTGGGCAGGTTGCGACTGGTACTGGTACGGGTTCACAAGTAAATTTTGATGTTTATGGCCGTATTCCAGCAGGAACTGCATTACCTACAGCTGGTAGCTATACAGATACAGTTGCTTTGACAATTACATATTAATTCGAAAAAGAAAAACAAAGCTGACTTCGGTCAGCTTTGATTACTAGACGCGTCAATGTAAAATATTTAAGGTTTATGTATAATGAATAAAAGTTTTTTTGTGACCGTTTTTACTTTTTTATGTAGTGTTGGAGTGCATGCTGCAGCGTTAAAAATTTCTCCTGTAAGTATTGAGTTGGCACAAAGTCAACAAAGCAGTAGTTTAACTATTGCCAATGATTCAAATGAAAAAACAAATTTACAGATACGCGTATTTAAATGGCAACAGAAAGGGAATGAAGAATCATATATTCCCACTAATGATATTGTTGTCAGTCCACCTGCTTTATCGCTTAATGGGCAGCAATCTTATAATTTAAGAGTGGTACGAGTTAATGAAACCGCGATTGATAAAGAAGAAAGCTATAGGGTTTGGATTGATGAGTTACCCACGGTTGTAGATTCAAGAACAATAGGGCAAGGGATTAATGTCGTATTAAGAACTTCATTACCTTTATTTATAACCAACCCAAAGTCTATTCGTGAAGCAAAAGCTCAACTGTTACATCAAGATGGCAAATCTATAATTGAAGTTAATAATATTGGTGGACGTTTTATTCAGCTTACTAGCTTAAAGCTGATAGACGAGACGACGAAACAGTCTTACCCTATTGAAATTAATACTTTAAATGGCTATGTTTTAAATGGCAATGTGAAAACATATCCTTTAAACGAAAAGTTTAATTATATTGCAACACACAAATACACCATTCAAGCAAATATAAATGGTAAAGATATCTCTTACTAAGTTAGATAAGAATATGAAGTATTTTCTATGTACGTGTTTAGTTACCTACATCTCTTTAGGCCAAGTATATGCTGAAGAAATAGGTACAGTTGAAAAAAAAGATGTTAATAGTCAGGAGCTTGTTCCACTATTTTTAATTTCTTCAGTTAATGGTTCATCATCTAACGACCTAATTCAAAGTTATTTAGACTCAAAAAATCAGAAGATCTTGATCAAAGCTCGTGATTTACGCAAGCTTAGAATTAAATTACCAGTACAGCTAAAAGATGAACAGCTCATTGCTTTGAATGATATTAAAGATTTGGTGTATTCATATAATGAAAATGAACAAACATTACAGATAAAAATTACAGACAAAAATTTACAGGCATATAAGGTCGATTTAAAGGGTAATGAAATTACTGAAGATCAATTTATTCCACAAAAAGGCATTTCAACAGTATTATTGAATTATGAAATCAATAATACTTATTTGGATGATGAAAACTATTTTTCAGCTATAGCAAATGCGATATATAACTCTAGTTATGGCTCTTTTTCGTCTGGCTTCTTACATAATCAGGATACAGAGGATTCAAACAACCGATCTGTACGTTTAGAGTCTAAGTGGCAATATATTGACGCAAAAAAAATTCGTTCTTATGTACTTGGTGATTTTAATAGTAATACTGTAGATTGGGGAAGTAGTATTCGTTTACTTGGTGTACAGTGGTCAAGTGCATATACTCATCGTTCAGACATTATTACAGCAGCATTACCTCAGTTTTCAGGCACAGCAGCGCTACCATCGTCTTTAGATTTGTTTGTTAATCAGCAGAAAATATATTCAGGTGAAATTCCATCTGGCCCCTTTGATGTTAAGAGTTTACCTTTTATTTCAGGTAATGAAATGACATTAGTCACTACTGATGCATTAGGGCAGCAACAAGTAAATAAACAATATTATTACTATTCACCAAAAATTTTAAAAGAAGGAATTCAAGAGTTTTCCGTTGATGTTGGTGTCCCTCGTTATAATTATAGTACTAAATCTAATGATTATGATTCGGATATTGTCTTTGCATCCGGCTCTTTACGCCAAGCTATTTCTAATTCACAAACAGCGACTGGCCATATTGAAACGTCAACAGATGGTTTAGCAAATTTAGGTGTAGGTTATGCACAAAATATTGCAGGTCGAGGAGTTTGGAATTTTAACGTAGTGGGCAGTAGCTATGAAGGAAATCAAGGATTTCTGGGTTTAATTGGTGTTGAGGGACGCTTAAGTCCATCTTCATCTTTTAATTTTAGCTATCAAGGTGCAAGTAAAGACTACTATGATTTGGCCCGATTATCACTCATCAATTATCAAAACTCTAACTTTTCTGCGGATAGTGATGTCGTTGAGAATAGTGCGACTGCAGAAGAAATAATTCGAGCAGGTTTGAATTTTAATCCAATTCCTGGTTGGAGTATTTCGAGTAATTATAACCGTTTAAAATATACAAATGAGCAATATGATTTATTTTCACTCAGTTTAAGTGGCAATATTACGGATCGGATTAATCTATATTCTTCACTGTATCAAGATTTTAATGATCATGATAATTATGGCGCATACTTGGCTTTGAGATTTGATCTGTCATCGAAGTTAAAAGCATCTACAAGTGTAAGCAATGACTCTGGAAATATAAAATATACCCAAGAGTTGAATAGTATTAGTGATCCAAAATTAGGTAGTTTTGGGTGGGGCGTGGCAACGACGCATAGTGAAGGGGAGTCAGACCTTAATACAGCATATGTTGATTATCGCTCACGACCAGCCTATTTGTTTGGGCGTTATAGTCAGTTTGGTAGTAGTTCACAAACCATGCTTGGTGCACGAGGTGCCTTAGTTATAGCACAAGGTGATATTTTTGCGAGCAATGAAATTGGGGATGCTTTTGCGATTGTTAAAAATGCAGGTCCTAGGAGTGAAATTATTAATGGTGGTGTGAACTTGGGTAAAGCAAGTAAGAATGGAAACTTTCTGATTTCACATTTAACACCTTATGCTAAGAATCATATTTATTTGGATACTCAGTATTTACCTGTAGGTTGGGAAGCAGAAAAAACAGAAAATTTGGCGATTGCAGGTTATCAACAAGGTATTGTGCTTGATTTTGCGGCAAAGAATATTATTTCAGCTACCGTTGTATTGCTAGATAAAAATTTAAAACCACTTCCTGTTGGTTATTCAGTCAGCCTTAATGGGCAGACGAGTAGTATGATTGGTTATGATGGTGAAGTGTTCTTACGTGGATTGCTACCAAAGAATAAACTAATTGTTGATTTATTGGATGGTGGGCAATGTTCTGTTGAATTCCAATATGATCAAGATCAGGCAACAACTCAGAAATTAGGGCCGTATATATGTTCATGAAAAAATTAAGTGTAAATAATTTGAACAGTCGAAGTTTCAATACTTCAACTCGAACACGCCCCTTAAATTATTTGCTGAGTTTCCTGTTTTTAACATCTTGCTTGATTTTCTTATTGTTTACACCTAAACAAGCGCATGCTGCATGTACATATACAGGTACATCATCCAGTACCTACACTTATACCGCTGCTAACTACGGTAATGCAGCAACATTGACACTCACTGGAACTTGGCGTTGTAGAGGAACGAGTGGTAGTTATGGAACGAGTGCTTATACTTGTATAAAGCCTGTTTTTTCTTCACCTATGACGGGTCCTAATGCAAGTTATACTTTACCCTATACTGTCACTGCGACAGCAGGTGTGACTACAACTGGTTCAAATGCAACAACTGGAACATGGTATGGCCCAGGGACGACTACAGTTAGTAATAATTATATGACTATAACTTTAACAATTGCTGTGCCTGCACCTTCTACGATTCTTCCTGCTGGAACATACACTTCTAGTCTAAAGCTATATGTAGATATGCAAGCAGCATCGGGAACTGTCTGTGAAGGTGGAACAGGGGATAATAATGGATGGGATTCAGGCAGTATTGACTATACATTTAATTATGTCGTACCAGGAATTTGTTATTTAACCTCTGTAACAGATATTGATTTTGGTAATATTGCTGATGCTGGTGTAATAGATAGTAATTATGACGCTAATGGTGCTGTCGTTACACGTTGTAATGTGAATCGTAGTTATTCAATTTATTTGGGTGATGGGAATAATCGGATCACTGGTGGAAACCGTAGGATGGTAAATGGAAGTAATTATTTAGCCTATCAACTATACAAAGAATCTGCGCGGACCAATATTTGGGATAGTACGGGCGGTGTAACAGCAACTGGTGGAAGTGGTGGCGTAGCGGGTACTGGCACAGGTAGCAATCAAACCTTTACTGTATATGGGCGGATTCCACAAGGTGTGAGTATTCCTCCTCCAGGAAGTTACAGTGATACTGTAGTGGTAACAGTGACATATTAATAATGGTATTTTAGATCTGTGGCTATTCTATATTTGTAATAGAATTAAACTATGAATAGCCACTAAGATTTGCGATATGTAAACCTAGTTTTTAATTTAACTAAAAATATAATAATGTTGAAATATTCACAGAAATAACAGGTCTATATTTTTCCATTGATTTTATAATTATAGGGCTTAAAAAACTCAGTTAAAATTAAGATTAAATACGTTTAAATGTGGTTATATATTTTGAGATTTTTATAACAATAAGTTGTGGAGCGGATGAGATGATTTGAGTGCGAATTTTATTTTAGATTTTATGGCTAATAAATATAAACGCGTGTGTTGATTTATGTTATATGGATCATTATATCGAATCAATTGACTCATTATCATGTTGTTTCAGCGCTATTGTTGTCATTCTTTTGAGTATATACCCAGTCATTTTAAAAATGATAACCAAAGTGCTGCTCAAAAACTTGTTTAAAATATTGCGTGCTACTGTAGCCGATTTGGTTGGCTACGTTGTCTAAAGAAACACCTTCTTTTAATAATAATTGGGCATGTTTCATTCGAACATCACGTAAAAAATGGCCGATGGTTTGCCCTGTATATTGTTTAAATAAGCGTTTTAAATCACATTCATTAATTCCAGCTTGTTTAGCCAAAGTACGAATCGTAATTTTCTTATCAAATTGGTTTTCTAATATAAAGATACTCTTTTGAATGGCGAGAGGGAGTGAATTTTCTTTAGCGTTTTTATGCAAAATTAAACTTAATAATTCAAGCGCAGCACCTTCGAGGTGCAGTAAATCTATTGAACTCTGTGCAGGAGCTAAATTGAGTAAATAATGTGCCTGATGCAAAATATCTTTATTGGGAATATTACATGTCTGTATTGTGGGTGAGGACGGGTCTAAAAAGAAACGTGTTACATCGCAATCTCCGATGTTTGATGTAATCATTTTCAACATGGTTTCATTAAAATCTAAACTAATGAGAGACATCATTTTCTGAGGTTGTAAGTAGATCGTCTGTAAGCCTAAATTCCCTTTGCGTAGAATAATCATTGGTGAATGGATTTCATATTCCATTTTATTTTTATGATTTTGAATATGATGAGTGCCAGAAAGTAACAAGGTTAAGCCGAAAGAATGAAGAGAGGCTTCGGCACTCATGGTCAAAGGTTGGGTTAGCCAATATTTACCTTTACCTACACAGAGCTTACCGAAATCATAGAGCTCACTATAACCTTCACCATCAGATGGATTAAAATGATTAAGTTGGTGGTTGGGCAACTGAGAATGAGCATCCAAAAATATATTGCCCACTTGTTCTAATACCGATTTATGAGAATCAATGTAGATCGACATCCACAGCGCTACTTTAAATTACAAATGATAATTATTTTCATTTTAACGATGGGGATTGTCAATCCTTAATTGATGGGCATATAGGATTTAAGCCCCAATTTTTCTGTAACGTAATCGGTGATTGAAACCGATTATGATTAAAAAATAATGTATAGCTTTGCAATCAAGTTTAAATCCTGCGGTTAATTTTTATATTAAAAAACAGATACTTTCCCAATTATGTAAACATATTTCCAATATTATTTTTTATTGAGAATGATTCTTGATAGTATTCCTCAACTTTCAAATACACTTGTCCCGTTTAAGGTGAAAAATGAATACAGTGTTTCAGGTAAAAAGATCCATGTTGTCTTTGAGTATTGCATTGTTATTAACCCAAAATGTGGTTGCAGGGGAAAGCATAGACATCCAAGGGGAAAAAAACAGTCAAGGCGCGAGTCAGTTAGCAACGATTGTGAGTTCGGCCGTTTCTGAAAATGAATTGGCAAGTGGTCAAGTGAGTAAAAAAAGTCAGATTGGGATTTTAGGTGAAAAAGAGGCATTAGATACACCATTTAGTATCACGAGTTATACCTCAAAATACATAGAAGATCATCAGGCGAAAACGGTTGCAGAAGCACTACAAAGCGATCCTTCTGTACGCACTGTAATGTCCTCAAATGGTTTGGGAGAATATTTTAATATTCGTGGTTTATATACCCAAAGTCATGAACTGGCATGGAATGGTGCTTTTGGCTTAGTCCCTCATAATCGTGTTCCAACTGAGTTTTTAGATCGTGTTGAGGTGTTTCGTGGCACCAGTGGGTTGTTGTATGGAATGTCATTAGGTGGGGCTGTTGGAGGGGTTATTAATGTGGTGCCAAAACGTGCAACAGATGATCCGATCACACGATTAACGACCACCTATTCTTCAGATTCGAACTTAGGGGCGCATGTTGATATTGGCCGACGTTTTGGTCAAAACAATGAGTTTGGTCTACGCGTGAATGCGTTGAAATCACATGGCGATACGGCTTTGGATGGTCAAACTGAAGATCGACGTTTAGGTTCGATTGCTCTAGATTATCGCGGGAAAGATTTACGTGCGTCTTTAGATATTTATGATATTAAGGAAGAGCTATCAGGCGCTATGCCCTTAATGCTGTCTTTTGCGTCATCTAATATTCCTAAAGCACCCGATGCGTCTATTAACACGATGCCAGGTTCATACGGTGTTACAGAAACAACGGCTGCAATTGGTCATGTTGAATATGACTTTGTAGATGATTGGACGGCTTATCTAACAGCAGGAACTAAGCACCAAAAAGCACATGGTTATATGGCGAATAATGCACTTGGTATGAATGCTCAGGCCAATGGCAACTATACGGCTGTTTCTCGAAGTACAGCAAATGTAACCGATGTCGATTCGGCTGAAGTAGGGATTCGTGGCCATTTCGCGACAGGGAATATTAATCATCAGTTGGTTTTGAGTGCCAATGTGATTGATCAAGATGTGCATATGGGTCTTTCGACCAAAAACGCAGCTGGTACAGCAGCAATGTGGTCTTCAAATATCTATTCTCCATCTACCCCTGCTGCATTAGCAGTAACTCCAACGTATGTTCCTAAAACATCAGATGTCACTTTAAGTAGTGTCGCACTCGCAGATACTCTTTCATTTAAGGATGATAAATATCAACTTATTCTTGGACTTCGTCACCAACAAGTTAAGTCTCAGAGCTTTAGCATTAATGATGGAAAACCTGTAGAAGGCTCTGCATACAATAAAAATGAAATCACTCCAGCAGTCGGTTTTGTTATTAAACCATGGAATAACTCAGTGGCATTGTATGGTAACTATGTTGAGGGTTTATCGCCTGGGGAGTCAGTGACAGATACGACTGCATCCAACTATGGAGCAACACTTGCACCGTATAAATCGAAGCAATATGAGCTTGGTACAAAATGGGACAGTGGGACTTTTAGAAATACCTTAAGTATTTATCAGATTACGAAACCGCTGATCATGGGTGATTCTCTAACAAATTACTACAGCATGAGTGGAGAACAGCAAAACCGAGGCGTGGAGTGGACTACAGCGGGTGAGCTCCGTGACAACTTACGAGTTTTAGGTGGCGTGGTGTATATGGATGCAGAGCAAGCCAAAACAACACAAGGAAAATATGATGGAAATGATGTCTATGGCATTCCACATTGGCAGTCGAATTTAGGTTTTGAGTGGGATGTAAATCAGTTACAGGGGCTCACCTTAACTGCAAATACGATATATACAGGCAGTATGTATGTTAATGCTGCAAATACACAAAAACTACCAAGTTGGGCTCGTTTGGATTTAGGGGGACGTTATGTAACGTCACTTGCAAATCGAAAGGTCACGTTTAGAGGTGGAGTAGACAACGTTTTTGATAAACAGTATTGGGCAGGTGTTTGGAATGGTGCCTTTGTTTCTGTAGGTCAGCCACGTACTTACAAGCTTTCAATGCAGTTCGATTTTTAAAATCAAAATCATTCTCAACATTGGAGAATTGTTTATGAAAGCAAATACGAAGCCTTGGCCACTTTTGATTAGTGTATATACCACGCAATATATTGGTATCGCTTTTATGATTTCTGCCACATTTGCCATTTTGAGGCAAAGTGGTATTGCACTCGATAAATTGGCATTAATGAATTTAATTGCACTTCCAATGTTGGGCAAAGTTTTATATGCACCATTTATTGATAGTTTCCGTTTTTTCTTTCAGGGGCAGTATCGTAGTTGGCTTATTCTTGCTCAGATGTGCATGACTCTACTATTGTTGATTTGTGGCATATTGGATATTCATAAGCAATTTAGTGTGATCTTAATTCTGTTTATTGTTTATACCTTGTTTATGAGTATACAGGATGTCTCAATTGATGGATTAGCATGTAAAATTTTTAGTGCACCTGAACGCCAATTTGCCAATAGTATTCAATATGCCAGTAATTTATTGGGCAATATTATTGGTGGCGGTCTATTACTCATTTTATACCCTTGGTTGCAGTGGCAAGGAGCCTTATGGTTATTGGCTGGGCTTACGGCAATCACATGGTTCCAGCTTATTTTCTATTCAGAACCTGAAAATAAATGGGAAAACCCGCATCAAGGTATAGGCCCTCAATTTAAGAGCCTATGGACGCAACTTAAGCTCTTTTTAATCCAACATCGGCTTTGGTTTTTCCTACTGTTTTTATATCCAATCGGTTTTACTGCTGTGTTTGGCATTCTAAATCCGCTGTTGGTCGATGCAAAATGGCCTATGGCTGATATTGGTTTTGCGACCAAAGTATTTGGTTCGATGATCGGTGTCATTTCTGCTTTTCTCGCCACAGTATTCATCAACAAATTAAAGCGTAAAGCAGCACTTATCACTTTCACCTTATTACAGGGAGGGACACTTTTATTATTCATTCCATTAACTTTAGGGTATACATCTAAGGCTTTGGTTTATCTGGCTATTTTTGGATACTTTATTGCTAACCCCGGCTTAATGGCGACCTTATCTACATTGATTATGGATCGCGCATCAACTATGCCAGCTCGAGCTACATTCTTCAGCTTACAGTTAAGTCTAATTGTATTTATGGGCTTTGCCTACTCAGCGATGGGGCTCATGTTAGCCCAACATTTTGGCTACACATTTGTGGTGGTCATGACCTTTGTTTGCGCAGTAATCGTAGCAGGACTGGTATGGAAACTATTACCCAAGAGCTCTCCAGAATTGACGATTTGAAGCAGAGATTTCTTTAGGCATATTTAGGCAATTTTTATGAAACATTACACCACGATACAAGATCAAGATCGTAAGCTCGATATTATGGATCATGTGAACCAAGATCATAGCAAAGAGCTTTTAATTATTGCTCAAACCTATGGTAAAAACGATCAAATCAGTAACGCCACAATTGCGGATATTTATGAAGAGGGGATTTTGCTACATATTCAAGATTTGACAGGGGAGCAACCGCTTTTTGTTGAGTTTGAATTAAAAGGTGATCTTGAGGAGCAAATTTTATATTTAGCTTATAACTCTTTTGCAAAACAAAAAATTGAGTTTAGTCATAACGCACGCCAATTTTTTGAGGTAATTCAAAAAGAGCAAGTCAGCAAGAATATGACACGCTTGACGATTAAAAGTCAGCGAGCATTACCGCGATATTATGCAGGTTATGCTTATGGATTTATTTTAAAGGCTTTAGAGAAAGTCCCTGTGCTATCCCAAAAAACGTCGAATAAAAGCAGACGCTTAAAAAATGCGTTTGATCATGGTTTTTTATGGCTCCTCAAGCATCTTTCTAGTCCAAAGCGTCAGAAATTATTGGAATCTATGAATAAAGACATTCGCTTGTACACGTTACGTCAGGCTTTTAGTCTAGATCAGCAAACTGCAGATTTGCATTATGGTTATGTCGATATTTTTACACATGGTCGCAGCCCTGGAAGTCTATGGGTGGAACAACTACAAGCAGGCTCATTAATTTCAAGTCGAACAGAAACAGATGATAAGCATGAGCATTTACTTGAAGGACAAACGGTCTTAATTGCGGATGAGACTGCTTACCCAGCTTTGGCTGGTATTTTAGATTTTTGGTCAAATCCTATTCACCCAATCATTATTTTGTTATGTGCAGATGAAAAGGATCTTGAATATTTTCAGACATTTACTTTCCCTGAGCATTGTACGCTTAGAACCGTCGTTGGTACTTTAGAGCAGCAGGCGGATGAAACAATCCTAATACTTCAGGCATGTCCGCAGATTGATGCCGTATGGGGAGCAATGGAAAATAAAGTTGCCAAGACAATCCGTCATTATGTACGTAATGACCTAAATCTACAGGGTAAAAATAATCATATTAAAGGTTATTGGCGCTTTCAAACGAATGCACGTATTCAGTGATTTTTAGCAATTTGTGAGTATGAGTAACCAAATTATCTATGAATATTGTTAAAGATATCACAGTACCCATTCTTCAACTTGCACTACCTTTGATTCTTATTCAGTTGTGTCAAGCTTTATTGGGTTTAGTTAATACAATTGTGGCAGGTCGTTATCATTATTTAGATTTAGCTGCTATTGGCTTGGGTAGTAATATTTGGGCACCTGTTTTCATTCTATTTACGGGGATTTTATATGTATTGGTGCCAAAGTTTTCGCTTTTAAAATATAAAGAGGATAGCCAACAGACAGCACAATTATATCAGCAGGGAAAGAGAGTATCTTTTCTGTTGGCGATGTTGGGTTTTGTGTTTATACAGGCTCTCGCATATTTATGTCCATTGTTTATCCCAGATACTGATGTTGCAAAAATTTGCAAGAATTACTTACATTTGATTGCATTTGCCATGCCTGCATTGGTTTATATGGTTTTTTACCGTTTTATCAGTGAAGGATATAGCCAACTTCATCCAATTCTAATGAGCTTTATCATCATGCTGATATGCGATGGATTATTGGGTTATGTTTTTGTTCATGGGATTGGTATTTTCCCCGAAATGGGAGGAATGGGCACGGGTTTGGCGACGATTATCAGTGCTTACATTGGTTGTTTGAGTATGCGTTATTGGGTTCATAAGCGTATACCAGAAATGAGTATTTGGACTGAGACGAGCACTGCTGATTTATCTGACAGTATAGAACTGTTGAAACAAGGTATGCCGATTGGATGTGCATTAGTTTTACAAGTTTTAGCACTCGCGACTTTGGCCTTTTTTGCAGCCAGACTTGGAACACAAGTCATCGCAGCACATCAAATTGTAATTAATATTGCAATGGTGATTATTATGATCCCTGTTGCAATGAGTAGTGCTGCAACCATTCGAATAGCTCATTTTAATGGGATGAAATATCGGAAAGAGAGGCGCTGGTCATATTACATCGTTACTGCTTTTACTCTTTTTTATGCAATCGTTGTGGCAGGGATTCTAAGTCAATTTGCAAGACAAATGACAGCATTTTTTAGTCAGGATAGCGATGTAGTCACGATTGCTGCAACGCTGATGTGCTATGTGGCTCTTTTTCTTATATTTGATGCTTTACAAACGGTTGCAGCAGGAATATTAAGAGGAATGCAGCAATTCACGCAGCCCTTGTTTGTCATTTTATTTTGTTATTGGATGGTCATTATTCCATTCAGTTATATGTTTGGTATAAATGGGGCATTTCAGGTTGAACCCTCTGTCATGATGATATGGAAGATTATGATTATGGGGATTTTTTTGGCAGCATTATTATTAACTGCTCAAAGTTATCGTTGGGTACTCAAATAAAATCTTGATACCAATCAATATAAGAGTTTCTAGCTAGGCTCAACTAAAAGAGTGATTGGTTATTTCGCATGGATAAGTTTATTTGTACTTCATTATTCGAATAATGAGCTCGATACATTGCGATGAGAAAGACCAATAAGAACTTACTGCTGATGGTCTAATCCATCAGCACGCTTTGTTTTAAGTCTGCTTGTTTGCGTAAATAGTCCCAAACCAATTTAATCCGTGGCTCGTGTTGTAGGTCGACAAAAGTCAGCATCCAAAAGGTATGTGTGAAACGTACCTGATCGGGTAGAACTTGTACCAAATCAGGTTGATCATGCGCCAAAAATTTCGGCAAAAGGGCCAATCCTGCCCCTGCATTGACTGCAATTTGCTGGGCCAAAATACTACTACTGCGGAAGTTTGCAGTCAGAGGAATCGGTAGGCGTTCTAAGCAATATAGCTCCGAACTATAAATTAGATCATCAATATAATTCACAAAGCGGTGATGAGCTAAATCGTCCATATTTGGAATGGGTGGATGTTGTGCCAGATAGCTTTTGCTGCCGTAAATTTTTAAACAATAATCTGTTAGTCGGGTAATGATGTATGGCCCCGATTTTGGGCGGTCAATTGAAATCACAATATCCGCTTCACGATGCGACAGTTTGATCATCTTCGGCACAGGAATTAGGTCGATCGTGAGCAGTGGAAATTGCAATGACAGTTCGGCCAATAGTTGAGTTAAAAATGCTGTGCCGAAACCCTCAGGTGCGCCAATTCGCACACGACCTTCGAGTGGCTGTTGTGGTTTTTGAATTTGCAAAAAAGCCTGTTCCATTTGCTCTACACGGGGAACCAATGCCATGCCATCGGCAGTGAGTTCATAGCCAGTGGCTTCACGTTTAAACAGGGGCATGCCTAAAGTGACTTCTAAAGACTGCACGCGTCGTGCCACGGTACTGTGTTCGACGCCAATAATCCGTGCTGCATTGGTCAGGGTTTTAGCGCGTGCCAAGACCAAAAAAAACTGCAGATGATCCCAATCTACTTTCATTTTTATTTTCCACATCCTGTGCAAAATTGCACAACTATCGTGCACCAATCTGCATTGGTGGTCAAAGTTTTCTTTGCTAGTCTGAGTTGAAAAGCAGAAATTGAATATACGGTTTAAGTCGTATGTTTTCACAGTGACACAATAAAAATGAAGGCCTATGGAGAGGTTATGAATACGGTTTCTAAAATCCAAATTACTACAGCTAAACTTTTGATTAACGGTGAATTTGTTGAGTCTAAAACCCAGCAGTGGCAAGACATTATTAACCCTGCAACCCAAGAAGTGATTGGTTTAGTCCCTTTTGCAACACCAGAGGAAATACAAGCTGCGATTAGCTCAGCAAAATCTGCCTTTGCGAGCTGGAGAGAAACCCCGATTCAAGCACGTATGCGCATTATGCTGAAACTACAGCAACTGATTCGTGACAATGCCAAGAAAATTGCACAGGTGCTCACAGCCGAACAAGGTAAAACCTTGGCCGACGCGGAAGGTGATATTCAGCGTGGTTTAGAGGTGGTGGAACATGCCTGTTCAATTGGCACGTTGCAAATGGGCGAATATACCGAAGGTGTGGCACGTGGTGTAGATACCTATACCTTACAACAACCTTTGGGAGTATGTGCGGGCATTACGCCATTTAACTTCCCAGCGATGATTCCTTTGTGGATGTTCCCCATGGCAATCGTCTGTGGCAATACCTTTGTTTTGAAGCCATCTGAACAAGATCCGCTCTCTACCATGATGTTGGTCGAGTTGGCAATCGAAGCTGGTATTCCCGCAGGCGTACTGAATGTGGTGCATGGTGGCAAAGATGTGGTCGATGCACTGTGTACCCATCAAGACATTAAAGCCATTTCTTTTGTGGGTTCGACCGCTGTTGGCACGCATGTCTATAACTTGGCAGGCCAACATGGTAAGCGTGTGCAATCCATGATGGGTGCGAAAAACCATGTGGTGGTGATGCCTGATGCTAATAAAGAACAAACCTTAAATGCCATGGTCGGTGCAGCCTTTGGTGCGGCAGGGCAACGTTGCATGGCGCTTTCAGTGGCAGTCATGGTCGGTGACAGTAAACACTGGATCAATGAATTGATCACAAAAGCCAAAACCTTGAGCGTGAATGCAGGGCATGAACCGAATACAGATATTGGTCCTGTGATTTCACCGCGTGCCAAAGCCCGTGTGATTGATTTAATTAACAGTGGTGTAGAGCAAGGCGCTGAATTGTTACTAGATGGTCGGGATATTCAAGTCAAAGGCTATGAAAATGGCAACTTTGTCGGTGCCACGGTGTTTAATAATGTCACCACGGATATGCGCATTTATAAAGAAGAAATCTTTGGGCCAGTACTCACGATTCTCTGTGTCGAGACGTTGGATGAAGCGATTGAGCTGGTCAATGCTAATCCATTTGGCAATGGTGTGGGCTTATTTACCCAAAGTGGGGCAGTGGCTCGTACCTTCCAAAACCGTATTGATATTGGTCAAGTGGGCATCAATATTCCAATTCCAGTCCCTGTCCCATTCTTTAGTTTTACAAGTTCGCGTGGCTCGAAGTTGGGTGATTTAGGTCCTTATGGTAAACAAGCGGTCCAGTTCTATACACAAACTAAAACCATTACCAGCCGTTGGTTTGAAGACAGCCAAGAAGCAGGGGAAGTGAATACCACCATCAGTTTACGCTAAGGAGTAGCGAGATGAAGATAGCTTTCATTGGTTTAGGGAATATGGGCGGTTCGATGGCACAGAACCTGCTCAAAGCAGGGCAAACAGTGTTGGGCTATGACCTGAGTGAAAAAGCCTTACAACAGTTTGCTGAAAGTGGCGGTGTGGTGTGCGCTAGCCCGCATGCTGCTGCTGAGCAGGCAGATGTCGTCATCAGTATGCTGCCTGCAGCCAAGCATGTGCGTGAGGTATATTTGGGTGAAACTGGAATTCTGGCGGTAATGCGTGCAGGCAGTCTCTGTATTGACTCGAGTACCATTGATCCGCAAACCATTAAAGATGTTGCTGCTGAAGGCTTGAAGCACCAGGTTCAAGTTTGTGATGCGCCTGTATCTGGTGGCACCATTGGTGCCAAAGCAGGCACTCTCACCTTTATGGTCGGCGCCGATGATGCGACCTATGAGCAAGTGAAGCCCATTCTCAGTTTGATGGGGAAAAATACCGTGCACTGCGGTGTAGTCGGTGCGGGGCAAATTGCGAAGATTTGCAATAACATGATTTTGGGCATTTCTATGGCAGCCGTGGCAGAAGGCATGGCTTTGGGCAGTCGACTGGGGATTGATACACATGCGCTGGCAGGGGTGATCAATAGTTCAAGTGGTCGTTGCTGGAGTTCTGAAATCTGTAATCCTTGGCCAGATATTAGTCCAAATGCACCCGCAGGACGTGGCTATACCGATGGATTTGCTTCGCAACTCATGCTCAAAGATTTAGGTTTGGCCATTGAAGCGGCAGGTCAAGTCAAGCAACCTGTATTACTCGGTGGTTTGGCACAGCAGCTTTATCAACAGCTGTGTTTACAAGGCAATGCACATTTAGATTTTTCCAGCATTATCCAGCAATACTTACCCCGAGAAAATTGATTTAAAAGAAATGCATGGGTGCAATGAGTGCACCCGATAAAAAACCCTTGTCGTGAATAACAAAAAATGTGACTGAGGTGAAAGGATGACTTCAAATTATCAACAAGCGCAGCAAAATTTTGATTTGCAACAGGCTGCGCAACGGTTTCTATCAGGTTCAGTCGATGCACTGAATGCGTGTTATGAGTGCTGTGATCGGCATGCTTTGCCAGGGCGAATTGCTTTGTTTTGGCAGGGTAAAGATGGTCGTAAAGAGCAATATACCTTTCGAGAGTTACAACAACGTGCCAGCCAATTTGCCAACTTTTTAAAGTCACAAGGGGTAACCAAAGGTGACCGCGTTTCGGGTTTATTGCCACGCACGCCTGAGCTCATCATTACCATTTTAGCGACATGGCGAATTGGTGCAGTCTATCAACCTTTATTTACTGCATTTGGCCCGAAAGCCCTTGAGCACCGTTTACAACTGGCTCAGAGTAAGTTGGTGGTAACTGATGTTGGCAATCGTGACAAATTAAAGGAAGTAGACGGTTGCCCTGCAATTGTAACGGTCACAGGAGCCAAAGGCACAGGGCTGTATCAGGGCGATTATAGTTTCTGGGCAGAAGTGAATCGTCAATCTGATCAGTGCGAATTGGAGATGATGAACATTCAAGATCCGTTTCTATTGATGTTCACGTCAGGCACGACAGGTCCTGCCAAACCCTTGCAAGTGCCATTGAAAGCTTTAATTGCTTTTGGTGCCTATATGCAAGATGCGATTGGTTTAAGAGCTGAAGATTCGTTTTGGAATATTGCCGATCCGGGTTGGGCGTATGGCTTGTATTACGGTATTACTGGTCCGTTCTTATTGGGTCATCCAACCATTTTTTATGAAGGTGCATTTACCGCTGACAGTCTATGCCAGATCGTTGATGACTATGGCGTGAATAACTTGGCGGGAGCACCAACAGCTTACCGCATGATGATGGCGGCTGATCCCAAGCAAATGGCGAAACTCCGTGGCAAATTTCGTGTCGTCAGCAGTGCAGGTGAGCCATTGAATCCTGAAGTGTTCCGCTGGTTCAAGCAAGTATTAGATGCCCCGATCTTTGACCACTATGGTCAAACTGAAGTCGGGATGGTGGTGTGTAATCACCATGCACTGGAACATGAGGTGCGAGCAGGTTCGGCCGGTTTTGCTAGTCCAGGCTATCGTGTCGTGGCACTAGATGAACAGGGTCATGAACTCGGTGCCGATAGCCCAGGAATTTTAGCGGTGGATATTAGCCAGTCTCCGATGATGTGGTTTGGCGGTTATCAAGAAAGCCATAAATCACCCTTTATTGGACATTATTATTTAACCGGTGATACGGCTGAAATACATGCCGATGGCAGCATGAGTTTTGTCGGACGCAGCGATGATGTCATTACCACTTCAGGCTATCGCGTAGGACCCTTTGATGTAGAAAGTGCACTACTAGAGCATGATGCAGTGATTGAAGCCGCCGTGATTGGTGTACCTGATCCTGAGCGTACAGAAGTGATTAAAGCTTTTGTGATTTTATCTGGTGAAAGTGCGGCTAGTACTGAACTCGAAAATGAACTGAGCCAATTTGTCAAAAAACGCTTATCTGCCCATGCCTATCCGCGTTTGATTGAGTTTGTGACGGAACTTCCCAAAACACCAAGTGGGAAGATTCAACGCTTTTTACTGCGTAATCAGGAAATTGCCAAGCAACAAACTGCGGCTACTGTTTAAATTGAAGAGATTGTAAGGAAAGGATTTATGCAATTCACTGAGGAACACGTCCTGAGTCAGGACAAGGCGAAAAGTTTTGCCCAAGAACAGATGAAACCAAATACCAGTGAGTGGGATCGACAAGGCATGTTTTTTGAAGAACAAGTCCTGATTCAGGACATGGCGAAAAGTTTTGCCCAAGAACAAATTAAACCCTATGCCAGTGAGTGGGATCGACAGGGGATTTTCCCTGTGCAAGCTTTACAGCAAATGGGGCAATTGGGTTTTATGGGCATGTTGGTGCCTGAAGAATGGGGTGGTTCAGCAACAGGCAACTTGGCCTATGTACTAGCGCTAGAAGAAATTGCGGCTGCGGATGGTGCAACTTCAGCCATTATGAGTGTGCATAATTCGGTGGGTTGCGTGCCGATTTTGAAATTTGGCACCGAAGAACAAAAGCAACAATTTCTGGTGCCTTTAGCCAAAGGTGAAATGATCGGTGCTTTTGCACTGACTGAGCCACATACCGGTTCTGATGCTGCAGCCATTAAAACCCGCGCCGTGAAAGATGGTGACCATTACATCATCAATGGTGCCAAGCAATTTATTACTTCAGGGCACAATGCAGGCGTGATTATCGTGTTTGCCGTGACTGATCCGAGCGCTGGGAAAAAAGGCATGAGTGCTTTTTTAGTCCCGCGTAATACACCCGGCTACGAAGTCATTCGGGTCGAAGAAAAATTAGGTTTACATGCATCTGACACCTGCCAAATTGCCTTGACTGATGTGCGTGTGCACAAAAGTATGTTATTGGGCAAAGAGGGCGAAGGTTTAAAAATTGCCTTGTCTAATTTGGAGGGCGGGCGCATTGGGATTGCCGCGCAGGCTGTTGGGTTGGCGCGAGCCGCTTTGGAGGAAGCGACGCATTATGCCAAGGAGCGTGTGGCATTCGGTAAGCCCATTTTTGAACAGCAAGCAGTGTCGTTTCGACTGGCCAGTATGGCAACAGAAATTGCCGCAGCACGTCAGTTGGTACATCAGGCTGCGCGTTTAAAAGAAGCAGGTCAGCCGTGTTTGACAGAAGCTTCGATGGCCAAGTTGTTTGCCTCTGAAATGACTGAGCGGGTCTGTTCAAATGCTCTACAAATCTTTGGGGGTTATGGCTATCTAAAAGATTTCCCGATAGAGCGAATTTATCGTGATGCCCGAATTTGTCAGATTTACGAAGGCACCAGTGATATTCAACGCTTAGTAATTGCCCGTAGTTTATAAACCCAATATCGAAAAAAACTGACCCTTGCACATGTCAACGATCGCGAGATTTTTCAAGAGATATGTGCACTGGTTTATAGAAGAAGGATCGCAACATGCAGTGGGAAAAAACTTTCATTGAAGATTTACAGTGGGACACGATTTTAGTTGAAAAGCGTAAAGGCGTCGGGGTGATTACCCTGAACCGTCCTCAAGCGTTAAATGCCTTGAACAGTCAACTGATTGCTGAAATTAACCAAGCCTTGGACCAGTTTGAACGCGATGCTGAGATTGGCTGTATGGTGTTGGCGGGTTCGGAAAAAGCCTTTGCAGCAGGTGCTGATATTAAAGAAATGGCAGAGCTGAATTTCCCGAATATCTATTTTGATGATTTTTTCCATTTGGCAGATCGGATTGCACAGCGTCGCAAACCTTTGATCGCTGCGGTGAGTGGTTATGCACTGGGGGGCGGTTGTGAGTTGGCATTGATGTGCGATTTTATCTATTGTGCGGAGAATGCCAAATTTGGTTTGCCTGAAGTAACTCTTGGGGTGATTCCTGGCATTGGTGGAACGCAGCGTTTAACGTTGGCATTGGGTAAAGCCAAAGCCATGGAAATGTGTTTAACCGCGCGGCAAATGGGTGCGATTGAGGCGGAACAAAGTGGTTTAGTGGCGCGTGTGCTACCGAAAGATGAATTATTGGCCTATACCCTAGAGGCTGCGGAAAAAATTGCACAGCGATCCCTGACTGCAACTATGATGATTAAAGAAAGTATTAATCGCGCCTTTGAGGTGAGTTTGAGTGAGGGATTACGCTTTGAACGTCGTACTTTCCATTCCATCTTTGCAACGTCTGATCAAAAAGAAGGCATGAAAGCCTTTGTGGAAAAGCGTCCAGCACAATTTAAAAATCAATAAAAGGAGTCTTCGCATGGAAAATAATTTACAGATTAGCATGCAAGGGCATTTAGGCGTGATTACGCTAGATCGAGCGAGTCATCTGAATGCACTGTCCTTAAACATGATTCATGGCATTAGCCAGCAGCTAGAACAATGGCGAGAGGATGATCAAGTTCAAGCCGTCTTGATTAACTCCAAAAGCCCTAAAGCCTTTTGTGCAGGGGGGGATATTCGCTTCCTCTATGACAGTTATCAAAATGGAACTGCCAACTATCAACGCTATTTTGCTGATGAATATCACATGCTGAAGAGCCTGCGCCAATATGCGAAACCTGTGCTGGTGTTTTTAGATGGCTATGTTTTGGGCGGTGGTTTTGGTTTGGCACAAGCCTGCCATATCATTGTTAGTAGTGAGAAATCTCGTTTTGCCATGCCAGAAACCGCGATCGGCTTTTTCCCCGATGTGGGCGCAACCCATTTCCTTTCTCGTTTAGACGATGTGGGCGTGTATATGGCGGTGACGGGTGAACAGATCAGTAGTAGCGATGCCTTACATTTAGACTTAATTGATTATCTGGTGCCGAGTGACCGCTTAGCACAGCTACAAACAGAATTGGCGCATGCTACGCAATTAACCCAACAGTCGATTGAGCAGACCATTGCGCGTTATTTAAAAGAACCTGCACCTAGCGAACTAAAACAGTATGAAGATGCGATTCGGCATCATTTTTCACATGCAGATTTGCAGGATATTGAAGACAGCTTAGCCAATACATTAGACAGTGACTATATGGATTGGGCTGAAAAAATCCTAGCCAATTTACAACAACGTTCTTTGTTGGCCAAGCAAATCAGCTTAAAACTTCAATATGTAGGTCGTGGATTATCTTTAGAGCAATGTATGCAGTTAGAGCGTGATTTACAAGATATCTGGTTTGAGCAAGGGGACATGATTGAAGGTGTTCGTGCCTTACTGATTGATAAAGATAAGCAACCGAAATGGCAAACAGAAAATTTTGAATTGATGCAAATGTTCGAAAATTTATTGCCATCTTCACCACAGCAACGGCAGGTAAGTGTGAAAATTTAGGTTGATCTTAAGGGGATAAAAATCTTTCAGGTTGTTGAAGGATTTTTGATCAGAAAAATCATGCAGTAATTAAAGCAGATTACCATTAATGTTGAAATGTACCTTGATGGTCTGTCGCTATCAGGATTTAGTGGTTTGTGCTTTCAGCAAATAAAAAAACACGTAGGCCACTATAAAATATTTTTACTCTTCTAATTTTACTAGGGTTTGATAGTCATTCTATTTGTATTTTAGCAATCAGCTCAGCTTAATAAAAAGCTAAATTCACTTAAATGATTTTGTAAATAACCGTTTACATCGCGCTGAATTTGCATCTTTTATAGATTAGATTTGTTCCAGATAGCGATGATTTTGCAAAGAGGAGGGTATTTAAGAACTGATATTTACGTGAAAAGTATTTTTTTATTGATTGGAAAAAAAGTTTAACATATATTTAATTATCTAATAAAAAGATTGATTTTTGCATGATAAAAAATGCCAATCTAATACTAATTGATTATGATTCTTATTTGTGAAAATTATTATATATAAAATACATATACTTAGCATTATTTAATATATAGAAATGCATCTAAATAAGATTAAAAGGTATACAAAAAGTAGGGAAATATGTAATTAAGTTTTACTAAATGGTTTATAAAATGATGTTTTTTGTCAATCAAATAAAATATAATGTGAACCAGTACACACTTTTTCGCTATTTGGGACTTCTGAATGATATTACAGCAATATAAAATTGTTTTTGGAGGAACAATGGGGGCAGGAAAATCTGCTGCTATCCAAGCATTATCTGATATTTCTGTAGTAACAACCGAAGCTGTCAATACCGATACAGAAGCACACCATAAATTTTTGACGACTGTCGGCATTGATTATGGGGAAATTAGTCTAGATGACGGTACAAAAATTGGTTTGTACGGGACACCTGGTCAAGATCGTTTTGACTTCATGTGGTCCATTGTTTGTAAAGGGGCAATAGGGACCGTGGTATTAATTGATCATAGTCAAACTGACCGTTTGAAAGATCTTGAATTTTATTTAAATGCTTTTGCAGATTATGGCTCAAATATTGTGGTGGGAATTACTCATTTAGATGAAGAGCATGAGCATAAGCTGAAAATTTACCGTGATTGGATGCAAATACATCAAAAACAATTTCCACTATTTGCGGTAGATGCACGTAAAAAAGATGATGTCTTGCTGATGATAGAAACGTTAATTGCAACACTAGAATTACAAGCAGAGCCAGTCATTTAATAGGTAGCTAAAAATGAATAATCCTCGTGAAATTCCGAAAGAGTTGATTGAATACGCAAATTCAGAATTACAGCATTTTTTAAATACTGTTGCTGGTATTGATTTTGTCATGCTATGTTCATCGGATGGCTTTGAACTTTGCTTAGCTTCGAAGAAAAATATAGAAAATAAAGGAAAAATAGCAGCAGTTAGTAGCTCTATTTTGGCGATGGTTTCTGCTTTTATTTCAGAAATCCAACTTGTGGGTTGTCAGACAATTACGCTTGATGCTGAAAATGGAAAAGTATTTTTAACGGCAGTTAATCACTCGAAATATCCAATGGTGATGGTTGCTGTAACTAGCACAGATATTTTGATTGGACAAATGTTGTATTACTACAAAGAATTAAGTGAAAAATTGGCAAGCCAACAATTGAGCATTGCCTCATAAAATGGATGCGGTTGAACTTTTTTTGTTTAGAGTGAAATGGCGTGCAGTCATGATCTCGATAGATGATTTTTTAGTGGGTTCATGAATGAAAAATGTATTAAATATTGCGATATTTGGTTTAAGTTTGAATTCATTAGATCAAATCAAAACACAGATATTGCTTTCTTTACCTAAAAATATGAATGTGAATTGGGTAAATCTTGCTGAACAAGAAATTGATTTGTTACTCGTTAATGATGCCTTTTTTAACGCACCTGGCATTCAAAAACTTTTATCTCTTCAGAGTGTTGCTTATCTACGTTTGGTTAAAAAGGTAGAGAATGCAGGACGAATTGTAGGGGATCAGTTATTTTATCCTCTGCCTAATGCCGAATATTTACGTGATTGGTTATTCAAAAAAGTCATTCCACAGTCAGAGTTGATGTCATTTGAAATACCATCCATGGAAATGACACATACGCAGCTGACACCACTGACGGTTTTAAACCCTGAAATGACGACGGAACAAGTATTTAATGAAATCTTTATTCCACGCAATGGGTATATTCAGTTATTTGATGCACAAGGTTTTCTTGCATTGGTAGATACGCGTACAGAGCGTGTTTGGGTCAATCCGAATAAAACGATTCAATTTAATGAAACATTGAATCAAACCTATGCAACGGCACAAATTGTACAAGATACGATAAAAGACAAAGAAGTCTATGACTTAAGAGTGTGGTTATGGAAGGTTGTAAATTCCTCGCCATCAATGGATTTACCGAAGGTAGATCTTAATCAGAATTTTAAGCTTGATATTTGGCCACAGTTTGAAAAAGATTTGCAACGCCGTGACTTTTTAAAAATAGCTGCCTGTTTTTCACAGGGTGCTCATATTGCAGATGTAAAACAGGCTCTGAATTTAAGTAATGAAAAAGTATTGAATTTTGTAGCATGTGCTGTTTTACTGCAATTAGGTCGTTTTATTGATCAAAATGAAGTGAAGTATCATATAGATACAAAACAAGTAGAAACTGGTCAAATGAATAAACTACGTGGTTTTATTGGAAAGTTACGTAGAAAACTTGGTCTTTGATTTTTTCCGGGGTAACCCTATAACTAGAGGTAAAATAATATGGCGCGTATTAGTTTAGATGCGTTAACGGGTCTTGATGGTTTTGTTGCTGCTGCACTTGTTGATAGTGAGAGTGGTCTAGCACTTGCGACTCAAGGCGGTGGGGTAGACTTAGAATTAGCAGCAGCAGGTAATACTGAGGTTATTCGTTCTAAGCGTAAAGTTGCGAAGGCTTTACAATTAAATGACAACATTGAAGATATTTTAATTACTTTAGGTAAGCAGTATCACTTGATTCGTCCTTTGGATACGAATGAAGCGTTGTTCTTATATTTAGTTTTAGATCGTTCTAAATCAAACTTGGCAATGGCTCGTTATGAGTTAAAAGGTTTTGAAAAATCACTTGATTTTTCTTGATTTTCTAGAGTAATTAGCCATGCTAGTATATTTCGATATGCTGGCATTTTTTATGCGTTATAGGTTGGCACTGGTGAGTGTACTCAATACTGCTATCCCTACTTGGCATAGTAGGTTTTGTAGGCTGTTTGAAAGGTACTGACATGCAGTTTGACTAGTTCAGGTAGGCTTTGATAACCGCCAGCTAAAACAAACATTAGTGGGAATTGGTGCTTTTGGGCTAAACGAAATACGATTTCATCTCGTTTTTGAATAAGTTCCGTACTAAACCATGAAGAACCGCAAGGGTCATTTTGATGGCAGTCCATGCCTGCCTGAAAAATAATCAAATCAGCTTTCCACTCCAAAGCGAGGCTAAAAGCTTGGTGAATCGCTAGGATATACTGACTAAAATTTCCATTGGTTTTATGAATATGATAGGTTTCAGCTCGTTCATAAGTTGGGCAGCCAAAAGCCAAACCATAGATACTATAATTAAAAAGATTGCTCAAGCGACGAGTAAATTCTGCTGTTCCATTGCCTCCATGTTGATCACAATCAATCACAAAGATACGTTTATCTGGGAATTGTTGAGCCACTAAAGCCAGTCCATTAAAGCTACAAAAAGAGCCCCCAAACTCATAAACGGCATGATGAAATCCTTGAGCAATATTGGCTGAGATTTGGTGTTCCCAAGCCAACTCTGCAGCCAGAATTTGACCTGCATTGATGTGATAAACTGCATCACGGAGTTGATGATTCCAAGGTTTAAACCCTTGTAGTGTTGCTAACTTTTCAGGCAGTCCTGTGTCAAAGGCTTCTACATACTTAGGGTCATGGAGTTGCTTTAGTATGTCTGTAGAAATTTTCTTCGGTGTATGAAATTGCACTATGCCCAAATCATTTAGTGTTTCCGCCACCGCCGTCAATTTTTCCATACTATTGGTATGAGTGCGAGCGTAGTATTGAGGTGAGTAGCAGACGTTTAACATAGTTTAGTTCTTCACTTGCGCAGTGGCGACATCAAGCAGTTGTTGTAATCGCGTGGTTCCAGGACTATATAAACCATTGTCAATTTGCTGTTGATAGTGGGTTGTAAAGGCTCTTGACCGATTTTCAGGAGACACTGCCAAAGTCGTGAGTCGTAAGAACCAAAACCCACTTACTTCTGTGTAGGGGATAACATAGCCTTTAAACTGTTGATTTTGAGTTTTGTTTTGAATGGCATCTCGATCATAATCGACCGAAAATAATGAGCCTGCTGGCAAACAAACACCATTCATTAGTATAGGTTTGAGACTAATACAAGAGTGATCATCTCCCATGTTCAGTTTTTCTAGTAAGAGGGGCTGCTGTTCCTCATCTACAAAGATATTGATTTCACCTTGTCTTAGTACTCGTCCATGGGCAATTTTAAGGAAGAAGTTTTCAGCCATTGGGCATGAGCCGACTTTGGGCTTTTCTGTTCGAGTCTTTAATTCGACTAAACCTGTGTTAGTTGAGGTTTGAGGTAAAATAATATCTGCAATCAGTTGGCATAAAATCTGACTTTCTTCTAATTGAGCTTGTGCTGCAATGTGTCTTAAATTTTTCTGTCTTTCAAAATGGCCATGTACTTGTGCTGAAAGAAATGTGGAATTTGGGCCAGCCAAATGTTGTTGTAAATTTTCATTGAGGTCTAAGTTATGCCAGTCTGAAATCAGATATTGAGACTGTTCAAGTAGTGCCTTCAACGCTTTGGTATCATATTGATCGAACAATTTTAAGTCGATGAAGTCTTGGCTTAAGCGTGGGCTGTTGATGTATTCAGCTAAAACACGTGTGGCTTGTGTATAACCGCAACCTCGACGTTCAGTCTGATGTGAGAAATGTTCATTTAACATTTCAGTCAGCTTCGTAGACAGAGGGAAAACATGTTGTTTAAAGAGTTGAATAATTTCGTGATCTGTCTCGCGCATCCTTGCCCCAAAAATAACTTTAAGATCTGATTTATTATACAGTTTTATCAAGAACTGATTTGAATATTTAACTAAAAAATCTTAATCAGTACTGTATTTGATGTTTTTAAAATGTTTGGTTTTTTCATTGTATTTTAGATATGAACGGATAGTTCACTTAGCGGTGTTTGTTTGGAGCTGACGATGGGCACTATAGCGTTATGGTGTGTAGCAAACTCAGCCTTAAATGTTCTCAAAAATTGGCTGCTGAAGCATATATGCGCACTCAACTTGAGGATAGTTGGAACGATAATAATTTAGTCGCCCGCCTATTTTTATATCACAACGCCATTCAGATCATCATGTTTATCCAACACGTAGTTTTCAAACGCTGAAAAATTATGAAGATGTACCTCAACTTCCCGCAGGTTATGCCGCCATGCTTTTACCTGCCTTGATTCTGAAGTGGTGGTTTAAACTGATGGATCAGCGGGTAGTTGAACACTATGCAAGGATCTTAAGCAAAATAAATATTGATCCAAAAGCCAAAAAAGAATTCATCAAAAATTTACCACTTTACTGTCTAAATCATCCATTACATCAGAGCAAGTTAGGACTCAAGAGGATGTAGGATGAAACGTTATCAATGTTTGGTTTGTGGTTCATCTATGATGAACAATCAGGTTGGCCGCAAGAAGGTTTTGTAGCAGCTAGAGCGTGGCAGGATGTGCCTGAAAACTGGACTTGTCCTGACTGTGGGGGGCTAAAGTTGAATTTGATATGTTAGAAATCTAAGCAGTAAATACGCGCCACATTATGATATGGGCGCTGTGATTCACTTTAGCCGTGCCCAAAATTCTTCTATGGGATGATTTTTCTATCAAACCATTCTATAACCATTCTTTCGCATGGTTGTTCTTCATTTCAAGACTGTTAATCTTTTCAAGCAGATTTATTACTCAAGGACTGAGTAGAAATCATAAGCCATATTTTAAAGAAAGCCATGGTCATGGAGGAGTGTGGATTCCTTTAAAATATTGAGATGATTAAAAATAACGATGTGAAATCGAATGTGTAGAACTCAATAACTTCGAAAATCGCAAACATATTTTCTTTAAAGGATTAGAACAAAGATGGTTAATCAACTTGTTTGTATAACACTAGACGAAATTTTGGCTTCACCACGACTTAAAGTTACCAAGATTGCCCCCCCTTTTTTTATTGCTATGCCCTATTTTTAGTGAGTGGTCTTTAGCACATTATTTACTGTAAAAATAATTTTTAGCTATGCAGGTTTTGATACATAGACTGCAACATCTATTTATATAGAATTTAAAACTAAGAATACATAAATAATTGAACTTTAATAAATTTTATACAGATTAAATTTCTAAGAAATAAGTTCTGGCAAAAGTCGGAAGGGATACTTTTATCTTAAAAACGGTCAAGGAGGATACCATGCGTATCATGAAGTCTAAGCTGTGTTTATCTATCGGCACTAGCTTATTGTCGGTAGCAATAACAACAGTACATGCTGCATCTGCGAAAACGTATCAAACAGGGAAGACGATTGCGAACGATCCTTTTTTGAAAGCAGTAGTCAGTTCTGAGCATATGGAACCTGCGATTATTCATCCTGCGCAGAGCGTGGTAGCCCAGAAAAAAATTGAGGCATATAAACAAAAAACAGGGCGTACTCCTAATATTTTGATTTTCATTGTTGATGATATGGGGTGGGGGGATATCGGTGCGAATGGTGGGGGTGAAACGGTGGGTGCACCGACACCAAATATTGATAAATTGGCACATGGGGGTTTGCGTTTTACCTCATTCTATGCACAACCACTGAGCACGCCTTCTCGCGCTGCAATGATGACAGGTCGTCTGCCAATACGTACAGGGTTGGTCCGTCCAATTTTGACAGGTGAAAAACTCAAAGCAAATCCGTGGGAGGGTGAAGTTACAGCAGCAGGTCTTCTCGACAAAGCGGGCTACCGCACGGGCATGGTGGGAAAATGGCATTTGGGTGAAATTGATGGAGCTTACCCACAGCAAAATGGTTATGACGAATACTTCGGTTTCTTGCAAGTGGTATCGAACTTAACTGAGATGACCGATGAACGTTTATATCCAAATTTAATCCACGACCCTGAGCGTTTAGAAGCAATGCGCACGATTCAGCCTCCTGAAATTACCAGTGGTGTCAAAGGCGGAGCGCTAAAGGTTGAGCAGTCGATTAAAACTATTGATGACATCAGCAAAATGGATCAAAAATTTGCAGATTACTCGGATGGTTTTATCCGTCGTGCAGGTAAAAAGAATGAGCCGTTTTATCTGATACATTCATTTTCACGATTACATAATGATAATTATCCCGCTCCAGGTTATGCAGGCAAGAGCCCTGCAAAATATCCCTATAAGGATGGGGTGATTGAGGTCGATGATATCGTTGGTCGTCTTATGAAGACGCTGAAAGATACAGGTCAGCTTGAAAACACAGTCGTGTTCTTTACCTCAGACAACGGAGCCAATGAAGATGTTTGGCCAGATTCTGGGTTTCATCCATGGAAAGGGGGGAAAGGTACCACATGGGAAGGGGGAATTCGTGTACCGGGTATTGCGTACTGGTCAGGCATGATCAAAGAGGGACGTGTTAGTGACGGTATTTTTGACATTCTTGACTTATTTAACACATCCGTTGCACTAGGTGGGCAAACAAATCAAATCCCGAAAGATCGTTACTTTGATGGTATCGACCAAACCAGTTTCCTACTGGCTGATGACGGTGAGTCAAACCGTGAAACTTCATACTTCTATTCAGGCAATCAGTTCACATCACTGCGTTGGAATGAGTTTAAAGTGCATTTCAAAGTGATGGATACTACTTCGCCACGTAAAAATATTGATAGTACTTTGTTGTCAGTCGCCAACCCGGCACCGTGGGCATACAACTTATACCTTGACCCCAAAGAGCAAATTCCAAGCCATCATGGTTTTGAATGGGGTTATCCACGTGCACTGAATTTGGTGCGTTATCACATGAGCACCTTTCAGAAATATCCAGCCAAAGACATTGGTTTGGGTGTGCCTTAATTCAGTTTGAGCAACGATTCTATTCACTAGAACAAAAAGCGATGCAATCACTCACCGTGACTGCTTTTCAGCGGAATGAAACGTAGTCACTGGCTTAAATTTTCACTAAAGGATTAGACATGAAATCGAATCAAAAGTATCTCATAACTGCAATATTGTCTGTATTGGCAAGTCAAGCCTATGCCGCAGGTTTAGAGCGTTCCCCACAACAAATTGATGCGCTTTTTGAACAGGGAACTTATGCAGAAGTAGGCTACACCCATATTTCACCTGATGTGACAGGTGACGATTCAAGCGGGCATTCTCTTTCTGACATGGCGGAAGATTATCAATCTCTGAATTATGCAGTAAAGACAGATTTAACCCCGAGTTTACGTTTAGCGGTCATTTATGACGAACCATTCGGCGCGAAAGTGAAGTTTGATGGTACAAATAACTTCATTGCAACAGACCGACCAGCAGCAGATGCTAAAACCCGTGTCGATGTGCAATCGAAAAATATCACTGCATTATTGGGCTATAACCTGAATAAAAATGTCATGATTTATGCTGGACCTGCACTGCAAGAGATTGAAGCTAATGTACATTTACGTGGTTTAACCTATGCTGCCAATAGTGGTTATAACAACAGCTTTGATGATATGGCTGTCGGTTGGGTGGCTGGTTTCAGTTATGCCAAGCCTGAAAAGGGCATTTTAGCCTCACTTACTTATCGTTCTGAAATTGAGCATAAGACAACAATTCAGGAAGATGTGCCATTGGCTGATAAATTGGGTATGGATTATTCACATTATAATCAAGGCAGTATTACTACCCCTGAGTCTGTCAATTTAAACATGCAAGCAGGATTGAATATGACCACTGCTGTGTTTGCAAAAGTACGCTATGTGCCGTGGAGTAACTTTGCCTATTATCCACCTATTTTAAAAGCATCGACCGTGGCTGCTTTGAGCAAAGGTTTACCTTTAGTGGATTATTCTGACGATCAAACAGCAGTTGAAATTGGGCTGGGGAAACGTTTGGCTCCGAAGCTTGCCATTGCGGTTTCTGGTTTATGGGATTCAGGCGCGGGTGATCCAGCACCGACTTTAGGGCCTGTGGATGGATATTGGGGCGCGGGTTTGGCAGCAAAATATAACTTTAATGAAAAACTCGCATTTAGTGTCGGTGGTCGTTATATGTGGTTTGGTGATGCCAAAGGTGAAACATCTGACCGTCGTATAGTGGGTGATTTTAAAGACAATACAGGTTATATCGTAGGCATGAAGCTGTCTTATTCTGCTAAATAAAATGAGTGCATTTGGGTGTCTGCTTGTGCCCGCAGCCAGGTTTTTGAATAAGTCTCCATAGTAAAAAAGTCGGGTCAATAGATCCGACTTTTTTTTATTTGTGTTAATTCGGGATTATTCTTGACCTGCCTGCAACTGTTTGATGATTTCACTAAAATCATAGGTTGCTGCTTTTTGTACGGGTGGATAGTCCTGCAAAGATTTCATGTGTTCTTGAATCATGTGTTGAACAGGCTCATTAACCCAGCCTTTACGTTGAATCACGTCAGAACGGTCTCTAATGTTATCAAAAGACTCAAATGGATCCATACGGATATTATAGATGATTGGAAATTTTTGTTTTTGATATTGGTCGTAATAGTTTTCGCTAGTCTCAAAATGGACTTTCCATTGGTTATAGCGAATTGCACGTAGGGTTGACTCGTGATAATACAGAAAGTTATCGCGTTTACTCTCCTTTGTTTTACCTAGCCAATAGTCGAGGTTATTTACTCCATCAATATATTGTTTACGTTTGGTTTTCATGTCATCGACGACATTGGGGTTACCTGCTGCCGCTGCTAAAGTAGTAAAGATATCCATATGGGCTTGAATACCATTTTTGACTTGACCAGCAGGAATATGTCCCGGCCAGCGTACCATCATAGGTACACGCACCCCCCCTTCGTAGGTCGTCATTTTTTCACCACGAAAAGGCGTTGTTCCACCATGGGTTTTTGCACTATGCTCAGGGCCGTTATCTGTTGAATAAACAATAATGGTGTTGTCCAAGACTCCCATGGCTTTCATATCATCTAGTAGTTTACCAACTTGCATATCATGCTCCATTATGCCACTACCATAGAGATCATGCTCAGTAGTATAAGGTGCTGCCAAGTAACGATGGGAATCACGCAAATGAGTATATAAATGCATACGACTTGGGTTGAGCCAAACAAAGAATGGTTTATCTGCGTCTTTACTACGCTTCATAAAGTCTAGACTGGCTGCGATAAATTCATCATCCACCGTTTCCATACGTTTACGGGTTAAAGCTCCTGTGTCTTTACAGGTTTGTTTGCCGACTTTGCCGAAACGTGGATCATTGGTGTTGTCTGCTTTAGTCGATGAATAACAATGTAAAACACCGCGAGTACCGTATTTTTTCTTAAACTCGGGATCTTTTGGATAATCGTATTGCTCTGGTTCATCCTCAGTATTTAAGTGGTAGAGGTTGCCAAAGAATTCATCGAAACCATGTACGGTCGGTAAGTTTTCATTTCGGTCACCCAAATGGTTTTTACCAAATTGACCATTCATATAACCCAAAGGTTTGAGTACTTCAGCCAAGGTTGGAGAAGCTGCTTTTAGACCCAGTGGTGAGCCCGGGCGTCCTACTGTGGTCATGCCTGAACGAATTGGGTATTGGCCTGTGATCAGCGCTGCACGTCCTGCTGTCGAACTGGGTTGGGCATAATGATCGGTGAACATCACACCTTCTTTGGCAATTCGGTCAATATTAGGCGTGGTATAACCCATGACACCTTGACCATAAGCACTGATATTTTCCCATCCCACATCATCTGGAAAAATAATTAAAATATTAGGAGGCTTTGCCAAAGTAGTAGCCGAAAGTAATGCTCCCCCGACGAGAGTCACTGAGCGCGTAATGAAACTCTTCCGCATGTTATTTCTCCTTGTTAGGATTGTTATGAAGCAATAGAGATTTTTTTTCACTCAGTCCGCCTTAACGAACTTAGCGATGTTTTTACGGTTGTTCTAAAAATAAAAATTTATAGTTATGTTAAAAGGATTTTTTTTAATGTGATTGCAAACGTTTCGCAATATCATGCTTAGATGAAGTTGCGGTGTGAAAAAATTTTTTTAGACCTGAGCAGAGGTAATGTAAGCCTGCTTCACCATCAGGTGTTTTCAAAAAACGATCTTTGGGGCAGTCACCCCAACAATACTGCAAATATGGACATTTTATACAATATTTAGGCAGTGATTTGTACTTTGAAAAAGAAAACTGTTTTTGCTTTTCAGAAAAGACCAGATCACCTTGATGAAAGTCCTGAATATTTCCCAGTTTATATTCAGGATAGACAAAGTGGTCGCAGGAAAATAAGTCACCATTATGTTCTATAGCTAGCGCTTTACCACAAATTTGTCCTGATACACATTTTTGAGCACCATAGCCAAACATCATCGAAACGATATTTTCAAATTGATCGACAAAGACCTTACCAAAGTCTTTTTGTAACCATTCTCCCCATACCCGAGAAAGAAAGTAACCCCAATCATCGGCTGCAATCGACCAGTCTGTAACGACGGAATCAGCTGTCCCAGGTTGTGTTGCAGAACTGCCTAAAGTGGGTAAGTCATCTGGATTCCAATAACCTGGAGCTGTTTGCTGAAACTGTGCACTTTCCATCCCAGGTATAAACTGGATCATACGGGGTTGGACTTGATCGCGGAGAAAACGATATACGTCGATTGGACGCTTTGCATTATCACGGTTGACGACACAAAGTGCATTGAAAGGAATTTGGTAGAGATGCAGAAGTTTCACTGCCTGCATGACTTTGCTATGGGTCGGCTTTCCACCTTTGTTATAACGATGTTTATCATGAAACTCGGCAGGGCCATCAATGGATAAACCGACTAAAAAATTATTCCGTTTGAGAAATGCACACCAGTCTTCATCGAGTAAAGTGCCATTGGTCTGTAAGTCATTTTCGATACGTTGATTGGCTTTTTGATATTTTCGTTGTAGCTCAACCACTCGTTCAAAAAATTCCAAACCCATAAGAGTAGGCTCGCCCCCTTGCCAACTAAACACAACTTCATCTGCGGTTTGAGACTCGATGTATTGTTTAATGTGCAGTTCAAGAAGAGACTCTGTCATGCGGGGTGTTTTAGGTTGGTATAGCATGTCTTGCTTATGTAAATAGAAGCAATAACTACAGTCTAAATTACACTGCGCACCCGAAGGTTTGATCATGACATGATATCGGTAAACTTTTCCCATCAGTTGGGCCGTTTTAAGTGGTGGGGATTCATTTAGAGTTGGAATTCGCTGCATGGCGTTTAAGTCCCCTTATCGTTTTTAGTTAAATATTGTTTTTATCTTAATCGTTTATTCTCAATCAATACTTAAAGATGCAATGCATAGGCTTATGCAGCATGGCACTTTATCGTTCAATATACTGAGTGAATTTTTTAATCATTCATGCTGAATAGTTATTTCACTTATTCTAATAGAGAATAAATGAAAAAGGCAATTCCATAAAACTATTATGTCTTTTATTTTTTAAAAATAAGTGTGGAATATTTAGGTTTTTAACTTAATGAACGATAAGGCAACATAGTGTTGTACTCACTCAAGGGGTATCATAGCGCTAACAAAGCGTTGGAATAGATTATGAAAATCGTGGCAGATGAAAATCTCGCATTTACCGATTATTTTTTTGCTGAATTTGGTGAAGTCGAACAGAAAGCAGGGCGTACTTTGACCCATGCCGATGTTGTAGAGGCGAAGGCATTATTGGTTCGTTCTGTGACACAAGTTAACCCAGCTTTAATTGATAATACAGCGCTTGAATATATCGGTAGTGCAACGATTGGCACAGACCATTTAGATATTGAAGCCATTGAAAAACAGAATATCCACTGGGCAAATGCTGCAGGCTGTAATGCACAGGCGGTGGCTGAATATGTGATTACCGCTTTACTGCATTTGAACCCAGCTTTTATAGATGCTAATGAACGTTTTACTTTGGGGATTATTGGTCTAGGAAATGTAGGTTCTCGCTTAGCCTATATGGCCAAACTATTGGGTTGGAATGTGATCGGCTATGATCCTTTTGTACAGCAAGATGTGATTCAGCAGGTCGATTTAAACACGCTATTAAACACTGCCGATGCCATTTCATTGCATGTTCCACTCACGAAAGCAGGGCGGCACCCGACACATCATTTAATTAATACGGATGCTTTAGCTGCAATGAAGCCTAGAGCGATCCTAATCAACTCTGCGCGTGGGTCTGTTGTTGAAGAGCAGGCTTTATTAGCTGACATCGAAAAAACACAGCGTAAAGTGGTATTAGATGTCTTTGAGCATGAGCCAGTGATTTCTGAGCAGGTACTAAATGCTGTTAGTCTAGTGACACCACACATTGCAGGTTATAGCTTAGAAGGTAAAGCGCGTGGTACACAAATGATCTATGACGCCTTTTGTAAAACCTTTCAGTTTGAAGCACATAAAAGTTTCGAGTCGCAGTTGCCTGTGTGTGCTCAGTATTTTGAAAGGCAAGATTTGAAATCTACACTGCAACAGCATTTAAATGAAATCTATCCAATTTTACGAGATGACCACGCTTTACGTGCTTGTTTAAAAGAGGGAATGATTGACCAGAAAGCCTTTGACCATTTAAGAAAGACTTATCCGTTACGCCGTGAATGGGCTGCACATGGGGGGCCAAAGGCATGAGTCAGGACGTGATCCATTATCAGCCAACTTGTGATTTAAAAGCCATGCGTGCTCGCGCACAAATGTACAGCCAAATTCGTCAGTTTTTTGCTGAACGAGAAGTACTTGAAGTTGAAACACCGATTTTATCTCAGGCTGGTGTGACGGATGTACATTTGGCTTCCATTCAAGCGCAGCGCCATGTACAAGGCTCGCAGCAAACGCATTATTTACAGACGTCACCTGAGTTTGCGATGAAGCGCTTACTCGCCAGTGGCAGTGGGCCGATTTATCAAGTCTGTAAGGTTTTCCGTGATGATGAACATGGACGAAAACACAATAGTGAATTTACCATGTTGGAATGGTACAGACCGAATTTTAGTTTGAAGGATTTGATGTTTGAAGTGACCGATTTATTGAATGTCACATTAAAGCAGCGTTTTGGTGAAGTTCGTCCAACCATTTTAAGCTATAAACATGCATTTATGGATCGTTTGGATTTGAACCCACTGCTAGCTAGTTTGAAAGAGCTAAAAGACTGCTGCAATCGCGTGGGTTTAAATTTGGACTTGGGTGATGACCGATTGGGTTATATTGATTTACTCTTTTCGCATTTTGTAGAGCCAAGCTTAGGTTTTGATACCCCAGTATTTTTAACTGACTTTCCGCCAGAACTTGCTTCACTTGCCAAAACCAAAACAGATGAAGACGGTGAGCTAGTTGCAGCACGTTTTGAGTTGTACATCGAGGGTTTAGAGCTCGCCAATGCTTATGATGAGTTGATTGATGCTGACGTGTTACGTTCACGCTTTGCAGCTGATAACGCCGAACGGGAAAAGTTAGGCTTATATGTGATGCCGATTGATGAATTTTTATTGGCTGCTTTGCCTCAAATGACCGCATGTGCAGGTATTGCTTTAGGTGTGGATCGTTTGTTAATGGTTGCAACTGAACAGATGCGGTTGGAAAAAGTAATTACTTTTCCCGCATCCATTTCTTAAGTGAAATGAAAATAAAGCGCCAAATAGGGCGCTTTATTTTTTTGTTTATAAAGATTCAACTGTATTGAGTTTTCAGCACGCCAATGGCATGTATGCGACGTTCAATCAGCATTTCACCAATATCAGGGCCTTCGATATCTGCAGGCAGATCTTGAGCTTTAATATTTCGCACAACCTCCATCGCTTTTAAAACATATTGAGACTGCGGGTATTCACGATCTTCAAGTCCTAAACGACCACGTGAGTCGCATTCACAGGCCTGCACAAAGGCTTCAACCCGTTCAGGACGACGCAATACATCTAAGCGTTGCAGTAAGCGCCATAAAGTCCCTGGTTTTAAGGTGAGGGCTTGATGACATTTCAAATGTTCTTTGCAGACCGTAATTGCAAGTTGTTTCATCTGTGTTGGGACTTTTAGACGCTCGCACACTTCAGTCACAGGTTTAACCCCACGTTCTTCATGCATGATATGACGTGGTAATTCATCCACAGGTGTTAAGGCTTTACCTAAGTCATGTACGAGAACAGCAAAACGAACATCTAGTGCATAGTTGGCGCGGCACGCCTGTTGTAATGACATCATGGTGTGGATGCCACAGTCAATTTCAGGGTGATATTCAGGGCGCTGCGGAATACCGTAAAGTGCCTCGATTTCTGGAAAAAGTACTTTTAAAGCACCACAGCGACGTAGCACTTCAAAGTATTCATCAGCATGATCTTCCATTAGGGCGCGGGAGGTTTCTTTCCAAACGCGTTCAGGTGTTAGCGCCTCAAGTTCGCCCGAGTTTGCGAGTTGTTGCATCAGTGCCAACGTTTCCTCTGCCACTATAAATCCTAGGGTTTTATAACGTGCCGCAAATCGAGCAATACGTAGGACGCGCAGTGGGTCTTCTACAAAAGCATCGGAAACATGCCGTAAAATACGTCGTTCTAGGTCTCGCTGACCGCCATAGGGGTCATATAGTGTGCCGTCATCATCCATAGCGATGGCATTAATGGTAAGGTCGCGTCGAATTAAATCTTGTTCTAGGGTGACGGAACTATCGGTATAAAACTCAAAGCCATGATATCCCTGTCCTGACTTACGTTCAGTACGGGCAAGCGCATATTCATCTTTGGTTTCAGGATGTAAAAAAACAGGAAAATCTTTACCTACAGGTTGGAAACCTTGGGCAAGCAGTTGTTCAGGCGTTGCACCGACAACTACATAATCTTTTTCGTGATAGGGATGACCCAGAAGCTGATCTCGGACCGCACCGCCTACTAAATAAACTTGCATGAAAAAACCTCTATTCTTGCAGCCATCATGCTACAGAATAGAGGTTTTCTCAAGTCACAAGACGAGACTATCTCAACAAGTGATTAGATAGCGTTTTTCTCAGCTTCTTGAACTTCGGCTACAGTCAGCGCTGTCATGTTGACCAAACGACGTGTTGTTGCTGTCGGTGTCAAAATATGAACTGGCTTAGCTGCACCTAATAGGATAGGACCAATAGTAACATTATTGCCTGAAGTTGCTTTTAACAGGTTAAATGAAATGTTGGCTGCATCCAAGTTCGGCATGATCAGTAGGTTCGCAGAACCTTTGAAGCGTGAGTTTGAGTATGCAAAGCTACGGATGTTTTCATCCAATGCTGCGTCTGCATGCATTTCACCTTCAACTTCAAGTTCTGGCGCAATTTGCGTTAAAATCTCAAACACTTTACGCATTTTTTGTGCGCTTGCATCAGTTTGATCTGAACCGAAGCTTGAGTGAGAAAGTAGCGCAACACGTGGTGTCATGCCAAAACGGCGCACTTCTTCAGCAGCTAAAATAGTCATTTCAGCCAGCTGTTCAGCCGTTGGATTACGATTGATGTAAGTGTCAGCAATGAACAGGTTACGGTCTTCAAGCATTAAAGCATTCAGCGTAAAGAAAGAGTTGTGACCTTCTTTTTTACCAATGATGTTTTTAACGAAATCTAAGTGAATGTCGTAGCTTGAATATGTACCACATAACATACCGTCTGCTTTACCATGTTTCACCAACATCGACGCGATCAAGGTTGAACGACGACGTGCTTCACGTTGCGCATATTCAGGTGTTACACCTTTACGCTGCATGAGTGTGTAGTAGTCATCTGCAAACAGTTCGTAGTCAGGATTTTTTTCTTGATCCACAATCGTGATGTTCACACCATGTTCAAGACGTAAGCCTAACTTTTTGATGTTCGCTTCAATAACTGCCGTACGACCGACTAAAATTGGTTTTGCAAGATCTTCATCAACTGCAATTTGTACTGCACGAAGTACACGTAGGTCTTCACCTTCTGCATAAGCAATACGTTTTGGGTCAGATTTTGCCTGAGCAAAAATAGGCTTCATCATGAACGCAGAGTTGTAAACAAACTCAGACAGACGTTGACGGTAAGCAGAGAAGTCTTGAATTGGGCGATCAGCCACACCAGAGTCCATTGCTGCTTGTGCAACAGCTGGTGCAATTTCCAAAATCAGACGTTGATCGAGTGGACGTGGAATAAGGTAGTCACGACCAAATGATGCTGATTTTTCACCATAAGATGCCGCATCTGCTTCAATGTGTGCCATACGCGCAATCGCATATACACACGCGATTTTCATCTCTTCATTAATCGTCGTTGCACCTACATCAAGGGCACCACGGAAAATGTAAGGGAAGCAAAGTGCGTTATTTACTTGGTTTGGATAGTCTGAACGACCTGTTGCCATGATGACATCATCACGAACTTCGTGAGCATGTTCAGGTAGAATTTCTGGATCTGGGTTTGCAAGTGCAAAGATAATTGGATCTTTTGCCATGAGCTTAACCATTTCTTTGGTTAAGATACCTGCAGCAGATAACCCAAGGAACATGTCTGCGTCTGCAATCACGTCAGCCAGTTGAGTGCCGTCGATGTCTTGTACATAACGCTTTTTAGACTCGTCTAAGCCTTCACGCTTAGTGGTAAGCAGACCGCGAGAGTCAGCTACAATAATATTTTCTTTCTTCGCACCAATTGCACAAAGAAGATCTAAACAAGACAATGCAGCAGCGCCTGCGCCTGAAGCAACGATCTTGATTTCCTCAATTTTTTTGCCATTTAACTGTAAAGCGTTCAGCAAAGCAGAACCAACAATAATAGAAGTACCATGTTGGTCGTCGTGGAACACAGGAATGTTCATGCGTTCACGTAGTTTTTGCTCGATATAGAAACACTCTGGCGCCTTGATATCTTCAAGGTTAATACCGCCAAAAGTCGGTTCTAATGCAGCAACAATGTCCACGATTTTGTCAGGATCATTTTCTGCAATTTCGATGTCAAAAACGTCAACACCAGCAAATTTCTTAAACAGTACGCCTTTACCTTCCATAACAGGTTTAGACGCTAAAGGACCAATGTTGCCTAGGCCAAGTACGGCTGTACCGTTACTGACCACAGCAACTAAGTTACCACGCGCTGTGTAAAGCGCAGCAGTAGACGGGTCGCGTTCAATCTCTAAACATGGTGCAGCAACACCTGGTGAATAAGCTAAAGCTAAGTCACGTTGGTTGACCAGCTGCTTGCTTGGTGTAACGCTGATTTTCCCTGGAGTTGGAAATTCGTGATAATACAAAGCTTGCTGTTTTAATGATTGATCGTCCATCTGAATCTCTTTGTAGCGTGGGTTAGCCAGCGGAGCTGGTGGTTTTTTAGTAGACAAGACCGAATATACCATTAGTTGCTGGCATATCCCAGTGATAGCTGATGCTTTTTAAGTCAAACTTAGAGCTAAAACCACCTGATTTATATTAAGTATGTATAAGCGGGCAGTTCGAGGTTATCTTTGAGATACTGAGTTGCGTCACGCTGGGCAAGTGGTTTGGAAAATAAGTAACCTTGAGCGATATCGCATTCAAGGTTTTGTAAGTAGTTTAGTTGCTGCTCAGTTTCGATACCTTCAGCTACGACAGTCATGCCCATGGCTTTCCCCATTGCAATCATGGCACTGACAATCGCTTCTTGTTTGCTGTGCCCAATTTTTGAAATAAATGTGCGATCAATTTTTAAAGTGTCGATTGGGAAGTCAGTCAGATAGGACAGGGATGAGTAGCCAGTACCGAAATCATCCAAAGAAATGTGGATGCCACGTGATTTGATGGTCTCAAGTAAATTTTTAACTTCAACAGAGTTTTCTACTAAGGTGGATTCGGTTATTTCTAACTCTAGGCTACTGCCTTTGATTCCATAAAGGTGAAGCGCTTCATCCAAATCTTTGAGAAGTTGACCACGTTGTAACTGTTGTGCAACCACATTGACAGAGACACAAATGTCCTCGAAACCAAGTTTATTCCATTCTTGAATCTGTTTTGCGGTTTGTAGGATGACAATGCGCCCAATATCCGAAATCAGACTGGTTTTTTCCGCCATAGGAATGAACAGTCCAGGGGGAACTATACCTTTGGATGGATGATTCCAACGTACTAGCGCTTCAAAACCATAAATTTTTTGATCGTGAAAATTGATTTTTGGTTGATAATAGACTACCAACTCATTGTTTTGTATTGCCAGCCTTAAATCACGTTCTAAATAAATCCCTTCTTCTAAAGCAACTGTATTACTCAAAGTATAAAACTTGGTTGTATTGCCACCAAGGCGTTTTGCCTCGGTCAATGCTTGTTCTGCACAGTTATTTAAGTAGTCAAGTTGGCGACCGTGTTCAGGGTATTGAGAAATTCCCATTGAAAGCGTAATGATATGTTCCTGACCAAAGATGTCAAAAGGTAAGCTAAACGCTTTATGAATTCGCTCAATATGCTGTTGAATAGATGGCCGAATATGTGAAATTTCATAGACAATAGCAAAATCATCGCCGTTTAAGTGAGCAACAACTAGAGCTTCTGCATTGGTTAAACGAAGGCGTTGTGCAACTTGACGGAGTAATTCATCTCCACCATTGTTGCTTAAAAACTCATTCAATGGTCGGAAACGGTCAATATTGAGACGAATAATTGCCAGTTGTTTAATACTGTCTTTTTGAGAGACGAGATACTGATGCAGTTGATAGTTATAATAAAAACGGTTAGGTAAGTCCGTTAATGTGTCGTAGTTTTCTAAATAAGAAAGGCGTTGTTCTTGCAGTTTACGCTCAGTTAAATCAGACACAATCCCAATATAATGGGTCACACGATCTTGATCATCAGTGATGGCATTTAGATGCATCCAAATACACAGTTCTTTGCCTGAAAGAAACTTTTCGTCTAGTTCACCATCGTATTCACCTTTTTTCAAAAGCTGAGCAATGATTTGGTTGTGAGTGGTGCGTTGATGTGACTTATAGTTGGCCACAATATCAAATAGATGTTTACCATTTATGTGCGCGGCATTAAACCCAGTGAGACGCTCAAAGAATGGGTTTACGTCGATATAACGCAGGTCTTCATCAAGAATGAAAATACCTTGTTCTGCTTGTTCAAGTACGCTTGCTGCGAGTCGTAAACGTTCCTGATTACTTTTTTCATGTTGAATATCACGTCGAATACCCACCATTTGTAAAGGCTTTTGTGTCATAGGATCTCGGGAAATGACACGACCAGTGTCATGTACCCAATACCATTTCCCATTGTTATGTTGCACACGGTAAGTGGCTTCATAGCGATCTGAATGACCCCGTAAATGACTTTTCATAGACGACTTAAATAATGTAATGTCATCTGGATGAATCAAAAACTGTAGTTGGTTTTGATGTTCTGTGGAGTTTTTAACGACTTTTTCTTGTTTGTGATTGGTTAGTGAAATCAAACGATCTTTAATATTCCAATCCCAAGGGCGAATACCTGCAATTTTATGTGCAAGAGAAAGGTTTTCTTGTTTGTTTTTTAAATCTTTATTGATTTCATTTATGTCAAAAGTACGCTCACGTACTTTTTGTTCCAGTAACTGATTATTCAGTTGCAGTTGTTGCTCTATTTCCTTGGATTTATTCACTTCTGTTTGTAATTGTTTACAAAGATCATCGGTCCATGCCACTTGCATTTCAGCTTCTTTTTTCAGTTCGCGGTTTTTAATAGAGAGGCGCGAGGAATGCTGATTGATACGATTTGTTGCATTGGCACAGAGTAATATCACAATCAAAATAAAATTGACGGTAAGGTGAAAAATATTGTGATTGTTATCAAAGTAAATGAATTGAGAGAAGATATAGGGCGTAATTGATGGAATAAAGACTAGACAGAAATAATTAATTCGCTGGGTTAAATAGGTTAAGCAGACTGTTTGTGTAACAATGACCAAAAGTGCAGATAAAACCAATGCGTCAACAAAACTAAAATCACCTGATTGTTGGGGTAGATAATAATAAATACATACAACACCAGTCGCAACTAGACAGCCGACGGTTAAGCAAACACCTTGAATCCAACGATGTGCAGGATGAGTTGAATAGTTACTTGGCTTGAAATAGACTGTGCTAATCACCCATAAAATACTCAAAATAAACTCAGAAATGAAAAACCAAAGGTTAAAATAAAAAGAATCTTGAGAAAAATTATAGTGATATGTACAGAAAATATAAAAATTAAGAATCAGTAAGCTACTAATAAGAAAACGAATATGGCTAATGGAGTGCGATATCTGCGCAGTCTGCAAGTGCCGATCAAGATTTTCTGTAGAAATATCTGGCATGAATCGCGAAACCTTATTTTTTTTATGACCTAAAAATGTTCAGTTGTGAGTTTTTCAAGTTAAAAAAACACAGTACAAAAATAAACTCAAGTTATGTTTTGATATAAGTCAAGGGTAATATTGTTGTACATAATAAGCAATATATTAACAGAACTAAAGGATGACTCAACCGTTTATGTGATTTAAATCACTAAATTTGTAATTTAGAATCGCTAAAGCGACAACTGGCGCAGTCTCTGTACGTAACACCCGTTCGCCTATACACCAGTTTATAAATCCGTGGTCATTGGCTGTCGTAATTTCAGCCTCACTTAAACCACCTTCAGGGCCAATCAGTAACGCAATGTTCGGGGTCGCTTCTGCCAAAACGTCGAGTTCTTCTTTGTTTGGTGCAAGCACAAGTCGAGTTGTTGGTAACTCTGTCGCGAGCCATTTTTCTAAGCCGACCGGAGCATGAATAGTGGGAACAAGGTTCATGCCACATTGTTCACAAGCCGCTATGGCAATACCTTGCCAATGATCAATCTTCTTTTGGTCACGATCATATTTCAAACGCATTTCGCAACGTTCAGATGTTAAGAGTTGAATCTCCGAAACGCCCAATTCAACCGCTTTTTGAATGACATAGTCCATACGGTCACCTTTACTCATGACCTGACCGAGTAAAGTTTTGAACGCAGGTGTGCGATTGGTTGGGTTGAAAGCAGTGACCCGAACTGAGGCTGACTTTTTGGCAACGTCACTTAAGGTCACTTCATACTCGCCACCTTGTCCATTAAACAAGGTAGCCGTTTCACCGACTTGAGCGCGTAAAACTTTGACCCAATGATGAAACACCGTTTCAGTCAGTTCGACAGTGTGATCAACATTGAGTTCTGCTTCCATAAAAAAACGAGGCATTCGGTTTTACTCTCAAATAGGGTGAATCTGGTTTAAATCCTTATGCTAAACCGAGGTCTAGTACAAGTTGACGGGTAGGATCAGTGGTGTTCATGGTGTAGAAATGCAAACTTGGTGCACCACCAGCAATTAAGCGTTCACATAGTTTTACAACCACTTCATGACCAAATGCTTTAATGCTTGCGGTATCGTCACCATAGGTTGCCAGTTGCTTACGAATCCAACGTGGAATCTCAGCGCCTGTACCATCTGCAAAGCGAATTAAGTTGCTGGCATTGATAATTGGCATAATGCCTGGTGCTACAGGAATATTCACGCCTTCTTTTTGAATGCGATCTACAAAGTAGAAGTAGGCATCTGGATTAAAGAAGAACTGAGTCAGTGCGGCATTCGCACCAGCATTGGCTTTGTCGCAAAAGCGTTGAATGTCTTGGTCAAAGCTATCTGCTTGAGGGTGCATTTCAGGATACGCAGCAACCTCAATTTTGAAATGATCGGCCGAATGTTCACGAATAAAACGTACCAAATCCGAAGCATAAGGCAATTCGCCTAGGCCAACTTGACCTGAAGGCAAGTCACCGCGCAACGCGACAATACGGTCAATACCTTGATCTTTATAAATGTCGAGTAACTCAGCAATACGTGCTTTGTCATCACCAATACAAGACAGGTGAGGGGCAACAGGTGTGCCTTTACCATTAAATTCAGCAATGGCTGCTAAGGTACGTTCACGAGTTGAACCGCCTGCACCATAAGTAATTGAGAAAAACTCTGGATTTAAGAGTTGTAGTTCTTGATGTACGACTTTGAGCTTCTCTGCGCCCGCATCCGTTTTGGTCGGGAAAAACTCAAAAGAAATAGGAATGTGTTTCGACATGTTCAAATCCTTTTTATAAATGCTTTTTATTTAGACCTCTTCCTAGCCCACTCTTGCGCGTAGCTTTAAAGCAGTGCTTAAAACTCGCTTTACAGGAGAGGGGGACTTTCACTATAAATTGAATTAATAATGAAAAGTCCCTTCTCTCATTGGGAGAAGGCTAGGATGAGGGGAAATATAAAACTTAGTATTTATAAGCGTCTGATTTGAATGGGCCTTCAACTTGAACACCTAAGTAATCTGCTTGTACTTGAGTCAAAGTTGTTAACGCACCGCCAAAACCTGCAACCATTGCCGCAGCAACTTCTTCATCTAATTTCTTAGGAAGGAGTTCTACACGGATTGCTGCTTGTTTTTGATCTTCTGCAAGATCCGCAAATTTTTCCGCGAATAAGTGCATTTGACCTAAGACTTGGTTAGCAAAAGAACCATCCATAACACGTGATGGGTGACCAGTTGCGTTACCAAGGTTTACTAAACGACCTTCAGAAAGCAGGATTAAGTAATCGCTGTCATTTTCAGAACGATATACTTGGTGTACTTGTGGCTTCACTTCAACCCATTTGTAACCACGTAAGTAGTTGGTGTCGATTTCAGTATCAAAGTGACCGATGTTACACACTACTGCGCCTGCTTTTAATGTATCTAACATTGCCGCGTCACATACGTGGTAGTTACCCGTTGTCGTTACGATCAAGTCAGTATTTTGAAGAAGGTCAAGGTTGATGTCTTCTTTTTTACCCGTTTGAACGCCGTTTTTGTACGGAGCAACAACCTCAAAGCCGTCCATGCATGCTTGCATTGCACAGATTGGATCAACTTCAGTTACACGTACAATCATGCCTTCTTGACGAAGAGATTGAGCAGAACCTTTACCTACGTCACCGTAACCGATGACAAGTGCACGACGGCCAGATAAAAGCATATCTGTACCACGTTTAATTGCATCGTTTAGTGAGTGGCGGCAACCGTATTTGTTGTCGTTTTTAGATTTCGTTACTGAATCGTTGACGTTGATCGCAGGAACTTTAAGAGAACCGTCTTTCCACATTTCAAGTAGACGTTGAACACCTGTGGTGGTTTCTTCAGTAATACCGTGAATTTTAGCCAATACATTTGGATATTTTTCATGAATAAGAGCAGTTAAGTCACCGCCATCATCCAAAATCATGTTGGCATCCCAAGGCGTACCATTCACATTGATTTGTTGTTCTAAACACCATACATATTCTTCTTCAGTTTCGCCTTTCCAAGCAAATACTGGAACACCAGAAGCCGCAATTGCCGCAGCAGCATGGTCTTGAGTAGAGAAGATGTTACAAGATGTCCAACGAACTTCTGCACCTAATTCAACTAGAGTTTCAATAAGAACCGCAGTTTGAATGGTCATGTGGATACAACCAAGGATTTTTGCGCCAGCAAGTGGTTTTGCAGCAGCATAGCGCTTACGTAGGCCCATAAGTGCTGGCATTTCTGCTTCAGCAAGTTTGATTTCTTTACGGCCGTAGTCAGCGAGTGAAATATCAGCAACTTTGTAATCTGTAAATGAAGCAGTAACCGCGTTCATCACGATCTCCTAATATAAAAAATTGATCATTCAGTTCGCGGATGCCGTTGTTGATTCAAAAGGGATTTGAACCGGATCGTCGAGCCTAGCGATTTCACATTTATGTACCTGTGAAAAAGTCGCAGCATCCCTCGACTAGCGAAGTATTGTACTTGGAAATCACTTGAGTTCCAATTGCTATTTGTACATTATAAAACCGTATAATTTTTATAAAGTTAATGAGTTTTAGTCATTATGAAATTTGGCAATGTTGAAATACCAGCAACTTTAATTGATTCGCTTAAACACAATAGGGTAATTGTCTTTGCTGGGGCAGGAGTTTCAATGGCAACGCCAGCCAACTTACCTGATTTTGTTACTTTAACTCGTAAAATATTGAACTTAGATGATAATGAGAAATTTGATAATCCAGATCAGAAGCTCGGAGAAGGTTTTGATCAAGGGGTAAGAATTCATGAACAATGTATTCGTGTTTTAAATCAAAACTCGCCACAACCGACGCAGCTTCATCATGATATCCTTAAACTATTTCCAAAAAAAACTCGTGTTATTACTACGAACTTTGACCTTTTATTTGAAAAGGCATTCTTTAACCTGAATCCTGATGGTGTAATCAAAAAATTTAATGCGCCCGTTTTTCCATTAGGAAGCAATATTGAGGGAGTTATTTATTTACACGGTAATGTAACTGACCCTAGTTCAATGGTCTTATCAGATTCTGACTTCGGTAGAGCATATCTTTCTGAGAGTTGGGCGAAGAGATTATTAACAGATGCCTTTTTAAATTACGATTTTATATTTATTGGTTATTCTTATAATGACACAATTTTAAAATATTTAACTCGATCTTTACCTAAGAATAGAGCATCTAGACTCTACGCATTTGCAAATATTGAAGATGGAAATACTCAGCAAGTCAATCACTGGACGTCTTTAGGGATTGAGCCTTTGATTTATCAAAAAGAAAATGGAACACATCTGCAATTACCTGAAGCAGTAGAAAAAATTGCACATTTTTTAAATTTAGGTTTTTCTGATTATGGGAAGTTTATTTGTTCTAAAGTTGTTGAGTATGAACAGAAGCAATACGAAGATGATTTAAACTATATAAAGTACTTCTTAGGCTCAAATGATAGTTATAAGCATTTTTATAGATTAGCACGCCCTGAAGTTTGGTTGTTTAAAATTAAAGAAGATCAGTCACTATTTGATATATTGATGAAGCATGAAGATGATTTATTTCATTGGTTGAGAGGCAGTTTGGAGACTCATACAAATGAATTAATGGATTTATTACAAAAATATCCAGCTTTAAAGAGCAATAAAAATTTGCTTTGGGTGTTTTTTAGAACATTGGATGATCTGCAAGATAAGAATTGTTATTTGAAGTGGTTTCTGTTTTTGGAGAGTAGTCTTTATCAAGAAAGTGGTTTATGGAATGGCGTAATTTCATGGGTGCTTAAAAAATTAGTTAGCTTTGACCTGGTTACTGAGTTCACAAGAGCATTCAGTGCTTATCTTAAGATAGAGATTAAACCTAAAGTTAGGTTTGGGATAGAACGATATGATGTTGATGTCTTAGTAAAAATAGTCAAAGAAAACGAAAGATTTTATGAAACTACACTTGAAGTGTTTTTTGACAAATTAAGTGAGTATGAAAAGTATATTCAGCTTTGGGAAGGTGGTAATAAATACCGATTTATACGGAAACAAGAAATTTGGGAAAAGTCTAAACGTCATACTGATTTAATTTTTCATCTTGTTGATAGTGTTGTTTTATTGATTTCTGAAAACAAGCTAAATGTATTTTTTCTGGATCAATATATGAAAAAATGCATTAACTCCGAGAGTGTTTTATTAAATCGCTTGGGGATTTATTTGATGAGCTATCATTGCTCATCTAGTGCTGATTTTATTTATAGTTTAATCAGTTTGAAATTTGATTGGTTTGATATTGAATACAGGTCTGAGTTTTTTAAGTTTTTTGAGTTGAATTACAGTAAATTGTCTGCGGCTCGCAGAGTCGAAATAATTAATAAGATTAAAAGTAATGTGGAATTTGAAAATTATGAAAAATTAAAATATTTTTCTTGGATTTATAAATTTTCACCAAGTTGTAACTTAATAAAGCAAGAATATGATCAGCTAAAAATACTAATTCCTGGTTTTAGGTTAAAAGATAAACCATATTTATCATGGCGTTCATCAGGTGTATATAGAGTGACATATAGCTCGCCTTTTACAATGGAAGAAATTGAAAAAAGAAATGATTATATTTGGTACTTAGCTTTACTGGAATATAACCTTAGTAATAATTTTAGCGGACCTAATCAATTAAGTTACAAAGGTTTGTGGAGTGAAATTGCAAATACAAATATTCAATGGATATTAGAATTTTTGAAATTTACGGTACAAATTATGCCTGAGCATCCAATTGTAGAAAAAATTATAAGAAAGGCGAAAGATTGGCAATTCGATAAAGGTATACACGAAAAATTTATTGCGATTTGTCAGCAGGTGATTATTCGGCAGGATAGAAGTCAAATTTATGCTATTTCTCAATTTTTAAGTGATATTTATGAGGTTGTTTACTACCAAAGCGATACAATTCAATATTTATCTTGGGTAAATACCGCCAAAAAGATACTAGATTTGAATGATGGTCATGAATCTTTTGCACCAGATAATATTGATGGTTTTACTGAAAGTCTAAATAGTGTGAATGGCTCACTTGCTTGCTTTATTATTAAACTATATGAGCTTTCTAAAGATGATGAGGAAGTACAAAAAAGTTGTGAAATATTTATAAAGTTATTGATTGATAAAGATGAAAATGGTTATGCACTTATCAGGCTGTTGAATTTTTACTCATTCATTAAGGGTAGAAATTCCTTGTTCGCTCAAAAAGAGTTATTGCCATATCTTTTTTCAGAAAAAAAGAAGATTAAGCTCTCAGCTTGGAAGGGATTTTTGTCGAATGATTGTTTAGAGTTTGCGGAATTTAGAGAAATTCGTAAAGAATTCTTTAGTATATTGCAATATGCTCTGGATCATAATGATAAGCAACTTATTCAAGACTTAACAGACCTATACATCTACAGTATTTATTTTGAATATCATGAAGATGCAACTCAGTCACTGCGAAATTTACAGCGATTTGAAAATCAATTTATTGCTGAGCAAGTTTTAATTACTGTACGAAGAATTTTATCTAAAGAAAATGATGTTGATAAAATTTGGGTTTGGTTAGGTGAGTATATACAAGATCGTTTATATCAAGTAAATCAAATTTTGAATAAAGACGAAATTTTAAACATTTGGTATTTATTAACGGATCAACCACAAATAATTGTTAAATTAAAAGATATTGTTTTACAACTACCATTTAAAGATGAGTGGGCAAGCTTTCTGCCTGATTTATCAAGAAATCACGTAGATATTTTTTTAGGTCATGAAGTTTTATGGTGCAAGGTTTTAGGCTTTTATCTTGATCATCAGGTGGATCGAATTGCTGGTTTACTGTATGAAGATGAAATAAATCTTTTTAGATCACTGATTCCTTATGATCATGATGAAATACTCCAAACAGCATTAACCAAGAAAGGAATTAGATTGTAATTTTATTCAGTTCCAACGATGTTTTGTTTATTATCAACACAATCATCTTTTTTGAATTGTGTTATGACCGTGAATATCCCTGAATCCTTAATGAACCTTGAAGCCAATGGCGGTATCTATGCAGTATGGATGATGCTGCAACATTTAGGTATAGATGCAGAGATTGAACAATTGATTGATGTCTGTGCTTATGATGCAACGTTTGGCACCACAACGATAGGCTTGGCTGTAGGCTTAAAAAAGTTTGGTTTCAATGTGCATTTCTATACCGATGAAGACCCTGATCTTCAAGAACAAGAAAAACTGAGTTATGCCGAAGCTGAACAGTTAAAGTTACCTATTTCGCCTGCAATCAATTATCAACACATTCAGCAGGCGTTTGAACAGAATAACTTTATTATTGTGTATTACGATACTTTAGAAGGCGTCGGAAACCATTCACTGGTTTATTCTATAGATGAACAAGAAATCTGTTTCTTTGACAGTTTTGATGCTATGCCAGCATCTGTATTTGAACAACAACGAAAAGCCGAAGGCATTTGTCGTCAGGTGATCATGATCGAGAATGCAAACTTTGAGACTCATGCAGAACATTAAACCTTAAAAAAGAAGATTAAAATGAAAAAAATAATAGGGTTATTCGTATTTATGTCTATGCACGTGAGTGCAAATGACAGTACGGGTTTTGTCGCAACAGGCGGTGTGCAATATCTGAAAAATAAAGATATTCAAATGTATAGTGAAAACTTATTTATCAGTAAAAAGCGAATCATTGTCGATTATGAGTTTAAAAATTTAAGTAAACATTTGGTAAACGAGATTATTTTATTTCCCTTGCCGAAAGTTCAAAATTACATGGACTATGATTATGCCGATGCCACAGGTTTAATTGATAGTTTTAAAATTCAAGTTAATGGTCAGCGTATTCAGCCTCAGGTGCATGTACGGGCTTTTTTACCGAGTAATGAACAAGAATATGTTCATGATGGAGACTTTCAAGCCGATGTAACGAATGAGCTTATGGCTTGCAGTCTCACGCAGCAAGAGTTGATCCAGCCGTGGAAAGGTGAAAATGCCGATATAAGTACTTCTATTCAGCAAAAAATTCAAACTTGTAAAAATCCAAGAGTGCAAAAACTACTAAAAATTCAAGATGAAGATCTCATTCGCTGGCAGTCTCAGGTTATTTATAGTTGGAAACAAAATTTTAAAGCGAACAGCATGACCCGTATTCAGCATGAATATGCACCATTGGTCGGTGGTTCGGTCTCTTTATATCCTGAAGAGGATGAAAAGACTTATTGTATGGATCAAAGCTTCAAAGCAGGTTTGAAAAAAGCCAAATCACAATATGCACCTTATCAGGCGTTGGGTTATATCTTGAAAACGGGCGCAAATTGGGCGAAACCGATTCAAAATTTTAAACTGACGATTGAGCGTGATCCCAATGAGTTGGTTTCATTTTGTTGGAATGGTCAGGTGAAAAAGATCAGTTCGACACAATTTCAAATGACAGAAAAGAATTTTGTGCCTAAGCAGGATTTAGATATTATTTTTGTGCGTAAGTTTTAAGTAGTAAAAAGCCCATCAAAGGATGGGCTTTTGCTTTTATTCTTGCTCTGCGGCATCCGCCTTGTCATGCCAGTATTTGGCTTTTTCCTCATCCGCATCAATACCTAGTGCATTTTCATAAATGAAAGCCAAATCACGCATGGCTTGAGCTTCACCCATTTCCGCTGCTTGTTGTACCAGCTCAATTGACTTAGTGACATCTTTTTCAACCACATCGCCCCGACGGTAAAAACCAGCCAACTCTAATATTGCAGTAGGGTGTTTCAGTTCAGCAGCTTGTTTTAACCAGTGATGTGCATGTCCAAAGTAGGTTTCTGCTTCGCTTGGGTCTTCTTCACGAAGTTCTTTGGCATAAAAAGCATAACCTTCACCGAGCCAATACATGGCTTCTACATGACCCAATGCTGCTGCTTTGAGTGCCCATTCTTCTGCAAGGGTAATGTCATCTTCATTTTCACTTTGCATATACAGTTCAGCAAGTTCAAATTGAGCGTCACTATTACCCGTTGTTGCAAGGTTGACCAATTCAGCAGGAATTTTAGGAGATTTAGGCATAGAAATAACCAAAGATTTAAACTGTGGATAGCCTAATGCTTTCAAGTGAAAAAGCCAATCCGAAGATTGGCTTTTAGGCTTAGATCAGGTGCAAAGTTAGACTGGATATAAATATGAGTAAAACTGAAACAGCGATATTCCTAATTTTTTGCTCAAAATAACTCAAGCAAAGTCCAACAAACAACGCCGCGAAGCTAATCACGCCAACCCAATAACTGATTTCAGTGCTCCAGTGTCCTTGCGTTAAGCAAATGAATAAAGAAACAATGAGGAGTAACCAACCTATAGTGGTTGCTAAGCGGGTTTGCTGAAGTGTCAATTCTTTGCTAAAGATTTGCTTTTGATGTTTAGACATACTGCTGGCAAGAGCAAAAAAACCTAGGGTTGCTAAAGCCCATATCATTAGAAACCAAATCATGCTTTGGCCTCCTGAACAGGTGCTTTCACTTTTTTATTCGGCAAACCTTGATGCTTTTTAACTTTGTTATAAGCGAAATAGAAGATCACTGCCATTACCCACATGGCTAGGTCAACCGATGCAATCATCCACTGACCCTGCGCAATGCTGTTCCATAAAGCTTGGCCACCTGTCATCAAGTTGACCACTGGTAACAGGGCGAAAGCGAGTATTGCCAATATCAGTAAGTCTAACCATGCTTGGCGATGGGAACGGAAAATGGCATAAATTAGCGTGAGTAACCATACCGTAAAGAAGCTACGAATCTCCCAGTTTAGACGCATTTCTACATCTGCAGGGATGAAGCGGTTGGCATAAAAATATGCCGCGCAGGCCAAAGGTAAACCAATAATGGCTGCAATATTCAGGACTTCAACCAGTTGGAAACCAAACGATTTGTAGCCTTGTTTTTGCTGTTGGGGTGCGCGTTTTACACACCAAAGAATCAGACCTGTAGCGACCATGAGCGTGCCTAAAATGCCCGAACAGAATAGCAACCAACGAAGAGCCAAATCGACGCCGCGAGCTTCGTGTAAGACGGTGACCACGTTATAGATACCACTTGGAATAGATGGGTTTTTTATCCGTATATTTTTATCCGTTTCATCTTGACCCGTGACCCCATTGTAGTTGAGTGTTGCATAGACATTGCGATGCGCGACACTTTCAGCACGCAAGGCACGGAACTCAATTTTGGCTTGGTCTGTATTGGGTGAAATAATGTTAATCGAAGCAATTGGATTGTCTTTCCACTGCTGTTGTACTGTCACCATAATCGGCGCTAGGTCTGTCAGTGGTGCAGGATGGAGTACAGGTTGTGGATGTTCGCCACCACGACCTTGAGCATGTTCACCACGTTGCTGTCCGCGCTCTCCACGATCCGCTCTTTCGCCTTCGCGTTGACCTCGACCTTCGCGCTGCTGATCTTCAGCTTTTTGGGGCTGCTCAATCATGCTGGCCTGTTGGTCACGTAAGAACTGTTGTCTATTTTCATACGCTTGGTTAATTCCCCAAGGCATGAACATAAACATGAGCAGTAGTAAGCCACTAAAAGTAATCATTAGATGAAAAGGCAATGCAAAAACAGCGGTTGCATTGTGTGCATCCAGCCATGAACGCTGACCTTTGCCTGAGCGAAAGGTAAAGAAGTCCTTAAAGATTTTTTTATGGGTGATGATACCGCTAACAATTGCAACCAACATGAACATGGTGGCAATCCCGACCAACCAACGTGTCCACAGACGCGGTAAACCGTATAATTCAAAATGGAAACGGTACAGGAACCCACCACCACGTGTATCTCGTGGTTCAATCACTTCACCAGTGGCACTGTCTAAGGTGATCCGTGTCCCACCACGACGTGCTTTCGGGTCTTCGCCAACGGCACGAATAGTTACTTCAGTCGTAGTTTGCCGTGAGTTGGGTAGTTGAATGTTCCAACTGCCTGCATCAGGGTGGTTTTTTTGTAAATAGTTGAGTGCGACCTGCATTTGTTGTACTTGAGACTGCGCAGGGATAGATTGATGGGTTTCAGGTTTCATCCAAGTAGAAATTTCATTTTGGAAAAAACTGAGTGTTCCAGTCACAAAAATTGCATACAGCAGCCACCCTAAAATGAGACTGGCCCATGTATGCAACCATGACATGGATTGGCGCGGTCCTTCCGCTTTTTGATCAACACGCATTGAAAAACTATCCTAAAAATTTGAGTAGGGCATACAGTGCAATACATGGCACAGCAATACCGAGCGTTGCTTTTAAGGTTTTTTGAACCATAAAGACCCAAATAAAGGCAGCACAGTTAAGACAAAATGCAATGAGTGTAGCGCTCATAGCCGCATTCACAGGATTGGCTATAAAGATTTTAGCAATGGCTAATGCAGAAAGTGCTGCAAGGAGATAGCCTCCAAGTAAGGCAAGAGCAAATCGGTACAACACCATAAGGCGGTAGCTAACGGGGGTATCGACTTTTTTCTTTTTGGTTGGTTTCGGACGAACTTTTTCCGAATGAACCAAGGCATCAATTTGAGTGGTGCTATTCATGGAAGACAGTTGGTGCTTTAGTAAACAGTGTTGTAAATGATAACAATTATTATTTAAATTAAATAGATGGTAATTTTATTTATTTTTTCTGTAATGTTTGGTGAGCCTCTAAATGAGTAAGATTTAAAGCAACGGTAGAAGAATATTAAATTTATTAAATTTTGAAGATTTTTTTTAGCCGAAAAGGCTACATGGCGTTACTAAATCATCTGATTGAGTATTTGTTTCTGCGTTATTTTCATTGCCTATACAATGATGTAATTTGAGGAAAGGAATGGCTGCTTTTATTAATGCTGAACAAGCAAAAATTATGTCTAACCAAGCGTATTTAGATATTGAGATCTACAAATTACGTTTGGCCTCATTGATTGAAGAAAGTGCCAAACAGGGAAATACTGCGGTATTTACAGTGCTACCAAAACATTTACCTTTACAAGATATTCGCTGTTTTTCAGCAGAACTCACCCAATTGGGATATCAAGTCCGTTTGGAAGTGGAAGAGTTCTATTACAGTTTAAATGTGTACTGGATTTAAAGCTGTCCTTTACGGTTAAGTTTATCTTGGTATGAATACAATAAAAGCCCGTGAATGGACTTTTATCTTTTAGCAATTCCACAAAACCGATAAGACGATTAGAGTCTAATATCTGAAATTTTAGTGTGGTAGGGATTCTTTAAATCTAGTGTCTGTTTAAGTTTATGGTCGAAAATATCGGTGAGCATACTATCAAAGCGTTGAGCATTGTAATGAAGCAATTGATCCGCTTCCTCAGAGCTGATGAACCCTGTTTCAAGTGCATGTTGAATATGTGATTCAAAATCTAAGCCTTCAAATTGTTCTTTGGACTCTGCTTTTTTAAACTTCGTCCACAGCGGATCAATCTTTAATGCTGCTTGGAACGCATTTTCCATACGCCCAAAGACATCATCGGGATCGGTATTGTAAAAAACATGCTGCTTCAGTTGTTCACGGAACGGGTTATTTTCCATGATAGCAAGTCCTAATTGTGTTTTTAACTGGTCACTTGGTTGTTGGGCAACACGACCAAAAGGGAAACAGATGAACTTGACTACGCAAGCTGCGGCTCGTATAGGAAAGTTTGCAAATAGCCCATCAAATGCATCCTGAATTTGCACAAATGCTTTTTCTAAAGCCAATTGAGCATGTTGTTGTTCCACCTCACTACGTTGTCCTTTTTCATAAAACTTCAAAATAGCAGTCGCGATAAATAAATAAGCATGAATGTCGGCTAAACGCCCTGAAAGCATTTCTTTGCGCTTAATATCACCTGCAAGTAAGCCTAAACAAAGGTCTGCGGTTAAAGCGAAGTTGGCACTGAAACGGTTAATGGTTTTGTAAAAAGGACGTGAGAAATCATCTGTCTGTGCGGAAGCATCTGAAGGACCACCGAATATGCCATAACTGAATGAACGTGCTGTTCGGTTAAAGGTATAAGCCAAATGTTTAAAAAGTAGCGTGTCGAAAGGCGCTAAAGCGGTTTTTGTATCTTCTACTTGAAGGAGTTGCAGCTCTTCATATAAATAAGGATGACAGCGCATAGAGCCTTGACCAAAGATCATTAAAGAACGGCTTAAAATATTGGCCCCTTCAACAGTAATCGAAATGGGGATGGCTTGATAATTCAGTGCTAAAAAATTGCGTGGCCCCATTTGCACAGCCCGTCCACCAACGACATCCATGCCGTGATTGACAATTTTACGCATGGTTTCAGTGGCATAGTATTTGGCCATAGCTGTCATTACAGCAGGTTTTCCACCTTCATTTAAACCACAGGTCACCATATAGCGAAAAGCTTCTAACATATACGCACCGCTGGCAATATCACTGGTGGCTTCTTGCACACCTTCAAAATGTCCCACAGAAATTTTAAACTGTTGGCGGACTTTGGCAAAAGCACCGACGCTTAAATAGGCCATTTCAGCAGAAGCAGTGGAGAGCGCAGGTAGGGAAATACCGCGACCTACGGCTAAGCACTCCATCAGCATGCGCCAACCTTTACCTGCATTTTCTACCCCACCAATAATCCAATCGAGTGGGATAAAAACATCTTGTCCATCGACCGTTCCATTCATAAAAGGAGAACCAGGATTATGGCGTGCACCGACTTGGACACCTGCATGGCTGGCAGGTAATAAGGCGCAGGTGATACCGTATTCAGTTTTGCTTGCATCGCCTAAGAGTCCATCAGGGTCATAGAGTTTAAAAGCGAGACCAATCACAGTCGCAATAGGTGCTAGAGTAATCCAGCGTTTTGAAAAGTTCATACGTAAACCGAGTATTTCTCGGCCTTCAAACATGCCATAACAGACCACGCCTGTATCAGGTATTGCACCTGCGTCTGAACCAGCCTCGGGACTGGTTAAACCAAAACAGGGGATTTCTTCACCTTTGGCGAGTCCCGGTAGATAGCGTTGTTTTTGTTCCTCAGTTCCATAATGTAAAAGCAACTCACCTGGGCCTAGAGAGTTGGGCACCATACAACTGACGGCAGTAGTCAGTGAACGTGAAGAAATTTTGCTCATGATGCGGCTTTGGGCAAAGGAGCTAAACGCACGACCGCCGTATTCTTTGGGAATAATTAAACCCAAAAAGCCTTGTTCTTTGATGTATTGCCATGCTTCAACAGGAAGATCTTTTAAGTGGTGATGAATTTCCCATTCATTGAGTAAACCGCAAAGGTGTTCAACTTCATGATCTAAGAAGGATTGCTCCTCAGCAGACAAAGTTGGGTAGACATAACCATCAAATTTTTTCCAGTCAGGCGCACCCATAAATAGTTCTTTTTCCCACCAACTGGTGCCTGCATCCAATGCTTCGCGTTCGGTACTGCTCATACTCGGCATGGCTTTGGTTAAAGCTTTATATGCAGGTTGCGTGATTAAGGACTTGCGTAATGGATCAATAACCACAATCAGGCTGAGAATAATTAAGGGTAGACCTAGAAGTAGTGACCACGGATTAATAAAAATAGCAGTGAATAGGGATGCAAAAATAACCATTGCAGCACCAATAAGGCGACTGACTTCAAAATAAAAAATAGCCCAGAGGGTACAGATTAAAAGCAGAATGGCGAAAATGAAACCCATTGAAACCTCCCGTTGTTTACACCGTGAGGTGAGTCATACGTTTTATAAAATTTCGCGGAAAATAGGGCAAAACGTAGACTAAAAAGGTGTAATAAAATGATTTTGATCTGATGTGTAGTAATACAATTATTTTAGACTTTGAATTAGCTTAGGGTGTTTTTTGAGCAATGACTGTGTTAGAAATGTATGAATACGTAATTGAAAAATATAAAGAACGAAGTCTGTAATAAAAAAAGCCCTCAGATGAGGGCTTTTAATTTTTGCATTTAACTGTTTAACACCACAGGAAATTAAGCTTCAATCGTTTGAACGGCAATCTTTTTCGCAGGGTCTACTTTGCGACGTACTGCTGGTACAGGTTCGCCATAGTATTGACGGTCAGCGAAGTAACTTGAGCGAACCATTGGTGCTGCCCAAATATTTCTAAAGCCTAGCTTTTGACCATGTGCAGTGTAACGTTCAAATTCTTCTGGTGTAACAAAGCGGTCAATCGGCGCATGCTCTTTTGAAGGCTGTAAATACTGACCAATCGTTACATAGTCAACGCCGTGTGCATGCAAGTCATCTAAAAGTGAAATGACTTCTTCTTCAGTTTCACCAATACCGACCATCAAACCACATTTGGTTGGAACGTCAGGGCAGTATTCTTTAAACATTTTCAACAGATTTAAAGAGTGTTGGTAGTCTGAACCCGGACGCATTGCTTTGTATAAACGTGGCACCGTTTCAATGTTGTGGTTGAAAACATCAGGTGGACACTCGGTCATAATGCGAAGCGCAATGTCCATACGACCACGGAAGTCAGGGACTAAAATCTCAAGTAAAGTATTCGGGCTTAATGCACGTGCTTCTTTAATACAATCAACAAAGTGTTGTGCACCACCGTCAAGTAAGTCATCACGGTCTACAGAAGTGATCACGGCATATTTTAGACCTAAGTTTGAAATCGTTTCAGCCATGTGACGTGGTTCGTCTGCGTCAAGTGCGTTAGGACGACCATGTGCCACGTCGCAGAAAGGACAACGACGTGTACAAATGTCACCCATAATCATAAAGGTTGCAGTACCCCCACCAAAACATTCAGGTAGGTTTGGACATGCTGCTTCTTCACAAACGGTATGTAGTTTTTGTTCACGTAGGGTTGATTTAATGCGTTGCACTTCTTCGGGTGCTGCCATTTTAACGCGAATCCAATCCGGCTTGCGTGGCGTTTCAACCGTAGGAATAACTTTTACAGGTATACGCGCGACCTTTTCTGCGCCACGAAGTTTGATACCCTGCTCAGGTTTACGGTTTTCAGACATATTCAACTATTCCACTGTTTTTGACGGGGGAGATGCTAAAAATAGCAGTTCTTAGTATAGCGGAAATGCGAATTGATAGGGCAGAAATACTATTCATTTACTAAATGTGGTTATCACTTAATATATGTAAGCTAAATACAGCAAATTGCCTGCAATTACGTCATAATATGCCCAAGATAAGTAATAAGTTTTTTGAAGAAGGAGCGTTGAATGCCACGTAAAAAAGAGGTCGTTGGTGGAACTTTCGTTAAGTACGATGCGGTCGTTCTAGGTTCAGGCCCTGCGGGTGAAGGCGCGGCAATGAAACTTGCCAAATCTGGCAAGCGTGTTGCGATTGTGGATGTACGTGAGCAGCTCGGTGGTAACTGTACCCACGTGGGGACCATTCCAAGTAAGGCTTTACGTCAAACGGTATCGAGCATTATTCGCTATCGTCGTGATCCAATGTTTAAAAAAATGGGCGACTGGCGTCAGTTTACCATGAAGCAAGTGCTTCAAAATGCACATAAAGTGATTCAACAACAAGTAGATACGCATTCACGTTTTTATGACCGTAACAAAATTGATATTTTTCATGGTCGCGCTTATGTCCAAGACCAAAATACAGTTTTAGTGTTTAGCCCTGAAGGCATTAAAGAAACGATCCTATGTAAACAAATCGTAATTGCAACGGGTAGTCGTCCATATCGTCCTGCGGCGCTTGATTTTAACCATCCGCGTGTATTCGATTCAGACAAAATTTTAGATCTTGATTATTCCATCCAAAAAATCATTATTTATGGTGCAGGTGTCATTGGTTGTGAATATGCGTCTATTTTTATTGGGCTAGATCACAAAGTTGACTTGATTAACACACAGCACAAACTGCTGAGTTATCTTGATGATGAAATTTCAGATGCGTTATCTTATCACTTACGCCAACAAGGTGTTTTGATTCGCCATAATGAGCAGATTGATCATCTTGAAACCTATGATGATCACGTGGTACTGCATTTGCAAAGCGGTAAGAAAATTAAAGCCGATGCCATTTTATGGTGTAACGGCCGCTCTGGAAATACGGATGGCTTAGGTTTGGAAAATGTTGGCATTACACCAAACAGTCGTGGTCAGATTACGGTGAATGATCAGTACCAAACCGAAGTAGAAAATATTTATGCTGCAGGTGATGTGATTGGCTGGCCTTCACTGGCTTCTGCTGCATACGACCAAGGTCGTTGTGCGGGTGCAAATATGAGCGGTGAGGAAGGCGTTGAACCTGTTGTTGATATTCCGACAGGGATTTATACCATTCCAGAAATTTCTTCGATTGGTAAAACTGAACAAGAGTTAACTGAAGAAAAAATTCCGTATGAAGTGGGTCAGGCTTCATTCCGTCACTTGGCACGTGCACAAATTACGGGTGACACGGTGGGTGAATTGAAAATTCTGTTCCACCGAGAAACTTTGGAAGTGCTGGGTGTACATTGCTTCGGTAACAACGCTTCGGAAATTATTCACATTGGTCAAGCTGTGATGAATAGTCCAAATAATACCATCAAATATTTTGTGGAAACCACATTCAACTATCCAACTATGGCGGAAGCTTACCGGGTTGCAACTTTAAACGGTATGAATCGATTGTTCTAATTTTTATAATATTTTTCAAAAACCTGCGAGTTTAGGCTCGCAGGTTTTTTTATATCTAAAATATTTTTTTATCTATTGTTTAGTTTTTATGAGTATGTAAATATGCTGGATATGTACACTAAAGTTGGCTAACGTTATGAGTCGAACGCCGATTAGTCCAATTGATCACATTCGTCAGTCTACTCAGCAATTGGTTCGTGAGTATGGTCGTCTACAGAATGGTTTAGATCAAGTATTGTCATCATCGTCAGTGCAATGTTTACTTTGTTTAGAGCAACAAGGGCAACTGAGTGCAGTTTCTTTGGTGGAACACTTGGGTTTGGACAAATCAAGTGTGAGCCGAATGTTAGCCAAGTTAAAACAAACGGGTGAAATTGAGGAATTCAGTAGTAGCGAAGATGGACGTGTCAAGTTAGTTTGCTTAACCGAGCAGGGGCTCAGTACAGTTCACCATATTCATAGAGCTGATCAAAGTCAGATCAGTGTGGCATTGCAAAATTTAGATGAACATGGACAGCAACTGATTTTGCAGGGTTTAGCCCTGTATCTTGAAACACTAAAAAACTTTCGCATCTCAGCAACTACAATACATACTACCAATATTCAAATTGTCTCTGGCTATCAAACAGGCTGTGTTGCCCGGCTGATTGATATGTTGCGCCAGTTTTATCGAATGAATAGCACATCACATGATGTGATTGAAATTCAGTTTGCACGCGAGTTAGCTGATTTTATTGGTCGCTTAGATCAGGCGCGTAATGAAATTTGGTTTGCCTTACATCAAAATCGTATTGTGGGCTGTGTTGCGATTGATGCAGAAAACTTAGGCAATGCCAATGCTCAACTTCGGTGGTTGATGGTGGATGATATTTGGCGCGGACAGGGCATAGGTCAACGGCTTATGTCACATGCAATGCAATTTTGTGAGTTACATGACTTTCAGGCGGTGGAAACGTGGCTTGAGCAACCATATCAGGCTGCAAAAAAATTGTATGAGCAATATGGTTTTGTTTATATGAGTGAACAGCCTGTTGAGTATTTTGGGCAAATATTTACTGAACAATATTATATAAAGCGCATAAAAGACCACACAGCTAAGCGCGGTAGAAGAAAAAAAGTTTAGATGACTTTGTTTTGGCTATTTTAGACGTAAAAAAACCAACAATCGTTGGCTTCTTTGAATGGGGCTGCGAAGGTCACATCAATTACAAAATGAATTGATGTAAGAAGTAGGCAGAAATCATCATGCCTAACACAAAGAACATGCACGAATAAGCATCAAGCTGATAGCGCTTTTCTAATTGATGTTCAACATGCTGTATATTTTCTTCTTGCATAATTTTCATGGAAGTTTTATTCCGATTTAATTATCGTTTAAATCCTATTGCATGTTTATATTTTTAACATAAAAAAATGATTAAATAAAGTACTAAATAAAAATAATCAAAGCCGATTATACATCATTATTAATTTTTTTAGTTTTATCTAAAAATTATATCAAAGTCTGCTTCTGGCAAGAGCTAACTATATGAAAGTCATAGAACTCATAAGTTTTGAATATATAAATTAAATAAAAATAATGAATTTAAAACTGTGGATAAATGGGTTTTAAAATGAATTTAAAATAGATGGAATTAATATAAAATGTGGATAAGTTTTATACAAATGAATTTAAATTAAAATAAAAGTGAGCTATAAAAATAAAAAAATCCAACTCAGTTGATACAAATTGCTTTGCAATCTGAGTTGGATTTTTGTTTAAATTATTGATTTGATGAATAAATATTGGCTTGAATCCAAATGTTACCACGGATGTATTGCCCAATATTGAACTGTGCATAAGTTGGGTTTTTAGTGGCAATACGGATCAAGGTTGCAGCTTGGTCTTCTTCATGAATTAAGGCAACGTCAAGCAACGTGTAGTCTTGCTCCATAAATTGCATGCTAGTTTTACCCACAATATTGCCTTGAAACCATGCTTCATCTTCCTGACCAATCTTTTCACCATATAAATAGGCAACCATCTTTGAAAAATCTACAGTCACAGGTTCTTTATCGTCATCTGACTTTGGTTCCCATGCGTCGATTTGCTCTTGGAGGTTGGCAGGGGCAATACCATTGTTTGCTGCTAAAATATCGTTTAGTGCGCGATGGTGTTTAATGGATGCGGGATCATCAACGACAAGTTGTTCATGTTCTGCAACAGCCTCTAGCTCATATGCCCATGCATTGAGTTGTGCAACATAGGTTTGTTCTTTTTGGTATTGGCCATGATTCACGCTATACAGACTATCGTAAGCATACACAATGCTGTTATTGCCTAAATTTAGGCGTAGAACAGCTTGCGTGTTTGATTGACAGCGGATGATACGTTCAACCACAACAGGAACTTTGTAGGGGCTATTGAAACTTGGGAATGCGGTTTTTACTGCTGTAGGCTTATTATTTTCAACTGCAATCACTTGTGTAAGCTGAACAGCAGCTTGACTTGGTCCTTGGATTAACCAGCAGTTTGCATCCATATCCTGTTCAGTTTGACACAACCCCATTGGCATAATCGGCGCATTTAAAGCTAAACCTAACCATTTGGGTACATCTTGTGCAGGGTGATCTGTGAGTAAATTCCAATGTTCGACGTGGCTACCAAAGTTTTGGTCATCAATGGTGATTATTTCTGGACTATTTTGATTGTTCATATGCACGATTGAATGAGGTGATATATCCCTATTAAATCGAGGGTTATTTCTATATTTCAAGTCCTTTATTATATTTTTACTGAAGAATCATGAAAAAGCACATAGATATGGCTTGAATTTGGCTTTTAAATCCTGCCACAGTCATGATGAATTATACTTTAAAAGTATTTGGCGATGGTTAACACTGTCATTTTGAGCGGTTTTATCTATTAATCTAACGCACTGAGTTTGTTAGACTAAGACAGTTTCTTTTGTTCGTGGATGCAAAGTGTTGCCATTTAAACTGTGGGTGGATGCTGATGCATTACCTAAAATCTTACGTGAAGTGATTTTACGTGCTTCAGATCGTTATCAGCTTGAAGTCACTTTCGTGGCAAACCAAAATGTTGGGATTACGCCATCCATCCGTATTAATTCGATTCAGGTGATGAGTGGGGCAGATGCGGCTGATCAAGAAATTGTTGATCGCATGCAAGCCAACGATATTGTGATTACTCAGGATATTCCGCTTGCCGCACAAGTGATTGAAAAAGGAGGGGTTGCGATTCATCCTCGTGGTGAAATTTACACCACTGCAAATGTCAAAGCGCGACTGCATTTACGGGACTTTATGGATACCTTACGTGGGGCAGGTGTTCAAACAGGTGGTCCTCCCCCTATTTCCGAACGAGATAAACGAGAGTTCTCCAGTTCTTTAGATCAAACCATCCAAAAGCAAAAACGTAAAACAGCTATCTAGCATCGAGCCGATTATGTCTTCTAAAGCCAATTTGATGGCAACCTATGGATTACTGGTTTTTATTTGGTCTACAACGCCTTTAGCGATTGTGTGGAGTGTGACCGATTTACATATGCTGTGGGCGTTGGTATTGCGATTTTTTATTGCACTACCTTTGGCGATTTGTTTGTTATTGGTTCTAAAGCGCCAGTTCCCGACCAACAAAGTTGCGTGGCATAGTTATTTAGCTGGTTCTTTTAGCTTGATCGGCTCGCAGTTTTTTACCTATGTCGCAACCAATTATATTAGTTCAGGCATGATTGCCTTAATGTTTGGCTTAGCACCCATTATGGCAGGGCTGATCGGACGTTTTTACTTTAAGACCTATTTGAGCGCAATGCAGTGGCTCGGGATGTGTATTGCATTGGTGGGATTGGCCATTATTTGTCTTGCTGGAAATACACAGCATGTGCATCCCTTTGGGATTGGGCTGATGCTACTCAGTGTATTTTCTTATGCAGCCTCTATTTTCTGGGTGAAAAAAGTCAATGCAAATATCGAACCTGTTGCACAAGCAACGGGGTCAATCTTGGTTTCAACCGTAGCAGCAATATGTATCGTGCCATTTATTTGGCAGTATGCACCGCAGCAAATGCCCGATTTGAAAACTTGTTTGGCACTACTTTATACCGTCATTATGGCGTCATTGATTGCAATGTTCTGTTATTTTAATTTGGTACAAAAAATTCAGCCGACAACGTTGTCATTGACAACAGTCATGACGCCAATGATTGCTTTATTTATTGGTGCAGTACTCAACCACGAAAAACTGTCGATGTTAGTCCTCTTAGGTGCAGCGGTATTGCTATCTGGCTTATTTGTCTATTTTTATAAAGATCTTCAGGCAAGTCGAAAACTTGCCCAAAAATTAAAAAGTCCAAACTAGTCCGAGTTTTTGGCTTTTTAATGATCTTCTAAGCTTAATGAAATACAGTCTGCGAGTTTCGCACGATCTTGCGGGTGCAAGGTAATAAAGTATGCACCCGTGCGATACTTGTCATTTTCTTCTGCGTTGCTATATACCACTTGCGCAATGGCTGCAATATGGAAGAAGTTTTCAGGATGGCTCAAAGTCAGATGTATATAGGTACCATCTTGAATTTGCTTGTCACTGTAAAAGCTTAAACCACTTTCTGAAAAGTTGACATGCTCAGGTGTAGGTAACATGGTTTGTACAATCGTGTCGTACAAAGATCCCGTGATCAGGTTTAATTTTTGATTAAATAGGGATAATATTCGAGCAATTTGTTGATCTTTTTCAGATAATTGTTCTAATTCGTAGTTTAGGGCATGATCAAATTGATCTAATTCTGCGAGTAGTAGAAAATAGCGTGGCAAAACAAAATTAGGATCGTAAGGGTCATTAAGGGCAACATCATCAGAAATAATCTGATAGTTAATTCTCAAGGCCGCGTCGATTCGAGACATCACACGACGTTCAGTTTGAACGTTTTGATGCTGTAAACTTTCCATAATTATGACCTCGGACTAGATGGTATGTTTAAACCAATCTCGCTGTATATAGGGTTGAGATATACTCGCGCACGGCGTAGCAACCACTTTATTTCTTTTATTGCACTGGTTTCGATGATCGGTCTGACACTGGGTGTGGCAGTACTCATTACAGTGTTATCTGTAATGAATGGTTTTGACCGAGAATTGAAAACTCGTGTACTTGGAATGATACCTCAAGCCACTGTTTCTTCAACACAAATTTTAACAAATTGGCCCGAACTTGCAAAAAAAATTGAAACAAAAGAGCATGTCACGGGTGTGGCACCTTTTACTCAATTGCAGGGGATGCTGACTGCACAAGGCCAAGTGGCTGGAATCATGGTCACGGGAATTGAACCTGAGTATGAAAAAAAGGTTTCGATTATCCAAGATCACATGGTTGAAGGGGGTATTGATAAGCTCAAAAAAGGTGAGTTTGGTATTGTTTTAGGCAAACAAATGACCGATGCCTTAGGTTTAGGCTTAAATGACAGTGTGACTTTGGTTTTACCTGAGGCAACACCATCACCAGCGGGTGTCGTACCACGTTTTAAGCGTTTCAAAATTGTGGGGATTTTCAGCATTGGTGCTGAGGTTGATTCGATGATGGGCTACATTGCTCTCAATGATGCATCAACTTTGCTACGCTTACCTGATGGCGCACAAGGTATTCGCTTGAAACTAGATGATATTTTTGTTGCGCCGAAAGTGGCAGATGAAATTGTCATGGATCTGCCAAGCGGTTTTTATGCCTCAAATTGGACCTATACTCACGGCAACTTATTTAGTGCGATCCAAATGGAAAAAGCGATGGTGAGCTTATTACTGTTCCTGATTGTCTTGGTGGCTGCATTTAATATTGTGTCGTCCTTAGTGATGGTTGTCACCGATAAAAAATCGGATATTGCTATATTACGAACTCTTGGGGCTTCTCCAGCAACTATTACTCGTATTTTTATGGTTCAGGGTACGATTATTGGTGTGATTGGTACGGTATCTGGTGCGATTCTCGGTATTGTTTTCGCTTCAAGTATTAGTAGCTTGGTGGGTTGGTTAAACAATGTAATGGGGCTTCATTTATTTGATGCTTATTTTATTAATTACTTACCTTCGTATTTAAGATGGCAAGATGTATTAACCATTGTGTCCCTGTCTTTAATTTTAAGTTTCCTTGCAACAATTTATCCTGCAATGCGTGCTGCAAAAATCCAACCTGCGGAGGCATTACGCTATGAGTAAAATTGTTTTAGAAGCACAAAATATTGAAAAGCACTTTACCGATGGTAAGTCGACCGTTGAAGTGATTAAAGGTCTCTCTCTACAAGTCAAAGCAGGCGAATTTGTCTCAATTGTGGGGTCGAGTGGTTCGGGTAAAAGTACGTTGTTACATGTATTGGGCGGTTTAGACCGTCCGAGCTCTGGACAGGTTTTTTTACAGGGTAGTCGTTTTGACAGTTTGAATGAAGCTGAGCGTGGCTATTTACGTAATCAACACTTAGGTTTTGTTTACCAGTTCCATCATCTGTTGCCTGAGTTTACGGCTTTAGAAAATGTGGCCATGCCGCTGATGTTACGCCAAGGCACCAACTTTAAAGATGTGCAAAAACAGGCTGAATACTTGCTTGAACGTGTAGGATTGACGCATCGTTTAACCCATAAACCAGGTGAGCTTTCAGGTGGGGAACGTCAACGCGTTGCCTTGGCGCGAGCATTGGTGGCTAAGCCTGCCTTGATGATGGCAGATGAACCGACAGGTAATTTAGATCGGAAAACAGCAAGTAAAATTTTTGAGTTGCTGATGGATTTACGTCAGGAATTCAATATGGCGATGTTGATTGTGACGCATGATGAGCAACTGGCTCAGTCGGCTGATTCTATTTTGCATATGCAAGATGGTCTTTGGGTCAATGATTAGGCTGAGTGCTGACAAAAATATGAGATAAAGCCACTATCTATTGAAGCCCACTTCGGTGGGCTTTATTATGGCGCCAATAAAAACAATAACTGAATAAAAAATGAAGCTTTTATATGCTGTTGCTTGGATTTTAGGAATTGCATTAATGGGGCAGAGCGTCTCCATCCTAAATCATCTTTTTTACCCAGCATTGATTTTGGTCATCGGACTTTTACCTTTACAGTTTTTTCTTTTTAAGCATAAACCCGCGCTTATTTTACAGTTTATATGCGGATTAATTTATTTCATGTTGTTTTTAACTGCGGGATATTATTATGCGCAATCGGCTTTGCAGCAACGTCTAGCCTATAAAGAAACCCGAGTGGAAGATACTAAAGTCATTGTTTATATTGCAAAGATTAACCAACTGGGTAGTGAGACCATTCAGCAAGAAATACAGGTCTTGAACCGACACGAGCAACCGGTGCAGTGGTTAAGTTTTCAAAAAAGGATATCGGATCAGCAAGCGGTGTTGGAACTTGGGAAATACTACCGACTGACCGGGGAAATACGTCCTGCACATAGTTATGCAGTGCAAGGTGTATTCGATCTTGAGCAGTGGTATCTGCAACGTAATCTTATGTCTGGTTTCAAACTCAAGCAAATACAACCCTTATCTGAGGCAGAAATTTACGGGTTAGGCTATGCCAGTCATTTAAGAAAGCAGCAAACCATCTTCAAGCAACTCCAGTTAGCTATAGAGCGACAGCGTTTAAAGATACGCAACTTTATTTATATACAGCCCTTAAGTCATAAGGGCTTAATTTTAGCGCTCCTGACAGGGGATGAAAGTTTCTTAGATAAAGAAACAACAATATTCTTTCAACGTTTTGGTATTAGTCATTTGTTGGCAATTTCAGGACCGCATGTACTCATCTTTGCTGTGATGTTTTGCTGGCTCTTACAAAAGATACTGAATCGTTATTGGCCACAGATTTTTCTAAAAATCCCACGACCTTATGCATTGTTACTACCATTTTGTTTCTGCGTATTGCTGTATTGTGCCTTTGTTGGTTTTGAGATTCCTGCACTGCGGACTTTACTCAGTTGTTTCTGTTTAACAGCGTTGGCTTGGCTCAGGCAGAAAATTTCGGCTTTGACGTTGCTCTTATTGAGTGCATCACTTCTTTTATTGTTTGATCCTTTTTCGATTCTATCAGCTGCTTTTTGGCTGTCCTATGGGGCATGTTTTGTACTTTTACGCATTTATCAAACCACCATTCGGCTTGATTTGAGTCGCTCCCAAACGTGGCAACAGCAACTTATATTCGCGCTCAAACTGTTGATAGAGTCGCAGTGGAAAATCTTTGTCGCACTTTTGCCTTTGGTGATCATTTTCTTTAAACAAGTCTCTTGGATTAGTCCTATCAGTAACCTTGTGGCCATTCCTTTGATTGGCTTAGTGGTTGTGCCATTGGATGTTTTGGCTGCTTTTACCTTTTATGTTTTTGAACCGCTGAGTAGTCTTTTGTTTCAGTTGGCAGATTGGGTATTGCTATTTTTGTTGAGCATACTCCACTTGTTAGATGCCATGCTTCCGATCAAATTGTTGTCGGTTGCACTTAACGTTTGGCAGATAATTTTGCTCATTGTGGTACTCAGCATTATTTTTATGCCCAAGTCGACTTTACCCAAAACATGGGTAGTATTGAGTGTTTTTCCGTTACTTGGGCTGAGTGCAAAGCAGCATCCTTTTGAATTAATTGTACTTGATGTCGGTCAGGGGCAGGCGGTGTATATGCAGGATGATCAACAGCATGCCATGATTGACGTCGGAGGCTACTATGATGAAACGAAGTTTAGTATTGCTAAGCAGGTTATTCAGCCATTTCTATCGAAACAAGGTGTGAGTGAATTAGATCCATTGATACTTACGCATTTGGATCAAGATCATAGTGGAAGCTATACCACATTAAAAAATGAGTTGTCGATCAATCAAGTCTATTCCAATCAGCAATTGGATGTGGCTGGCAAGTCTCGTTTTGATTATTGTAAACAAGGGCAGATTTGGCATTGGTCTGAACACGTTGAGATCAAAATTTTATCGCCAAAAGCCAGTCAATTGGCACAAGTACCGTATCAGCAAAATGAGCTATCTTGTGTAGTTTATATACAGGTGAAAAATGTACAGCCTTATCAGAATTTTTTGATTATGGGCGATGCTGGCTGGCAAACCGAGTTTCAATTATTGCAGGATTATCCTGACTTAAAAGTTGATGTCCTGATCTTGGGGCATCACGGTAGTCGTCATAGTTCAGCTTATGCATTTTTAAAGTATTATCAACCAAAACTGGCGGTTGCTTCAGCAGGTTTTCATAATCGTTATGGGCATCCGAGTAGAATAACGCAAGCACGCTTGAAAGCACTCAATATTCCACTTTTGACTACGGCAGGGCACGGTAGTATACGTTTTACTGCGAGGTCTACAGGACTTATTGAGTTGATGACACAGCGTCAGACTCGACCGTGGTTGCAATCGGCTGATTCTGTTGTTCCAAACGTAACTGCTCTAAACGCAGCACTGCCTCATTAAATGGCAGATTATACAATGGCCTAAGTTTCGAATTGGCTTTGAAGCGTTTATAGGTCCAGTGGTAATGTTCTGGGTGGCGATGGACTAAGTTCTCAATGGCTTGATGAATCACTAAAGTACCATCATTGGCACTACCTTGATAAATCGCGTCACTCATTTCTTCAATGTACATGTCAAAGCCATCGTCATTACGAATGGCATACAGCAGTAAAGCTTTGGCTTTGGTTTTTTGAATCAGCTTGGCGCTCAGGTTACTTGAGGCTAGGGGAAAACCAAAATAAGGAATCATTTCCCCGCCTTGTTTGGGGGTATGATCGGGCAGAATCACGGTTGTTCCCCCTTGTTTGAGCGCCTTAAAAATTTGTCGAACTCCAGACTCATCGGTAGGAACAAGATGAGCACCCTCCCGACCACGTGCTTCACGAACAAATAAGTCAGCCCCAGGATCTTTGACTGGTTTATACATAATGGTCATTTCGGTAAATTGGGCAACATAAGTGTTCATAATTTCCCATGTCCCAAAATGTGGCACGATCAAGACGACACCTTTTTTAGCAGCAAGGGCTTCGTGTAGTAGATGTTCGCCATGTACTTTTTGAACGCGTTCAATATTTTTTTGGTTACTGGAACCCCAAATACTAAAAAACTCAAAATAAGTAGTGAGTTCATTACGTACTGCTTGTTTCGCAATCATTTCGCGCTGTTCTGGACTGAGTTCAGGTAAAGCAATTTGTAGATTTAGTCTGAGAGCATCATTATTTTTACTAATTTTTAAAAGATTGACTAAACCCGCTAAACCTCTAGCAAAAAAACGTGAAAATTTAATGGGTTGTTTACTTGCAAAACGGAGTAGACGATAAGTCGAGTTCTGTTCTTGTGGTTTAGTCATTCTTTAGAGTCGATATAGTGTACGTGGATAAAAACAAAAAATATTATAAGATAAAATGAATGGTTTCGACAGTTTTGTATAAATCAGTGTATATAATGAGGGCAATTTTATTCAAGTTTGGATTGTTATATGTCCGATTGGCCACCAAAACCAGAAAATGAAATGCCTAAACAACAACCTGCACACGAACAGCCAACAGGGAATGAATGGAAGCTTTTAGAAAAAGCGGTTTTAGCTTCCGTTGAAGAACAACGTCGTGCACGTCGTTGGGGGATCTTTTTCAAGTTTCTGACTTTTGCCTATCTTTTGTTTATTTTAATTGCGATGACCAAGAGTTGTTCGACCAGTGGTACGGATGCAACAGCATCAAAGCATATTGCTGTGGTTGATATTGTGGGCACAATTGCCGCAGACGAGCAAAGCGTGAACAGTAATGACACGATTAAATCATTAAAGAAAGCATTTGAAAATAAGCAAAGCCAAGCAGTGGTTTTAAATATTAATTCACCAGGTGGTTCACCTGTTCAGTCTGATGAAATTTGGCAAGAAATCCAATACCTAAAGAAAACACATAGCGACAAAAAGTTGTATGCAGTGATTGGTGATACTGGTGCGTCAGGTGCATATTATATTGCGTCAGCTGCGGATGAGATTCTGGTGAATCCATCAAGTTTGGTCGGTTCAATAGGTGTGATTATGCCGAACTATGGTGTAACCGGCTTGATGCAAAAACTGGGTGTTGAAGACCGCACCATGACATCTGGTCAAAACAAAGCCTTGCTATCTATGACCCAACCTGTTAATCCTGCGCAGCGCGCACATGTCCAAGCTGTACTTGATAATGTACATGAGCATTTTATTAATGCTGTTAAACAAGGTCGTGGTAAAAAGTTAAAATCGAATGATCCAGCGCTCTTTTCAGGTCTTTTCTGGACTGGTGATCAGGCAGTAAAACTCGGCATTGCTGATCGTATTGGTAACTTACATACTTTAAAACGTGAGTTAAATACAGATAAAGCAATGGATTATACTGTCGTACATAGTCCACTTGATTCTGTTTTAGGGCGTTTAGGTGCGTCTATGGGGGCAGGTTTTGCGTCATCACTGTCAAACCAAATGCAAACTGAACAGACGACAAAGTTACAATGAAACCTTTAATTCATTTTGCGCACGCCAATGGCGTGCCCGGAAAAGTCTATCAGAAATTATTTGACTTACTCTCGGATCAGTACGATGTGATTTATGTGCCTCTATTGGGACCAGATAAAAGCTATCCGATTGATAACCATTGGAAAAGCTTAACTCAACAAGTGATTGATAGTATTGTTCGGCAGGCACAAGGGCGCAAGGTGATTGGTTTAGGTCACTCTTTAGGTTCAGTGCTTACTTTTCAGGCCGCATTACAGCGTCCTGAATTGTTTGAACAAGTCATTATGATTGATCCACCATTAATTATGGGCAAAGCTTCGTTTGCATTACACTTTGCGAAGATGCTGGGGCTCAAAGTGGTGGATAATATGTCTCCAGCCGCATTATCACTGCGACGCAGAGATCACTGGGAAAGCCGTGAACAGGCTGCAGAATTGTTAGGCGCTAAAGGTTTTTATAAAGACTTTGATCCTGATTGCTTTCAAGCATATATCGACCATGGGTTAACTGAAGATCGTGTGCGTGGAGGTGTGGAGCTTAGCATTTCAAAGATGGATGAAGTTCATATCTTTAGAACAAATCCATCATTGTGGTGGTTACCACAGGCTCAGCCAAAAGTTCCCATGCATTTATTGATCGCTGAGAAAGGGCCATTTATTGGTCCAGGTTTTCCACAAATGGTGAAAAAGAAATTCGGAATACCTTATCAAGTGGTTGAGGGAAGCCATATGTTTCCATTGGAAAAACCACAAGAAACGGTGACACTCATTAAAAGGCTCATTTCAACAGCGTAATTTTTTGGATTATAAATGCAGAAAGCCATTTATTCTTTATTTTTCATACTTCCGTTACTGGGATGCACAAGCACTCAAGTCTCTCATTTGAATAATATTGATAAACGTGATTTAACGCATATTTGTATTGAACATAATCCTCAAGTTATTGTGGTTAACTTTGAAAATATTCTTATAAATGGTCTGGAAGCGCGTCATATCTCAACTCAAATTTATGATCGGACTAAACCTTTAGAATGTGTTTATGTCTTGAAATATGTGGCTTATCAAAAGTGGGATTTTTCAATGGTATTAACTAGAGCGGAATTAAGGCTTTATAAAGATGATCAATTGCTCGGTTTTGCTGAATATAAATTACATGCAGGTGGGTTGTTAAATCCAACGAAATATAAAAGTAATGAATCGAAAATCAATCCATTAATTAATCAGTTGTTAGAAAAGCATTAGAAATCATCATAAAAAAAACGCATCCGAGGATGCGTTTTTTTAATCTTAAAATTTATGGAAACTTGGCAAATTGCACAGGTTCATGCATGATTTGACCACGATATAACACAGCCTTTTCTGTATGCTGAATTGTACCTGTACAAATCCATTCCACCACTTGCGGGTAAATGACATGTTCAAGCACATGTACTCGGCTTGCTAGTGAATCGGCATTATCATGTACATTCACTTTCAGAACGCCTTGTGCTAAAGCCTGACCTGCATCAAGTTCAGCCGTCACATAGTGCACGGTACAGCCATGTAGTTGATCACCAGTATTCAGTACGCGCTGATGAGTATGCATCCCTTTGTAATACGGCAGAAGAGAAGGGTGAATGTTAATCATTTTCCCTTCCCAAGCACTAACAAATTTCTCACTTAAAATACGCATAAAGCCAGCAAGAACCACGAGATCAACATCCCAATCGAGCAATTGTTGATGCATAACATCATCAAAAGCTTCACGATTTGGATATTGTTTGTGTTCAATCACTGCTGTTGCAATACTTGCATTTCCAGCACGCTGTAGCGCATAGGCTTCAGGTTTGTTGGAAATAACGCCTACAATTTTTCCTGAAAGGTTGGCATCAATCAAAGCCTGAAGGTTTGATCCATTTCCTGAAACCAAAACAGCAATTTTAATCATATGAATTAAGCGAAAACGACACGGATTTTTTCGTCTGCGCCTTCAACTGACTCAGCATTGTCTACAATATGACCCATGGTGAATGCTTTTTCGCCAAGCTCATTCAGTAATTTAACTGTTTTGTCAGCGTCAGCAGCATCGACAACTAAAACCATACCTACGCCACAGTTAAATGTGCGATACATTTCAAACTGTTCAACACCACCTTCACGTTGAAGAAGTTTAAACAATTCTGGCCATTCCCAAGATGCTTCATTGACAACAGCTTGAGCACCATTTGGTAATACGCGCGGTAAGTTACCAGGTAAACCGCCACCTGTAATATGTGCCATTGCATGAACATCAACTTCTTTTAAAAGTTGAAGAATAGGCTTCACATAAATACGAGTTGGTTCCATTGCCGCATCGGCAAGTGGACGGCCATCAACAATTTGAGTTAAATCAATATTCTTAACATCTAAGATTTTACGAAGTAGAGAGTAACCGTTTGAGTGTGCACCTGAAGATGCAACACCAACTAAAACATTACCTGCTTTAACTTTAGAGCCATCAATAATTTTGCTTTGCTCAACCACGCCTACGCAGAAACCGGCTAAGTCATAATCTTCGCCTTCATACATGCCAGGCATTTCAGCAGTTTCACCGCCAACCAATGCACAACCAGCAAGTTCACAGCCTGCACCAATACCAGTGACTACATTTGCTGCAACATCAACATTTAGATGACCTGTTGCGTAGTAGTCAAGGAAGAATAATGGCTCAGCGCCACAGACAAGAAGATCGTTTACACACATTGCAACCAAGTCTTGACCAATTGTGTCATGACGGTTCAAATTCAATGCTAAACGTAATTTTGTACCAACACCGTCTGTGCCTGATACGAGAACAGGTTCTTCATAACCTTTAGGGATTTTACAAAGTGCACCGAAGCCACCTAGTCCGCCCATTACTTCAGGACGAGTAGTACGCTTCGCGACAGATTTAATACGATCGACTAACGCGTCGCCCGCTTCAATGTCGACACCTGCATCTTTGTAGCTTAAACCAGTGTTTGGGGTAGAAGTTGAGTTGCTCATAATGAAGTCTCCGCATTCGCGGGGCGATTATACCTGAATATACGAAACACATATGTTATTTCTGCGCTAAAATGTTATCTTTACTAAAATATTTTTCTCAATAACGATTAAATCTGAAAAAGGCGAGATTGCATGCAAGATCGTACACTGAAGCGTTTCTTTATTTTGGCAGGTATAGCACTTATTCTCTGGGTGTTGTATTTACTCAAACCTGTCGTTTTACCTTTTATTGGTGCATTTTTAGTCGCTTATCTGTTTAGCCCATTAGTCGATAAACTGCATAAAATTGGTTTACCGCGTTGGCTATCTATCAGTGCTGTTTTTATCGGTATTGGCGTTGTCATTACATTAGCATTTTGGTATTTGGTTCCGTTGATTTGGGAACAGTTAATGTATGCCAAAAATAGTATTCCTTCAGGTATACATTGGGCAAATTATAAATTCCTCCCTTGGCTTTCAGACAGCTTTAATTTAGTTCCTATGGAATTGGATGTTGATCAAATTTCAGCGGCTATTATGGAATACGTACAAACCAATTATAGTGCAGACAGCATTCAAGCGATGATTGCTAAATTGGCGCAATCTGGTTTGAACTTTATTCAAATTGGCGGTACGGTGGTTCTGATTCCGATTATTGCATTCTATTTTCTATTAGATTGGGATCGCATGCTGGATAGTTTCCGTCGCCTGATTCCAAAAGCCTACGAGCAAAGGACACTTGTCATCGTTAGAGAGTGCCATAGCGTACTGGGTGCTTTTGTTAAAGGTCAGTTCTTGGTGATGGTGCTTTTGGGTGTGGTCTATGCTGTTGGTTTACAGCTTATTGGGCTTGAGGTCGGTTTAATTATCGGTATGGTCGCAGGCCTATGTAGTATTATTCCTTATTTAGGTTTTGCTGTTGGCATTATTGCGGCTGTTATTGCAAGCTTATTCCAATTTGGTATTGACTGGATGCAGCTACTGCTAGTTGGTGTGGTCTTTATGATTGGTCAAGCTGTAGAAGGCTATATCCTGCAACCGTTCTTGCTAGGCGATAAAATTGGACTGTCTCCAGTGGCAGTTGTATTTGCGGTTCTAGCAGGTGCTCAGTTGGGCGGAATTTTGGGGATGTTGATTGCATTGCCTGTAGCTGCTGTGATTGTGGTTTTATTGAGACATGCACGTGAGTTTTACGAAAATAGCCCTATGTATGGAGCACCAGCACTTATTTCACAAGATTCGACAACAGGTTCAATTAGCATTGAAACTGATCAGGTTGAAGTTGATATTGAATTAAAAAATCGGATGGTAAAAGATCAGCAAGCATCTGAAAATTCAAGTAAGATTGATCAAGTCGACCATAAAGAACTTTAGGACAAATACCCCCCTATGCGTCAATTGCAATTAGATATTGAACCTCAACTCGATGCTCGGATCAGTGATTTTTCTGGGCCAGGGTGGGGGCATGTTATAGATGCAATTCGTCAGTTACATGCGGGTTTAATGAATCGTTTCTATGTCTATGGTGGTGCAGGTTCAGGGAAAAGTCATTTGCTCTCAGCAATTTGCGATTCCTATCTGGAAATTGGAAAAACAGCAATTCAAGTTTCATTGCTTGAGTTGCTTGATGCTCCGACTGAAGCAATTACCTCTTTAGAACGTTTTGATCTGGTCGCTTTAGATGATATTGAAGCCATTAGTGGAGTACCACATTGGCAAAAAGCAGTTTTCCATCTAATCAACTATAACAATGAAGAAGGTGGACAGTTGGTGTTCTCTTCCCGGGTTGCTCCCATTGAGTTAAAACTTGAGTTACCTGATTTGCAGTCACGTTTAACCCAAGCGGTGAGTGTGAAAGTCCCAAATGGTAGTTTGTATGCTGACCGATCGACACTGGTGATGTCAGTTCTTTCACGTCGTGGGATTCATATGGATCAACAAATTATTGATTATTTACTTGCACATGGTCCGCATCAAACCTCGATATTATTACAAAGCTTGGAACAGTTGATTCAGTTATTGAAGGGAGAGAAAACCAAATTAAGTAATGCAAACTTAAGACAGATTTATGCGTTGATTGACGAATATCGGTAAATCATAATATTACTTGAGAAATTGTTCGAGCTGTGACAGAGTACGGAAAATTGTTAGGTGTTGCAGGGATTATGCAACCTAAGAATAAAAAGAAAAGATAAAATAAAAAGCAAGGAGATCGTTATGCTCAAGAAGAGCATAGGTGTAGCTACGCTATTCATGGCGAGTCATGCCTACTCAGACAATATTAAGGTCACGACCACTGCAGATATTGTCAAAAATGACACGGAATGTTCACTTCGCGAAGCTATCGAATATATTAATCAAGACATGCCAGAAGCTGGATATTATGGTTGTGGTGGTAAAGATGCTATTTCAACAATTTTGCTTGAAAAAAATAAAACATATTTACTAAACAATCACTTAAGTATAAAAAAAGATATGACGCTGAGAACTACATACGATAGTTCTGTTGGAGATGAAATTGTTCAGGGTGTAAGTAATGCCATTTTAAAAATGAATGGACAAGATAATATTTTACGAGTTGATAATGATCAAAGCGCTTTAATTCGTGTGAATTTAAAAGAAGTAAGTTTACAAGGCTGTGAACAGGAGTGTGGTATTGGGCAGGGCGGGCTAATTTATAATAATGAATATTTAAGTCTAGAATATGTCAAATTAACAGGTGGTTTTGCTGAGCAAGGCGGTGCTATTTATAATGTTGCAACCTTGCTGGCTGATGGGATAAGTCGAAGCATAGTAGAGATTCGTTCGAGTCTGGTCGAGAAGAACCAAGCGCTACAAGGGGCAATATTATATGGTGGTGCACCTTCTTTTCGCATATCTAATTCTGTTTTCAAAGAAAATAAAACAACAAACAGTACAAGTGCCAATATTTATTCTTTAAATAATGCGACTGTTAACGAAGATTCTACCTTATTGACATTAACATCACGTCTTGTCAGTAGTACCTTTGTCAAAAATACGGGCTATGTCGTCAATGTTCGTGATGGTATGGCTTTGAACAATTTAACTGTCGTTGGCAATAGTAAAGGTATTTACTTTGATGCCACTGCAAACATGGCTTATTTGGCGAATAGTATTGTACTTGGCAACATTGAAAATACAATTGCAGAAAACTGTGCTGGAAATGTTGCTAAAGCCGTACTTCAGAATAATCTTGTTACACAAGAGGATTGTGGAAGTGGTGTAAATTACTATCCCAATGAGTTTTGGTCGGGTCCTCTGATTGCAGGCAATGATGTTGTTGGCGATTGTAAGACGCTGTCTGAAGATGGGGATAGCTTACTGTGTCCGTATAAGGTACCTAATCAAAAATTTTTAGGTTATATACGCCCACGTATCTTAATGAGTCAAATGCATTGGCTAGATTCACCAATTGTGAATAAAGGTAAAGTAGTTGTGAACTCAACCGATACTCTGATTGGTTGTGAAAGCTCTGATCAACGAGGCGTAAACAGGAATAGTAATAATACTTTCTGTGACCGAGGCGCAATTGAAATTGAAGTCCCTACCAGCATTAGTCTGATTGGTCAGGATTTAATCTCTGGCCAAGTTGCTAAGCTTTCAGTTGCAGATTTGCTAGGGGATAGTGATTTATTGTCTAAAACTGAATGTGCGACCTTGTTCAACTCAGTCAAAGCGCCTAATGGTGAAGAATGGCAACCGGGTTGTATGCGTGTACAGCAGACTCAAACTGTTTCCAAGGGCAAAGTTGTTATTGATGAGCAAGGGAATATCACCTATACGCCAAATGGATCATGGCATGGTGCAGATATTTTTAGATTGCAACTTGTGACCACAACAACACGCTTTGATGAGCATGTTCCGTTCATTGAAGTGAATGTTCAAATTGTGCAAGAACCACAAAATCATATGGAAAGTGACAAAATTAAAACCTCTGGAGGAAGCACCGGAATTCTTAGCTTACTCGGGTTGTTTGCATTAATTTTGCTGCGTCGAAAATAAAAAGAAAAGGCCAAACATGAAATATTTTAAGAAAGGACTGTTAGGAGCCGTGGTGGTCGCGAGCATGGCTCTAATTGCAGCGGAAGATAAGACTATTTATGTCAATACATTTGAAGATGAAGATAATGTGAACATGGATCAATGCTCACTCCGTGAGGCAATTAAAACAGCGAGTCTCAACAAGGCTTATGGGGGCTGCACAGCTGGAAATACAGGTTCTGGTCAGACAGATTATATTCAATTAAAGGCTGGTACATATAAGTTGGATAAAGAAATCATACCTGAATCTAAGGTTGTGATTTTAGGAAAAAGTCCATATTTAGATCGTGAGAAAAGCCCAATTAGTTTTAAGTATCCAGCACTAGGTGAGTTGACTTCACGAATTGATGCGGCTGGGAAATCACGTTTATTTAACACCATCACACAGAGTAGTCTAACACTTGAAAATGTAGTTTTAGAAAATGGTTACTCATCAGATGAAGGTGGGGCTCTGCTTATTGGTGGAGCATTAACCCTCAACAATAGTCAGATTTTAAACTCAAAATCTGCTAAGAAAGGTGGGGCATTATATTTAGTTGGATCAGGGGAACATCAACTGTCTGTTAATAACAGTGTGTTGCAGGGTAATCAGGCGAATGTTGGTAGTATTCTTGCAATGCAGTGCAATGCAGGTCTTTTGGATGTGAAGGCTAATCTAGAATTTAGGGCGAGTAGTTTTATTGCGAATGGACTGACATCGAGTCTCAGTGCATTTGACTTCTGCGGGAATCCTAAAGTTGCCATGAGTAATAATACTGTGGCAAAAAACATTGCGAGTCCTACAAACGGAAGTATTATTTATGCCATCAATACTCGTGAACATAATTTAAGTCTAGAAAGTAGTTTTATCCTTTCAAACAATACCATTGTGGAAAATAGTGCAGCAGGTGTTCTGGATTATGATGATTCTGGTGATAAATCTTTATATTACAATGTGCTTGCATATAACCAATACAAGTCGTGCCGTTATTTAGGATCACAGACTTTGTCGGATAAGTATGATGCTGGTGTGACAGTTGCTTATAACGCTTTTGATACAAGTACAAGCCAGTGTGAGTTCGCTGAAGGTGCAAGGGTTGTAAGTAATTCGGTTGATACCAATATTGATGTTAAAAATGTTGCTATGTCTAGCTTACTGAGTTCATTAACTGAACCATCAAAGTATAATTTATTTCGACAAATGTACTTCCCGAAAGTCAATGGGGGAGGTATTGATTTGTTAGATACCAACAGCAAATTAGACTGTAATAGTAGTGATCAGCGTGGCTTAGATCGTATTGTTGATGGAACCTTGATGTTGGCTCCAGAAGATGCCAATAGTTGCGATATTGGTTCTGTTGAACTTCGTCGCTTGGCGGCGGCAGACATTACTGATTTGAAAAACACCTCACATGTAGAGCGTCTACAAGCTTATGAAGATAATATTAAGGAATTAGAAGATTTAATTGCCAATAAAAATACTAACCCTGACTTTCTAGTTGAGTTTAATGAGGAGTTACAACGCTATAAAGCACTTTTATCCGCGACAAAAACTGATCAAAAATACCGTGCGATTTATGTCGATCCATTCCTTTTTATACTTCAAGATGAAGCTGTGATTAATTCTGCTGATGGAACATCAGCTTTAAAAGAACCCAATACAGATAATTATGCGATTATTGAAACTAAGGTTTTGGGTGTTGGAACACTCAGTGCTACAGGCGGTGTCCTTGATACTTCTAAACTCAGGGCTGATCCAACATTGCGTTGTGAATGGAAAGATGATTTAAAACAAATCATGATTTATCGAACAGATGGTCAACCTACCAATAGTTCTGAATATGTCTATTGTCAATATACTGTTCAGAGTAAGTCAACACAGGCAACATCGTCAGGAATTTTAAAAGCTGAATTTAGCAATATTCAACCAATTGCCAAAACAGACGAATACACATTGAATTACGGTGGAACATTAAAATTAAATATAAACCCACTTTCCAATGATAGTGATGACGGTGATGGCCCTGTTAGCACTGTGGCTTCAGAATATCAGCGACCAGCATTTTACCAAGATGCTAATGGTGAAAATCTTGCAATTCGTATTGTTCGTCAAGATGCAGGTATCAATATTAAACCAGAGCGTACAGGACCGTGTCCTGGAGAGTATGAGAAATATGTATGTTATGGCGGTAATATTGAAGTTGAAGTGCGCAATAATTTCAGCCCATTCCCCTATGAGATTGAATATGTAATTTATGATGCTGAGGCTGAAGAGTCTAAATCTGCGATGATCTACTTTAAAAATACTGCTAAAAATACCAATAAAGAATCAAGTGGCGGTGGAGGCGGTTCGATCGGTGGTTTAGGGGTGATAGGGTTATTGTCATTGGTGTGGTTAAGACAACGCCGTAAAATTTAGAATTAAAATAAAAAATGCCTCAATTGAGGCATTTTTTATGAACTTGAGAGCAGTAGGTCATAAGTTTTGACTGAACTTAATGTGTGCTGTTATGGTTATTGATGTATTTATTAATATATTCATTACGAATGTTTACACGTTCATTTGCATCAGCTTTTTGCATGCGAATGCCTAAATCACGTCGCTCTTGGGTGCTCATCTGTTGCCATGTATCACGCATTTTCTGCTTTTCTTGCTCAGGTAGCTGAGTGAACCAATCCATACGTTGTTGAAGTGCGGCACTTTGCGCATCTGGGAGTTCTTTGAGGGACTGGTAGCGTTGAATTAACGCACGCTGTTCTTCTTCAGATAGCGATTCCCACGTTTCAGATACTTGCGTATCCGCATCTTTGGAAAAAATCCAAAAACGTTCAAAACCTGCAAAACTGGTTTGTAAAAAACCCAGTGTACAAAGCGCAAAAGCGACACGTTTAGCTGCCATGTGGAACGGTGTCCTCACCTAAAACCAATAACATTTCTAAATCTTCAACCATCTGTGGTGAAAGTTTAGGAGTCGAAACTACTTGGTTGTGTGGTTTTTCATCGAGAGTTACAGAGTTTGGAAGAACCACGAAACCTGCAATAGCCGCAGCTAAAGCAAAACCAGACATTTTCCAAAGGCCATAACGTGAGGACTTTTGATCTTGAATATCATCAAGAACATGTTGCATGACCACGGGTTTATTTTTGTGGTGCTGCGCGAGTCCATCAAGTTTGGAGGTTACTTGCTTTAAGAAATCATCTTTCATTCGGATGATCCTCCTAGATGTGGATTCAAATGTGCGAGAGCTTGGCGTAAGCCTTGAATCGCACGATGGTAATGCGTTTTAACACTGCCTTCAGAGCAATTCATGATTTGTGCAGTAGTTGCAGTATCAAAACCTTCCCATGCACGTAACATAAATGCTTGCTGTTGACGAACTGGAAGGCTCGCAATGGCTTCTTGAATTTCATCAGCAGTAACAGCTTGACTTAAAAAGTCTGAAGGATTTAGCGCTCTTTCATCAACCACATCATTGACTTCAAGATCGTCATCATCAAGACTGACTTTTTTGAAGAAAGAAAAGGGTTGTGCTCGACGTGCTTCTTTACGACGCCAATCCTGTAATTTGTTGGTTAAAATGGTATAGAACAGGGGATACCATTCTTCCGTAGAACGATCTGCATAAGACTTATGCAGAGAAATAAAGGCTTCTTGCACCAAATCCATGGCAATGCCATGTTGGTTTTGTGTTGCACTTTCCATCATCACTAATGCACGACCAGTCACTTCTTGCATAAAGCTTTTCAGGCGAGACTCAGCGGTACTCTTAAGAATACTCGAATCTTGCGCTTTAGACTGTTTGGGTGCTAAATCCATAGAGATGGAAAATCCTGTCATTGGATACCCACCATTATTTCCTCGATCATGTGCCTATAACGTTGGAAATAATGGTTTGGTTGACAACACAACTAATTATTTTTTCTAGTGTAATCTATTTTTTCAGCTGAACCGACTTTAATTAATATAACTTAACGATTTTAAAGTCGCTGTCGTACCATTTCAAAGAAACAAATTGAACCTGCAATTGCCACATTAAGAGACTCTTGACCACCTGGTTGTGGAATGCTAACTGCTTGAGCATGGGCCAAAGCAAAATCAGAAACACCTTGACCTTCGTTACCTAAGATCCAGACACAAGCTTGGGTTAAATCTTTTTGATACAGGCTTTCAGCTTGATGTGAGCTGGTGACATACACTGGAATTTCAAAGCGCTCGAGTACATCTTCGATGGCAACATTTTCATAGGTGTTGAGCGAGAAATGCGCTCCCATACCAGCGCGTAATACACGTGGCGACCAAAGTGATGCTGAGCCTTTGGTGCAGATCACTTGTTTAATCCCTGCAGCAGCTGCGGAGCGGAGGAGTGTACCGACATTACCTGGATCTTGAATATTTTCCAAAATCAGGGTGTCTAAGCTAAAGTCTACGCTTTGGCTTGAACTCGGTAAGTCTACAACTGCCAAGAAGGGCAAAGTGGTACCCAGTGTGCTTAAGTCTCGATACAGGCTTTCAGCAATGACAAAAACAGCACCTTCATATTCATCTAAAATATCGCAAATATCAGGGTGTTCGAGTGCATTTTCAGTGGTGAAAATAGAATTGAGTTTCTTCTTTTTTTCAACCCAAGCTAAGCCTAAGTGTGTCCCTTCAAGCACGGTTTGACCTTGCTTTTTACGGTAACTACTTTGTTCGATTAAACCACGCAGATGTTTAATCTTTGGGTTGTCTTTTGATTCAAGAAAAACGATTGACATGAGGGAGACTCGTGCGCATAACGCGTTAGATGGTTATGCGCATTTTAAAAAATTAGTTGTGGTAGCCAGTCACAAGATCGACTTCGTTTTTAGAACCAATAATCACAGGGACACGTTGGTGTAGGTCTGTTGGTTGAATGTCTAAAATACGAACGCGACCCGTTGTAGATGCACCGCCAGCCTGTTCAATTAACATACTCATTGGGTTTGCTTCATACATTAAACGCAGGCGACCTGCTTTTGTCGGATCTTTGAGGTCGTATGGGTACATGAAAATACCACTACGGCAAAGAATACGGTGAATGTCGCCAACCATACATGCAACCCAACGCATGTTGAAGTCTTTCTCACGCGGACCTGTTTTACCTGCAAGCAGTTCATCAATATAACGTTTTACTGGATTCTCCCAGTGACGTTGATTGGATGAGTTAATTGCATATTCTTTGGTATCTGCTGCTACTTGAATATTTTCAGAAGTGAGCAAGAATTGTTGAGTTTCAGGATCGAAAGTGAAAAACACAGTACCTGCACCGACTGTTAACGCTAACATGGTGGATGGACCATAGAGCACATAACCCGCAGCAACTTGCTGGTTGCCTGCTTGCATAAAGTCTTCAGCTTGAGTTACTGCATTTTTTGCAGGCAAGATTGAGAAAATAGTACCCACGCACATATTAATGTCGATGTTGCTTGAACCATCAAGAGGGTCAAATAACACTAAATATTTGCCATTTTCTTGAGCTGGGGTGAATTCATCTAATTCTTCAGAAGCTAAACCACCAACCTGTGGGTGTACTTTTAAAGCATCAATTAAATAGTCATTTGAAATCACATCTAATTTTTTTTGTTCTTCACCTTGCACATTTTCATTTTGTGCACTGCCCAAAACTCCTGCTAAGGCACCTTTTTGCAAAGCTTGATCAATGGTCTGGCAAGTGTTAGCAATTGTGCTAATCACTTGAGCCAATTCAGGCGTAAGATTTCCCGTTTGTTGTTCTAAGAATTGGGACAGATTGAGATATGACATAAGGGGGAAGGCTCCACTAAAACTTGAATACATAATAAAATCAACTTTGCGCTATATTTTAGTCGAGAACGAGGCAAAAGAACAATTAAACTCGACTATTTGCTGTGATTTTACCCTTGCAAGTCTCGTGGAAAGTGCTATGTTGATGAAAGGAACATCAGGTAAAAATAGGAGCACAACAATGACTACGCAAAAATTTGATGCGACTCCAACGCCGAGCGAAGGGATTACTCTAGATGACATTTCAGCGGATAGTGTAAAAAAAGCATGGCAAGATTATGAAGCCAAAGCTGAGTACAAAAAGTTCAATAAGCATGACATGATTGAGTCTATGCAACACGCTGAAGAGTCTGACCAAGATCCCAAGCCTGAACAAGTTTAGTCATAAAAAAAAGCGCCCATGAAATTGAGCGCTTTTTTTATAGCTGAAGAAACGACTACTATTTTAATAGTGGCGGTACAGCTTCGTAGTTAATTTCTACGCGACGGTTTTCTTTCCATGCATTTTCATCATGACCGGCATTGATAGGCATTTCTTTACCATAGCTAACAGCTTCAAGTTGGTTTGGACTTACACCTGTAGTGATTAAGAAACTCTCAACAGCTTTAGCACGACGTTCGCCTAATGCCATGTTGTACTCACGTGTACCGCGTTCATCGGTATGGCCTGTTAACGCTACGCGAGAGTTTGCATTAGCCACGAGGAACTGAGCATGTGCTTGCAAAGTTTGATAGTCTTCATTACTGAGTTCGCTACTATCGTAGTCAAAGTGAACAACACGTTTTGCTAAAAATGCTTTGTTTGCTTCAGTCACACCTTTTGCTGATGCACCTGCAAGATTTTGTGCATTTAATGCAGCATCTTCACTTAGACCTTGTGTGTTGACTGTGGTGGCACCATTTGGGTTTTGACCCGCCTCAATTGTTGCTGCTGGTTTACGACTTGCACAACCAGTCATAACTAGAGCAGTTGCTAAAATCGGAAGGGCTAAAAGTTTGATTGATTTCATTCTTCATCTCCATGAAAACTGATGATTACTAAAAAAGACAGTTAAAAATTATTTAGGCGCCCAAGCGGGTTCGCGTACTTCACCTTGTTCGCTTGGAAGGTTCATACGGAAGCGTCCATCCAATGACATGATCGAGAGCAAACCACGTGAGCCTTCACGTGTGGCATAGACCACCATTTGTCCGTTTGGTGAAAAACTTGGTGATTCATCCAAACTGGTTGGCGTTAAAATATTGGTGACACTTGAGTTTAGGTCTTGAATCGCGACTTTATAGTTACTGCCACTTGGACGGTGTACTAGTGCCAGTTTTTTGCCATCGGCACTGAGTGTGCCACGTGCATTGAATGCGCCACGGAAAGTTAGGCGTTTATAGTTACTGCTGTCGAAGTCGTAACGATAAATCTGCGCAGAGCCACCACGGTCAGACGTGAAAATAAACGATTTGCCATCAGGAGCATAACGCGCTTCAGTATCAATCGCGCTGTCATTGGTCATACGTTGTAACTGACGGGTTTCTAAGTTCATTTGGTAGATTTCAGGGTTGCCATGCATAGATGCTGTAAACAACATGCTCTTACCATCTGGTGAGAAACTTGGCGCACCATTAAGACCACGGAAGCTGGCAAGTTTTTCTCGTGTACCTGTAGAAAGGTCTTGAACGTAAATTGCGGGGCGTTTAGTTTCAAATGACACATAGGCAATTTTCTTGGCATCTGGAGTCCAAGCTGGTGATAAAATTGGATCACGTGACGTTAAGATCGTCCGAGGTTGCTCACCATCGGTATCGGCAATTTGAAGTGTGTAGCGTTGTTCTGGCGTAGCTGGATTACGTAGTACATAAGCAATCCGTCCGCTAAAGTCACCAGGAATACCTGTAAGTGCTTGATAGATAGCATCACTAATCATGTGTGCGGCAGAGCGCACACGGGATGCTGGAACGGTTAATAATTCATTTAAAAGGTATTGTTGTTTCTGGACATCATAAAGTTGGTACTGGACTTCGAAACCGCCATTTGCAGCAGGCTTAACTGTACCAGTCACCACATACGGTACACCAGCTGCCTGCCAGTTAGCTGCATTAGGTGTATTCATACTGGCTGTCGCGGGTAGATTTTTTGAGGAACTGGTGAATTTTCCTGAGCGATTTAAATCCGTTTCAATAATAGGATAAAGACTGCTGTCATTGCTAAATGGCACGATTGCAATTTTCGGTGCTTCTTCAGGTGCTTTTGCAATTTCTAAATGAAGCTGGGCATGTGCTTGAGTCACTAAGACTGGGCTAAAAGCAGTTAAAATAGCTAGGCTAAGAAGGTGTTTACGCGTCATTTCCATCATTCGTTATTTACTCAAACAAACGTCTTTTATTGTGGATTTAATTGTTCTACATAATGGCATGATTTTCTAATATTGAAAGCATGAAATTATGATTGATCTGTTATAACACTGTGAAAAGTGAGTACGAATTAAGTGGTTTAAGCGTAAATAGGAAAAGGAATCACCCGATCAAGGTCATAGATGTGCGGAAACGGTTATGGAATAGCTGAAACATCAAATAATTTTGATGTATAAAGTTGACGTACTTTTAGGTCATAGAACGCTACAAAAACTTCATATTGTGCTCAAAATAAATATCCCCTGATTTTGTTCAGGGGATATTTTTATTTTGCAGTAAATGATGAAGTAAAACTTTGAGCTTGTCTGCGCGCCTCTGGGTCTGATGGCATAGGGTAGGGTGCAGCAGAACGAACCGCGGCTTCAACACTGGCTTTCATGTCTGGGTCGCTAGAACTCACAATGACGGACCGCACAGTACCATTATCTGATAGCGTCACACGTGCTGTCGCTGTTTTCCCACTTGAGCCGGCAGGGGTATCCCATGCACGCTTAATTTTATTTTCAAAGTCTCGTTTTGCCGTGGACGCAATTTGTTTGGCCTCAGCTTTCTTTTGTGCAGCTTCTTCGGCTGCCTGTTTGGCAGATGAAGCACGTGCTGCTTCAGCCGCACGCTCTTTTGCTTCGGCATCGGCTTTACGTTTTGCATCAGCGGCAGCCTTGGCTTTTTCTGCATCTGCTTTGGCTTTTGCATCAGCATTTGCCTTAGCTTTATCCGCATCGGCCTTACGTTTCGCATCAGCGTCGGCTTTGGTTTTCGCTGCATCTGCTTTAGCTTTAGCATCGGCATTTGCCTTGGCTTTATCGGCATCTGCTTTAGCCTTCGCATCAGCGGCGACTTTTGCTTTGTCTGCATCGGCTTTACGTTTTGCATCAGCGGCAGCCTTGGCTTTATCTGCATCCGCTTTGGCCTTTGCATCCGCCGTAGCTTTAGCTTTATTGGCATCAGTAATTTGTTGCTGCTTTTTAGCGAGATCAGCTTTCTTCTGTGCTTCAAGCTTCGCTTTTTGTACAGCTTCCGCTTTTTTCAATGCTTCTAAGTTTGCTCGGTGTTTTGCATCTGCTTCGGCTTTTGTGGCAGCATCCAGTTTGGCTCTTTCAGCAGCTTTCGCTTGTTCGGCAGCTCGGGCTTCGGCACGCTCTTGCTGTGCTTTAAGTTTTTCAGCTTCAGCCTTCGCACGTGCCTCTAACTGCTTTTGCATTTCTGCTTTACGCGCTGCTGCTTCAGCGGCTTTGGCATCCGCAGCTGCTTTTTGAGTATCGACCTTTGGCACAACGGGTGTTATAGGTGGTGTGGTTGGAATAACAGGTGCAGGCTCTACAGTGGGGGGAGCCGTTTGTGTGATTTCTTTGGCTACATTTTCATGTGCTGTTTCAGTAAACTCTGTTTCTTCAAGTGTAACAGGCTTTAAGTCCTCGGGTTTAATCAGAACAGTCTTGATTTGCTTCGGTGGCTCAGGTGGTTTACTCATACCAAGATAAAGTAAGCCAACAACAGCAATCACATGGATACCAAAGGTAAATCCAAGCGCGATGGCTTTTTGTTTAAAAGGTGGCTTTTTAAAATCTTTCATAAATTACTTTAATGGCTCTGTGAGTAATCCAACTTGGGTGAGACCCGCTTCTTGTAGACTGTTCATAAGTGACATGACTTCGCCATAAGAGCGAGACTGTTCACCTTCTACAACAACAGTTAAAGTTTTGTTTTCAGCCTGAGCTTGTTGTTGTGCTTCACTTAAAATAGACGTCAATTCAGATAAAGCCAAAGGTTCAGTTGAACTATGCGTTTTATATTTAAGAAAATAGCGACCTTCTTTATCTAAGCTGACCATTGCAGGTGCATCTTTTGATTCAATAGGATTGCCATTGGCTTGTGGCAGATCGACATTGATGCCACTGGTAATCATGGGTGCAGTCACCATGAAGATGACTAATAATACGAGCATGACGTCAATATATGGGACGACGTTCATCTCACTTTTTAGTGGTTTTTTAATGCGCTCGAAGCGTCCTGAACGTTGAATTGCCATTAGTCATGTTCCTTAGTTTCACCCAAAGACTGACGTTGTAATAACGCAACCATTTCTTCTGCAAATAAAGCACGATCGGAGTAAACCGTTTCGCCTTTTCCTGTGTAATGGTTAAATGCCAATACTGCGGGAATAGCAGCAAATAAACCAATCGCTGTAGCAATGAGTGCTTCAGCAATACCTGGTGCAACTGTTGCAAGGGTGACTTGATCTACGTCAGCTAAACCAATGAACGCATTCATGATGCCCCACACGGTACCAAATAAACCAACATAAGGGGCAACAGAACCAATGCTGGCCAAAGCACCTAAGCCTTGTTCAAGTTGGCTTTGGTCACGACTTAGCCCTACACGTAAAATACGTTCTGTACCTTCAATGGTTTGTGCTGGTGCAGCATTGCGTTTTTTTAGTTTTAAAAACTCCCCCAAACCTTGATAGAAAATGTCCTCAAGGCCGACACGTTTGGAGTTAAGTTGCGCATTGTTATATAGCGTATTCAGCTCAGCACCCGACCAAAAAATTTTTTGGAAATGCTCATCGTCTGCCTGTGCTTTTTTATAACTCATGTGTAACTTGGCAATCAGATACCAGCTAAACAGCGAGGCCAAAAGTAAAGCCAGCATTATCAGTTGTACGACAGGGCTTGCTTGTAAAATTAGATCTGAAACTTGAAGAGATGATTCGAGTTGAGTTGCCATAGTTACTACATGTGCCAATAATTTTTTTAGTCTTGTCCTAATTCCTTCAGAATCAGGTTACGAATTTCATCTGGCAGGCGACGTGGTTTCATTTCTGAACTGATACATGCCAATTCGACTTCGCCAGATGCAAGCATGATTTCACCACGATAAATATTTTGTTGCAACACAAATGACGTCGCCTTACACGAAACAACACTTGCTGTAACAGTAATTAAATCATCCATTAAAATTGGACGTGAATATTTCACATTAATTTTGTGTACTACAAAATTATAGTCTTTTTGGTGCCAGTAATGGTCTACACCCGCAGCACGTAGCCATTCGGTACGGGTACGTTCCATAAAGCGAATATGATTGGCGTGGTAAACAATGCCACCTGCATCGGTATCTTCAATATAGACACGAATGTTGAATTCGAATTTATTCGCCATGAGGGTATTCCGTTTTATTCAGTTTATGAATTGATTTTAGGTTCCTTGACGCTTTTATATTCAAGTATACAGCCTTAAAATTTAGATACGTCAAGTGGAGTAACGGCTCGAAGTTTAGCAGTTTGAGATTTCACTCCAATGGCACAAGGTGTCAAATATTAGGGTTCCTGATCATACAACTATTTCACTGTGTAACTATAGGTGGCATTAAGCACATTCTAGTTGAGAAAGTAGCTTTTATTTTTGGTGATGGGGACGTATTTGAATTCTTTAACTCGGCTGTATGCACATATATGTCTTTACCGCTGTGTATAAAGAAGCAGTTGTCTTGGCTGCTTATATTGGTGCAACATACCAAAGGGTATGGGGTCTATTGCTGAAGATTTATCATGATTATCACATGAAGACAGTGATTATCACGTGGTAGTGTCATCTGTATTTGATCGCGTATCGCTTGAAAATATTCAGTTTATGCGATGCAAATTGTATAATTTTTTTAAATAATCCAAAAATGTAAGTGTTTATAGATGTTATGAGCAACGCCAACCAACCTACACCATCGCAACTTATGTCCGTGATTCAGACGCAAACGTCTATCGCAAAACTTGGTTTGGATCTCAACGCAGTCATGACATTGGTTGCTGAACAAGCACAGCAAATCACCAATGCAAAAGGTGCTGTAGTCGAGCTTGATGAAAATGGCGATATGGTGTATCGCGCTGTATCTGGTGGAGCAGCCCACTTACTTGGGCTACGGCTTCATAAGCTCAATAGTTTGTCTGGCTTATGTGTAGAACAAAACACGACTTTGTATTGTACCGATAGTGAAAATGATTCGCGTGTGGATCGTGAAGCATGCCGACGAGTCGGGCTGAGGTCAATGGCTGTAGTACCGTTAACTCATTGTGGTGAAGCGGTGGGCGTGCTAAAAATTTACTCTGAAGATGTAGAAGCATTTCAAGAAAGTGATTTGCAACTCTTGAGCTTGATGTCAGAGTTAATTGCCGCAGCAATGTACCACGCCACCAAGTTTGGTGCGCAGGAGTTATATAAACTTGCGACTCAAGACCACCTGACGGGTTTATCCAATCGTGCATTATTTTTAGATTATTTAAGACAAGGCGTGCTACAGGCCAAGAAACACGGAAAGCATATTGGTGTTTTGATGATTGATATGGATGGATTAAAAACGATCAATGATCAATTTGGTCACCGTATGGGAGATGTCGCGTTAAAAGAAATTGCACATCGCATCAAAAACAATATAAGACAAGAGGATTTAGTTGCACGCCTTGGCGGTGACGAGTTTGCAGTAATACTCAGCAGTGTTGCGAATAGAGATTTAGCTACATCAGCGATGAATCGAATTGCTGAAGCGTGTGGGCTGCCTTTCCGCTTTGAACAATTAGATTTAAAAATAGGGGCGAGTGTCGGACTTGCAATCTACCCCGAGGATGCTTTGGAAATTGATCCTTTAATTGAGTTCGCGGATCAACAAATGTACCTGCAAAAAAAGCAACGTAAAAACATGCAATAAGTTGCTTCTCATCGTAAATTAAAAAGCGCTTAGGCTTAGTTAAGATTTTGATAATATGCTAATTTTTAGCTTTGGCGTATAGTTCTTACTGTCAAATACAGAACAGCGAATGTAGTGGCCCTATTTAGCTAGCAGCTCAGTTCGCTGTTCTTTTTAAGATGACATCATGTTTTTATTTGTCTTTGGGTTCAGGCGGGGTCAGTCCAAACTGTAAATATGCCATATTGGTGGTGATACGCCCCCGAGCGGTGCGCATCACATAACCTTGCTGGATCAAATACGGTTCAATCACATCTTCAAGCGTACCTGAGTCTTCAGCCATTGCTGCTGCTAAAGCTTCTACGCCCGCAGGCCCACCATCAAAACGCTCAAGTAACATACTCAAATAACGACGGTCTAAAGTATCTAAACCGTCTTTGTCGACATTGAGCATATCGAGTGCACGTTGCGCCATATCTTGTGTCACTTCACCTGTACCTTTGACTTGCGCATAGTCACGGACTCGACGTAGTAAACGGTTGGCGATACGCGGTGTACCACGAGAACGACGTGCAATTTCTGCTGAACCTTCTCGCGTAATCGGTACATCCATCAAATTGGCTGAACGAGTCACAATATGCGTCAAGTCAGTGACTGAATAGAACTCAAGGCGTTGCACAATACCAAAACGGTCACGTAAAGGAGAGGTGAGGAGCCCTGCACGTGTGGTTGCAGCAACTAAAGTAAAAGGGGGTAAGTCGAGTTTAATGGAACGAGCCGCTGGACCTTCACCAATCATAATATCGAGTTGGTAGTCTTCCATCGCAGGGTACAGAATTTCTTCAATCACGGGGGAAAGACGATGAATTTCATCAATAAATAGCACATCACCTTCTTCAAGGTTGGTCAGCATGGCTGCCAAATCCCCAGCACGTTCTAGTACAGGGCCCGAAGTCGACTTGAGGTTTCCACCCATTTCACGGGCAATAATATTGGCCAGTGTAGTTTTACCCAGTCCCGGTGGACCAAAAATTAAGGTGTGATCAAGGGCTTCACCACGACCACGGGCTGCACCAATAAAGATTTCCATTTGTTCACGAACCACGGGTTGACCGATGTAGTCATCGAGTGAGGTCGGGCGGATTGCGCGGTCGATATGATCTTCGGGTTTTTCGGAACCACCGATGAGACGGTCTTGCATATAGTTAAATCAATCTCTGGCTGAACTTTCGAGGCACAGCCTCAAATTATGATTTGTGTTTAGGTACCATTGTGTAGGCATTGCCTTACTTTTGAAAGATCAAAATGAGGGCTTTTAAATATATTTAAAAGTCCGCAAGTAAATCTTGTGTTGGATTGAGGATATGTCCTTATATCCCAATCCAACATGGCGACATCCATGTCGCCTTCGTGTATCCAATTTAGGTGTATTGGTGTGTCTATTTGAATTATTTATTCATGGATTTGAGAGCAGCACGGATGATGTCGCTCGCCTCAGTAAAATCACCTTTTGCAGCATTGACTAATTTCTGTGCTTCTAGAGGTTTGTACCCTAAAGACTGCAATGCAGCTTCGGCTTCTGCCACGGCAGAGTTGCCTGTGAACTGGATTTGTTCAACGGTTGAATTGCTTGGCGCTGCGCCTGAAGACATCGCTTTAAAGCGATCACGTAGCTCAATCATCAAACGTTCAGCGGTTTTTTTACCCACGCCCGGTACTTTAACCAGAGTATTGATATCTTCATGTTCAACAGTATGAATGAGCATATCGACACTGAGTGTGGACAGAATACCTAAAGCCATTTTAGGGCCGACACCGTTGACCTTTAATAGCGTGCGAAAAATGATTTTTTCTTGTTGATGTAGAAAACCATAGAGCAGTTGAGCGTCCTCGCGAACGGCAAGGTGCGTCCATAAGGTAATTTTCTGCCCTTTTTGTAGTTGGCAGAAGGTCGTCAGTGGTGTATCAATTTCATAACCGACACCATTTACATTTAAAAGTACGGTGGGTGCTTCTAGTGCGAAGACTTCACCAATAAGACATCCGATCATGTTGTGTGATTCACTTTTTTATCAATGGTTGCATAGTAGTGAGCATTGCGCAGAAAGGCAAAAGACTCACGAAAAATTGAGTTGAGATTGATGGCTTTATCATCAAATTGGATGCTGATGAGAGGTTTAAATCAATCCTGCTTTATTACCTTGTAATTCCTGAGACAAGTTATAGGCTTGGTGGTCTGAAAACTTAGAAATAATATCTAAGACCTGCATGATATTTTCATAATGGTTACTGCCAAAGTGTGCACCAGAACGACATAAAATAGCCATTAAGCGCTGCTCTTTAAAACTTAAGGTTTTATGCGGTGTAGTGAGCGGAATAAAGGCATCTAAAATATTTTGCAAACTTTGATGAGCAATAATTTCCAAACCAGCTTTTTGCGGGTGTTCAAATATTTTATCGCGGGCTAAATCCTTCGCACGGTTAATGCCTAACTCAATATCAGCAGCACAGTATTGCAATAAGCTGCCAGCCAGTTGTCCACTTAAAATTTCAAAATGATGCTTGGCAAAAGCTGATGTGACTTCTTCAACCAGACGTTTCATCACCCGTCCGCGTAACGCTGCAATTTTTTGCTGCCACGTGGTATCTGGCATAGAGAGTTCTACTGGCGCACTATATTCACCAAGCAAGCTTAAAAAAATCGGTTCAACTTCTTCATAAGACAACATGTTTAAAATGATGCCATCTTCAAGGTCAATCAGGGCGTAGCAAATATCATCTGCTGCTTCAAGTAAATAAGTCAGTGGATGGCGACAATAATGATATTCACCCAGTTGAATCAGTCCGAGTTGCTCTGCGATTTGTTGCAGGATTTCTTTTTCTGCTTGATAGCAGCCAAATTTGGCACGTTTACTGGCTGGGGTATCGCCTTGTGATTCGATGGTTTTCGATAGCCACGGATATTTTAAGTAAGCTCCCAATGTTGCATAGGTTAGACGCATGCCACCATCATTAGGATGATAGTCAATTTTAGTCAGTAGACGCAGACCTTGGGCATTGCCTTCAAACTGACGCACATCAGCTTGTTCCTCTGCGGAAAGTTTCTCCAAAAAGTTGCCGTGTGATGCATCATCAAACCATTCACGAATGGCATATTCACCTGCATGACCAAACGGTGGGTTCCCAATATCATGTGCTAAACAAGCCGCTTGAATAATGGCTCCAACATCGGCAGGGGAAATCCACATTGGTAGTTCGTCTTTGATTTTTTCCGCTGCGAGCATGCCGAGAGAGCGCCCAATGCAGGAGACTTCGAGTGAATGGGTTAAACGAGTATGAATGCCATCGTGTTGAGTTAGTGGATGGACTTGGGTTTTTCGGTTCAGTTGGCGAAAACTTTGGGAAAAAATAATTCGGTCATAATCTTTGTGAAATGGGCTGCGTGCCAATTCTGTGTTTTGTTTTTTACTTCCAATACGAACTGTTGAGAGCAGTTCTAACCAACGCATTTGCATCATTTATCGTTATTCAGTGAGTTATTGGCTTCATCATGCCAAAAAAGTGTGACGAGCTCTAGAGGGCTGCGACATAAGTTGTCTTTTAATTTACGCAGTATGAAGTTTTCATCAATAGAACATCTTAAAGCAGTCTTGTTTGTTCTCAAGGAGGCTATCAACTTCTTTATTTGTAGCCTGAGTATCAATTGAAAATGGTTTTTAGAACCCAACAAAAGCCCAAAAGTCGGGCATCTTTGAAATTTATCCCTTAAAACATTTGTTACTAATCATGTTTGATTTTTAAAGTCAAAGTAAATTGATCTTTTAAAACAAAGAAATCTCACTTTTTTAAGTCGTAGACGACTAGCTGATTTTGGCAATACACAGTAGAATATGCGCTCTCTTCAAGTCACATTGAGGTAGGTTGTCTAGACCTGCCCGTGGAGCCAAAAACAGCATGTTTATCGTTGCCGGTGCACCTGCACACTCTTCTTTTAAGCAAACACAACTTTTAACACGTCTATCGTCTATCAGTTCTGTTCAATCAATAGAAAGCCAATGGGTTTACCTTTTCGACCAAGCGCTCGACGAGCAACAACAGCAATCTGCTTTGCAGCTATTAAATGATGGCGCAACCTTCCAAGTTCGCGAAGCGACAAGTGATGAAGTTCAAGTCCTTGTGACGCCACGTGTAGGTACAATCTCGCCGTGGTCATCAAAGGCAACGGATATTTTTGCTAACTGTAATACCCCGATACACCGCTTAGAACGCGGTGTTTTGTTTACTTTAAAAGGTATTTCTGAAGTATCGGATGCAGTAAAACAAGTTTTACATGACCGTATGACTGAAAGTGTGTTCAATCAAATTGAAGACGCTGCTGCATTGTTCTCTGAAACGGCTCCAAAGCCTTTAAATGCAATCGACATTTTAGGTCAGGGCAAAGATGCTTTAGTAAAAGCGAACTCTGAGTTTGGTTTTGCACTCTCTGATGAAGAAATTGATTATTTAGTTGCTGCTTTTAACAAGCTCGGTCGTAATCCACACGATATCGAACTGATGATGTTTGCTCAGGCAAACTCAGAGCACTGTCGTCATAAAATCTTTGGTTCTGAATGGACAATTGATGGTGAAAAACAGCCATTGTCATTGTTCCAAATGATTAAAAACACCTATAAAGAATCACCAACAGATGTATTGTCAGCATATAAAGACAATGCTTCAGTGATTGTTGGTTTTGATACTCAGCGTTTCTATCCGAAGAAAGATGAAGCGACTGGTCACCACGTTTATAAGTATAAGAGCCAAGCCGCTCACATCCTCATGAAAGTGGAAACGCATAACCACCCAACAGCGATTGCGCCATTTGCGGGCGCTGCGACCGGTTCAGGCGGTGAAATCCGTGATGAAGGCGCAACAGGTCGTGGTGGTAAACCAAAAGCAGGTTTAACAGGCTTTACGGTTTCAAACTTAAATATTCCGGGCTTTGAACAGCCTTGGGAAGAAAACTACGGTAAACCATCTCGTATGGCATCGCCACTTCAAATCATGATTGAGGGGCCTTTGGGCGGTGCTGCATTCAACAACGAGTTTGGTCGTCCTGCGTTAAACGGTTACTTCCGTACTTTTGAGCAAAACGTGAATGGCGATGTGAAAGGCTTCCATAAGCCAATTATGATTGCTGGTGGTTACGGTAACATCCGTCCAGACCACGTGGAAAAAGATGCGATTCAACCAGGCGATTTACTGATTGTTCTTGGTGGCCCTGCAATGCTGATCGGCCTTGGTGGCGGTGCGGCATCTTCTGTGGACAGCGGTAAACTCGGTGAAAACCTAGACTTCGCTTCTGTACAACGTGAAAACCCTGAAATGGAACGTCGTTGCCAAGAAGTGATTGATGCATGCTGGCGTATGGAAGACTTCAACCCAATCGTGTCTGTGCATGACGTGGGTGCAGGTGGTGTTTCAAATGCAATGCCTGAACTGGTGAATGACCACGAACTGGGCGCGATTCTTGATTTGCGTAAGATTCCATCGCTTGAGCCGGGCATGTCTCCAATGGAGATCTGGTCAAACGAAGCGCAAGAGCGTTATGTGTTGGCGATTCGTCCAAGTTCTTTAGAACTATTTGAATCATTATGTGCGCGTGAACGTTGTCCGTTTGCTGTTTTAGGTGAAGCAACTGAAGCGCGTCAATTGACGGTGAACGATCCATTGTTTGACAATAAAGCCGTGGATATGCCAATGCAAGTCATGCTAGGTGGCACACCTCGTATGAGCCGTTCGTATGAAACGATTGAACGTCAAGGCGATGACTTTGATGCATCTAAAGTTACAGATTTGAAAGATGCGATTTACCGTGTACTTAAAAACCCAACGGTTGCATCGAAATCATTTTTGATCACCATTGGTGACCGTTCAATTACAGGTATGGTTGCACGTGATCAGTTCGTAGGCCGTTGGCAGGTTCCTGTTGCAGATGCAGCAGTGACGACAACAAGCTTACAAGGTTACACAGGTGAAGCAATGGCGATGGGCGAACGTCCCCCCGTTGCGTTGTTAAATCCTGCGGCATCTGCGCGTTTATCAGTTGCAGAGTCGATCTCAAATATTATGTCTGCAAAAATCGACCAGATCAGTGACATTAAATTGTCTGCAAACTGGATGGCGGCGGCTGGGCAAAAAGGTGAAGACCAAGCTTTATTCGAAGGTGTAAAAGCCATCGGTATGGAAATGTGTCCTGCACTTGGTATTGCAATTCCAGTGGGTAAAGACTCATTGTCAATGCGTACCACTTGGAATGATGAAGGCGAAGACAAATCGGTGACTTCACCGATGTCAGGTGTAATCACAGCCTTTGCACCTGTAACTGATGTACGTAAAACCTTAACGCCTGAATTGAAAGACGAAGAATCAGTACTGGTTCGTATTGATCTTTCTAAAGGTCAGTTCCGTCTAGGTGGTTCGATCCTTGCTCAGGTTTATAAAGCGATTGGTTCAGTGACACCTGATGTGGATAGTTTTGATGACTTCAAAGCTTTCTTTGCATTGGTTCAAGATTGGAACAACCGTGGCTTAATTAAGGCTTACCACGACATCGGTGATGGTGGTTTGCTTGCAACTGTTGCGGAAATGATGTTTGCAGCACGTCTCGGTGTGGCTTTAGAAGATCAATCAACTGAAAGTCTATTTGCAGAAGAAATTGGTGCAGTGCTTCAAATCAGCGCATCTGATTGGGCAACACTTGCAGACGAAGTTTCGGCATCTATATTACGTGATGCAATTGCGGTGATTGGTACGGTAAACAATACCGATCAGTTGACTGTAAATGGCTTAGTGCTTGAACGTGCAGACTTGCAAGTGGCGTGGACTGAAGTGTCACATCAGATTCAACGTCTACGTGATAACGTGGAAACGGCGGATCAAGAATTTGCATTGATCACGGACAAATCACATGCAGGTATTATTGCAAAACCTACATTTGATTTGAATGAGCCAATTGAAGCACCATACATCAACGAACGTCGTCCAAACATGGTGATCTTACGTGAACAAGGCGTAAATGGTCATGTTGAAATGGCTGCGGCATTCGACAAAGTTGGTTTTAACACTGTAGATGTGCACATGAGCGACTTACTTGCAGGTCGTATCAGCCTAGATGACTTTGAAGGTCTTGTGGCATGTGGTGGTTTCTCTTACGGTGACGTTATGGGTGCTGGTGGTGGCTGGGCGAAATCAGTTTTGTTCAACCCGAAACTTCGCGACCAATTTGAAAAATTCTTCAACCGTGACGAAACGTTCTCTCTTGGTATTTGTAACGGCTGTCAAATGTTGTCGCAATTGGCGCCACTGATTCCGGGTGCTGAAGCTTGGCCGCGTTTCCACCGCAACACTTCTGAGATGTTTGAAGCACGTGCAGTTAACGTTCGTGTTGAAAAATCGAACTCTGTATTGTTAGAAGGTATGGAAGGTTCAATCCTACCGATCGCTGTGGCACATGGTGAAGGTCGTGTGGTGACAAGCGCGGATAACTTGGCTGCATTAAATGCAGGTCATCAAGTGATCTTGCGTTATGTTGATAGTCAAGGGAATCCAACTCAGCACTATCCAATGAACCCGAATGGTTCACCAGAAGCGATTTCAGGTGTCACATCGAAAGATGGTCGTGCAACGATTATGATGCCACACCCTGAACGTAACTTCCGTGCTGTACAGCATTCATGGAAACCTGAAGAGTGGACTGAAGACGGTGCATGGTTACGTATGTTCCGCAATGCACGTAAGTTCATTGGTTAATCTGAAGTCAGTGTTTTAAAAGCCACCTTCGGGTGGCTTTTTTATTGAATCATCTTTTTTGTTTTTTAATTTTTTATTTCTCCCGCTGATGTTGGTTTAGATTTTGCTTTTATATTTGTGTGAAAGTGATATTGTGTAATAAATGCACAAATATCATGCAAAATAGAAGAAAGATGGATTACTAAACAATTTCAGTATCAACACTCATGTATGAGGTGATGACATGATTAAAACAGTTACATACGAAGCAGTCGATAAGTCTGCGTTGCGTAAAAAAGGATGGAAGTTGTTTGCTGTGATTTTGAGCTTGCAATTGATCTTTTTGATTTTGGGTTATGCGTTGCAGATGTAATTTAGAGAATGAAGAAACCGCCGTGAGGCGGTTTTTTTAATAGAAGGATATTACTTTTGAAACATAAAGAATCTATTTCTGTAAGGGAATAGAAATACTTAGTCAGGCTGATGGAGCGGTTTTGCTTGACAGTCTGACGGGTGACATCTATGTCGCTAGTTATGTGATCAAATATTATTAATTATTTTTTTTCTTTTGATATCATGGTTTGGCTATAAAACTTTATGAGATAAAAATTGAAAGATAAAAAGAGTAAATCAAAGGTTAATACTATTTTTGGAATTCTTGTTGGTTTGGTCGGAATAGTCTGTGGTTTATGGCTTTTGATCTTTTTCGAAAAAAAAATAACTGGTTCAGAATTTGTAGCTTTAGTACTTGGTTTTTCAGTGATTGGACTAATTATAGCTTTTGCTTCAGAAGTTCAGGAATTTTCGATTGCAGGAAATAGCGTTAAATTAAAAGAGTTACGATTGGAAGCTGAAAGAAAAATTGAAGAATTAGACAAGGCTAAGACAGAATTATTTAGATTAATGCTCCCTCAGGTTTTACAAGGCTCTCAAAAGACTTTGAATAAAATTGATCCTAGGATAGTGAGTTTTCTTAATATTTTTGATCAAATAAAAAGTCTTGAAATAGTAAATGAACTTAGATGTGAAATTGAACATGTGTTACATGTTTTATTAATTTGTCAGTATGGAAAGTTAAAAGTAATACATCAACGTGCTAAAACAACTGAAAATAGTTTTGATGAGCTAGATTCTCCAACATCGCTATTTGTATCTCTAAATGATGAAAAAGTGGTTCAATTTATGAAATATAATAATCAATATCAAGATAGTCATGTTGCAAAAGGAGATTTAGTTGATGGAATACATGCTTATGCAAAACTTTATGCTATAAAACTTAAACTTGATAAGTTAGTAAACTGAAATGCTCAAACTCATCTACTATGTTCCTGAATCTCACCTTGAAACCACAAAACTTGCGATTTTTGAAGCAGGGGCAGGTGGCATAGGAAACTATGAACACTGTGCTTGGCAGGTTCTAGGTACAGGCCAGTTTAAACCTGTAAAAGGCGCAAATCCGTTTATAGGTGAGTTGGATGCTTTGGAGAAAATTCCAGAGTGGCGGGTGGAAACCATTGTTCCAGAGGAAAAGGCATCTGCTGTGGCAAAGGCTTTAAAATTTAGTCATCCCTATGAAGAACCCGCTTTTGAGTTTATTCAGATGGTCGATGTACTTTAATGATGAACCTAAAAATATATTTGATACACGTTAACGGCATTCGCAACTGTTTGAGGCAGGACTTAATTTATCAGATAAAGTTTCTGCGACTAAATTGATAAACGACGGAATAGAACGAGTTTTGCGAATGACAATGGTTTTGTCTACTTTTCCCGAAAGAAAAGTAGGTCGAACCGAAGGTTAATCCTGAAATTAAAACTTTAATGAAAAGATTCCATTGAGAAAACTAATCTTAAACCTTCTGAATAAATAACTCACGATCAAAACGATACTGCGGGAAAAACACCCCGTCGGTCGCACGCTCACCTGCACCAATCACCATCACAGGATATTGCTGCTCGTTTAGATTCAAAATTTTACGAACCAAAGGCTCATCAAAACCTTCCATCATACAACTATCAAAACCATAGGCACGTAAAGCTAGGACAAGGTTTTCACAAGCCAAAGCTGTGGTTTTACTTGCCCAAAGTTTTGTATCTGCTTGGTTAAATGTGGTTACGGGTAGTTGTTTGTCTAAGCTACGTGCGATTTTGAAAGCAACTTTCTTAAAGTTACCTAACGCATTTAAGTAACCTGTTTTATAGTTATAAGGAATAAACTTGTAATATTTGAGTACACTTGCAGGGGCTTCAGGGAAAGGGAACTCTGTAATGTTACGTTTTGCCATTTCATCATTACGGTCAGTACGTGCGACACACACGATCAGTTCTGACGCTGTTTTTGCTGCAAGCTGATTTAGGCAAGCTTTAACCAATAGTTTCTTTTTCGTTGGATTTTGCACCACATAAAAAGTCCAAGGCTGTAAGTTGGATGAATTTGGTGCAAGTAGTGCCAAATCTAAACAGTCATCAAGCACTTCGGCTGGAATGGTCTTATCCGTAAATTTACGAACAGAACGGCGACTTTGAATGACTTTTTTAAAATTCTCAACATCAATGTCTTGTGGCGCGGGCTCAAAATAGCGTTTTTTTTCTGTAGTGTTTGACATAAGAAGTATTTCCAGATTGGGTTTTAAAATATGTTGGGACTAAAAGTAAAAAAACCACTGCGTTTTAATAAACGTAGTGGTTTTGTCAGTCAAGCTATAAAGCCTTAATTGAACTGGGAAAAATCAGGTTTACGTTTTTGCATAAATGCTGCTACAGCTTCCATCATTTCAGGCGAACCAACGCGATCCATGAAAATCTCAGCTTCATGATCAATCCAAGCTACAATTTCATTCACATTATGTTTCATCAGGCCTTTAGACTTAACCAAGGATGCTAAAGGTAAAGCAGACAATTGTGCTGCTTTTTTAGCGGCTACTGCATATACATCATCTTCAATACTGTTCACAATATTTGCAGCAACTGCAGTTGCACTGTCAAACTTCTGAGCGGTCAGCAGTAATTCTGCTGCTTTGTGGTAGCCCGCTTGTTCAACCAATAATTTGCTTGAAGCACCTTCAGGTGATAAGCCAAGGCTGACAAATGGAATTTGGAATAGGGCAGTGTTGTCGCTATACACCAAGTCACAATGTAATAAGATCGTTACCCCAATACCAATCGCCACGCCACGTACAGCAGCAATCAATGGTTTAGAAAACTTCGCTGCAGATTTGAGTAAAATAAATGGAGGGCCTTCAGATGCTGGTGCTTGGCCTTTTTGAGCCGCAGATTTCATAAAGTCTTGCATGTCGTTGCCTGCGGTAAAGTCTGCATCTTCACCACGTAGAATCACGGTACGAACGCTATTGTCCTGATCTGCTTCATCTAAAGCTTTTGCAATCCACAAATAAAGTTCGCTATACAATGCATTTTTTGCTTCAGGACGATTAATGGCTAATGTCAGTACACCATTATCTAATTTTGCATTCAAATGTTGATGAGGTTGTTGAATACAGCTCAGTGTCATCGTACTATCCTTGCTTGAAAGTCTGATTTAATTTTATGGGTTCATTATGTCGCATAATTTTATGATCGACATAACTGACCAGTTCATAAAAAAGTAAAAGATTTATGCCATACACATTTGATTATCTCGTATTCATTGGTCGTTTCCAGCCATTTCACTTGGCACATATGCAAACCATCAAGATTGCTTTGGAGCAAAGTGAAAATGTCATTTTGGCTTTAGGTTCTGCACAAAATGAACGAAATACGAAAAATCCATTCTTAGCAGCTGAACGTGAAGAAATGATTTTATCTAACTTTTCAGAAGCGCATCAAAAACGGATTCACTTTGTACATGTAATTGACGTTTATAATGATATTAAATGGGTGCAACTGGTAAAAAAATTAGTGAATCATGTAGTCACACCTGATGCTAAAGTTGGACTCATTGGCCATTTTAAAGACGATTCATCATATTATTTACAGCTTTTTCCAGAGTGGGAAATGGTAGAGCTCGATAGCCTGCAAGATGCGATGTCTGCTACACCTGTTCGTGAAGCTTACTATCGTGGGGAAATTTTAGAACAAGCGTTTCCTTTAGGGACGAGTGATTTTTTACATAAATTCCAACAAAGTGAAATTTATAAACAGTTGCAACACAAATTTTTAACTCAGGACACATCCAATTTAGACTAAGGTTCTCAGTCGAATAAAAATATTTCAACGAGGACCAACTGCAATGGATAGAAAACAACAGACGATATCTAATACTGTCATTAAAAATACCTTGATGATTGCAGGTGTTATATTTGCCTGTAGTACACACGCGCAAGCTCAAGCTTGGACGTTGACACCACAAAGCAATGTAGGCTTTGAAATTAAATCCTTAGGTGTGACTGTAGTAAAAGCCAAGTTCAATCGTGTGCAATCCAGCATGCAGTTTGATGCCAAAGCACCACAGCATGCTTCGACAAATTTTGTTATGGATGTAAATAGCCTAAGCTTGAGCAAGCCTTCATTGAAAAATATGATTTTGGGTGAAGATTTGTTTTATGCATCCAAATACAAAACAGCCACGTTCAAAAGCACCAGTTTTAAAGATTTGGGTGGGGGAAAATATAATATTGCTGGGAATTTAACACTTCGCGGCATCACCAAACCTGTCACATTTAGTACCACGCTAAAACCGAGTGCAAATACTGCTAATTTGTTGGACGTTCAATCATCAGCCATGATTAACCGCAGTGATTTCGGTATGAAAAAAGCGATTGGTGGTGTAGGTGAAAAAGTGAATATTCAACTGTCAGGCCAGTGGAAAGTGCAATAGCTTGCGTGGCTTAGAATTCTGAGTTAACTTTTTGCTCATTCATCTCTGCGTGTGCTTTTTTCACCAAGATATCTGTCAGCACATTTAATTGCACCGACTGCTGTTTCCAATGGTGCCAATACAAAGGTTGATCAATATTGAGCTGAGGATCCACTTCAATCAATGAGCCTGCTTCCAAACAAGACTTGGCTTGATAGTAGGGTAACCAGCCATAGCCGAGCCCTAAGGTAATCGCATCGAAAAATGCACTGGAAGATGGAATAAAGTGATGCGGATATTGAGTTGGATTAAGTCCGAATTTTTGTTGGATATAGGCCGTATGCAGCACATCTTTTGCATTAAAGATTAGGGCAGGAGCAGCACGTAATGATTCTCGGTTTACACCTTGGTCAAACCATTGATGTGTAAAAGTAGGTGTTGCAACAAAACGGTAGTTCATATCCCCAAGATATTCGGCTACGCAGCCTTTCATGGCTTGAGATTCATCCGTCACGCAGGCATTCACTAAACCAGCTTCAAGTAAATGGTGAGTTTGTGATTGGTCATCGACCTGAAAATGTACCACAATCTTTTCATCAATCAATGTTGGCTGTAACACGGGTAAAAGCCATGTGGCTAAAGAGTCGGCATTGGTTGCAATGTTGATCTGATAAAAAGCAGAGGTGTTTATATGACCAGTAAGGTTCTGAATGAAGCTTTGCTCTAGCAGACGACTATGCTGCAAGTAATGTAACAGCGATTGTCCAGCTTGGGTGGGACGGCAGGGTCTTTCTCGTACAATCAATAAATGTCCCAAACTTTTTTCTAGGCTTTGTACACGTAAAGTGACGGCAGAAGCGGTAATGCATAAGTGTTCGGCAGCAAGGTCAAAACTTCCTGTTTCTGCTACTGCTAAAAATGCATCACACTGTTTATGATTGAGCATAATCGAGACTCACTTAAAACTAAAAATATTTTAGTTATATTGATATTTTCTAAATAATACTTAATTTAATCAAAAATGAAAGATAATCCTGACATTATCAATTAAGTTGAAAAGTCAAAATGTTAAGTACATATATGCAAGGGCTTGCAGTCGGGATGAGTCTTATTATTGCTATTGGTGCGCAAAATGCATTTGTGCTGAAACAAGGCCTCAAAAAGCAGTTTGTTTTTTGGGTATGTTTTGTTTGTGCATTATCAGATTCGATTTTAATTGTATTGGGTGTATCTGGCTTTTCAAAAGTGCTTCAGCACTATCCTGAAATTATTCAGTTTGCCAAATGGGCAGGGGCTCTTTTTTTATTTTGTTATGGATTTCAACATTTACTACGGGCCTTCAAATCACAGCAGGGCTTGGAAGCAAGTGCCATTGAAAAGCATCAGCTGTTAAATATTATTTTGCTGTGTTTAGCGCTGACTTGGCTTAATCCGCATGTGTACTTAGATACAGTTATTTTACTGGGTTCAATTTCAACACAGTTTGAGCAACCTGCGTACTTTGCCCTAGGGGCAGTGTGTGCGTCTTGGTTATTCTTTTTTGCTTTGGGCTATGGTGCTCGTATGCTTACTCCCATTTTTTCAAATCCGAAAGCGTGGAATGTCCTCGATGCGATCATTGCACTGGTGATGTGGGGGATCGCTATTTCACTGCTTGTGAAATAAAAAGCATGTACAATAAAATCTATGAAATAAAAAAATCACACAGAACAAAGCCCGCATCTGCGGGCTGATGTGAATTAAGCTTGTAATGCTTTTAAGTCTTCTAAAACTTGTTCCGCATGCCCCGCGGCTTTCACCTTACGATATTCTTTCACCAGTTTGCCGTTATGAAAAATAAACGTTGAGCGCTCAATGCCCATCACTTTTTTACCATACATATTTTTTTCTTTAATCACATCAAAGTGTTTACACAGCACTTCTTCTTTGTCGCTAATTAAATTAATGGTTAAAGCCTGCTTTTCTGTAAAATTCTGATGCGCTTTAACCGAGTCACGTGAAATACCAATAATTGTGGTTTGCAGGGCATCAAACTGATCTTTTAAACATGAAAAACCAACGGCTTGAGTTGTGCAACCAGGTGTTGAATCTTTCGGGTAAAAATACACAATCAGCCATTCAGTCGGTACTTCAGTTAAGTTTACGTTGCCTGTTGTCGCTGGAAAGTTCTGATTTGGAAGTTGGATCGTATCAGTCATGTTCTATCCTTAAATGTCGCGCTGTTCTAATTCAAGTGGTAAAAAGGCATAATTTTCGTGATACAGAATATCACCTTTAACGACTGAAAGTGGATGTTTGAAAATTGGGCCATCAATCACCGTGGTGTGGAATTCACCCGCTTCGCCGCAAGGGTCAATGCCTCTTGCAACCAATGCATCAATATATTTAAGGCTAAGCGCTTGACCTAAATCCTCAATTTTCATCCCTAAATTTAAGTTGACTGTAACGATGATACTTTGAAAACCGAGTCGAATAAACTCATGCACAATGTCTAAACGTGGGCGTTGCCACAGTGGCATACATAAACTGAGCTCAGTTTTATCGCAAACGGATTGATTCCATTCGGCATGTGCCATTAAATCAATATCACCTGTGACTAAGGTTTCTGCACCTAAACTTTGAGCTTTTTGTAGCAGTTGAATGAACTGGTTCTCATAGTCTTGCCACGTTGCAGAGGCACTGTAGATGGGAAGCCCAATTGCTTTTGCCTGCGCATGAATAATATCGAGTGACATCCCGTGTGAGCGTGACTTTTGGCCTTGCTCTTCTAACATGACAATCAATGCAATAGCTTCACCCATTTGTATGGCTTTGTATAAAGCCAGACTACTGTCTTTACCACCACTGTAAGAAGCAACAAATTTGCGGTCTTGTACGTTTGTATTCCATTCAACAAGCATATTTAAATATTCTATCTTTTGAAGCATATAAAAAAGCCTGCATAGAGCAGGCTTCATTCACATATTGTGAATTATTTTTTCGGAGCAGCTTTCATTGCTTCTTCAGTTAAAGACTTTAATTTGCCTGTTAACTGTGGACCGAAACATGTTTGAAGGTCTTTATTTTGTTTTTGTACAAAAGCTAAAGTAGATGGGCTTTTCTTTTGATTAATTGCACTTTGGATTTCCCATTTTTGTGCATTGGTCAATTTACCATCTGCTTCAACTGCACAAGTACAGTATTTGCTTACTTCCGCTGCGCTAAGCTTTTTGCTTTTCCCAGTTTCTTCTTTACAAACATTGATCAATGCAGATTTTACATTGGTGCTTTTATACGCTTCTTGTAGTTTGTTCGATTCAGCAGCATGTGAAGCTGTTGCGAACAATGCAGCTGCAGACACCAATGTAGAAAGCAAAATGTTTGATTTTAAATTTTTCATAAACTGTACCTTGTTATTACGGTATATAACGTGTCGGATCTTCTACGCCAGCATCTGCAAAACCTTCTTTACGAAGACGGCAACTGTCGCATTTCCCACATGCACGTCCTTGGTCATCTGCTTGGTAGCAAGACACCGTTTGACTATAGTCTACGCCATGTTCTATACCTAAGCGAATGATATTTGCTTTGGATAAATGTAACAGAGGTGTTTCAAATTTAAGAGGTTTTCCTTCAACGCCAACCTTGGTTGCAAGGCGAGCCATATTGGCAAATGCCTCAATAAATTCAGGGCGACAGTCTGGATACCCTGAATAATCAACAGCATTAATACCAATCACAATGGCTTCAGCATCTAAAACTTCTGCTGCTGCTAATGCATAAGACAAGAAAATTGTGTTACGTGCTGGAACATAAGTTACAGGAATACCGACTTGTTCATGATCTGGAACATCAATGCTATGGTCTGTTAACGCAGAACCGCCTAAATTACCTAAGTCGATATTAATAACACGATGTTCTACACCTGCTTTTTTCGTCAGTTCACGTGCAGCGTCCAGCTCGGTAGTTGAGCGTTGACCATACATAAAGCTGAGCGCTGTACAGTCATACTGTGCTTGCGCCCATGCTAAACAAGTTGTTGAGTCTAAACCGCCAGATAACAAAACTATGGCACGAGGGCGCATACAAATTTCTCCAAATATAAATTAAAGATGAATAGGCAATGCATTAACGACCAGTTTCGTCATTCCAAAGCAACTTGTGGAGTTGGAGTTGGAAGCAAACAGGGAGATGGTCTTCTAATATCCATTGCGCTAAGTCACGCGCAAGTTGAGGTAAACGAGCAGCACCTTTCTCAACTGCAAAAGCAGGAGAGAACCATACTGTGCTGACTTTTTCATTGAGTTTATAGTCTTCAACTTGCTGTTTTGACCATTCATAATCCTCACGGTTACAAATCACAAACTTGATTTGGTCGTGTTGGGTTAGATGGTCCAGATTCGAAAGCAAATTTCGTGCAACTTCACCTGAAGTTGGGGTTTTTAAATCTAATACTTTTGAAACACGTGGGTCAACCTTAGACACATCTAAAGCACCACTGGTCTCTAAAGAAACTTCACAGCCAAGATCTGCAAGACGTTGCATTAGAGGCAAGGCATTGGGCTGTGCAAGGGGTTCACCACCTGTCACGCAGACATAAGGGGTTTTAAAACCAAGCGTGGTTTGAATAATCTGATCTAAAGATTGGCGCTCACCACCTTCAAATGAATAAGTGGTATCACAATAGGTACAACGAAGCGGGCAACCTGTTAAACGAATAAAAACTGTTGGAAGTCCAGAGGTATTGGCTTCGCCTTGCAAAGAATAAAAGATCTCCGTGATACGTAGACCCGCAGAAGGGTCAGAAACAGGGATAGCAGAAGATCGAAGCGTATTCATAGCAAAATTAAACCACAGGTTAGAAAAACAAAAATCTCTACGGCTAGTCTTAACCGTAGAGATGAGGAACTTTAGCTCCGCAACAAGATGAATAAAAGTTTATTCGTCGCGTAATAAATCGTTCAAGCTCGTTTTAGAACGCGTTTGCGCATCTACTTTTTTCACGATGATTGCAGCATATAGACTGTAAGTACCGCACTTAGAAGGTAAGCTACCTGCAACGACAACAGAACCTGCTGGTACACGGCCGTAGTGAATTTCGCCAGTTGCACGGTCATAAATCTTAGTCGATTGACCAATGAATACGCCCATAGAAATCACAGAACCTTCTTCTACAATCACACCTTCTACAATTTCAGAACGTGCGCCGATGAAGCAGTTGTCTTCAATAATTGTTGGGTTCGCTTGAAGTGGCTCAAGAACACCACCAATACCTACACCACCAGATAAGTGAACGTTTTTACCAATTTGAGCACATGAACCAACAGTTGCCCATGTGTCAACCATTGTACCTTCATCTACATAAGCACCAATGTTCACATAAGAAGGCATTAACACTACGTTTTTCGCTTGGAAAGAACCTTTACGCGCAACTGCTGGCGGAACAACACGAACGCCTGCTGTTTTAAATTGTTCTTCAGTCCAACCTGTAAATTTAGTATCTACTTTGTCGTAGAATTGAAGGTCACATGACTCAATTGGTTTGTTGTCATTTAGTTTGAATGATAAAAGCACGGCTTTTTTCACCCATTGATGAACAACCCACTCGCCATCAATTTTTTCAGCAACACGTAATGTCCCGTTATCTAAACCAGCAATGACTTCTTCAACTGCTGCACGAACTTCAGCAGAACAGTCCGCTGCTGTAAAATTCGCACGGTCTTCAAACGCTTGTTCAATAATTGTTGAAAGCTGAGACATGATCTTCCTTCCAGAAAAAAAATTTTCCTGATTTTACACTAAATTGTGCGGAGAATAGATGAAAAAACAGCATAGGATCGGAAATAATAATGAATGATTGGGAATAAGGCACTTAAGCTAGTTGGGTTTGAAAAATTAAGTAAATAAATGTTATTTACAACAACAATAAAGCTTAAAATGTATCAAAAAATAACAAAAACTGAGCAAATCTCGAATAAAAAACAGTCTGGGGCTGTTTTAAGATGGGCTCATCAAAAAATGGTAAATGATGTAAAAAATCTTTATTTTTTAGAGGAGAAAAACATGAAATCATTACGTTTAATTGCAATCGCAACTGCAATGTCAGCGGTTGCAGGTACAGCTTTTGCTGATGATGCTGTCGTAAAAGATGGCTATGCTTTTGACCAAAATAAACTCATTCCTACAGGCGTCCGTGCTGAAGTGGGTACAACAGGCTACGGCGGTGCTTTATTGTGGACAGCAAACCCATACGTGGGTTTAGCTTTAGGTTATAACGGTGGTGATATTTCATGGTCTGATGATTTGTCTATCGACGGCACAAAATACGACATGGATATGGATAACAGCCTTGCATATTTAAATGCTGAAATTCGTCCGTGGGGTGCAAGTACAAACCGATGGGCTCAAGGCGTATATGTTGCTGCTGGTGTAGGTTATATTGATAATGATTATGCCTTAACCAAACGTCTGAACAACTCAAACGATACAATTAAGATTGATGGTCAGAATTTTTATGCGCCATCAGGTAGTGGTTCTGTAGATGGTTCTTTATCATATAAAAATGATATTGCTCCATATCTAGGTTTTGGTTTAGCTCCTAAGATTAATCAAAACTGGGGTGTATTTGGTGAAGTTGGTGCTTACTACACTGGTAATCCATCTGTGGATTTGAACTCGACTGGTTTGGTTGAAGTGGGTGGTTCGACTTCAGGTCAAACAGCTGCAGATAATGAAGCACGCAAGATTGCCAATGATGATAAATATAAATGGCTTCCAGTTGCAAAATTGGGTGTCAGTTACCACTGGTAATTCAAGACATAAAAAAACGAGCCAAGGCTCGTTTTTTTATGTCTAGTTATTTTGTCTCATTTTAAAAATGATGGGCAAAACGAATACCAAAGGCCCATGCATCATTATCATTGAGTGCTGAAAGCCCTGTTATACTTTCAAATGGATTTGAATCATTGGGCGCTTTTGGGGTATCGAAATGAAAATAATAAAGACCCATTGCAATATTCAATTCAGGTCGCAATTTGTACATGCCGGCAAGCCCAATTCCTTTATAGCCATCACTTGGATTAAGCGTAGATGCAGGGTTATTGGTACCAGAGTCCCACAGTAACTCTAATGCACTGATCCATTTCTCATTCCATAAATGTGCAAGCCCGAGTTTTGTAGACCATTGATCTTCTTTATAGCTAATCAGTTTGATATCTTTTACTTCAGGGTAGAATATTGCAGCATAATCAATGACAGCTTCAAATTTGGGGGGATGAATGACGAATTCTTCCCAATTGACCCATCTCACACTCCCGTACAAAAGATTCTGATAGGGTAGCCCTGTCATAAAATCAAAATTGACTGATTGGGGCGTTTTTATATGTGTTGTATCGGGTGTGCTAACACCAATTTTGATAGACTCGGTTGTGCTGAGTTGATGTTTGATGGGGGAGCGATAAGTCAAAGATGTTCTAAAATGATACTCTGGCATCTGATAACTTATACCTGTTAACCAGCCCAGACCCTCATCTTTTTTAAAATCGGCATCATAACCATCAAACACAGAATATGTTTTGCCTTTCATGTTTAAAGAACCTTCAAGACTTTGATAGCTTAGTCCTCCATAAACATCCCAATTGGGCATGATTTGATAGCCTAAAAGTGTAGTTAGGTTATGGCTCTTAAAATTTATACTGGCTGCTTCGATTTCATGTTTTTCTCCATAGATGATTGGACGGTAACGATAGTCGATATCTACAGCAAAAGGTTGGTCATAAATGATTGCAAATTTGACTTGAGGGTTGAGTTCTAATTTTAATGCAGCCCCCATCATTACTTGTTTATTACTAAAATTTCCTGTTGAAAAGTCAGTTACACCAAATTGTTGTAATGCCTCACTATGCTGAACTTGGCCAGAAACTTGTGGCTGGATGTAGGCAAGAGAAAACTCAGCATAATTTTTAGGTTCAAAAAAAGGTTGTATGGTTTGACCTGACAGTTCAAAAGCAGCAGCAAAGCATAATTTTGAGGAATATAAACAGAGTAAAGGGAAGCTCAATAGTTTCTTTTTCATTGTTTGAGCTCATTAGTTTTTTTATCAAGCGATTAAATCATATACTATATTTACTTGAAATGTACGCGTTTAGCGGAAAAAAAGAGGCTCGTTAGCACTGCTGTCCCATAAATATCACAAGAAGAACCTCAACTGAGGTTCTTCTTGTTTATTCCACTTCTTATCAGGAAGAAATAGTGCCTTCAATGGTTTCCTTTCAAA
>NZ_NEFZ01000019.1 GCF_002135205.1 Acinetobacter sp. ANC 4204 | reverse complement strand
GCGATATAACGTTTAGAAAAACCTTCACGTAACAATGTATAAATCTGATATCGTTCTTCTTGGGTAAGATGAGTATAGTTCATGATGCAACTTTGACTTTGGTCGGTCGGAAGCAAAATGCTAGCTCATCTTGCTTCTTTCCAATAATTTAATCTCTGTTGCACTTCATTTGAGAATCTAAGTTTACAAAAAAGTACCGTCTGTTGGTGCTTTTTTTGTTTTGATTAATAGCAATAAGACATGAGGAAAAATAATATGAAAAATCTTCTAAAAATTGCGCTTTGTATGAGCAGTTTAAGTCTAGCTGTAGGCGCATGGGCAAATGATGACCATATCATCATGCAAGAAGCGGCAAACAATCACGTCACTGTTTCAGCCATTGCAAATCTCAAAGATGAAACGGCGGTCACTTTAAAAGGTACACTGTTGAAACATCTCAATGAAGATCATTATGAGTTCAGTGATGGTACAGGGGTTATTTTGCTGGATATTGATGAGGATTTATGGAAAGTATCCAATATTAAAGCAGGCGATAAAGTACAGGTGGTCGGTGAGGTCGACACACATCGTTATAAACCGACCGATATTGAAGTTGTTAAAATAGAGAAAATTTCGTAATAAACACAGCCCATAATTGCGTGCTTTTTTGTTTAAACATCACCAAATGTTGGCCTTGCATAAAGCTTGTCCGAATTATGTGCGTTATGTGTGGAAAAATGCTAGAATACGGCGCTTATATTCGTTTGCCTTTCATAGTTGTTTGTCATGACTACCAATACTCAAATTACTGAAGATCGTATCCTTATTTTGGATTTCGGTTCTCAATATAGCCAGCTTATTGCACGCCGCGTACGTGAAGCTGGTGTATATTCTGAAATGTATGCTTTTGATATGTCTGAAGAAGACATTCGTGCATTTAATCCAAACGGTATCATCTTGTCAGGTGGTCCTGAGAGCGTACACGAAGAGGGCAGCCCACGTGCGCCAGAAGTTGTGTTCAACTTAGGTGTACCAGTTTTGGGTATTTGCTATGGCTTACAAACCATGTCGGCACAACTTGGCGGTAAAGTTGAGCCAGGGACAGTACATGAATTCGGTTATGCCGAAGTAAACATCCAAGTTCGTGACAAGTTGATTGGTGATCTTGAAGACACCAAAGACCAGCTTAAAGTATGGATGAGTCATGGCGACAAAGTGACGGCGATTCCTGAAGGTTTCCAAATTACTGCAAGCACGCCAAGCTGCCCAGTGGCGATGGTTTCTGATGAAACACGTCGTTTCTACGGTATTCAGTTCCACCCAGAAGTAACGCACACTGCAAAAGGTGCAGAGTTATTGTCTAACTTTGTACACAGCATTTGTGGCTGTCGTAGTCTGTGGAACTCTGAAAACATTATCGACCTGCGTGTTGAACAACTACGTCAACAAATTGGCGATCAGAAAGTTCTTTTAGGTCTGTCTGGTGGTGTGGATTCATCCGTTGTTGCGGCACTTTTACACCGTGCAATTGGCGATCAATTGACTTGCGTATTTGTCGATAATGGTTTGCTTCGTTTAAACGAAGGCGAGCAAGTGATGGACATGTTTGCGAAAAACATGGGTATCCGTGTGATTCGTGCCGATGCTGAAGAGCGTTTCTTGACTGCACTTGCGGGTGAAGTTGATCCTGAGAAAAAACGTAAAATCATTGGTCGTGAGTTCATTGAAGTTTTTGCTGAAGAAGCGCGTAAACTTGATGGTGTAAACTTCCTTGCACAAGGGACGATTTACCCAGACGTGATCGAATCTGCTGCAACCAAAAATGGTAAAGCACATGTGATTAAATCTCACCACAATGTGGGCGGTTTACCAGATGACTTAGCTTTTGAATTGGTTGAGCCAATCCGTGATTTGTTTAAAGATGAAGTACGTCGTTTAGGTACAACTTTAGGCTTACCGCATGAAATGCTATATCGTCATCCATTCCCAGGCCCAGGTTTGGGCGTGCGTATTTTGGGTGAAGTGAAGAAAGAATATGCAGACATTTTACGTCTTGCAGATGACATCTTCATGCAAGAGCTTCGTGCAAGTGGTTGGTATGATAAAACTGCACAAGCCTTTGCTGTATTCCAACCTGTGAAATCTGTTGGTGTCGTAGGTGATGGTCGTCGTTATGCATGGGTGATTGCGCTTCGTGCTGTTGAAACGGTTGACTTCATGACAGCACGTTTCGCACATCTTCCTTATGATCTTGTCGATAAAATCTCAACGCGTATCATGAACGAAATTAAAGATGTTTCTCGTGTTGTGTATGACGTGTCGTCTAAGCCACCAGCAACGATTGAATGGGAGTAAAACTGGGGTTTCAAGCAGCAACGCTGCTTGCCAGTTTTACGCCAAGCGCTTTGCGCGCGGCAGTTGACGCAAATTATCTTTAAAAAAGAGCGCCTAAGCGCTCTTTTTTTTATTTAAAAGTGTCAGAAAAGTTAATTAACTAAGAAGTACGGTTCTAAGAGACTAAAGAGCTTCTTATTTAATATTGCTGAGTGATATTTACCATTTTCTACCCATGATGCACTTTCAAGCCAATTAGTACTCTCTTGCACAATTTTTACTAAAGCATCATGGTCAATTAGACACCATCCTTTATCAATTCTTAGATTCTCAAATGAAGTGCAACAGAGATTAAATTATTGGAAAGAAGCAAGATGAGCTAGCATTTTGCTTCCGACCGACCAAAGTCAAAGTTGCATCATGAACTATACTCATCTTACCCAAGAAGAACGATATCAGATTTATACATTGTTACGTGAAGGTTTTTCTAAACGTTATATCGCTTGG
>NZ_NEFZ01000018.1 GCF_002135205.1 Acinetobacter sp. ANC 4204 | reverse complement strand
CGAATTTATGTGGCAGTAAAACAAATTAATCAACTGAGATGAAAAAGGTTTATATTCATAGAGAACTTTTATTGAGCTTTCGACAGGATATATAGTCCACCAAGCACTTGGTTTGCTCTAAAGCCAAGAGTAAAAATAAGGTCTATGTCTACTAGATTTGTTCTAAGATAAATGGATTTCTTGCATAAGTCATTTTTTGAGCTGTATTGAAATCACAATGAAAGTTCCTTCTTTTAAAAGGAGAAGGCTAGGGAAAGGGCTAGGGAGAGGATTGATAGGAAGAATCCGCCCTCATTCTAAGCTTTTCAACAAGAGAGAAGTGACGTTCAACACTTATTTTATTACCAATGCATGATCATTTTTTGACTTTTGCAAGAGCTCTAATGAATGTATTGGGTAATCGGTAATCCTCCCATAAATAACCGAAGTTAAAAGTAGAGGTTAAGCGACCATTAGAGGTGGCCTTCCTTTATTTGCTTGATGTGGTCTCTCATGGTTGTAATGCCACAGCCAATCAGTTGCGTAATCCTGAACTTCTTCTAACGTATCAAACAAATGCTTGCTCAGCCAACTATAACGTATAGTCCGATTATGTCGTTCAATATACGCATTCTGCTGTGGCTTACCCGGTTGAATATATTCAATACGAATACCGTTCTCAGTAGCCCAGCGTACAAATTCGTGACTGATAAACTCGTGGCCTAAGCAGCACTGCTGCGCAAGGCATCGGATCACTAATGGTTTTTCTCTCCACTCCAACAATTGATTCAACGTACGAATAACCCTAATTGTGGGCAATGAGAACCCTGCTTCAATGATTAGGCCTTCGCGGCGGTAATCATCAATCACATTCAATAATCGAAACTTGCGACCATCGGAAAGCTGATCATGCATAAAATCTAATGACCAGACCTGATTTTCACGGATTGGTTCTTTCAATGGTTCAGGCGCATGCCGTTTTAGTCTTCTTCTTGTCTTAATACGCAGGTTCAAGGCTAACTCACAGTAAATGCGGTAAACCCACTTGTGATTCCAGCAGTAACTATTAACATGCCGTAAATATGAGAAGCATAGACCAAAGCCCCAATCGGAATTTTCCTCAGTGAGGTCAATGAGCTGTTCTGCAATGAGCACATTGTCATTACTGAGTTTAGCTTGATAACGGTAGCAGGTTTCACTGATTCCAAATACAGTGCAAACTAAACGAATACTAATAGCATGGTGGGCAACTGCCTGTTGTGTCATCTGACGTCGACAAGATGGCTTTACCACTTTTTTGACATCGCTTCCTGAATGATCTCTGCCTTTAACCTCTCTTCAGCATACATTTTTTTAAGTCTGATATTTTCTGCTTCTAACTCTCTGAGTCGAGCCATTAATGACGTATCCATACCACCATATTTGGCACGCTATTTATAGAAGGTCGCATTACTCATACCGTGTTCACGACAAAGGGTGGCTACAGGTGTGCCAGACTCCGCCTGTTTCAAAATGGACATGATCTGACTGTCAGTAAATTTAGATGTTTTCATGCAGAATCTCCTGCCTATACTTTAAGAGAAAATTCTACTTTTAGGTCCTATTATTTTTAGGGGGGGATTATCGATGACAAATACCCGCAAATCAGCAAATCCTGGTATGCACACTGGCAGAACTTGAATACATTATTTGCTTATCCAGCCGATATTCGTAAAGCGATCTACACGACCAATGCAATTGAGTCGCTAAACAGTGTGATTCGACAAGCAACCAAGAAGTGTAAACTCTTTCCAACCGATGACTCAGTCAGAAAGGTGATTTACTTAGCGATTGAAGCTGCATCGAAAAAGTGGAATATGCCAATTCGGGATTGGCGTGCGGCAATGAATCGGTTTATGTTCGAATTTGAAGGTCCGTTTAGACGCTTTCATTTAAACAACATTTACACAGATTTTTTTACAGGGTCAGTTATTCTTTTTCATTTAAGTCTATCTAAACTTAGGTTGAATATTATTTTCTTTAATAATCTTAACAATTGAGTAAAGAACTGATCTTCGAACATGAGTATTGTTATATGAGCCTTGATGATCAAATCCAGTCATTTGAAAAACTTGTTTAACTCCAGATTGCTTAAAAGGAGCCCGTCCTGAAACCCATGGAACTGTTCCATCTCCATCCGCATTTTTATCTGAAATTTTAAATGTTCCAAACTTACCACTTGTTAGTTTAATATATCGCAACCCATTATTTTCTTTCATATTTGCTTTAATGTAGTGGTAAGCAGCTTGTCCCATATACATCGCATCTTTTGCAACTTTTTGATTATATGCCTCAACTTCTTGGGCACTTGCTCTAGGCAAGTTTTTCATTTGCTGTGCAGTTACTCCTCTAAGATTTTGATCTAATGTCCATGTTAATGTACCGAAACTTGAGTATTTAGGATCATGTCCATAATTTACATAAGTATATGGATGATACTTATTTGTTATTTTGTCATGGAATTCTTTAACTTTTTCAATTTTTTTAAAATATACATCTTTTACTTTTTTACCAGGATTATTATTTCTTACCATATTTGCAGGATCAATCAGTTCTGCTTTAACCATCTCCCACCAAACACCATCTGATTTATAAATTTCACTATAGGGGTCGGATTGTGGTAAGGATACAACATTTGTTTGTAAATCCTTCCCATTCATTAATCCTGAACCTTTGAGATATAACCATGGTTTCCCGTTGTTATACGCCTTGCTTGGTAATAATTCTAAGCCCCCAGGTGCATTTGCTAATACAGCAGTTACATGTTCAGTATTTTTACCAAGTACATAAGCTGGTAATGCTCCAACATCTTCAGAACCAGTAACAATACGTCGATATGCTGCTGCTGCACCTTCTGCTGGCATTACTCCATGCACAACCCCTGCAATATCAGAACGGATTTGAACTAGGCGGCGAGTTAATAATCCCCCCATTGAATGAGTCACTATAATAAACTTATGAAATCGGCCACCAAGTGATTTTTTAATTGCTTCAAGTTTGTCAGATACAATTTTTGCACCATTTTCACTGGACTGAAGCCAGTTATAACCCATACCGTAAACAGGGAAGTGAAATGCTTTCAAATGTTCAATATCTTGTTGAGCTATATTTGTAAATGCCTCTTGAGGATGCCAATTTTCTACTTCTTTTTTATTTATTAGACTTTTCCATTCATAGATAGATTCTTGCAATTTCATTTCTTGAATAGCAGCATAACCACCACCCAAACCTCCCATACCATATATAGGTTTTTCATTTAAATCGACATTATTCAGTACCATTTGTAAATAAGTTAAAATCCCACCATAACTATCCCAATGTACGGTCCCCCAATAACGATCTCTTAAAAATTTTTCTGTTAATTTTAAACGACTATCAACTTTAATAGTGCCATCTTTGTATACTTCAGTATTTAAATAATCTAATTCAGTTTGCAAGGTAGCTGGACTTTTATTCATTTGTTGAACTAATGTTTTAGCTATTCCTGCGCCATTGCCTAATAGCCATACAGGCTTCTTTAATGCTTTATTATATATGTTAGAACCCATAATTCCAGGTACAAATATAATTGGAATCGTATCATTAAGAGGGACTTCTACATTTGTTCCAACTTTATTCGATGTAGGACTGGTTGCAGATTTTGATTGTGATATTACGTCACCCATTTTATTTTTCCTTTTTATTATTAGGAGATATTTGAATACTATTTAAAATAAAATAATTCAGTTGAAGTACATTTTTCTGACTAATCATAGAGTAAAAAGATTCATCTGGATTAGTCATTTCAGCACTTTCGAAACTAAATTGAATATATGGGTCATTATCATTATTTAAATCGCCTAAATATTGCCAAGATCCATTTTCAAAACCACGTTCAAAATGTGCACGTTCAGAAACATGATTCAATACTTCTTCACCAACCAAACCATTAATGACTTTTTTATGCTCTCTTAAATTTTCAATTTTCATTTGTGCTTTTACAATTGCAGGTAACTCTTGTTGTCTCTTCTTCATAAGTTCAATTAAAGGAATATCTGACTCCAAACGAACACGATGCTCAATATCAGCCCGAACTCCTGGATAACTTGGAAATCTAAAATGCAAATATCCACCTGTGAATGGAATGTTTTTACTCATATCATCTAAAATAAAAAATTCCTTCCAACATAGACCAGCGTGTGCTTCACCTTTTTCATTTCTTAATTGAATGCTTTTTAAGGTATGTTGCATATCTGCTAATGATTCATTTAGAAGATCATTGCTTGCACCACTTTTTAAAATAAGCATTTTACCTGGTCTTAAATAGAGATAACCATAGATTTCATATATGGAAGTAACATATTTTCCATCCCGAAAAACAATAATGTGGCTAACAGAGCGTCCAGCTTGATTTACAGGACCTTGTATTTCTTGCTTTAATAAAACCCCTTCAGTTTCATGAGGTTCATGCTTTAAATACTGAATCTTGTCATTAATGAGTTTTTGATATGCTTCATATGTTTTTACACTCCCATCAACTTCAATATCACTACCGTTGTAGTTGAAGTTACTATATTCCACTTCTGTTTCTTTCGGTACAGTCATTTCAATACGACCGAAACATACTTTCTTTGGATTACTATAATCAATCACTTGAATTCCTTCCTGCTGTTTCTCAACATTTGAACATGCACTAAAAGAGCTTACTATTACGATACAAAGTACTAAGCACTTAAATAATTTCATTATTAACCTTCCGTGATACTTTATTCTGGAGAAAATACTTCAATATTTAGCGCAGTCATTACATCTTTAGAAAACACACTGGTTTTACCATCTTCACCGGATACGCCTTCAAAAACCTGTCCATCTTCAGCCGTTATTTTGTACTTCAGATTTTTTGCAGGTTCCCCATCTGGATAGTGCAGAATAAAATGTTCATCATAGTTAGATTTCAATTCAGGCATTGCTGGAAGCTGACTAGACAGTGACGCTCCACCACTAACCTTTACTTGACCAGCTTTAAGTTCCATTAAACCAGGACAGGCAATTTCAATATTTCCACCTTCGATTTTGATATATCCCCCACCACTAGTGATGAGAATACCTTTCCCACTTTCTACTCTTACAAGGTCATTGAGTGAATACACATGCATTTGTTGCTTTGAAGAAAGCGTCATTTTTCCTTTTTGTGCTGTGACATCCACATCACCTTCACCAGATTTAATCTTAATGCCAGCATGTTTTGCGAAAATTGAAATTTTATCTAATGCTTGGGCTATCCAACTTTTTCCAGTAAAAAATTGCAAATTCTTAGGTGTACTTACATCTATATTATCTTTTGATTCAAGATGCATGCTTTCTTTGCTGTCTAAAATCATTCCTGATTCACTATGCAAAGTGACTAATGCATCTGAACTCTCATTCCATTTATCGAATATTTCTTTTAATAATTCCTGTGATTCTAAATCAGGTTCATCAACTTGATGTGCCGTTGCTATTTCTTTGAAGTATTTATTACCATCCACATGGAATTTAATATTTTCTTGTGTTTTCGAACGTGTAAGTAGCGTACCTTGAGCTTGTTCTGATGACTCAGAAGTTAATAAGATACCTTTTGTCGCCCTTATTGCTCCCCATTGATCTGAGCGTAATTCAAACCCCTCACCACGACCCTCACTTTCAGCTTTGTCTTTCGGATGGCTTAAATTACCGAGGTTAAGTTGCGTTGCACCGTGACTACTGTGGAGCTGTGCGCTGATCTGTCCTGTCGTGTCATCAAAGCGCAGTTGGTTATATCCTTCACCATCCACTTCTTTGGAGCGTATCCCACTGAGTTTTTTGGTATCAGGGAGTTGTCCTTTTATATCGAACTTGGTTGGATTTCTCTCTGCTTCATGGATACGTCCTGTCACAAATGGACGGTCAATATTGCCATCAAAGAAGTCAATCACAACTAATTCATCTTTACGAGGTAAGAATCTAGCGCCATAGCCTTCACCCGCCCAAGGGGTTAGTACATCGACCCAAGCTGAATCTGTATCATTATCATTTGAACCTGAACCACCATCATGGCTATGGTCATCTGTTCGTGTGAATAGAAAACGAACTTTAATTCGTCCCCATTCATCCACATGAATTTCCTCACCATCTGTGGTGACTTTGGCTCTTTGTACATGTGCAGTAGGGCGATGTTGTAGTGGATCATATTCAGGAACAACGGCAATACTTCTACGCACCACCATCAATTCGTTGGCTTGACGTTCTTGTTCGCTGTCTTTACTTGTTTCCCAATGACTGAGGCTAAGTAACTTTTCCAATTGATCTTTCAAATCTTTTGGTAGGTTATTTTGATTATAGTAGTGCTTATTGAGTATCAAAAACTCTCGATCAGCCGAACTGTGATTTTTTTCAAGTTCGGGATGATCGGAGAGTTGAAACCAATATCCAACTTGAGTATCTCGGACACTGCTGTGTGCGGTAAAATATTTGGATTGTAAGGCTTGATATTGATTCAGTTGTTTGTTGAGTTTATCAAGTTGGCTATTGCTTGATTTTGTGGCTTGATCTTCACCTTTAAGGTCACTAATCCATGCAGGGGAGATACTCCATGCTTGTTCTAGGCTTAGACTTTCATTATCCCTATTGGCACTGTGTTTATGCGAACTGAGCACTGATCCGCTGGCATCTTCTTGACTTAAGCTATCTGCTTGCCAACGTTGTACATGGATTGCCGTAGGCTGTAAGCTACGTTGTGCAATAAAGCTTGTAATGCTGTCATACTGTTCTGTTGCATTTGACCTATGGTAGCGTATGCTTCGACGTTCAATGGCTTTAAATTGGGCATTATCATCGACTAAACGTAGTTTTTGTGCTTCAATACTTTGGCTATTACTTGATACAAGATAACTAGCCTCATCAATAAACCAATTAATTGATTCTTCACGCATTAATCGGGTTAGATATGCATAATCGCTTTCGTTTGACTGCATCGAAAATGGACGGATATCATAAGACTTAGTTAGTCCGCTAGTATCTAATTTTAGGCTTGAAGCAAACAAGGCACTTTTAGATTGCCATTCATTGAAAATTACTTCAATAATTTCAACAACATTCTTATTCATGAATACACGGCTATTACGTCGTTTATGCCACAAGCTGGTTGGGTCTTGCATGGTCAAGCGGTATAGACTTAAAGCCCCGTCAGATTGTCCTTGAGAAGCGCCTGTAATAATACCAGTCGTTCTAAACAATCTGCCTGAATCAGTGACTTGATCAACACCTATTTGACAACCAATAAATTGTTTTAATTCTATGAATGGATTCGTTGATAGGCAGATCAGTTCTGCTGACATTCCTTCATTGATGCCATGAAATCCATCAATACGTTGTAGCATAATTTGTGAATTAAGTTGTGCATTTGAAAATTGAGCACTGATGGCACGTTTTTGAGTTCCAAAGCCTAATTTGTCTAAAATGCCAAAAATGTTATCTAACATTGTTATTTATAATCTTATTATTAATAGGGAAATATTAGCACAATGATTATTTATGCTCAAATCCTATTCATTTTGTTTCAATCCGGTTAAAAGTTTACGGTAGCTTTTTATTGCGTATCGACCAATTTGATATTTTCTTTGTAATTCGACAATTGTCATGGTTTCGAGATCAGATTGATGTTATTTTAACCAAATTATTTTTTGTTGATTAGCTGGATAAATGCAATCTTTAAAGTGAATGGGGGGAAAAAGGTCGTGATTTTTTAAAGCGTATTATTGCTTTGAGTCTACCTATTACAATTCAATCACTTGTGTTGTTTTTGATAGTTGGTATTTCCTTGCAAGTCATAATTTTGGTTTTTGCTTCCAGTTTGGAAGAGGCAATGCTTAAGCAATTAAATATAGTCATGGATCTTATTTTTGAAGTTATTATCAGTACATATATTTATTGGCGAATTTATGTGGC
>NZ_NEFZ01000017.1 GCF_002135205.1 Acinetobacter sp. ANC 4204 | reverse complement strand
ACTTCGTGCAATTCTTTTGGCACCAAGGTGATAAAGCTTTTCCTGTTGTGATTCGAGATTAGATTCAATATCCCTCAAGCTTTGACGACATGATAATTGAGACATCAAAATAGCAATAAATTGATCCCATCGTGTTGCAGATCTTAATTTTTGTCCTTGATGGTATTGTTTCGCAAGACGTTCAAAATCTTGTCTTAAAATGGGTTTGAGTAATTGATGAAATACAGTATTCTGATGTGACAAAACCTGAATCCTTGTAGTTGAAGTGTTTGTTCGCACTTATATTTTAACTACTTTGGACTCAGGTTTTTTATTTAAGTCTAACTATGGGACAGCAGTGGCCTTCGGCCACTTTTTTCTCGATAGGTCTTAAAGACCAATTTCACCAATAAAGGGCAAATGACGGTACTTTTGGTCGTAGTCTAGGCCATAACCAACGATGAATTTATCTTCAACGTCAAAACCTAAAAACTTCACATCGAGTTCAATTTCACGGCGTGAAGGCTTACTGACTAAGGTGCATAGCTCAATTGAGTTTGGAGAACGTGTTTCTAAAATTTCTAATACTTTGCTCAAAGTGTTGCCTGAGTCGATGATATCTTCAATCACTAAGACATCTTTACCGCGAATTTCACCATCTAGGTCTTTTAAAATTCTTACATCACGTGAAGATATCGTACCGCCGCCATAACTCGATACCGTCATGAAATCGAGTTCATGTGGTTTTGAAATGCTACGACATAAGTCTGCCATGAAAATGACTGAACCACGTAATAAACCAATCAGTACGAGTTCCTTATCACTGTTTGCATAATGCGCATCAATTTGTGCACCAAGCTCTTTTACTTTCGCTTGAATCTCTTCAGTAGAAATCATTACGCTCATTTGAACGGTCATGGGTAGATACCTAAAAATTAAAAAAAATCAAAAATAAAAAAGGCGTTGACCTGCAACACCTCTATATATGCATTAATTTTAATATATCTCTAAACGAGATGCACCCCCTTTTGCCCGCTGAAAATGTAATCATTGCATTGTAGGCGGGATGCAGCTTGGTTTAGAGGCAAAAATCAAAGTCGTTTCAAAACTTGATTAACCGCTTAAATTTTTGCTATTTGCTGCTTAGTCTTGCAGATAAGCCTTCTGACCAAAAATATAAGTCGCATGAATATTGCGGTCATCACCCATAGTCATCAGAGCAAATAAAGCATCTTCAATCCCTTTTGCACGTTGTTGACGTAATGCTTGCAATGCGGTTGCTTTGAGGTCGAGCACCACAAAGTCGGCTTCTTTGCCTATATTAAAGTTACCGAGCTTATCATCCAAGCTCAGTGCTTTGGCACCGCCCAGCGTAGCGTGGTAGAGCGACTCAAATGCGGACAGTTTATCACCTTGAAGCTGCTGCACTTTATAGGCTTCATTCAGTGTTTGCAGTTGGTTAAAAGAGGTTCCTGCACCAATGTCTGTACCAAGCCCAACTTTTACCTGCTTTTCCCAAGTCTTGTTTAACGGAAATAAACCACTACCTAAAAAGAGGTTGGAGGTCGGACAGAAAGCAATGGCCGAGTCAGTCTGATGCATGCAGTCCCACTCTGCGTCTTCTAAATGCACGCAGTGGGCAAAGACCGAATGTGAACCGGTTAAGCCAAAGTGATGATAAACATCGAGATAGCCTTGCTGTTCTGGGAATAAGTCTTTCACCCAAGCAATTTCATTTTTATTTTCACTTAAATGCGTATGCACATATACATCTGGGTATTCAGCTTTGAGCTGCCCTGCTTTAGCCAATTGCTCTGGTGTTGAGGTTGGGGCAAAACGTGGCGTAATTGCATATAGATTACGGCCTTTGCCATGCCATTTCTCAATCAGTGCTTTAGAGTCTGCATAAGCACTTTCAGGTGTGTCACACAGACCTTCAGGTGCATGACGGTCCATCATAACTTTACCTGCGATCAGACGCATCTGGTGCTGCTCTGCCGCTTCAAATAGTGCATCGACTGATTCGCTATGCACAGTACAGAAGACTAAGGCTGTGGTGGTGCCATTTTTCAGCAGTTCTTGCACAAAGAATTGGGCAATCTGGTCGGCATAGGCTTTATCGGAAAATTGTAATTCGGTTGGGAAAGTATAGGTATTGAGCCATTCGAGGAGCTGTTCGCCATAGGCCCCCACCATTTCTGTTTGTGGAAAATGAATGTGGGTGTCGATAAAACCCGGCACAATCAATTGTTCAGGATAGTGCTGAACCTCGACGCCAACAGGAAGGTGCTGTTGCCCCTCCTGCCAAGATCCAAACCATTGGATTTTGCCATTGTGGCTAATCAGTAAACCATCTTCTACGTAACGCACTTGGTCGTGAATTTCACGCGCTTGGGCAACCGTATTCTGAATATCTAGGAAGCGACCGCGAACCGCCGTCGTTGCAACTACAGAAGACATTTTAAACCTGCGTTTTGACTTTTTTTCGATTGATTGTACCGCAAACTGGATATTTTTCACGGCTATTTACGGAAGTTTTTTTATGCTATGCATAAGCACACACTTTGGACTTAAATGATTCAATCTATTCGCAAAATTTTGCTGAGAAAGTCTTTATCTTTAAATGCTGAGTCAGTACAGTGTCGGCATTGATAAAATAAGAGACCATGACCCGCATGTATTTTTGGAATACCAAAGCATTAGCACATGAATTATCTAGCAATACCCTCGATAAAAAGCATTATAAAAATTATTACTTAGTCACCGCCTTATTGGTTTCAGTGGTGTATTACTACGGCATGTATTCACCCTATGGTGATGTTCGTGTGATTGGTGTTGAGGGACTTTTGACTTTATTGATTATGTTTATTGGGATTCAAAGCGCTTATAAAGCCAATGGCGGCGATGAGGGTGAGCATTTCTTAGGTCGAATCACAGCCTTGTCTTTTCCCATTTTGGTACAAACCACTGTGGCGGGTGTGGTGTTTGGTGCAGTGCTATTGGGGCTTTATTTTGCTTTTAATCTAGAAGGCACGGCGTTTGATCATTGGTATGAATGGACTATTTCGCTATTTACCATCTTCCTGCAAATCTTGTTTTTCACGCGTTTGGTGTCTTATATGAAGCGGGTTAAAGCGCATACCATTTAAGCTTGAAAAAAATATTGTCTTCGAATCTATGCCTGTCAGTTTTAGCGTTGACAGGCCTTTTCTTTTTCAATTTAAACTTTATTTGATAGACGCAAGCGTCATCCGAAACCTGCGTAGTGTTTGGAATAGATTGTTTTTGCAACACAAATTTTTTAATTATAGAACGTGAGCAGGTTTTGCAGAGGACAAATGCTTTCTTTACGAAACTTCGCTTCTCATTTGGCGAAACAAAAGAATGATTGAGCTCCCAATATTGAACTTGAAAAAGATAAGATTCCGCCGTGAATAACCTAAAAGTGATAGTGCTTCTACTAAAACGCCTGAAAAGACCCGCATTAATCTTTGGACATCTATTTTAAATAGGTGATTTAGAGCGCCACTTTATTCCACAAAATAATGCGCAGCAAAATGCGCATCATTGCCAATCACATCAAACACATCTTCACGCAGTGACATCCCAGCACATTCATCCCCGACCATCCAAAGTCCCAAGGTGGGCAGCATGCCTTCATGCAACGGAGTTTTTACCCAGCGTTGCATGACATAGCCATATTTATCGTAGTCATCGAAGTAAAAACTACCTGAGGCTGCGCCACAATCGACATTGTTTTGTAGGATATGAATATTTGCGCCTTCGCGCGCTAAGATGGGCTTACGCACCCATTTCCCTGCATAGTGAGCGTGTGCATCATAAGCATGGGTTTCTAACAACAATGGATGATTTGGAAAGCGTTTCCATAGCTCGATCAATAGGGCTTTATTGGAGAGTAGCATTTTCCAACACGGTTCAATCCATTCAGTTTCGGGTTTGAGAAACTGCGAAAAACTTTCTTCCCAAATCCATTCCCACGGATACAGCTTAAATAAATGCTGAATCTCTTGCTGATGCAAATCGACGAAGGCTGTGCCATTCCAACCGATGTTTTCCATCGACAGTTCGCTGACATTTAAGCCTGCCTGAAAAGCAGTATCCATGAGGTATTCTAAATTGCCCCAATCTTCACGCCCTGCTTCTTGGCAGGCTGCGAAATGGACGCGGCTACGCGCAGGATAGAGCTGTTTCCAACGCTCAATCAGCTTTTCATGAATGCTGTTGAATTGATCACGGTTTGCAATGTTTTCGACCTGTTCAATCCAATGCCACTGTGCAACAGAGGCTTCGAGTAAACCCGTTGGCGTATCGGCATTGTATTCCAGCATTTTAATGGCTTGACCATCATAGGCAAAATCGAAACGGCCATAGAGCATCGGCGCTTGGTTTTTCCATGAGTGCTCAATCAAAGGAATCGCTGCTGGGGGGATTTGAAAATATTCGGGATAATGACCGCGTTGAATCATATCCCCTGCCACTTCAAGGCACATCTGGTGTAATTCGTTTGAGGCATCTTCAAGCTGTTCAATTTGCTTGAGGCTAAACTCATAAGCCACCCTTTCTGACCAATACATTGAACCATCTCGCGACGGCAAGTTGTAGTAGTCAAAACCAATCTCTTGATGTGCTTGTTGCCAGTTTGCACGCTCAGGCAGTAGAACTCGTTTCATGTATTAACCTCCGAACGAGCCTCCGCCACGGCCGAAGCCTCCCCGAATGGGTTGGGATTTGGCATGGCTAAAAACGTGAGTCGAGATTTTGGGTGCGCCTGTCGAATGTCGTCCACGTGCTTTCATGACTTGACCTAAGTAACGGACTTTACGGTTATTTTTATAATATTGAGGGCCGATATAAACCCCAGTAGAACCACTATAGCTTGATTCGCCATTTTCATTAGCAGGTTCGCACAGTTCAAAATGCCAGTCTTGGTAGCAGTTGTATTGGTTATTGTAAACATCCTGTTGTAGGGTTTTAGAACCGCTACATGCCGTGAGTAAAACCGGCACCACAACAAGAGTTAATTTTTTGGTACGCATGGATGAGCAACCTTCGGGTTGTTTTATTTTTACAGGTAAAACCAAGGGTTTTAAGCCCGCTTATCATAGGGAGCTGTCTGCATAAAGTACAGTACATTTACACAGAAAATCATAGGATTAAGTCTTATGCATACTAAAATTTGGTCATAAAAAAGCCTTCACAGTGGAAGGCTTTTTTAAAACATTAGAGGGTGGTTTGATGATGTTTCTTACTGTATCGAATCGACAAGATCGCAGTAATGCTCAGCACCAACACAATAAAGCCCAGTGAAATCCAAATTGGCATATGGAACACATCCAACATGAGCATCTTAAAGCCAATGAACACTAAGATAATACCTAAACCATACGGGAGATAATGCATCTTGGTTGCTGCACCAGACAACAAGAAGAACATCGCACGTAGACCCAAAATCGCCATTAAGTTTGCAGTCAATACGATAAACGGATCAGAAGTCACCGCGAAAATTGCAGGAATGGAATCCACTGCGAAAATCACATCCGACGCTTCAACTAAAATCAACACCAAGAATAGCGGCGTTGCCCACAACATCCCGTTTTGACGGACGAAGAATTTATTGCCGTGCATTTGCGGGGTAATCCGCATATGTTTACGTAGCCATTTTAAGATGGCCATATCTTCGATATTGGTTTCTTCTTCGTTTTGTCCTTTGAAGAATTTGAAGCCCGTATACACCAAGAACGCACCGAAGATATACAGAATCCATGAGAACTCTTGCACGAACCACGCGCCAATAAAAATAAAGATGGTACGTAGAATAATCGCGCCCAAGACACCGTAAAGCAGTAATTGGCGTTGTAATGCAGGTGGGATGGCAAAAGCAGCAAAGATCATCAGCCAGACAAAGACGTTGTCGACGGCTAAAGATTTTTCAAGTAAATAACCTGCGAAGTACTCCATGACCTTGGTATTGGCCACAGTGACACCTGCAGTTTGTTGTAGATACAGCCAGAGACCTGCACCAAAGAGTGATGCGACGGAAACCCATGCAATACTCCATAACGCGGCTGTTTTGATTTTAACTTCTTGGCCTTCTTTTTGTTTAAAGCCTAAAAAGTCGATCAGTAGCATCACGGTAACAATGCCGAAAAAAGCAAGGTATAGCCATAAATTGCCGATAGATTCCATGAAATCCTCCACATCCAGCAATCGGCCACAAAAAAACCTTGACCTGCTGCCAGATGAAATAAAACATCTGTGACAACATGATCAAGGTCTTGCCTACATTTTAGCGTATGTAATTTGTGCGCTAAAATGCTCAGATACCGACTTTTTGCAAAGTGTAATGACGATAATCTGACACGTGAAAGTGATGCATAGCATGGATTTTTCACGTTTGGAGGAGGCTACTCCCCTTGTTCAACATAAATTTGGTTTTGGATTTGATCCAAAAGTGAGCTAAGCATCGCATATTTTTATGGTTTGAGCAAATATTAAAGAAAATTGTAGATGAAATATAAATGAGACAAAATTTTTCTTCAATTTGTGGCAAGCTAAAAAAAACAGTAAACCGAAGAGGAATAATAATGAAAATTCAACATCAAGAAGCAGGTAGTAAAGGCGAAGTTTTTGTCGAGCAAGACCATGATCGTGTGGCGGAAATGACTTATAGTTGGGCTGGGGATGATAAATTTATCATTGACCACACTTGGGTCAGTGAGTTACTGCGTGGGCAACATGTGGGGCGTCAGTTATTGGATGTTTTGGTTAACTTTGCTCGTGATAAGGGCGTGAAAATTTTACCTTTGTGTCCTTTTGCCAAATCGGTATTCGACAAAGATCCATCTATTCATGATGTTTTATTCCACTAAGATAGAAAACTATAAATCAATCCATTCAATGAGTGTGCTATGCAATTTCAACATGTAGATCGTGATCAAAAAGGTGAGTTTTTCTTAAATAATGCAGACGGTCAGCGCATTGCTGAAATTAGCTATCTTTGGCGAGATGACACAACCATTGATGCCAACCATACTTGGGTCGATGATTCACTGCGGGGGCAAGGCGTAGCACGTTTACTGTTAGATACTCTGGTTGATTTTTCACGTGAGAAAAACCTTAAAATTATCCCGACCTGTTCTTATGTCGATGTGATGTTTCGCCGTGAGAAAAGCTTTGAGGATGTTGCGGCTTAGTTGTTCATGGCATTCACTGCGGTTCTAAGCGTTAAGCTAAAATGAGATCAATATAGCTGCCATTGCAGTTCTAATTTGTACTTTGCAGTGCTGAAGATAATGGAATTAAAGTATATGAAGACGCTTTTATCTATTGGTCTATTTAGTTTAGTTGCCCCCTTATTGCATGCTGAAGACTGTGTAAAATTTGAGGAAAAGGCCGAACAAAAAGAAGTCCAGATCATCCCACGTTGGGGCATGAAAGTGATTGTTCCAACCAGAGTGTATTTTCATTCAGCACCGAGCAATACTTGTAAAATCAAAGATCTGTTTATGATTAAAAATGACCATATTACTGCTTATAGCACCTATGATGATGGTCAAGAACAGTGGGTTTCGATCATGTATTTCAGCAAGCGTTTGGGAGACACGGTTCAAGGTTGGGCAAAACTAAAAGACTTTGAATATACGGGCACGATGTCTGGTTTTTAATTGAATAAGCTTGTAAAAAAACCGCAGATTGAACTGCGGTTTTTTTCGTCTAAGAGAGAATAGCTTATTCTGCGTTTAAGGCGCTGATCAATTTCTGGTGTAAACCACCAAAGCCGCCATTAGACATGATCACGACCGCATCGCCCTCACCTGCATCACTGACAATGGTCTGGATAATGTCATCTAATGTACGTGCAACTACGGCCTTGTTCGGTGCGGCTGCAATGACAGGTTGTAAGTCCCAGTCCAAACCTTCTGGCTGATACCAAATCACTTCATCGGCCAAACGTGCAGAGTGCGCAAGTCCATCTTTATGGCTTCCCATGCGCATGGTATTTGAACGAGGCTCAATAATTGCCCACAATTTACGCTCGCCTAAACGCTTACGTGCGCCTTCTAGCGTAGTATCAATTGCGGTTGGGTGATGGGCAAAGTCATCATACACTTCAACGCCACGTACCGTGCCTAAAAGCTCCATACGGCGCTTCACACCACCAAAGTTAGACAGTGCTGCGCACGCTGTTTCAATGGTCACGCCAACGTGTTCAGCCGCAGCGATAGTCGCCAATGCATTGGCCACGCTGTGCTGCCCTGTCATGTTCCATTGCACGATGCCTTTCACCACGCCGTGTTGGAGTACTTTAAAATGTGAACCATCCGCACTCAGTTGTTCGGCATACAATTCAGATTTGTCGTGAGCCTCTAAAGAGGTACGAACCACAGGTGTCCAACAGCCCTGTTCTAAAACTTCATCAATATTGCTTTCAGTAATAGGCGCAATAATACGACCTTCGCTAGGAATGGTACGAACCAAGTGATGGAATTGTTTTTGAATCGCTGCTAGATCATCAAAAATATCGGCATGGTCAAATTCAAGGTTATTTAAAATGGCTGTTTTGGGATGGTAATGCACGAACTTCGAACGTTTGTCGAAAAAGGCAGAGTCATATTCATCAGCTTCGACACAGAAGTATTTGCCACCACCTAAACGCGCACTTTCAGAGAAACCTAACGGTACACCGCCAATCAGGAAACCTGGCTCTAAACCCGCCTGATCCAATACCCAAGCCAACATGGTGGTGGTGGTGGTTTTGCCATGCGTGCCTGCTACGCCAAGTACGTGTTTGCCTTGAAGTACATGATCGGCCAAAAATTGCGGGCCTGAAATATAGGGCAAGCCTTCATTGAGCATGTATTCAACTGCATCAATCCCGCGTTTCATCGCATTGCCCACGATGACCAAATCAGGATGAGGTTGCAAATGACTGCGGTCATAACCTTGCATTAAGGTAATGCCTGCATTTTCGAGCTGGGTGGACATAGGAGGATAAACGTTTAGATCCGAACCCGTCACTGTATGGCCAAGATCACGTGCTAAAAGCGCTAAAGACCCCATAAAGGTGCCACAAATACCCAAAATATGCAGATGCATTCCGCCTCACTCCACTGCTTTTATAGACACATCACGTATTGTTGGTGCTGTTGTCGTGATTAATTCGATGTGAAAGCAACCATAGCAAGGCGCTTAGCGAAAAGATAGTGATTCTTGTATCTAATCGTTTAATTATTCTGCGGCTTGAACAGCGCTTTTATTTTGTAAAAAAACCATCTGAAAAGTGCAATATTTGCTGAATTTTTTAATGAAAAACGTAAAATAAATGTTCCTAATTCCAGTGAAGTTTCTTCATGTCCCTGCCCTTTATTTTATTGATTATTGCCAACTGTTTTATGACACTTGCATGGTATGGACATTTAAAATTTTTACCGGGGGTGCCGCTTTGGCAAGCCATTTTATTTAGTTGGTTCATCGCGTTGGTGGAATATAGTTTTATGATTCCTGCGACCCGTATGTTGTCACAGCAAGGCTGGTCGATGGGCGAAATGAAAATCACCCAAGAAGTGGTGACGTTATTGGTTTTTGTCCCCTTTATGCTTTTCTTATTCAAACAGCCTTTTAAGCTCGATTATTTGTGGGCGGGACTGTGTTTATTCGGTTGTGTGTATTTTGTTTTTCGCAGCCAATAAATCAAAAAATGAGCTACTGCCCTATTTTTATTTAAGTTTTATGCTACGCCATAAAAAAATAAGAAAAATCTGCATTTAGTTTTACGGTTAAATTTTGGAGAGCTGAAAAATCAGTCTATAATACGGGGCTCTTATTAAAGCTTGGCGCTAGTCGAGATTTATCTCTCTTAACTATCTCTGGAAACATTGCAATGAATGCGGCCGCTTCACAAGACACTCCTCTCGTTGGAATTATCATGGGTTCTCAATCAGATTGGGCCACTCTCGAACACACTGCCAATATGCTTAAGCAACTTGGCGTCCCATTTGAAGCGGAAGTTGTGTCTGCGCACCGTACGCCAGATCGTCTTTTTGAATATGCTGAACAAGCACGTGACCGTGGTATCCAAGTGATTATTGCAGGTGCAGGCGGTGCGGCGCATTTACCAGGAATGTGTGCGGCGAAAACTGATTTACCTGTACTGGGTGTACCAGTGAAGTCTTCGATTTTAAACGGTGTTGATTCACTGTTATCCATTGTACAAATGCCAGCAGGTATTGCAGTGGGCACCTTGGCGATTGGTCCAGCAGGTGCAACCAATGCTGCGATTATGGCAGCGCAAATTTTAGGTCTAACACGTCCTGAGATTGCAAAAAATGTAGCAGATTTCCGTGCTGCACAAACTGACAAAGTCGCAAGCAACAATATTCCAGGCCAAGCTTAATACGGGGCATTCCTCATGAATAAAACCATCGGTATTTTTGGTGGTGGGCAGCTGGGTCGCATGATGGCGCAAGCGGCTTTGCCACTAAATATTCAATGTACATTCTTTGATGTGAGTACAGACTGTCCTTCAGCGGCTTTAGGAACGGTGATTTCAAGCAAAACTGAAAACGGTTTACAAGACTTTATTGCTAGCGCAGATGTCTTCAGCCTTGAGTTTGAAAATACGCCTTTGTCTGATGTTGATGTTTTGACCAAGCAAAAAGATATGCATCCGCCACGTCAGGCTTTAGCCATTGCACAGCATCGCTTGTCTGAAAAAGCGTTATTTGATGCGCTTGAGATTCCTGTTGCACCTTATAAAGCGGTAGATTCACTAGAAAGCTTAAACGCTGCGGTTGCTGAGTTAGGTTTACCGATTGTGCTGAAGACAGCCACAGGCGGCTATGATGGCAAAGGTCAGTTTGTATTGCGTTCTGAACAGCAAATTGAACAAGCATGGGCTGAATTAGGTCCTGCAGGCAGTTTAATTGCAGAAAGCTTTGTGACTTTCTCACGTGAAGTCTCAATCATTGCGGTACGTGGTCAAAATGGCGATGTAAAAACGTGGCCATTGGCTGAAAACCATCACCATCATGGTATTTTGTCGCACTCGATTGTCCCTGCGCCGAATAGTGCGGACTTACAACCCGTTGCACAAGACTACATCACTCGCCTATTGAATCATTTGAATTATGTTGGCGTGTTGACCTTAGAACTGTTTGTTACAGACCAAGGTTTGTATGCCAATGAAATGGCGCCACGTGTGCATAATTCAGGACACTGGTCGATTGAAGGCGCAGTATGCTCTCAGTTTGAAAACCATATTCGTGCAGTCGCAGGCTTACCCTTGGGTTCCACTGAAGTGGTTCGCCCTACGGTCATGATCAATATTATTGGTCAGTATCCACAGTCTGAACAAGTCTTGGCCTTAGAAGGTGTACATCTACATCTTTATAATAAGGAAGAACGTGAAGGTCGTAAGATTGGTCACCTGACTTTAATGCCGAATGACACTGCTCAACTTACGACGCTATGTCGTCAGTTGGCGAAAATTTTACCAAATCCATTGGCACTGAGCGAAGATATGACCATCTAAAGCTTCAGTTGTTGTTAAAAAAGGCGATCACAAGAGTGGTCGCTTTTTTATCTGCATTCATTCAGGCATGATTGCGCCTCTTCGAAAAAAGTAACCGTTAATCGGATCAAATTTAAAATAAATTGCGTGTTTTTTATCCGTTTAGATAAAATCAGGGCATAGAAAAATAAACTGAAAGCAAAATAAAGCGAGTTTTGTGCAGAGAAGTACGTTTAAAACAAAGTCCATAATTGAATGTGACACTGATGTTCACCTAAAAAAGCTGAAACAGCAGAAATCTCGGTTAACTTGAGTCTGTGGATATCTTTGTAAGCGTGTTTTGAATTTAAAAAATAGAAGTAAAAATTTTAAATTCAAAAGTGCATTTTAAATTTAAATCGAATGTTTAAATTTAAAAGTGTTGATGCTGTTTGAATTTAAATTCAAAACAATAAATTTAAAAACCGCTGAATGAATTTAAAGTTTTGAATTTAAAAATATTGAGCTTGGCTTTCGATGGTTTATTCTGTGTATATTATTGATTATTAATGTTAAATAAAAATTGTGGATAAATAAATTTAAAACAAGATGATTGAATTCAAAGCACGTTTTGAGCTGGAGTTTGTTTTTGAATTCAACGGCTGAGACTTGTGGTGTTGTGGATAAGTGATTTTAAATTTAAAAGATGATTTTGAATTTAAATTATTATCAATATTCATTTACGTTTTGATTCAGAAAAGTGAAATTGAAAGTGTTAAGGTAAAAAGCATAATTTAGAGATAAAGAATCATTAGGGATTTTATGCACCGTTTTGCTTTTCTTTTAGGTTCAATTTTTTTAGCGGTGACTCAGGCAAATGCTGAGCTTATTATTAATGGTCAAAAAGTTGCGGGCGGTTCAAATGTCGCAAGCTCCGATTATAGCCCTCAGAACTCATTTCAAAGCTGTATTGCCAACTTAAAAAGCCAAGCGATGGCGAATGGTGTGTCTGCATCCACTTATGATCGCTACACGCAAAATTTAACGCCTGATTATTCTGTGATTGAAAAATTAAATTACCAACCTGAATTTTCCACGCCTATTTGGGATTATTTGTCAGGATTGGTGGATGATGAGCGTGTTGCGGTGGGTCAGCAAAAATTGGCGCAGCATCGTGACGTGTTGAATCGTGTTGCGGCCGCGTATGGTGTGCCTGCGGAGACTGTGGTTGCCGTGTGGGGCGTTGAAAGTAATTTTGGTGATATTTCAGGTAAATATCCATTATTACAAGCTCTGGGTACATTGAGCTGTGAGGGGCGCCGTCAAAGCTATTTCCGTGGTGAGTTTTTTGCCGCGATGCGTATTTTACAGCGTGGCGATTTAACTGAGTCGCAACTGAAAGGTTCGTGGGCAGGTGCGTTTGGTCATACCCAGTTTATGCCATCGACGTATGAAGAGCTGGCGGTCGATTTTGATGGAGATGGACGCCGTGATTTGGTGTCGAGTACCACAGATGCTTTGGCATCAACAGCCAATTTCCTCAAAAAACGCGGCTGGCAAACCGGGCAACCTTGGGGATTTGAAGTAAAAAATCCGCAAGCGATTTCTCTGAGTGGTGAAAGTCGTCGCAATAAAAAGCCCTTATCTTACTGGATGCAAAATGGCTTGGTACGCGCAGATGGCTCAGCGTTAGTTCAAGGCAATTTATCCTCTAGTTCGCAAGCGGGGCTGATGGCGCCCGCTGGTGAAAATGGTCCACTGTTTTTAGTCTTTAAAAACTTTGATGCAATCTATAGTTATAACGCAGCAGAAAGTTATGCCTTGGCGATTGCGCATTTGTCAGACCGATTACAAGGGCAAGGCGGGTTTACTACAACTTGGCCAACTGATGATGCAGGCACTTCGCGTTCTGAACGTCGTGAAATTCAGCAGTTTTTACTGAATCGTGGCTATGATATTGGCGCGGTGGACGGTTTGATTGGTGATAAAACGCGCCAAGCGATTCGACAGGAGCAGATTCGTTTAGGTTTAAGTCCGACGGGACGAGCAGGGCAACAAATCTTAAAAGCCTTCCGTCAGGAAAATGCCAAGTTAATGATGCGTTAACATTAACAGGAAAAAATCGTTGATATAGATAAAAAGCCAGTCAGGTGAATAACCGACTGGCTTTTTTGATTTGCTTATGTTGCGTCTAAAGGACTAGAAGCGCGGTGATGTTTAAACCGCAGTAATCGTTCCAAGAATACGGTCGCCCTGTGCGCCTGTCACTGCGGGTAAGTTGCCATTGAGTTGCTGGATAAAACGCATAGCCAACCAAGCAAAGGCGGTGGCTTCCACCCATGTTGGGGCTAAGCCAATCGCGGAGGTCGTTTGTACAGACCAATTGTGCTTACGTAAGCGCCAGCGTAGTTGTTCTAAAAGGTGTGAATTATAGGCACCACCACCACAAACATAGACTTCACCCGTATCCATGTCAGAGCGGTAGATGGCTTTTTTTATGGCACGTGTGGTGAGCTTCATTAATGTGGCTTGAACATTTTCAGGACTGTCTTCAAGTTCGTCGTATTCAAGGTCATTGCGCCAGTCAGCAATTTGTTCATCTAACCATTCAAGGTTGAAGTCTTCACGACCAGTGCTTTTCGGTGGTTCTTTGGAAAAATATTCATGGGATTGTAGACGATCAAGCAGGCTGCGAATCGGATGGCCGTAAGCTGCCCAATTGCCATTTTCATCGTAAGGCTGCCCAGTAAAGCGTTCACACCAAGCGTCCATTAAAATGTTGGCTGGGCCTGTATCAAAACCGTAGACCTGATCAGGTTGGCCTGCGGGCAACATGCTGACATTGGCGATGCCACCTAGGTTTAAGATGACGCGATGAATGCTTTCATGTTGGAACATATCTTGGTGAAACGCAGGAACCAGCGGGGCACCTTGTCCACCTGCGGCCATATCACGACGTCGAAAGTCTGAAATCACCGGAATTTGGGTGATTTCAGTGATGATGTTTGGGTCACCAATTTGCAGGGTAAAGCCATGCTCTGGGCGGTGGCGAATGGTTTGTCCATGTGAGCCAACAGCTTTGATTTGACTACGATCTAAATGACTTTGTTCAATCAGTTGATTGATGCCTTCACCAATCATTTTTGCTAAAGCCACATCTGCCTTACCCATACGGTCGATTTCGTTGTCACCAGGCAAAGTGAGTGCCATCAGTTCATCGCGTAAATCGGGATCGAAAGAAAGAGTAAGGGTGGCATGAAGCTGCAATGGATCAAAAGAAGCAGCAACAATATCAACACCATCCATGCTGGTGCCGGTCATTACCCCAATATAGATCGCTGTCATGATTATTCTAAAGCCTGCAATGTGCTGAAAAAGTGTTAGTATATCGCACAAATTGAATAACTGATGTGTTTGGGTTTTGTGATGTCAAATTTCCTGCCGGCTGAAGAACAACTTGCTCTCATTCAACGAGGCACGCATGAAATTATTTCTGAAGAGGATCTTCTGAAGAAATTAAAAGAAAATCGTCCTTTAAAAATTAAAGCGGGCTTTGATCCGACTGCGCCTGACTTGCACTTGGGGCATACGGTTTTAATTAATAAACTGAAAACTTTCCAAGACTTGGGTCATGACGTGACCTTCCTGATTGGGGACTATACCGCGATGATCGGTGACCCGACGGGCAAAAGTGCAACACGCCCACCATTGTCGCGTGAGCAAGTACTTGAAAACGCAAAAACCTATCAAGAACAGGTGTTTAAAATTCTTGATCCGAATAAAACCAAAGTACGTTTTAACTCAGAATGGTTTGCAACCAAGACAGCGGCTGATTTAATTCAGTTGGCATCACAGCAAACGGTTGCACGTATGCTTGAGCGTGATGACTTCACCAAGCGTTATAACAACCATCAACCGATTGCAATTCATGAGTTTTTGTATCCATTGGTTCAAGGTTATGACTCGATTGCTCTTGAGGCAGATGTGGAGTTAGGCGGTACAGACCAAACCTTTAACTTATTGATGGGGCGTACACTTCAGGGTCGTTATGACCAAGAAGCGCAAGTCTGCATTACGGTGCCCATCCTTGAAGGTTTAGACGGTGTGAACAAAATGTCTAAGTCGTTGGGTAACTATATTGGGGTATTTGATGCACCAGGGGCGATGTATCAGAAAGTTCTTTCGATGCCAGATGCCTTAATTGAACGCTATTTCGATTTACTCAGCTTTAAATCCGTTGAGGAAATTAAAGTCCTGCTAAACGAAATTGCTGAAGGGCGTAATCCACAAGAAGTGAAGAAGATTTTAGCACTTGAGTTGGTAGAGCGTTTCCACGGTGCAGAAGCTGCAGAAAATGCACATAAAGGTGCAGGCAACTTGATTACTGAGGGTGAATTACCCGAAGGGACACCAGAAGTAACCATTTCACGCGCTGAATTTGGTGGCGAGTTGTTTATTGCAACGATTCTTCGCGTAGTGGGCTTAAACCCAAATGCTGCAGCGGCAAAAGATGCCGTGGGTCGTGGTGCGGTCAAAGTTGACTGGAAAGTGGTTGATATGAGTTTCTCTGTTAAAGAAAATGTCACTTTAATTATCCAGTCGGGTAAAAAAGCCATTGCAAAAGTCACTTTTACGGACTAATGCTATTCATCTATAAATGTTAAGTTGTTGATATAAAAGCAGGCTTCGGTCTGCTTTTTGTTTTTTATGCGTTATAAAAAAATCAAATAACCAAATTCAAAAAAAACCTTATAAAAACAATACTTAAATTTTCCCTTAAATATTGCAATTTAAAATGAGAGTGTATAAGATTTCAACGTCTAGTTTGTGTTTTAACATATCTAGAGGGTCAATAGGAATAACTCTCCACAGTTTTCAAGTCTCTTCCCCAAGGGACTTTTTTTAAGATAACTATAATAATGACATCTATGGATCAGATAACGATCTAACTCAGAGGAAGAGGTTTTGGGAGAGATCTCTTCCTTTTTTATTGGCAAAAATTTAGTTTTTAAAATCAATTGCACGCAGACAAAGAACGAATTGCCATAATAGATGTTGATTACAACGGACTCATTTAATACGAGTTCGTGATATAGCACTGTGTTTTCTACTTATATCCAGATACTTCGTATTATTAAGTTTTATCGCAAATATTGTTGCAGCACTGTTTTGAATTATCTTGAATGAGGTATAGATAGAAGAGAGCTTTTTATTATTTGCATTAAATAAAAGACAAAAGAAGTATTTGCGTTTATGGAAAGCAGAGTCCTTTCACATTTTTAACTGGAAATGTGGGGGAATATAGTGATTTTGGGATGTAATGTTTGTACTCAATATAAAAGAGCGACATCTTTAAAAAAAATACTGTCTTGAAATATACAAATCAAATGAATCGCGGAATGTTCAGTCTGAAAAGGGTTGCTCAAAATTTACTGGAAATATAAGTGGCAAGACAAAAATAAAGCCTACTGATTGAATTTTAAGCCTGAAAATAGTTTTAAAAATTGGAAACGAAAAGCTTATCTTATAAAAAAGAAGAAAAGAAATTATAAATATGATCAAAAAATAGATGAAAAATACGATTTTTGCTGGGTTTTGTAGAAAAAACCAACGCCTGTTTCAAATAAGTGAATTTGGGGGTTGCAAAGCTTTAGAAATCCTCTAGAATGCACCCCATACCGACGAGATAGACGGAAACGAATGAAGCACGAAGTGCTGAGTTGTTAAGTATATTGAGTCCAGCTTCTATCACTGACGAGGTGATAGAAAGATCATTAAGAGATTATGAAGAACAACTTGTGTGGATTTTTACTGATTGATTGATCGAAAATATTTCATTGATTGATGGTAGAAATTACTCGAAGTTTATTTGAGCGAATTTTTAGTCAGAAAATTGATGAGCCAGAATTGTGACCTTAAGTCACTAAATGATTTTAACTGAAGAGTTTGATCATGGCTCAGATTGAACGCTGGCGGCAGGCTTAACACATGCA
>NZ_NEFZ01000016.1 GCF_002135205.1 Acinetobacter sp. ANC 4204 | reverse complement strand
CCAGTCCCATACCTGCGGCTTGAATACGACAGGCCAAGTTACCTTGAGGCACCAGTTCCAATTCGATTTTGCCTGCACGATAGAGTTCATCGAAGACCCAAGAGTCGGACTGACGCGGGAACGAACAAATGACTTTTTTCACAGCACCCGCTTTGAGGAGCTTGGCTAAACCATAGTCGCCATTGCCAGCATTGTTACTGACGATGGTGAGGTCTTTAATGCCGAGTTGAATTAAGCCATCAATCAGTTCAGCAGGTTGTCCTGCTGTGCCAAAACCACCAATCATGATGGTTGAGCCATCCTTTATTTGCGAAAGTGCTTCTGTTAAAGAAGCTGAACTTTTATCAATCATAATATTGTCCTAGGTACAGCGTACCTATTAACTTTTAGAACTTGAATTGGAGCGTGAAGCTAAAGCTGAAACTTCAGGACTACGTTTGGTCAAAATCAGATGCGCAGTTAAACCAATGACGATGCCCCAAAAAACTGAACTTAGGCCTAAAAAATGCATACCTGAAGCTGTAGCTAAAAAGGTAATGAGTGCAGAATCGCGTTGAGATTCATCTTTCATGGCTACAGCGATATTGGTTGAAATCGCACCCAATAAAGCCAAGCCAGCCAAAGCAGCAACAAGCTCTTTCGGTAGCAAACTGAAGAGCAGAACGATACTGCCTGCGAACAAACCACCTAAAATATAGAAAATGCCGTTAGCAACGCCTGCGATATAGCGTTTTTCTTTTAACTCATGCGCATCTTTGCCCATACACAGTGCAGCGGTAATGGACGCCAAAACGATGGTGATACCGCCGACACATGCAACAGCTAAAGAAGCAATACTGGTAGTGGTAATAATCGGCTTGGCAGGCATGTCATAACCGCTCAGTTTCATAATGGCCATGCCTGGTAAAAACTGTCCTGTCAGGCTGACTAAAATCAAAGGCAGGGCAAGGTTTAAGGTTGAGTGCCAAGTCCATTCAGGGCTGATGAACTGAGGAATAGCAAGTTGAAAATTTAAACTTACCGCATTCATTTCACCAAGCCCAAAGCTCAAGGCCACACCTGAAAGCAGTACCCAAAGCATGCTATAGCGTGGTGAAATTCGTTTTGCGACTAAAAAGACAAACAGCATGCTAAACACAATAATCGGCATACTGTTAGTTGCGCTAAAAAGACCTAAACCAAACTGAAATAGGATACCTGCCATCATCCCAGCGGCTACCGATTGCGGAATCCATTTCAATAATTTATCGAAGTAACCACTGATCCCAATCAGGAAAATCACCACAGCCGAGGTGATATAAGCGGCTACAGCTTCATTTAAACTAATGTTTGGGAACAGCGTGACCAATAACGCTGTACCCGGTGCAGACCATGCGGTAATCACAGGGACTTTAAATTTAATGGAAAGAAAGATCCCTGCCACGGCTGCCCCAATAGAAATACCCCAAATCCACGAAATCATCATGGTCGGGGAAACTTGAGCTTGTTGCGCAGCCTGAAAGAAGATAATGAGTGGTCCTGAATAGGAAATCAGCACTGCCAAAAATCCTGCGACAGTGGCTGAAATAGACCAATCCTCTTTCAAAGTTTTAAACAGGGTAGCCATTCATTTGCCTCCATGCAGACATGATCCTGTATATAAAGTTTTGTGACGATCAATTAGCCTTGATCGCCACCGCCTACAGGAACCACTGTACCTGTCATATATGACGAATCATCTGAAGCAAGGAATACAATCGCATTGACTTGTTCCTGAATCGTGCCATAACGGTTCATAAAACTACGATCAATGGTTTGATCGACCACTTGTTGCATCCACGTTTTTTCATTTTCAGACAATGGATTTGCATTACGTGGCACTTTACGTGGCGGTGCCTCGGTTCCACCTGTCGCAACTGCATTCACTCGGATGCCATCTTTGGCATGTTCAAAAGCGAGTGATGCAGTGAGAGCATTGACCCCACCTTTGGATGCCGAGTACGGCACACGGTTGATGCCACGAGTCGCAATAGAAGACACATTTACAATCGTACCTTTCTGATTTTTAATCATTTCAGGTAGAACTGCGCGACAACACCACAGCGTTGGAAATAATGAGCGATTCACTTCTTTGATGATTTCTTCTTCAGAGAACTCTTCAAAGGGTTTCATCCAAATTGCACCACCGACGTTGTTGATGAGCACATCGACACGTCCATAAACCTCAAGTGCTTTGTCTACAACGCTTTGTGCGCCTGCGAAGGTTTCAAGGTTGGCTTTGACTGTTATTGCATCACCTTGTTTTGCTTCAATTTCGGCTAATGTTTCATCGACATAATCAGATAAGTCGGCTAAAACAACCTGTGCACCTTCATCAGCCACTTGGAGTGCAACACCGCGACCAATGCCTTGAGCGGCACCAGTCACAATCACGACTTTGTTTAAAAATCTTTGATTTAACGCCATTTTTTAACTCGCTCATCATCCGATATAAAGATGATTTTCTAAATTTATAAATTTGGCACGCCGGCGTCCTAACATTTGAATATCACTTACCGGATTAACCTTTGGTTGGACTTACTTTCCTTTTGGGAAAAGTAAGCAACACTGCAAAACTCGTCAGAAACCGATTACTTGATATCTTTCTCGCAGAAAAGGCTTTTTTACCAAGCAGTTTGGCCTCGAACAATTGCGAATGACGTTTTCGCGTATCATTTTTTCTATGGCTTAAATATTGGGTGATCTATTAGTTTGCAGAGAATTTTTCAAACAGGAAGTTTGCAGGCTTTACACCTTCGCTATCTAACCAACCACGAACAGCATCGACCATAGGTACAGGACCACAGAGGTAGACATCAACATCACCGCCATTGAGCCATTCATTGTCAATATGCCCAGTCACATAACCTTTACGCTCATGTGCAGAGTCTGGACTTGCAACCACGGTACGGTATTCAAACCATGGAAGTTTAGCTTGGAGGGCATTGAGCTGTTCTAAAGCCACTAAGTCGAAATCATTGGTAACACCAAACACTAAACGAACAGGGTGTTCAGCGCCTTTTTCTTCTAATGTTTGTAACATAGACATAAAGGGTGCAATACCAGTACCGCCTGCAAGCATAACCACAGGACGAACCACATTACGCAAGTAGAAGCTACCAAATGGACCAGTAAACGTCATTTTGTCGCCCGCTTTGGCAGCACCACTTAAAAAGCTACTCATTTTGCCATTCGGCACATTACGGACCACGAAACCAGTTAAACGGTTGCCCGGTTTCGAGCTAAATGAATATGAACGCGTTTCTGCTGTCTCTGGAATGCCGACGTTGACATATTGACCAGCAAGGAAGTGAATGTCAGGTTGGCCTTCATCGAGCTGAATATCAAAAGTAATGGTCGATTCTGATAAATTTTCGACAGAGACTAAAGTGCCTTGGTACTGGTGGATTTCGGTTTTACACACTTCAGATGACGCTTGAATTTGGAATACAGCATCCGAGGTTGGGCGACATTGGCAAGCCAGAATATAGCCTTGTTCCGCTTCTTCTGGTGTTAACGCATCTTCAATATACGTCTCTTCAGGCATGTCATAACTACCAGATTCGCAAAAAGCGCGGCAAGTTCCACATGCACCATCACGGCAGTCTAGCGGAATGTTAATTTTTTGGCGGTAAGCGGCATCTGATAAAGACTCACCTTGAGTCACGGTAATAAAACGCGTTACGCCATCTTCAAATTGAAGTGCAACATTGTGGTTTGACATGGCTGAATATCCTTTAAAAACTTTGAAACTTGGAACTTTCAGCCAAAACTCCATTTGGCTGAAAGCATACTAAGGATGTGTGGCTAACTTAGAGGTGATAAACATCAATCACTTGGTTGATATAGTCGTTTTTCAGTACCACGTATTTGCTTAAAATTTGTGGTTTTCCACCTGAAAAGTCGATTTCATAACGCGACATACCAAAGTAGCTATAACTGGTTTTGTAGCGGAAGCTCAGCGTATTCCAGTTAAAACGGACGGTAACTTTGTCGCCATCACGCTCAATCATTTCGATGTTGTTCACATTGTGACAAGTACGTGTGTCTGGCATGGTTGCAGAAGAGCGCTCAGTTTTAATGCGGAACACACGGTCTTCTAAACCTTGGCGGTCTGGGTAGTAAATCAGTGAAATTTCAGATTGTGGGTCGGTGGTCAAGGTATCGTCATCATCCCATGCAGGCATCCAAAATGATGCAGAAGGGGCATAACATGCAAGCCAATCGTCCCATTGCTCATCATCTAAAAAACGTGCTTCTTGATACAAAAACTGACTAATTTGTTCGATGCTAACGGTATTGAGTGTTGTCGGAGCATTCATGCCACTTCTCCTTGTTCATTTGCAGTTTCAACAGCCAGTGCTTTTTCATTGGCAATTGCAATTTTCATCATGTCTAACCAATGTTGGTGCTGTGCAAGATAGAGGCCTTCATCCTCAGTTTTGACACCTGAAAGTTTTGGTTTTAGGCCAATTTCATTGGCAGCATCATCCGGGCCCTGAATCCAGTGTTTTGAACCGCGGCACATATCGTTCCATTCCAGTTCAATGCCTGCGTAGCCCGCTTGGCATGCACGGAATTCTTCCAAATCATCAGGTGTTGCCATGCCTGAGGCATTAAAGAAGTCTTCATATTGGCGAATACGGCGCGTACGTGCTTCTGTGTCTTCACCAACAGGCGCGATACAGTAAATCGTCACTTCGGTTTTATTGACTGAAATCGGGCGGAGTACACGAATTTGTGAACCGAACTGATCCATCAAATAGACGTTTGGATAAAGACAAAGGTTACGTGAACGCTCAATCATCCACTTCGACATTGCTTCACCAAATTTTTCAGAGTATTCGTCGGCTTTCGGGAAGTTTGGACGGTCTTCTGGATTCGCCCATTGTGTCCAAAGCAGCATGTGGCCATTGTCAAAACCGTATGAGCCACCGCCTTGTTTACCCCAAGCACCTGCGCTCATGGCACGGATGTTGTCACCCGCTTGTTTTTCTTTACGTTGTTGAGTGGTCGCTGCATAGTTCCAGTGCACCGCAGAAACGTGATAACCATCTGCGCCATTTTCTGCAGTGAGTTTCCAGTTGCCTTCATAGGTGTAAGTAGAAGCACCACGTAAAACTTCGAGACCTTGCTCAGACTGATCCACAATCATGTCAATGATTTTGCTGGTTTCGCCTAAGTATTCTTCTAAAGAGGGAACATCCGGATTTAAACTACCGAATAAGAAACCTTTATAGTTGCCAAAACGTGCAACTTTTTTCAGATCGTGTGAGCCTTCGTGGTTAAAACAGTCTGAATAACCTGCATCTGCTGGATCTTTAACTTTTAAAAGTTTGCCAGAGTTGTTAAATGTCCAACCATGGAAAGGGCAAGTATAGGTTGCTTTATTGCCACGTTTATTACGACAAAGCTGTGCACCACGGTGTGAACAGGCATTAATCATGGCATTGAGTTCACCATTACGGTTACGTGCAATCAGAATAGGCTGACGGCCAATATACGTCGTGTAATAGTCGTTGTTATTTGGAATTTGGCTTTCGTGTGCCAAGTAAACCCAGTTACCCTCGAAGATATACTTCATTTCTAGGTCAAAAAGGGCTTGATCAGTAAAGACTGAACGATGAAGTTTGAATTCGCCTGTTTCAAAGTTGTCGACAAGTAATTCGTCGATACGATCGAGATGGCTAGTATTAATAACTGGGATACGTGGCATGTCCGTTCTCCGACTTTCCAAAAGTGAGGAAGTCCCCGAAATGCGACTTTGCAGTGGCTATTTCGGTTCCAAGGGTAATTAAGCGCTAGCGCGACGACGTTCAACTTCAGTTGATGGTGCAGCCGCTTGGTCTTTCACCAGTTCAACATTGAATTGAATGTGTTTGAATGGACCTGTTAAACCACGGCGCGCAATTTCAGCTTCATCGGTAATATCGACAGCGGTAGCCACTAAGCCTTCACGGGTTGCAAATGCAAAGTCATCCCACAGGTATTGGTCACCCTCAATGTTGAATTGAGTGGTTAACTTGCGGTAGCCTGGCGCAGATACAAAGTAATGTACGTGCGAAGGGCGGTTACCGTGACGGCCTAACTTGTTCAATACAAATTGAGTTGTTCCTTCTGGTGGGCAACCGTAACCGACAGGCATCGTGGTTAAAGCTGTGTATTTACCATCTTGATCGCTAATGATTGAACGACGTAGATTGAAGTCTGATTGGGACTTATCGAAGAAAGAGTAATTACCTAAGCTGTTGGCATGCCAAACTTCAACTTTTGCACCTTCAATAATCTGACCATCAGTGTCAGTCACTGTCCCTTCAATAATTAAAGTCGGAATTTTGCCTTCTTCAGAACCATCATCCATACGTGCAAAACCGACCGACTCAGGTGCACCTGCTACGTATAAAGGACCTTCGATGGTACGTGGTGTTCCGCCTGTAATGCCTGCTTTGGCATCGGCTTCATCTGCACGTAAGTCGAGGTAGTGCTCAAGACCAAGACCAGCCGCAAGTAAACCAAGTTCGTTGGCTTGGCCTGCATCCGTAAAGTATTCTAGGCCTTTCCAAACTTCAGTTTGACTCAAATCTAAGTCTTCGATCGCTTGGAATAAGTCACCCAATAGGCGAACCACAATTTGTTGAGTACGTGCGTCTACAGGGCCTGTTGCTGTATCCACATTCATTGTTTTGACTAGTGCATCAATCTGTTGACGATTCATACTATTGCTCCTTAAGTATGTTTGCTGTGTGGTGGCTGGCTTTATGAATAGGTTGAAAAGCTAGCTGCCACGCTCCTTGTTAATTTCTTTCACTGGATTACTCATTACGTTCCAGTGATTAAACTGCATTAAATCTTTTTAAATTAGCGATCATCTTCGCGAATAGACGATGGATGTCGGTTCAAAGGCATCACTTCAATGTTCATATACGGGTACAGGGGTAAACCTTGCAAAATGTTGTGTAGCTCTTCATTGCTGTCTACATCAAAAATACTGATGTTTGAGTACTGACCTGTAATGCGCCAAATATGTCGCCATTTGCCCTGAGCTTGTAGCTCTTGCGAATATGCTTTTTCGACTGCTTTAATTTCACTGGCAGTTTCAGCAGGCATATCCAGTGGAATGTTTACATCCATACGTACGTGAAAAAGCATGTGTAACTCCTAAACGGTTAAGACGTCGCTTAAGCGCGGCGCAGCTGATCAATCTTGTTTTCATCTAACTCAATACCGAGTCCTTTGCCTTGGGGCAGATGTAAGGCGAAGTCCGTGTATTGAAGTGGGGTTTTTAAAATATCTTGGGTTAACAACAGTGGGCCGAATAACTCGGTGCCATAAGCTAAATTTTCAAAGGTCGAAAACAAATGTGCCGAAGCAATCGTGCCGACTGCACCTTCAAGCATGGTGCCACCGTATAGGTCAATTCCTGCTAAGTTGGCAATCTTTGCGACTTCATGACCTTCGATTAGTCCACCAGACTGAGCTACTTTGACTGCAAAAACAGAGGCTGCATTGGTTTTGGCTAAACGGTAGGCTGAGCTCGGCCCCATGAGCGATTCATCCGCCATAATGGCAAGATCAAAACGTCGTGTTAAACGCTGCATCGCATCAATGTTGTCGATTGCACAAGGCTGTTCAATCAGGTCAACACCACCATTTTGTAGCAGTTGAATGCCTTTAATCGCATCTAGCTCAGACCAGGCACGGTTCACATCAACACGGATGGAAATGTCTGAACCCAATGCTTGTTTAATCGCAAGAACATGTTCAACATCTTCTTCTACACGACGTGAGCCAATTTTAAGTTTGAAAATATTATGGCGTTTCGCCTCAATCATTTTTTGAGCTTCAGCAATATCTTTTTCAGTATCACCAGATGCCAACACCCAGAGCACAGATAAGCTGTCACGCAAACGCCCGCCCAATACTTCAGACAAGGGTAAATCTAAACGTTGTGCTTGGATATCTAGCAGGGCGGTTTGAATTGCGCATTTGGCAAAACGGTTACCATTAATGTTCTTTTTCAAAGCACGCATGGTTTGTGCGATGTTTGGAGCTTTAAGGGACTTCAATAAAGGTGCAAAATAAGTTTCAATATTGGTCTTAATACTTTCAGGGCTTTCTTCACCGTAGCCCAGTCCGCCAATCGTTGTTGCTTCACCCCAGCCGACAAAGCCATCTTCAGTGCTAACTTTCACCAAAACAAGCGTTTGCGTTTGCATAGTCGCTACCGCCATTTTGTGCGGGCGAATAGTGGGGATTTCGACGAGTAAGGTTTCTATAGATTTATACATCTTAACTCTGCGCAGCCTTGCGTTGTGTACCTGATGTGATATACCTTAAAAGAATAAATATGAACTGTCGAAGATCAAATTAGCATTTTAATATATCTTAAAGGTATCAAAGGTCATGGAATTGAGACACCTCCGCTACTATGTAGCTGTTGTAGAAGAGCAGAGCTTTACCAAAGCTGCTGAAAAATTATTCATAGCGCAGCCCCCGCTTAGCCGTCAGATACAGAATCTGGAAGCTGAGTTAGGAGTGCAATTATTTGAACGTGGTAGCCGCCCACTCAAGACCACAGAAGCAGGGCAATTCTTCTATCAACATGCGGTTAAACTTTTGTCTAATGCCGAAGAAGTAAAAACCATGACTCAGCGGGTGGGTTTGGTGGAAAAAACGGTAACGATGGGCTTTGTGGGTTCTTTGTTATATGGGTTATTGCCTAAAATTGTGTATTTATTTCGCCAGCAACAGCCGCATTTAAAAATAGAATTGATTGAAATGAGTACCAAAGACCAAATTCAAGCCTTAAAAGAAGGGCGTATTGATGTTGGTTTTGGACGTTTACGCATTTCCGATCCTGCTGTGCGTCGGGTTTTACTGCGTGAAGAACCGTTAATGTTAGCGGCACATTCTAGTCACCCTTTAACGGCACACAAGCAGGGTGTCTACCTGTCTGACTTGGTTGATGAAAATTTATTTCTTTATCCAAGTCATCCCAAGCCAAATTTTTCGACTCAGGTACAAAGTCTATTTTCAGAATATGGGCTCGAACCGAAACATTTAAAAGAGGTTCGTGAAATACAGTTAGCACTGGGTTTGGTCGCCGCTGGAGAAGGGATTTGTGTAGTTCCAGAAAGTGCAAGAACCATTCAACTCCCGCATTTGAACTACATTCCAATCTTAGATGATGCAGCAAGAAGCCCAATTTTTCTTGCGATTCGCTCTATGGATGAAAGTGAGGATATTCGCTCGCTATTTGATTGTATTTATCAGGTTTATGACCTCGAAGCGATCAAATATGACCGTGCTTTTATTTAAAATTTGAGTTTCAAATTTAACTGTTAAAACTATGCATATATTTAAAAATATGTGATTTAAGCCATCTAAGCAGGTGGCTTTTTTTATGGCATTTTGTCGGCCAAAGAAGATTATTTCTAACCGATTTATTCTCAATCATTTATATATATATTTAATTATAAACAATAAAATGGGTAACCGACCTTAAAGGTATAAATATAGAGTTATTCGGTTTTGGACAAGAAAGTCACTTTTACTGCAATGTGCACAGCAACAGAACATTCGCAAGCAGGAGGCTTAAAGTGAATACAAATCCAGTTAATATCAACACGGTGGTCGATGAAGCCAAATTTACGCCCTTTCATTGGAGTGTGCTCATTTGGTGTCTACTGATTATTATTTTTGATGGTTACGATTTAGTCATCTACGGTGTGGCATTGCCACTTCTGATGCAAGAGTGGGGACTCAGTGCAGTACAAGCAGGTTTACTTGCGAGTACAGCATTGTTTGGCATGATGTTCGGTGCGATGAGCTTTGGTACGTTGTCTGACAAATTGGGCCGTAAAAAGACCATTATGATTTGTGTGGCTATTTTTAGTGGCTTCACTTTTCTAGGCGCATTTGCAAGCAATCCTATTGAGTTTGGTATTTTACGTTTTCTTGCAGGGCTCGGCATTGGGGGAGTGATGCCAAACGTGGTCGCACTCATGACTGAATATGCCCCAAAGCGCATTCGTAGCACACTTGTTGCGGTTATGTTCAGTGGTTATGCCATTGGCGGGATGACCTCAGCTTTATTGGGTGCATGGTTGGTAACAGACTATGGTTGGAAAATCATGTTCTATATCGCCATCATTCCATTTCTGGCTTTACCGATTCTTTGGAAGTTTTTACCTGAATCTTTAATGTTCCTGACTAAAAAAGGCGAAACTGAAAAAGTCCGTGAAATTGTGCGAAAAATTTCACCTGAACAAGACATTCAACTAGAGACCACTTTTAAATTGAATGATGCGGTTGCAGGTGATGATGCACCATTAAAAGCATTGTTCCAACAAGGTCGAACCTTTAGCACCATGATGTTTTGGGTGGCATTCTTTATGTGCCTGCTCATGGTCTATGCGCTTGGAAGCTGGTTACCAAAACTCATGATTCAAGCAGGCTATTCGCTTGGTGCAAGTATGATTTTCTTATTTGCTTTAAATATTGGCGGTATGGTTGGCGCGATTGGCGGTGGTGCGCTCGCAGACCGTTTCCACTTAAAACCAGTTTTAACGACGATGTTCACTGTAGGTGCTATTGCACTGATTCTACTTGGCTTCAATAGCCCGCAAATGGTGCTGTATACCTTGATTGCGATTGCAGGTGCAGCGACTATTGGCTCACAAATTTTACTGTATACCTTTGTTGCACAATTCTATCCAACTGCGGTGCGCTCTACAGGTATGGGCTGGGCTTCAGGCATAGGACGGATTGGCGCAATTGTCGGACCTGTACTGACAGGTGCACTGTTAACTTTTGAATTGCCACATCAAATGAATTTTCTCGTGATTGCGATACCTGGTGTGATTGCGGCTTTAGCCGTATTTATGGTGAATTTAAAAGTATCTGTTGATGGTGAAAAAGCTAAATCAAAACAAGTGTTTGATGCAGCTAAATCCACGGCCAATTAAATAATATTGAACCCATGAGTCTAGTGCATTAGTAGTAGGCTCATGTTAAAAACTGAACGAACTGTTAGAATCAATATGCTTTTTTATAAGTTGTTTTTAACGCAGTTTTAATGCGATAAAAGATTAATTTTAAAGTATTAAAAAAATTGCATTGCGTTGAATAACAGCAGTGAAAAAGAGATCCAAAATATTAAGAGTAAAAGTCAGGACAGACTTATATACACAGGACCCGTGTTAAATGAAACAATTTAAGAAGAATGCTTTAGTTGTCACACTATCTATGTTCAGTAGCGCTACATTACATGCGCAAAGCAATACTACGACAGAAGTTGAACAACTGAGAAATGAAGTAAATGCGTTAAGACAAATGCTTCAACAGTACACTCAGCAACAACAGCAGCAAGCTGTTCAACTGAGTGCTGTTGAGCGACAAGTGTCAACAGCGCCTAAGACGGTTGAAAAAACGGGTTTGGGTTTAACCAAAGGTGGGGCAGAGTTCAATTTATACGGTAATGTTCGTATGGACGCATCGTATCAGGCTGAAGGTGGTGCTCGTGATATGCCCTATAATCAGATCAATAGTGTGCCTTTAGAGGGTAATGCTGAAAATAGCGATCGTTTAAGATCAACACTTTCAGCAACACGATTAGGTTTGGATTTTAAGGCACCCATGGCCGATCAGAACTTAAATGCTAAAATTGAGGTTGACTTTTTAGGCGGTACAAACCTTGATAATTTACGTATTCGTCATGCGTATTTAAATTATGGGAACTGGTTAATTGGTCAAACCTGGTCAAACTTTGCAACCCCAGACTATATCCCTGAAACGATTGATGCTTTGGCTTATGTGGGTGCTTCAATTAAACGTACCCCTCAAGTGCGTTATACTCATAAATTCACGCCAAATACCAACTTAGTTGCAGCCGTGGAAGATCCAAAAGATAGTAGCATTAGCCAACGTATGCCTGCATTTACCGGACGAGTGAACCATAAGTTTAATGATGCATTATCAGTCAGTGGACGTGCAATGGCGCATGAAAAACGCATTCAAAATGAAGAAAAGTGGGCGTATGGCGTAGGTGTTGGTGCCAAATTTGACATCTCTCCAGTCACTTCGGTAAAAGCCGATTATTATCATGTCAAAGGCGATAGCAGCTTTGTATCCTTTACCAACTCGGGTGTTGTTTCAACGGGTACAAGTATTGAACAAAGTGAGTTTGACTCAATTACTGTCGGTTTAACGCAGAAGTTTAATGACAAGTTACGCGGCACGTTAGCTTATGGTTATATGACTTTTGATAAAAATCAGGACTATCTTGATGCTGTCGCTGATGATACCAAAATCAATAAAAACTTATGGCAGGCATGGGGGAATTTATTCTATAGCCCTGTTCAGCCTGTTAGTCTTGGGATTGAGTATGTCTACGGTGAGCGTGAGGCGTTTGCACCTGCGGCAAATGGCAGTAAGAAAGGTGAAGACAACCGTGTGAACTTGGTTGCGATTTATAACTTTTAGTCTTTGACATGAAACTTCGCGCATAAGAACTGAAGGAATAACCCTTCAGTTCTTATTTTTTTATTCAATGTTTCGGTTTTTAAGCGGCTAATAACTGTTTAGCTGCAATACGATGTTCAGCTTGTAAGCGTTCTAAATCTACCGAGACTAGGTTTTGATTTTTTACGATCCATTGACCTTTGATCATTACATGTTCTGCACGATCAGCGCCACAAAGTAATAGTGCAGCAAGTGGATCATGTGCACCTGAAAAACGAAGTTCATCTAGACTATAAAAAGCAAGATCTGCCTGATAGCCAACAGCAATTTGCCCTAAATGCTGTTCACGCCCCAACAGTTGTGCTGACCCTTTTGTTGCCCAGCCAAGAGCTAGCTCAGGCGTGATGGTTTCGGCACCGTATTTTAAACGCTGTAAATACATAGCTTGACGCGTCTCAAGTATCAAATTAGAAGCATCGCCAGAAGCAGAACCATCCACACCAAGTCCAATAGGAACACCTGCTTGTATGAGATCAAAGGTTGGGCAAATACCTGAAGCTAGACGCATATTAGAATGCGGACAATGACAAATTCCGACATGGGCTTGTCCTAAGCGTGTAATTTCCTCGGCATTAAAATGAATACCGTGAGCCAGCCATGTTCTGCTATTGAGCCAGCCTACGCTTTCTAAATAATCAACGGTTCGCATACCAAACATATGCATGCAAAAGTTTTCTTCGTCAAGGGTTTCTGCTAAATGGGTATGTAGACGAACATCGTAAAAATCCGCCAGTTTAGCGCTTTCGCGCATAATATCTTGTGTCACAGAAAAAGGAGAGCAAGGTGCAAGTGCAATATTCACCATGGCGTCTTCACTACGCTGATGATAGCGCTGAACCAGACGCTCAGAGTCTTTTAAAATAGTATCTATTTCTTGAACAGTATGTTGTGGTGGTAAACCACCTGCATCTGAACCTAAGCTCATTGAACCGCGAGTGAGCATAACTCGTAAACCAATTTGTTGTGCAGCTTGTACTTGAATATCAATCGCGTCAGTTAATTGTTCTGGAAATAAATAATGGTGGTCGGCTGCGAAGGTACAACCTGAAAGCACAAGTTCTGCCAAAGCTACTTGTGTCGCTAAATGCAGTTGTTCTGGATTAAGCTTAGCCCAAACTGGATAAAGGGTTTTCAGCCAAGGAAAAAGTGGCGCATTTACAACAGGAGCCCAAGCCCGAGTTAGAGTTTGATAAAAATGATGATGGCTATTAATAAGCCCTGGCGTAATGACAAGATTTTTGGCATCAAATATTTCTTCAAAGGGTTGAGTAGGGCTGGCTCCTAGAGCAATCAGCTCAGTGATTTTCCCATCTGAAATCAGTAGTCCCCCACGCGCATCAAATGCATTTGCAGTATAAATAGCCATTGGGTTTTTAATCCATATTGAAGCCATAGATCAACCTAAATATTTTATTTGATAGAACTACAGCAACTTTTATACCAAGCTTATAATTTATCAACACAAAAAATTAGAGTAGCGTCATACTGTTTTTGACTTTCTCCATTTGCTCAACTAAATGCTTAATCATGACCTGAGAAATGCGTGAAATTTGTCTTTTAGGCGCAACACAAAGTGCAATAGTGAGAGGATATAGACCCTTTTCATGGATTGGGCTAAAAATTAGCTTTTCATTTTGGATGAGGGGATATGCATCAATATACGACAGTAAGCCAATGCCCAAATTACGTTTTAACAGTGATGTCAACATATGGATATCATTGCACTCTGTTTTCTGCGATGGCGTAAATTTATGGTGCTTATACAATGCGTTGGCATAGTCATGAATAATGAGTGGTGCGCACGGAATTAAATGCTTAAAGCTAACTGTATCTGAAAAATTGATTTTTGGGGCTTTAGCTAATGGATGTTGTTTGGACATGACAAATCCGAGTGGGATTTCGATAAATGCCAAAACATCTAGATGATGATGTTCTTTGGGATTCAGCAAAATACCAAAATCAATTTCGGCATTGGCAATCATTTTTGCAACTTGATCACTGTCTTGAATTTGAATATTAAAATTGATCCAAGGATATTGCTGGTAAATATACTCAATAGAGTCAAGCACGAAACCATCACTTAATGCTGAAATTAATCCTAACTCAATATTCCCTCGTGACAAGCCCTGAATTTCATCAAACCTGACTCGTGTCATTTGGAATTCTTTTTGCCACTTTAAAAGGTCAGCATATAACATTTCACCTGCAAGCGTGAGTTTTAGGCCATTGGGCAAGCGTTCAAATAATGGTACTCCCAGCTCTTCTTCAGCAAGAGCAATTTGGCGATGGACTGCAGACACTGAAATATAAAGTTGATCTGCGGCTTTTCTTAGACTTCCTGTTCTGGCAACAGCAATGAAATAGTCTGAAAAACGTGAAAATGGAGTGCTAATCGTCAAATGGATATACCCCAAGTATGTTTAAAAGCAAGGTAGAAAATGATTGAGCATTTTCCTAGACCGGAACAATGATAAGAATTAAGCGATTTCCATGCCAAAAACTGCAAAATCTCAGAGTTATGCGCTATGTACAAACAAAAGGTGTTCTTATTTTTAGAATGAAATGTACGAAACATTCTAATAGACAGAATGTTATAAAAATCTTTATTTTTTAATCAAATACAACGGTTTCATCAACGAGGAAAACATAGCTTGTTGATAGATAAATTGATGAAATAAAGAACCTTTTGTGAGTTAAATATGAATGCAATTCCAGTGCTTAATCTCTTTAGTCAACCACATGGCAGCAACTTTGATCCAACGGATTGGAATATTTTAGCGCAGCATTGGTATCCAGTAGCGCGCATTCAGGATGTTACAGATAAACCGCAACAAGTCATTCTTTTAGACGTCAAGATGGCGTTGTATAAAACGGAAAGTGGCAGTATTCATTTAGTTCGAGATATCTGTCCACATCGAGGTGTACCTTTGACTAAAGGCTGGGTTAAAGGCGAAGACTTGGTCTGTCCATATCATGGCTTACACTACAATACTGATGGCAAGTGCGTCAAAATTCCTGCGCAACCTGAATTAACCCAAATTTCAGACCGTTTTTCTCTAACTAAATTTCCTGTGGTTCTAAGGTATGGTCTGATCTGGACCAGTTTATTTGGTCGCAATGAAACAGATGCGAATTTCCCAAATTTAGATACATGGGATCATGGTGAACATCAAGCAATTTTACCGCCATATGTAGATATCGGTGGTTCAAGTGGACGTCAACTTGAAGGTTTTATTGATGTCGCTCATTTTGCTTGGGTACACAGTGCTTCCTTTGCTGATGCCGATAATCCTGTGGTGCAAAAGTATTCAACAGTAAGAACAGACTATGGTTTACATACGGAATATGTCAGTGATGTCAGCAATTACCCACATGGCATGCAGCATTTAGCACCTGAAGGATTTTTATGGAAGCGGGTATTTGATGTTTATCCACCATTTTCAGCGATCCTGACCATATATTTCCCAGAAAATGGGGTGTTGAAAATTTTAAACGCCTGTTGCCCAGTCTCGCACAATAAAACCCGTTTATTTGTACCACTGACCCGTAACTTTGATACCACTGGAGACTTAGAAGCTGTTTACGCCTTTAATGCACAAATTTTTGCAGAAGATCAAGACATGGTTGAAAGCCAAAAACCAGAAGAACTACCACTTGATATTGGTATGGAGGCGCACTTTGAAGCAGACCGTTCTTCGACCACATATCGTCGTATTCTGGCGGAGTGGGGTTTAAGTAAGCGTTATATCGTTTAGTTTTTAGAAATGGAGTAGATCATTGTGAATCAGCCGAGCCATGAACAGATTATTCGATTTTTAAAGCTTTCAAATGATGTTGGAAGGCGTGCAATCAGTTTAGGGCACCACCCATTTGGTGCAGTATTGGTTGCACCTGACCATGAGACTGTCCTGTTAACTCAGTGCAATATTGACACTGTAAATCATGCAGAGTCGACCTTAGCACGTGTGGCTGCAACCAATTATCCACCAGAATATTTATGGAACTGCACACTATATACAGCTGTAGAGCCATGTTGCATGTGCTCAGGTACGATTTACTGGGCAAATATTGGACGCGTGGTTTATGCCATGACAGAGGAAAAACTTTTAGTGTGTACAGGTAATCATAATGAGAACCCAACCATGAATGTTTCTTCACAATATATATTTTCTCATGGGCAAAAAAATATTGATTTAATTGGTCCAATTCTTGAACTTGAAAAAGAAACAGTAGATCTGCAAATGAGTTTTTGGGCCAATAGATAATATTATTATTTATTTAAATGTAGTTGATTGTCGATTTTTTATAATGCAATAATTTGGAGTTAATAATAATTTTTACTTAGTTAAATAATCTATGGTGGAACAAAAATGCATTTAAAACGAAGATTATTAAAAAGTGTTATGTTGTTTTGTGTCAGTGCTGGGACATGGATGAGTCATACCGTGTATGCACAGGATAAAGCCGCTTTTGTTTATTTAGGACCGACCAGTGATCATGGCTGGTCATATTCACATGACCAAGGGCGGATCAAAGCAGAAAAAATATTGGCAGGTAAATTTAAGACGTCTTATATCGAAAATGTACCCGAAACAGCCGATGCAGAACGGGTGATTCGTAATCTTGCACAACAAGGAAATAAAGTCATATTCGGAACGTCTTTTGGTTATATGAATGCTATGGAGAAAGTTGCGAGGCAATTTCCTAATACTGTATTTATGCATGCAACTGGCTATAAGCAAGCTAAAAACTTAGGGGTGTATGAGCTTAGAACTTATGAAGGGGCCTATTTGTTGGGCGTGCTAGCGGGACAGAAAACCAAGACTAATATCATTGGAGTTGTTGCGTCATTTCCTATTCCAGAAGTTGTTAGAAACATCAATGCATACACACTGGGTGCACAAAGTGTAAATCCAAAGGTGAGTACCAAAGTGATTTGGGCAAATACATGGTTTAATCCAGGAAAAGAGCGTGATGCTGCAATGGCACTCATTGCACAAAAAGCAGATGTGCTCATGCAAAACACAGACTCTCCTGCTGTTGTGCAAGCTGCACAGCAAAAAGGGGTGTATGCATTTGGTTGGAACTCAGACATGAGCAAATTTGGACCAAAAGCTCATTTGGCAGCAGCTGTATTACACTGGGAAAAAATTTATGAGCCAGTGATGAAACAAGTTCAGAATAAAACTTGGAAATCAACTGTTTATAAGTATGGTGTAAAACAAAATGCAGTGAATATTGAAAATTTTGGAGTAGCAGTTTCTACCGCTGAAAAAAATAAAGCGCTAGCAGTTCGAGACTCACTCAAAACAGGGGCAATTCACCCATTTTCAGGACCGTTGTATAAACAGGATGGCAGTTTAATTATAGCCAAAGGCAAAACGCTGACAGATGTAGAACTCAGCAAGATGAACTATTACGTCAGGGGTGTAGACGGCTCACTACCTAAATAAATAGTCATGACTAAATCGAAAAATAACCGCCTAGAGCTGTATGGCACACTCTGGGCTTTACACATGAGGGTTAAATATGAGTATTCCTGTTATAGATCTTCACTATGCTTTCCACCCAAATGCCAATCAGTTAGATGACATTGTGCGATCAATCCGAACTGCTGCAATGAGCTCAGGCTTTTTCTATGTGAAAAATCACTCGATAGATTTGGCTTTGGTGCAACGGCAGTTTGAACTTGCAAAGGAGCTTTTTGATTTACCTCAAAGTGTCAAAAAAAAGTATGACCAAAATAATAGTCCAAGTCATAGAGGTTTTGAGGAAATTGCAGCGCAAAAGCTCGACTTTACTGCTAAGGCCGACATTAAAGAAGGATTTTATTGTGGTAAGAACTATGCTCCAGATCATCCTTTTGTGGTCGCAAAATATCAAAATTATGGCTTAAATCAATGGCCGCATACGGAAGTGCCTGAAACTGAGGCGTTCTGCCAAGCATATATTGATGCCATGATGGGGCTCTCTGAGAGAATTATGCAGCTTTTGGCTTTATCATTAAATTTGCCAGAGCATTATTTTGATGAATGCTGTATAGATCCAATGGTAACACTAAGAATGCTACGCTATCCCGCTCATCCGAAAGATGCCGCTGCTGATACTTTTGGTGCAGGTGCGCACACAGATTGGGGTTCAATCACCATTTTAGCGCAAGATGATTTGGGCGGCTTAGAGGTCTGTATGCCTGATGGCGTTTGGGTTTCTGCACCACCGATTGCTGATACCTTTGTGGTGAATTTGGGTGATTTAATTCCAAGATGGACCAATGGCTTATATAAGTCCAATCCACATCGAGTTCGAAACTTATATTCAAATGGAAAGTCACGTTATTCCATTCCATTTTTCTATGGTCCGAGTTATTTCACACAAATTGATGCACTTCCTGGAACAATTCAACAGGGAGAGCGCTCCAGTTACACATCATGTACGGCAGGAGAACATATGGAGGAGATGTATCAACGTTCGTTTGATGTAAAACCACAAGAAATTCCTGTTTATGAATAAAATCCTCATGTTCACTTTTTATTATAAAATTTATTTTATATAAATAATAACTGATGTGTATTTAAAATAAAAAAACCACCATAAATAATGGTGGTTTTTTATTTTATTGAAAAATTATTAAAATAATAAATATATTTATAGTGGTGCAGTTCTATTTTTCTAAATAGTTGGAACGAATATTGCTAATTATTAGAAAGAGGGTATGAAAGATCCATTTATATCGAGTCAATATATTTTTAGGTTAAAACCTAAGGAGCCAATGATGTCAAAATGTTTAGAAAATAAATTTTCGATGAAAAAAACAGCTATAAAAATAGTACTCACAAGTCTATTGGGGTTGATGGGGACGACACAGGCATTTGCTGTAGATAAAGCTGCTTTTGTATATATTGGCCCGACCAGCGATCATGGTTGGACATATTCACATGATCAAGGACGAATCAAGGCGGAAAAAGCCTTGGCTGGAAAATATAAGACGTCTTATATCGAAAATGTACCCGAAACGGCTGATGCAGAACGTGTGATTCGTAATTTGGCACAACAAGGTAATAAAGTAATTTTTGCAACTTCTTTTGGCTATATGAATGCCATGGAGAAAGTGTCGAAACAGTTCCCTAATACTGTATTTATGCATGCAACTGGCTACAAACAGGGTAAAAACCTAGGGGTCTATGATGTGCGGACTTATGAAGGGGCGTATATGCTTGGAGTCGTCGCTGGTCAAAAAACCAAATCGAATGTGCTCGGTGTAGTTGCCTCGTTCCCAATCCCCGAAGTGGTGCGCAATATCAATGCTTACACATTGGGTGCACAAAGTGTTAATCCAAAAGTTAAAACGAAAGTCATTTGGGTGAACTCTTGGTTTAACCCAGGTAAAGAACGTGATGCTGCACTGGCCTTAATTTCACAAAAAGCAGATGTATTAATGCAAAACACTGACTCGCCAGCAGTTGTACAAGCGGCACAACAAAAGGGTGTTTTTGCCTTTGGCTGGGACTCTGATATGAGTAAATTTGGTCCTAAAGCACACTTGGCTGCATCGGTTTTGCATTGGGAAAAAATTTATACTCCAACCATGACTCAAGTGGCAAATAAAACATGGAAACCAAGTGCAACTTGGTATGGCGTCAAACAAAGTGCAGTCAATATTGAAAATTTTGGACCTTCTGTTCCTGCCAATGTTAAAGCCTCAGCACTCAAAGTACGTGATGACATTCATTCAGGCAAACTTCACCCATTTTCAGGACCGATTTATAAACAAGATGGCAGTTTGGTGATTGCTAAAGGAAAAACTTTAGATGATGCGACGCTGAGCAAAATGAACTATTACGTCAAAGGTGTAGAAGGTTCACTTCCGAAATAACGCATCGTTTGAGACGTCACGGTTTTGTCCATTTAGTACGATACGAGCTGAATGGACATTCAATGCAGAGATTCGAAAGAGCATCACAATCATGAATACACCAGACAGTCATATCACTAAGGTCATGCATAGAGAACCTCAACAAGCAAGTACTCGCTTAGAGTTAATTAATATTTGCAAAAGTTATAATTCGCTACGTGCAAATGATCAAATTCATCTCAAAGTTCATGCGGGTCAAATCCATGCCATCTTAGGCGAAAATGGTGCTGGAAAAAGCACACTCATGAAAATTATTTATGGTGCGACCAAAGCCGATGAAGGCCAAATTCTTTGGAATGGTAAAGAAGTCAAAATAGATAGCCCTTCGACAGCGAGAAAATTGGGCATTGGCATGGTTTATCAGCATTTCTCTTTGTTTGAGACTTTAACTGTTGCAGAAAATATTCAACTTGGTCTCGATGAGAAAATTGACATAAAAACGCTCAATGAGAAAATCATTGCAGTATCTGAACAATACGGTTTACCTGTTGATCCGCGCCGTGAAGTGTATTCACTCTCAGTGGGCGAACGGCAACGTGTGGAAATTATCCGCTGTCTATTACAAAGCCCCTCCCTCATTATTTTAGATGAACCAACCTCAGTACTTACTCCACAAGCGGTTCAACAATTATTTAAGACATTGAAATTACTCGCTTCACAAGGTGTCTCTATTTTATATATCAGTCATAAACTTCATGAAATTAAAGAGTTATGTGATGAAGCAACCATTTTACGAAATGGTAAAGTTACAGGCCATGTTAGACCAGAAGAAAATAGTACCAGTGATCTGGCGCGTTTAATGATTGGACGTGAGTTACCTACGTATATTCACGATGAATATCTAGGTGAGAAGCAAATATTGTTTGAGGTTTCGAGTTTAAATCAACCCACAGATGATCCTTTCGGTGTTGCGCTAGAAAATATCAGCCTGAACTTAAAAGCGGGAGAGATCCTCGGTATTGCAGGCATTTCAGGCAATGGGCAAGCAGAACTTTTGTCTTTAATCTCTGGAGAGAAAATAACCACAAATGGCAGCATTTATCTAGAGGGGCAAAATGTCGGCAAGATATCCGCAGGTGCACGTCGTGATTTGGGCTTAGGCTTTGTCCCCGAAGAACGTTTAGGGCGAGGTGCTGTACCCAATATGACACTGTCTGAAAATGCGCTATTGACTGCATTTAGGCAGGGTTTGACTAAATTTGGACTGATTAACTTTGAAAAAACCAAACTATTTGCAGAAAAATGTATTGAAAAATTTAGTGTAAAGGCTTCTGGTGCACAAGCAGAAGCACGCTCACTTTCAGGTGGTAACTTACAAAAATTCATCGTGGGTCGAGAAATTTTACAACAGCCCAAAGTTCTCATTATTTCTCAACCCACTTGGGGCGTTGACGTAGGAGCATCAATGTTTATTCGACAAACATTGATTGATTTATCTAGACAAGGCGTTGCGATTTTGGTGATTTCTGAAGAGCTCGAAGAATTGTTTGAAATTAGTGATTACATTTGTGTATTGGCTGCTGGAAAACTATCCGAACCTATGCAGACCCGTAGTACCAATGCAGAACAAATTGGGTTGTTGATGTCAGGGATTACCAGTGTTGCACACACTGTAGATTTAGCTCATTCACAACAAGTTCAAGCTTAATCATTTCATCTAAAGGTGGTCACATGTATTTATTAGAACCTAGAGAAAAGCCTTCTCAAGTCATGAAATGGTTATCACCTGTTATTGCACTAAGTGCAATGCTAGTGGTCAGTAGCTTACTGTTTCTGATGCTTGGGGTAGATCCTGCGCGCGCACTGTATATCTTTTTTGTTGAACCGCTAACTTCACTATATAACCTCAGTGAGCTCACCATTAAAGCCAGCCCATTAATTCTCATCGCACTTGGCTTAGCGATTGGCTTTCGCGCAAAACTATTCAATATCGGTGCCGAAGGTCAACTGACTATGGGGGCTATTTTTGGTGGCGGAATTGCAATTTTATTTCATGACCATACAGGTTGGTGGATCCTCCCTTTAATGGTGGTCATGGGGGCCATTGGTGGTGCATTTTGGGGACTGATTCCTGCATTTTTGAAAACACATTTTAATGCAGAAGAGACCCTTACGACCTTAATGATGAACTATGTTGCGCTTTTTGTTTTGTTGTATCTGGTGAATGGGCCGTGGCGAGACCCAGATGGTATGAACTTTCCACAATCATTCATGTTCAATGAAAGTGCGACTTTGCCTTTTGTCATTGAAGGTACTCGTGTGAATGCTTCGATTTTTATTACCTTTCTTGCTGTGGTTATTTTTTGGGTGTTTATTAAAAAAAGCATGAGTGCTTATAAGTTAGAAGTCAGTGGTCAAGCACCGATGGCTGCAAAATATGCTGGCTTTTCATCAAAAAAAGCGGTCTGGCTTAGTTTAGGGTTATCTGGTTTTATGGCGGGTATCGCAGGTCTTTGTGAGGTTGCAGGACCGATTGGACAGTTAAATCCAAATATTTCACCAGGCTATGGTTATGCAGCCATCATCGTGGCTTATTTAGGTCGTTTAAATCCTATTGGAATTGTACTCTCTGGTTTTTTAATGGCTTTACTTTATTTGGGCGGTGAAATGGCGCAAATGGAACTGCAATTATCTGTTGCTATTACAGGGATTTTCCAAGGTCTATTGCTGTTCTTTTTATTAGCTTCAGATGTGTTGATAGAAAAACGTTATCGGTTTGCAAAAAAGAAGCTCAAATCAAAGATGTCAGAAACTGACCCAACTGTTGCGTAAACTTAGAGAGGAAAGTTCATTATGAGTATAGAAGTAACCGCTATTTTGGCAGGTACGATTGCAGCTGCAACTCCTCTGGTTTTTGCTGGTTTGGGGGAGTTAGTTGCTGAACGTACTGGGGTAATTAACTTAGGTGTCGAAGGCATGATGTTGGTCGGAGCAATTGCGGGTTTTGCTTTTGCAGCCCAGTATGAGGCCAGCGTAGCCAGCGCATTGTTAGTCGGGGCTTTGGCTGGGATGTTGATGTCTTTGATTTTTGCATTTTTTACACTCTCACTCAGTACCAATCAATCTGCTTGTGGCTTAGCCCTTACTATTTTTGGTATCGGTATTTCTGCATTTATTGGACAGAACTATGTCAGTACGGCTTTACCCGGACTACAAAATTTAAATATACCTGTGTTGTCAGATATTCCATTGATTGGCCCCATCTTATTTCAACAAAACTATGTGGTGTATTTATCCATTTTGGCCTTTGTATTTGTTTGGTGGGTCTTGGCAAAGACGCGTTTAGGGCTGTTACTTAAAGCAGTTGGGGAGTCACCTGAAAGTGCACATGCAATGGGTTATAACGTTCTAGGTATTCGTTACTGTGCTGTTTTATTTGGTGGGGCAATGGCAGGTATTGGGGGGGCATTTTTATCGACTGTTTATACCCCAATGTGGATTGAAAACATGGTTGCGGGGCGCGGGTGGATTGCAATTGCTTTAGTGGTTTTTGCTGCTTGGAAACCAGCACGTTTAATGTTGGGTGCTTATCTTTTTGGTGGAGTGACAATTTTACAGTTTCATGCTCAAGCATTGGGTTTAAGCATTCCCAATGAGCTTTTGTCCGCGCTGCCATATGTTGCAACGATAGTGGTCTTGGTGGTGATTTCTCGAGATAAAAAACTGTTGAAGCTGAATTTACCTGCATCACTTGGCAAAACATTTACCCCTTAAATTGGATCCATTGAGAAAGCTATGAAAATATTAAGTGCAGATTATGTACTCACCATGAATCAAAATTTGGATTGCATCAAAAATGGTGCCATTGTTGTAGAGGGTACTTTGATTCAGCAGGTTGGTAAACTGGAAGAGATCCGTGCTCAATTCCCTAATCTAGTGGTAGAACATTATGCAGATGCTGTGCTCATGCCAGGCCTTGTGAATACACACTGTCACTCAGGTTTACTGCGAGGTACTGCCGAAGGTTTACCTGTATGGGACTGGTTACAGCAGTTTATCGACCCAATGCACCGGGTTTTATTACCTGAAGATGCGAAAATGGCATCTTATCTGTGCTATGCGGAAGCGCTACTTTCTGGCACAACAACGATTGTGGATATGTGGCGGTTTATGGATGGCAGTGCTGAAGCTGCCAAGGAACTAGGTATTCGTGCAGTACTGGTGCCTTATGTCGCAGAGCATCCTGATCATAATTATTTTGAAACGTTGCATAGCAATGAAGTGTTGATTCAGCAGTGGCATCAAGGTGCAAATGGTCGTATCAATGTTTGGGTGGGTTTGGAGCATTTATTTTATGCAGAAGAGCAAGCATTAAAACGTATACAACACTTATGTCAGGACTACCAAACAGGCTTTCATACGCATAGTAATGAAAGTAAGTTTGATGTTGAAGAAAACCTTAAACGCTATAACAAACGCCCCATTCAAACCTTAGAACAACTTGGTTTACTCGATGCACCGCAATGCTTATTGGCGCATTGTGTATGGGCTAACTCCACAGAAATCGACATCTTAAAAAACTATCAGGTGGGAGTGGCACATAATCCAATATCGAATATGAAATTAGCATCAGGTGCAGCACCTATTCGAGAAATGTTAGCTAAAGGGGTAGCGGTTGGTTTGGGAACAGATGGTGAAAAAGAAAATAATAATTTAGATATGTTTGAAGAGATGAAAACTGCATCATTGTTGGCAAAATTTGCAAATTTAGATGCTTCCGCACTAGATGCATGGTCTGTATGTAAAATGGCGACAACTCTTGGGGCTAAAGCTTTAGGTATGCAAGAAAGCATCGGTTCTATTGAAACAGGGAAGCAGGCAGATATTATTGCAATAAAAACAGCAACGCCACGAATGACCCCTTTAATTGGTGAAGGGAAATTATTCAATTTACATCATAATTTAGTACATGCAGTTCAGGGTCAAGATGTTGTCATGACCATGGTGGCAGGTCAAACAGTCGTACAAAATGGCAAGCTAATGAATGCTGACTTACAGCATTTAATTGATCAGGTGAATCGAGCAGCGCCATTACTGTTTAAAAGACGTGAAGATTGGCTTAGTCTTCGTGGGAATGCTGTCAATGAGTTACAACGTGAAATTGGATGAGAACTTAAGTTATTCATCACATAATAATAAGTCATGAAAATAAAGTACATGTTCTGCCTTTAAGCAGGTAAATTATGTTTTATAAGTAATGACATATTGGGTGCTTGATGGGAGTTACATGGATTCTTTTTACGCTTATGGCTGCATTTATGCAGGCTTGGCGAAATGCTTTCCAAAAGCAACTCAGTACGACTGTCGATGTATATGGTGTAACACTCGCAAGGTTTATTTTTGCTTTACCTTTGGCATTTATATACATCGTGAGTCTTTATCATTTTCAACCTATTGTTGAAGTTGTTCATTTTAATCCACGTTTTGCCACTTATATCTTTGTTGCTGCAATTAGCCAAATTGCTGCAACTGCATTAATGGTTCAGTTATTTAAACAAAAAAACTATGCAATTGGTGTTGGGCTTGCTAAAAGTGAGGCCATTTTGGCAGCAATTGTTGCAGTTATCTTTTTATCTGATCACTTGAGCATTTTAGGCTGGGTAGGAGTCGTGATTGGCGGTTTTGCAGTATTCCTCATGTCCAAAGGTCGCGGCTTTTCCGATTTTTCATTACAGACCTTATGTATAGGTATCGGTAGTGGCTTATGTTTTGCTATCACATCGCTTTTGGTACGTGAAGCCAGTTTAGAACTCACTAATTTACCGTTTATTCACCGTGCGGCGTGGGTTCTTATCTGTGTGATTGGTACACAGTGTTCATTGCTCTTAATTTACTTAGGTATATTTCGTCGTGTTACTTTATGGGCGATGTGGCAGCGAGTGGGACTTACATTTCGCGTCAGTTTATGTAGTTTCCTTGCTTCATTGGGCTGGTTTAGCGCGATGAGTATGCAGTCTGTTCCAATTGTTAAAACATTAGGGCAGGTTGAGATCATTTTTAGTATGTTGATCTCTGCCTTTTTCTTTAAGGAAAAACTGGCACGAGCTGAACATTTAGGCATTATTTTGGTGGTGATTGCTGCTTTTCTAGTGATTTGGGCTTAATCAATAAAGCTTTGTCATTTATTTGTAATGACATTGGTTATACCAAATAAATGGAATACGGAATTAACCCATATTCTATCTGCGTGTGAAGAGCTTAAACGGATATGTAGCTTAAGCTCGTACCAGTATAGATTAAAGTCAAAATGTAGATTTGAAACTCTCATCTTAGCCTACAGACATGTTTTCCAACTATATGGCTTTGCTTTAAGATAAATAGTTTTTATCTGCTCCAATAACAAAAATAACGCCCAAGCAAAATAGTCCACAATAAATAGCAAACCAGATAATCATGTTTTTAAATGCTTTGTCCGAAATAGAACTATCCGCATATTTTGCTGGTTTTTTAGGGTCTAGATCTTTCATGGTTACTGCACTCAACTGAGGTGATGTGTACATTATGCAAAGCACAGACAGCATGAAACAGATACAGAACATGATTAAAAAAATATAACAGCGTATTGGCAAATATATAGAACTGTTATGATTTTCATTATTGCTTGTTAAGCAAAAGTGAAAGAATATTCACTATGAATTTGATACATACTGAACCATGAGAGAATTCCATTTCATTCATGATCTAAATTTTTGTACATTAAATACAGTGGTACTTTGTATGTGTAGAGTTAGCCTAATTGACCTAAGCATAAAGTTTAAAATGATAGCTAGAGAGCATGATGAAAAATTTTGAGAATAAAGTTGCTGCGATCACAGGTGCAGGTTCTGGTATCGGACAGCAGTTGGCTATTCAATTAGCCAAACAAGGTGCGCATTTAGCACTCAGTGATGTCAATGAGCAAGGTTTGGCAGAAACATTAAAGCTTGTCAAAGATTATCCTGTTTCGGTCACACTTACAAAACTAGATGTTTCAGACCGCAAAGCTGTTGAAGACTGGGCCAAACAATGTGAACAAGACTTTGGCCAGATCAATTTAATTTTCAACAATGCAGGTGTTGCCTTAGCCAGTACTGTTGAAGGCTTGAGCTATGAAGATGCGGAATGGATCTTTAAAATCAATTTTTGGGGTGTGGTGTATGGAACCAAAGCTTTTTTACCCTACTTAAAGAAAAGTGGTGCTGGGCATATTGTGAATATTTCAAGCTTATTTGGACTCACTGCACAGCCTACCCAGAGTGCCTATAATGCGACAAAATTTGCTGTTCGTGGTTTTACCGAAGCACTACGTCAAGAACTAGACCTGGAAAACTGTGGTGTCAGTGCGACTTGTGTTCACCCAGGTGGTATACGAACCAATATCGCCAATAGTGCTCGAATGAGTGACAGTATTCGTACGCTAGGTATGAACCCTGAGCGTGCTAGCCGTTCTTTCAACAAAATGCTTAAAACTCCGCCAGATGTGGCAGCACAGTCCATTTTAAAGGCTGTGGAAAAAAATGAGCGCCGTGTCTTAATTGGAACAGATGCCAAAATTATGGATCTGGTACAACGCATTACACCGACAGGTTATACACAAGCCATGAACTTTTTGACTGGGAAAAAGCGTCAAAAATAAAGACTGGCAAACTTGAAGGATGATTTTATTGTTTTAACCGAGTATGCTGAATCGAGTAATTTTTCAAATCAAAAAAAGCTTCGATTTCAATGTTAAAGCATTGCATCCATTAAAATGATAAGGAGTCCTACATGAGTGGTTCTCATAACCATGATCATAGCCATGTTGAAGTGACTGCAAAAAATGCCAAGAAATTAACGCTTGCACTTGCCTTGACCACGACATTTTTAATTGTTGAGGTTATTGCTGGATTTATCACACAAAGTTTAGCCTTACTGTCCGATGCGGCGCATATGTTTACTGATGCTGCTGCTTTGGCGATTGCCTTAGCCGCCATCAAAATTGGACAAAAACCTGCCGATGATAAACGTACCTTTGGCTATCAACGGTTTGAAATCTTGGCAGCATTGTTTAATGCCATGATGTTGTTTGTGGTAGCGATTTACATTTTATATGAAGCCTATCAGCGTTTTAGCCAGCCCCCCGAAATCCAAAGTATGGGCATGTTGGTCGTTGCTGTTTTGGGTTTAATCATTAACCTAATTTCAATGAAAATTTTGGTGTCGAGCAGTCAAGACAGCTTAAATGTGAAAGGGGCTTATCTTGAGGTGCTGAGTGACGCCTTGGGCTCTGTGGGTGTGATCATAGGCGCATTGGTGATTTATTTCACGGGTTGGATGTGGGTAGATACCGCTATTGCGGTGTTGATCGGCTTTTGGGTCTTACCTCGAACTTGGGTGCTACTGAAGCAAAGTATCAATATTTTGCTCGAAGGTGTACCAAGTGAAATTGATATCGAATCTCTACGCAATGACTTGTTGGCTTTAGACGGTGTACAAGGGATTCATCAACTTAAAGTTTGGGCCATTACCTCTAAAAATGTGCATTTAACCGCGCATTTGATCGCTCCTGATGTAGATCAGAGAGCTTTATACCACCAAGCTGTGGAGTTATTAGGACATGAGCACGGCATTACCCAAGTGACTTTACAGATTGAAGATGATGAATGCCATCCACACCAACACGAACATAGTCATTAAAAAAGGCTTGACCTTAGACTTAGTCTAGGCTTTACAATAGCATCAGTTTTTTTCAGTACGACATTATGCGTTCTACCACGTGGATTAGCGTCTTAGTTGCTTTATTCATGTTCCAAAGTCTTTGGAACGTGGCGGCAGCTTTTTGCGTCCATGAAGAACAAAAAACTCAAGTCGTGACGCAACAAAATTTTCATTTTGGGCATCATCAATCCACTTTGTGTGTATCGGATGCGAAAGTACATCAACAAAGTAGTATTGATGACCATACTCAAACGGCAAATGATCAGTTTGAATTAGGTGAAGACCATCAAGATCATTTGCCCTCAATGGCACATTTGATTATTCCGAAAGAAAAAAACTATCAACTGCCGCTCGCGCTTGAGATAAAAGAACCGCCACAATTTTTTTGGCATAATGCCTATCAAGCTCCTGATTTACTGGGGCAACATCCGCCCCCTGAACTTTCCCCGCTAATGGTGGGGTAGCCTAAAATATTTCCCACCACTTCTTCTAAAAATTAGTGGGAAAAAGCATGTCGAATCAATTCAAGGCGTTTATACGCCAAGCTCTTGCTGTGGGCATAACAACAGCTACGATGCAATGGAGCTTTGCTGAACCAGTCAAGACTTTGGATGAGGCTTTGGTAAAAGTAGAGCATTATCAAAACCAAAGTGAAATTGGGCAACAGCGTCAAAGCATTTCAGAGCTGAACATCAAAAACAGTGGTTTATGGCAAAACCCTAGCTTAAATATCAATCAAGATGGTTTTGGTTCAAATACCGATCAAGAGCTCAGCATTGCCATTAGCCAACCTTTAGATGTTTTTGGACAGCGTAAGCTCAATCAAAAACTCGCAGAAACAGCACACCAACAAGGCCAATTACAGCAACAACTGTGGACAGCACAAAGCCAATTGGTGGTGAAATTTGCATGGTCGCAGTTGGCTTTAGCACAAGTTGAAAAATCGCTATATGCCGCACAGCTCAAAGTGAGTCAAAACAATTTAGACAGTGCCAAAAAGCGCTATCAGGCGGGCAGTATTGCTTTGGTTGACTATGAACGTGCGCAAATCGAAAGCTTAGATATGCAACGTTTATATCAACAAGCAATACTGGCTGAACAAGTAGCACAGCGTCAACTCTCAAACCTTTGGGGCGAAACCAAAGCCGATATTCAACTCAATGCGACCTCAATGCCATGGCCAGATCAAAGTGAAGCCACAGTACAGCGTTATATTGCTGAAGGTTGGTTGGAAAAGCTGTATGCCCTGAATATTCAACAGTCCAATTTAAACATTGAAAGTTTAAAAGTGCAGGCCCGTCCCAATCCGACCTTAAATGTCGGCATGAAACGGAGTCAAGCACCGAATGAAAATAGCGATACCACATTAGGTGTCGGCGTGGATATTCCACTGAATATTTTTAACCGTCAGCAATACAGCATTCCGATGGCCCAGCGTCAGCAAAGCTTGTTGAATCAGCAGCAGCAGCGCGAGTTAAAGCAGCAAATTTTAGATATTGCCAATGCCATGCATGAGCTCAAAGGACTAAAACAGCAGTTCGGTGCGATCAGTCAACAAACGTCTTTGGCAGAACAAGTGCAAGTACGCACACTACAAGGTTTCAAAGCTGGAAAGCTATCCATTACCGACATTCAACAAGCCAACTTACAACTGCAAAGCATTCGCCTTGGGCAGTTACAGTTATTACGTCAAGCGTGGCAGACCGCATTGACCGCGGAAGCGCTTAGCCTCGGCACCAGCTATGAACAGATCAGTAGTTCAGATGCTTATAGCCAAATCAGTAAAAACTCAATCGCACAAATACAAGACCTCATCCTTGGCGGAGCACAATAATATGCAACTGAAGAACCAATTTGGAAAAATATCACAGCCATTGATGATTGGGCTTTTGCTTCTAGCAACGCTCCTGATTGCTATAGGAATTTGGTTTAGCTCAAAAGATAAAACCACCGATGAACATGAGCATGGGGAACATGAAGAATCTGAACATGCGGATGAGCCCGAGGCAGAAAAAGGACATGCTGAGGAAGGTGAAATTCAACTGACAGCGCAGCAACTGACAGAGCAAGGCATTCAAATCGCTTCGGCTCAACAAGGCGTGGTGTCTCAAGTCACTGTTTTACCTGGAAAGCTTGTGGTGAATACCGATCAGCAAGCCCACATTTCGCCAAACTTTGGTGGGCATGTGGAGCGGGTGAACGTGGAGCTTGGTCAAAACGTACAAAAAGGACAAACTTTAGCTGTCCTGTCCGTTCCCGAACTGATTGATCAACAAGCCAATTTACGGATGGCTCAAGCCAGTTTGGACTTGGCACGTCAAGATTATCAACGTGAACAGCAGTTATGGTCACAGGGCATTTCAGCTAAACAAGACTACCAACGGGCAGAAAATGCTTACCGACAGGCACAGATTACTGTGCAATCCGTGCAAAGTCGTTTAAATGCACTGGGGGCAACAGGTGGTATAAATGGTCGTTTTGCCATTACAGCGCCCATCTCAGGGGTGATTAGCCAAAAAGATATCGTGGTGGGTGAAAACGTACAATTGGCCGATCAACTGTTTGTGATTGAACAATTTAAAGAGTTGTGGCTTGAGTTTAATCTGCCTGCACAGTTATCAAGTCAATTACAAACCAATCAAAGTGTAACGTTCAAACCAAATGCCTCTGAGCAAAAATATCAAGCCGTCATCCAAAGCTTAACCTCTCAGGCCGATGCCCAAACGGGGCGCTTAGTGGTACGCGCTAAATTAAAAAGCCAAGCGGCTGAATTACGTCCAAATGTTTTGGTGAATATCTTTTTAGACAATACCAGTTCCAAAACAGCGCTTCGTGTCCATAAAAGTGCTATTCAAAACATTGAAGGTCAAACGTCAGTATTTGTGGTCGACGCTGAACAAAAAGGGCAAGTGCATTTGAAAGCACAGCCTGTTGTACTTGGACAAGCGTCAAATGATGGTCAATGGATTGAAGTCGTTTCAGGTATAAAAGCAGGACAACGCTATGTCAGTCAAGGCAGCTTTGTTCTTAAATCTGAACTCGAAAAAGGCGAGGCTGATCATGCACACTAATCATGATTTACCCAAGCCTGAGGGTTTGTTTGAACGAATTATTCAGTTCTCTATTCAAAATGCCATTTGGGTCATGCTCTTTGTCTGCACTTGGATTGCGGTTGGTGTATACAGCTATCAAAAACTGCCGATTGATGCAGTGCCCGATATTACCAATACGCAAGTACAAATTAATACCCAAGCCAATGGTTTTACCGCACTGGAGGTTGAGCAGCGGATTACCTATCCAATTGAAACGGCAATGGCGGGTATTCCAGATTTACAGTTGACTCGTTCTATTTCACGCTATGGTTTGTCCCAAGTCACCATCGTATTTAAGGATGGTACAGACATCTATTGGGCACGCCAGCAGATTAATCAGCGGGTACAAGAAGCCAAAGCGGATTTACCCAGTGATGTTTCTCCAACCATGTCGCCAGTTTCGACGGGTTTAGGTGAAATTTATCAATGGGTCATTAAAGCTGAACCGAATGCCAAAAAAGCCGATGGTACAGCTTATAGCGCGATGGACTTGCGGGAGATCCAAGATTGGATCGTTCGTCCACAATTGCAACGTGTTGCAGGGGTTGCAGAGGTCAACAGTATTGGCGGGTTTAATAAAACCTATGTGGTTGCTCCTGACTTAAACCGTATGCAGCAGTTAAATATTTCCTTGAGCCAACTGCAAACTGCTTTACAGGAAAATAATGAAAATCGTGGGGCAGGTTTTATTGAGGAAAATGGTCAGCAGCTCACAGTTCGTGTGCCTGGCACACTCAACAGTCTTGCAGACATTGAAAATACAACAGTTGCCAGCCCAAATGGTAGCCCGATCCGTGTTGCGGATATTGCGCAGGTTTCAATTGATCATGACCTCAGAACAGGAGGCGCAACCTATAACGGCGAAGAAACTGTACTCGGCATCGCTATGATGATGATGGGTGAAAACAGTCGAACGGTGTCTAAAGCTGTAGATGCCAAAATTCAAGAGGTGCAAAGCAGTTTACCGCAAGGCGTTAAAATCGAAACAGTTTATGACCGCACAACTTTGGTGGAAAAAGCCATTAAAACGGTGCAAAAGAACTTGGTTGAAGGCGCAATCTTGGTGATTGTGATCCTGTTTTTATTCTTGGGTAATATTCGTGCTGCGTTAATTACAGCCTGTGTGATTCCACTGTCTATGCTGTTTACTTTAACAGGCATGGCACAACAGAACATCAGTGCCAACCTGATGAGTTTAGGGGCATTGGATTTCGGTATTATTGTCGACGGTGCAGTGGTAATTGTTGAAAACTGTATTCGCCGTTTAGCCCATGCACAACAACTGCTCAAACGACCGTTAACTCAGTCGGAACGCTTTAAGGAAGTATTTTTAGCAGCGCGCCAAGCTCGTCGTCCACTTATTTTTGGTCAGCTGATTATTTTAGTGGTGTATTTACCGATTTTTGCATTGACTGGTGTAGAAGCAAAAATGTTCCACCCAATGGCTTTGACGGTTGTTCTTGCACTGGTTGCGGCCATTATTTTGTCGATCAGCTTTGTGCCTGCGGCTGTTGCACTTTTTGTTAAAGGTGACATTAAAGAAACGGAAAGCCGTTGGATGTTGTGGTTAAAAGAGCGATATCAGCGAGTATTAGACTGTGCCTATCAGTACAAAGCGGTAGTTTTAACTTTTGCACTGTGCTTATTGGTATTAACAGGTTTACTCGCAACGCGGATCGGCAGTGAGTTTGCACCGCAACTGAGTGAAGGTGACTTTGCTGTACAGCAACTGCGTTCCCCAAGCACAGGTTTAGAAGAATCACTTCGTATTCAGGAAAATACGGAAAAGCTACTCCTGAAAAAATTCCCTGAAATACACGCTATTTTTGCGCGTACAGGAACTGCTGAGGTAGCGACCGATGTAATGCCACCGAATATTTCAGATGGTTATGTCATGTTAAAACCCCGTGATGCGTGGCCAAACCCGAAAGAAACATTGGATGAACTGCGTAGCCGTATGCAGGCGTATTTGGCGACATTGCCCGGTAACAACAGTGAGTTTTCTCAGCCAATTGAACTGCGTTTCAATGAGTTAATATCGGGTGTACGTAGTGATGTCGGTGTCAAAATCTTTGGTGATGACATGCAAGTATTAAATGCGGAAGCTGAAAAAATCAGTAAATTGATTCAACAAGTTTCAGGCAGTACCGCAGTTAAAGTTGAACAAACATCGGGCTTACCTTTGCTTAATGTTGAAATTGATAAAAGTTTGGCAGCGCAATATGGCCTAAGTGTTAAAACCATACAAGACTATGTGTCAGCAAGCATTGGTGGGCAAAATGTCGGTGAAATTTTACAGGGTGACCGCCGTTTTGACTTTGTGATTCGACTCAGTGAACAAGACCGTAGTGTCAGTGGTATTGCGCAACTGCCAATACAACTTCCAAATGGCGGCAGTATTTTACTCACTGATATTGCCACGGTAAAAATGATGGATGGCATCAACCAAGTCAGCCGTGAAAATGGCAAACGTCGTGTGATTGTCACTGCGAATGTCGAAGGGCGTGATTTGGGCTCTTTTGTCACAGAGGTACAAACTCAACTGAAGCAGTATCCACTACCAAGTGGCTATTGGATTGAATATGGTGGTCAGTTTGAAAATCTGGCCTCGGCACAGGCTCGAATGCAGATTGTGATTCCACTGGCATTATTGACGATCTTTATTTTGCTGATGGCTGTTTTCCATAACATGAAAGAAAGCTTACTGGTGTTCACGGGTGTTCCATTTGCTTTAACAGGTGGTGTGCTTTTCTTATGGTTAAGAGACATTCCCTTGTCGATGTCGGCGGGTATTGGTTTCATTGCCTTGTCTGGCGTTGCCGTCTTAAATGGTTTGGTCATGCTGACCTTCATTAAAGAGTTAAGAGGGCAATACCACTTACATGAAGCTGTTTGGCAGGGGGCGATTTTGCGCTTAAGGCCTGTTTTAATGACCGCTTGTGTGGCGTCCTTAGGTTTTGTTCCTATGGCGCTTGCCACGGGCACAGGGGCAGAGGTTCAACGTCCACTGGCGACCGTGGTAATTGGTGGAATTATTTCTTCGACGTTATTGACCTTGGTACTATTGCCAGTGTTGTATCGTTGGATGAATGCTAAGAAAGAAACGGAAGTTTAATTCTTTAATCAACTGAAGCATGGGGAGGCACATATACCCCTCATGCTTTTTTATACTACTTGATATCAGCCTAATCGCATTTAGGAGTTAAAAATGGCAAATCTGTTATAGTCTGTTATATTTTTTTCATAAAGAACTGTATCTGTCCATTTATAGCCTAAACCTTAGAATAACAAATATAGATAAAGCGTTGAGGTATTGGAAATGAACTTTTTACTGAAAAAAAATAAAGCTTGGTTTGTATTCTTTATCATTACTTTATATTCATTTCTTGGATTTTTTCTCGGATTCATTATTTGGGAATATGTTCTAAAGTAAAGCTAAACATCACGATGCAAAGGCGCAACAAAAAATGCTTTGTATGATGTTCAAACAGATATTTTTTAAGATTCAACAAAAAAGAATGAGGCCTGTGTTGCTTCATTCTTTTCTATTTGTAGTCTGCATTTTAATCATCATCAGCTAAATACATAACACTGTGTATTTAAAATGCATGATGCGCCTTACATACTTTTCTATCAATGAGTTGATAAAGACTTAAATCACTTCAAAGCCAATACCTGCATGCTGTTTTAAGCGTTCAACATAGCGCTCATCAAACATCGTTGCAGGGGTCCAAAAACCGCCATTTCGTCCCGTTTTCTCGCCATTTTTATGATGATCCAAAACTAAACTTAATGCTGCTTGCCCCAACATTTTTCCTGTTGACCCATAACCTGGATCACGGTCGCCTGTGACTTTGATTCGAAGACTTTGTCCTGCATCTGACTTGCCAATAAATCGTAAATCAAAACGGCCAGAGCGTTGTTGCTCGGGTGTCGGGCCTTCGCCTGATTTTGGGAGCATATAGCGCTCCATCAATTTACTGACAGGCTTGGTAACCGCTGCAAGCATGAATGCACCTAATCCTGCGACCAAGCTATAAGCTTTGACACGACCATTCCAACCTTGGCCTGTCAGCATGGCTTCGTTATAGCTAAAGTTTGCCCCATAGGCATTGTTTGCAAGTGCATTTGAACGGTGCACAACCCGTTCATTAACAGCAGACATAACAAAGGGGGCAATCCATGCATCAAAATCGCTGTCAAACTCAGCCGATTTTACATAGTGTTGACGTGCACTGAGTGTATGATTTTGTGGCACAAGGAGGTACGGGTTCACTAAAGCTTTGCGTAGTGCAGGATCAGCTGCGGCTTCTTGTATGACATTGATTAAACTGGCCACCGTTCCGCCAGAAGCGCCGCCTTTTAAAACTTTCACTCGCATTTTGACGTTGGTCGCTGGGGCATGCCAAAGTTGCTGTGCTTGCTGTTGTAAAAAATACACGCCCATATCAGAAGGGACAGAATCAAAACCGCAACAATGTACAATCCGTGCTCCAGAGTGTTCGGCTTGGCTTTGATACTTGTCGATCATTTTTTTAATCCATTGTGTTTCACCCGTAAGGTCACAATAGTCTGTACCTGTTTCAACACAGGCCTTGATCATCGGTTCACCGTAAAGTGCATAAGGACCTACGGTTGAAACAACCACACGGGTTTGTTCACATAGCGTGTGAATTGCGTCAGTATCATTGACATCTGCAATCATAATGTCCAAATTTTGTGCTTTTTCACCAAGCTTATTTTTTAACGCATTGAGTTTGCTTGATGACCGGCCAGCGATTGCCCACTGAATTTGTTCAGCTGACTCACCTTGCATTGAGAGGTAGTCACTTAGGTAAGTTGTCAAAATTTGTCCAACGAAGCTGGTTGCACCAAATACCACCAAATCATATTTTTTGTTTTTTATTGCCGTCATGGAGAAACTCCTCATGGAATCATGCTTAAGGTCGGTAGTACACCTGTGTTTGCTATAAATACTATAAGCTTTAAGTGAACTTGAATGTCAAGTCGGGAAAGGTGTAAATATTTACAGACATAAAATTGCTATTTATTCGCAACCTTTTACATGAATCACAGCATTAGAAAAGATTTTCACATGCTGACATTTCAATATAACCTTTCTTTTTTCTGACAGTATGCTATGTCATTAACAATAGATATGCTGGATCTTAAGTACTGCTTTAAGCAGAGGCCAATGATGTCAGTAAGACAGGGAGGCATTACATTCTTAGATATTCGTTACCCATCAAAATGTAATAAATAACATGGCTGTGCCCATAAAAATGAGAGATTAAACGTGTATTCAAGTATTTTCAGGGAATGTTGACCGTGATCCTGAAATCTTTGACTTTGAATTATTGGTCATTATGCAAAGCTAATCCAAAAATTTAGTATCTAGATGCAAAATCCACTTTAACTATGGGTGACCTAAAGATTGCTCATTTTATTTTGAGAGTGCATAAAAATCACTTGACATTAAAGTTAACTTTAACCTTAAAGTAGTTATCAGATCAAAAGAGGTGATCATGATGAACATATTTGATGCATTAACCCTACCCAATGGGACAACGATTCCAAACCGCCTTGCTAAAGCGGCAATGGAAGAGAACATGGCAACTTTAGAGCAAGCACCATCACAAGATTTATTTAATCTTTATCATACTTGGGTAGAAATTCATGCTGCACATGGCTATTTACTCAGTCAATTTCTATCACCACTCAGTAACCAACGCCAAGATCAGTGGGGTGGTTCATTGGAAAACCGTGCTCGAATTTTACTCGAAATTGTGAAAGCGGTACGTGCAGTTGTGTCTGATCAATTTGCAGTTGCGGTAAAACTTAACTCGGCCGACTTTCAGCGTGGTGGCTTTAGTGCAGACGATGCCAAGCAAGTGGTTGAAATGTTGAATGAGCTTGCTGTGGATTTGGTTGAACTTTCTGGTGGTAGTTACGAGGCCCCTGCAATGCAAGGCCAAGCCCGTGATGGAAGAACGCTTGCACGTGAAGCTTACTTTTTAGAATTTGCTACAGAAATTCGTAAAATCGCTCGAATGCCGATTATGGTCACAGGGGGAATTCGTCGTCAGCCTGTGGCTGAGCAGGTCATACAAAGTGGTGTAGAAATGGTGGGGATTGGGACTGCGCTTGCCTTAGAGCCAAATTTACCTAATGCGTGGAAACTAGGTCAAAATCTTGCCCCTGAACTCAAACCAATAGAGTGGGAAAACAAGGCACTCGCTTCGGTTGCCAACTTGTCAACTGTAAAGTTTCAGCTACGCAAATTGAGTCAAGGTAAGAAACCGAACCCTAGAGTATCACCATTTTGGGCATTGATTTTACAGCAACTTGCAATGAGCAAACGTACTAAGCAATATCGTCATCGTATGCAACGCCGTGCAAAAGCTTTGGTTTAAGTCTAAGAGAGCAAACGTCACATAGCATAAAATAGTTGCTTATGTCCTGACTAAAAGAGGGTGTAAAAGTCATCATCGTGAGAAATATCAGTCCGTGAATAAACTCACTGGTATTTTTCTTTATTCTCTACCGCATGCTTAAATATGATTGATTTTTGTATATCACAGGCTTCAAGTTCACTTGAATATAAAGAGGGTATTTCGTATGAATATTAGTGAGTTGTCGAAACTGAGTGGGTTGAGTACGCCTACAATTCGCTATTATGAGCAAATCCAGTTATTGCCTAAACCTAAGCGTTTATCGAATGGTTACCGTCAATATTCAGAAGAGGATTTAAAACAATTGTATTTGATCAGGCAGGCACAACAAGTTGGCTTTTCCTTAGAAGAGATCAAATCGTTGATCCCTGCAAATATTGCTAACTGGAATCATGAAAAATTGATTCAGACCTTGAAGGACAAAGTACAAGAAATTGTAAAAATGCAAAAAATGTTGGCTGAAAATAAAAAGAACTTACTGATCCTGATTGATTCGATACAAAATAAGCCCCGAGACTTAAGCTGCGAAGAAAATGCACACCGACTACTTAATACATACTATGCCGAATCTGAAAGTGAGGCTTAGTTGAACACTTAAATAATGAAAAAGCGAAAGCACAGATAAGGAGAGCGTTTTTTTAAGCGGTATTTTTTTCCAGTAAAAAATCAATGAGCGTCCTTACACGTTTAGACTTTTGACTATTTTGTAAATAGTAGAGATAAACAGGAGGGAATGTTCTCCAGTATGGCTTGAGCACAGGAATAAAGTTTTCTTGATCAGGCTGTTGTTTTAAATTTATTAAAAAAATTCGACCGATACCGATACCTTGCCGAATTGCATCCATATTGACTTCTATATCATTAGCAATGAAAGAGACAGGCATTTCAACACTAATTTCTTTTCCATCTTCTTGTAAAAGCAATGGAGAAAGCGTATTCGCTGTTGTAAAACGATAGCCGATTAACTGATGTTGTTTTAAATCTACAGGTTTTTGCGGAACTCCATGCTGTTCAAGATAATGTTTTGATGCGAATAATCCTTGAGTTTGTTTGGGTAAAATTTGACGTGCTACCACATGTTCTTCAATTTTATTTCCAAAGCGAATACCTAGATCATAGCCCTCTTTTGAAACGTTGACCGTTCCATCGTTAATCGCAATTTCAAGTTGAATACGTGGGTATCGTTGATAGAACTCACCTAAATAGGGCTGTAAAACACTTAGATAGGCATAACGAGCTGTTGTGATTCGCACAATACCAGCAGGTTCACTCTTTAAGTCTTGAACACTTTCTAGCGCGATTGTTAACGCTTTAATTGGTTCTTGTGTGTTTTGAAACAGATGTTGTCCCGCTTCTGTAAGCTCCAAATGACGTGTGGTGCGATTAAATAAGGGTAAGCCTATAGTTTGCTCAAGTAGTTTTAAGGACTTACTGACAGCAGGTGGGGCAGTTTCAAGCTGCCGTGCAGCTGCAGCTAAACTTCCCTCATTGACGATGGCATGGAATACAACCAAATAATTATAAATTGAGCCATTCATATCAATGCACAACTATTAACTTTTAGATACTAATGTAGTACCAATTACCTACCTTATCAATCACAATTTTTCTGACTACCATTCATTCATGTTCAACCCGATGTGGGCTTAAGTGGTAATCTGGTTAAGACAAGCATTGTATGCGTCTCAACAGCAGGCTTAATTTTCTAAAGGTAAATATGATGAAAAAAATACTCGTAATTTCAGGACATCCCAATTTACAAGATTCGGTTGCGAATACAGCCATTCTCAATCACGTAACAACTGCACTCCCTCATGCAAAAATTCGTAAGTTAGATGAACTTTACCCAGATGAAGTTTTCGATATTGAGCTTGAACAACAAGCACTGTTAGCTGCGGACATCATTGTGTGGCAGTTTCCATTTCATTGGTATGCATTACCAGCACTGCTTAAAAAATGGCTAGATCAGGTTTTTCTACATGGTTTTTCTCATGGCTCAAATGCGAAATTGGGCGGTAAGCAATTGATTTTGTCCTTTACCACGGGAGCTCCCGAAGTTGCTTATGCGCCAAATGCAATCATGCAACACTCACTTGAAACGCTATTGGCACCCTTCGACAGTCTTGCTGCATTATGCAATTTAGACATACAAGCACCAGTCTATACAACAGGTGTTAGCTATCTTGCACGTGGCGATGAAGATGGTTTACAGCAACAGACTATGGCCGCGCAGGAACATGCACAACGTTTAGTGCGCCAAATTGAAAACTTATATTGAGATGTAAATATTCAGTTATTCAGCCTTTACGGCATGATTTTACTCAGCACTTTAAATTGATACTTATGCTTTAATTTTTTGGAAATGGTTCAAATGTATTTAATCCATGTTTCTGTTGATCTCGGTGAGATCAGCGAGCAATACCATGCTCAACACATTGAATTTTTAAATCAGCAATTTGACAATAAAGTCTTTTTGACTTTTGGTCGAAATCTCTCAAAAAACAGTGCTGGGGTTATTATTGCCCAAGCTGAAAATCAAGATGAATTAGAGCGGATTGAGGCACTAGACCCTTATGTTAAACATCGGTGTGCGAACTATGAAATAGAAGAGTTTTCTCCATTAAAAATTGCAAAAGATTTTCATCTTTTTAAATAATACCATGGAACATAAAAATGAAGCTAATGAATAAAGTCGCTTTGGTCACGGGAGGCGGCTCTGGCATCGGTCGAAAAATTGCTGAACGTTTAGCCAATGAAGGGGCAAAAGTTTTGATTATGGGACGAACACGTGCGCCTTTAGTTGAAACAAGTCAACATCAAAATATTGACTATGTCGTTGGTGATATTGCATGTTTGGAAGACATTTCAAACACGATTGCTGAGCTTAAACACCGCTTTGGTCGCTTGGATATTTTAGTGAATAATGCAGGTGTTGCTCCCGTTGCAAGTATCGAAAACTTAGATATTTTATCTTTTGATGCTATTTTTCATATCAATGTTCGTGGTCCTGTGGAGTTTATTCGTCAAAGTTTAGATTTATTGCGGGAGTCCAAAGGAAGCGTCATCAATATTGGCTCTTCGGTCAGCCAACGACCACTTGCAAACATGGCTCTATATTCGGCCAGTAAGGCAGCACTTTCAGCAATCACAAAGTCTTTGGCAAGAGAGTTGGCTGTAGAAAAAATTCGAGTAAATGCTGTTTCAGTTGGCCCAATTGATAGCCCAATTTATGAAAAAGCGGATTTATCTTTTGAAGAATCTCAGGCCCATATTGATAAAGTCAGCCAAATGATTCCGTTGGGGTATTTTGGTCAACCTGATGATGTTGCTTCGGTCGTTGCATTTTTAGCATCAGATGAAGCCAGTTTTGTGACTGGCGCTGAGTATGCTGTAGATGGTGGTTTTACAGCTTAGTGAATCAATTTATTTAGCCTCAAATCTATAAAAATGACTGAGAAACCAGACATGATCTAGCATAGATCATGTCTGGTTTTGGCTCTTAAAACCTCCATTGCACCGAGAGCGATGCATTTAAAGGATCGCCTGGTTGAATCCACATATCGCTATAGCTTGCGACATAGTAAGTTTCATCTAAAAGATTATGCACATTGAGCTGATAACGTAGCTGATCTGATGGGGCATAGTAAGCGTTTAAGTTGAGTAACGTATATTCAGGTAAGTTGAAGCCATTATCTGTACTGTGTCCACTACGTTTACCAACATAGACTGCCGTTGCGCCAACTCCAACTTTGTCTGCATTGGCAAGATCCCATTCGTAGTTGCTACTCACAGAACCACTATGTTTTGGCACATTACTCAACCTCGAACCTTTAACAAGGCTCTGGTCTTTTTCCACTTGTGCATCTGTATAGCTATAATTTGCACGGACAGAGAGTCGATCACTCAGTTGGGTTTCAATATCGAACTCTAAGCCTTTACTAGATACTTCTCCAGCGGTGATCTGATAACTACTATCTGTTGGATCGGTAGTCAGTACATTTTCTTTATCCATTTTAAACAGGGCTAAACTGATTAAACTTTGTGGGTTTATTTGATATTTCCCACCAATTTCATAGCTTTTGCCTTTTTCAGGATTAAAAACATTGCCATTTTTGTCCATTCCACTGTTGAGGGCAAAGGATTTTCCGTAGTTGGCGTACCATGACCAACGATCATTCAGTCGGTAATTCAACCCCAAGCGTGGACTGGTTTGTTGCAAGTCTTGTTGGTTGGATGTATGTGCAAGTTTATTTTGAAAATCTTGGCTAATGTGATCAAAACGCGCACCGAACAGCACACTCCATTGATCATTCAGAAAAATTTGATCTTGTAAATTCAGTGCAAAATAGCGTTGCTGTTCTTCGGTATTAATGAAAAGTGGAAGCTCTGGCGAATACTGTCCATAATTTGGATCATAGATATCAATGCTATTTGGCACGCTACTGCTGTGGTTTCGACGCAGTTGTAATTGACGGTACTTCATTTGCCCAAGTTCAGTGCTCAAAAGTACTTCATGGCGTGCCCAGCCTTGTTGGATTTTCCCAAGTAGCTCCGTTTGAAAGAGAACATCATCACTTTTATTGTCACGATAGCGACGTTGACGTTCTAATGTCCGTCCATCACTCTGAATACGACGAGGTTCACTGGAAAATCCTTTGAGTTGAGTATCTTTTACGCTGAGTGCATTATTCATTTTCCAGTCATCATTAAACTGATGCGCAAGTCGAAGCTGATAAAAATGATCTTTTTGAATATGATCACCATCATCAGGTTCGCCTGTAAAGGTTTTTGGGTCCATCACAAATTGTTTTTGATAACTGCTCACACCACGATCAAAAGTTCCATCTTGTCGGGTAAATTCGCTATCAAAGTCCAATTGGGTCGAATCTGAAATTTTCCATGTAAGTTGAGGGGAGAAAAACCAACGCTCACTGTGCACATGATCACGAAAACTTTGATTATCTTCATGTGCTACCGCAATACGATAAGCCACAGCATCATTTATTGGGCTAGTATGTTCAAAACTGGCACGATACTTTTCTAAACTGTTAGCACGTAAATTAACTTCTGAAGAGCTTTCCCACTGCGGTTTTTTGGTGTTGATATTGAGTAAACCACCAGCTTCCCCGCGACCATATAAAGCGGCCATAGGGCCTTTTAAAAAGTCGAGTGATTCAATATTCACCATGTCTCGCGGCGCACTGAGTCCACGGTTGACACTTAGGCCATTTCTTATAATTTGTGCCCCAATATTTGGGTCTGTACTAAAACCTCTGAATGAGAAGTTATCCCAAAATCCGCCACCATAATTGGTTTGATTATAAACACCACTTACTTGTGTTAGTGCGTCATCAATACGCTGTACATCTTGTTGTTGAATTAGAGCTTTAGATAACAAACTTCGACTGAAAGGTACGTCTAAAATGTCATGAGAAAACTTAGTCATTGCGGTACTTTGTTGCAAGCTTTCATCTTCAGTTTCGGCTTGCAATTGGATGGTCTTGAGTACTTCTGTAGAGGTTTCAGCCCATGTAAAAGAACTTAATAGGCTTAAATATAAACTGGAAGAAAGAAGTGTAAATTTATTCATCATGATGGAGCGTAGTTTAGATGTTGTATTGTTATGTTATAACATTTTATTGGGTTTGTGTTAGCAATATTGGTTTAATCTCTAAAAAAATGAAATAAATCAAAAAGTATAGAAATAAATATTCATCATGACACAATTAAAAAAATGGGTTTAATTTTTCATTTCATTCTTAGCCATTTATTTAATGCCTGAGCCAAAATTCAGGTTTACTCAGATTACAGATGACGTTGTCAAGTCGTATATTTCTTGTAGACCTTAAGGCCAGACTAAAAGCTGTATGAGATTTTTATTTTTAAGGTTATTTCAAAATTATTTAAAAAGCTGAGATATGTTGAATAATGTGCTTGTTCATTCTAAGAAAATTGTGAATACTCAAGCCGCAAAACTTGGGCTGTAATATTATTTTTTGGGGTTAGCAACTACTGTGAAAACGTATCCTTTTTCTCGTTTACAAAAAGCATTACTGGCGGTTGGTTCATTTTCATGTCTAGGGCTGAACTCGGTATGGGTACATGCGGCAGAAGACAGTGATGTGGCACAACTTGCAACCATAACAGCGACTGCTCAAGCTGAACCAGCTGCGTATTATCAACCCAAAGTTAATTTGTCTGGTTTTGCCCAGCAAAACCTTGCAGCCATTCCTGCATCTATTAACACCGTTACTGCTGAACTGATAGCAGATCAACATGCGAAAACACTCAGCGATGTAGTAAAAAACGATGCATCTGTTGGTGATGGCTATGCACCGATTGGCTACTATGCAAACTTTGTAATGCGGGGATTTAGCCTAAATGCCGGATCAAGTTATTTACTGAACGGTAATTTGCTTCGTGGTGAGCAAAATGTAGCGCTTGAAAATAAAGAGCAAGTCGAAATACTCAAAGGCATGAGCGCGATTCAAAGTGGGATGTCGACCCCAGGTGGAGTCGTGAATTATGTAAGTAAACGCCCCAAAGATGTCCAATCTTTAACTCTTGAAGCAGATAGTCATGGCGGTAGTCGTGTGGCAACAGACTTTGGTGGATGGCTTGGAGACAATCAACAGTTTGGTTATCGTGTGAATGCAGCGTATGAAGACATTCATCCCTATGTTGAACATGCTGACGGTATACGTTTGTTTGGTTCCTTGGCTTTAGACTGGAAAATTTCAGATCGTTCAAAACTCGAATTTGATATTGAATCACAGCGTCAAAAACAGCGTTCGGTACCGGGCTATCAGCTATTGGGTGGTGAAACTGTACCGACAGGAGTGGAATGGGATCGTTTGCTGGGTTATCAAAGCTGGAGCAAACCGATCACCAATGAAAGTCTAAATACGAGTCTTAAATATAGTTATCAAATCAATGATAACTGGAGTAGCAATCTGTCAGCTTCACAAAGCCGTGTGATCGTAGATGATTACTCTGCTTTTGCCTATACCTTTGACCAACAGGGTAACTATGACATTTATGATTTCCGCAGCCCAGATGACAGTTATCTCACCAATCAATTTAAAACAGGTTTGAACGGAAAATTCAGCACTGGAGCATGGCAACATAGCCTGAGTTTAGAGTTGTCACATGCTTACAAACGTCATACTCAGTATGATGCAATCAATGAATGGATAGGTTCAGGAAATATTGATCATGATCCTATTACCTATACACCTACAGATAAAGCCTTAGGTAATCATTACAAATCATTGGATAGTCAACAAACTGCTTTAAACCTACTAGATCAAATCAAATTGAATGATGCATGGTCAGTTTTGTTGGGCGGTAAGCTTTTACATTTAAATGAAAGTGCCTATGCTGCGGATGGTAACAATATTCGCGAGACCGACTTTAATCGTTTCTTACCGCAACTCGCTCTGATGTACCAGCCTTGGCAAAATACTCATCTTTATGCTTCTTATGCAAAAGGGATAAGCGATGGTAGTCAAGCGCCGTGGTATGCCAATAATGCTTATGCTACCTTAGCGCCAAGACATTCAACTCAGTACGAGTTGGGCCTTAAACAGCAATGGCAAACGATGTTGTTCACAGCGGCATTATTCGATTTAAGACAAGACAATCAATATACCAATAGTGCTAGTAATTATGTCACCGATGGTGAACAACACAACTTAGGTTTGGAATTGGGATTGCAAGGTCGTGTTGCTGAGAATCTAGATATGACATCGACGTTGGCACTGACCCGTTCACGTTTAGAAGATGTACAAGCAAATGAATATGCAGGGCATCAGACCCAAAACGTACCAAAGCTACGTTTTGCCAGTCATGTGTCTTACCAAATGCCTCAAGTCGAGGGCTTACGTTTACTTGCAGGTATGCAATACAGCAGCAGTAAATACGCCAATAAAACGGGTACGGTTAAAGTTTCAGGCTATACCGTATTCGATGCGGGTGCAGCTTATAACTTCCGTGCTTATGGTTATGAAAATATGCTGCGTCTGAACGTGGACAACCTGTTCAATAAAAAATACTGGCGCGATGCAGGAAGCTTCTTCGGGGATGATTATTTATTTCTGGGCACACCACGTACAGCGCAGTTTTCATGGACTGTGAATTTTTAAGAAATACGTTTAAGTAAATAAAAAAGGCATATTCCACAATATGCCTTTTTTATCTGATGATGAATTGTCTTAGACTTTACTAAAGGGCTCTTTTCAGTCTCTATTATATTGATAGGTCAATTATTTTTCGAACTGACTTGAAAGGTAATCACGATTGAGCCATTTCAAAACAACCTGTGTCAATGCTTTGGGCTGTTCCATAGGTATCATGTGCCCCGTATTTTCAATCACAGCCAAGTCGGAACCCTTTATTTGTTGATGTAATTCGTTGGCTTCATCTGCTGAACGGATTTGGTCTTGCTCACTGTAAATAATCAAAGTGGGGCATAAAATTTTTGTTGTATCCTGCTCATTTCTATTCAGCAGAGACTGTCTCACAAAGGTGTCATAGCCTAAATGCTGTCCCATTTTCTGAATCTTATGTATCAGCCTATCATTGTAATTATTTGAAGGGTGCAAGGTTTTCCGAATAGCCGTTGAACTTAAACCTTTAAATATTTCTTAGATTCTCAAATGAAGTGCAACAGAGATTAAATTATTGGAAAGAAGCAAGATGAGCTAGCATTTTGCTTCCGACCGACCAAAGTCAAAGTTGCATCATGAACTATACTCATCTTAC
>NZ_NEFZ01000015.1 GCF_002135205.1 Acinetobacter sp. ANC 4204 | reverse complement strand
CTCCCCCCGCTCGACTTGCATGTGTTAAGCCTGCCGCCAGCGTTCAATCTGAGCCATGATCAAACTCTTCAGTTAAAATCATTTAGTGACTTAAGGTCACAATTCTGGCTCATCAATTTTCTGACTAAAAATTCGCTCAAATAAACTTCGAGTAATTTCTACCATTCAATCAATGAAATATTTTCGATCGATCAATCAGTAAAAATCCACACAAGTTGTTCTTCATAATCTCTTAATGATCTTTCTATCACCTCGTCAGTGATAGAAGCTGGACTCAATACACTTAACAACTCAGCACTTCGTGCTTCGTTCGTTTCCGTCTATCTCGTCGGTATGGGGTGCATTCTAGAGGATTTCTAAAGCTTTGCAAGTGCTTTTAACTGATTGTTTTATCGGGTGTTGTATTTTTATGCACTAAAAAGATTCAAAAACATACAACAACCAACCTAACCTAATAATTTTAAAGTAGAAATATAGATTTAATATTTCTACGTTCTTTTTTCATTACTTTTGCACTGTTGCTGCTTTAATATTCACACTGAGAATTTGAACAGGTTGTTTCGGTACATCTTGGTACGGTCCTGTACGTCCTGTCGGTACTTTAGTGATCTTATCCACCACATCCATACCTTTAGTGACCTGACCAAATACCGCATAACCTGCGTTATTGGTACTTTTATCTAAAAAGTTATTATCCACTACATTAATAAAGAACTGACTGGTTGCAGAATGCGGTAGGTTGGTTCGTGCCATCGCCAAAGTGCCACGTTTATTAGATAGACCATTACTTGATTCATTTTGAATGGCTGGTCGTGTTGATTTTTCTACAAGGTCAGCAGTCATACCGCCACCTTGCACCATGAACCCCGGAATGACGCGATGAAAAATTGTGCCGTTATAGAACTTAGCTTTCGTATAGTCTTCAAAGTTTTTTGCTGAGATTGGCGCTTTATCGTTAAACAGTTCAATCTCGATATTGCCCATTGATGTTTTCATTTCAACAATCGTGTTATTTGCCATGACTACCATACTCATACATGTAGCCGTCACTGCAACTAAACTCTTCTTTAACATTTCGTTACTCACAGCATTCAGATGTTATTAGATTTCGGTATATTAATCGTTCAGTATAAATAAAACACTACTTCTTCTAAGAAAACGAGAATAACGATGAATGAAGCTCTAATCCTTTCTCAATTGAGTCAATTTCCACCTTGGCATTTACAAGGTGAAGCTTTTATTTTGAATTATTGGATCAGTCCGCAATTTATTCGACAATATAAAGCGTTTCGTATCGCTCCTTCACCTATTGGCCGTGTGGTTCAAGTCATGCTGGTTCGTTATCATCAATCCCCTGTTGGTCCTTATGATGAACTGCTTTTACTCGATCATCCCTTACTGAGTAAACGGCGTTTAAGCTCGATTCCTAAAATTTATGTGTCTACACAGATTTCAGTTGAACATGGTCAACAACTTTGGGGTATTCCAAAAGAGTTTGCCCAGTTTGATTGGCAGACACAGCATGAAACAACACAATGCCAACTCAGCACTCAAAACCAAACGCTACGTTTAACCTTAACTCAATGTAAAAAGGCACGTCCGTTTTATATCAATAGTCATCACATTCCACGTTCCATGCTCAAAATACAGCAAGCATGGCAAGGTCAACGTTATGAGTTTTCTCCACAGTTTCGCGCAAAGCTAATGAAACTGAAAAAATTTGAGTGGGAAAACCATACCACCCTCTTTCCAGACTTTGGTCAAGCCAAGGCACTACAAAGTTTTTATGTCCCGAGCTTTCAACTTGTTTTTCCAGAAGCCAAAGTCCGCGTTAAATAAAAAAATTTGTTCCACGTGAAACATTATTTTTTTAACATTCATGCTTTTTTATTTAGCATTCTTATCCCAGAATTTTCTAAAGTTCTTTGCCATTTCTATGGTGATTTTTTTTGCCCGACGAGAAATGATGGTGAAGTTCACAAACCCATGGGGTTGATCGAGATAATTTTGATAATGCACCTTATTGCCCTGCTGTTTTAATTTGATGGCATAAATCTCACCTTCATCATGTAATAAATCATGACCCGCTGTAATGACAGAGGCAGGAGCTAAACCTTTTAGCACTCCATAGGTAGGAGAAACTAGAGGATCATCTAAAGCCACTTGATGCTGGTCAGCATAAAAAGCAGTGACCATATCGACATCTTGCCCAGTTAAGGTGAGTCCGTCTTTATATGCAAAGAATGAAGGATGGCGACTTTTGAAATCAACCACAGGATAAATTAATAATTGCGCACTTGGCGCATAAGCTTTTGCCGCACTTCGCTGTGCCACCACTGTACTGATATTGCCACCAGCACTATCACCTGCTACTGCAATTCGATCTTTCAAAATTTTAAGTTGACGTCGGTTTTGATACACCCAAGCTAAAGCGTCTTCACAAGATTGAATCAATAACTGCGGACTAGCTTCAGGAGCTAAAGGATAATCTATGCTTAACACTTGCACTTTGCCATGGACAGCCAAAAGTCGGCACACCTCGTCATGAGTATCTAAGCTACCCACCACAAAACCACCACCATGATAAAATACCAACATGGGAAGCTTTTTATTGGGTGCAGGATGGTAGTGTCTAGCAAAAACCGTCCCACTTTGCAGGGGTAGGCGTAAATCCTCTACCAATTTGACAGTGGTCGGCTTACTGGTCAACATTTGAATTTGATGGTCGAAGAGCTTACGAGAACGGTGAAAGTCCTCAAGAATAAAACCTGATTTACCTTGTTTATATTGTGCAGCCATCAGGCATTTTATGAATGGATCCAGTTGTTCAAAAGGATAAGGATAACCTAGCGCTTTCACTAGTCCTTCTTGGGCCGTACTTGGTAAATGATCAATTGCTCGCGCAACATGACCTTGTCCTTTTTCCATCCACTTTTGTAAAGTTTTATTCAATCCAACCATGTCAATCATATCCTTTTTTTTCGTTCTTCATATTCTCTACATGATCAGTAATTATGTGACCATTCTCTTATATAAGTCTTCACATCAAGATACATAGCAATATGCCCTATACGCTAATCTTCTTTTAAGAGCTTGTCATTGACAATTTTTATGCCGATTTAGGAGTGTTTTGCTATTCCGCTTTTGTAAGGAGACTCACCATGACTAAAAAAATAATATTGCTCTCACTCGTCAGCAGCCTATTTGTTGGCTGTGTGGCGTTTCCTGATGATGGCTATTATGACGGACGCTACGGTCACCGCTATGACTATGATGATCGAGGATATGATCGCCATGATGACCGATACGAACGTGATCATCAACGCTGGGAATATCAACAACGACAAAACCGTATTGAACGCGAACGTCGCGAAGCAGATCGAAATCGCCAGAGACATGCTGAATGGGAACGCCAGAACCGCGAACAAGAACGACAACACATTGAAGCTGAGCGCAAACAGATCGCCAATCAACGTCATCAAGACTGGCAACAGAAAAAGCGTGAGCAAGAGCGATTAAATCAAGAACGTAAGCGTTATGATGTTGAACGTCAACAACGACAAAATGCCGAACGCCAACGTCGTGAGCAAGAGCGTCAACGGACTGAAGATCGACGTAAACAATCCAATAACGATCGTAAGCAACGTACCGATGATCAACGCCGCGATCAAAACAAAAGTTGGGATAACGCACGTCAAGAACGAGAAAATCGTCATCGCACTTCAGACTGATGAATAACACGGCGGAGCAGCTTGAGTGATTTACCCTCTAAAAAAGACCTTCACGGCATCCAGTGAAGGTCTTTAACAAAGCGAATGTAAGAGAACGCTCTCTTTTAAGCTTTATTGTTGTGTTATCGCAGGTGTAGATTGGATCGGTTCAACCTGAGCAGCAGGATCCGCTTGAACCTCTACTCCAGTACTTCCCTCAACGGTTGCTGTTGCATCTGGTGCAGTGGTCACTTGAGCAGACTCAGGCGCTGTAGTAGTTTCATTTGAGCTACAACCAGCTATTGCAAATGCTGAACCTAAAAGCGCTAGAGACAATAATGCAGTTTTCTTCTTTAACATTTTTTGATTTCCTTTTACGTCATACAAAATAGCAAAGCCAAACTTTGCCCTGCCTATCTTTGTTAAATCCAAAAACTTTTACACACATCTTGAGTTGTAGTTTCTACAACTCCCAGTACAACTTGTGCAATTTTTTATTAACCTATAAAAATTGAAAACAACTCAAGTCTAGATCAAAAAGATTCGTTTAACTTTCTGATTCTGCATTCATTATATCGCTTGTATTTCATATTTCGGAGCAGCAAGACATCACTGCAAGTATTCCCCTTAATTGCAGAACTATCTTATGTTGATACACGATTAAATAATGTATTTAGCCCATTTCAAACCCAAAAGTTTAATCGAAGTAATCTTCAGGACTAAAATCAAGCAAGGATTTACATATACAGATTCAGCGTTTTGAGTGTGAAAAAAGCGGATTTGAAATGTTCAATATAAAAAAGCCAAGGCTTGTGGCACTTGGCAAAAGTGTTACAAATTTAGATGCAGCCACCATGCTCTACTCTCTCCACAGAACATGATCACTGCTAACTAAGACATTATGCGGCTACACTAAAAGCAAGTAAAACAGATAAATTTTATAAAAATTATTTAATTTAACGATCAAAAGAGCTAGCCCCCCCCCTCTCAATATCGCGTTTAATGCATCATTTATTTAAAACTGAGAACTACAGCACAACATTAAATCAATTTTTGCCCAAAATGAATGAATTAATCGCTCAATCCGCTTGAATTTTTGGCTGTTGCCCCGACCTTTTGTAGTAATCCTGAATTCAATAACGCATGGCAGTTCAGATTAACCCAGTTAACACTGATGCCTGAAGGACTGTACATGTTTAAGAACCCATTTAAACGGAGTAAATCAATGGCAACTGAGCACAATCAAGACGCTCAAGATCTAGGGCAAGAGCAAGCGGATTCACAAACAGCGCAAACTCAAGCTGAAACGGAGCAAGCTGAAGTTTCAGTTGAGGATTTACAAGCTCAAATTACCAATCTTGAAGAAAGCTTAAAGCTTGAAAAAGCACGTACTGCAAACGCTGTATACGAAGCACAAAAAAGTGTAGAGCGTATTCAACGTGAATCTGATAAGCATAAAGACACCGTGCTAGAAAAATTCGCAAAAGAGTTACTTGACTCAGTGGATAATTTAGAACGTGCCATTAGCGCATCGGGTGAAGAGAAAACACCAATGTTTGAAGGTGTGGAACTGACGTTGAAATCGTTACTCACTGCACTGGAAAAATTTGGTGTGGTCGCAGTTGATACAGCAAATGGTTTCAATGCGGATTTGCATCAAGCAGTCGGGATTGATCCAAATGCGAAAGCCAACGAGATCGGAACGGTATTGCAAAAAGGTTATACCTTAAATGGTCGTTTGCTCCGTCCAGCAATGGTCATGGTTGGCGCATAAGCCTTATAAATTCGAGAGTTTGTGAAATTTTTTCGTCATTATCACTTGAAAAAAATTGAACGGCTCTCATATCGAATAACAAGCAAAAACATTGCAAAAATTTTTGAGGAATCATCCAAATGGCTAAAATCATTGGTATTGACTTAGGTACAACAAACTCTTGCGTCGCTGTACTTGAAGGCGACAAAGTTAAAGTTATCGACAACGCTGAAGGTGCACGTACAACTCCATCAATCATCGCTTACAAAGATGGTGAGATTTTGGTAGGTCAAAGTGCTAAACGCCAAGCGGTAACCAACCCGAAAAACACATTATTCGCAATCAAACGTTTGATTGGTCGTAAGTATCAAGACCAAGCGGTTCAAAAGGATATCGGTCTTGTACCTTACAAAATCATCAAAGCAGACAATGGCGATGCTTGGGTTGATGTAAACGATAAGAAACTAGCACCACAACAAATCTCTGCTGAAATTTTGAAAAAGATGAAGAAAACTGCAGAAGATTACTTAGGTGAAACAGTGACTGAAGCGGTAATTACCGTTCCTGCTTACTTTAACGATGCACAGCGTCAAGCAACCAAAGATGCGGGTAAAATTGCAGGTCTTGATGTTAAACGTATCATTAACGAACCAACGGCTGCGGCACTTGCGTTCGGTATGGACAAAAAAGAAGGCGATCGTAAAATTGCAGTTTACGACTTAGGTGGTGGTACATTCGACGTATCAATCATTGAAATCGCAGATCTTGATGGTGACCAACAAATCGAAGTGTTATCAACCAATGGTGATACTTTCCTTGGTGGTGAAGACTTTGATAACGCGTTAATTGAATTCTTGGTTGAAGAATTCAAGAAAGAACAAAGTGTCAACTTGAAAAATGATCCACTTGCGTTACAACGTTTGAAAGAAGCAGCTGAGAAAGCAAAAATTGAGCTTTCTTCATCTAATGCAACTGAAATTAACCTTCCGTACATCACGGCAGATGCGACTGGTCCTAAACACTTAGTGATCAATGTAACGCGTGCAAAACTTGAAGGTTTAGTGGCTGATTTGGTTGAACGTACCATCGAACCTTGCCGTATTGCACTTAAAGATGCAGGTCTTTCAACTTCTGAGATTTCTGATGTGATCTTGGTGGGTGGTCAGTCTCGTATGCCACTTGTACAACAAAAAGTACAAGAGTTCTTCGGTCGTGAGCCACGTAAAGACGTAAACCCTGACGAAGCGGTAGCAATGGGTGCTGCGATTCAAGGTGCGGTATTGTCTGGTGACAAAACTGACGTACTTCTTCTTGACGTGACGCCGTTGACCCTTGGTATCGAAACCATGGGTGGCGTGTTAACAGCAATTATTGAGAAAAACACCACGATTCCTGCGAAGAAATCTCAAGTGTTCTCAACTGCTGCGGACAACCAACCTGCTGTAGACATTTCTGTGTTCCAAGGTGAACGTAAAATGGCACAGCAAAACAAATTGTTGGGTAACTTCCAATTGGGCGACATTCCACCTGCTCCACGTGGTGTGCCACAAATTGAAGTATCGTTCGACATCAATGCTGACGGTATCTTAAAAGTATCGGCTAAAGATAAGAGCACTGGTAAAGAGCAATCTATCCAGATTAAAGCAAACTCAGGTTTGTCTGATGCTGAAATCGAAGCAATGATCAAAGACGCTGAAGCAAATGCTGAAGAAGATCGTAAGTTCGAAGAACTTGCGAAAGCACGTAACGAAGCGGATGCATTGGTATCTTCTGCTCAAAAAGCAGTGAAAGACCTAGGCGAGCAAGTAACAAGCGATGAAAAAACTGCTGTTGAAACTGCAGTCGCTGAGCTTGAAACTTCGACGAAAGAAAATGATGTAGAAGACATTAAAGCGAAAACTGAAGCTTTACAAAACATCATTATGCCGATCACACAACGTGCTTATGAAGCGGCGCAAGGTCAAGGCGGTGCTGAAGGTTTCGACCCAAATGCATTCGGCGGTGACGCTGGTCAACAACAAAAAGCGGACGATGGCGTTGTAGATGCTGAGTTCACTGAAGTGAAAGATGACAAAAAATAATTTGTCTCTTTAATAAAAAACCGCGCGAAAGCGCGGTTTTTTATTACCTAAATCACGTTGTGTCGTATTCCACTTTTACATTAGCCTGATAAAAAATTTAGAACTTAACCACCAATGAAAACTTTACAGTTGGGACTCATCGTCCTCATTACAACCTTCGGTTCTGCTTGTACCACAATAAACCCCTCCGTAGAAACAGCTAAAAACCAGCAGCAGCAAGATGCGCAACGGCAGATCCAACAAGCCTTCGATCAACTCCAAACCACGGGAGTGATTGTCATTAAGGATCAGCATGGCTTACACAGCTACGGCAATGACCTAAGCCGCGCTCAGACACCGTATGTGCCCGCTTCTACCTTTAAAATGCTGAATGCCTTAATCGGACTAGAGCATGACAAGGCAACCATTAACGAAGTATTTAAATGGGATGGTCAAAAGCGTAGCTTTCCTGCATGGGAAAAAGACATGACTTTAGGGCAAGCCATGCAGGCATCTGCCGTTCCCGTTTATCAGGAGCTAGCACGGCGCATTGGTCTAGACCTGATGCAAAAAGAAGTGCAACGCATTGAATATGGCAATCAACAGATTGGCACCGTTGTCGATAATTTTTGGTTAGTCGGCCCACTGCAAATTACGCCTGTCCAAGAAGTCCTTTTTGTCGAAAAGCTGGCAAATAAAAAGCTTGCATTTAAACCAGAAGTGCAACAAGCGGTACAAGACATGCTACTGATTGAACAGAAACCGAATTATAAACTCTATGCAAAATCAGGTTGGGGCATGGACATAGAACCGCAAGTTGGTTGGTGGACAGGCTGGGTAGAATATCCCGATTGTGAAAAGGTCTATTTCTCTTTAAATATGCACATGAAAACGGGAATTCCAGCCAGCGTACGTGAGCAACTGGTTAAACAAAGCTTGACTACATTGGGTCTAATTTAAAGCCCTTAATCTGACGCATTTTTATTTAGCAATCATCCTTTTTAAGCTAAAGTAGTTAAAAACAACGATCTATGAATAAAATATGCGTCTCATTGTATTGTTTGCTCTACTTGGCTTTTTAGGGATGATTTTTTATCAAAATCTGCAACATCCTCAACTTCGGCTCAATCCATTGTTAGATCGCATCACCCACCCTTTCGATCAACGTATTCGCTATCGGATTGCAGAAGTTGACCCTCGTTTTAACCTAAGTGAAGTAGAACTGAAACAGATCAGCCAACAAGCCACTGATATTTGGAAACAAGGTCTCGGAAAAGATTATTTTGTTTATGACCCTAATGCTCGACTCAGTATTCATCTCATTTATGATCAAAGACAAGATGAATCACTACAACGCCGCGATCAACTGTCTAAACTCACACAAAATGAAGCCAGTATCAGCCAAAAGAATAGTGAACTCAAAGCGATGCAAGAAAATCTCGCACGTCACGAAATCGCTTTAAATATGCAACAACGCAGTCTACAAGAACTCAACCAAAACTATAACGCCATGATCCGCCAGTACAATCAATATGGTGGCGTGCCTGTCGCACAACAGCCTGCGGTACAACAAAGTTTAGCGCGACTTCGTGAACAGCAAAACTTTTTAGAACAACAAATTGCAAGCTTTAACACGCGTGTTAACGAATATAATCAAAGAGTGAATGAACTCAATCACTTAGATCAAGGCCTTAATCTTGCGATTGATCAGTTTAATCAGCGTTTTCAACCCCGGCCATTTGATAAAGGTCTGTTTAATGGGCGAGAAATTCACATTTATGAGTTCGAGTCAGATGATGACCTACGCATGACCTTGGCACATGAATTTGGTCACGCCTTAGGCATGAAACATCATAATGCCCCCAAGGCACTGATGTATCCCATGTTAGAAGAACAAGATATGCAGCATTTTCGTTTACAAAGTGCCGATATTGCGTTGTTTAATGCCCGTTGAAGCGGTGGTTTACTAAAAATCCCTAGTTTTAATGGGAGTATGAAATACAATCACAGCACATCTTGACTCGGGTTCGTGTTATTGTAAATAATTGAATATCCACTAGAAGCTTTGGAGACGAATGTGAGTTACTACCATATCTTAATCGAAGTAAATGACCACATCAGTACGATTGAAGAAACTCGTGATATCGAAATCTTTGATATTGTTGAGATTCAACCTTATCTCCATTCTATTCTATTGCCCTATTTCAACGAGCAACTGTTAGAACTTGAAGATGAGAATTTAGAGTTTAAGGATATTTTACATCTGGAAGTGAAACAGACGCTTTTGCCGATCAATGATTTGATTGAAGAAGAACAGAAACTGTTACCGAGTGACACCGATGTCACGATTACTGCCTATGAAGTTTTTAATAACCGAGACTTAAGCCAAGATGTCACCACGATTATTTTTGACTTACTCGATGCAATTAAACTCGATTGAAAGCGAATGATTGCACATAAAAAAGCCCTCATCATGATGAGGGCTTTTTTAATCCGGTCAGGTTTAGATCGAGAACGATGAACCACAACCACAGGTCGTTGTTGCATTTGGGTTTTGCACGACGAAACGTGAACCTTCCAAACCTTCAATATAATCCACCACTGAACCGACCAAATATTGATAACTCAATGAGTCAACCAACATTTTCACATCACCATTGATAAATTCTGCGTCGTCTTCATTTTGGTTTTCAGCAAAGTTAAAACCATAAGAAAAACCTGAACAACCACCGCCCGTAACATATACACGGAGCATTAAATCTTGATTCCCTTCACTGTCACGTAATTGACGTACTTTATTTGCGGCATTGTCGCTTAGTTCAAGTGCTTGGGCATTCATCTTAAATTCCTCAGTTCGGTTCAGCTGTCTTTCAAATCAAAAAGACCATATTTCGAGTATAGCATACTCAATATATGGTCCCTATTTGAATATTTAAAGTCAAATCAGACTAATTTTATCAAGATTGTTTGTAATTCTCATCTTGTAAGCCACATTCAAAGTTTTTCGCTGCTTGCTTACAACGGAATTGCCATAACAGTTTCATCATTCGCTTATCGTAAATACCGCGGTTGGTGAGATCAATCCGTGCTTCACGCATCATCTTTTGATAGCCAGGTTGATCGGCTGCAGGCACCTGCATCCAATATTTTTGTGGGATTTCGGCTTTCATTTTACCCAAAATACCAAATGCACGCGGTAACTGTCCTTTGACCCATTCCCGTGATTTTTGTCCATAACCTGCAGGGAATTTATCCGGGCGAATAATGATATTCCCAGTGACCTGTAAAATCGGATAATTCACAATGGCGCCTTTCGTTCCTAAACCTTTATGTAACTCTAAGGGCTTAAAAACGGCAGCGGGTGCACCAATAATATCAACCTGACCATTATTAAACTTTGCGCCAAAGTTAGTGACATCAGCACTGACAGCTTGTGCACCAATTTGTTGAACCATGACTTTTTGTGCTTGATCATAGTCTAAAACGGCAATTTTCTTGCCTGCGGCTTTCGCTACGGTATTGATGCTACGGTCATTCACCAATAAAAAAGCGTCTCCAACGGGGATCACACCTGCGACCTCGTACTTACCATTCACCATATATTTAGCAAAAGCTGGGCTGGCTAAGCCTTGCATGACTTTTACTGCTAAATTGAGATCGGGAATCGCGCCAATCGCGTCGAGTGAACCTGTAAACGCATTAAATTGACGCCCACGCATACCTGTGACACTAATCGCATCACATTTTCCTGCTTTGAAATCCTCAGCAATCACAGCTTCGTTTTGGCCTACACGCAGTTCAATATCCGCCCCCCAGTTTTTAGCCGCCAACTGATAATCTTTCATCAAGCTATAGACATCACCATTTTTGCCAACCAAATCGAAGACACAAACCACTTGTTTGGCCTGTGCCATCGCTGTTGCAGAAACGACTAATGTCCCAACACTGAGGCTTTTCATCCACTGTTTCATACATCTTCCTTTAGACTTATTGTTGTTTATTGTGATGAGTCACTCACTTGTGCTCTTTGTTATTTTTTGATGCCCCGAATGAAACTTCACTCGGTTCATAACTACTCATTTCCTACGCGCTATACAAATTAGCGGCATCAAAACCATTTAAATCAGTCGATTAAAAACAAAAAAGAAAGCTCAATTTAAACTGAGCTTTCTTGGAATACATTCAGAAAATTATTCACCGCCCAGTGAGCATTCAAAGTTGGCTTTATCCACCGAGCAACGAGCTTTTTTCAACACCGACATCATCGCTGGGTCATAAATGCCTCGTTTGGTCATATCCATCCGGCCATCACGCAACATTTTTTGATATTTGGTTTTGTCTTCTGCGCTGAGATTCATTTTGTATTTTGCAGGAATGCCTGCTTCTAAACGGCCTATCATCGCGATGCTTTTCGGTAGGTTTTTCACAAACCAATCTCGCGATTTTTGTCCAAAGCCTGCAGGAAATTGATCTGGGCGAATCACAAAATCAGCGGTCACTTGTAGTACAGGGAAGTTAAACATGGCGCCATTTGTGCCTAAACCTTTATAAATTTCTAGGGGTTTATAAGCATAAGCAGGTGCGCCGACCATATCGACTTGACCATTATTAAACTTCGCCACAAAGTTAGACACATCAGAAATCACCGCTTGCGCACCGACGCGTTGTACCATGATTTTTTGCGCATCGTCATAGCCCAAAACCGCAAACTTTTTGCCCGCCGCTTTTTCAATGGAATTAATGCTTTTATCGCGTACAAAAATAAAAGCCGAACCTAAAGGTGCAATCCCAGCCACTTCGTATTTTTTACCTCCAAGATTGGTCACCATTTTTGCCGCATTACGTTGATCCAATGCAAAAGTAATCGCGCGTTGTGCAATGGCATTGCTTGGCGCTCCGCCCAATGCATCAATAGAACCGACAAATTTATTGTACTGGCGCGCGCGCATAGCGGTCATAAACACGCCATCACACTTGCCTGCTTTAAAGTCGTTATCGGCAACGGCTTCATCTTGGCGAGGGATTAAATTAATTTCAGCTCCCCAGCCTTTTGCCGCCAAAGCCCATTCTTGCGCCATTTGATAGGACTCACCTGATTTGCCAAGCAAGTCAAATACACAGATGTCCACTTTAGCCGCTTGTGCCGTCGACGCCACACCCAAAGCAGAAAAAGCAGCGAGTGCGAGGGTTAGTTTTTTCATTCTTATGTCCTTGTTCATTTTGTTGTTTGACAGGTGTCCATACACATGCAAAATATTAAGCAAGTTAAAATTAAAAAAATAGAGCATTTACTCAAAAATCACTGTCAATTGGGCAAATTTTTTTGCTTTTCTCAATCTCTTATTTTCGGATGATTTATAAACTACTTTAAATTCATAATTTTAAAATAAAAAACCTGTATCATCCGCTTTACATGAATAATGCTTAATATTACAAAGAAATACAGCTTTTCGCCTTATTCACCACCCAATGAACATTCAAAGTTCGTGCGTTCAACCGTACAACGGGCTTTTTTCAGCACGCGCATCATGCCTGGGTCATAGACTCCTTGTTTGGTTAAATCAATGCGCCCTTCGCGTAGCATACGCTGATATTTTTCTTTATCTTCTTTACTCAGTTGCATTTTGATTTTGCTTGGAATGGCCGCTTCTAGTCGCTGCACCATGGCAAAGGATTGCGGGATTTTTTGTAAAAACCATTGTCGCGATTGCGCGCCAAATTGGGCAGGAAAACGCTCGGGTCTGACAATTAAATCTGCAGTGACATTGACCACGGGAAAGTTAAGCATAGCCCCTTTAGAGCCTAGACCTTTTTCAATTTCTAAGGGTTTATACGCATAAGCAGGTGCAGCAACCACATCCACTTCACCTGTATTAAACTTTTTTATAAAGTTGGAGATATCCGACATCACAGGAACAGCGCCTACCCGCTCTACCATCACCCGTTGTGCACGGTCATAATGCAGGATGGCAAATTTTTTACCTTGCGCTTTCTCAATAGTGTTCAAACTTCGGTCTTTGACAAAAATATAAGCTGAACCAATTAAGCCAATGCCTGCCACTTCATAGTTTTCCCCTTGTAATGTGGTGGTCATGCGTTTGGTATTTCTAGGATCGAGTACATATTCCACGGCCTTTTGTGCAATTTTATTGCTCGGCACTCCGCCTAAGGCATCAATCGAACCGGCGAACTTGTTATAGGTGCGCGCGCGCATCGAGGTCATATACACCGCATCGCATTTATCATTTTGAAAGGCCTTATCGGCCAAGTCTTCGTCCTGAAACGAAATCAACTGTACCTGTGCGCCCCATTTTTTACTGACCAAAGCCCATTCTTCTAAGAATTTATAAGATTCACCTGCTTTACCCAGTAAGTCAAAGACACAGACTTGTTGCTTCGCCTGCACCATACTGGAGAAAGCGCACAGTGCGAGTGTCGATAAAATAAAAATTCCTTTTCTTTTCATTATTATCCCTTCATGTTTTTTGTTTTACTGGGGAAATATATCTGTGTGCTATTTCTCAATATAGGTCAAAAAAGGTCAACTTTTAGCTTTCCGACCAAAGGTCAAAGGGTTTCATCCTCCCCTTAAAAGTAACTATTCAAGATTTCAGTTCAGATAAATTTTGAATGTTTAGTCTTTTGCTGACGCATCCATTAGAATAGGCGCACCTTTTTCTGATATTTGATAGTTCCATGATTCAGCTTGATCAAGTTTCATTGCGCCGTGGTGGACGAGTGTTATTTCAAAAAGCCTCCATGCAAATCCATCCGGGTTGGAAAGTTGGTCTCACCGGTGTCAATGGTGCTGGAAAATCAACCCTGTTTGCTGCACTCTTAGGCTCGATCGGTCCTGATGATGGTACCCTGAGCCGTCCTGCTGTATGGACAGTGGCGCACATGGCGCAGGAAGTAAAAGCCTTAGATATGGCTGCGATTGATTTCGTCCTGACTGGTGATGAAGAATATTGGAACATTCAACAACAGCTCAACCATCCTGAACAGTTAACTGACACTGAACTGGCTGATTTACATGGCCGATTCGACGAAATTAACGGTTATTCTGCACCCGCTAAAGCCGCTCAGCTTATGGCGGGTCTGGGTTTTATGGAACATCAAAACCAACTTTTGGTTTCGAGTTTCTCTGGTGGATGGCGGATGCGTTTAAACTTAGCACGTACTCTGATGAGCCGTTCGGATTTATTATTACTGGATGAACCGACCAACCACTTAGATCTCGATGCTATTTTATGGTTAGAAGATTGGTTAAATGCCTATACAGGTACCTTGATTTTAATTTCACATGACCGCGATTTCTTAGATGCCATTACTAACCGTATTTTGCATATCGAAAATCAAGAACTCACCCTCTATAGCGGTAACTATTCTACCTTTGAAACCACTCGTGCAGAACGTTTGGCACAACAACAACAAGCCTATGAAAAGCAGCTCGAAACACGGGCACATATTCAAAAATATATTGATCGTTTTAAAGCCCAAGCCACTAAAGCGCGTCAGGCACAAAGCCGAATTAAACAACTGGAACGGATGCAGTTACTTGCCCCTGCGCATGTCGATACCCCGTTTACCTTTAGCTTCCGTGAACCCACCAAAATGAGTTCACCACTGCTGACTTTAGAGCAGGTTGATATTGGTTATGGCGACAAACTGATTGCCACCAATATCAACCTACAAATCACCCCGACGAGCCGGATTGGCTTATTGGGGATGAATGGTGCAGGTAAATCAACCTTAATCAAATCCTTGGTTGGTGATTTACCTTTACTCGCAGGACAACGCAAAGCTTCCGAACTGCTGAATATTGGCTATTTTGCACAGCATCAAATGGATTCACTGGATGAATCGGCCAGCCCAATGCTGCAATTGGCACGAATTGCGGATAAAAAAATCAGTGAAGCGACCTTACGTGCCTTTTTAGGCAGTTTCGGCTTTAGTGGCGAACGCATGGATACCCCTTGCGAGAGCTTCTCAGGCGGTGAACGTGCGCGTTTGGCATTGGCTTTAATCGTGTGGTTACGTCCCAATGTCTTGATTCTAGACGAACCGACCAACCATTTAGACTTAGATATGCGCCATGCCCTGACCATGGCTTTACAAGACTATGAAGGTGCAGTGGTCTTGGTTTCACACGAACGCCAACTGATTGCCAGTGTGTGCGATGACCTCATTTTAGTCCACGCTGGAAAATCCACCGAATTTGAAGGCGATCTACACGATTATGCCAACTGGTTACGCCAAGCGCGTCTAGAGATGATTAAACAAGGTGGACAAATAGCACCTGTGGTGTCTAAAGTCAGTGAGCAAAAAACGCTCATTTCCAAAGTGGATAAAGAAGCGCAGCGTAAATTGGCTGCACAGCGCCGTGAACAAACGCGCCCGATTCGTAAAAATATCGAAAAATGTGAAAGCCTGCTAGCAAAGCACCAGCCACGTTTAGTCGAAATCGAAAGTTTACTTGGTGATGCTGGCCTATATGACGCTGCACGCAAAGATGAACTCATGAAATTGATGAATGAGCAAACCGAACTGAAAAACCAAGTCAGTGAAGCTGAAGAACAAATGCTAGAGCTGATGATGGAACTTGAAGAGCTCGAAAGTTCATTCGAAGACTAAAACATTCTATCTAACACAGCTACCACTGCCCGTGATGCACAAGCATCGCGGGTTTTTTTATGCTTTTTCATTTTTATCGGCGGACTTTGGCTGAATGTTTTTCAAACACTCTCCAAACGGACCTTTTTGATATAAAAATCAATCCAGTTTTCCATCAAGAAAATTATATTTTTTTAAAATAAAACATATACTTATAAAAAATAATAACTATTATTTAGATATTCTTAAAAAGTGATTTTTCGATTATTTAATTCTGCTAAATTAATAAAATATTCAATCATGTAAACTCAAATAAACTTAATTATGCGTGTCCAAAGCACAATTTTCTGTAGCAAAACATCTCGGCCACTAAACAACAGCAACATTTCAAATTATTCAAAAACAGTTTGTTTTGAATTTAAAAGGACAAGGTAAACAGAAAAGCGGTTTTTAAATTCAAAAAATATCACAACTTTTAAATTTAGATTCTTCAGATCACATCCATTGTGGATAAAATTATACGTATTTTGACACCTAATATAAAGCGTATTTATATTTTATCCACAGCTTGGTGATGCTTATTTATTCGATTCTTTTAGCTAAAGTTAACCCTTTTTAGCCGTTTTTCTTTAATTTAAAACGGCTCTTTTCGCCTTTAAAAAACGTAATTCTTGTATTTTCCAACCCCGATCGAAGATCCATGTTTCTTGGATTTGTTGGCGATTTTCAACCAAACCAATCAAAACCTGACAGCGTGTTTGGTCTCGGTTAAACTCAAATTCTTCAAATTCGACATCAGGTTTTTGAGGTTTCCAAACCCCATTTTTCACCGCATGTGCGATCTTTTCATAGCGTGTATAGTTGCTTTCTACACGATCGGCTTGCTCATAGACCACTTTAAAATGCTCATCTTCATATTGAGCTAAAACTTCATAATTACCGGTGAAAAATGCATTCACCCAAATGTCGCGTACTTGTTCTAGTTGGTTATCCATCATAATGACCTCACATTTTGCACTGTGCAAAAAGACTTGATACTTACATCATGACATCGCTATAAGTCAGTTTAATAACATTGTACATTGCTTATATTTTATTCAAAAGCATAAAAAATGCTGTAAAAAAAGCACTCTAACGAGTGCTTTTTTCTATGTATTTTGTAAAGCGTTTAAGCATCAATATCCGCATTCAGTGCATTCTCTTCAATAAATGCACGACGTGGTTCCACGTCATCACCCATCAAACAAGAGAACATACGATCAGCCTCAATCGCATCCTCAATCGTCACTTGTAGCATGTTGCGGTTTTCAGGATCCATTGTGGTTTCCCAAAGCTGGTCCGCATTCATCTCACCCAAGCCTTTATAGCGCTGAATCATCATACCGCGACGTGAATCAGACAAAATATGCTGCCAGACTTGATGGAAGTTGGTGACTGCAATTTTACGATCACCTTTTTGCAGGTAAGCACCGTCTTCAAGCAGCGTGAACCAGCTCTTGGAGTTTTTCAGCAAGCGTGCATATTCACCTGAACCCAATAAACCCGCATCTAGTAAATAACTGTGCGGCAGATTGTGTACATAGATGGTGATACGAGGCAAATAAGTCTCGATCTTTTGACCATCTGCCAGCTCTTTTTCAAACATTTCTAAGCTCAGCTCAGGACGCAAGCTTGGCTGAATTTCTGCCACAGCGCTACGCACTTGCTCAGCCCACTGCTCAACATAAGCTCGATCATGATTGTGATCAAGCTTAAAGCCTTCCACAGAAATCAATGCATCTAGAACACTGGCAGGATAACGAACTGTTAGACGCTGCAAGCTCTTCTGAGACGTTTGATAATCTGCAATCACATTCGCCAAAGCTTCACCACGAATTGCAGGTGCAGCTTCACTAACGTGTAATTCAAGCTCATCAATTGCGTTTGAAATTAAATAGGTTTCAAGCGCATCATTATCTTTAATATATTGCTCTTGTTTGCCTTTTTTCAGCTTGTATAACGGTGGCTGTGCAATATAGATATAACCACGTTCTACTAGCTCTGGCATTTGACGGAAGAAGAAAGTCAACAATAAGGTACGAATGTGCGAACCATCCACGTCCGCATCGGTCATGATGATGATTTTATGATAACGCAATTTGTCCGGGTTGTACTCTTCACGACCAATACCACAACCTAATGCCGTAATCAGCGTGCCCACTTCTTGTGATGAAATCATCTTGTCAAAACGCGCACGTTCCACGTTTAGGATTTTACCTTTCAACGGTAAAATCGCTTGCATCTTACGGTTACGACCTTGTTTCGCACTACCACCCGCAGAGTCACCCTCGACCAGATACAATTCAGACAATGCAGGATCTTTCTCTTGGCAATCCGCCAATTTACCAGGTAAACCAGCAATATCTAAAGCACTTTTACGACGCGTCATTTCACGCGCTTTACGCGCCGCATCACGGGCACGAGCTGCATCAATAATTTTGCCTGCAATGGCTTTTGCCGCTTGTGGGTTTTCAAGCAAATATTCAGAGAATGATTTATTCATTGCCTGTTCAACCGCCGGTTTCACTTCACTTGAAACCAACTTTTCTTTGGTTTGTGAAGAGAACTTCGGATCAGGAACTTTCACTGAAACAATCGCAGTTAAACCTTCACGAGCATCATCCCCTGAAACGGCTACTTTCTCTTTTTTGAGTAAGTTTTCATTTTCCATGTAGCTGTTTAAGCCACGGGTTAAGGCTGCACGGAAACCTGCTAAATGCGTTCCGCCATCTTTTTGTGGAATGTTGTTGGTGAAGCAACGGACATTTTCTTGATAAGTATCATTCCACTGCAATGCCACTTCGACCCCAATGCCATTTTCCGCTTGTACGGTAAAATGAAAAATGTCATTTAGATGTGTTTTGCCTTGGTTAATATATTTCACAAACTCAGACAGACCGCCTTCGTAGTCAAACACATGTTCCGCATGGATACGCTCATCGCGCAAAACGATGCGCACGCCTGCGTTCAAGAAAGACAATTCACGTAAACGGCGTGCCAAAATATCGACATTGAAAATAGTCTGACTAAAAGTTTCAGCACTTGGCCAAAAACGTACAGTTGTTCCTGTCGTTTCGGTATCACCAATTACTGCTAAAGGATAAACAGGATCACCATGTTTGTATTCTTGTTGGTGAATATGCCCGGCACGGTGAATCGTCAATTCTAACTTACGTGACAATGCATTCACCACAGATACACCTACACCATGTAGTCCACCTGAAACCTTGTAACTATTGTCATCAAACTTACCGCCTGCGTGCAGAATAGTGAGAATAACTTCTGCTGCAGAAACCCCTTCTTCAGGGTGAATATCGGTCGGAATACCACGGCCATTGTCCGATACACTGACAGATTCATCTTCGTGAATCGTCACCAAGATTTCATCACAGTGACCTGCAAGCGCTTCGTCGATCGCATTATCCACCACCTCAAACACCATATGGTGTAAGCCTGAACCATCATCCGTATCACCAATATACATACCTGGACGTTTACGTACTGCGTCCAATCCACGTAATACTTTGATACTAGAGGAATCATAAGCTTTTTCTGTGGTTTGTTCCGTTTGAGAAGCAGCTTGTTGATCTTCTGAACTCATGGTTTCTCCCTAGCGAAAAATAGGTCTATCCCGTGATGGGTAAAATCTAAAATCATTGTGCGACAACTTGAACTTGACCATTTTCAACACAGAATAATTGATAAGAAATAGATAAATCATGTAAGTGATTTTTGACTGATTCATACTCTAAAGTGGTAATAAAAACTTGACTACCTAGTTGGCTCAATCGCTCAATTAAACGTTGTTGTGCTGTTAAATCTAATTCTGCTGTCAGATCATCTAATAATACCACAGTTTCCTTATTACAGGCATGCAGCATTGCAATCTGTGACAGTTTTAAAGCTATGATTAACAGCTTTTTTTGTCCCCGTGAAAGCACCACGTCCGCATCACCTAGGCTTGTTTTTAAACGTAAATCTGCCTTATGCGGCCCATATTCCGTATAGCGGCGGTCAAGGTCTTTTTGATGGTGACTTTGCAGGTCATGCAGTAACCCTACATCGGTGTGAAACCCTGGACTGTATTCCAAGTCAACCTGAATATGTGGCAAAAGTTGTTTTAAATCTTGCTCAAAAAAGTCCTTCCATTGCTCCACAATACTCACTCTTTGCGAATGTAGCATTTCTCCATAATCACTGAGCATTTTGTTCCACGGTTCCAAGTCTACCAAACTTAAATTTCGTCGTGTTTTAAGTAAACTGTTCCGTTGTTTTAAGGCACGCGAGTAATATTGCCATGCATGATAAAACTCTGGTTCCACGTGGAACATCAACCAATCGAGTAGCTGCCTTCTCGGCTTCGCACCATGATCAATAATATCGGTACTTTGTGGATCAATCAGTTGTAGGGGAAGAATTTTGGCTAACTGCCCTTGGGTGGCAATGTTGTCACCATTGACCTTAATCAACTGTTCACCTGACAACAGCTTCTGCATGCCAATCTTTTCTGTACTGGACTGCGCGAAAATTATGGCATCTTGGGTATCGGTTTGAATGTAGTTTTTAGGAATATGGGTACGGAAGGAGCGCCCTGTCGCTAGCAGATGGATGGCTTCCAAAATTGAGGTTTTGCCTGAACCATTTTGCCCATAAAAAACATTAAACGGTTGCAATCCATGGAGAGCAACCGTCTTTAAATTTCGAACACGTTCGATATTTAAACGCGTAATTTGCATGCGTCAACCTAAGTCTTAAACACGCATTGGCATAACAACATAAGTCTGATCTTGATGCGCAGGGTCTTGAACCAAAACCGACTGATTGGCTTCGGTCATGGTCATAGACACATCATCACCATCCAATGCACCTAATACATCCAAGATATATTGGGCATTAAAAGACATTTCCATTGGTGCATTACTATATTGAATCGCCAAGTCTTCTACGGCTTCATCTTGTTCTGGGTTATTCGCACGAAGCTGTAGCGTATCGGCATCAAAATTTAAGAACACACCACGTAGTTTTTCATTACTTAAAATCGAAACACGTTGTAAAGATTGCTTAAAGACATCATGTGCAATTAAGACATTTTTATCACCACCACGTGGAATCACACGGCGATAGTCAGGGAATTTACCATCAATCAGTTTCGTCGTGAAACGAACAGTGGTTTCACCTTGTTCTTTGTCACGACTAGCAATTGAAATGGTCACATTCAACAGCTCACGACCAATCAACAATGCCAATTGCTCATCTTCAATGCTCAGTAAACGTTGTAATTCAGCTACAGCTTTACGTGGCACAATGGCTTGGATCAACTGGGTTGCATTTGAGCTGGCGACAGTTTCACACAGCGCCAAACGGTGACCATCAGTCGTGACTGCACGTAATTGATTGTTATCAATCTCAAGTAAAGTCCCTGTAAGGTAGAAACGTACGTCTTGTACCGCCATAGCAAAAGCAGTTTTTTCAAATAAACGCTTTAATTCACGCTGCGTCACCGCTACTTGGGTGCCTTGCGTGTTTTCTGTGCTTAAAAGTGGATAATCTTCAGCTGGTAAAGTCCCGAGAACAAAACGGCTATTGCCTGACTTTAAAATACAGCGTTGATCTTCAGTAATCTGTAAGTCAATTAAGGCTGCAGTTGGCAAAGATTTACAAATATCCATCAACTTACGTGCAGGAACAGTTGTTTCACCCGCTTGTAAACATGCCCCATCAGCAAGTGTGGTACTGGCAACCAGCTCAACCTCTAAATCAGAGCCTGTAATAGTCAAAGACTCTTGATTTACTTGAACTTTGACATTTGAAAGAATGTTTAAAGTATGGCGACGTTCAACCGCTCCTACGACATGTGATAGAACATTAAGTAAGCTTTCTTTCGCGATTTTTAAACGCACGATACATTCCTCGAAAAACTGAAGATAAAAGAATAAATAAAAGTGTTTTTAGCAGTGTACTATGCGGCAGAACATGCCGCATTGCAAGAACAGAATTTGAACAATCACACTTAACTTTGTAGTAAGCGCTGTAAGTTTTTATAGTCCTCATTGAAGATCGGATCTTCATCTCTCAGACTGACCACTTTTTCACAGGCATGCATCACCGTACTATGATCACGCCCACCAAAAGCCATCCCAATTTCAGGGAAACTGTCGCCCGTTAACTCACGCGCCAAACCCATCGCCAATTGGCGTGGGCGTGCATAAATACGGGTACGTTTAGGTCCAACCAACTCTTTCAGTGGAATTCTAAAGTACTCACTCACCACACGTTGAATATTTTCAGTACTGATGGTTCGTGCACGAATCGCCAAGACGTCTTTTAAAGACTCACGCACGACATCTAAGTCAATCGCTGTGCCTTTAAAGCGCGAAATGGCCACCACTTTATTCAACGCACCTTCAAGCTCACGAACATTCGCAACGACTTGTTGTGCAATAAACAAGGCACAATTTCGCGGCAGTTCGACGTCATTGCTTTCTGCTTTTTTCAGCAAAATTTCAATTCGTGTTTCAATATCTGGTGGTTCAACCCCCACCGATAAGCCCCACGAAAAACGTGAAACCAAACGAGGGTCTAATTCAGTCAATTCTTTTGGATAGCGGTCAGAAGTCAAAATAATTTGCTTAGACTCATCTAAAAGTGCGTTAAATGTATAGAAAAACTCCACTAAACTTGCCTCTTTTCCTGCAAGTAAGTGAATATCATCGACCAATAATAGATCTAAAGATCGGCAATTTTTCTTAAATTCTTCCACTTTGCCCTGTTGCAAAGAGCTGACAAAATCCTGCACAAAACTTTCAGCCGTCATATACATGACGCGCGCATTAGGCTTGGCTTGCAATAAAGCATTACCAACCGCCTGCATTAAATGCGTTTTACCCAATCCAGTCGGACCATATAAAAATAATGGATTGTGCTGAGAAGCCCCCAACTGAGTCAAAACCTTACGACATGTTTCAGCAGCCATCTGGTTTGAACGCCCCTCAACAAAAAGTGAGAAACTAAATAAAGGGTTAAGCTGACGTTTACGATTATTTTTAGCAGGACTTTCGTCTTTTTCTTTTTTAGGGCGCTGCACAGGCGTAGGTGCTGACTCTAAAGCTGCAGTTGTGGTTGCAGGTTGTTCAGCCGCAGATAAAATCGCCCCAGGTCTTGAATCGACTAGAATTTCAACCTTACGCACACGTCCTTCAGAGAGTTGTTCAACTAAAATAGTAATCAACTCAAGATGGTGTTCTTGAATGTAACGTGTCCAATAGGGATTCGGCGCATACAGACGTAATGTGTCATTTAACTCTTCTGCAACTAAAGGGCGTATCCACATCGTAAAGACATTCCCAGATAGCTCTTGTCGCAAGCGAGTTAAGCAGTCCGTCCAAAGCATGTGAAACCCCTATTCATTCCATCGATAATTAATAAAAATACGAAGCACCCACCGAAGCGGGTCGCCATTCTAACCAAGTTATCCACATCTGTCATGGGAAATTCTGTCGATATTGCTCAAAAAGACTACTTATGAAAACAAATTTAAATTCAAATGCTATTGTGGATAAGCTTATCCTCAAACTGTGGATAGAATATAGCATAAAGTTATCCACAAACTATTATTTTTATAAAAACAACTTTATCCACACCATATAATTATGTTTTTTAAATAGAAAAGTGCAATTTCCACAGAAAAATACAACCCTAATAGTAATAAATTTAAATTTATAAATTTGAATTTATTTATAAGAGCGTTGTTTTTTGGGGATAACTTCGCTTGAGATATGAATTTAAATTTAAAACATTGCAATGTAATTGAATTTAAACAGCTGTGGATAATTATGTGAATAATCTTGCTGATAACTTATATCACTTTAATAAACAATAATCTAGCTTGTGTATAATAAAAAACGCTGTGTAATAAGCGATTTGAGCTTTTATTGCAGGGATACATTAAAAACAAGTTAATTTTGCAAGAAAATCTATTTTTCATTGACAGCTCAAGCAATGAACACTAAAATCGCGAACCTTCATTGAATGATCATTTTTGGAGTTTCGATATGAAACGTACATTCCAACCATCTGAATTAAAGCGTAAGCGCGTTCATGGTTTCCGTGCTCGTATGGCTACTAAAGCTGGTCGCCAAGTATTAGCTCGTCGTCGTGCAAAAGGTCGTCACAGCTTAACTGTTTAATCAATAGTTAACGCTTAAAGCGATTTTGGGTGTTATGACTACACTTTATGGCTTCAGCACAGAGGTTCGTATTCGCTGTGCTGCCGATTATAAAAGTGTCTTCGATGGTGCGCTTTTTAAAGTGCATCAACCCCATTTCTTATTTCTAGCAAAACTGACCGAACAACCTCATAGTCGTTTGGGTATTGTTGTTGCTAAAAAGAAAGTGCGTCGTGCACACGAAAGAAATAGAGTAAAACGTTTGGCTCGCGAAAGCTTTCGCTTGCATCAACAGCAATTAACTTTAGATATTGTGGTTATGCCTAAAATGGGGATAGAAACAGTGCCTAATGCAGAGTTGCACCAGCAATTACAATTTGCTTGGCAAAAATTACAACGTCTTGCCAAAAAGCATCAAAAAATAGCTCCCTCCCTGCAAAAGTAGAGATGGCCAATGGTCCGGTTACTGCATTGGTTAATTCGATTTTATCAAATTGCGATTAGTCCTTTACTTGGACCGCGTTGTCGTTATATCCCTACATGTTCTCAATATTCATTGGAAGCAGTCCATACACATGGTGCTGTGCGTGGTGTGTGGTTGGCTACTAAACGTATTTGCCGTTGTCATCCTTGGGGTGGATCGGGGTATGACCCTGTCCCAGCTAAAAGGATTCGTTTTATCTCTTTTCAGCAAATAGATTCTCAAAAGCGTCTGCTTGCTGTACCCTTTCGTGATTGTTTCTTGAACCAAAATCACTCTAACCACTTGGGGTAATAGATATGCAACAATGGGCCAGGTTTGCCATTCTCGGGGCCATGTTTGTTGTCGCTTATTTGCTTATTTTGGCTTGGCAAAAAGATTATGGACATGCGGCAACTCAGCAACAGCCTCAACAGGCTGCTGTAGTTTCGCATGAAGTATCTGCAGATTTGCCAAATGCTCAAACGGCTTCAGCAGCGTCTGATATGCCACAAGCAAATATCGCGACTCAGCAACCAGTTACAGAAGTTAAAGCATCTGTAAATCAACAGCTTATTTCAGTACAAACTGACCTTTATCATCTTTGGATTAACCCTAAAGGTGGTGATATTGTTCGTATTGAATTGTTAAACCATGACAAGAGCAAAGACAGCAATGAAGCATTTGTCATGCTGGAAAGTGATGCGAAACGTACTTATGTGGCGCAGTCTGGTTTAATTGGTCTTAATGGTCCAGACAGTAATCGTAGCGGTCGCCCAATGTATGAGATTGAAAAATCTGCTTATACATTGAATGATGCTAAAGCGGTTCAAACGGAAGATGGTAAAAGCATCAAAGTGTTAACTGTACCGATGGTACTGAAAACAGCGGATGGTGTGGAAATCATTAAAACCTTTACCTTCAAGCAAGGTGACTATCCTATTGTTGTGAACCATAAAGTGGTGAACCGCAGTGGTCAAAACTGGCAGGGTCAAATGTTTGGTCAACTCAAACGTGACAACTCTGAAGATCCAGGTAAGTCAGACCAAGGTATTTTCACATTGGGCACTTTCTTAGGTGGTGCTTGGGGTTCGCCAGATGAACATTATAACAAGCTGAAATTTGCTAACTTCAATGAAGAAAAATTGAATGTTGAAGCGAAAGGTGGCTGGGTTGCTATGGTTCAGCACTATTTCGTCAGTGCTTGGATTCCAGGTGACTTAAAGCTTACGCAAGCTAACGGTCAACCGTATGTTGCAAAATTAGAATCGCGTAAGTCGACTGATGATATGAATATCATTGGTTTTACTTCACCAACAATTACTGTGCCTGCAGGAACAGTGGCTGAGATTGATGCGACTTTCTATTCAGGCCCTAAAGTTCAATCTGAGCTAAAAGAATTAGCAACAGGTTTGAACCAAACTGTTGATTATGGTTGGTTATGGCCAATTGCGAAATTGTTGTTCTTGGGTCTTGAGTTCTTCCACGGTTTAGTGGGTAACTGGGGCTGGGCAATTATTCTGTTAACGGTCTTGGTGAAACTGATTCTGTGGCCATTGTCGTCTAAGAGCTATCGCTCAATGGCGAAAATGCGTGTTATTGCACCTGAAATGCAACGTATGAAAGAAGAGTTCGGTGAAGACCGTATGCGCTTCTCTCAAGAAATGATGGCACTGTATAAACGAGAACAAGTCAATCCGCTTGCTGGTTGTTTGCCATTGTTATTACAAATGCCAATCTTCCTTGCATTGTACTGGGTATTGATGGAGTCTGTTGAACTTCGTCATGCACCATGGTTACTTTGGATTCAAGATTTGTCAGCAATGGATCCGTGGTTTATTTTACCGCTGTTGATGGGCGCAACCATGTTCATTCAGCAGTCTTTAAATCCACAGCCTGCAGACCCGATGCAAGCCAAAGTATTCCGCATCATGCCGATTGTTTTTACAGTCTTTATGCTGTTCTTCCCTTCGGGCTTGGTGTTGTACTGGATTGTCAACAACAGTATCACGATCATTCAACAAACGTTGATCAACAAATCTGTTGAAAAAGATCGCTTGAATAAGGAAAGTGCGTCGAGCTAATCGAGGCAACTTTTCGCGAAAAGCTGAATAAATCCGCTTAAGATGGTAATCTTAGGCGGATTTTTCTTTGCGCGTTTTTAAGATTTTTAGGTGAATGTTATGTACAACCGAACTACGATTGCTGCTATTGCAACACCACCTGGGCGTGGTGGTGTCGGGGTCATTCGCCTATCTGGTCCTAAATCGTACGAGATTGCACAGGCCTTGACTCAAAAGGACTTACCGAAAGCGCGTTTTGCAGGTTTTCGCCAGTTTTATGATGCATCTGGTGAAGTGATGGATGAAGGCTTAGCGATTTGTTTTCCGAACCCGAATTCGTTCACTGGTGAAGATGTGGTTGAGTTGCAAGGGCATGGTGGCCCTGTGATTCAAAATGCTTTACTGGGACGTTTGTTGGAGCTTGGTGCAATTGCTGCAAAAGCCGGTGAGTTTTCCATGCGGGCTTTTGAAAATGGCAAACTGGATTTGGTACAGGCGGAAGCGATCGCTGACTTGATTGATGCGACATCACAAGCGGCTGCACGTTCTGCAGTACGTTCATTACAAGGCGCATTTTCAACTAAAGTAAATCGTGTGCTGGAGCAATTGATTCATCTACGTTTGCATGTGGAAGCTGCTATTGATTTTCCTGAAGAAGAAATTGATTTTCTTGCGGACGGGAAAATTTTAAATCTTTTAGATGGTGTTACGGCTGCTGTGAACCAAGTGCAACAATCGGCTCGTCAAGGACAGTTACTGCGTGAAGGTTTACAAGTAGTCATTGCAGGGAAACCGAATGCGGGTAAGTCATCACTACTCAATGCTTTAGCGGGCATTGAACGCGCCATTGTGACGGATATTGCAGGTACGACGCGGGATGTCTTACATGAAAAAATTACCCTGAATGGTTTACCTATAACACTAACCGATACCGCGGGTTTGCGTGAAACAGGTGATATTGTAGAAAAAGAAGGGATCCGCCGTGCCATTAAAGAAATTGAGCAAGCCGATCTGTTACTTTTGGTTTATGACTTAAGTCAAGGCGAAGACCCACTCAAACTGGCGCAAGCATATTTTGCTGAGCATATTGAACCGAAACGTTTAATGCTGATTGGTAATAAGTGTGATTTGATGAAAACAACATCACATATCGAAGATTTTAACGGCTTCCGTCATATTATGGTTTCGGCCAAGCAAGAAACTGGCGTTCAAGCGCTCATAGAGGCGATTACAGCGCATGCAGGCTTCCAGCCAGAAGAAGATACCTTTATTGCGCGTACACGCCATTTAGACGCAATGAAACGCACTCAGCTCTATCTTGCTGAAGCCCGTGAACAATTGGTGGTGTATAACGCAGGTGAGTTAGTCGCAGAGTCGCTCCGTTTGGCACAAAATGCCCTCGGTGAAATTACAGGGGACTTTAGTGCGGATGATTTACTTGGGAAAATTTTTGGATCGTTCTGTATTGGAAAATAACACTGCTATTGATGAAAAAACCCTCTGATTAGGGCTTTTTCATATTTAAAGTTAGAGGTGTACTGCTCTGATGTGAAAACCACAGATAAAAACACAATATACCAATAGCAATACAAAAGCTGATCACTGCGAAACTTAAGCCAAAGTGATCTGCTAGATAGCCCACAGCTACAATGGGCACAATCGTGCCTAAATAACCGATAAAAAGATAGGTTGACATTACAGCCGCTCGGTTTTCTGTGGTGGTCATGGCATAAATCAGACCAAAAGCACCAATCAAAGTTAAACCGTGCCCAATTCCCACTAAAAAATCGCTGATAAAGAAAAATATACTCAGTTGAAACAGCATACACAAAGCTAAAATGCCTAGGCTTAGGATCAAGGTGATTAAGCCATAGTTGAGACACTGATTAGCAGGTATGGCTCTGGCAAAATACTGCACCACGGCAGAGATAATCAAAATACTGGTAATGGCTGAGCCACTGACGAGTGGGCCATGCCACGGCAGAATATCACTGACAAATGACGGAGATAAAGAAGCAAATAAGCTAAATGCAGCAAAGGCACTAAATGCGGTAAATCCAACAATCAAAAACAACTGATGATATTGTACTTCTGGTCGGAGTAGTTTCGGAGCAAGACTAAAGGGCTGTACTGTAAACGTGGGAGATTGAACCCAAAATAAGCCAAAGAAACACACTACAGCACCAAGAATAACGGGGAGATAAGGGCTGACCAAAGGGTATTCTGAAAATTGAGCAATCAGGCCACCAATCAGCGGGCCTAAGCCAAAACCTACTGCGGTAATCATCGAACTCAGTTGTGGCGCAATTTGTTGATGACTTTTCGGTACGGTATACATTAGTCCCAATAAAGCTGAAGTGGTCATCAAACCAGACGCAATACCAATAATAAAGCGCCCCAAAGACAGGATTAGAGCATTAGAAGCATAGACAGAAATCACCAATCCCACGGTGATAAATACCAACCCGACTTGTAAGGTACGTAGATAGCCGATGCTATTACTGGTTCGTCCAAGAAAGAGTAATGTGGCAAGACAGCCGAACATATAAGCCACAAAAATATAGGTGATCTGACTCGGCATCAGATGCCATAAGGCTTGGTATAGGGGGTAAAGCGGACTGGCCAAAGCTGTCCCCATTGTTCCCATCATTAAAGCAAGGCTAACCATGCAAAATGGACGCCAAGATGTGGTTGTTGTCATGCAAATGCCATGAGGCTCTCTGTCAAAACAAGTGATCTGTTTAAACAGTGAGAAGAAAATGATAGAGAGCAACAGTGTATCGGCTTGAGGAAAAAATGGTCAACTAAAAACTTGAAAAAGAACGCAATAAAACTTAGCCGTAACGTTTCAGCAGTTTTAAGAACTCAGCTAACTCTTCTTCATTGACCTGTTCTGCATGTGCTAAAACATGATGGCGTAAGTGGGCTTCAACGAGTTCATTCATTAGCCCATTGACTGCACCTTTTATGGCAGCAACTTGTTGTAAAACGTCGATACAACTGGCTTCTGGATGCGCAATGGAGTGCTCAACAGCGTTCACTTGCCCTTGTAAACGTTTTACGCGGTTTAAAATTTTTTTATCTTTATGCAAATGACTCAACACATTGCTCCAAAAAATAAATATACTGTATGGGAGTATATTGGTGAATGATTTTAAATGCAAAATAGCCCATCACGTCAGCACACGCATCATTTTGATGAAGGTAATCCACTGGCCCAAAAACGGATATTAATCGCGACCATTTTAACGGCAGTCATGATGTTATTAGAAGTGATTGGTGGATGGATTTTCCAATCAATGGCTTTACTGGCAGATGGTTGGCATATGAGTTCGCATATGCTGGCACTGGGTTTAGCGTATTTTGCCTATCGTGCTGCACGGCATTATGCCCATGATCAACGCTTTAGTTTCGGCACATGGAAAATTGAAATTCTTGCTGGTTATAGTAGTGCAATTTTGTTGATGGTGGTGGCGGGTTTTATGGCTTTTCATTCAGTTGAACGCCTATTTTCTCCTGTACAAATTCATTATAACGAAGCAATTCCAATTGCGATTTTAGGCTTATTGGTTAATTTAATCTGTGCATGGTTGCTGCACGATGGCGACCATCACCATCACCATCACCATCACCATCACCATCACGCTCATGATCATGCAGCAGAAGTACATGCCCATCATCATGATTTAAATCAGAAAGCTGCATTTATGCATGTGGTGGCAGATGCTGTGACGTCTATTTTTGCTATTATTGCTTTGATTTTTGGTAAGTATTTTGGTTGGGATTTTCTTGACGCTGCCCTTGGGATTGTGGGGTCAATATTGGTGGCAAAATGGGCATGGAGCTTAATGCAAGAAACGGGAAAAACCTTGTTAGATGCTGAAATGGACCATCATGTGGTGGAAGAAATTCGCGAGGTAGTGGCAGAACTACCACATACGACTTTGACCGATTTACATGTTTGGAAAGTAGGTAAAGGCAAGTTTTCCTGCATTTTGGCTTTAGAAACGACATTGGACTTAAGTGCAGATCAGGTGCGTGAGATGCTGTCGATTCATGAGGAAATTGTTCATGTTTCAGTCGAGATCAACTCTATTTTATTTGATGTTCCACGTGAAACTTTGGTCGGTTGATCGTTCTGTCATGTTGGGTTTCGGTAAAGCATAAGAAAAAATGATTCAATGCTTGAATAATACACTCTACACTAGCGCCGTGGTTCTCCGATTGAAAGAGCAAAAAGTGATGATAAAAAAACTGGGTTTGGCACTACTTACAAGTGCAATTGCAAGTATGAGTATGGCCAGTGTAGAAAGTGTTCAAGCCAACTTAAAAAAGAATTATCCAAATATTAATGTTCAAAATATTCAAAAAACAGAAATGTCGGGCATTTATAGCGGATCTTTAGATGGCGAAATTGTGTATTTAGGTGAAGCGGCTGAGCATGTGATTGCAGGTTCAATGGTGCGCTTAAAAGATCAGAAAAATTTAAGTGCAGCTTTATATGTGCAACAAAATTCGCTCGATTGGAATAAGCTGCCGTTAAAAGATGCCATTAAAATGGTTAAAGGCAATGGGAAACGCCAATTGGCTGTTTTTTCAGACCCGAACTGTCCTTACTGTAAGCAGTTAGAGGCTGAGTTGAATAAGCTGAATGATGTGACCATCTACACTTTTATTTACCCCATCAAGGCACAATCAGTTGCACCATCGAAGCAAGTATTTTGTGAAGCAGACCCTGCCCTTGCGTGGAAAAATTTGATTGCGAAAGGAACTCAGCCGACATCGAAAAAACCGTGTACTAATCCAATTGAACGTAACTTACAATTGGGACAGAGTTTAGGCTTACAAGGAACGCCTGTGGTTATTTTCTCAAATGGTTTTAAAGTGAATGGCGCTGTGCCTTCAACCACCATTGAAAATATGTGGCGTGAACTGGGCTTATAATAGTCCAAATATAAAAAGCACCTGCAAAGGTGCTTTTTTTAATGGATGTTTTAGGCTTTTTTGGTGACCATGTTATAGATGAATAAAATAATGATGGCCCCAATAACTGAAGCAATAAAGCCTGCTGCCGAGCCTTCACTATAGAGACCAAGTAAACGACCGCCATAGGTAGCTAAGAGTGAACCTGCAATCCCCAGTAACGTGGTAACAATGAAGCCTGCTTTATCATCACCAGGATGAATGGCACGCGCGATGAGACCTGCAATAAAACCTACGACAATAGCAACAATAAGTGACCACATGAGCCAACTCCTTTTTTTATCATGTCTTTGTTTTTAAATCATGTGCAAAAATATCATCGGGTATAATGCGACTATGCAGTAGAGTGAATCTGCTAAAAACTGTATGTTTTATGTACTTATGTGATAGTGAAAATAAAAAAAGTGGCCTTCGGCCACTGCTGTCCCATAAATATTACAAGAAGAACCTCAACTGAGGTTCTTCTTGCTTATTCCACTTCTTATCAGGAAGAAATAGTGCTTTTAAGAGCTTCCTTTCAAATAAATTCACCTGAATAATTCTTAATAATCTTTGAACACTCCATCCTTCCTGCGCCATATGTTTCGCAAAACTCACCAGTAAATAGGCAATTAAGGCAATCCATATTTGTGTTTGGATCGCATTGCGACTACGGCCTAAAAACGATTTCAATTTTAGGTTTTGCTTGATCGCTTTAAAAAATAGTTCTACCTTCCACCGATCTTTATAAATTGCAGCAATGGTTGATGC
>NZ_NEFZ01000014.1 GCF_002135205.1 Acinetobacter sp. ANC 4204 | reverse complement strand
TGGTTTAATCAGACAATACATTAAAAAAGGCAGTAATTTAAATGCCTATACGGATGAATATATCTCAGAAATCACTCAACGTTTGAATCATCGCCCAAGAAAAAGACTCAGCTTTAAAAGTCCGAGTCAGGTATTATGGCAACAACATGGTGTTGCACTTCAAATGCTAATCTAAGTTTTAACAATATGACAAAATTGTGACACATTTTCGCACTTTATAAATATCACCCTACTTCATGACCCTTTCTGAACTTAATTTATCGCTTTTTTCATGGATTAATGCATCTCCCGAAGCTAGCAATACCGGTATTCATTTTGCCATATTCATCGCCAATGACCTGCTCTATTGCATTATTTTATTGTTTGCTTGGTTTTGGCTACGTGGCAACTATGACACTAAAAAACAGATATTGAAGGCGTTTATCTTTACCAGTATCGCCATTTTGATCAGCCAATGTATTTCTCATGCGTATTATCACCCACGGCCTTTTGTCATGAATGTTGGACGTACTCTCATTTACCATACACCTAATGGTTCATTCCCGAGTGACCATATGCTGATTTTTAGCAGTATTGCCTTTTCTTATCTGTTCTCGGTACAGCGCAAACTGGGAGTTTTTCTCTTGATTATGGCTTGGCTTGTTGCATGGTCACGTGTCTATCTCGGTGTGCACTTCCCTTTAGATATGCTCGGCGCTTTTCTATTGGCTTTTGCCTTAAACTTCTTTGGCTTAACCCTTTGGAATCTCTATAAAGAGAAAATCATGCAATGGGCACTCACCCTTCACTTTTACTTATTTAAGCCCCTTATTCAAAAAGGCTATATCAAATAACTTTCTCTTTAAAACAAAAAATCCCGCTCGAGAGCAGGATTTTTTCATGCGTTTAAATCAGTAGATTGCCATGTGGTTACGATGAATCATCTCAAGTGACCGTGCTTCACCTAGAACTTGATGAACTTTATCTGACGCCAAGCCCTTGACCAACTCCGCAGAACGCGAACTAAAGTTGACACGTCCGACCGCAACACGACCGCCTTGAATATCAACACATTCAACCACGTCACCGCGCTCAAAATGCCCTTCCACAGCTTTCACGCCAACCGGAAGTAAACTACGATGATTGTCTTTAATGGCCTTAACCGCACCATCATCCAACACCAAACGACCTGCTGTTTGTAAGTGAGCCGCTAACCATTGTTGATGAGCAGTAATGCGGTCATTGTCAGTAATAAACAATGTCCCAAGCATTTCACCATCCATCAAACGTGCAAGCACATTATCACTTTCACCACTGGCAATCAGCGTTGGACAGCCAGACTTTGCAGCCAAGCGTGCAGCACGGACTTTGGTCAACATGCCGCCACGACCAAACTTACCACCACCGCCAGCCATATCAAACAAGCTTTCATCTAAAGCACGCACGGTATGGAACAGTTTCGCGTCTGGGTTTGAACGTGGGTCTGAGTCAAACATACCTTGCTGATCAGTCAAAATAATTAACAAATCTGCATGCACTTGACCAGCAACCATCGCGGCCAGCGTGTCATTGTCACCAAAGCGAATTTCATCGGTCGAAACCGTGTCATTTTCGTTGATTACAGGGATCACATGCCATTCAATCAAGTTCTGTAAAGCATCACATGAGTTTAAGTAACGACGACGGTCTGCCAAGTCATCATGGGTCAACAACACTTGTGCAGTCTGAATATGGTGTTTTTCAAGCACACTCGACCATGTATGAATCAGGCCCATCTGACCAATGGCAGCACACGCCTGAAGACTGGGTAGATCGGTGGGTCGGCTGTCTAGCTTCATACGAACCATACCTTCAGCCACAGCTCCTGATGACACCAGAATAATCTCATGTCCTGCATTGTGTAGATCTGCAATTTGTTTCGCCCAATGCGAAATTGCATCTATATCTAAACCTTGCCCATTTGCTGTGAGTAAAGATGATCCGATTTTAACAACGATTCGTTTACAAGCTTCGAGCTTACGTTGCCCATCTACCACTTCTATCATCTTGTCCTCAGTTACTCATTACGAGCTTAACGTACGTAGTACACTTCCATTTCGCCATCATCTTCATCATCGTCTTCATCATCACCCAACAAGCCTGCAAGACGTTGTTGGCGACGCATTTCACGATACGCTTCTTTAGCGGCAATCGTTTGTTCGCGTGTTTCAGCTTCAAGCTGCTCACGGAATGCTTTCACTTCTGCTGCATAGTCTGGATCTTCAAGCTCACGCTCACGTTGTTGCTCAATTTGATCCATCAGGTAATACACAACTGGTTTTGTCCCTTCAGACATCAAACCTGAAGTTTTAAATACAGGGCCATCCCACTGCATTTCATCTAAGATATGCTGACACCATTCATCACGCGTATCATCTGCCAGTTGGTCAACTTTGTTTAACACTAAAACGATCGGTAACTTTGAAAGTGTCGGAGAGAATTTCTCTAACTCCGCCAAGATCGCTTTTGCATTGTATGCTGGATCAGAACCATCAATCGGCTGAACATCGACAATGTGAAGCAGAATACGCGTACGCGCCAAGTGCTTTAAAAAACGAATACCCAGACCCGCACCTTCTGACGCCCCTTCGATCAAGCCAGGAATATCTGCCATTACAAATGAACGGTGACTGTCCGCATCGACTACACCAAGGTTTGGAACCATTGTAGTAAACGGATAATCTGCAACCTTAGGTTTTGCTGCTGATACGGCACGAATAAAAGTCGATTTACCTGCATTTGGCATACCTAGTAAGCCGACATCTGCCAGTACTTTTAGTTCTAAGCGAATTTCACGGAATTCGCCTTTAAAACCATGGGTACACTTACGCGGCGAACGGTTCGTCGATGATTTAAAATGAGTATTACCCAAACCACCATCACCACCCGCTGCAACAAGCACACGCTGACCACTTTCAACCAAGTCGCCAATAATGTCACCCGAATCAGTGTCAACAATCGTTGTACCTACAGGAACCTTTAGTACAGTGTCTTCACCGCCACGGCCAGCGCAGTTTGCACCACGACCATTTTTAGCTCGCTCCGCACGAAAGCGGCGCGTATAACGAAAGTCTACAAGGGTACTGGTATTATCATCAGCTTCGATAAATACGCTACCACCACGACCACCGTCACCACCATCTGGCCCGCCAAAGGGTACGAATTTTTCACGGCGAAAACTGGCTACGCCATTGCCACCGTCGCCAGCCTCTACGGTAATGACTGCTTCATCAACAAAGCGCATGCTGCCAATCCTCTAAATACTTTAAAACCGCATATTCTGCCATATTTTACAAAATTTCTCGAATAGAATTATTGAGCGAAACATGAAATTTAGTGACAAATCACTTAAAAACGTGCATTTAGCTCTTTTTCTCTTGATTTTCTTCAGTTTTGTCCCTGAAAACAATCAACCTAATCCCATGCTCAACTTACATAAATTAAGCAGCATATACTCTGTTACAAGCAAATCTATGGCTTTTTGTGAAACCTATAACTCACTTAATTCAAACCATTTATTCTGCTTATTTTGTTGTTAAGTTATTTTTTTAAAGCTGAGACTCGCTCTTTATTTTCCAAGATCTCAGGCAAACTTTTTTCAATCCATCCAATTAGATACATGGTTTTTTCGGCCGCTTGGGAGCCCAGTATCGTCAATTGATACTCAACTTTAGGTGGAACTACAGGATAAACCGTCCGTAAAATAAAACCATCTTGCTCAAGTGTTTTAAGGGTTTGGGAAAGCATTTTCTCACTCACCCCTTCTATACGCTGTCTCAATTCACTAAAACGGTGTACACCATCACTCAAACAACGCAACACCAGTACTGACCATTTGCTCGTAAGATGTTCCAATATGTCACGAGATGGGCACTCAGTGGATAAAACTTGACCTAATAGTTTGCTTGTTGCATAGGTGTGCATCATTTCTCTCCATTTGGTTTATTACTTACTTTTTGGTACGTACTTTCACTTAGTAAGTTACTAGATTAGGATAAAACCATCAAGTACAGAAAACAACCAATATAGGTGACTTATGAAAATTGCAATCACAGGTGCAACAGGCCAATTGGGTTCTATTGTGATAGAAAAACTTTTACTACAAACTGAGGCCAACAACATTGTTGCGCTTGTGCGAAACCCAGCTAAAGCGACACATCTCACAGCACAAAATATCGAAGTGCGTGAGTTTGACTATGACCGACCTGAAACTTTAGTCCCTGCTCTATCAGGTATAGATAAATTATTACTCATTTCTGCAAATGAAGTCGGTCGCCGTACACCTCAGCACAAGGCAGTGATTGATGCTGCAAAAGTGGCCGGTGTTCCTTATCTTGCTTATACTAGCTTACTACGTGCAGATACATCGCCACTCGGCTTAGCCCAAGAACACCGTGAAACTGAAAAACTGATTCAAGATAGTGGACTACGCTACACCTTCTTAAGAAATAACTGGTATAGCGAAAACTACCTTGCAGGTGTTGCTCACACCATTGAAATTGGGACGCTTTTTGGAGCAGCTCAAGATGGTCGCATTAGCTCGGCATCACGCATAGATTATGCTGAAGCTGCAGCGAAAGTCTTAACGTCAACTGGCCATGATAATCAAATCTATGAACTAGCAGGTTCACAAAGCTTTAGCCTCTCAGAGCTTGCAACATTGATTGGTCAAGCAGCGAGTAAAACCATTAATTATCAAAACCTAAGTGCGGAAGAATACACTCAAGGCCTAACTCAGGCGGGCTTACCTGCTGGCTTAGTTGAGGTCATCGTTGATGCAGACATTCAAACTATACAAGGTGCAATGTATAGTGACAGTCAAGACCTAGAACAATTGATTGGACGTAAAACTACGAACATTCAAGATGCGATCAAAGCTGCACTTTAAGCCACCCTTTTGATTTTCACATGAAAACACCACCAATGATTGGTGGTGTTTTCTTTATGGATGAATATTCTTCACAGGTAGTGTCATATTCATCTCCAAGTTCGCTGTCGTACTCCGCTCCGTGTTATACATGGTGGCATTGAAGCTTGCTATTTTTCGCATAGTCATTGGATCATTCAAATTAAGCTGTGGCGCAAACTGATGCAACACATGCAGTCGTACTTGCTCATTGAACTCAAAATAAACCAAGCCATTAAACATAATTTTGATCGGAATCTGATAGTCTTGCTTTAAATGAAATGGCACAGCCAGTTTAATCGGAATATCCAAAGTGAGTGGAAACTTAGGCAACAGTTTATTCTGATAAATTAAATCCGTATTGGTCTCCAACGGCATGTTTTGATCAATAAGCACCTCGGTTTGATAATCAACCGATACAGAAACAGGTACTTCTACTTCGAACTCCAAATTTGCCAAATATTTTCCATGTAAAGGCAAATTAATTTTTTGATCAATTTTCAGTTGCGTATCTAAAGTTCCAACAGATTGAGTTTCTAAATAATTACCGACTTGTATTTTTGTCGGTAAAGAGTCTGACAGTTGAATTTGTGCTTCATTTGCAGACACTTGCATACTGGCTTGAATATTCAGGTAAAACCAAAACAGCGCACCCACCAAAATGACAACACACACAAAACTCAAGACAAGCCGCTTCGCGGACTGGAATATCCACATACTCCCTCCTATGGCTTCACGTGTTCTTGAGATAGAGGTTTTTCACGCAAGAATTGCAAACTGTTGAGTGGAATCTTCAACTCCCCCTGCTTAATTTCAATTGGCAATGTATTTTGCACATCCACCGAAGCTTTCAATGCCGTTTTAATAGGAACGTTTAAATGCCCTTGTATTGGAATATTGGTCTTAACCACTGTATTTACTGGAATATGTAGATTTTCTTTCAGTACAGTTTTTACAGGTGCATCAAATTTGAGGTGTACTTGCTGTTCCAGTGGCACATCAATATGAATTGGAACATCCAACTGAATAGGAATATTACCTTTTAAAGGCAAAGTTACATCTCGTCCCATGACTTTTACCTGCACCTTGGTATCCACAGGCATACTCTGATTAATTTTCAAGATTTCACGCACTGGAATGCTGGTTTTGATCGGGACTTGATTATCAAAATACACACGTGGTGTCAGAGTTTGGGTCAGTGGAATATTCAGGTTTTCTCGGATCGGAATTTCAGCATTCACACGCCCTGTCACATCCACATCTAAAGCGTCATGAATTTTGACCTCAGCTTGTAAAGGCTCTTGTAGATCAATACTGACTTTTTGATTTTCTAAGGGAATATAGATATTAAAGTGTTTAAACATCCAAATAGCGATGAATACACCACACATGGTTGCTAACACAATAAATACCAATCCACTGAGTAGGTGTTTCACTTGCAAAGTCAAATTCCTTTTTTTATTTTGATTCTTCATCTGACAAGTCTAATCCTTTTGTCAGCCCAGTCTGTTTACAGGTCATCCCAACCTGACTCGATAAATATATAAATGTCTATTTCAATAAAATGTTCCAATTATTCTAAGTAAATAAGTCAGAATTAAGCATTGGCAACTCTTACCATGAAATTCAATACTTATGCCAATCCTGACATATATGTACAAATTTTATAAATCAGCAAGTAAAAAAAAGAGCCTCATATGAGGCTCTTTTTGATCACTACTACAAATTATGCATTTGTTTCAGTAGGAATTTTAGGATAGCTTACGCCACCCATTTGCTCTGCAATACGTAATACTTGGCAGCTATAACCTACTTCGTTATCGTACCAAACATACGCAGTTAAACGGTTGCCCGAAGTAATGGTTGCTTGCGCATCAAATACACCAGCAGTACGCGAACCGATAAAGTCAGATGATACAACTTCAGTCGAGTTGGTATAACCGATCTGACCTTGAAGGCTTGAGCTGATTGAGATTTTACGAATGTATTCGTTCACTTCATCACGATCAACTTCTTTGTCTAAAGTTAAATTTAGAATCGCAAGTGAAACGTTTGGTGTTGGAACACGTACAGAGTTACCTGTCAGTTTACCTTGCAGTGCTGGAAGTGCTTTAGCAACCGCTTTAGCCGCACCAGTTTCAGTAATTACCATGTTCAATGTTGCAGCACGACCACGGCGGTCTGCTTTATGGTAGTTGTCAATTAAGTTCTGGTCATTTGTGAATGAGTGAACTGTTTCAACGTGACCATTCAACACTGTGTATTTGTCATGTAGTACTTTAAGTGTTGGTGTAATCGCGTTTGTAGTACAACTTGCAGCTGAGATGATTTTGTCTTCATCAAGAATGTCTGCTTGGTTCACACCAAATACCACGTTCTTCATGTCACCTTTACCAGGTGCAGTTAGAATTACACGTGCAGCACCAGGACATTTAAGGTGTTGAGCAAGACCTTCTGCATCACGCCATTTACCCGTGTTGTCAATCACAAGCGCATTGCTGATGCCATAATCAGTGTAGTCAACTTCAGATGGGTTAGATGCATAAATCACTTTGATGAATTGACCATTTGCAATAATTGCTTCGTTTTCTTCATCAACAGAAATCGTACCAGAGAAAGGACCATGGATTGAGTCACGGCGTAATAAAGACGCACGTTTTTCTAAATCACCATCAGAAGACTTACGAACCACAATCGCTTTTAAGTTCAAGCCACGTCCAAGGCCAGACTGACCAATCATTAAACGCGCAAGAATACGACCAATACGACCAAAACCGTAAAGTACAACGTCACGGCCTTCTACAGAAGTTGGGCGACCTTCTACAGACTTAACTGCTGCTGCAACAAATGCATCAACATCGCCACCTTGCTCTTTGAAAGCAACAGCTAATTTGCCTAGATCAATTTCAGCAGTACCAATATTTTCAATTTTAGCGAGCGCTTCAAGGATTGGGAATGTATGCACAACTGAAAGCTCAACGTCCATCATACGTGTGAAACGGTGTGCTTTTAAAATTTGAATTACTGAACGGTTAACTAAAGAACGTCCAAACACTGAAACTACAATATTTTTTTCACGGTAAAGCTGACCGATCAAAGCGATCATTTGTTCTGCGATTTCTTCACGGTTTTTCCAGCGACCTTGGTGTTCTGCGTGTAGGGCGATGATAGTCTCTTTGCTCACAGATACGTCCTCTAATTAATTTAATCTAAGCATAAATTTCAAAACCCAACAATTGTAAAGGATTTAGTGCCAAGTTTGAATCGAAAGCTGTAAATGCATGATGTTTTTTATCGTATATTCATTATTAATTTCAGAAATGATTGAATTTAGTCCAATGATTTTTCAGTAGAAAAATCTAAAACTAATTTTTTTAAATAAAAAATAAACAGTTACACAAATGATGTTTTATCAAACAGTCAACTATTCTTAAAGAGCAATAGACAAATAAGAGACTTAGTCATCGTCCAAATTCCAGCACAATAGCAACATCAAACATGATCAGATCAGTCTGGATGCTGCTGTTTTTCAAAATGCTCAATATTTCGCTCGAGTTGTTTTTTATTTTGCTGTTGTTTATATAAATGCAGAGTGCCTTCAATAATCAGCAACAAAACAGCAAACCAGATAGGAATATAGGTGAACCACTCACCCGCCTCAACACGCTCACCCATCGTAATGGATGCACCAGCTAACAGCACTGGTTCTAAATAACTCAGCAAACCAAAAATCACAAAAGGTAAATAACGACTTGCTAAAATATAACTTCCCAAGCCCATCGCACTTAGAAAACCTAAACCAATGACAGCAAGAATAAGATGCGGAAACTGCTGCATCAACATTAAACTATCACTCTGTACAAATCCTAAATAAAATGCGACAGGGAGAATTAAACACAGATCCCACCAGAAGCCCCCCAAATGATCTGTTTTACAAACACGGCGCAAGAAGAAATACAAAGGATAAGCCACAGCAACATAGACTGTTTCCCATGCCATACTGCCAATACGCCAAATTTCATGTCCAACCCCAAGCACAGCAAAAGCGACCGCAACCATTTGCCAGCGGGATAGCTTTTCCTTGTAAAGGATGCAACCAACCAATACCATGACCAAAGGCAGTAAAAAATAGCCGAGGGACACTTGTAAGCCACGACCATTCATCGGCCCCCATAAAAACAGCCATAGTTGGGTCGTACATAAAAATGAACTGAATAATAACCATGCAATCATCCATGGTTGTTTAAAAATACGCTTAAATAACTCAATGATCAGTTTTAAGTCACCACTCCACCACATAAATGCCGTTAAAAAAGGAAGTGTGGCAAACATACGCCAAGCAAAGGTTTGCTCACTATCTAAAGGTTTTAGAAAAAAGGTATAAAAATATAACACCCCAAAAGTGACGGATGCTAAAACTGATAATGCAACACCTTTATACATCCTTCACTCCATATACATTGTGGGCAACTTTAAATTCGACCAATTATAAAGCTTTCATCCAAATAAAGCTTTATTATTCAAGTTTTAATAGGCTTAAAATAATGCCTAGAAATAAAAAAGCCATGCTTCCGCATGGCTTAGACAATACTATCAATTTTACTTTGGCAGTTGTTTGGTATGGATTAAATCATTTAAGTCGTAGCCTACCGACTTAGCATATTCCAAGTATTCATTAATAACTTTAGGATCTGCTTGCGGTGTACGAGAAAGCACCCACATATATTTGCGGCGTGGCTCACCTACAAGCACTGTTTGATAGTCATCATCAATTTTTAAAATCCAATAATCCCCACGCGCCACAGGCAACCACCGCACAGCCTCAGGTAAAAAACTCACTTTCAACTTACTGTTAAAAGGTGGGTTTTGTACAAATGCCTCACCTATCGACTGCATCAGCTTGCCATCTTGAGCATAACAGCGGTTATCGACACTGACATTTCCATTTTCATTGAGTGTATAAATCGCTGAGACATTAGTTCCGCATTTATTTTGGAAGTACATAGGCTTACGCGCTATTTCATACCATACCCCCAAATAACGATCCAATTCGATCTTATCCACCACAGCTAAAGGCTTACTTTGAGCATAAGCCATGGTTGCCATACCTAAGCCCACCAGAACAGCACCACCTACAGCAATTTTGGCAAGGGTAAAACCCGCCTTGGGAAGATTTGCAGACATAAACTGTACCTTTAATATTTCAGAATTTATGATCTAAAAATAAACATCTCTTTAAAAAATAATGCTTTCTGCCCAAATTACTGTAGCGTTATGTAAATATAGACTAAGCCAAAAGCTGCGATTTTAAACGCAAAATTTCATCGCGTAGTCGCGCAGCTTGCTCAAACTGTAACTCTTTAGAGGCTTTGAGCATTTCTTTTTCCAACTTGCTTAAGTGTTTCGCAAGAAGTTTTGGATCAGACAATAAATGCTGTTCGTCTGCACTGAGTGTCTGATGTTGATCGGCAATATTGCTCTCAACTTGCTCATCCGTCAGTACTTCACCTGTATCAATATCCTTTTTATTTTGTCGAATGGTACTACGTGGAATAATGCCATGCAGTTGATTAAACGCCATTTGTTTTTGACGACGACGTTCCGTTTCATCAATGGCTTTTTGCATAGAGTCGGTGATACGGTCTGCATATAAAATAGCCTTACCTTTTACATTACGGGCTGCCCGACCAATGGTTTGAATCAAAGACCGTTCAGAACGTAAAAAGCCTTCTTTATCAGCATCTAAGATAGCGACCAAAGAGACTTCTGGCATGTCCAAGCCTTCACGTAATAAGTTAATCCCGACAAGCACATCGTAGACACCTGAACGTAAGTCATGAATGATTTTCACTCGCTCAACAGTGTCAATATCTGAGTGTAGATAAGCCACCTTCACTCCATATTCTTTCAAATACGAGCTTAAATCCTCTGCCATACGTTTGGTTAAAGTCGTCACTAACACACGCTCATCGAGATCTTTACGGATATTAATCTCAGACAACACATCATCCACTTGAGTCAGTACTGGACGCACTTCAATTTCGGGGTCAATCAGACCTGTAGGACGAACCACCTGTTCAGCCACCTGTTCGGCTTTTTCAAGCTCGTATTTGGCTGGTGTTGCACTGACATAAATCGTTGTCGGGGTGATCCGTTCCCACTCTTCAAACTGCATCGGACGGTTATCTAAAGCACTAGGGAGACGGAAACCATAATTCACCAAGTTTTCTTTACGCGAACGGTCACCTTTATACATCGCGCCAATTTGCGGTACAGTCACATGCGACTCATCAATAATCAGTAAGGCGTCATCAGGGACATAATCGAACAAAGTTGGTGGTGCTTCACCCGCAGGCCGACCAGATAAATGACGTGAATAGTTTTCAATACCGTTGGTATAGCCCAACTGCTGCATCATTTCCAAGTCATAGCGGGTGCGTTGCTCAATTCGCTGTGCTTCAAGCAATTTGTCATGGGCACGAAAGAAACCTAAACGCTCTTTTAATTCTTCACGAATCGTGCCGATGGCGCGTTCTAAATTATCTTTCGGTGTTACATAGTGGCTTTTTGGATAAATCGTTACACGCGGAACTTTCCGCACCAGTTTGCCTGTCAGCGGGTCAAACCAGCGAATCGAATCCACTTCATCATCAAACAACTCAATCCGAATTGCATGTTGATCTGATTCCGCTGGGAAAATATCAATAATTTCACCGCGGATACGATAGGTACCACGTAAAAACTCAAGTTCATTGCGGCTATATTGCATTTCCACCAAACGACGGATGATATCATCACGTGCAATACGGTCTCCCTGCACAATATGGAGCAACATGCTCATATAGGCATTGGGGTCACCCAAACCATAAATAGCAGAAACTGAAGCAACAATAATTGCATCGCGACGTTCTAAGAGCGACCGTGTTGCAGATAAACGCATTTGGTCAATGTGGTCATTGATCGCTGAATCTTTTTCAATAAATGTATCTGAAGATGGCACATAGGCTTCAGGTTGGTAATAATCATAATAACTAACAAAATATTCGACAGCATTGTTCGGAAAGAAAGATTTGAACTCACCATAAAGCTGTGCAGCTAAGGTTTTATTATGTGCCATAACAATAGTCGGACGTTGTGTCCGCGCAATCACGTTGGCCATGGTATAGGTTTTACCTGAACCCGTAACTCCAAGTAATAACTGGTCGTGATAGCCCTTTTCTATTCCAGCAACAAGCTTTTCAATGGCTTGCGGCTGATCACCTGCGGGTTGGTAATTGGTGACTAAATCAAAAGGTTGTTTCTCACTCACAGACATATCCCAAGATTTGCTTCTTCAAGCAACTATTTTAACAGATTCAATCCCGAGCAAATCTTGCTTTTAAATTTTTAATGTAATTTACTGAAAATATTACAAAGATTTTTCACTTGACCCTCCTCAGTTTCAAGGGCAACATGAAGTGAAGAAGAGCGAAAAATCAGAGCCTATGACTTACCAATATCATGACGAAAGCATCGTCAAAAACTTAGATGAACAGACTGTATTTGTTTTTGGTAGTAACATGGCAGGCCAACATGCAGATGGTGCTGCACGTACCGCACTCGAACATTTTGGGGCGATGAAAGGTGTTGGACGTGGTTGGTCGGGGCAAAGTTATGCCATTCCTACCATGAACGAACACTTACAACAAATGCCGCTCTCACAAATTCAACACTATATTGATGATTTTAAAATCTATACCAAGAATCATCCGAAAATGACTTATTTTCTCACCTCTATCGGCTGTGGTATTGCGGGTTATAAAGTCGAAGAAATTGCTCCCATGTTTAAAGGCATTTCGCATAACGTTATCTTTCCTGCATCATTTCGCCCATTTGTAGAAAGAACACTGCCTCGTCTAAACAAAAAGTTTCTGCATACCATTTTTAACGATGCTGTGATTTTCAGTACCCAAAATGACGACATGCTGGTTCAGCATCTGGCTCTAACTGATAATGAAAAAAGCTTAGCCAAAATTATTCTAAATACTCGGATGTATCCAACGGACAGTAATGGACGTGATCGTGCTTTTGAAATTGAAGATATTTTGCATGTTCTGTCTGGCAAAATATTTGACTTTGAATCAAATGCAGAAGGTTCCATGCTCTTTGGCGGTGTCATTTTAGCGTTGCTTGAACTTTATAATATTAATGAGCAAGACTTTATCGAAGTATGGCAAGGTACTCGAGAAATATCACCGCCTAAACCTGAACACCGTGCACGTAAAACGATACGCTAAATACAAGAATATATTTATTGCAGATTGAAGTCTTGATTGGAGCTATCATAGCTTAACAAGAATTCAATCTAGCAAATTTAATGCCAACTAAATCACAAAATGAATTATAAATCTTTTATTTACCTCACGATTTCAAAAAGAAAAAATAGACTCTATACTACGCTCACTTAAAAATAATTAAGAGCAAAAAAATGGAGATTCTGGATTCTTCAGTTTTCGATTTGTCCCCAATAGCAATGTGGTTAGAAGATTTTAGTGAAGTAAAGCAGCAATTTGAAATCTGGCGACAGCAAGGTGTTGAGAATCTACAAGAGTTTTTACAAGAGGACGAAGCTCGTGTTTTCCTTTGTGCACGTAAAATTAAAATTTTAAAAGTAAATCCCAAAACACTGGAACTATTTGAAGCAGATAATCTGGAGCATCTGCAACAGAATCTAGATCTTGTTTTCAAACAAGACATGGCCAAAACGCATATTCAAGAGCTATCGAGTCTATGGAATGGTCATAATGAATTCATCAGCACAACAGTGAATTACACAATTAAAGGTACCCGATTAGATATTCAGTTACGTGGTACTGTTATACCTGGCTATGAACATGATCTATCTCGTTTACTCATCACCACAGAAGACATCACCTCATATAAAACAGCCTGTCGATTAGAAGAAAAAAACCGACAGTTAGCCGAATCACGTTTTCATTTCTCACCAACCTCACTCTGGGTTGAAGATTTTAGCCGTATCAAAGCGCGTTTAGACCAAGTCCGTCATTTAGGTATAGATGACTTTAAAACCTTTTTAGATGTGCATCATGATTTTATTATGCAGTGTATTCAAGACATTATTATTATTGATGTCAACCAAGCAACCTTAGATTTGTTTGGTGCTGCGGATAAGAATACTTTGCTGAAAAATACTCATAAAATTTTTGCTAAAGAAATGGTGCAAACCTTTAGAGAGCAGTTAATTGAATTATGGAATGGCAATATTCACCATCAGCGTGAAGCCGTAAATTATGCTCTTGATGGCAGTATCCGCCATGTTTTACTGCAATTTACCGTATTCCCAGATTATCGAGATGACTGGAGTATGGTACAAGTTGCTTTGACCGATATAACTGCACGCAAAAAGGCGGAGAACTATTTAGAATACCTAGGCAGACATGATGTTTTAACTAAACTCTACAATCGCTCTTTCTACACTGAAGAAGTGAATCGTTTAGAACGTAGTCCCATCCGACCTGTATCATGTATTTTTCTCGATATGAATGGTCTAAAAGAAGCGAATGATAACTTTGGACATGATGTAGGCGATGGTTTATTACGTCGTGTAGGAAGTATTTTAAATCAGCTTATACAAAACACGCTTTATTCTGCATCCCGTATTGGTGGGGATGAATTGGTGATTCTAATGTCAGGTGCTGATGAAGCTGCTCTACATAACTGCCTACATAGTTTGCATGAACTTATTCATGTCGATAATCAATTCTATTCTAGCCAACCGATTAGTCTGTCTATCGGATCTGCTACCGTCAGAGAGAATGAACGGATTGAGGATATGTTGAAACGCGCAGATCAGCTGATGTACCAACAGAAGAATCAATACTATGCAGACAATGAACGTCGCGCACGTTAATTTTAATCCACACAACTCTTAAAAAATCTTTGTTTCTCATACATTCCCTAAGCCTTATGTAGGAGTTTAAAATCAAACTCCTACATTTTTGATTCACTCGCGTGAAAATGTATAAAAATAATTTTAATCTCCTCACTTAACGCATACTCTTTCAGACCCAATACCCTTGCCATGCACCACCTTGATGCTCCCCCCATTCTATTCGATTCTAAATGTACAAAAATGGGCATGTTTTCTTTCACTTGCACCAAATACGCTCAAAACACGATGAGATACATACAGTTAGACCAGAAATACTCCCCCCGACTAACAGCCCCTACCCGCCAAATCAAATGCATATATTCACCGTAAACCTATAAGTAGCCTACTACAGTAAAAATAAGATTTTGAATTTCTATCCTTGGTTTTACATTTGGCATCTATATTGCTATTCGAGGACGCTCGAATCACAATAAAATCTGGGAAATGAATGAAAAAGATATTATTAAACAAGGCTTTTTTTATACCCTGCTTGCTTGGTCTCAGTTTTTTACTGGGGGGGTGCCAAAAAGAACCTGATCAAGAGACAGCTGCTCAACCTTTAGCTGTTGAAAAAACCAGATTAACCATTGGCTTTGTAAAATTAACCGATATGGCTCCCCTTGCAATTGCCGTTGAAAAGGGATTTTTTAAAGATGAAGGGCTCGAAGTCAAACTTGAAGCACAACCGAGTTGGACTGAACTTTACAAACATGTGCAGAGTGGTGAGCTCGATGCTGCTCATATGCTTGCAGCAATGCCTATAGCATCAATAATAGATACATCCTCAGAAAAAACACCAATCGTTACACCATTCACCCTTTCCTACAATGGTGCCGCCATTACGGTTTCAAATAATGTTTGGAATGAGATGAAAAAAACCGTAGTTATGGAAAATAATCGACCGAAGCACCCCATTAGTGCGAGTAATTTAAAACCTGTGATTGCGGAATATAAGCAACAGCAGAAAATATTTAAATTAGGCATGACTTATCCAATGGGGACACATAACTATATGATTCGCTATTGGTTAGCTGCTGGCGGAATTCATCCGGGCACTTATGATTCTGCACATAATGACACCACAGGAAATACAGGTTCAGATGTAGATTTAACCGTTATTCCACCTCCAGAGATGGTATCAACAATGGTTGAAGGTGTGACATCAGGCTATAGCGTTGGTGAGCCGTGGAATCAGAAAGCCGTAAAAAAAGGTTTTGGTGTACCTGTCATCACCTCAGATGCCATTTGGGAAAATGGTTCAGACAAAGTCTTCGGTCTAACTAAAAAATTTACTGAACAAAATCCAACGACTACACTTAAACTGGTTAAAGCTTTAATACGTGCATCAAATTGGCTAGATGAAAATAACGGTGCAAACCGTAAAGAAGCTGCAAAAATTATTGCACAAGATAATTATCTACGTGTCGATAAAGATATTATTATCAATAGTATGACCGGCGTATTTGAGTATGAACAAGGCGATGTTCGACCAGCAAAATCATTTCATACATTCTTCAAGGGACAATATGGCATTCCCTATTATTCAGATGCAGTATGGTGGCTAACACAAATGCGTCGTTGGGGACAAATCAGCACTAGTCAAACAGATCAATGGTACCTAGAAACAGCCCAAAAGGCCTATCGCCCTGATATTTATGTACAAGCTGCGCAAGCATTAATTCAAGAAGGTAAGATGCAGGATACGCAATTTCCAAGCCTAAAAAATAATGCCTTCATCAAAGCTCCTCAAACTAGCGCCCTTGACCACATTGTATTCGACGCAAAACAGCCAAATCAATTCTTGGCTGCATTTAAAATTGGCTACAAATAAATTCTATGTTTATATGTGGTTAGTAAGTATCTGATGATGATTTCTGTACTGATGATCCGTATTGGAATGCATTAACGTTTATGTCTTACTAGCCTCATGATTTCATTTGATATATTTCGTTAAGTGAATAAAAAAAGCCAACGCTACAGCATTGGCTTTTTTATTACACGTTTTTTAAACCTTAGCGTTTACCCATTGAACGGCGTGTACCACGAGGTGGCATCCACGTTCGATCTGCATATTGCTCAGGTTTTGGGCGCACCTGATTATGTGCAACATCATCAGAACTGCCTTCTACGTTCGGCATTGGGAAAGGGAGATTCACCAAAGGTTTTTTTGAAGTAGGCTGTTGCTTACTCATGACCATCACTCTCATCAAATTAGGTTTATTTTAAAGTTTTTTTCTTTGAGATGCGAGAAACTTCCACATTCTGTCAATTTTTGTATTTCGAAACCCAAAATTTAAAAAAAATTATGTTTTTTTCAAAAATTCTGCGTTTTTAAACGCCTTGCTAGAGTTTTTTGAGCTAAGATAGTGTGCTTTTTATTTTTTAATCCCCATAAGAAGGAATATGCCGTGGACGTACGTCTCTCTGATCGTGTAAATGCCATCAAACCGTCCCCAACTCTTGCTGTGACCAACAAAGCTGCTGAATTAAAAGCAGCTGGCAAGAATGTTATTGGCTTGGGCGCAGGTGAACCTGACTTTGACACCCCACAACACATCAAAGATGCAGCAATTGCAGCGATTAACAACGGTTTCACAAAATATACCGCTGTAGATGGTACGCCAGGCCTTAAAAAAGCAATCATTGCAAAATTCAAGCGCGACAATAACCTTGATTATGCAGCAAACCAGATTTTGGTTTCTTGCGGTGGCAAGCAGTCATTCTTTAACTTAGCACTTGCTTTGTTAAACAAAGGTGATGAAGTGATCATCCCTGCACCATTTTGGGTAAGCTACCCAGACATGGTAATCATCGCTGAAGGCGTTCCTGTTATTGTGAAATGTGGCGAAGAACAACGTTTCAAGATCACCCCTGCTCAACTTGAAGCAGCGATCACAGACAAAACACGCTTAGTGGTTTTAAACAGTCCATCAAACCCAACAGGTATGATCTACACTAAAGCTGAATTAGAAGCTTTGGCTGACGTGCTTCGTAAATATCCTGAAGTATATATCGCATCTGACGATATGTACGAACCAATCCGTTGGGATGATGAGTTCTACAACATCGCAACAGTTGCACCAGACCTTTATGACCGTACAATCGTGTTAAACGGTGTGTCTAAAGCGTATGCAATGACTGGCTGGCGTATTGGCTATGCAGCAGGTCCTGCTAAGCTGATTGGCGCAATGAAAAAAATCCAGTCTCAATCAACTTCAAACCCAACTTCAATTTCACAAGTTGCTGCTGAAGCTGCGTTGAATGGGCCTCAAGACGTTCTTGAGCCAATGATTGAAGCATTCAAACGCCGCCATGACTTAGTAGTTAGCGGTTTGAACGACATCAACGGTATTTCTTGCTTACCTGCTGATGGTGCATTCTATGCATATGCAAACATCCGTCCATTGATTCGTGCGAAAGGTTTAAAATCTTGCACAGAATTCTCTGAGTGGTTATTGGAAGAAACTGGTGTAGCCGTAGTTCCTGGTGATGCATTTGGCTTGGGCGGTTTCATGCGTATTTCTTATGCAACTGCTGATGAAGTACTTGTAGATGCGCTTGCGCGTATCAAAAAAGCTGCTGATTCAATCGAAGGCGTAGATGCTGCGATTGCTTCAATTGCTGCTGAAAAATAATTTAACCCTTTAAAGTTAGATTAGAGAAACCCGCGAACTTCGCGGGTTTTTTATACAAATCTTAAGTGAATTTACTTAGTTTAGATATTTGCGATAGTACAAACAAATCAGACATAAAATTGCTGAACTTGCATAAGCAAAGGTAGCAAAAACCCAAAATGAATGGATACCCATCGAAGGGATATTTATCTCAAAAAAACTCATCGGGTGAAAGGCAAAATACCAACCGCCACCCAGCCCAACGACAAGCAACATAAAACTATAAATGAACATTGGAAGCAAAGTGACCTGCCAACAACGTAGTAAATTTACAGCGATCGCAAGCATTGCATCTGCGATGTGAAATAGACAGACCAATACAATCAGTGATGAAACCATAAATGCAACGGACTGATCTGAAGTAAATAAAACAACAAATTGCTTTTGAAATAAAAACAAGCTGAAAGACAAAATTGACGCCACCGTCAACACGATATAAACAGCTTTTTGGCTTAATTGCCAAGCTTGTTCTTGGTGACCTTCTCCAATTTTTATCGACAGTAATATGCTAAATGTTACAATCAGCGCATTAATAACATTAAACAACCAATAACCCGCCACCATCACAATTTGGTTTGCCGATAATGCAATATCCCCTAATGGAACAGCAAGCAATGAAATTGAAGTAAATGCAAAAACATCAATGAAAATAACTATACTTGCAGGGATCCCTATACGTAAAATTTTTATTAAAATGTTAAAGTTGAAAAATGGGGCTTTCCATTGAAGCCGATAGTTTTTATCCATAAGAAAAATATAGAAAGTTATAAATATAATACAATATGCTAAAAATGAAGAAATAAATGCACCATAAACACCGTATGCTTTTAAGCCCCAAAGTGGGATACCAAAGATAAATACACCTGACAAAATCAACTTTGCAATTAGAAATAAAATATTGCCATAAAAAACTAGCTTAGCTTGACCACAAGTCTGTGTCACAATAAAAAAAACACGCAGTAATAATTGAACGGGTATAATAAACATGCTGATCTTTAAACAAACCAAGATCATGTCTTTTAATGTTGCATCTGCACCAAGTAAATCGACAATAAAATCAGCATGACTGAGTACACATATACCAAACAGGCCCCAAAGCAATACACTCCATATCCCTTGTTTAACGATCAAATCTATCTGATGTAACTCGCCACTCCCCTTTGCTTCGGCTAAAGTCTGCATCATGCCTTGTAAAAGCCCAAAACCAAAGATAAAGACCATACTATATAAAGATATTGCAATTGCTAAGACTGCCACATGTTTTGCACTAAAATGCGATAAATACAGCGTATCGACCAAGCCACTGACCGCAATTGTCACATTCCCTAATAATAAAGGAATAAATAAATCCCAAAATTTTTTCATTATTAAACCAAGAAGTTTCTCTAAATTTAAAGAGAAAGGTACTTATATCTACGATATACCTTTTACTTTTGTAGCACAATTAAGCAACATTTCATTTTTACTGAAACTGTATCTTGATATACAAGTTTCATGCCGAATATTTTTGTTTTATTTAATGACGCCGAACAAAATGAAAATATATCTAGCCTATTTACTAAAAATCAATTTAGTTCATTCCATTTTTACATGATATAAAATTAAAATAAGAACAACGATAAAACCTAGCCTCTATCTCAAAAGCTAAAGTCAAAATTAGTTATGGATGAATTGAAATTTACTTATGGACGTTCAGAACCGATTAAATCCGATTTATTTAAATTGGTACGGTTAGACGATGCCGAAATCACCAAAGCAATCCCGACCAAAACAATCACTGCAGAAATGATAATTCTAAAGCTCAGTGCTTCACCTATAAACAATGCCCCACCCAGAATTGCTAAACACGGCACAGACAATTGCACACTACTGGCTGTCACACGGTCAATCTGCTTCACTATGGCATACCACAGCACATAAGCTCCACTCGATGCTAGACCACCAGACAGCACTGCTAAGATTACACCTTGTGGCTTGATAAAAGCTTGCGTGAAAAATGCTAAATAAACCAGCAATACAAAAGGAATCGCCAGTACAAAATTTGCCAAGCTACTTGCTAGTGGGTTATGCATATTTTTACCTGCAATACTATACATCGCCCATCCCATACCTGAAAGTACCATCATCGTGGCATAACCCAAATGAGGTGCTGAAGCCCCAGGCAACAACAAAATGAGCATACCTAAAAGTGCAATCGCTAAACCAAGACCGCAACGCAGATTGATCTTTTCACCATGATACAATCCATAAGCGACCATACTGAGCTGAACCGTACCAAAGAGGAGCAGCGCTCCCACACCTGCATCAATATGCAAATAAGCAAGTGAAAAAGCAACGATGTATAAAGCGAGCAAGAATCCGTTTTTTATGTTCCATTCTATTTTCGCCTTATGTGTAGAAAACCTATAAAGTACCCATAATACTGCGGCACCACTACACACCCGAATCAGGCTAAAACTCATAGGATCAATCTGCTGATCAGCCAAAGCTAAACGACACAGTACAGAATTCGCAGCAAAGGCCAACATCGCTACACAAATTTTAAGCAGCATGTTTGAGCATCCTTATTCAACAGCTTACTTTAGATATATCTAATATAATTTATTAAATCTATAGTGATTTTCTCATTCAACTTATCAGGAATATTGATGTAAATTTCAAGCTCTATACAACCGACAACTATCTTTCTTTTTCATTTGGGGAAAATAAGGCAATAACATCTGCTTCCGTGAGCTGTTCTGTAGAATACTTAAATTGGTAAAAGTCAGGTTTGTTATCAATATAAATCTCCGTACTAAGCTTTAAGTCTTTCGGCTGCTCGTCCATAGCAAATACATTGATATTACAATAGCTCCCATCTTGAGTACGCCAAAAAAGTGACGTGCCACATTCGCTACAAAAACCACGCTCTCCCCATTCAGACGACTGAAACAGCTTTAAATATGATTGGTCTTGGAATGTTAAACTACTTGGTTCGACATCAATGCTCATGAGTACACCACTCGACTGTTGACGACACATCGAACAATGACAAGCATGTACATCATGATTTTTAAGCTCAGCTTGGAATTTGGTTTTACCGCATAAGCAAGATACATTCATTATTATTTCCTTGATTATTAAAATACGATGTCAATCGGCATCAAAATATTGTTTATTCCATATATAAATCAAAAGTGTTCCGATGCCTAAAACTTATGCATTATTTTTGAAACAATTAGCTTCTTTAATTCACTGATTCATAAAACTCGATAGACCATCATCTGCAAATTCAGGAATATAACGCCCCTGAAGCTCAACCATCTCTCTTAGCAATCTCAATATAAGGGATTTCTATAAGTTTTTTACTGATCAGCTCACAATCTAATATTGACCTAATGATTAAATTTTGATTATTTTCCTATTAAGTTCCAAAAAGGAACTTAATAATACAAAGGAAGCCATAATGAACCCTAAAGAAATGACTGGACTACAACTTCTACAAGCTATGTGTACTGGAAATATTCCACCCGCGAGCATTAGTGAAACCATTCCCATGCAGCCTTATGAAGTGTCAGAAGGGAAAATTAGCTTTAAAGCAAAAGCGGATCATCGTCATTTAAATCCACTAGGTGGCGTGCATGGTGGATTTGCTGCAACAGTGCTCGACTCAGTTACAGGTTGTGCTGTACATAGCATGCTTGAAGCTGGCGTAGGTTATGGCACGATTGATCTGAATATTAAAATGTGTCGTCCAATTCCAAAAGATAAAGAGTTACTTGCTATTGGCAACGTCATTAACATCAGTAAAAACCTAGGCATTTCAGAAGGTCAAATTGTCGATGAAGATGGCAAACTATATGCACATGCCACTGCCACTTGTATGATTATTCGCCCATAACAACCAAAGGCACTGAGAATTCAGTGCCTTTTTGCTCAATCAAATCAATCCCTGTCTGCTAGATCGCTGTTTTAAAAGAATTGTTCGCATATGGTTTCTCAGCTTCAGGACGTTGAGCACCTTTAAAAATACAATAATACTTAAATGCACTATCCAAACTCACGTCTAAGCTTTTCCCTTCAGAGACAGACCACACTTTAGAACGATTACTTCCAGACAATGCACTGCCTGAGAGTTGGTATAGATATAAATCATGTTCACGTTGAAAGGACTTTTTAACACTACGCTCGGTCTGCACAGACAATAACTGACATGGACTGCTAATTAACCAGCGTTCACTAAACCAAAGCTGTAGTAAGTCACCTAAATACAAATCGGTGCGACCTATGGGCCAAACATCAATATATGCAGATTCTACAGCCGTATAATACTGTTCAGGGTCTGAAATGATCGAAAGATACTGGTTTTGATAATCAGAAAGATGATTGAAAAGATCGGAAATTGTCAGCGTATTCATTCGCTTTCTCCTGTTTAGCCATTTTAGTGCTGGCAAGTTGGTGATAAATCCACACTGTTTAAGTTTTAATTAAACGCTCTGTTGTTGAATTCAGACTATCAACGCCATTTCAACATTGCAAGTAATTCGGTACGATTTTTTTTGAAAATATTTTTTTTGTTCAAATTAGAAGCATCCGAAACAAAAATGACAGCAACATGACATTTTAGACTTGACCCACTATAAAATGTCCTTATAATCGCATGCAGATTCTCCAATAGCTCAGTCGGTAGAGCGACGGACTGTTAATCCGCAGGTCCCTGGTTCGAGCCCAGGTTGGAGAGCCAAATTCAAGAAAGCCCACGCAATATGACGTGGGCTTTTTTTTGCCCAAATATCAGCATCACCATACTTGCCTGATTATAAGTTCAACTCTGCTGTCAGCCCCTTGCAAAAGCAATCTCTGTATTTTTTCCAATTTTGATCTACATTTGTAACAGATCAAAAAACAAGCTTTCTAAATTCCAAAACACAATGTAACATGTGTTACATATAAAAATTAAGATAGCTAAGCATGAGCGACTTACCTTTAAAGAAATACCGAAATAAAAGCCAACAGGCCTTAGTCAGTGAACAAGACCGTTCAAATTCACAGGTCATTTATGAGGCTTTATTCGAGCTGTTGCTCAGTCAAGGCTATGGAAATATTTCCCTACAGCAACTATCAAAATTGACAGGGATTAGTCGCACAACACTGTACCGAAGATGGTCATCCCTTGATGATTTAATTGTGGATGCTATTGCAAAGAAAATCCAAGATTCCATTGAGATACCGCAAGAATTAGCACCAATAGATGCCTTTAAAATCATGTTGCAGCAACTTGCAATGTTTTTACAGTCCCCACTTGGTCACTCATTCTTGCAAGCATCATTAAACATTAAGGATGAAATCAGTATTCGTAAGCGTCAAGATTTATGGCATGCACGTTACCAACTCATTGCCCAAAGTTTTCAGAGATTACTCCCTGAAAACCAGCAACAACAAAATATTCATGACATCATCAGCATGACGCTAGGAAGTTTTTACTTTCAAATTTTTATTGAAAATAAAAAGGTTGATGATTCTTTTATTAATGCCGTTTTAAGAAACAGCTTAACCCTACTCCAATCTAGATAGGTGAATCATTATGTATGTCGGACATTTAGCCATTGGTTTAGCCATTAAATCAAAATTCCCAAAAGTTCCAACCCTTCCCATCATGCTCGGTGTTGGTTTTCTCGATATCATTGATGGTTTACTCATCATGTTGGGTCTAAATCATGTCACACCAAATCTGCAAGCAGGCCCCTACTTATTCTTTGATTTAACGTTTATTGACTGGGATCATTCCCTAGTTATGGCTGTGATCCTCTCTATCGTTTGGGCTTTATTTTTTAGGAAAGACAAACGTGTTGCGCTCATCGCAGGGTTCGCTTGTTTCTCGCATTGGCTTGCCGATTGGCCTATGCACAATATGGATTTAGCACTGTATCCATATTCTGCTGAGCACATGGGTTATGGCTTATGGGGAAAATGGGGTACTGGTTCATGGATTTTTGAGGGTCTGTTTAGCCTTGCACTCATTTTTTATGCATGGAGAAACTTTGGCAGAGAACATATTTCCATCTTATGGCCAACTGTCTTGTTGGTTATCAGCTTTTTTCAACTTTCTCCATGGCTATCGCCAATGAAACACGCAGCAACCCTACAAGAGCCTGCGGCCTCTCTCGTTCACGGTTTTCTAGTACTTTTAGGCTTTCTGGTTCCAGGTTTACTCATAACATGGCTAATCAATCGAGCTGAGAAAAAAAGCCTTAACTCATAAAAAATAAAAGCCCAATCTCACTAGATTGGGCTTTTATTTGCATCGCTTAGCATGACGTAAAATGAGAGATACACTTCAAAAACCAGTAAAAGACTAAGCCACTTTGACTGGTACACCACTATGGAAACGAAACAGATCATCAGAGGTACTAATCAGCTCTTTTTCAACGTTACGAATATGATCAATACGCGCTTGAATATCCTCTTTCGGGTTTTTCAATTTACCCGTTTGTGCAACTTCTAAAGCCAAAGCCAAATAGTCTTCAAAATGACGGGATTCAGACTTTAACAAGTAGCGATAGTAACGGCCTAATTCTTCATCCACCATGGGTGCCAACGCATAGAAACGTTCACACGAACGCGCCTCGACAAAAGCACCAATAATTAAAATATCAATTAAAGCTTCAGGCTCATACGTTCGTACTTCTTTACGCAAACCACCCGCATAGCGACCTGCACTCAGATTGCTCCACTCTAGCCCACGCTTTTTCATAAATTCAAGCACTTGCTCGTAATGTAGCATTTCTTCACGAACCAATTGTGCAAGCTTGACTTGTAAATCGGTAAAGAAGCTATACCGAAACATCAGGTTCATCGCTGTGCCTGCTGCTTTTTTTTCACAATTCGCATGATCTTGCATCAGCACATCAAGATTATTGATAGCTTCATCCAACCAAGCTTTTGGTGTTTCACAACCCAAGAAACCAATGACGGGCTTCATGAGTTCATCATAATTGATATTCGACATATTTAAATCTTAAAACTTTAAAATTAACGTGCAGCTTTAATGACCGCTTTCATTTCACGCACCGCTTGTTCCAAACCTACAAAAATGGCATCCGCAATTAGGGAATGTCCGATGTTTAATTCGTGGATCTGTGGAATTTGCGCAATTGGAGTCACGTTTTCAAGGTTGAGTCCATGCCCAGCATTCACAACTAAGCCTTTAGATGCTGCATATTCGGCACCTTTGACAATACGTTGAAGCTCATGTTGCTGAACTTCAGGTGTTTCAGCATCAGCATAAGCACCCGTATGAATCTCAATGGTTGGCGCACCACAAGCAACCGCTGCATCAATTTGCGCAAAGTCAGCATCAATAAACAAGGACACATCACAGCCAATCTCAGACAAGGCTTGAGTTGCCGCTTTAACATCATCAAAATGGCCCACCACATCCAAGCCCCCTTCGGTCGTGACTTCTTGGCGTTTTTCAGGAACGAAACATACGTGATGCGGTTTAATTTCTTTGGCAAATGCAATCATTTCATCTGTCACTGCCAGTTCCAAATTCATACGTGTTTTTAGCGCTGGGCGCATACGACGTACGTCGTCATCTTGAATATGACGACGGTCTTCACGTAAATGCAAAGTTATCCCTTCCGCCCCTGCTTGCTCACAGATCAGTGCTGCATTGACTGGATCTGGATAAGACGTTCCACGCGCTTGTCGTAAAGTTGCTACGTGGTCAATATTTACACCAAGTAATGCAGCCATATTCATTTCCTAATTACGATTGAGTTTGAGTGTTCTGAATCCACAACTGACGACTTTTTAAGGGACGATCGCCTAACAACGAGCTAATCATTTGTCGATACAACTTGGTCAGTAATTGTAACTGTTCCAAACCAAAATCCCTACCCTTTTCATATTGGCACATGCTTAAAATTTGCTGTCCATTTAAGGTCGCTCGCGAGGCTTGCGCAGTAGGAATAAAGCCTTCATTCAACTGAAAAATATAGTTAAGCGAGGCTTGTATTTCGAGTTGATTGGCATCGGTCGAAAAATCTAAAGCATAGCCCAAATCTTCCAGCAGTTCGTGCTCAAACTGCCTTAGAATTTGTTTTAAAAATTGATTGGGATTGGCTTGCTGCGTCAATTGCTGTAACTGTGTTAGCGTATGTGCATATTGAGCAAAGCTTTGCTCCATTTGAACTTCAAGTGGACAGAGCCTGAGTAGAATTTCATTGAGATAAAAACCTGAAAAAAAAGCATCTCCAAAGAAAAAAATCGGCTGATTCACAATTTCAAGTTTTGTAAAATTTTTGAGCTCAGATTTACCCGAAGCCTGCAGACAGATCGGTTGGTATTGCGGCGGCGGGGTTTGTCTTAAAATACCATCAACCCGCCCATGCTCTTGGGTAAATAAATGCACAATATGACTACGTTCACGGTATTTTCTATGGTGAATTAAGTAACCATGCAGTACTTCATTGCGCATGAGAAATTAACTAATCTTTTTTATCTTTCTTTTCACTGTCTTCATCATCCCCATCTGGGATAACAGCTCCAACCACTGCTGCAGTTCCTTTTACCACGCCTTTAGTGGTTTTATAAGCGATCTTTACAGGAACGGTGACGATTTTGTGGATACACCCTTGCAAAAATAACATACAAGCGATTACCGCAAACACTTTGACCATAACACCATTCCTATAAAATTCGTTTTACTTTAACTTAGATATCACTATAACCTAAGCTTTTTAATGCACGCTCATCATCAGACCAGCCGCCTTTAACCTTCACCCAAAGTGTCAGCATGATCTTCTGCTCAAACATTTTTTCCATGTCAACACGAGCATCCATCCCAATTTTCTTCAGCTTACTGCCTTTTTCACCAATCACAATGGCTTTTTGACCTGGGCGATCGACAAAAATCGTTGCATCAATATAAGTACATGCTGGTTTTGGACGACCTGTTTTTTCATTCACTGTCGCCTCTTCCGTCTTAAACGACTCAATTTGTACAGTTAAATCATAAGGTAGTTCTTCACCCAACTGACGCATAATCTTTTCACGGATAATTTCCGATGCTAAGAAACGCTCAGAACGATCGGTTAATTGATCTAATGAATATAATGGTGGTTGGAAGGGTAAATATTTTTCAATCGTATCGCGCAAATGATCTAAGTTTGCACCACGAAGAGCAGAAACAGGAACAATTTCCGCAAAATTCATCAGTTTTGCGCGCTCTTGAATCAAAGGTAATGCATGATTTTTATTTTCAAGTGTATCAATTTTATTGATCACTAAAATGACAGGCATATCTGCGGTTTTAAGTTTTTCCAAAACTAGTTCATCGTTTTGAGTCCACTTGTCTGCATCCAAAACAAACAATACCAAGTTAACATCACGCAATGCAGAAGATGCAGCACGGTTCATCATTTTATTGATGGCGCGAACTTCTTTCTTATGCATCCCTGGCGTATCCACAAACACTGCTTGAGATTTTGAGCGCGAATCAATACCCACAATCTTATGACGTGTAGTTTGTGGTTTACGGGAAGTAATTGATAATTTCTGACCCAACAAATGGTTCATCAACGTAGATTTCCCTACGTTTGGACGACCAACAATTGCGACAAAGCCACTACGAAAATCTGAAGGAATTTCGGTACCTTGTGCACTAAAAAACTGGCTAATTAAATCATTACTGTCGCTTTGCGACTCGTGATCAGCATCAATGTGATCGGAAGAATTTGACATGGCAGATTACTGCTCCAATAGTTTTAAAATATCTGCCGCTGCAGCTTGTTCAGCAAAGCGACGACTTGTACCTTCACCTTTTACAACAGGCAATCCATCGACTTTACATTCCACTTTGAAATGTTGATTCGGTGCATCACCTTGAATATCGACCACATCATAAACTGGGAGAGCTTTTTTTCGTGCCTGTAGATATTCTTGTAAACGTGATTTTGGATCTTTAAGTTGATCGGTCGGCTCGATATGGTCTAAATATGGCTCATACCATTTTAGCACAATCGGCTCTAATACCGTTAAATCACTACAATCCACATAGATTGCACCAATAATCGACTCAACCGTATCCGCAAGAATGGACTCACGATGATGTCCACCTGATTTTAACTCACCAGTGCTTAAAATGAGCGACTGGCTGAGTTTTAAATCATTTGCAATTTTACCTAAAGCTTCCTGACGTACCAAAGTCGCACGCATACGCGTTAAGCGTCCTTCATTTTCAGTTGGGTAAGCTTTATAAAGATAATTTGCAATAATCATCCCTAACAAAGAATCGCCTAGAAACTCTAGGCGCTCATAGTTGTATTTGTGGCTCACCGATCGGTGGGTCAGTGCAAGCTGAAGTAATTCAGGTTGTTTAAACTGATAACCGATACGGCTCGCTAAGCGGGCTTCACTTAGCTTGGACTGAGCTTTGATCAAAACTTTTCTCGAACTTTAATACCAAATCTATATTCAGCAAGAAGGGTTTTCTTACTTCATACTCCTTTTTCACCTGCAACCCTTCGGTATTGGTGACCTGCATAATCTCTTTAATTTTTACATCTCGAATGTTATTCATTTCCAGACGTTTTGAAAGTTGCTTTTCAAACTCGGCTGGCTGCATATTTTTCGGACTATTTTGAAATAGTTCCTCAATTTGGCTATTGATCATCCGATCATCAAAATATGGAGCCCATACCGCAATCGCCACTTTCGCCATAAATGCAAACCCCATGATTGCAAATAAAATGGCGATATAAGATGCCCCTTGTTGATTCTTACGCATTTTTTATTTTTCCGAAACGATATACTAGTCAATGCTACCGTTACGGTTAAATGACGGTAGCTTAAAGCCAGGTTCCTTATGCATCCAAATGTAGAATGCACGACCTGTCAGGTTCTGTTCAGGAACCATCCCCCAAAAGCGGCTGTCAGCACTTTGATCACGATTATCCCCCATCGCAAAGTACTCACCTTCTTTTACTTTCACTTCCCAATATAAACCATTTTCAGCAGAGTATTTACCATTTTCTACAAAGTTAATATATGGTGCTTGTCGTGCAACATTCACCCCTTCTAACTCACGCATGGTAAAGGTATGCTTGCCAATCGTTTCTTTGTGATAAATAGAGGTTGGTGTGTCCAAACTGTCTTTTTCACGACTAAACTGGACAGGAACCTTAGCCACTTTTTGACCATTAATACTTAATTGCCCATGATCAAAAACAATATGGTCCCCTGGAATACCCACTACACGTTTAATATAGCTGATTGTTGGTTGAGGTGGATAACGGAATACAATTACATCCCCACGCTCAGGCTCCCCAACATCAATCACTTTTTTATTCACAATTGGAAGGCGCACACCATAGTCAAATTTGTTGACCAAAATGAAATCACCTGTCTCTAATGTCGGCACCATTGAATCTGAAGGAATGTTAAAAGGTTCATAAAAGAATGAACGTAAGCATAGAACGATTGCGAGGACTGGCCAAAAATCATAAGCCCAAGTAATGACAAAATTTTCATTCCCCTTGCCTTTTGTCGCTCGCTGCTTGAATACAAACTTATCAAGCAACCACACCAAAAAGAATATGAGCGTGACAGGAACAAGTATTAAATTAAAATCAAAATCCATGGGCTTATCGTCCTACCTTATTATCTTTCTACTTTCAACACAGCCAAGAACGCTTCTTGTGGAATTTCTACACTTCCCACTTGCTTCATACGTTTCTTACCTTCTTTTTGCTTCGAGAGAAGTTTCTTCTTACGAGAAACATCGCCACCATAACATTTAGCCAAGACGTTTTTACGCATCGCTTTTACAGTGGAACGAGCAATAATTTGTGCACCAATTGCAGCTTGAATCGCCACATCAAACATTTGACGTGGAATCAAATCTTTCATTTTTTCAACCAGTGCGATACCACGGTGACGCGCATCTTGACGGTGACAAATCATGGCTAAGGCATCAACTTTTTCACCGTTGATTAGAACATCGACTTTGACCAATGATGAACTTTCAAAACGGACAAAATTATAATCTAAGGATGCAAAACCACGTGAACACGACTTCAATTTATCAAAGAAGTCCATCACCACTTCGGCCATTGGAATTTCAAAGGTAATCGAAACTTGGTTCGCCATAAATTTCATGTCTTTTTGCACACCACGGCGCTCCACACACAAAGTCATGACATTACCCAAATACTCTTGCGGTACAAGGATATGGCACTCGGCAATCGGCTCGCGTAGATCTTCGACTGTTGAACCATCTGGCATTTTTGATGGGCTGTCGATATAAATCGTTTCACCATTCTTCATCACCGCTTCGTAAATCACTGTCGGTGCAGATGAAATGAGGTCTAAATCATACTCACGCTCTAAACGCTCTTGTACGATTTCCATGTGTAGCATGCCTAAGAAGCCACAACGGAAGCCAAAACCTAAAGCATCTGAGCTTTCAGGTTCAAAGAATAACGCAGAATCATTGATCTGGAGTTTATGCAAAGCTTCACGAAATGGTTCAAATTCACTTGAATCAATCGGGAACAAACCTGCATACACCTGTGGCTTTACTTTTTTAAAGCCTGGCAAAGTTTTAACTTCTGGTGTGCTTGCAAGGGTAATCGTATCACCCACTGGCGCACCAAAAATGTCTTTAATCCCTGCAATAACGAAACCAACTTCACCTGCTTCAAGGATGTCTGTTTCAGTATGCTTAGGATTGAAAATACCCACAGAAGTAATAATGTGCGTTTGACCTGTTGATTTCATCAACATCTTGTCGCCCTTACGCACACGACCTTCTTTCACACGCACCAAAGAAACCACGCCCAAATAGTTATCAAACCAAGAGTCGATAATTAAAGCTTGTAATGGCGCATCACGATCACCTACTGGTGCAGGAATGACATTGACTAATGTTTCTAAAACGCTATCAATCCCAAGCCCTGTTTTCGCCGAACAGGTTGGCGCTTCCGTCGCTTCAATACCAATAATGTCTTCAATTTCTTGAATCACACGTTCAGGCTCAGCCTGTGGCAAATCAATTTTGTTGAGGACTGGAAGAACCTCAAGACCTTGTTCAATAGCGGTATAACAGTTCGCAACCGACTGTGCTTCCACGCCTTGCGCCGCATCTACAACCAACAATGCACCTTCACAGGCCGCTAGTGAGCGTGATACTTCATATGAAAAGTCAACGTGCCCCGGGGTATCAATAAAGTTCAATTGATACTCTTGCCCATTTGGATGGGTATAATACAAAGTAACCGACGCAGCCTTAATAGTAATACCGCGCTCACGCTCAAGCTCCATGGAGTCTAGTACTTGTGCTTGCATTTCACGATCTTGCAAACCACCACAGGTCTGAATAAAACGATCGGCAAGCGTCGACTTACCGTGGTCGATATGCGCAATAATCGAGAAGTTACGGATATTTTTAATATCAACAGATTTTTTAGCTTGCGCCATGGGCTACCTTGAACAAAATGAAGCGTTATGCAGACAAATTTCGATGCATAACAAAAGCCGAATAGAAATTGCGAAAGATTATAGCAGATGGTTTTTTCAAAGTATCCATAATAATACGCTTCCTTCTCACAACTCAGACGCTTTTTTACGTTTTTCGCTTCGTACTGAGCTTTTTGAATAATCCATTGAAAAATCTAGGGCATTCACATCTTTTGCAAGCGGTTGGTAAGCTTGGGTAAAACCGGGTGACATTCGTTTCGGGCGTCCCGTTTCAATTTCAACACATGCCCACTTGGTTTGTGCAACAAATAAAATACTATTGTCTTTAGGTCTATAAAACACATACTGGCGTGATGAATATAAAGCGTTTATATCGTCAAACCATGTTCGTAAGATGATTTCATCCGCTTCAAATGCAGCTTTTCGGTACTGCACATGATGCTCAACCGCAACCATGGCATGTTTTAATTCAATATACTCTTTTAAGCCCAAACCCAAAGCATCAATATGTGCTGTTGCAACATCCTGCATCCAATGCATATAAACCACATTATTCACATGGCCCAACTGGTCGATATGTTCTGCTTGTACCTGAAGATTTAAATCAAAAATACTACTCATAAGAACTCTATCTAATCCCCATTTCCCCGAAGAATGTCGCAGTGTACGCCAATCAAAGACAGCATCAAATTGCAAAAAATAAAAAACCACTCTTACGAGTGGTTTTTACACTTATTTATTGGATACGCATACCCAAGATGGCTGGTGTACCTTGTCGAATGATTCCAACCCGAGCAACCTGACCTTTTTTCAAATCAGATACAGCCTGAACAAAATCATTGGTATCAGTAATCAACTTGTTATTAATACGAGTGACGACATCTCCAGCGGTCATACCTGCCTGTGCAGCTGCTCCACCACGCTTCACTTCTTGAATGAGAACACCACCTTTTAGCTTTAATTGAGATGATTCAACTGGCGATAAATTACGAATCGCCACACCTAGAACAGGTCCTTTTGCTTGTGCAGTTGCATCTGACTTTGCTGGTGTATCATCTGGTGCAGTGGTCAGTGTCGCTGAAATATTGCGCCTTTTATCGTCACGTAAAATCTCTAACTGTACCGTTTGATTTGGCATAGTACGGTTTAAATAATTCAATAATTCAGATGTTCGTGAAATCGGTGTTCCATTGAATTTTAAAATAATATCGCCTGCTTTTAAGCCTGCTTTTTCTGCAGGTGAATTTGGCTGTACATTGGTAATCAGTGAACCTTCTGGTTTCGGTAAATTATAAGATTCAGCCAAATTGCGGTCTAAATCTTGTAAATTGAAACCTAAATAAGAACGTGTGACTTTACCTGTTTTCTTCAGTTGGTCAGCAATGTCCATGGCAACGTCTATAGGAATCGAAAAAGACAGTCCCATATACCCGCCCGTACCACTGAAAATACGTGAGTTCACCCCAACCACTTCACCCTGTTGATTAAACAATGGCCCACCTGAGTTCCCAGGGTTTAAAGCTACATCAGTTTGAATAAAGGGTACAGACGTTTCCCCCATCATATTACGCATCTTGGCACTGACAATACCTGCTGAGGCAGAGTAATCAAAACCAAAAGGAGAGCCAATCGCAAGCACAGGTTCGCCTACACGCAGTTGGTCAACATTACCGGCACGGAGTGATGGAAAATTTGTGCCATTCACCTTAAGTAAGGCCACATCGGTTCGTTCATCGCTACCCACCACGGTCGCATCCAGTTCACGGCGGTCATTAAACATAATGGTGACTTTCGATGCATCTTCTACAACGTGGTGGTTTGTCAGCAAGTAACCATCTTTACTAATAAAAAATGCGCTGCCATAAGCCGTTTTTTCTTGCGGTGCTTGCTGCTGTGGAATAATGACTTGATTGCCAAAGAAACGCTTTAAAATTTCAGGTATCTGCTGTTGCATTAACTCTTCTTGAGTCATTTTCTTTACAACATTGACACTGACTACCGCAGGGCTGACTTGCTCAACTAAATTTGAGAAATCAACAGGTGCTGCCTGTGTTTGTACGGCAGCCATTGTGCATGCAACAGCAAAAAAAACAGTGTGTATAGCGCGACTTTTCATATCAAGCATTGACCTATGTGTTTGTTATCAATTTATGTATTAGCGTTTTTAGCATAAAGTTTGTCTATCTTGGGTAATAATATGTTCTATTATGTTTGTATAAACAGATGCTTAAACTTTGCTTAAAAAACAAGTTCTTTATTTATATTTTCCATAATTTGAATAGATATTGCCCTTGCCTTTTTGTGAAAAAAGCGCTGTGATTAGCAAACTTTTTCCAAATTAGCTGACGGACATGTCTAATTTAAGCACAACGCATCATTTTGATGTGATTATTGTGGGAAGTGGCGGTGCAGGCCTGAGCTTAGCCTTATCGTTGCCTCAACATTTCAATATTGCTGTTCTTGCAAAATCAAACCTGACCGATGCAAGTACCTTCTATGCGCAAGGTGGCGTTGCTGCTGTTTTAGACGAAACGGATTCTATCGAACAGCACATTGATGACACCATGATTGCTGGTGCTCATCTTTGTGAGGTTGATGCCGTTAAACAAACAGTTGAAGGTGGTAAACCTTCTGTTGATTTTCTGCTGAAACATGGCGTGCAATTTACGCTTGATGATCAAGAACAATTGCACCTGACCCGTGAGGGTGGGCATTCACAGCGCCGTATTATTCATGCTGCAGATGCTACAGGCCGTGCCATTTCAACAACCTTAGTTGAACGTGCAATTGAAAAAGACAACATCACTATTTTTGAAAATTATATTGCGATTGATTTAATCACCTCTCAAAAATTAGGCTTAGAAGAACAGAATAATCGTGCTCTCGGTCTTTATGTACTGGATGAAAAGACTGAAAAAGTCCATACATTTTTAGCACCTTTCACTGCTTTAGCCTGTGGCGGGGCAATGAAAGCCTACCTGTATACTTCAAACCCTGACATTGCAACAGGTGACGGTATTGCCATGGCTTTTCGAGCAGGCTGCCGCGTGGCCAATATGGAATTTAACCAATTCCACCCAACCTGCCTTTATCATCCACAAGCACGCTCTTTTCTGATTACTGAAGCGATGCGCGGTGAAGGTGCTTATCTGCGTCTACCCGATGGTGAACGCTTTATGTTGCGCTTTGATGAGCGCGCTGAACTTGCACCCCGCGACATTGTGGCACGTGCCATTGACTATGAAATCAAACGCTTAGGTATTCGTCATGTCTGGCTCGACATTAGTCATAAACCCGAAAGTTTCATTAAAGAACACTTTCCGACCTTGTATGCACGTTTGCTCGAACTTGGCATCGACATTACCAAGGAAATGATTCCTGTAGTTCCTGCTGCGCACTATACCTGCGGCGGTGTCGTGGTTGATGAACATAGTCAAACTGACATTCAAGGTTTATATGCGATTGGTGAAACATCATATACAGGTTTGCATGGCGCTAACCGTATGGCGAGCAACTCACTCTTAGAATGTTTTGTGTATGGTATGAGTGCTGCGGAACACATCGAGAAAAGTTTTGATTCAAATTACCAATCTCCAACGGCTCCAGCTTGGGACGATTCCCAAGTGACAAATCCTGATGAAGATGTGGTGATTTTGCAAAACTGGGATGAACTGCGTCAGACCATGTGGAACTATGTCGGCATTGTCCGCACCACAAAACGTCTTGAACGCGCACTCCACCGTATTGAAATGTTGAAGCGGGAAATTACCGAGTATTACCAAGATTATCAAGTCAGTAAGAACTTAATTGAGCTACGGAATTTGGTTTTAGTCTCTGAAATGATCGTGCGCTGTGCTATGGAACGCAAAGAATCTCGTGGTTTACACTACACTTTAGATTACCCTGAGCTATCAAATGAACTGCGTAAAACGGTACTTACTCCGCCCAACTTCGAAGTTGAAACACCTTTAGTGAACAGCTAAATTTAACCCCTAATAAAAGCCTGACTATCAGGCTTTTATTTTAAAATTATCATCTTAGGATTTTGGCGGAATAGAATATGTGCCCACCACATGTGCAATCGGCTCATCCTTCCCGACAGAATATAACCACACATCACCAACCACCAGCGCTTTGCCTACCTTCATCAGTTTACACTCACCACGTATATTTGCTGACGCAACAGGTTTACTGAGAAAATTAATCGACAAATTAGTGGTCACAGCTAAACCGACTATCCCAATCTCTCCTAAAATAGCAATATACAGCGCATAGTCAGCAAGGGTCATCATAGTTGGGCCTGAAACCGTACCGCCTGGTCGCAAGTCGCGGTCATCAACTTGATAGAGCACCGTTGCAGCACGCTCAGTGACTGACTCAATACAACATTTTTCTAAACTTTGTGGAAATTCCTTTTCTAAAAAAGCCACAATTTCGGTTAAGTTACTTTTCATTTTCCCTGCTATTTACAATCCTTTGTGACTGACTATAAAAGAAAAATTCATTTCACTACAATCCCGAAATGGAAATTTCAGGATAGTTTTTAGTTTAAATATTGCAACGCTTGTGCAAAAACCTGCTCTGGTGACTGGGTCGCATCCAAGCGTTTGACCCGCTCAGGATACTGCTCCCAGAGCTGCTGATAACCTGCCCGTACTTTTTCAAAAAAAGTGACTTTTTCTTGTTCAAAGCGGTCTAAAGCCCCACGTTCACGTGCGCGCGACATACCTGTTTCAATCGGTGCATCGAGCCAAAATGTAATATTTGGCATATGACTCACAAAGTGATCATTCAAGAGTTGCAACTTCGACTGGCTTAAACCGCGTCCTGCACATTGGTAAGCAAAGCTCGCATCGGTAAAGCGGTCGCATAGTACTGTTTTTTGTTCAGTCAATGCAGGAACAATCACTTGCTGTAAATGCTGTGCACGTGCTGCATACATTAACAATAGTTCCGTGTCATTTGACATCGACTCTTCATGATTAACAGAGAGTAACAAGGCACGGATTTGCTCAGCCATCGGTGTACCGCCTGGTTCACGGGTTAAAACAACCTGTTGGCCTTGTTGCTCTAGATGCTCATAAATTTTGCGAATCAGTGTGGTTTTACCGACACCTTCTGTGCCCTCAAAACTAATAAACATCTATTCACCTTTCTTGGTTTTTAAAACGCTGAGATATTCTTGTACAGCTTGATTATGCTGCTCCAAAGTCTCACTAAATGTGTGACCACCATTCCCCGTTGCAACAAAGTAGATGTTTTTGCTGTTGTCTGGATGCATGGTGGCTTCAATGGCTTTTTTACTTGGTAAAGCAATTGGCGTTGGCGGTAAGCCATTGATGGTATAAGTATTATAAGCGGTTGGCGTACGTAAGTCTTGGCGGCTAATATTGCCTGTATATTTATCCCCCATACCATAAATCACGGTTGGGTCCGTTTGCAAACGCATACCGAGTTGAAGGCGACGCGCAAACACACCTGACACTTGCTCCAGTTCACGATCAACATTGGTTTCTTTTTCAATGATAGAGGCCATGATCAAGGCTTCGTATTTGTCTTTATACGGCAAATTTGCCGCACGGTTTGCCCACGCTTCATCTAAAGTTTTCATTTGGCGTTTGTATAAATCCATTAAGATTTTTTTGTCCGACTCACCTTTAGCAAAAAAGTAAGTATCTGGCGCAAACAGTCCTTCTGCATGGTCATAAGGAATCTCTAAAGCTTTTAAAAGCTGATCCATGGGCAAATTAGACACTTCTTTTTTGACGAGAACATCTTTTTTTAACGCTTCAACCAGTTGTTTAAAAGTCGTGCCTTCTATTACCAATATACGGTTCATTTGCGCATTATCGACATTGGAAATCATATCCAAAACTTGGCGAATACTCATACCTTCATGTACTTCATAAACGCCCGCTTTCAGCGTGTCATGAATAAAAATCTTTTGATAGAGCTTTAAAATAATCGGAAAATTTGCAATATCATCTTTGGCCAAACGGTCGATAAAACCAGAATAGGTATCGCCTGAATTAATGGCCAGTAATTGCTTTTTGCCTTCAATCGGATAGGACTTAAATAAACTTGACCACAGTACAACCATCACTAAAACAAGGATGCTTACAGCAATCAATAACAAAGCTTTGATTTTACGTTTGGGCGGTTGTATTTTCTTTTTCGATTTGGTTTTGGCTGCGGACATACTAGTGCATCTGATTAAGTTGAAGACGATAAAACAAATCTATACATGGTTGAACATCTAAATGCTGACGGTTCAAACTTTTGGCTATTTTCATAGGGCTCAAGGCATTGCAAAAAAATACACTTTGAAAGCGTGAAATTTCTTCCATATCAACCATTCTCAGCTCACAGGCAATACCTTGCTGTTGCATACGCGCCAATATTTCTGCGCGCATAACGCCATGCACGCCATTATAACGAAGTTCAGGACTAATCCACCGATCATTTATCAGAATGAAACAATTACTGCTCACACCTTCAACAACAGAACCTTGTACATCGGTCACTAATGCTTCCAACCAGCCTTGCTGCTCTGCCTCACGCTTGAGTAAAACTTGCTCTAAACGATTCAAACTCTTCACACCGACCAACTGTGGCATATTCAAGCCCATCGCAAGTTGCAGCACTCCTGAATCAATTTCACTGTATGTCAACGCTTCTAATGCTTGCGGATAAAAAAAGACCCAAACATCCGCAGGCTGTGTTGGCAAACTATAACCTCGTTGCCCTTCACCCCGACTGACCACAATTTTCATAGTGCCATTTAAATTTACATGGTCTTGTTTGAAAAGTTCGATGGTTTGTTGAATATAAGATAAGTCTGCTGACAACAGCAAACGCTCACAGCCCAAATGCAAACGAGCTATATGCAATGACTCTAATTCAATCACACCATTACAAACTCTTGCCGTAGTAAAACATCCATCACCATAATGAAATGCACGGTCTAATAATTCTATTTGTTTGACTTTTTCTGCATTTTTATAGCATTGCATATCTATTTGCCTTGAAACAATGATCCGCCTTAGTTTAATGAATTCAGCGCAGAACCTCTTTTCATTTTTATTCATATAAAATTCGTTTTTTATTATTTTTTTAGCAATAAGACTCGCAGTATTCTTGGCTCATATTTAAAAACGCTTAAAATTTGAGGTCTCACATGAGCTTATCGAAGTTAAAAATCGGGGTACTAGCAACGCTAGTTTCAGTTACATCTTTTGGCGCAGTCGCAAAAGATTTTCTAAATGTCTCGTATGATCCAACACGTGAGTTGTATGAAAATGTCAATAAACAGTTTGGGGCATATTGGAAGCAGCGTACTGGACAAGACATCAACTTTAAACAATCCCACGGTGGTTCAGGTAAACAGGCGCGTTCAGTCATTGATGGTTTAGGTGCAGATGTCGTAACACTTGCACTTGCAGCGGACATTGACGTGATTGCTGAAAAAGCAAAACTCTTACCAACCAACTGGCAAAAGAAGCTTCCAAATAACTCGACCCCGTATACATCAACAATTGTATTCCTCGTACGTAAGGGTAACCCTAAAGGTATTAAGGACTGGGGTGATTTGGTTAAACCTGATGTTGCGATTATCACACCAAACCCAAAAACTTCTGGTGGCGCACGTTGGAACTATTTAGCCGCTTGGGCTTGGGCAAAGCATCAACCTGCGGGCAATGATGCCAAGGCACAAGAATTCGTGCGTAAAATTTATAAAAATACCAAAGTACTTGACTCAGGTGCACGTGGTGCAACCACAACTTTTGCTGAACGTGGCATTGGAGACGTCTTACTCGCATGGGAAAACGAAGCTCATTTAGCACTTCGTGAACAACCAGGTAAGTTTGAAATTGTGACTCCATCACTGTCTATCTTGGCTGAACCACCTGTTGCTATTGTTGAAAAGAATGCAGAAAAAGACGGCAATCTGAACTTAGCCAAAGCATATTTGAACTATTTATATTCGCCAGCGGGTCAAGAAATTGCAGCAAAAAACTTCTATCGCCCACGTAATGCAAGCGTCTTGAAAAAATATGCAACCACATTCAAACCGTTGAAGTTGGTGACCATTGATAAAGAATTTGGTGGTTGGACCAAAGTACAAAAACAACACTTTGAAAATGGTGGTGTGTACGACCAAATCGTGAAAGCGAATACTGCAAAATAAGCAACGAATCAAGTAAACATCTGTAAGGGAGCATCGACATGATTCATACTGTAATTGTACCGGGCGTGGGTGGGAGTGAACATGACCACTGGCAATCATGGTTACAACGTCAGCTCAAGTCGTGCTCTCGTGTACAGCAACAGGATTGGAATAAACCTGTACTCCATGAATGGATTGAACAATTTGTCAAAACAGTGCAGTCCGTTTCAGAACCCATCCAAATTGTGGCGCATAGCTTTGGATGCTTAACCACAGTTGCGGCATTAGCTCAGCATCCAGAACTGAATCAGAAAGTTAAAAATCTTGTTTTGGTTGCGCCAGCTAATCCCGCACGCTTTGGGGATTTAGGTTTTGCACGTGATAGTCAAAATGACTATCAGCAATACTTTCACCACCTTAAAATTCAAGTTCCGACACAAATGATCATTAGTGAAAATGATCCTTGGTTAGGTTTTGAAGATGCAATGCAACTTTCTAAAGCTTGGAAAATTAAACCTAAAAATTTAGGTCAAGTTGGTCATATCAATGTTGCATCAGGTTTTGGTCCATTTCCTGAAATTTATGATTTTTTGATTTCAGAAAATGTACTAAAAAATGTCGATTTCCGCAATGAAAGCAATTATTTATTTAAATTTGCTATTTAAACACTGCAAATAATGTTTGTGCCGAAATTTAGTTTTATTTGGGCTGACCACTTTTGAGTCAGTCTTCTCTCTTTGAGGAGTAATCATGTCGCAGCGATCCCGAGTGCTGCCAGGATTTGGTCTTTCTCTAGGCTTTACCCTAGCATATCTGTCATTAATTGTTTTGATTCCGTTGTCTGCCGTTTTTATTAAATCCTTAGGCATCGGTTGGGATGGTTTATGGGAAATTTTAAGCTCAGAACGCATCTTAAAATCTCTACAGCTCAGTTTTAGTGCTGCATTAATTGCTGCGTTTATTAATGTGGTCTTTGGTTTATTACTAGCATGGTGCTTGGTTCGTTATAGCTTCCCGGGCAAACGTATTGTCGATGCTTTGGTCGATTTGCCTTTTGCCTTACCCACTGCGGTTGCAGGTATTGCACTGACTTGTCTTTATGCGCCTACAGGCTGGATTGGTCAGTATCTTGAGCCTTTAGGGATTCAAGTGGCATACACTCCAATTGGGATTACTCTAGCCCTTATTTTTATTGGTATTCCTTTCGTAGTTCGTACCGTCCAACCTGTACTGAGCGACTTGGAAACTGAGTTAGAAGAAGCAGCATCGGCATTGGGTGCAAACCGTCTGCAAATTGTCACGAAAGTCATTTTTCCGATTTTATTTCCAGCACTTATCACGGGTTTTGCTTTGGCATTTGCACGTGGGGTCGGTGAATACGGCTCGGTGATCTTTATTGCAGGCAATCAGCCTTTCAAAACTGAAATTGCGCCACTCATGATTATTTCGCGTCTAGAAGAATATGACTATGCAGGTGCAACCACGATTGCTGTCGTCATGTTAGTGCTGTCATTCGCTATTTTATTCCTGATTAACTTGTTACAGGCATGGGCCAGCCGCCGCACAGGGAGAACTGCACGATGAATATCAACAGTAATGCACTGGCTGAAAAACTCCAATCGCGTGATGCGACACGTGAACCCACTTGGGTTCGCTACACCCTGATTACTATTGCTCTGCTGTTCTTTCTGAGCTGTTTGATCTTACCGCTGATTTTGGTGTTTGTTGAAGCCTTTAAACAAGGTGTGGGCGTCTATACCCAAGCCTTGGTTCATCCTGATACATTATCTGCGGTCAAACTCACTTTATTAACTGCTGTGATTGCGGTTCCACTGAATGTGGTATTTGGTGTTGCAGCAGCATGGTGTGTTGCCAAATTCAACTTCCGTGGTAAATCAATCCTAACCACGATTATTGATATGCCTTTTTCTGTGTCACCTGTTATCGCAGGTTTAATGCTGGTGTTGATTTTCGGTACACAAGGTTGGTTTGGCGGTTGGCTCATGGATCATGACATCAAGATTCTCTATGCTGTTCCTGCCATCGTATTGGCAACGATCTTTATTACTGTTCCTTTTGTAGCACGTGAGCTGATTCCTCTAATGGAAGCTCAGGGAACTGAAGAAGAAGAAGCGGCGATTGTCCTTGGTGCATCAGGCTGGCAAACATTCTGGAAAGTAACCCTACCCAACATTAAATGGGGTCTGATTTACGGAGTCATTCTGTGTAATGCACGTGCCATGGGTGAATTTGGTGCAGTATCAGTAGTTTCTGGACACATTCGTGGTGAAACCAACACTTTGCCATTGCACGTTGAGATTCTCTATAACGAATATACTTTCAGTGCTGCTTTTGCTGTGTCTTCACTGTTGGCGCTATTAGCGATTGTAACGCTTGTTTTAAAAACATGGGTTGAGCTACGCCAAGAAAAGCAAAACAAACAAAATGATTCAACCGTTTAAAGGAATGACCTCATGAGTATTCAAGTTAAAAATATTGAAAAACACTTTGGTGCATTCCATGCGCTGAATAACATTTCCCTCGATTTTCCTGATGGTCAATTGGTTGCGTTACTTGGCCCATCAGGCTGTGGTAAAACCACTCTACTCCGCATCATTGCGGGGCTTGAGTCTGCAGATGGCGGTCAAGTCATCTTAGAAGGTGAAGATGCGACCAATGTCCACGTACGTGAACGTGAAGTCGGTTTTGTATTTCAGCACTACGCATTGTTCCGCCATATGACTGTATTTGAAAATATTGCTTTTGGCCTTCGTGTACGACCACGTTCAACACGTCCTTCTGAAGCTGAAATTAAAAAACGTGTCACACGTTTGCTGGATCTAGTCCAATTGGGCTTTTTGGCAGATCGCTACCCTGCGCAACTCTCAGGCGGTCAACGTCAACGTATTGCGTTGGCACGTGCTTTGGCCGTTGAACCACGTGTACTATTACTGGATGAACCTTTTGGAGCACTAGATGCCAAAGTACGTAAAGAGCTCCGTCGTTGGCTACGTACACTGCATGATGAATTACATATTACTTCCATCTTTGTCACCCATGACCAAGAAGAAGCACTTGAGGTTGCAGACCAAATCATCGTAATGAACAAAGGTAATGTCGAACAAATTGGATCACCACGTGAAGTGTATGAAAAGCCTGCAACGCCGTTTGTATTCGATTTCCTTGGTCAAGCAAACCGTTTCGAAGGACAAAATAATGCAGGCACAATCCAGATTGGTGAAGACCGTATTCAATTAGACAGTTTACGCAATGCACCATCTGGTGAAGTCATCGCCTTTGCCCGTCCAGATGAATTACGTATCCATGCGCAGCCTCAAGACAATGCCATTCAAGCAACCTTTGTTCGTGAATTATGGATTGCAGGAAAAGTAGTTGCTGAATTACATGATCGTCAAGGTAAACTGATTGAAATATCACTCACGGCAGAAGAAGCAAGATTACACCAATTTAGACCGAACCAAACGGTATGGTTAAGCCCTTCTAACTTACATTTATTTGCAAAACCTGCGGCTTAAAACCAAGATGAAGGGGCATGTTGAATGCCTGCTTCATGATAAAAGAGATCCAAAATATGAACTTTCAACAACTTAGAATTATTCGGGAAACGGTGAGACAAAATTTCAACCTTACCGAAGCCTCTGCCGCACTGTACACCTCTCAGTCAGGCGTCAGTAAGCATATTAAAGACCTAGAAGATGAATTAGGTGTTCAACTGTTTATTCGTAAAGGAAAACGCTTACTCGGTTTAACCGAACCTGGTCAAGCCCTACTGGGTATTGTTGAACGTATGTTGGTCGATGCCGATAATATTAAACGTCTTGCAGATGATTTTAATCGTGTCGATGAAGGAACATTAACAATTGCAACAACGCATACACAAGCACGTTATGTATTGCCGCCTATTGTTAATCAATTTAAAAAAGAGTTTCCAAAAGTTCATCTCATTTTGCAACAAGCGAGCCCTGTAGAAATTACTGAGATGCTTCTTCAAGGCGAAGCCGACATTGGTATTGCGACTGAATCACTCACCGCAGAAGATAATCTGGCCAGCGTACCATTCTATAATTGGCAGCACAGTATTATTACCCCACAAAACCATCCACTGGCAAGCAAACAAAATATTAGTATTGTAGACTTGGCGGAATATCCACTGATTACTTACCATGGTGGTTTTACAGGCCGTTCAAAAATTGACAAAGCTTTTGAAGATGCTGGTGTAGATGTTGACATCGTCATGTCTGCTCTAGATGCCGATGTCATTAAAACCTATGTCGAACTCAACATGGGCGTTGGTATTGTCAATAATGTAGCCTATGATGTTGAACGCGACTATCGTTTAAAACAAATCCCAACCGATATTTTTGGTCTCAACACGACATGGATTGCCGTGCGTAAAGGTCACTTACTACGTGGTTATGGCTATGAATTTATTTCACTCTGCTCACCAGATGCGGATATTAAAGCACTGAAAAGAGTCGCTTATCCAGAAGACTAATTTATTAATACTTTCAAAAAGAGGCTAACGAGCCCACTGCTGTCCCATAGTTAGACTTAAATAAAAAAACCTGAGTCCAAAGTAGTTAAAATATAAGTGCGAACAAACACTTCAACTACAAGGATTCAGGTTTTGTCACATCAGAATACTGTATTTCATCAATTACTCAAACCCATTTTAAGACAAGATTTTGAACGTCTTGCAAAACAATACCATCAAGGACAAAAATTAAGATCTGCAACACGATGGGATCAATTTATTGCTATTTTGATGTCTCAATTATCATGTCG
>NZ_NEFZ01000013.1 GCF_002135205.1 Acinetobacter sp. ANC 4204 | reverse complement strand
TACAAATGGTTTAATCAGACAATACATTAAAAAAGGCAGTAATTTAAATGCCTATACGGATGAATATATCTCAGAAATCACTCAACGTTTGAATCATCGCCCAAGAAAAAGACTCAGCTTTAAAAGTCCGAGTCAGGTATTATGGCAACAACATGGTGTTGCACTTCAAATGCTAATCTAAGATTGGAAAAGCTATATGTAAGTTTTTATTTATATACTTTTTATCAATTGTAATGCGGCTTTTTAGCTGGATTCGTAAGGTGTCTTTTCCATTTAAATGATATGCAAGAAAATCGGCACCATTCCAATCATCTGATAACTTTATACAATTGAATCCGTAGTCTGCTAAATATGCCGAGATTTTCTGGAAATTATAAATTTCTTTTTGCCTAGGGGATAATTCAGAATAGATAATTTTATTAAACATTAAGGAAAAATTTTAGTTGTAAGTGATTTAATTGTATATCTTTTTTCTATAGGTTTAAATGCTCGGAAAAGATCGTTTTGATGAAGAAAACTTCTCAATTAGGCTAAAATGTACAACCTTTCATGATTCCTAAATCACTCCAGCAGAGCAAAAACACACCTTATAAAGATGTAACAACATTTTTACATCCACGCATTGCCTTTTACTTAAGTTTTGAAAATACAAGATATTGTCCCATGTTTAAGAATCAGCATTCTATTTTTAGGTATGTGCAGTTGGGAATCTGCTTGTTATGATCTAGGACATATGGATCTGTAATGAGTAAGCACATGACGAATAATAATTATACTGAACTTTCGCATTCGGATGACTGTGAAAAATACGTAAATCAATTCATTCAAGAGTTTCCACTGAGAAGTGCTGAAATCGGCCAAGGGACGGTCATCAAGCGTGCACTACCAAGTCGCCATAAACGAATGATTGGCGCATGGTGTTTCTTAGATCACGCTGGCCCTGTAACTTTCCCACAAGGGGACGGTTTAGATGTTGGTCCACATCCACATATTGGTTTGCAAACTTTTACATGGATGATTGAAGGCACCATGATGCATACCGACAGTTTGGGCAGCAAACAACTGATTCGTCCAAAACAGGTCAACCTCATGACCGCAGGACATGGAATTTCCCATACGGAAGTCGCACCAGATACAGAAACCAAAATGCATGCGGCACAGTTGTGGATTGCATTGCCCGATGCACAAATTGCTGTTGAACCCCGTTTCGATCACTATCCAGAACTGCCAGTGGTGGAAAAAGATGGGGTAGCATTTACCGTATTGGTCGGAGAGTTTTTAAATACCACCTCACCTGTGAGTGTCTATACCGAGCTGTTAGGGGTGGACTTAAGTGCAGCAGAAAGCACCAAGACCCGTTTAACGCTCAATCCAAACTTTGAATATGGATTTATGGCTTTAGAAGGAACGGCTACGGTCAATGGGCACGAACTGAGTGAAGACAATATGGTGGTGCTCGAGCAGGGTGTAAGCACGATTGAAATTGAAATTCATGCGGGTAGTCGCTTGTTACTGTTAGGTGGTGAGCCGTTTGAAAGTCCAATTCTACTGTGGTGGAATTTTGTTGGGCGTACTCAAGAAGAATTGAAAATTGCACGTGATCAGTGGATTGCACAAGATGAACGTTTTGGCTCAATTCCAGACTATGAAGGCCCGCGTTTGGAAGCACCAGCATTTCCAGACCAAATGCGCGCTTCAAAATAAGAGGAATACTGCGAAAAATCGTTCAACAACAGCATAGGTGGACAGTTTCAGTACTTGAAACCTATTCAAAAAAGATAAATGAAAAATAGGATAATAAAAAAATGGCAATCATTGCGAATGCAGAAGTGAAAACATGCGTCGAAGCATGGTCTGGTGAAGTAAGTAGTGGGCGACATCAATTCATTACCGATAAACCAGCGTCTTTTGGCGGTCAGGACAAAGGCCCTGCACCTTATGACTTTATTTGTACAGGCTTGATTTCCTGCACCATGATTACCCTAAGGATGTATGCACAGCATAAAGGGATCGAGTGGGGGGCTTTTAGTGTCGAAGCAGACTTTAATGCCAATAAAGAAGGCCGAGAATGGATTAGTCGTCGTTTGTCGTTTGAGCAAACATTGACAGAAGAAGCACGCCAAAAAATCTTAGATATCTGTCAAAAAACACCAGTTACTAAAACTTTATTACGTTCTGTTGAGATTGAAACCTCAATCGTTTAAGTCACTTGGCTGTTTTTAGAGGCAGTAAAGGATTTTGTACGACTGCAGATTCATGTACATCTACAGGTGCAAAATCCAAATTTTCGCGTAAAGTGAGTGCTAGATTTCAATTAAAACAAAAGGCAAAACAATGATCACTCTGCACCATTTGGAACATTCACGTTCTTTACGCATTTTATGGGCTTTGGAAGAGTTAGGGTTGGAGTATGAGGTGAAGTTTTATAAACGGCTGCCGACTTATGCTGCGCCACCTGAGTTAAAAGACATTCATCCCTTAGGCAAAGCCCCCGTTTTGACTGATGGTGATTTGGTCATAGCAGAATCTGCGGTGATTTTAGAATATCTGCAAGCCACTTACGATACGGCGCATAGGTTTAAACCGCAAAATCCAAAGGACTTAATGCAATACAACTACTGGATGCATTATGCCGAAGGGTCGTTGATGCCCTATTTGGTCATGACCTTGGTGATGACCAATGTACCGAAACATGTTCCCTTTCTAATTAAGCCGATTGCCAATAAAATTTGTGATGGGGTGAAAGGCAGCTTTATTAATCCACGCTTGAAAGAGCATAGTGCATATTTAGAAAATTATTTATCTCAACATGAATATTTTGCAGGTGATTTTTCTTTTGCCGATATTCAAATGAGCTTTCCTGTGGTGGCGATGCAAGAGCGAGTCAAAGCCCATAATCCTCAAATGGTTGCTTATGCACAGCGTATTCAGCAACGCCCAGCCTTTAAAAAAGCCAAAGAACTCAGTGGGTTATAGTGGTGGGTGATGGTTTGAACCTGATTTTTTTGCCCGGTGCATCGGGTAATACGGCATTTTGGCAACCTGTCATACAGCGCCTCCCAGAGGACAATTCAAGCATGGTCGTCGCTTATCCGAGCTTTGGTGGCTATCCGGATGATGTGAATGTGCAGAGTTTTGAGGGCTTACAAGACTATGTATTGAATCAAATTCAACAGCCTTCTGTGGTCATTGCACAATCTATGGGTGGCATTTTTGCAGTGCAAGCTGCCTTACAAAAACCTGAGCAGGTACAGGCTTTGGTACTTGTGGCAACCTCAGGCGGTATTGATTTAAGTCCTTTTCAGGTGGCGGATTGGAGAGAGGATTATCAACAGAACTTTACTGTTCCCGATTGGTTTGTTCAGCATCAGTCTGATTTGACGGACAGTCTGGAGCGTATCCAGTGCCCAGTTCTGCTGATTTGGGGCGATGCAGATCCGATTAGTCCTGTTGTAGTGGGGCAGGCCTTACACCGTCAAATACCACATGCTGAATTGTATATCGTGTCACAGGGGCAACATGATTTGGCTTATGTACATGCGGAGCATGTTGCGCAATTGATTCAGCGTTTTCTCACCAAACTCAGGGTATAAAAAAGGATGCCTCGGCATCCTTTTATTTTTTTAGCGTTTGACCACAATCGAATCAATCCCGCTATGTTGTAGGGTTTGCTGTGCAATCACCGCAGCTTCTTGCGAGTCATATGGCCCTGAAATCACGCGATACCATGTTTGCCCACCTTCAACGGTTTTGACGACATCGGCAGAGAGACCATTTAAGATAATTTCTGCACGACGTGCATCTGCACTGTCTGGGTCAGGGTAGCTACGCACTTGCAAAATAAAGCTTGGTGCTTGCGGTGTTGGTGCTGCTTCGGTTAAACCCGGTTCAGCAGGGGTGCTTTCTTCGGCAGCAGGTGCTTCAACAATCACCACAGTGCTTGGATTGTCTTTAGTTTCAGGAATGGCTTGATCTGGAATCGGAGTCACTTGCTGCTGTGGCAGTAAGTCGTAGAAACGGTAGTCTTTATTGGTTTCTTCTTGATAATGTTCCGAGGTGATTTGACCTTTCGGCTTCACTGGCGCCCAAGGCTTCCACAGTAACAGTGCTACAGCAAAACAGAGCACGATTAAAATGACCACAAGTGTACCGAGCCAAGCTGGAATCAGTGGCTTTTTGGGTTTGTTCGGTCTTTCAGATACACCGCGCTGCGTTTTTCCAAACACGTGGAAACCTCTTTTCTTCTAATCAATATGAGGGACTGGCCCATTCTTTTCTTTATTTTAATACTTGGCCTCAAGGGATTAAAAGAGGCGTCATCGTAAAATAAAGAATCGCTTTGCAAAATTCAAGTTTCACAAAGCGAACAATACATCTGGGTTGATATGGCTACTTCGGGCATAGCCCATTATCTTGCGACGATGTGCAAAGCGTTGCTTTTTACATCGTTACCTCAAGCATAGCTTTCGGTCTTGCAGCCATGTGTGAAGCTTTGCTTCACTTATTACATGGTTACTTCGGGCATAGCCCTTCGTCTTGCGACGATGTGCAAAGCGTTGCTTTTTTACATCGCTACCTCAAGCATAGCTTTCGGTCTTGCAACCATGTGTGAAGCTTTGCTTCACTTATTACATGGTTTCAGGTGCAGACACACCCAGTAACTCTAAACCATTACGCAAAACTTGTTGTACGTTTATTGAAAGTAATAAACGGGCTTGCGAAAGGGCAACATTCTGTTCGTCGATAATTCTTGTATTATCCAAGTTATACCAACCATGGAATAATGCTGCGAGTTCTTTCAAATAGTTGCCCACTTGGTGTGGTTCATAGCTATTTGCAGCACGAAGCACAATTTCAGGATAGGCTGCAAGTTTAGCCAGAATTTCAGTTTCAGCGTCAAGCGTTAATAAGGTCGCATCGTAATCAGCCGTTTTGCTACGATCAAAAGGAATGCCTTTTTCAGGGGCTTTCACATCGACCATACGATTGACACGTGCGTGCGCATATTGGATGTAGTACACCGCATTGTCTTTGCTTTGTGAAACCGCAAGGTCTAAGTCAAAGTCAATGTGTTGCTCGGACTTACGCATCACGTAGTAGAAACGCGCAGCATCGTTGCCCACTTCTTTACGTAGGTCACGTAAAGTCACGAACTGACCCGAACGAGATGACATTTGTACCATCTCACCACCACGCCATAAGCTGACGAACTGAACCAATAGAACGGTGAGTTTTTTCGAGTCATAGCCCATTGCATCAATCGCGGCTTTAACCCGTGAAATATAGCCGTGGTGATCTGAACCCCAAATATCAATCAGGTCGGTATAGCCACGTTGTAATTTGTTGAGGTGATAAGCGATGTCAGAAGCAAAATAAGTGGTTTGCCCATTACGACGCTTCACAACACGGTCTTTTTCATCGCCAAATTCAGTTGATTTGAACCAAATATTGCCGTCTTTTTCGTATAAGAAACCACGTTGTTCTAAAGTGGCTAACGCTTCATCAATTTTATCCGTGAGTGATGCTTCGCTGAACCATTGGTTAAAGGTTACGCCAAACTCACCTAAGTCATCTTTAATGTCATCTAGGATGGCATGGAGTGCTGCTTGGTGGAATACACGGTAGCCGGTACCAATGAGTTGCTGTGAATTGGCGATTAAACCATCAATATGTTTTTCTTTGTCGCCTGAAAGGACAACTTTATTGCCTTCAGCATCGAGCTCTTCTGCATATTGTACATCTTCAGGAACATCCTTATAGACGTCAGCCACTGGTCGAACGTAGGCATCACCATCAGCATCAATAATGCTTTGCGCGATTTCTTTAACATAATCGCCTTGATAGGCATTTTTAGGGAAAACCAGTTCCTGACCTGTTAATTCGAGGTAGCGTAAATAGGTAGATGTTGCAAGGATGTCCATTTGACGGCCTGCATCATTCACATAATATTCACGGTCTACCGTTGCACCTGTTGCTTCAAGCAAGGTTGCAACGGTCATCCCGTACGCTGCGCCACGGCCATGACCGACATGCAGGCTTGAAGTTGGATTGGCAGAAACGAATTCTACTTGGATTTTTTTCGCAGCATTGGCTTGAGTGCGACCAAATTGCTTGCCTTGCGCTTGAATTTGCTCAAGTACAGCAAAACGTTGGTCAGCATTTAAAAAGAAGTTAATAAAGCCAGGGCCTGCGATTTCTGCTTTGCTGATGTCTGCCACTTCAGGCAACGCAACAAGAATTTTTTCGGCTAAATCACGTGGCTTCATCCCCGCAGCTTTAGAGGCAATCATCGCGATATTGGACGCAAAGTCACCGTGGCTTCGGTCTTTGGTACGCGTCAAATTACTGCTGTTATTCCAGTCTGCTGGAAGGACGCCTTCAGCTTGAAGGTTTTGCACTGCGTGCTCGAGAGCTGCTTGGATTGCCGTGTTCATATTCAGTCGAAAATTTAATGTCGCAGAAAAACGCTAAATATAGCAAATTTCGGCGTCTTTAGGTGAATCCATTTTTATAGAATAAAAAATGCGCACTAACTGCTAACGATTGCACTGCAACAAAGATGAAAAGTGCAGTATGATCAAAACCAAAACTCATGTTTTTAAGGATGAAACGTGTCTGAACAGCGCCCCATGATCATTGGCAATATTCCCAAGTTACCCGCAAAATACGCCATGTTTATTTTGCCGTTTTTTATCTCATTTTTTATGAGTGGCATTATTTCGATGATCAATCTGTGGCGTAATTTGGGCTGGGTGGACAACTTTCTACAGGTTTGGCTGTCTGCATGGATGATGTCTTGGGTGGTGGCCTATCCTGTCGTGCTCATTGTACTGCCGATTGTGCGCCGTTTGACTGGTGTGTTTGTCGATATGTCACATCTGAACCCACCCAAATAACCTTCATTTTAGCTATTTTCACGGCATGAGACAGGTTTGCTGAGTAGTGCCGCATTTTGGTTTTGAAAACGATACAGTTTGCCTGCATGAAAGAGCTTAATCACTTGGGCACTGGCAAGCTGTTGTTGAAAACGACTCAGGGTTTGGTGTTGAAATGGATCAAAGGGATTGCCGTAGTTTTTGTTGTCGAGTAAAAACTGAATCTGTCCTGCTTCTTTATTATAACCATATAAAATACGTTTACCTTGCGCATCTTGAAGCTCAAACGTAGGCGGATGACTGCTGATTTTACAATTCAGACGCAGTGAGAGCACAAAGCCTTCGGTCGATTTGTTTTGTAGTTGATAAATGTCTTGTTTTTCATTCTCCAAATAGACCCATTGGTTCAAGGGTAAATTGGCACTGAGTTGCTCATATTGCTCGATGGTGGCTTTACTGATATCGACAATGCCTTTTTGATCAATTTCAGGCAGTTTCTCGTGATTACCCAATAGCCCTGTAATTTTATGACTCACGGTATTTTGAGCCTTAGAGACAGATTGGCAAGCGGTCAGTTGAGCGGTAACAACGCTTATGAGGCTAAACAAGAGCATTAATTTTTTTATTGTCATTTTTTTGCGGATAGAGAACTACGAAAGGCGCTAGCTTAGCTTGTGTAATGGTGAAGTTCAATTTTTATCCATTTTGAATTTTGCGAAAAGTCTGTTTCAGTCCCTATATTTAGTTGTATGACTCAGTATTTTTATTTTCAGACTAAATCGCTTTGATAATTGCATCACGCTTATAAATATCAAAACATGAGTAAATGGCGCTAAGCTAGTAGCCGAAATAGATGTACAGATTCTCCCATAGGTTCATCTAAATCTATGTATAACGAGATAGGTAATGACGACAGAATATTTAAAGACAAAACAACCCTTATACATCCCTTATGCGGGCAATACTTTACTTGAGTTGCCGCTGTTAAATAAAGGATCCGCATTTACGGAAGAAGAGCGCACTCGCTTCAACTTGCATGGTCTAATTCCGCATGTTGAAGAAAGCATTGAAGAACAAAGTCAGCGTTCTTATCAACAGTACTGTGCTTTTAATGATGCGATCAATAAGCACATTTACTTGCGTAATATTCAAGACACCAACGAAACCTTGTTCTATCACCTCATTGAAAACCATTTAAGTGAGATGATGCCGATCATCTATACTCCAACGGTGGGTGAGGCCTGTCAGCGTTTCTCGGATATTTATCGTCGCCATCGCGGCACATTTATTTCCTATCCAGATCGTGCGCATATTGATGACATCTTGCATAACATCAACAAGAAAAATGTCAAAGTCATTGTGATTACCGATGGCGAGCGTATTTTAGGCTTGGGCGACCAAGGCATTGGCGGGATGGGTATTCCGATTGGAAAATTATCGCTATATACCGCGTGTGGTGGTATTAGTCCAGCGTATACGTTACCAATTACCCTCGATGTCGGGACCAATAATCAACAGTTATTGAATGACCCGATTTATATGGGTTGGAATCAACCACGCATCAGTGGTGATGAGTACTATGCTTTTGTCGATGAAGTGATTGCGGCGATCAAGCGTCGTTGGCCGAAAGCGCTGATTCAATTTGAAGATTTTGCGCAAAATAATGCCATGCCGTTACTGAATAAGTATCGTGATGCAATCTGTTGTTTTAATGATGATATTCAAGGTACGGCAGCCGTTTCTGTGGGCAGTTTGATTGCTGCATCACGTGCGGCAGGTAAACAACTCAAGGATCAAACCGTTGCCTTCTTAGGTGCAGGTTCAGCAGGCTGTGGGATTGCTGAACAAATCGTTGCACAGATGAAAGTTGAAGGTTTAACTGATGCCGAAGCGCGTGCACGCGTGTATATGGTCGATCGTTTTGGTTTAATCACTGAAAATCAGCCGAATCTACTCGACTTCCAACGTAAATTGGCGCAAAAGCCAGACGTGATTGCGCAATGGGGAAATGCGGAAGAGGTGATTTCACTGCTTGATGTCGTGAAAAATGCCAAACCTACCGTGTTGATTGGGGTGTCGGGTCAGCCGGGCTTATTCACTGAAGAAGTGATTCGTACTTTGGCTTCGAACTGTGAGCGTCCGATTGTGTTGCCACTGTCTAATCCAACCTCGCGTGTCGAAGCTGTGCCAGCAGATATTATTCACTGGACGGACGGCAAGGCTTTGATTGCGACAGGTAGTCCTTTTGCTCCAGTCAACTATCAAGGCAAAATTTATAATATTTCGCAGTGCAATAACTCGTATATCTTCCCAGGCATTGGACTGGGCGTGATTGCGGCCAATGCAACCCGTGTGACGGATTCTATGCTGATTGCATCGAGTAATGCTTTGGCAGATTGCTCACCGATGTTGGTTAATCCTGAAGCAGACTTGTTACCTGAGATTGATGAAATTCAAAAAGTATCTAAGCTGATAGCTTTCAAGGTTGCGAAAGCAGCGATGGATGCAGGTGTAGCCCCGATTATTAGTGATGAGCAATTGCAACACGCGATTGAAAAGAACTTCTGGAAGCCAGAGTATCGTCACTATAAACGTGTCGCCTTCTAAAGCTGAAATGAGATAATAAAAAAAGGAGCAGAATGCTCCTTTTTTTATTATCTCAGGAATACGTATTGATTAACATTATTTTACTAGATTAAAAATTAGACATTTTGTACACTCCGCGCACAAATATAAAAACCAATAACTTAAATAATGATCATGTTCAATTCTATTTATAAGATGCTGGAATCCTTTGGATTTGGCTCGCAAAAACGTGCCTTGCATATTCATTTTTCCAATCTGGCCTTGAATACACAGGTGTTTATTCAGCGCATTGAGGGTAAGCACCGTATCAATCAAGGCCTAAAGGCTGAAATTCTATGTCTATCGACCAATGCTTATCTGCCTTTGAAACAATTCATTGGTGGTCGTGTCGCCGTAGATCAGGTTACGGATGTTGGGCAGCTCTCGCGTCTCACTGGCGTAATTACGGGTGCTAGTCAAGGCCAAAGTGATGGTGCACTAACTGTTTATAAACTGACGATTGAAGATGCAACCTCACTGTGGCATAAGCGCAGAAACAGTCGCGTGTTTATGAATAAAAGTGTTCGTGAAATTACTGAAACTCTGTTTAGTGAATGGCAAAACAATAGTGCCTTATTCGCAGCCAGTTTAAGCTTGAATTTAGAGGGTCTGAGCCGCGATTATGATATACGTCCGTTTGTCATGCAGTCTAATGAAACCGATGCTGAGTTTCTTACGCGCCTATGGCGGAGTGAAGGTATTAATTGGTTGATTGATGAACAAGCTCCGATGGTGTTCAGTTCGTCCGAGCCGATTCAGGCACAGCAACTTCGTTTGATTGATGACAATCAAGTGTTTACAGCACTGGGTCGTCGGACGATTCGTTTCCACCGCAGCCATGCCACCGAGCCATTTGATAGCATTACCAGTTTTATTGCAGAGCGGCATTTACAACCAACACGGGTACAAACGCAGCGTTGGCATGCGCAACATTTGCTTCAAGATCAAAGTCATACTGCACTTAGTACACATCAGCATAGTGATCAACAGGACAATGAAAGTTTAAGCTTAGAACAAGTTTGGTGTGTTAGTTCAGCATGGACGGGTGATCTGCAGGGAGGAGATCAGACGACAGTTGCAAATAGCAACCAACTAGAACGACTGAATCAACAACTGAGCCATTCTTACGAGCTTCAGGCCAAATATTTCACCGCAAAAAGTAGCGTTCGCGATGCGCATGTGGGCTATTGGTTTGAAATGGTGGGGCATCCTGAAATAGACCAACATGTATCCACAGAGCGTGAATTTCTCATTTTAGGGAAAACTTTTTATAACCAAAATAATTTACCCAAAGAGTTGCTACAGCAAATCAATCTGTTATTAAAAGGAAGTCGCTGGCAAGGTCTGAGTGATGAAGAACGACAAGCCAATGAACTCTTTGTCGTACGCCGTGAGGTTAAAATTGTTCCTGAATATCAAGCATGGATACACCGTCCAGCAGCCTACCCTTTACGGGCTAAAGTCGTCGGGCCCGAAGGGGAAGAAATTTATGTGGATGCATGGGGACGGATTAAAGTTCGCTTCATGTTTACCCGTAGTGATGACCATGCCCATGATGGTGGTGCGGGTGCAAATGACAATGATACGGACTCGGCTTGGGTCGATGTATTGACCCCATGGGCGGGTGAGGGATATGGCGCACGTTTTCATCCGCGTGTCGGAGAAATTGTGGTTATTGACTTCTTTGAGGGGGATGTTGATCGACCCTTTGTCGTAGGGCGGATTCATGAAGCGGAGCGTCACCAAACCATGTTTGATGTAAAGGGAACATTGCCTGCAACGAAGAAGCTCAGTGGTATTCGTTCACAAGAGGTTGCAGGGCAAGGTTTTAACCAACTGCGTTTTGATGATACGACAGGGCAAATTAGTGTGCAGCTACACAGTAGTCATGGAGCGAGTCAGCTCAACCTTGGTAACCTCAGTCATCCAAAAGAAACTGAAAACAGTGATGGGCGTGGTGAGGGGTTTGAGCTAAGAACGGATCAATGGGGAGCCATGCGTGCAGGTAAGGGGCTCTTGATTAGTACCTATGCACAGGATCAAGCGGTTGCAGATCATTTGGCTGCGTCAGAAGCCCAGTCCATCTTACAGCAAGGTCATGACAGTATGCACATACTGAGTACTTTGGCTGTCAAACAACAGACTGATGCACTGAATGTCGTCAATCGTCTGCCTAAGTTGATTCAATCTTTAGAGTTAAAAGGAGCCAATCAAGCACTCCAAGCAACTGTTGGTTTATTTAAAACGGCAGTTAGTCAAGATCCGATTTCGGCACTAAAAAGCTGTGGTGGCTTCATTGAGGATATTCAAAAATTTGGTCAAGACACTGACAATTTGATCAATGAATTTAAAGACTTCTTTCAAGGCGCGAATAACTCAATCGAAAACTTAAAAGCCTTTATTGATAATCTCGAAGAACATGGTTCAGATGCTTTAAAGAGTCAGTTGCAAAGTGTCAAAGAAAAATTGAATGCGGATCCTTTCTCCGCTTTAAAAGATGTTGGCAAAGTGATTGCTAATGTCGAGATGAATGACTTTGATCTGACCAGTGTTTGCGGAAGCTTTAATAAAGGCAGCAAGCTAAATGTTAATCCTATGCAGGCATTGGGCTCCATGCAAGGCTTTATGGAGACATATGCTCAAGAGGCAGAGCAAACGCAGGATACTCACAATCAAGCTCAAGCGAAGATCTTTCGTCAGGCTTTAATGTTGTTGGCTTCCCCCAATGGTATTGCCCTCACGACACCCGAAGATATTGTTTTACAGGCTTCTCAAGACATTGTTGAAAGCGCACAGGGGTCTATTAACTTAAGTGCACAGAAGAATATTATTGCGCATGCACAGGATAAGGTGAGCTTATTTGCTGCACAAAAAGGGCTAAAGGCATTTGCTGCAAAAGGAAAAGTTGAATTACAGGCGCAAGATGATGCGATAGAGGCGATTGCGCGCAAGGTGATTAAGCTAATTTCAACTGAAGATAAAATAGAGATAACCAGTCCAAAAGAAATTGTGCTTACTGCTGGTGGTTCACAGCTCAAAATCAATGGGGATGGAATTTTTACGACAACAGGTGGAAAGTTTGAAAGTAAGGCGGGTCAGCATAGTTTTGTGGGTGGGGCAAAAGTGTCTTATGAGGTTCCTGAATTACCTTGCTCTTCTACTTTTAGCAATCGGCTAGATATTTATAATTTATTTTGGGCAAGTGATTTTAATCAGCTCAGTTACAAAGCTTTTATTCCTGAGACAAATGTATTTATTGCAGGGGTAATAGATGAACATGGCCGTACAGGAAAAATTAACACATCAGACCCAACAAAAGTCCAAGTGCTTGTTGGATCTGATGATGAATGGGGCTTACGAGTCGAAAGTTTTGATGAAGATGATTTTAGTATTGATAAAAATGTAAATGGTGAGAATTTAGAAATAAATCATAATGAAAATAATAAGGATTAGAAATGAATAAAAAATCATTAGTGACTATACAAATTTTAGATTTATTTGGAAGCCCAATTCCTAAAGCTCAATATAAAGTGACGAACCAAAGGACTGGACAGGTTATTGCGGCTGGTGCAACAAACTCTAAAGGGTGCATTGTCGAAATTAGCCGAGATAAAGGTACAGCATTAGATGTTCATGTCAAAAGTATGTTTGATGGTTTAATGCTAAAAGTCCAAAGCTTTGTTATGTCTAGAGATAGGATGATTGTAAAGATTACGAGCCCTAAAGTTCTTTTAAACTTAACGACATTCACTAATCAGGGAAGTAATGGAGAATATAAAAGAAAAACACATGTTGTGAAAAAAGGAGAAACTTTATTTGATATCGCTCAGAAAAATAATACGACAGTTCGCGCATTAGAACGCCTAAATAAGATAGATGATCCAAATAAGATTTATATTGGTCAAGTGATTAAGTTGGAAGTAAATATTCCAGCTGCAGGAAATCATGTGCATCAACAAAAAGAAAAATCAGCCACACAACCAAAAAATCAATCGTCCCCTAGTACAACATCAAAAATATCTCAGAGGCAAGAAGCAAAAAAGCCTTCTCAGGCGAGTCCGCAAAAAAAGCAAGGTGATGGACTTTTTTCAGGAAATTTAGGTAATGAAATCCTAAATAAGGTGAATGAACTTTATGAAGAGGGTAAGAATATACTCAATGAAACTGCCAATTTAGGCTCTAAAATCCCGACAGTTGAAGACCGTAGCCAAGAGAGTGGAACACCCAAAACGAATACTGAAAATTTATGTAAAACCAATCCTCAATGTATTTCATCAGGTAAAAGTGAATTAATTAGAGAAATTAATATTCGTTTAGCTGGGTTTGGTGGTGCATTACCCACAGATGAGTTTACTAACTTAACAGCTGCTTGTATTAGGCAATTTCAGAGAGATTATATGGGGGTGATTGAAACTGGAAAAATTTGTGGAAGCGTTTTATCTGCTTTGGATAAGTTTTACTATGAGTATCCAATAGCAAGTTTTATGGCGAAGGCTTCTTGTCCGTGTGGTGAGTGTTTAGGGTATGGTAATAATATTAGAGGGGTGAAGTCAGGATTAAATACTGCAAATGAGTATCCAGGTTTACATAGGTCTTTAATATGGGTGTTGAAGGCATTAAGTTTTTATCTAAAAAATGATTTTAAATCTGAAAATATCGAAGTAGCATATATAGAGTCCGGGTATAGGTGTATCGAGAGTAATAAACAAAAGAAAAGAACTAGTGTTAACCATATGGGACTAGCTTTAGATATACATTTTAATAAAAATGGAGTTAGAACTACAGCTTCTCAAGATATGAATAAAATACGTAAAAAAATATTAGTAGCTAAGATGAATGCTTCAGAACAAAGACAAGATGGTAAAATTTATCTGGAACCAGAAAAGTTTAATGATGGTTCTTCGGGAGCAAGTACATGGGTGCATTACGATGTGACAAAATTTTCAATGGTTGCTAGAAATGAAATTTATTTTAAAAAAACAGTTAAAGATCTAAATGGAGAATTATTCTCTGTTCTACTAAAAGAAATAAATAAGCAATCTTTACTCAGTTGTTCTGGTATTATCTTTAAAAATGAAGATCCTAAATCTAATATTTTAGAAAGTGAGTTGATTTTATCGAATCAAGATATTATTGATATTATGAAGGTAACGGAGACTGAAGTAATTAAATTTAAAAATGAAAATAATTTTAAACAACAAGCTGCTGGAGTTGTAGATACTATATTAAATAGGACGAAATCTGGTGTATGGGGAGGTACTGTGAGAAATGTTGTCAATGCACATCGTCAGTTCTCTAAAATAACAGGACCTAAAAGTTTAGAGCCATATGGTTCTGTTCAAAATATGCCAATGTCTGCTGTTAGCTCAAGGATAAAAAATTTCGTGAATAGTTATTTGATTGAAAGAGCAAATGGTCGCCCATCCATTGTAGGGGGACATTTGAATTATGCAAATAAATATTATTCTGATGAATATAATCGAAAAGCATGGGTCAATGTTTTTCATGATAAAGCTGTTAGAGAGGGTCTAATTTTTGGTCATGGAAAAGCAATTCATGCACATGGTACAGTTTCTGAATTAAAAGATAGTATTCCAAAATCATTTAAATTAAGACTTCCAGATAATTTTAAAGGAATTTAACACCATGTTTAATTTTAATTTTTTTTATTTAATTTTTTTTATAGGATTAGGTTTTCTGAATGTGGCATGTGCAAAAACTAGCACAAAAGGTTGCAATTCAAATAATGTTGAGGAAAAATTTCAATGTATTAGAAAAGAAAATTTTCTTCTTGAAAAAGAGTTGAAAAAGTTAAAAAACAATGAAAGAAAAGATTTTACTCTATGGAAAAAAAGTATTGAGAATAGATGTGAGAGTAAAAAATCTTATACTCTTGGGGAAGGTGTTGGATTGGTAAAGGAAGAGTGTTATAGGGGTGAATACATAAACAGGTTAAATGAAATTGGCAGAGATAATGGTAAGGTTTTAAAAGAAATTAATAAAAAAAATGATGATGGATTTTCTGTAACTTTATTACCTTATAATACTGATGATCACATCAACTGCATTTTGAAAAACAGTAAGACTAGTTGTGATAAAGTAAATTTAATTGATGTTTCTGCTTTATTGGAAGTTTATAACGAACTTGATGAAAACTATGGTAGTTCAGTTATCTTTCCTGAATCAAAAAATGGTGTGATCTTAATAGCATCTCCATCGTCTTCGGATTCTGGTCGCTCTGTAATTAATCTTACCTCAGTAAATGCATTGGGACTATTTAAAAAAATTACTATAGATGCTTCTAACAATATAACAATTAATAAAAACTATGAAATATTTTATACAAAGAATGGAAAGCTGTTGAAAATTACTCTGAATAATAATGGAGAGTTTGTTATTAATTGATTAAATTAGGAGTAACTAGCATTTTTAGTTACTCCTAATTTAAACTCATCCTTCCAACACTTCTTCCAGTAACTCCTCACTCGGTGCAAAATAATAAGCACCGTCAACAGGAGTTACAAAATGAAGCATGCGGCCATGGACTCCATCACCACTGGTGCCAAACATACGCAATAGCATCGAATCAATAATGCTTAAATCTTTAGTATAGGCAATAAAAATAAGTCTTGCTTATTTTACCATAGCTATAAGACAGTGGATGGACCCATAAAAGAAATAATGCTGAAGGAGTGAATTTTCTGAAGCAATGTATTAAAAATAATGCATAGGAGATAATGTGGTGGATAAGCCAAGGTATTCAAACCATGTTAGGAGAATGGCAGTAGATATAAAAATATCTAATTATATTGGAAAATTTTTGACTATTAATATTGAAAGAAAAAGAATACCAGCTGGTCTACATTTATGCAATTAAATAAAAATATAGTGTAATTGGGTACGGCAGTAAAGATGCACTGCATTGGTCACACACAGGTAGGTAAAAGTGATTTATAAAACATTGATTTTTATGTGCTTATTAATCTTAAATGCTTGCGACACTAAATATTTAGGTGAGACTGCTCATGCTAAATCGATTGAACAACAGAAAATAGAGAAGCCACAATCAGATTTATTAGCTGGTAAAATTTTGCAGAGCAGTAAAGGCGTAAAGAAAGCCTTAGATAATAAAATTTATGTATTATTAAACTCTAAAGAAGGATGTATTGTAAGTGAAAAACCAATTAATAATGATGTTGTTGTTATATATAAGGAAGATGAAAAGTTTAAATATGATATGGTGAAACCAGTATCTAAAAAAGATGATACTGATTGTGTTTCGAACTTGACTTTTGTAACTGATGAGCCTAATTATTTTTATAATATTGATAAGAAAACTAAAACGCCTCTTCGAGGTTATGGTTTTGAGTTAAGTAAAAACCAAATTATGTATAGTAATGGAAAGATTAGAGGGGTGGATCTAATTGGAAATGGTATTCCAAATATTATAACTGAATGTTTTTCACATGAAGGTTCTAATTTTAATATCTGGGGAGGTCATAATAGTGAAGAAAAACTATTGCACCGTTATACTTTCTTAGATATGGATATACAGCCATCATGTACTGAAAATGATAAAATAGTTAGTTTAGGTTTATTGGATCTAAAAGAATAATACCTTGTAAAAATTCTGTGTCAATGAAATCTTCTACGCCAGTGTAAATAACTTTAGGGGTATTTTACAATAAATAATAAGATATTTATTCTATCAAAGAGTATTACTTTTTGGGTTTTTAATAGAGGGACGATTTTATTGGATCCTAAGGCTACTTTAAAAAGGGTTAAGGAGATATTGCTATAAATAAAAAATTAAGATCTCTATATTAACTATATTTATCTCTTTATATGTATTTTTAGATAAAGATGGTTTGGTATGTAAGCCTGATAGCGCCCCTTTTAACGATATATTGAGTTGTTGTTTAATTGATTATAAGAAAATTACCAAATATTAAACTTCCTTATAAAAAAAGAAAATATCAAAATTATCTGAAGAAGAAAGAGTAACATTAAGAGATTCCCAAAGAACTTGGATAAAAAAGAAATATGTTGCTAATGATGAGAAGTTCACGCGAGAATTTCAAACAGAAATGATAAAAGACCGAATTTTATTGTGCAGGAAATGAATTGAGTCTAAGAGAATTTAAAATAATGAATTATATATTTTTCCTTTTTTTAATGACAATTAGTAGTTGTATTTATGCTGATTTTGGATTAATTCAAGATAAGGATGGCTATGTTAATGTTCGTGAATTGGCAGATTTGAGCTCTAAGGTTATATCTAAACAGAAGAATGGAGAAATAGTTTCATGTGTAGATGATATTGTGAATAATTTTTGTTTTATTAACTCATCGTCTGGTGTGAATGGTTATATTTATAATAATAGAATTAATAGATTCGATGGTTATAACAAAATAAAATTAAAAAAATATGATGTTAGAACTGCTTTATATAGGAGTTCTTTATATACAGTTGAGATCTCATCGAAGGATGCAGATTTGAATTCAAAAAATTATTCCAAAATTTTAAAGGGGAGGGAGTTATATAGTTTGTATAAAGGGAAGGCTTTTTATGGTACGGATGGTGACCTCCCTACTGCAAATTTTCTTCAGTTGAATAGAATAGTAGTTAAAATACAAGAGCAAAAAATTATTATTAATTCAGATCAATTGGAAAACTATTTTTTTCCAAAAGATGGGCTTAGTAGTAAGAATGAACTTGCTGATTTTCAGATTTATGAGAAAAATAATGATTTATACATAATCAACGCATTAAGTAGTGGTGGGGCTGCTCAATATAATATTGCATTACATATTAAAGATGGGAAGTTGGTGAAAAATAAAGTATGGAAGACAGAATTGTAAAAATTAGCTTAACTACAGTAGACTCTTACTGTAGTTAAGCATTAAAAATCACCCTTCCAAAACTTCTTCCAGCAACTCCTCACTCGGTGCAAAATAATAAGCACCGTCAACAGGAGTCACAAAATGAAGCATGCGGTCATGAATTCCATCACCGCTGGTGCCAAACATACGCAATAACATCGCATCAATAATGCTTAAATCTTTCGTATAGGCAATAAAAAATAAACCTTGCTCACCTTTACCATCGCCATAAGGAAGAGAGTGACGTAGGATTTCCATTTCCTCGCCCTCATCATCTTCAACCACGACACGTGCAACGTGAGAATTTTCAGGTTTAACGTCATCATCTAGTTCAATACTTTCAAGTTTTGTTCGGCCAAAAACTTGCTCTTGAGCATCAACTTTTAATTTTTTCCACTTTTCCAAATCATGGCAATAGCGCTGTGCAAAGATAAAAGAGCCATCTGCGAATACTCCGGAATTTTCACCTAATAATGCTGTTTCAGCACGATCATCGGGGAACTGCGGGTTTTCAGTACCATCAATAAACCCAGTCAAATCTCGACCATCAAAATTGCGGAAACAGACTCGTTCATCTAAAACATCCACTTTATCTTGGATGCCTTCAAAGAACGATTGGCTAAGGGAAAAACAAATATCGGTACGCTGAGCCGCAATATGAATTAAAACATCCGCAGGTGCGACAGGCATATTAAAAGAACCATAAATGGGCTCTAGCTGTTTAAACCCTGCAGGCGCTGTAGGATGAAGTTGTGCCCAAAGTTCAGGGCCAAAAGCAACCGCTGTTTTAATTTGAGCATGTGGATGTTGAGTAATAAGACGATCACGGGTTGAAAATAAATCTTCTAATTTTTCTTTAAGTTCTTCAATACTTAAATCTTTTAAACGTAAAACAATAAAACGGGCATGATCTGAAGGTAATGGTAGAATTACAGATTGGGCGGTCATTCATGGCTCCTAAAAAAATTGTTATTTCTATTGGCTACACTTATTGTGCCTTATGCTGTTTCAGCTTCATAGCCTTTAAGTGAAAAATTCATTGATGAATTATGGGCCCCTGAAAGCATGAAAGATCATATAATTGAACAGTCATTTTCTCTCAATATCTTTTATGTCATTTCAAATTTGGCTTGGTTTCGTACTTGCATGTTGGATCATTAGTATCTCCCCTGGGGCAGGGGCCATTGCGTCAATGTCGAGTGGTGTCAACTACGGTTTTCGGCATGGCTACTGGAATGCACTGGGTTTACAACTCGCCTTGTTGGTACAAATCGGTATTGTGGCGGCTGGGGTTGGGGTGCTTTTTGCCACAACGCCTTGGGCATTTTGGGCTGTGAAATGGTTTGGTGTGGCTTATTTATTGTATTTGGCTTATTTACAATGGACGGCACCCATCCAGTCGATTGACATTCAACAAGAACAATCGACTAAATCACGTTCCAAATTGGTGATGTATGGCTTTCTGGTCAATATGAGCAATCCGAAAGCAATCGTATTTTTATTGGCTGTTCTACCGCAATTTTTGGATTTGTCTAAACCGCAGTGGTCTCAATATGCGGTGATGGCTGTCACGATGGTCACGATTGATTTGATTGTGATGGCGGGATATACAGGGCTGGCAGCAAAAGTTTTAAAACTCTTAAAATCCCCGCGACAGCAAAAATATCTCAATCGTACTTTTGCCGTGTTGTTCAGTTGTGCGGCGGGATTGCTTAGTTTAGTTCATCAGTAAATTTAGTCTGCGTCAGTTCTGCTAAAAACTGTTGTTCAGTAACCACATGTATACCGTGCTGACGAAATAGGGCGGCAGTGACGCCTTCACCCGCAATTTTTTGCCCTGTAAATGAACCATCATAAATGCCATTGCTACCACAGGATGGGCTATTGGCTTTGAGCACGGCATGGGTAACATGGTTGGCTTGTGCCAATGCTAAAGCTTGGTAGGCACCTTGAATAAAGGCATCGCTAAGCGGATAGCCATCTTCGGAAAAAACTTGTGCCTGACCGAATAAAACATCAGCACCTGACCCATGGCGAATTTCTGCTGCGGGACGTGGGGTGGGAAGTCCTGCACTGACTTCAGGACATAAGCTGACATAATTTTTATCGAGTAAGGCTTGAGCTAATTGAGAGACTAGGCAGTCTTTGCCGTCATAACGGACTTTTTGTCCGAGTAGACATGCGCTGATAAAATAACGTTTATGGCTCATTTATTTAAGTCAGTTTTTTAAACTTCTGCGCGATAAAAATCAGCGCAAACAGAATCGACATGGTTAAGACGATGCTAAGCCCTGTGGAAGTGTTTAGCCCTGCACTGGACCATAAACCAACCGTTACCCCAATTTGCGCAATCACAAAGGCCCAAATCACCATTTGTTTTGGAGAGTGGGCAAGCAGTCGAGCGGTGAGTGCTGGAATGACAAGCAAGGCACCCATCAGTAAAGAACCCACTGCACGAAGCGCTAAAATGGTAAATAGAGCCAGTAGCAACATAAAAATCAAACGTTGCCATTTCGCACTAACACCTTCACTGACAGCCATATCAGGATCAATAGCGATTTGAATTTGAGCCTGCCAACTTTTATAAAGCACTACCAAAGCAACAACAATAACGCTTGCAAAAACAGGGAGGTCAGCCCATGTAATCGTGAGCAAATCACCAAACAAATAGCTGAGCAACTCAGGTCTTAAACTTGGAATGTGTTGAATAAACATTAGGCCTGAGCAGAGCAAGGTCGCAGAACAGAGTGCGAGTAAGGCGTCATTCGGTAAACGTGGATCATGCAACACCCAAAGAATCGCCACCAACAGCACCGCAATAAAAGCTACACCCATCCACAGGGGTAACGCTATTGCTCCTGCAATTGCGACACCCAATAGTGTGCCATGTGCCATGGTGTCGGCAAAGAAAGACATACGACGCCATAGCATCAAACAGCCCAGTGGAGCTGTGAGGAAGACCAATAAGGTTCCCATAATCCATGCAGGCAATAGTATTTGTAACCATTCCATCATGATTTAAGCTTCCGGTTCAGGGTGAATGTGGGGGCGAGTGTCATGCTGACAAGGCGTTGCACTATCACCATGTGCACAGTGATCATGATGATGCTGATAGAACACGCGGTTGGTGCCAAATATTGCTTGGTATTCGGGGTGCTGTTGCACATTTTCAGGTAAACCGCTACAGCAGATGTGTTTATTGAGACACACCACACGATGTGTCCCTTGCATCACCCACTGCAAGTCATGGGAAACCATAAGCACAGCACAACCGTATTTGACGGGCAGACTGCGTACATAATCATATAATTCAGCTTCAGACTGGATATCTAAGCCTTGCATGGGTTCATCGAGAACTAAAATATCGGGTTGGCGTAACAGCGCGCGCGCCAGCAAAACCCGTTGTCGTTCCCCACCTGAAAGCTGCTGTACTTTGGAATTTTCAAGTTTGCTGATCCCCGTATCGTGGATGATTTCTTGTTTGATTGTGGGATCACATTTTTCCAAAGCTAAGAGGTCTTTCACCCTAAGCGGTAGGCTATGTGAAGGATTAAATTTTTGTGGCACATAGGAAAATTTCAGGGACTTTGTCGTTTTAATTTCACCAGCATTAGGGCGCACAATGCCCAATAGTACTTTAATGAGCGTGGATTTCCCCGCCCCATTGGGGCCGATCAAGGTCACAATTTCTTGCTCATGCAAAGAAAAATCGACATGTTTTAGAATGTCGCGTTCATCAATGCGAACACTAATCTGGGAGAGTTCGACCAGAACGGGATCCGAGTTTATTTGTTGCGGCACTGCTGACAAATTCCTGAAATTTCAATAATACTATGCTGCGCGGTGAAACCATCTGCTGCTGAAAGGGCGTCGAGTTGTTGTAATAACCCTTGAGCAGAGGCTTCCGTCACTGACTTGCAATCGGTACAAATAAGAAAGGCCGCTTGATGTCCCTCGCGTGGATGACAGCATGGAATATAGGCATTAATTGAGGTTAAACGGTGAATCAGGCCTTTTTCTAATAGAAAGTCTAAAGTGCGATACACTGTTGGTGGGGCAGCAGGACGGTCAGCATTACTTTTAATTTTAGCCAGCAAGTCATACGCCCCCATTGGGCCTGTTGCATTGAGGATCAGTGCCAACACTTCTTTTCTTAGCGGGGTTAAGCGTGCCCCTGTTGTTGTGCACAAGACTTCTGCTTCCGCCAAACGCGTCTCAACGTTGTGATGACCATGCACATCATGTAAAGCATGGTGGTGTTCGTGAGAACAAGCGCTCATAGCAAACCTCAAGTGCAAAATCTATAAAAGAAAAACGACATTAAATCTTAGCATGAAGCGAAGAGAGTTTCGATTGGGCATAGGTATTTTTGTTGATTTGTTATATTATAACACTAATTATCTTTCTAGTGATTGCTCCCCATGTCCCGTTTTTTGGCTTTTTGTGCGTTTGCGCTGTTTAGTAGTGTTGCTTGGACGCAAGACTTGGTTGTCTCTACGCAGCCCATTTACTTGATCGCACAGGAAGTGACGAAAGGCATTGAAAAACCAACCTTATTATTGGCAAATCAATCTGGACATGATGTCAGTCTGACCCCAATGCATCGCAAAATTATTCAAGATGCAGATCTGGTGATTTGGTTGGGTAAAGAACATGAGGCACCTTTAGATAAGCTGTTGTCACAGAATGAAAAAGCTATTTCTATCTTACACTCGGGCATTATTCATGCATTACCTCAGCGAAATACCCGTGGCATAGCACTCAAAGATACTGTTGATACTCATGTCTGGCTAGATCCCAATAATGCAGTTCGCATAGCTTTCTTTATTGCAAGTCTTCGCTCGCAGCAAATGCCTGAATATAAAGACCGTTATTGGAATAATGCTAAAGTCTTTGCGCAGAGCATGTTGCAAACCTCCAATATATATAGTCAAAGTACCCAAGCTCGCCCATATTGGTCTTTTCATGATGCTTATCAATACCTGGAACGACCTTTAAACTTGCGTTTTGCAGGTGCGCTAACCGATGATCCACATGTTGCACCTACTGTTGCGCAAATCAAATACTTAAATGACAACCGTCCTTATTCTAAGATGTGCCTTTTGGCTGAAGTGCATGCCAGTCAAGCACAATATCAAAAGTTGAACCCACTGGTTTTCCAAGCGGTCGATGAAAGTATGACTGGGGCAGGGGATTTTGTCAGTGCGTGGAAGCAATTAGCTGATCATGTGCATAAATGTGTGCTAAATACCCGAAAGTGACGCAAAAATTAAACAATAATTGATTAGTTTAAAAGCAATTTAAACATAGAAAAAAACTCGACTTAGGTCGGGAAAAGATTGCATGTTCAGGGGTGTAACCCTATAATGCCTGCGATTAAAAATAATCATCAGCTAAACTTGTCAAGCATGATTGTTGTGAGTGAGTAAAAAATGAGCCGAACTAGTCGCTTGATTGACCGACGATTAGCGAAAGCTTTAGTCCTCTTACAAGCATGCATGATTCCTGTTTCAGCCTTGATCGGTTGGGTCTTGAAAGATTCAACTGCAGCCCTGAGTGCAGCATTAGGTGCGCTCGTGTGTTGGCTTGCGACTTGTTATTTTTCATGGCAGTCGTTTCGAGCAGCAGGAGCTCGCGCTTCTAAACAGGTTCTTGCGAACATGTATAAAGGCATGATGGGTAAGTTTGCAATTGTGATTGTTGGTTTCATTTTAATTTTAAGCAATGTCAAACCGTTGTCAGCGGTGGCGTTGTTTTGTGGTTTTATGCTCGTTCAAACCATGACGTGGGTTGCTCCATTTTGGGTGTCGCGTCAACAAAAACGAGTTTAATAAGCACTACAAAAAATTGAAAAGTTTTTTAGGAGAAGAACGAGATGTCAAGCAGCACGCGATGTTCGTTCTCTCTATTTGTATTTGACATTGACCAGGTGTGATTTATGGCTGCTGAAGAACATGCCCTTACTTCGACCGAGTATATCAAGCATCACTTGACGAATATGACCTATGGCAAAATGCCAGATGGTTCATGGAAGTTGGCTGAAACTGCTGATGAAGCTCAACAGATGGGGTTCACTGCTATTCACTTGGATTCAATGGGTTGGTCTATCACGCTTGGTGTGATTTTCTGTTTGTTATTCTGGTGTGTAGCGAAAGCTGCAAACTCTGGTGTTCCAACCAAGTTCCAGTCTGCAATTGAAATGATCATTGAGTTTGTAGACTCAAGTGTTCGCGACACTTTCCATGGCAAATCACGCTTAATTGCTCCACTTGCATTGACTATTTTCGTGTGGATTTTCCTCATGAACGCAATGGACTTAATCCCTGTTGACTGGATTCCATTCATAGCTCAACAAATTGGTGCAAGTGTATTTGGTATGGATCCTCATCACGTTTACTTTAAGGTTGTACCTTCTACAGATCCAAACATTACCTTAGGTATGTCTTTATCTGTATTTGTTCTGATCTTGTTCTACAGTATTCGTGAAAAGGGGATTGGTGGTTTCGTTGGCGAATTGGCACTTAACCCATTTAATCCAAGTAACCCAGTTGCAAAAGCGTTATTAATTCCAGTGAACTTAATTCTTGAATTGGTAACCTTCCTTGCACGTCCAGTTTCATTGGCTCTACGACTTTTCGGTAACATGTATGCAGGTGAGTTAATCTTCATCTTGATCGCATTATTACCGTTCTGGATCCAATGGGCGTTGTCTGTGCCTTGGGCGATCTTCCACATTCTTGTTATTACGCTACAAGCATTTATTTTCATGATGCTGACTATCGTATACTTGAGCATGGCAAGCGAAAAGCATTAATGGTAATGCCCAACTATCACTGGATGGTTGGGCGCATAATTTTTTATTTTAATTTGGTATAAACCTAACCTCTGAGGAATTATCATGGAACTCACTTTAGGTCTAGTTGCAATTGCATCTGCTATCTTGATCGCTTTTGGTGCTTTAGGTACTGCGATTGGTTTTGGTCTTTTAGGCGGTCGCTTCCTTGAAGCTGTTGCTCGTCAACCAGAATTGGCTCCACAACTTCAAACTCGTATGTTCTTAATCGCAGGTCTTCTTGATGCTGTGCCTATGATCGGTGTTGGTATTGGCTTGTTCTTCATCTTTGCTAATCCATTTGTAGGTTAATCAGCTTAATTCCTAAATTAAACTATTGAGGAATAGCAATGAATATCAACCTCACATTGATTGGCCAAGCGATTGCATTTGCGATTTTCGTCGCATTCTGCATGAAATTTGTATGGCCACCACTAATCAATGCGATTAGTGAGCGTCAGCGTAAAATCGCTGATGGCTTAAACGCTGCTGAAAAAGCAAAAGCTGACCTTGCGGATGCGCAAGCTCAAGTGAAAGCTGAATTAGACGCGGCTAAAGCACAAGCGGCTCAATTGATCGAACAAGCGAACCGTCGCGGTGCACAATTGGTAGAAGAAGCTCGTAATCAAGCGTCAGCTGAAGGTGAGCGTATTCGTCAACAAGCAAAAGAAGCTGTTGATACAGAAATCAATTCTGCTCGTGAAGAATTACGTCAACAAGTTGCTGATCTTGCAGTAACAGGTGCTGAGAAAATTCTTAGCCAAAGAGTTGACGCAGAAGCTCACAATGCCATGCTGACTCAGCTGGCTGCTAAACTTTAAGAGAGGCGGATTATGGCTGAACTCTTGACGTTGGCACGCCCTTACGCTAAAGCAGCATTTGCTTACGCTTCTGAGCAAAATGCAACTGACAATTGGTCATCTGCATTGAATTTGCTCAGTGCTGCGGTGCAAGACGAAGCATTTTCAGCTTTCCTAACTCGCCCTGAGCTTACTCCTGCTGAGCAGGTAAGTCTTTTTGCAAAAGTATTAGGCGAAGACCAAACTGCAGCAGTGTCAAACTTTTTGACATTGCTTGCTGAAAACAACCGTTTGGCGCTTCTTCCTGAAATTTCTGCAGAATACGAGCAGCTCAAATCACAGAATAACAATACTGTGGATGTAGTGATTGAATCTGCATTCCCATTGACTTCTGTACAAGAACAATTACTGACTCATGCTTTAGAGAAAAAATTCGAAGCTGCGGTAAATGTAACTGTAGAAGTTAAACCAGAGCTTATTGCTGGTGTTGTTATTCGTGCAGGCGACCAAGTGATAGATGATTCTGCACTTAACAAGCTAGAAAAAATGCGGACTCGTCTTCTTGCTTAATTGCATAAGAAGACTGAACTTTAAAAAGATTGAGGTATAGCGCAATGCAACAACTGAATCCATCCGAGATCAGTGCGCTCATTAAACAGCGTATCGGCGATCTGGACACCAGCGCGACCGCTAAGAACGAAGGAACCATTGTTATGGTTTCCGACGGTATTGTGCGTATTCACGGCCTTGCTGATGCAATGTACGGTGAAATGATCGAATTCGACGGCGGCTTATACGGTATGGCACTGAACCTAGAACAGGATTCAGTGGGCGTCGTTGTTTTAGGTAACTACTTAAGCCTTCAAGAAGGTCAAAAAGCTCGTTGCACAGGTCGTGTATTAGAAGTTCCGGTTGGTCCAGAACTTTTAGGCCGTGTAGTAGATGCTTTGGGTAACCCAATTGATGGTAAAGGCCCAATTGATGCAAAATTAACTGATGCAGTAGAAAAAGTTGCACCAGGCGTAATCTGGCGTCAATCAGTGGATGAACCTGTACAAACTGGTTATAAATCAGTAGATACAATGATTCCAGTTGGCCGTGGTCAGCGTGAGTTGATCATTGGTGACCGTCAAACTGGTAAAACAGCAATGGCGATCGATGCGATCATCGCACAGAAAAACTCTGGCATTAAATGTGTATACGTAGCTGTTGGTCAAAAACAATCAACAATTGCTAACGTGGTACGTAAGCTAGAAGAAACTGGCGCTATGGCGTATACAACTGTTGTAGCAGCAGCGGCAGCGGATCCAGCAGCAATGCTTTTCCTTGCTCCGTACTCTGGCTGTACAATGGGTGAATACTTCCGTGACCGTGGTGAAGACGCATTGATCATTTATGATGATTTGTCTAAGCAAGCTGTTGCTTACCGTCAAATTTCATTGTTATTACGTCGTCCACCAGGTCGTGAAGCGTATCCAGGTGATGTATTCTATCTTCACTCTCGTCTACTTGAGCGTGCTTCTCGCGTTTCAGCTGACTATGTTGAGAAATTCACGAATGGTGAAGTTAAAGGCCAAACTGGCTCATTAACTGCATTACCAATCATTGAAACTCAAGCGGGTGACGTATCTGCATTCGTACCAACGAACGTAATTTCGATCACTGATGGTCAGATCTTCCTTGAAACATCATTATTCAACGCAGGTATTCGTCCTGCTGTGAACGCGGGTATTTCTGTATCTCGTGTTGGTGGTTCAGCGCAGACTAAAGTTATCAAGAAATTGTCTGGTGGTATCCGTACTGCACTTGCACAGTATCGTGAACTTGCAGCGTTTGCTCAGTTCGCTTCTGATCTTGACGAAGCAACGCGTAAACAGCTTGAACACGGTCAACGTGTAACTGAGCTTATGAAGCAAAAACAATATGCTCCATACTCAATTGCTGACCAAGCTGTTTCAGTTTATGCATCTAACGAAGGCTATATGGCTGACGTAGAAGTGAAGAAAATCGTAGACTTTGATGCTGCGTTAATTTCTTACTTCCGTTCAGAGCACGCTGCGTTAATGCAAAAAATTGACCAGACTGGTGCTTGGGACAAAGATATCGAAGCTGAATTCAAAGCTGGTATTGAAAAGTTCAAAGCGACTCAAACTTACTAATTTAGCAACTTGCTAATTAGTGTTGGTTTGGTTCACGGAATCAACCTTCGAGGGCTCGAAAGGGCCTTCGAATACTAGGTTAAGCGTATGGCAAATTTAAAAGAAATTCGCGCCAAAGTAGCTAGTATCAAAAGCACGCAGAAGATTACTCGCGCGATGCAGATGGTAGCAGCTTCTAAGATGCGTCGTGCGCAAGAGCGCATGGCTCAAGGCCGTCCGTATGCCGAAAATATGCACCGTGTAATTGCTCATTTGGTTCAAGCGAACCCTGAATATAAACACCGTTATATGGTTGAACGCCCAGTTAAGCGCGTTGGCTATATCATTGTGTCTTCAGATCGCGGCCTTGCTGGTGGTTTGAACATTAACTTGTTCAAAAAAGTGGTTAAACACGTACAACAGCAACAAGAGCAGTCAATTGAAGTTCAATTTGCTTTGATTGGTCAAAAAGCGGTTTCGTTTTTTAAAAACTACGGCGGTAAAGTGCTGGGTGCTACGACAAATGTCGGTGATACACCAAGCCTTGAACAGTTATCTGGTTCTGTACAGGTGATGTTAGACGCATTTGATAAAGGCGAGTTAGATCGTATTTATCTTGTGTCAAACGGCTTTGTCAATGCCATGACTCAAAATCAAAAAATCGAACAACTTGTTCCTTTAGCAACTGCTGAAGAAAACAAGACCCTTAACCGTCAATACGGTTGGGATTATATCTATGAGCCTGAAGCTGAAGAGCTTTTAAATGGCTTATTGGTTCGTTATATCGAGTCTGTGGTATATCAAGGCGTGATCGAAAACATCGCGTGTGAGCAGTCAGCTCGTATGGTTGCAATGAAAGCTGCAACGGACAACGCAGGTGATTTGATCAAGAGCCTACAACTTATTTATAACAAGCTGCGTCAAGCCGCGATTACTCAGGAAATTTCTGAGATCGTTGGTGGTGCCGCTGCCGTTTAACATTATTTTGAATTGAGGAGACAGCAATGAGTAGCGGTCGTATCATTCAGATCATCGGCGCGGTTATCGACGTCGAGTTTGAACGTAACAGCGTTCCTAAGATCTATGACGCTCTCCACGTTGATGGCACTGAAACTACATTAGAAGTTCAGCAACAACTTGGTGATGGCGTAGTTCGTACTATTGCAATGGGTTCTACTGAAGGCCTTAAGCGTGGTTTGAACGTAACGAATACTAACGCTCCAATCTCTGTACCAGTAGGTACAGCGACTTTGGGTCGTATCATGGACGTTCTTGGTCGCCCAATCGACGAAGCTGGTCCAGTTGCGACTGAAGCGCGTTTGCCGATTCACCGTCAAGCACCTTCTTATGCTGAACAAGCAGCTTCTACTGACCTTTTAGAAACTGGTATTAAAGTCATCGACTTACTATGCCCGTTTGCTAAAGGTGGTAAAGTTGGTCTGTTCGGTGGTGCCGGTGTTGGTAAAACTGTAAACATGATGGAGTTGATCAACAACATCGCGAAAGCGCACTCAGGTTTATCTGTGTTCGCTGGTGTTGGTGAGCGTACTCGTGAAGGTAACGACTTCTATCACGAGATGAAAGACTCAAACGTTCTTGACAAAGTAGCAATGGTTTACGGTCAGATGAACGAGCCACCAGGTAACCGTTTACGCGTAGCGTTGACTGGTTTGACTATGGCTGAGTACTTCCGTGACGAGAAAGACGAAAACGGCAAAGGCCGTGACGTACTATTGTTCGTAGACAACATCTACCGTTATACACTAGCAGGTACTGAAGTATCAGCACTTCTAGGTCGTATGCCATCTGCAGTAGGTTATCAACCAACACTTGCAGAAGAGATGGGTGTTCTTCAAGAACGTATTACATCGACTAAGTCTGGTTCGATTACGTCAATCCAAGCGGTATACGTACCTGCCGATGACTTAACAGATCCATCGCCTGCAACGACATTTGCTCACTTAGACGCAACTGTTGTATTGAGCCGTGACATCGCATCTTCTGGTATTTACCCAGCGATCGATCCACTGGATTCAACTTCACGTCAGTTAGATCCACTAGTTGTGGGTGCTGAGCATTACGAGATCGCTCGTTCAGTTCAAAACGTTCTTCAACGTTATAAAGAATTGAAAGACATCATCGCGATTCTTGGTATGGACGAACTTGCAGAAGAAGATAAGTTGACTGTTTACCGTGCGCGTAAAATCCAACGTTTCTTCTCTCAACCGTTCCACGTAGCTGAAGTGTTTACTGGTGCTCCTGGTAAACTTGTACCGCTTAAAGAAACGATTCGTGGCTTTAAAGGTCTTTTAGCTGGTGAATACGATCACATCCCAGAACAAGCGTTCTACATGGTTGGTGGTATTGACGAAGTAATTGCTAAAGCTGAGAAACTTTAATTAGTTACCTAATTTAGGAGATTCTCATGGCGACTATGCAGTGTGATGTTGTAAGTGTTCAAGAGTCTTTGTACTCTGGCACTGTAACGATGCTAATTGCTAAAGGTGCTGGTGGTGAGTTGGGTATTATGCCTGGTCACGCACCACTAGTAACTTTACTCAAGCCGGGCGCAATCCGCGTTCTACTTGAAAATGGTACAGAAGAGTTAATCTATGTATCTGGTGGTGTACTCGAAGTTCAACCGCATGTTGTGACGGTTCTTGCAGATACTGCAGTCCGTGCAGAAAACTTAGATGAAGCAGCAATTATTGAAGCGCGTAAACACGCTGAACAATTGCTTGCAAATCAAAAGAGCGACTTGGACTCTGCTGCCGCTTTGGCTGCTCTTGCAGAAACTGCTGCTCAGTTGGAAACCATCCGCAAAATCAAGAACCGTGCTCAGTAAGAGACGGTTTGAGATTAAAAAAGCCACCCGAAAGGGTGGTTTTTTTATGTCGAAAAAATTTAGTATAAATGGCGTTAATTCGAAAAGTGTGAAAATTTATGTTCAATGTTTCTGGCATTAGCATTGATCAACTTGCCGAGAGTGAGTTGGATGTTTTAAAAGTATCAAATGCATATTGTGATGCCGTGATGAGTTACCAAGGAGCACAAGTACTCGAATTTTATTCCAAAGTGAAACAACAGCCTTTGCTTTGGCTCTCTGAACTAAATTCTTATCAGGCAGGGACAGCCATTCGAGGAGGGATTCCTTTATGTTTTCCGTGGTTTAGTGCCCACTCACAACATGCCGATTTTTCTGCACACGGCTTTGCACGGAACCTGAAATGGAAACTTGTCAATGTTATTGAGAGTGAAGCAGGGCATGAAATTATTTTTGAATTGAGGGATTCAAATGTAACGCGCAGATATTGGGATGTTGCATTTAAGTTGAGTATGCATATTTATTGTGGTGAAAAATTGCAACTCATGATGCAACTGAGCAATTTAGATACAGTGGATATAGAATTTAGCTTTGCATGGCATAGCTATTTTCCTGCCAAAACAGAAATTGCTAAAATTTCGGGATTAGACAATACAACTTATATTGATCAATTGAATAACAATAAAGTTCAGAATCAATTTGAGCAACAGATTGAGTTTAAGTCAGAATTAGATCGCATTTATCCTCTAACAAGGGGGCAGTTTGTTTTAGAACAAGACACGCAGCACCAGATTTTTATTCGTAGTACTGCAAAAAGTGCAATTATCTGGAATCCTTGGATAGATAAATCGAGGCGTATTCTTGATATTCGAGATGATGCTTGGCAAGATTTCGTTTGTATTGAGTGCGGGCAAATTGCATCAGAGAAAGTATTTTTAAAAGTGGGAGAAATGATCCAATTTGAACTATGTATAGAGTAAATGGGAAGCCTTCGCGCAGTAAAGCCATCTAGATTGAGGCCAACGGATAGTACTCAAGTGAATATGTAGCTAAAGTTGCATATATTTCATTCAATAAAAAGTATAAGTTGATACAGTATTGTTAAGTGAATAAGACCATGAACCTGATTGCCTATGAAGCTCATTTTTGGGAGCTTTACCAAGACTTTGAGCGCTATTATCTGAGTATTGCCATTGATATGAGTTCGGTTGTGTCTTGTTGGGACTTGGTTTTGACGCAAGAAGAAATTTTGCAATATGAACATCGTGGCCGAGTCAGTATTCAGGAATTGGCCAAGTGCATCATAGAAGCCGCCTATAAAGGTGATTTTTCTAGCATAGAATCTCGTTTAGCCAAGCCTTATGAACGACAAGCGATGCAATTGGCCTTTAGAAACTGGATGAAAAGCACTCAAGTTTAGCAGTAAGCTAAATTTATTTTCTATTATGGTGGGTGGGCTTAATTCTTTTTAAGAAAGGCCTGACTGAGCTGATGGAGTAGCATCTGGCTTACAGCATCCTGCTGTTGCTGGATGAGTTGTTTGATTTGGTCGATCTGTGGCTTCTCTTGAGGAATGATGATGTCTTGGTCTATTTCTAGTTCAGAGATAGCACTTGGCTGTTCTGCGACCAAGTTAGAGGATGGATGTTCAGCATGCCAAAGCTGTGTTTCAAGTGACATGATGTACTTATATTCATCGGTATTTGGGTTAAACCGCTTATAAAGCCTTAAGTCTTGCATCGCATCTTGACGGCTTCGGTGTGGTGTATCTGTTTCGGTTTTTAGCCATTCAGATATCACGGGGTGAATTTCATGTTGCATCTGTTGGTAATAAACCCAGTCACTGAGTAGAGCATGGTCTATGTCCGAGACATAAGGATTATTCTGTTGTAGCAGTTGCTGTAAATGTTCTAAGACCAAAATTTCCTGCTGCTGTAAGGCGTAACGCGCTTCTGTGTTGATCTGTTGATATTCTTCTGCGGGAATTTCAGAGAAATATTGTTGATCGACAAAGGCATCGACAATATGTGTCTGGAACAGGTCATTCCATTGCTCTAGCGCATGTATTTCTAATTGCTGTAGTTCTTTAAAGCCTTTACTTTGATAATGATTTAACTTGATACGCTGAATATTTTGCTGATTAAGCTCAATTTTCTGTTTGATATACTCAGCATAGGCGCCTTGCTGTTTGGGGCTGACAGGGATTAGCACATCGACCAAAAGTAATTGTTGTTGCTGTTTGTATTTCAACCAATCTTGAGTGCGTTGGGTTTCTTTGTACTCTTTAGAGAAAAAATGGGTCAAATGTGGTGTCGTTTTTTCAGGCATTACAAAATGCATCACGCCAAAAACCATGATTGCTAAACAGACCACCACAAGAATGACTTTTTTCATTATAGAAATGTTTTTCTGTGTTTATTATTTGTAGATGTTAGCTCAAAAATGAGAAATAGTTAATATTTTTTCATCAAACTATTAAGTATGTATGGGAGAAATGGAAAACTCCCCATGACCTAGAATATTAACTTTATATAAAGCATTAAAGCCCTCAGCATGTTGTGGCTGCTCAAATTTTTTATAAGTGGCACGAACACCGACATCGGGAATGCAAGCTTTGCCTTCGCGTAAGCGATTACGTTGTAGAGCACTACTGAGTTCAGTTTCGAAACAATAGCCAATGATCTCGAAGCCTGCGTCCTTTGCCCTTTGAATATAGCGGGCTCGGTCAGCGATGGTTGGGTTGGTATTATCAATCACCATTTTGGTTTTTGAGGCCAGTCCTGCTTCAAACATGATCTTTTCACGATGCCTTGTTTTCAGCATGTCGAGGTTGATGCGTAAATGGCTATGGGCCAAATTTAGCAGATAATAGCTCGATTTTCCTGAAGCTTGGATGCCCATAAAAATAATCAGTTGCATATGTGATTTAAATACTCGCTGTGCGAGAAAGCCTTTGAATAATTTTCTCCCCTTATTGTTAAAGTCGCAAGACTTAAAATAATTTAAGACTGCTTTTCAGCTGCCGCATCGTTGTCCGCTTGTTGAGGAATCATCATAGAAGCCAGTTTCAGCATTTCGGATTGGATTGTGCCCATTTGTTGTTGAATTTTTTTAAAATCCACTTGGCTGAAATCCACTTGTCCATTTAAAAATGGTGAAACCAAAACTTGTTGGTTCGCGGAGAGTAAAGTATTACGAATATCGTTAATTTCTTGAGTTTTGAGGTTAAGGCTGTTCAAAGCAGCATTAAACCCAGTCAATTGTTTTTGTAAGGCAGAGGCTGCCTGTTGCAATTGTTGTTGATCGTGCTGATCAATTGCGGTTTGTAGATCGTTTTGGGTTTCTTGAAGCTGGGTGACATATTCTCCTGCTTTTAATTGCAGATCTGCTACATCACGGACGATATACAGCATGCTCCCTGTTTTGAGTTCAGGTTTTTCAGTGTTTTGCACATGTGCTGTTGAGCTCTGATCAGCGTTTTCAGTTTGAATATTTTGCTGGTTTGGTTCGGCTGCTTGTTCACAGCCAATCAGCAAAATGCCCGCACTAAACAAAGCAAAAGGGAGAATTAAGTTTTGTAAAAATTTTTTCATCATCAAATCAATATTGCGGCTATCTATTTTTAATATAGAGGCAAAATGTGCAGATAAAATAGAGTGTTTCAAAGTCATAACAAAACTATTTGAGAAGCTAAAAAAAAGAGTGCCGTGGCACTCTTTCTTCTGATTCGATATCAGCAGATAACTTAACCTGCAATAATTTTGATAATGGCATGTGTACGAATGTCTGTCAGTACATAGTCGCCATTCACTTTAATCCATTGTTGGTTTTTACCTGGTTTGCTCAATTTTTTAAACTTTTTATGGTCGACTTTGTAGCCTTGACCACGGTATTGAGTTGGTACGGGATTGCCTGGCTTCCAAGATGCTGATGGTCTTGGCGCTTTATCGTGGTTTGGTTTTTGTTGACCTGGTTGCTGTGCAGCTTGTGGAGCAGGTTTATGCTCGTCAGCATGATGGTTAGATGCATCTTTATGTGCATCATTGTGATTTGGCGCATCATTGTGATTTTGTGTTGCATGCTCTGCGTTGTTACGTTGATCTTGTGGAGCAGCAAATGCAGGAGCAGCAACTAATGCAGTTGAGAATGAAAAAATTACAGCTTTAATTAAACGATTCATAATTGACCTTTTTAAATATTGTATGCGTTGATGGCGTAAGTTACAGGGGCAATAATGCAATATTACGCAGCTTTAACTGGTTTTTTTTCGCCAGTTTTGTGTTGCGGTTGTGTGTGGTTCTGAGGTGTAACTTTCTTGCTTGTTGCCTTTTTAGGTGTTTCTTTTTTCTTTTGTACAGCTGGTGTTGGTGTCTTAGATTGCTTTTTTACAGCTACTGGCTTACTTGCGTCAGCTGCTTTATGTACGTGCTGTTGAGTTGCTGCTTGAGTTTTAGCAGGTTGCTGTTCTGCTTGTGCTGCAAAAACAGGTGCAGCGACTAATGCTGTGGATAATGAGAGAATAACTGCTTGCACCAAATGTTTCATAATCGACCTTTCAATTCATATCTGTCTTGTTCTGATGTTGCTATTACAACAGTAAGTGTTCGAGTTAATTTGGATTTTATGTTGTATAAAGTTTAAAACTGTGGAGGAATAAAGGAGACGAATGAAAAGTAGGTCAGAAAGTAAGAATCTCACTTTCTGAGCATATGAGCTGTTTTTACTTTAATAGTTCAGCATTGATTGCATCGACGATACGAGGATCATTGGCTGTAATATCGGGTGCGAAGCGCGCAACCACTTCTCCATTTTTATTGATTAAGAATTTTTCAAAGTTCCACAGTACCTCAGGTGGTTCATTTGGTGTTAAACCGTAGTCAACTAAGTCTTTCCACCATGGACCTTCTCCAATACGTTCAGGAATGGCTTGGGTCAGAGTTTGGTATAGCGGATGTTTGTCATCGCCTGCAACTGAGATTTTTGAGAAGAGTGGAAAATCAACTTGGTAATTGAGTGAGCAAAATTCTTGAATTTCAGTATCTGAACCAGGCTCTTGTGCTAAGAAATCATTAGCAGGGAAGCCTAAAATTTCTAGACCTTGAGATTTTTTGTCTTGGTAGAGTTTTTCTAAACCTTCGTATTGTGGTGTCAGTCCACATTTAGATGCAACATTCACCACCAGTAGCACTTTACCTTGGTACTGGTTTAGGTTGATGTTTTCACCCTGAATGGTTTTGACTGGAATGTTATAAATCGAAGTGCTCATTTGAGTGTCCTTATATAAAGTCTATTTTATTGTGTTGTAAGCGTTCGCCAAAGTCACGTCAATTTGATGTCTCATCACAACAAAAAGCAAGCCGAAGCTTGCTTTAATGTTTTGCTTTAAGGTTAAGGAGCGTGAGCTGCTTTGACTTTGGCTTCTAAAGCCGTGACATCAGCCATGATGGTTTTCTGTAGTTCCATGGCTTTGTTTTGAAGCTCGGTAATTTTTGCGCTATCTGGCTTTGTTTCAATACTCTCTTTAGTCAGCTCAATGCCAAGGTTATTGGCATCCTGCATTTTTTTACGTAAGGCATCCACCTCAGTACTTTTTAAAGTTAAAGCGTCAAGCTCATCATTAAATTGTTTGACATAGGTTTCTGTTTTTTCAAGCACTGCTTTAAGTTGTGTCGAATCTTTCTTTTCGACAACTGCTGCAACTTCTTTTTGGAATGCTGTGGCTTCCTGTGCTTTTGCATTTGATAAGGTTTCTACGGCCAATAAATCGGCTTGAATATCAGCAATGTTATTATTGCTATGATTAGCAACGACGGTGGTTGCCTCGGTGGAGGTTGTTTCAGATGCAGACGTTGTTTGTTCAACGGCTGGTTCAGTTCCTTTCTTTTCACATGCGGCCAAAGATAGCGTGGCCAAACAGACTGTGGTTAAAAGTAACTTTTTCATAAGAACATCCTTCTATCGGGAAATATGCTTGGTATCTGCCAAAGTCGCAGTGCAATGACAAATCTATTCAAAATGCGTTTCTCATACGCTATAAATAAGATGCAGAGATGGCCGAATGCGTTCTATGGTGTTTTTGTAGAGTTGGAATGTAGAAAGTGATGACTGTAATCTGTTTTGCACTTATGATTAACGCTAATACTTTGTTTTTTATTGATTTTAAATCTAAAAAATAAATGTATCAATTATGTTGAATACCCAAATGATATTCGAATAAACTGAAAAAATGCTTTAACATTCATCTAAATTTTGCATACAAAAGTTGAACTGGATTAGGCATGAGTACTACACAACAACGAATGTATTGGGCTTTGAGTTTACCCATCATTGCTGTACTGATTTGGTCAATCAATATTGTGGTCACGCGTTATGTGGCAGATTTTATTTCACCCGTGAGTATTAGCTTTTATCGTTGGTTCTTTGCTTTTATCCTTTTAACTCCTTTTGCACTCATTCCTTTATGTCGTAAATGGGTATTGATCCGAGGACATATTTGGCAACTCGCGGTATTGAGCGCATTTGGTTTAGTGTTGTATCAGGGCTTAGCTTATACGGCTGCCCATTATACCACTGCGACTAATATGGGGCTGATTAATGCCTTTATTCCGATCTTTACCATTTTTGTTTCATTGTTGATTTTAAAAGATATTCCAAATCGCTTTGCGATTATTGGCAGTATTCTCTCTTTTGCTGGTTTGGTCTATATCATTGGGCAGGGCAATCTGGCGGGCTTAGTTCAGTCTGGCGGACACTTTGGTGATGTCTTGATGGTGGTTGCTGTCTTTTTCTATGCCTTTTATGGCGTGTTTTTAAAGAAATGGCAATTACAGATTCCACTCATGTTGAGCCTTTATGTCCAAATCTTTTTTGCGCTGCTTTATCATTTACCATTTATTGCATATTTCGGACTGGATTCAATCAATAGTCAAAATGCAGCGAGTGTACTATATGCCAGCATCTTTCCTTCATTGGTGGCACCGATGGTTTGGATGCTTGCAATTACGCGTTTAGGGCCAAACCGAACCAGCATTTTTATGAACTTGATGCCTGTTTTTACTGCAGTAATTGCATTTTTCTGGTTAAAAGAAGCGTGGACGGTCTATCATACTGTTGGTGGTATTGTGATCATCTTGGGTATTTTACTCGCACAGCGAAAAACGCTACAAAAGGTTTCTACTTTGACGGGTCATTTAGATTAAAAGGTTGAAAAATGTACAAACAGATGTATTTTGAATAGAATAATTCATTCATTTTTTTGTTTGTAATAGTATTTTTAGATTAACCATGTTCTTTAATATGCCTAAAAAATCATTAAAAATAGACAGATAATTTTAATTATCTTTCAATTATTCAGATTAATCATGCTTTTAGACGCATGATTAATACAAAAAATCTATTTGTTAGAAGTTACATTTTGCTACATAATACGCGCACTGCGAAACGATGATGCTTTTAAACAGTGCATTTGCTTTTGCTCAACGGTTTTCAGACCCTCTGGATGTGATTACACATCCTTTTTTATGCTCAGCCATCCCTATATGGCTGAGCTTTTTTTTGTCTATTTTTCCTATAAATTTTGATAAGAAGCCTATTTTTAGGCACGAACCACTTCACCGGTTTCTGCATCAAGTATGCGACTTGGTTCTTGGCTTAGCCCTAAGTCACCATTTAGATAACTCACCTGTTGGGCAAAATATTGGCTTGCATCTTGTAATGAGCGTGCAGGATCGAGTCCAGCAGGATTGGCACTGGTGGAAACAATAAAGCCCTGAAAAGCATTGCACAGGGCAACGCAAATGGGATGTGTGGTGACGCGAACCGCAACTTTAGGATGATTGCCTTTAATCCATGTCGGAATATGTTCATTTGCAGGCAAGAGCCATGTGGTTGCACGTTCAGATGGACTACGATGACTCCAGCTATCAATAACTTGCTGGCGAATAGTAGGATCTAGATGTTCTAAAAGCGGTTCAACTTGAGAAATTTGCCCGGCCAGTAAAATGACGCCTTTTTCTATAGGACGCTGTTTAATCCGTAGAATGTCCAAAAATGCCTGTTCGTTATAAGGATCACAGCCTAAACCCCATACTGCTTCTGTTGGATATGCTAAAACTTGACCATGTTTTAAACATTGTGCCGCTTCAGTCACAGAGGTGGTAATCATTACACGTGGTACCTTTTATTGGGGAAAGAGGGACTATTGTGAACTTTATTGGTGAGAACGGCAACGCAGATAATTTCCAGCCTGTTGTTGTGCAAGTCCCAAAATTTCCAGTTCCATCAATTGACTGGTGAGTGTGGCAATATCCACCCCAAGTTTAAAATTGAGCTGATCCATATTCTGTCCAACCCAATCCAGTTGATTATAGAGCTCAAGTAAATCGGGGGGAATTTCAAGATCTGCATTTTCATGCAGTCCATTTGCTTGAGATTGGCTATGCCACTGGGTAGGGAGCGCTAAATCTTCAATGACCTGTTCAGGATGATCAACCAAAATAGCTCCTTCACGAATCAATTGATGGCAACCTTGATGGTGTTCACTGTAAATATGCCCTGGAATGGCAAAAATGGTTTTTCCTTGCTCTGCGGCTCTTTGTGCGGTTCCTAGAGAGCCACTTTTTAAGGCTGCTTCTGCAATGACAACCCCTAGACTCAGTGCACTGACGATACGATTCCGCCGTGGAAAATTACGCTGTAAAGGTGGGGTGCTGGGCAGAAACTCTGTAATAATGCAGCCATTATTTTCTAATATTTGTGTGCGGAGCGTTTGATGTTGGGAGGGGTAAGTGAGATCTAAGCCTGTACCTATCACCGCAATTGTACGTTGATGTTTTAATCCACCCTGATGCGCCGCAGCATCAATGCCCTCAGCTAAGCCACTGGTAATGTAAAAGCCTTTTTCTGCCAAGTAATAAGCAAAGTCATACGCGATTTGCTTACCTTGGGGGCTCGGCTTACGACTACCGACGATAGCAACTTGAGCTTGCATTAAGTTTTGTAGATTACCCTGACCAAACAAGACTGGCGGCCGATCTGCATAAGGGAGTAACTGAGAGGGGTAATTGCTTTCGGTTTCTAGCAAGATAAAATCACAACTGGTTTGGATGTTATGCAGTACACTTTGCAATCTGTTTTGTCCAGCAGGCGTTTGTAGCTCTGCTACACGTTGCAGGTGGCTTTTGTGCAAACCGAGTTTGGACCAAGTATTGAGATGAGCTGGAGCGACGGCTTCACTGCTTGAGCCAAAATGAAGTTGTAATTTTTGAAAGCTCGATAAAGAATGCTGAACTAAATACCACAGGGTGATTGTTGCAATCTGTTCATGTGATAATGAGTTCAGCATATATGTACCTTAAAGCAACGGATTATTCATCCACAACCGATGGATAAATATGAGCGCCCAAGTTCATTGGTAACTCACTGTCGAGTACATAAGCATAACTAACGCGGTCAAAGGTTTTGAATACCATGATGTTGCCAATACGCTCAGTTGGAAGAGTGAGTTTTTCATTGGTCTTCGGATCACGAATTTCTTGACCCTTTTGGCTGACCGCGAACACATAGCCTGATTGAACGCCATCCATTGTGCCACGGTCAATGGTTACAACTGAATGCTTCGCTGCCAAACCAATCGAACCTTGAACACGAATCACTTGACCGCCACCAGTCACATCTTGTGCATGTGTTGGGTAGAACAAGGTTGGAAGCATGGCATCATATTCAGGTAGGACACGATAACCACGACGGACTTCAGAATTATATGAGTCTGTAATTTCTAAAGTTGACATGTCATTTTCACCACGGATGGCAATGGCTGAACCAACCTGAGTCAACTCTAAACCTAGATTTTGTTTTTTACCTTCTGCATCCGTCACAATATACGGTTCGCCTTCACGGTAAATCGCGTAGCGCTGACCGACTTGAATGCCTTGACCACGTGCATAAACAGTTTGGCCTTTACCTGCAATGACTCGTTGATCTGCAGCACCGACAATATATGGTGTATCTTTTAATGATTCTTCAGGCAGAATAGTACTGTGTTCTAGCCAGTTCTTAATATATTCAAGTGGAATCACTGGAATTGCATTGTTTAATGATTCAACGCGAGCTTGTGGTTGAAGTTTGGTGCCACCTGCATAACGACGAATAATCCCTTCACAGCCATCACCTTCGTCTTTGCCAATGATTGGGCGACCTTCATAGGTACACATCAGCAAGCGGTCACCTGGGAAAATCCAGTGCGGGTTTTTAACATGTTTATTACTTGCCCAAATTTCAGGCCAGCGGACAGGATTATTGAGAAAACGTTTAGAAATATCCCACAAGGTATCGCCTTTTTTCACCACATAAACATTCGGTGCATTGGCTTTTAGAGCAGGTGGATTGGTATTTCGAGCAGGTGCTGCATGTGCTGTAGAAATAACGCTTGCTCCAACGCTTACACAAATGGCAAGAGCTAGTATGTGTTGCTTAAACCCCAAGGCACTAAAAGATGGCATGCCCATAAAAACCTTTTTCATTATCATAATTCCTAAAATTATGTATGTAGTTGCGTTATAATAACGATATTACACACATTTTTTTGATCAAGCATTCCCTTCATTTGGTTTTTTGATCAATGGCATAATTGAGGACGCAGTATGGCCTTATTACCTATTTTAAGTTTTCCTGATCCCCGTCTTCGTACCATTGCAGAACCCGTCGAAGAAGTTACTGATGAAATTCGTCAGCTGGCTACAGATATGTTTGAAACCATGTATGAAGCGCCAGGCATTGGACTTGCCGCGACACAAGTTGATCGTCATATTCAGTTAATTGTCATGGACTTGTCTGAACATAAAGACCAACCTTTGGTATTCATTAACCCCAAAGTCACCCCATTGACCGAAGAAACACAGCCCTATGAAGAAGGCTGTCTATCAGTTCCTCAAATATACGATAAAGTTGCGCGTCCGTCACGTGTAAAGATCGAAGCAATTAACCTTGAAGGTCAAGCATTTGAGGTCGAAGCTGACGGACTTCTCGCTGTTTGCATTCAACATGAAATGGATCACTTAAATGGCAAATTATTTGTCGATTATCTGTCGCCGCTGAAGCGTCAACGTGCACGGGAAAAAGTGGAAAAAATCACGCGTCAACGTCAAAAAGACAAAGTAGCCGTAAAACGTTAATTTTTCCTAAATTTCATAAACAAAGCCCAATTTTGATTGGGCTTTGTTATATACTTCGCACGTCCTCAACTTAGGTGGAATGGATTGTTCTTTAGAGCTGCGTTACTACTGTCTTGTGTAGCCGTGTTTTTACAGATTGCTGTTTTTTTACAGCCTTTGCTTCCGACGCAATATCAAATTGCGCCGGTCTGTGAAACCATTACGCGTGCGCTTTTACTCAAGCCAGTTGAACATCTCAGTTCTCATGCTGAAAAGCATTCCACGCATCATCATGATATGCAGACTCAGCATGAACTCAGTTCACAACATGCTGAACACAATCATCATGATGCCAGTCATCAATGCCAATACTGTACGGTGTACGGTAATTTAGTCTTACCGCCCGATTTAGAGTTGAAATCGGTACTCGATCGTATTCAAGTCCGTTTAGTTGCATTTCAAAAAGCCTTTGTGCATGTTTGGTTTGCGCTGCAACAACTTTTCTTATTGCCTCAAGGGCGAGCACCGCCACTATTTGTATAAACCTAGACATTTATTTTTCGGGTCTTAACGGACTCTAGCCTAGTTGTATTTATAGATTTAGTGAGAATAAAAATGGCTCAGCCTACATTCTTTTTACAGCCTCTTGCGGCTGCGATTTCTCTTGCTTGTTTTTCAAGTGTCGTATTTGCCACAGAGACAGACAGTGCGCATATTTTAGCGCCGATTGTGGTGACGGCTCAGCAGGGCAATGATGCCAATGGTCTCATTGTACATGCCGATCCGAAGCAACCCACGCAGCCAATTCCTGCAGTTGACGGTGCAGCCTACCTACAAAGTATTGTCGGTTTTAACCAGATCAAAAATGGCGGTGCGAATGGCGATGTCACCTTCCGTGGTATGTTTGGTTCCCGTATTAAAATCCTCACCGATGGTACGGAAAACCTAGGCGCATGCCCAAGCCGTATGGATAATCCAACGTCGTATGTTTCTCCTGAAAGCTATGACAAAATCACGGTCGTAAAAGGGCCGCAAACTGTTCAGTATGCGCATACTGGTTCAGCCGCAACTGTTATTTTTGAACGTGAACCTGAACAGCTCACTTCGGCGAAACCTTATCGTGGACAAGCCAGTGTCATGCTTGGCTCTTATGGTCGTTTAGATCAAAATATTGAAGCTGCTGTTGGTGATGAAAAGAAATATGCACGTTTAAATGCTAACCGTTCGATTGCAGGCAGTTATCAAGATGGAGCGGGCGATACGGTTCCCTCGGATTGGGAAAAATGGAATGCAGACCTTGCATTAGGCTGGACTCCGAATGAAGACACATGGATAGAGCTAAAAGGTGGTAAAAGTGATGGTGAGGCTGTTTATGCTGGACGTAGCATGGATGGCTCTAAATTTGCCCGTGAAAGTCTAGGTTTGCATCTGCAAAAGAAAAATGTCAGCGAGGTGATTAAGAAGGTCGAAGCACAAGTTGACTATAGCTATAACGACCATGTTATGGATAATTTTCGTTTAAGAACGCCACCAACAACGACTATGACGATGAATGGCATGAGTATGACTGTGCCAAATAAGATGGAGATGGAGGTGACACGTCGTACGTTGAATGCGCGTGCTGCAATGACTTCTGAATGGGACAAAGTCAGCCTGATGACAGGAATAGACTCACAGCGTAATAAGCATGGTGGCAATATGATTATGTACGCTATGCCGAGTATGAACTCTCCCTTTAAAACCAATATGGAATTTGAGTCTTATGGGGCTTTTGGCGAGCTGAGTTATGCATTCAATGATCAGCATAAACTGGTAACAGGTGTACGTGTCGATCAAGCGAAGATTGATAATTTAGCCACTAATACAGAGCGTAAAGAAACTTTGCCAAGTGGTTTTATTCGAATTGAAAGTGAGCTTGCGGAACATCTTAAAACTTACGCAGGTTTAGGTTATGTAGAGCGTGTGCCTGATTATTGGGAATTGTTTAGTACCAAATATCATCAAAGTGCAGGTACGACCTTTGCCGATTTAGAGAATGAAAAAACCGCGCAGTTTGATGCAGGCTATCAATATGAACAGGGTGCTTTTAAATCATGGGCTTCTGTTTACGCAGGTTTGATTCAAGACTATATATTAGTGGCGTATACCCCGACAGGTTCAATGGGCAAGTTAGAAGCCAAAAGCCGAAATGTCGATGCAACCATTGCAGGTGCTGAAGCAGGTGTGGCTTACCAGTTGACGGATCAAATTCAAGCGGACATCAGTGCCATGTATGCATGGGGTGAAAATACAACGGATCACAGCGCTTTACCGCAAATTGCACCATTAGAAGGACGTTTCAATCTACGCTATGTGCAAGAAAAATATAACCTTGGTTTATTATGGCGTGTGGTTGCAGCACAAGATCGTACTAGCTACCGAGAAGGCAATATCATTGGATATGATTTAGAAGACAGTAAAGGTTTTGGAACGCTGTCTTTAAATGGGACTTATAATATCCAAAAAGATCTAGACCTTTCAGTCGGAATAGATAATGTGCTGAATAAAAACTATGCCGAGCATTTGAATAAACTTGGAAGTTCAGGTTTTGGTTATGCTGCAACAGAACAATTTAACAATATAGGGCGTAATTATTGGGCACGTATCAGTATGAAGTTCTAAAAATATAGAGTAATCATCGCAACAGCCTGTCTAGAAATAGATGGGCTGTTTTGCTTTGTAAGTTAAAAAATGTTTGATAAAACAGCATGCTGAATAAAGATTCAACAGAAAGTGGCTGAGGAAACAGCAGTTTAAAGATAGCAATTGAGTTGATTTTTAAAATATATAATATAAACAATATGTTAGGGTGTAAAAATATATACCGCACGGGTTGAATTTAAGTGGTTATGAAAATGAGTTAAAATTTATAAAATAAATTTAGTATAAATAACAACAACTTAAATTTATGTGAGTTTGAAAAGTAAACATGTGAAAATATTTATTCAGAATAAGTGTTGCAAGGGGATAGAAATGCTGTAGAATGCACATCCATCGGCGGTGATGAAGATTAAAACTTCTGATAAAACAGCAACTTAGTTAAAATTGATTGAGTTGGGTTTTAGAAGGAGAGTTTAAAATAATTTAAATTACCAGTTGACTTTTAAGAGATTGAGAGTAATATAGCCGACCTAGCTTGATGGTGACGAACCATTGAGAAGATCATTAAGAGATTATGAAGAACAACTTGTGTGGATTTTTACTGATTGATTGATCGAAAATATTTCATTGATTGATGGTAGAAATTACTCGAAGTTTATTTGAGCGAATTTTTAGTCAGAAAATTGATGAGCCAGAATTGTGACCTTAAGTCACTAAATGATTTTAACTGAA
>NZ_NEFZ01000012.1 GCF_002135205.1 Acinetobacter sp. ANC 4204 | reverse complement strand
CCGAACTCAGAAGTGAAACCTCTTAGCGCTGATGGTAGTGTGGCGTTTGCCATGTGAGAGTAAGTCATCGCCAGCTCATTATTCAAAAGCCCCCTAACGATTAAGTTAGGGGGCTTTTTTTATTATGCGGTTAGTGAATCGGGAAGAGGTTTATCAAAAAATAAATAAAAATGATGTTTCGAGTTATTGATGGTCTCTATGGCTAATATTAACTTAATTAAATTTATAGAAAGTTTTTAAACATGGATTGGATTACCTTTAATGAATATGCTTTTATATATTCGGTCTAAAATTAAATTTTGAGGTGGTTTAATGAAACTTAGTTCATTCTCCCCAATCCCTGAAAGCGATGATGAACTGCATTTACCTGAATTGGTTTATTGGGCATCTTTAGGTGAGTTGGCAGAAGTTGAAAAAAGTCTTGCCAGCGGTACAGATGTGAATTCTACTGATGATGAAGGCTATAGCGCGCTTCAAGCTGCTGCTGAAAATGGTTATCTAGATGTGGTGAAACTACTGGTTGAAAAAGGCGCAAATGTTCAGTACAAAGGTGAATATACTGCATTACAACTGGCTGAAATGGCGGAACAATTAGAAATTGCCTCCTATTTAAAAAGTCTGTAATTTTAGAAAGTGAATACAAGGGCTTGATGAATTTCAGGCTTTTTTATTTTATAAAGCTTTTAATTAGATTGATTGGATTTAGCTTCGCTCAAGACTAGTGATTGGATATTTACTGGGACACATAAGCTGATCACGGAATAGCTAGGAGTATTGCATTTGTTGGTAGCTTCATTGACCCAAATCCTGCCCATATTTTCCAAATCAAATTATATAGTTTTACGCGAGTTTAAGGAAAGATGTTCAGCTTCAATGCAGATGATATATCACAGTATGTTTTGGCTACATGACTAAAGCATCCAGTAATTTCGAGTGTTTTGTGATGGCGGTTAACCAATTAATATTGATTGATGCACCTAGAATAATGAAAAAACCATCGTTTTTTAATGCGCGTGTGCTAAGTCCGTATCCGAGGTGGTCTTGCATAGCTTCTTTCTTTATTTGACAGTGTAGATTTCGCTGTGCTCAATACTGTGCAATCTACAAAATAGGAGGCTGAATTTACGCATTATGTTCTACAGCTATGTTTGAGGTTCTTAATAATACTTTTGAGTTGTGTAAATTACTTTAAAAAATATCTATACGTAGGTTTTTACAAAGTTGAATGACGATGATGTTTTTATTTAATTGGCCCTTATAGCGAACTGAAAGTATGCGTTGAGTCTATTAAAATAGGATGGGATGATTTATTTTTTCTTAATTGATAAAAATCTGTGTAAAGCATGATGTTGTGTTATTCAGGTTGCGTAAAATAATATGCTCAAAATTTGTAGGTTTTTTGAATTTTTTATGCTATAAAAAATAAAACGGCACAAAAATTGCTTGTAATGCGTGCTTTAGAAAAGTTGTATAAAAGAGTAGGGATCTATGAAGTTATCTGTTGGATTGAAAGTTGCGAACTCTTTGTCGCTAACCCCCCAATTACAACAAGCTATTCGATTGCTTCAATTGTCGAGCCTTGAACTTGAACAAGAAATTCAGATCCAACTCGATAGCAACCCGCTTTTAGAAAAAGTAGAAGAACAATCTTCAATGGAAAGCTTATCTAGTGTACAAGAGCAAGAAGTAGATAAGAAAGACTTAACCAATGAACTGAATGCTGACCATTTACCTGATGATTTACCTGTCGATACAGATTGGGATGATGTTTATACACATCAGCCGACAAGTCTCGGTGCGGCAGAATTTGAAGAGCGTGAAGATAACCGCCAAGGGCATTTGGGTTTAAAAGAGCATATGCTCGAGCAAATTAATCTTTTGCATTTTTCGCAAGTGGATCAGTTGATTGCTTATTGCATTATTGACTCATTAGATGATAAAGGATTTTTAGATAGCGATATTTCAGAAATTACGACTTCAGTTCAGCACCTTTTAGAAAGTATGGACTATGACGATGAAGTGGAAGATGATGAAGTCGTTGTCGTGCTCAAACATATTCAGCGTTTAGATCCATTGGGTGTTGGTTCTCGTAATTTGGCTGAGTGTTTAATGGTGCAGTTAGAAGCCTTGCCTGTACAAACTGTTTGTCGAAATGATGCCATGATTTTACTGAAAAATTATGAGCTGTTAATTACCAATGAGTTGGCTAAACTGATTAAACAAACAGGGCTGAATCAAGAGCAATTAAAATGTGCAGTGGATTTATTAAAAACTTTAAAAGCACATCCAGGATTGGAATTTGAAGATAAAGACTCGGATTATCAAATTCCTGATGTCGTGGTCATGAAGAAAAATGAGCAATGGCAAGTGGCATTGAATCCAGACATTATGCCTAAACTGCGTATTAACTCTTTTTATGCCAATATGATTAAACGTGCTGATCAAAGTGATGATAATCAGTACTTACGTAATCAGATGTTGGATGCGAAAAACTTTATTAAAAGTGTCGACGAACGGCATAAGACCTTGTTGAAAGTGGCGACGTGTATCATTGAACATCAACGCGCATTTTTAGAAATTGGTGCTGAAGGCATGAAGCCTTTGGTCCTTCGCGATATTGCCGAAGAGGTAGAATTACACGAATCGACCGTTTCTCGCGTAACTACAAATAAATATATGCTGACGCCACGCGGCTTGTTCGAGTTGAAATATTTCTTTTCAAGTCATGTCGGTACAACTTCAGGTGGCGAAGCATCTTCAACTGCAATTCGCGCCAAGATTAAAAAATTGATTGCTGAAGAGAATGCTCGTAAACCTTTGTCTGACAATGCAATTGCCAATCTTTTAAAAGATGATGGGATTGATGTTGCTCGTCGGACGGTGGCAAAGTATCGTGAATCGTTACATATTCCGTCATCTTCTGAACGAAAAGTCTTGATCTAAAATTTAAAATCTGACTATTCTAGAGGTTCATTATGACAACATAATGAACCTCTTTTTTCTTTAAGGAATGGCTAAAATGATTTGATGTTTCTATACGCACTGGTTGTTTTGCAGTCATTAAATCGTCTTGGCTTTTCCTCATTAATCCTAATGAAGGTGAGGGATAGATATATGCAAATAACAATTCGTGGACACCATTTAAGCATTACCCCAGCTATTGAAGATACTATTCGCTGCAAGTTTGCAGAAATGACCAAGCATATTGATCAAGTGAACAGTATGCAGGTAAAATTGACCAAAGATCATCAGGTCGATAAACATACTAAAAAAGGCAGTAGCAATCATATTGCAGAAGCAATTATCCGTTTACCGGGCATTGAATTTTTTGCTCAGGCTTCAGCAGATGATATGTATACGTCGATTAAAAAATTATCAGAAAAACTCAAAAGACAGCTCGATAAGCATCGTAAAATGCAGCAAGTTTACCAACCTATTGCCATTTAGTTTGATTTTTAAGCAAAAAGAGGTTTTTTTGAACCTCTTTTTTTATATATAAAGTGTATGGGTCTAATGCTTTATTTTTCAGATTTATAGTAAAATGGCAGGTTTTTACACCGTTGGTCCTATAAGAGGTCTTTGTGATGAATAGTGAACAGCTCACTGAAATTTTAAAAGCTGCTTTTCCTGAAGCTGAGGTTGCAGTTAGTGGGCAAGGCGGAAAGTTTGACTTACGTATTGTCGATGATCAATTCGAAGGCAAGCGTCCTGTTGCGCGTCAGCAAGCTGTTTATGCACCATTAAATTCTTATATCGCAAGTGGCGAAGTGCATGCGGTGACTATTCGTGCAATGACTAAAGAAGAATGGCGTAAAGCAAGCTTATTCGGAGCTTAATACTAGATGGATAAATTTTTAATTCAAGGTGGCACTAAGCTCGAAGGTGAAGTCCGTATTTCGGGTGCTAAAAATGCTGCTTTGCCTTTGCTTGCAGCAATGATTTTGCCTGAAACTCCAACCAAGCTTACCAATGTGCCACATTTAAAAGATGTGAATACTTTAGTGCAGTTGATTGGTGGTTTAGGGATTACCATGACCTATGAAGGGGATACGGTCACTGCAGATACTTCAACATTGGACAATCAGTTTGCACCGTATGAGTTGGTGAAAACCATGCGTGCATCTATTTTAGTGCTTGGTCCGTTGGTGGCGCGCTATGGTAGTGCAAAAGTATCTTTGCCGGGGGGCTGTGCGATTGGCTCGCGTCCAGTCGATCAACACTTAAAAGCTTTAGAAGCTTTAGGTGCAGAAATTGAAGTTGAAGCGGGTTATGTACACGCTAAAGTCGATGGACGTCTGAAAGGTGGCGAAGTCGTTTTTGATATGGTGACCGTAGGTGGTACCGAAAATATCTTAATGGCTGCGGCATTGGCAGATGGTGTAACTACGATTCGCAATGCGGCACGTGAACCTGAAATTACTGACCTTGCGAAAATGTTGATCGCGATGGGTGCAAAAATTGAAGGTTTAGACACTGATACCTTAGTGGTAACAGGCGTTGAAAAACTACATGGCTGTGAATACGCTGTAGTTGCTGACCGGATTGAAACGGGTTCGTATTTGGCTGCTGCGGCCATTACAGGTGGTCGTGTAAAAACTACACATACTGATCCAACGTTGATGGAATCTGTTTTAGAAAAGTTTGAAGAAATGGGCGCAGAAGTGACCCGTGGTGATGATTGGATCGAACTGGATATGATGGGTAAACGCCCGAAAGCAGTGAGTTTCCAAACGCTTCCACATCCTGACTTCCCAACCGATATGCAAGCACAGATTATGGCAGTCAATGCCATTGGCCGTGGTTTTGCCACCATTTCAGAAACGATTTTTGAAAACCGTTTTATGCATGTACCTGAATTGTCACGTATGGGTGCAAATATTCAGGTCGAGGGTAATGATGCTGTCGTGACGGGTGTAGAGAAACTTTCTGCAGCACCTGTGATGGCAACAGATTTACGCGCTTCTTTCTCGCTGGTGTTGGCGGCACTTGCTGCTGATGGTGAGACGCTGATTGATCGTATCTATCATATTGATCGCGGTTATGAAGATGTCGAAGCGAAATTACAAGGTATAGGCGCCCAAATTAAGCGAGTAAGTTCATGAGCGATATGAGAAACGATGATCCAAATTTTGACGTAATGGGCAATTTTGATCATGGTTTAACATTGGCATTGAGTAAAGGTCGTATTTTAAAAGAAACCCTGCCTTTACTTGAAACGGCTGGAATTAACTTACTGGAAGATCCTGATAAATCACGTAAGTTAATTTTCCCCACCACCCATAAACAAGTCCGTATTTTAATTTTACGTGCTTCTGACGTACCTACCTATGTGGAAAATGGTGCGGCTGATATCGGTGTTGCGGGCAAAGACGTGCTTATGGAACATGGCGCGCAAAACGTTTATGAACCACTCGATCTAAAAATTGCAGTATGTAAACTGATGACCGCAGGTAAAGTTGGCATGGAGCGTCCTAAAGGGCGTTTAAAAATTGCCACCAAATATGTAAATTTAACCCGTCAGTACTATGCAAGCTTAGGTGAGCAAGTCGATGTGATTAAGTTATATGGTTCAATGGAACTTGCGCCATTGGTGGGTTTAGGTGATTACATTGTTGACGTGGTTGATACGGGGAATACTTTACGTGCCAATGGTTTAGAACCTTTGGAAGAAATTTGTAAAGTCTCTTCACGTTTGATCGTGAACAAGGCAAGTTTCAAGCGTAAGCAAGCATTGTTAAATCCAATTCTTGCACAGTTAGAAACAGCTGTGGCTGAGCGTGAAGCATTAAAGAATAAGTAAGTTGATCTTTTGTGTTTAAAGAAACCGCTATCTATGATGGCGGTTTTTTTGTGCGTACTCATTTTTAATATTTTTATTGGATTGAAATACAATAGGATTGAATTTGAACCAGTTGATTTAAAGCATCAAAGTTATAGACATCACAAGCAGAAATTCGGGATGTCTGCTTGGCATCATGGAATTGCGCTTCACCTTGAATAATTACATGATGAGCTACTTGATGAACCGCTTGGATTTGGAACTCATGCGATATGCGCTTAAAATAATTTTCAATAGAGTGGCAATGTTTTAGAACTTGGTCGATGCCTGAGAGCTGTCGCTCGTCGATGATTTCCCATACAATATTTTGTGAAAAATACGGCTGAACTTGGCTGAATTGCCCGATGGAAAAGCTTTGGGCTATATCTGTAATCGTCATTAACGTTCACCTATTCTTTTAATTCTTAAAATCATTCTAGTTCAAAAATAAGATTTCTACTTATTTGCCGATGCGCTTAAAAGTAATTTTTCATTAAACTCTATCTTAAGCTGCAGGATTGTTGCCCACAAAATACAGGAAACAAGGTAAACTAAAGCTTCCGTTTATTTTCATTGTGGATAAATTGATGCGACGTTTATCGACTCAAGATCAGAACTTTAAACAAGTCTTTGCTGATTTGTTGGCTTTTGAAACCGTGAGTGACCCAGAACTTTTAAAAACCGTAGATCAAATCATTGCTGATGTCCGTCAGCATGGTAATGCTCATGTTCTTAAACTCACTCAACAGTTCGATCGACATCCCGCGCATCAATTCTCAGATTTAGAGCTGACCCAAGAACAATTAAAAACCGCTTTTGATGGTTTGAGTAGCGAAGTTCGCGAAGCTTTAGAGCTTGCAGCAAATCGTATTCGTGAGTTTCACCAAGCACAGAAGCAAGAAGGCTGGACTTATGTGGATGCCTTGGGCAATACGCTCGGACAAAAGGTCACACCACTCGACCGTGTCGGGATTTATGTACCGGGCGGTTTGGCATCTTATCCGTCGTCAGTATTGATGAATGCTGTACCTGCACATGTCGCAGGTGTACCTGAAATTATTATGGTTGTACCTGCACCAAACGGCGAGTTGAATCCGCTGGTGTTGGCTGCCGCTTATTTAGCTGGTGTGCATCGTGTCTTCACTATTGGTGGGGCACAAGCAGTTGCAGCATTAGCTTATGGTACAGAAACGATTCCATCGGTGGATAAAATTACAGGGCCGGGCAACCGTTTTGTGGCTGCAGCGAAGCGTGCAGTATTTGGTCAGGTCGGTATCGACATGATTGCAGGGCCGTCTGAAATTTTAGTCTATGCTGAAGGCGTGAATAATGCAGAATGGTTGGCGATGGATTTATTGTCTCAAGCTGAGCACGATACTGTGGCGCAAGCTGTATTTATCACGCCAGATGCACAGTTGTTAAATGACGTAGAACAAGCGATTGAAGCACATTTACAAGCTTTACCTAAAGCGGAGATTGCACGTACTTCGATCGCCAACCGTGGTGCATTGGTGCTTGTGAAAGACCGTGCCGAAGCTGTTGAACTGATTAATCAAGTGGCGCCTGAGCATTTAGAGCTTTGCCTAGACGAAGCGCAGGAAATGGCCGAAGATATTCGCCATGCAGGCGCAATCTTCATGGGGCGTTATACCCCAGAAGCGATTGGTGACTATTGTGCAGGGCCAAACCACGTTTTGCCAACTTCAGGTACAGCACGCTTTTCCTCGCCGCTGGGTGTCTATGATTTCCAAAAGCGTTCAAGTTTGATTATGTGCTCTGAGCAAGGTGTGAAAACTTTGGCGAAAACTGCGGATATCTTAGCGCAACAAGAAAACTTAGATGCGCATGCGCGTTCAGCACGTTATCGTTATCAATAATATAAATTTAGATCCCTCATTTGTTCAGTAATGAATGTTCCTCTCCCTATGGGAGAGGTTAGGAGAGGGGAAAATATTTAATTCAGTTTGGGACATCATAAACCTTTCCCAAATCCTCTCCTAGAAGGAAAGGGCTTACAGAAAAGTAAGTTGAGTGCATAAATGAGATAGACAATGTCTAACATTACTACAGAACAAATGCGTTTTTGGAGCCCTGAAGTACGCGAATTAGAACCGTACGTACCAGGTGAACAACCGAAAATTCAAAACTTATTGAAGCTCAATACCAACGAAAACCCATATCCACCTTCACCAAAAGTAGTGGAAGCAGTTCAAGCGGTCTTGGCAAATTCTGCAGATGTACTGCGTTTATATCCAGATCCAGATGCTTCTGCGTTAAAGCAGGCGATTGCGAAACAACAACATGTTGCCGTTGAAAATGTCTTTGTCGGCAATGGTTCAGATGAGGTCTTAGCGCATATTTTTAAAGCTTTTTTTGTGCAAGAGCTGCCTGTGCTTTATCCAGATATTACTTATAGTTTTTATCCTGTTTATAGCCAATTTTTTGGAGTCAAAACCAAAATTTTGCCACTTAATGATGACTTTGAAATCGTGGTGGATGACTATAAGCAAGCCAATGGTGGCATTATTATCACCAATCCAAATGCACCAACCAGTATAGATATCGGTTTGGTAGCTATTGAGGAAGTACTTCAAGCTAACCCAAATTCAGTCGTGGTGATTGATGAAGCTTATGTGGATTTTGGTGCAGAGTCTGCGGTCAGTTTGGTGGAAAAATATGAGAATTTGGTGGTGTGTCAAACGACTTCAAAATCTCGTTCATTGGCAGGCTTACGTGTAGGTTTTGCGATTGCTCAGCCGCATTTGATTGCTGCCTTAGAAGCGGTGAAGAACAGTTTTAACTCTTATCCGATGGACCGTTTTGCGATTGCCGCTGCGGTTGCATCATTTGAAGATCAAGCTTATTTCGAAGCACAAAATCAAAAAGTCATAAAGAGTCGTGAACGATTGGTTGAACAATTGACCGTGCTGGGCTTTAACGTTTTGCCATCGAGTGCCAACTTTATCTTTGCATCATTGTCGAGCAAAGATGCAGGTGAATTAGCGGCTGAATTACGCGAACAAGGTATTATTGTACGTTATTTCAATAAACCGCGTATTAACCAGTTTTTACGTATCACGGTTGGAACTGATGAACAAAATCAGCGTCTTGTCGATACATTGAAAAATGATATTTTAAAATAACTTTTCAGTGAATTTGCCCGTGGAAAAAGTGAACCGTCATTGATGTGAAGGTTCACTTTTTTATTTTGGTGGCTATTCGACATCCTGTTTTACAAAGGTATTGAGTAAATTAAGAAGGGCGGAGACCTTGTCAAAGCATTCTTGATATTCAGCCTCACACTCTGATGCAATGGTGATTCCGCCACCAGCCCAAAGTGAAAGTTTGTCCTGTGATTTTTGGATTGAGCGAATCAGAATGTTCCAAGAGCCCGTACCATCGAAATTAAAATACCCCATTGAACCGCAGTACGCTCCACGTGGAGCACTTTCCAGCTCGTCAATAATTTGCATAGCCCGAATTTTAGGTGCACCTGTAATTGAGCCACCGGGCAGTGCAGAGAGTAAAACATCAAAGGGATGAATATCTGCTCTAAGTGTGGCTTCAACTTCGCTGACCATGTGGTGGACTTGGTTAAAACTTTCAATATTAAACAGCTTAGGTGTTTTGACTGAACCTGTTTCAGCATAAACGCTTAAATCATTTCGCAATAAATCTACGATCATTACATTTTCAGCTTGGTCTTTTTCTGAAGCCATCAAACGTTGTTTTGATTGTTCATCTAATATTGGATCTGCATAGCGGGGCATTGTCCCTTTAATTGGTTTTGTGACAATTTTCCGCTGTTCTTTAAAGTCGATAAACAGTTCAGGAGAGCAGCTTAGAAGTTCAAAATCATCAAGACGTAAGTATCCTGAATAGGGTGCATCCGTGAGTTTCCAAAAATGCTCAACGGCGCTGAGTAACTGACCTTCTGCGTTAGCTGTGAATTCTTGTGTGAGATTAATTTGATAGCAATCGCCCGCTTTAATGTACTCTTGCACCTGCTGAAATGCCTGCTGGTATTGGGTTTGGGTCCAGCGAGCTTGGCATGTGGATTGAAGCTGTAAAGGCGAGGGAAGAACAGGCATTGTACTGATGCATTGTTCTATTTTGCTGAAAATACGTTCTGCTTGCGGATCTGTACTATAAAAGACCCAGCCTGCATTGCTCCATTTGAGATAAGTGCTATATAGCCCTAAAAATAAGCTGGGTTGAGACTTTATTTGAATGTTAATTTGTTTTTGTGCTGCATAATCATAACTAATAAATCCAATGATCCCCCCATTGAAAGAATCTGTTTTGGAAGTAGATATTGGTTTGATTTCGGTAGAAAGTTCACTTGCCTGATCATCAGATATGTAACAAAAATCAGCAGTACGTTGAAAGAAAAAGTGCTGTTTTTCCTGAAAAACTTGATAACGCTCAGGCAGGAAAGCAATGACAGGTGCATCTACATTTTGTAAATAGACTAACTGCGTGAGATCATTCAAGGCATGCAATAGTCTTGATACTGAAATGCTAGAATCACAGATTGTCTTTTTAAATGATGGGTTTAGAGTCATGCTAACGCAAATAGAGTCAAAAAATTCAGGCTATTTTACCGCATTGTGAGTATGTGCACAGCGTAAATACCGTTTATCGGTAAGCTGGGGATTACGACCAACAGCAGTTGATCAAAAAAGCACGCACATATAACTTAGTTCTGGCAGTTAGGTCACTCAAGGATAGATGTTGATACTGGGTCAAAATAAAAAAAACAGTAATTAACATCGAGTGACTGGTATCACAAAAATAAAGCTCTTAGGAGAGGAACAAGATGAAAATTATTACTAAACTTGCTTTAGTTTCTTCAATGGCAATCAGTGCAAATGCAATGGCAATGCAAGCAATGGATGACGCTTCGCTCAGTGCCGCTACAGGTCAAGATGGTTTAAATATCGGCATCGGTATTTCTAAAATCGAAATTGGTAAAGTCTTTGTCCACGATAATGATGGTCTAGCAGTTGCAAATGGCGGTACTGCCAAAGCTGGTGCTATTGTGATTCAAGGAAATGGTAAAGCGGGTGATGTGCTCGAAAATCACGGTATTATTATCGGTGCAAACTATGACAACGCGGGAGCATACTTACTGCCTTCTCGTAACTTGGCTGATCTGCAAATTGACTCTGATGCAAACGGCGGTAATGCATTTATTAACGTTGCAGCTCAAGTTTCTGGTTTAGATATTAAAATTGGTCAAATTGGTGTCGTGGCTTCAGCTGATATACCAACTACAGGGGCAACATCTATCCGTCGTGGTGGTACAGGTACTGTAAACCCAATCTTAAGTGGCTTATCACTTAAAACGGGTCCAATGTCCGCAAATATCCAATTGGGTGCTGCACCGCAAGGCGCAATGATCCAATTGAACGCAACGATGGTGGGTGGTTTAGAAATTAAAGACTTGGGTATCTTAGATAACTCAACAAAAACAGCAACACGTGCTGCAGGTGAAATCTTTGTTGAAAGTATTAAAGTTGCAGATGCTAATTCTCTTGATTTAACGCTAAATCAAAAAATTAGCGTGATTGGTGAAGAAGGTGCGAATAAGGGCTATATTCGTATGATTAGCACAAGCGGTGCGCACGATACTTATGTTAAAGGTGTGCATTTAGGTAGCCGTGGTGCTGCGTCAATTGGTGATGTAGAAGTTCAAGGTATGCAAACATACTTTAGTCCTGCTGCTGGTGTATATATGCCAGGTGCTGTGATTACTATTTCTGGGCACTAAGCTTAGAACTAAAAAAAGCGCGTGAATTCACGCGCTTTTTTTCTAAAATATATTCATAAAAAATACAAAAAAGACTATTTTTTTTTAAGAAAACGCAGTATCTTCTTGAATGTATGGATATAGAGTATTAACTCTAAAAACAAAAAATGGGCGGGATGCCTAAATTATTAAAAAAAGTAAAAGCTATGTTAGAGATCGCATTGGGCTCAGCAATGATGTATTACTTTGCCACCGAAGCCTTTGATATAAAGAAGAAACCTGCGGAAGCGGTTTACTATACTGAAGTTCTAGATTCTCGGAATGCATCTTTTACAAGAATGCACCATGAACCAGTCTTAATTAATCCTGCTGTCGAAGACCAATTTCGAGGGATTGTTCGTCAAGCCTATGACTATAGTTGTGGTTCAGCTGCACTGACGACACTCATTAATGGTTATGTCGGTGCTCAACTTACAGAACAGCAAACTATGGATGGCTTGCTTCGCTATGGGGAGTATGAGCGCATCATTGAACGTCGTAGTTTTTCTTTATTGGATATGAAGCGTTTTGTGACCGCACTTGGTCTAGAAAGTGGAGGATATAAAGGGGAGTTTGAGGATCTGGTTAAACAGGGTCAACCCGCAATTGTTCCAATTTCTTATGCCGGTTTTAAGCACTTTGTTGTGTATAAGGGCTATAAAGATGGTCGAGTGTATGTTGCTGATCCTGCACTGGGAAACATTAGTTTTGATGAGCAGCGTTTTAAGGATATTTGGGAAAACAACACACTGTTTTTAATTAATGTAGCCCCTGAGAAACGAAAAAATATGTTGGCTTTACAAGAGGCTGATATGCGACATGTCGATGATGCTACTGTCAATCGTTATGCATTGGTCGATATCCAATACCCTCAACATTACATGGGAAAAATAGCTGATCGGGCCTCAACAATTCGCCTAGAGCGCAATAAAAATAAAGAGTCGGAATACTATGGACAGCCGACATATAATTTTCTCAGGCTTTATTACAAAAACAAATAAAGTGTGAAAAAAATTAAAACAAGAACAATTGGTGGTAGGTAAAGGGACAATGATGAATAAATGGATGAATAAGACACTGCTCGCAGTAAGTGTGCAGATGATTCTTGGGGTGGCTTATGCAGCAGAAGAACCAACTTTGGGGGGCTATGAAGCTGTCAATGAGAATGTTGCAGTAGAACAAGCGACTGTTCAGCCTCAAGATACTACTGTATCTGAAGCACAAGTGGTTGCTCAGAGTGGCAGTAATGAGCAAGCAGCTTCTTCTGCTTTACAACAACAGGAAGGAGATGCAACCAAAGAGACGAATCTTCAAGAAGTATTTACTTCTAATGAACGTCAATATTCATTGATTAAACAAGGTGAAATTTCATCTTATTACGACATTGATTATACCTACTACCGAGATACTCAACTCGATCTGGAAATGGCACAAGGACAGCTTTATCAGCTTCGTGTCCAAGAAAATGCAACTCATAGTTTGACCAATACCTTCACAGCCCAATATGGTTTGAGAGATAACTTAACCTTAACGGCTTCATTGCCTTTGGTTGCTAAAACAGATTTATTAAAAGATACCTCTACGGCTGGGCTAGGGGATATTTCTTTTGGTGCTCGTTGGGAACCCTTCCCACTTAAAGCTGGTCGTCTACCTTTGATTTTATTCGGTAATATTTCGACTAAAACAGGCGATAGTCCTTATGAAATTAATGCCACTTCAGACTTAGCAACGGGTAAAGGATATTATTCGGCAGGTGTTGGAGCAAGTACACGTAAGTATATTGATCCTGTGGTGTTGTTTGCCTCCGTTTCTGCTAACTATGGTTTTAAAGAGTCTGGTTTAGATCAGCGCCGTGGTAGCCGCGTGATTGAAGAATTTGAACCTGGAATTAGTGGTGGTTTTGCCGTAGGTTTTGCTTACTCGTTTAACTACGATGTATCAATGACAATGTCCTACCAACAGAGTTTCAATACGGGTGCGGAGTTTAAGTATAGCTCTGGTGAAAGTTATTCCCCAGCAGATCAAACCAGTTCAACGTTTGCTATTTCACTTGGGGTACGTGTTTCACCTGAAACAATTGTGAATGGCACGGTCGGTCTAGGTTTGACCGAAGATGCACCTGATGTATCACTCGGTTTATCTTTCCCGTTAGATATTCTTGGTTTTGGAAAAAAGCTTAAATAAAAGGGCAGTCGTATGAACAATCTTCGACTTAGCCCTTTGGTGTCTGCCATATTATTAACGGGCTATTCTAGTGTTACCTTTGCCGCTTTGGGGCAAAACCTATCAGTTGATATTCGCTCTTTGTCCATGGGGAATGCTGTGACCGCTGATCCTCCTGGAATCAGTGCGATTCATTTTAACCCAGCAGCCTTAACCAAGATTGAAGGCTTGCAGACAGATGTACAAGGAATTGTTGCTGATTTTAATATCGAGCGAGAATTTACTGTTCCAGCTGGTTATAACGTTTTTGGTTATTCTGATGACCCAATGGTCTGTAACGATGGACCTGAGGTTGATGCTGATATTTGTACTGATTTTAAAGGCTCAGTTCGAGGAGATGTTGAATACCCAAGCCTATATGTCCCAGGCTTAAAGAAAATGGTGGACTTAGGTAAAGGTATGCCAGTTGCTGCCCCTACGGCGGGTATTGCCTATACCCCTCCTGGATCCAAAATGACATTTGCAACCGCAATGTATGCACCTTTAATTGCAGGCTTTGGGGCTGAAGATGGCAATCCTGGTAACTTTATGGGGCAACAGGTTGCGTTAGAGCGGATTACATATTTATCTCCATCTATGGCTTATCAAATCAATGATCAACTTTCGATTGGTGGTTCAATCGGTATGTCATATCAAGCACTAGCATTGAAAAATGATTTGCGTTTTCCCAATGAGTTAATTGGGATGCTAAGAATGATAGATGATGTTGTATGTACACCATTCAAAGAAAATTCAGATGTGATTACCGATATTTTATTATTGGGTATGTGTAATGCCAAAGAGGGAATGAATCCTTTTGGGCTTTTTGGAAAATTAGATCTTTCAGTTGAGCAGACACTGAGTCCATCCTATAACCTAGGTGTGCTTTGGGAGCCAACAGAAGACTTTAGCTTTGGTGTGGTTTATCAGAGTGCTGCCAAAATGAGGATGAAAGGTCGCTATCACATTGAAAATACGAAAGCACCACGTGAGTTGATTAACGGTTTAATGTCATCCCCGACAGGGCAAATTTTAGCTGCAATTTTAAGTTTTCCAAACTCTATACCAGCAAGTGAGTCTGGTTTAGTGTCAATGGAGTTGGAATATCCTGCACATTTCCAAACAGGGATTAAGTATAAGCTTTTACCTGATTTACAAGTGAATATTGATGTCGGTTGGACTGATTATAGAGCATGGAATAAGTTTAAGTTTGAGTTCGATCGTGAAGTTTCAGCACTCAAAATTGCAAAACTGCTTTCGGCAAATATTACAGATAATAGTTTGGCACTGCCTTTAGAGTTTGAGTCACCATGGAACTATGGTATTGGGCTTGAATATTCCGTTACAGACCGTTTGAAGCTCCGCGCTGGTTATGAGCCACGCACCAGTGCAATTCCAGATGGTAAGCGAAACACTATGGTTCCTATTAATAATGCACGTTTGTTTGGTTTAGGTGTAGGTTATCGGTTTGATGCAGATACCGATGTGGATTTGTCGATTGGATTTTTACAAAGCCGAGATAAAATTCCAGCAAATACCAGTAGTTTAGCGAACCAAACTGGGGTGAATAATATTTTATTAAATCCATACGCGGGTTTGAATGTAAAAACAGATACAACCATTACGATTTTAGGGTTGAACTATAGATCAAGGTGGTAAGCACATTGAATACAAGAAAACGGATTTTATTGTCTACATCATTTTATATCTTGAGCTGTGCTTTTAGTATTGGTTTTGCGGGCGAGTTTTTTACGATTATTGGTCCAGATGGAAGACCGATGGTTGTTCAACGCAAAGCAAATGAGGTACAAGCGAAGCCACCCTTGCAAGAAACCAAACGTATAGACGTTATGAAGCCTGAGGTAAATCTAGTCATACCTCAGCCTAGTCTATCTACATCTTCACCACAGTCAGTACCATTGAAACCTCAACAACAAGTGATTAAACAGCAAGCACATACGATTAAAGCAGGTGTAACCCAAGCTAAGGGTGTTCCTGGAGTGAAACAAGTAGATCCCTCAGTTCCTCCTCATGCTGAACAGCTACAGCATGAAAACCAATTTCAAGGACAGCAAAAAACGGTCGAGCAAAGCCCGTTGATAAAGGCAAAGCAAGAGGCTTTACCAATAACTCAACCTGTTGTGATCAAAGCAAATACCACAGCTGCGGTAGCCAATGAAGTGGCACCTGTACCGTCAACAATGTTTAACCAAATGGATGGTACCGAGTATGTACGAAATGAATATTTGGAAGATCGTGAATTTAATTTGGAGGGTAAAAAACGTTTTTATACTATGCCTGAGGGGGTCATTGACCATAAAACAGGAGCTACCCGTTTTCAGGTTATTGAACGAGAAAAAGGGGTAAGTAAGTCTGTTCTGAACTCCATATTAAAACCGAAACAAAAAGAAAACTTAGTACCGATTGTGCTTGCATCGACATATTACAGAATGCCTAAACAAGACACGATTGAGAGTTTGGGACAAATTTGTTTTAACGATAAGAAGGTGGAAAAAGCCAAAACTTTGCAGGTTAATCATGATATTAACGTTTGGCCAAAAAAACCGTTAAAAGAAAAATTTGAGTTCGAAATTATCAAAATTGAGAACAATGTTCAAAATATACAATTGAATTCTTATGCCTCAAGACAAAATGATCCCACCTTTTATTGGCCTTTTGCTGTGTTTTTAGATGAAAAGGCCTGTGTCATTGAGGGAGCGGGGGGATTTAAAAACGATGAGAACTCATCTTCAATGTTATCTCATGGAATGATCGCAGGAACTCTACATGTACCTGAGCAAAGTCATTATTTACTTTTGACCCCACTTTCCTCAGCTATAGATGTTGAGCATAAAGTGTTAACCAATCATGGACAGTTAAAACTCATCGCAATTCGCTAAAAATAAATAGAGTACGAAAATGAAAAAACAAATGTTATGGCCGTTTACTTTGTCCACCTTGATGGTTGCGTTGACGGGTTGTGGTGGTGAAAGTGCAAATGTGAAATCAGAGCCAAACCACGTGAATTCTGTTAATGGCAGTTGCTTAGTTCAGGACAAAAATTGTGTTGAGTTTGCTTTAGACTATCCTATTGATGGGATCAATTTTGTTTGTAGTAGCGATCCTGATAATACCTATATCACACTCATAGAACCGAAAACCAATGCAGCAACAGGGCGTTGCTCTGAAGGCGACAAAGTTCATTTTTTCTTGACAGGAAGTTCAGATAAGCAAGTTGAACTTGGTACAGTTCCCTTGTCTGAGATTGGTAATGTAAGTACTGTTTCAGCGGCTCTTCCCCGCCTCAGTATTTTAAATATGGCAAAAGCTATCAATAGTGATATAGCTGCAACGAGTTTAAGTCCAGCAGATAAAACTGTACAAATTGCGATGTCTTTAGCAAAAATTTTTCAGGCACTTGGAATAGAGCGTAGTGCAGGGGTAGCTGGAGATGTGCAACCTTTTAGTATCCCAACTGCTAAGAAAGAAGAGCTTTCTAAACTTTTAGCTTCTATTTCTGCAGATGATTATGTGTCAGGAGCTTATGCAGATAAAATTAAACTATGGATAGATGTCAGTCAAATTAGTAATGATGATGCTTTTAAAGTGGTGCAAACATTGGTTCTGATGAATAATTCAGCGACTTATCAAGCCGACTTTCCAATCTTTACAAATGCATTGTCTGAAAGTACAGGGATTGGCTTACCGCAAGGCTTATATGGATGTAATGCTACTGACTGTAAAAGTAATCCCGCCAACCTTCGTCATTTAATTGGTAGTTTTTTAATCTTAACCGATCGGCAAGGTTATACTTTTGGCTCAGGGGTACAGTGGCGTGGTCCATTAAAACAACAACTAGGGAGCGATTTGGCAACGAGTGTCACTGTTGATTTATTGAAAAATATTGAACCAGTCAAAATGAATGCATTGGCGCAAACATCGTGGATTAGCCCGTTGACTAAAAGCATTCAACAACCCTTTAAATTTAATTTGAGTGACCCAGATTCTAGTGACTTTACCATTAATCAGGGCAAGCTTTTTAACGATTATATGATTGCTGGAACAGAGAGTTTCTACAAGCAACTTACGAAGTCGACAACAGGTAGCCCATCTTCTTATGGTTTATGGCAACAAAATTATGGTACGGATACTTTTAAGGGTTCCTTTGATGTATTTAAGATTTTCCCGATTGGCTATTTAGATAATGATGTTTTTAAGTCTAAAAATAATGTTGAATCTGGTCAGAAATATATTTTCCCGCTTTATGCTAATTTGATTTTTACTGGCAAAGATTCGAGTGAAAAAGTGACTTTAGGAATTGCAATTGATGAGTCGGGAGATATTCGTACCGATATGCAGTCCAATACCAATAAGGCAACAGCTTGCACACCACTGACCAGCACAAGTGAAACGCTGATGACTGGTACCAATCAAGTGCAATATCGGATTGGGACATTAGGGGCAACCGATACAACAAATAAAGCCGTAACGTTCCGAATTCTATTGGCAAATCCAACATTTGAAAGCATTGATGGTGTGGCTATTGGTGTAAATACGAATATTGTTACTGACGTAGATAGTAATGGGAAACAAAGCTCTACAGTGAGTGGTGGGGCACGTATTAATTTGGCGAATTTACTCTCTGCAAATGCCAATGAAAGTGCTTATATTTCACTTAGTGATTTTGGTGGTGCGGGTGTGAAATGGACCAATATCTACAAATCGTATTTAAATGCGTATTATGAGAAAAATAATATTGCCAATCGCGCAGCAGCAGCTTTCCGTGAAGGTGATGTTTCTATTGAGATAGCAGATTGTTATCGTGTCTTACAGAAATAACCCCGTATAAAGATGAAAGCCCATCACTGATGGGCTTTTTTTATTTCTATGAGCATTAACCAGTATGGTCTAAACGTGTGCCCAGTGTTTCAAGATGCATCGTAAATAGATTACTTTTACGGTCAGCAAAATAATGGCGTAATGTATGTTCAACACTAGGAAAAGCTAGCTCTGACCATGGTATTTCATGTTCTTCGAATAAACGGCATTCAATACTTTCTTCGCCTGCACCAAATTTACCATCTACTAAATTGGCTTTAAATAAAACGTAAATTTGACCAATACGTGGAATATTGTACATACAATACAATTGTTCGATTTCTACCTCAGCTTCAGCTTCTTCTCGCGTTTCACGTGCAGCGCCTTGCTCCATGGTTTCGAACAATTCCATATAACCTGCGGGTAAGGTCCATAAACCATAACGTGGTTCAATGGCACGACGGCATAATAAGACTTTATTTTCCCAAAGTGCAAGTGCACCACAAATCACTTTAGGATTAACATAATGAATAGCGTTACATGAGGTGCAAACACGACGCAATTGATGGTCACCAAGAGGGATTTGTTCAGTTGTTTTCTGCCCACAATTGCTACAAAAGTCCATATTCATCATCAATGATAAAGTTCAGACTCAGCATAACTGAAAAATTAAATTTTGGCATCATTTCTCTTTTTTCAGTATGAAATTCAGCTATGATGAAAAAAAGAAAGATTAGAGATGACGTGGAATGGATGAACACTCATTAACACACATATTGCAACAACAATTACGGTTTTCAAGAAAAATTAAATCGGCAGATGCAGCTGTGTTAATCGCGATCACCAATGAAGCAAATCCCAAAGTTCTACTGACTCGTCGCTCAGCTTATTTGTCTAATCATGCTGGAGAGGTCTCTTTTCCAGGGGGAAAAAGAGACCCTCAAGATACCAGTAATATTGTCGTCGCCTTACGTGAAGCCTATGAAGAAACGGCATTGAATCCTTTTGATGTACAGTTATTAGGTGATTTGCCGATGCAAAAAGCCCGTAATGGCATGCTTGTTAAACCCGTAGTTGGCCTGATTCCACCTGAAGTTGAACTGGTGGCTCAACCGACAGAAATTGATCGTATTTTTTTTGCCTCGTTAAAACAACTGATGGAAGTACCTGCGGTGCCTTATGAAGTTCGCTTTGCTCATCAGTCGCTCTATTTCCCCAGTATGCGGGTGGAAAATGAAATTGTGTGGGGGCTCACTGCACGCATGCTAGTTGCATTGTTTCAATATGGTTTGGACTACCATAAAGAATGGCCATTTTTAGTCAATTCACCGACATTTCGGTTGCCCAAGTAAGTTTAATATTTTAAGGAAGAGATATGCTGTACAAATTTAAAGATCATGCACCGCAAGCCACGTATCAACCTTGGGATGGTTGGGTTGCTGAAAATGCCACAGTGATTGGCCAAGTTCAATTGGGACGGCAGGTCAGTATTTGGTTTGGAGCAGTCGTACGTGCAGACAATTGTAGTATTCGTTTGGGTGACTTTACCAATGTTCAGGAAAATGCAGTTTTACATACCGATGCTGGAATTGAAATGAATATTGGTCATTATGTCACCATTGGGCATCAAGCTATGTTGCATGGTTGCACCGTGGGGGATAACAGTCTGATTGGGATTAATGCGGTGGTTTTAAACAATGCCGTGATTGGAAAAAATTGTATTATTGGCGCCAATGCACTGATTCCTGAGGGTAAAGTCATTCCAGATAATTCCCTAGTCATGGGTTCACCCGGTAAAGTCGTCAAAACTTTGGATGAAGCAGCGGCAGCCAGATTAAAAATGAGTGCCTTGCACTATGCTGAACACTTTAAACAGTTTATGGACTTAGAGCCTGCACATTTATAAATCTGCTTTTTAAAGTATAGCCTAGATTTGTCTAGGCTTTTTTATATCTACTTTGAGAACAACTCGCCTAGTGCTTTTGAGTGGAGTATCATAGCCACGTTTTTATAGATTAAATCATTAAGGTTGTGCATGAAAGTGCTGGCATTGGAATCTGCAAATGAGCAGTGTTCCGTCTCTATTGTAGATGAAAATCAAGAACTTTTTTTCCAATTGGATACGCGCGCAAAAGCACAAACGCAAACGATTCTTCCAATGATTGAGCTAGGTTTTCAACAGTTGGGTTTAAAGACAGAAGATTTATCTTGTATCGCTTTTAGCCGTGGTCCCGGTTCTTTTAGTGGCGTTCGTATTAATGCCGCAGTGACTCAAGCTTTGGCATGGTCAAATGATTTACCTGTGGTTCCTGTCTCAACTTTACAGGCTCTGGCTCAAGCTGCTCATCGTGTACATGGATTAATGGAAGTAACAGCAGTTTTAGATGCGCGAATGAGTGAGGTCTATATTGCAAGTTTTCAATTAGATGCAGACGGCATCATGCAAGCGACCAATGAAGAGCAACTTTTAAACTATGCTGATGCGACGGCCTATGCTCGCTTTACGTTAGTCGGTTCAGGCGCAACCTTAATTGACCCATCACAAATACAATACAAAGATATCAGCGCAAGTGCGCAAGATATTGCCACAATTGCACGCAAGTTTGCACAGCAACAACAATGGGTCAGTGCTGAATTGGCACTTCCAGTCTATTTGCGTGATAACGCTTGGAAAAAAATCCCAGAACAGGGTAAAGCATAATTAGGGTTTTTTATGGATCTTTTACTGCTGCTCAAAGCAGCAATTATGGGTATTGTTGAAGGTATTACCGAGTTTTTGCCCATTTCAAGTACAGGACATTTAATTTTAGCTTCTGAACTCATGAATTTTTGGACCAAAGAAAAAAGTGATGTCTTCGTGATTGCCATTCAAATGGGGGCAATTGCAGCCGTTATTTATGAATATTGGGCACGTTTGTGGGGGGCGGCAACGGGCATTTTTAGTGGCGAGCCCCAAGGTCGTCGTCTCGGAGTTGGACTCATTTTAGCGTCGATTCCTATTGTGCTGATTGGTTTGACCTTAGGTCAGACGGTGAAAGAGCTTTTATTTAATGATATTGCCATTGCCATCGGTCTGATTGTGGGTGGTTTGATTATTATTTGGATTGAAAAGCATCCACCACAAGAGCGCGTGCATGAAGTTGAAGACCTAAGTGTGAAAGATGCGATGTGGATTGGTCTGATTCAAGTGCTGTCTTTAATCCCAGGTACATCACGTTCGGGGGCAACCATTATTGGCGCGATGTTCTTAGGTGTATCGCGTAAAGCGGCGACTGAGTTTTCATTCTTCTTGGGTATTCCAGTAATTATTGGTGCGGGTCTTTTAGATTTGTACCAAAGTGCACATGTGTTTGATGGACAACAAGATTGGATCGTATTGGCAACAGGCATTATTGTTTCTTTTGTCTCAGCTTTACTGCTGATTCGTGCTTTAGTTGCTTATGTGGCGAAGCGTGATTTCATGATTTTTGCATGGTATCGCATCGCTTCAGGCTTAGTGATTCTATTGTTTGCCTTTACAGGTTGGAAGTTATGGTAAGCCCAATGCGCTTATATGTGGAACAAGAGCATTTAGAAAAAGCACAGCACTATGTTGCTGTGCTTTTTTCTCGTGGTGTAGATGTCAGCATCGAAGTCGCCGAGAAGCTAAATGCACGTTTTTTCCGTTTTCACCCTGAACTGGGGTTGTGTGCCGATGCCGATGGGCTTTGGCTTTGTGCCAATGGCATGAAAATGCAGCCAGATTGGAAAGCAGAAGTTCCACGCTTAAAACGTGCATCGTTGAAGTCTGAAATGATTGCGCGTGCTTGCCACTTGACTGAAAAACCGAAATTGATTGATGCAACGGCAGGGCTTGGGCATGATTCATTGCTCATGGCATATTTGGGGGCCAATGTCACTTTAGTAGAACGCCATCCCATTTTATTCACCTTGCTAGAGTCAAGTAAGGAACAGGCTTTGCAGGATGCATTTTTAAACTCTGTGGTGAGTCGAATTGACTTGGTTTTTTCAGATTCAGCGCAGTATTTGCAGCAACAAGCAGAACAGGGCAATACGGTTGATGTGGTTTATCTGGACCCGATGTTTCCGCAACGGGATCAAAATCAGCAAGCAGTGAAAAAACAGGCGCAAGTGAAAAAGCAAATGCAGCTTTTACATATGTTATTGCCAGAAGATGGCGAAATGGATTTGGGTGATCCTCTGCTTGGCTTGGCACAAAAAGTGGCAAAACGGGTGGTGGTCAAACGTCCGCGCTTGGCCGTATTTTTGGCAAATCAAGAAACCACTCATCAGTGGCTGGGGGATGCATGCCGTTTTGATGCCTATTTTCAGCATGAACGCTTAGACTGAAGTGGAAGATTGCTTCAAAAGTATGCAAAGATTTGTTATATAGTTAAAAACATCATTGATAAAATGCTGATCAAGCATAAACTTAGTGTGTCCCTACGCAAGTCACAATTTAATTAGAATCTTATGATCGACTTCAAACCTTCCATCAACTTTTGGCATGATTTTAAAAGCAACCAAACTGCGGGGATGTGGTTGTTTCTAGGTTCACGACGCTCTTTGCAAATTGTCCATCCTTCGATTATGCAGCTCATTTTTTGGGGGATTTTAGGCGGCTCAGCCAATACTTTATTTAGCTGGTTGAGTGCAGGAGAGATTGGTGACTTTAACCCGCAAGGTTTGGTCAGTTATGCGCTTTGGCCCTTTATTGCCCTGATTGTTGGGATTTTTCTGTCTCAACGGGTGAATAATCCACGTTTGATGTTGGTACCAGCACTCCTTTGGTTGGTGCTGGATACGCATATCGCGTTATTACAAAGTTTTATCCAATATTTGGGCATGATTGATGTCTTGCCTTATTTCTTCTACGACTATCTGCCGAATGTGTTCATGGTGCTGTTTGTCTGGCAGAGTTTGGCTGTGGTGTGGGTGTTTTCCCGTGAGCTGAAATGGCCATGGTGGGAGCGTGCTCTGATTGTCTTGGCCACGCTGTTTACTCTTGTGGTTTGGCAAATGTCAGTGACCAGTCAGCCGATTTGGAAGGTAGAAGAAACGCCACCAACCTTTGCAGAAGATGCTTTCTATGCACAAAGTCGTTTATTAAATAAAGCACTTGAGTCTGTGCAATATGGCGAATTTGCGCAGTCACATTGGTACTTCCTTGGGGTAGCGGGAGCGAGTTATCAAGATGTATTTCGTTCGGAAGTCGAGCGAATTAAAGAACAATTCGATACCCGTTTTGGTACGTTGGGTCGTTCGATGATGCTGGTGAATAATCCTGCAACACGCACAGAAATTCCGATAGCCTCTAAACATAGTATTGAAATGGCGTTGCGCCGTATGGGGCAGCAGATGAACCGTGAAAGTGATGTGTTATTTTTATATATGACCTCGCATGGTTTACCAAACCAGTTCGAAATGGAAAATGCACCTTTAGACTTAACACAGGTCGACCCGAAATGGTTACGTGAAACTTTAGATGCATCGGGTATTCGCTGGCGTGTGATTGTGATTTCCTCGTGTTTTTCAGGTAGTTTTGTGCCTGCATTGCAAAATGACAATACTTTGATCATTACCGCATCGGCAGCAGATCGTCAGTCTTTTGGATGTACCAATGAAGCCGATTATACTTATTTTGGTCGGGCGTTCTTTGATCAGGCGATGCGTGAGCAAAACAGCATAGAAACGGCGTTTAGCCAAGCACAAAAAACCGTGAGCCAATGGGAAACAGCACAAGGTTTTGAACCGTCAGAACCACAATGGTCGATGGGTAAAAATATGGAGCTGATGCTTCCTCAACTTGAACAGCGCTTGTTCCCACCTAAAGCTGTTGCAACCCCTTAATTTGGATCTAAAAAGGAACCTTGATGGAATTAGTACAATCTAACCGTAGTTTTGATGGTGAACAGCGTATTTACCGATTTAATTCCATCAGCCTCCAAGGTGAGAGCAAGTTTGGTATTTATTTACCTGCCCAAGCGTTAGCAGGGCAAGCTTGTCCAGCCTTATTTTACTTAGCGGGATTAACCTGTAGCGAAGAAACTTTTGCCATTAAAGCGCATGCACAGCGTTTAGCAGCACAACTAGGTCTGATTTTGGTAACGCCTGATACTTCACCCCGTGGTGAACAGGTCGCGCAAGGTGATCATTGGGATATTGGGCAAGGGGCAGGTTTTTATATCAATGCAACCCAAGCGCCGTGGGCTGAGCATTTCCAGATGGAAAGCTATGTCGCTGAAGAACTGTATGATCTCGTGATTCAGCAGTTTGCCGTACAAGCTGAGCGTATCGGTATTTTTGGGCACAGCATGGGCGGGCATGGTGCTTTAACCTTGGCCTTGAAATATCCTGAGAAATTTAAGTCTGTGTCTGCTTTTGCCCCGATTTGTGCACCCAGCCAATGTCCTTGGGGCGAAAAAGCATTTTCAAACTATTTAGGTTCAGATCAAGCTGAATGGCTAAACCATGATGCAACTGCTTTAGTACAAACAAAAACTGCTCAATTTGCCGATATTTTAATTGATCAGGGTTTGAGTGATCAATTTTACAGTCAGCTTAATCCTGCATTATTTCAGCAAGCCTGTCAGGCTGTGGGTCAGCCACTAACCCTTCGTGAACATGCAGGCTATGACCATGGTTATTACTTTATTCAAAGTTTTATTGATGACCATTTACAGTTTCACGCGGTACAGCTTGAATCTTAAATATTGATTTGTAATATTTATTCTTAATTTTTGACTAGAAATCATCCAATACTGGCATTAACATGGTTGGGTGATTGATTGATGTGCTTAAAAAATAAAACAGTAAAATAATAGATAGGGTATACATGCAAAACTCTGAGGCATCATTGCCACCTGTAGAGGCTTCTTTTGAAGCAAGTTGGCCACCTCCGCCAGTCGTCCCAGCGGATGAACCTAATACATACTTAGGTCAGACCTTTCGTTTCCAGTTCAAAGGTAATGCTAGAGAGTACTTTGGCATTTGGATTGTGAATATTCTACTCACGATTGTGACCTTCAGTTTATATGCACCTTGGGCAAAGGTTAGACGCTTACGCTATTTTTATGGCAACACTGTATTTTATGCGCGTAAGTTTGATTTTACTGGAGTACCGACACGGATTTTAATTGGTCGAATTATTGCATTGGGCGTGTACTTTGGTGCTTCAGCTTTGGCTAAGGTTTCACTGACTGCAGCGCTGATTGGTTTTGTTCTGATTTTTTTATTGGTGCCATGGTTGCTACGTTCCACTATTCGCTTTCGTGCCAGAAACAGTAAATTTGGCAATAGCCGCTTTTATTTTACAGGCACAACCAAAGAAGCCTATATCTTGGCGCTGAAAGGCATTTTGATTTACATCTTTACCCTCGGGATCTTTTTCCCAGTGCTGTTTTGGTATTTTAAAAAATACACGATGGATAATTTACAACTGGGGCAGTTACGTTTTGAGCTACATGCCGATTGGCCTGACTATATGCGTGCCATGTATGTCCCGGTGTTTTTGTTTATTGGAATCGTCTTTGTTTTAGGATTATTCGTTGTCTTCACCCTTCAAGTGGGGAGCAGTTCTCCAACCCAGTTTGGGATCATTGTGGCAGCGATTTATATGATTGCTGCTTTTATGATTTGGCCGCTGATGATGGCGCGAATTTTTATTACCACATGGAATAAAGCCACTTTGGGGCGTAGTCCTTTCCAAACGGACTGTGGTCAGATGCATTATGCATGGATCGTAATGACCAACTGGATTTTAAAAATTCTCTCGCTTGGTTTGTTGTCGGCATGGGCCGCAGTACGTTTATATCAGTATCAAATTGAGTCATTAACTTTAACCCTAAAAAATGATCCAGACCGTATGTACAATTTGGCTCAAGATGACCCGAATGCCATTGCTGAAGAACTGAGTGATATTTTTGACATCGACATTTCGTTGTAACGAGGCTTAAATGCAGGAACAAGATATCACCTTTTACGATGGACAAATCTCAAAACCGTATCCCGCGACGATTTCTCCAATTGACCGCGAAACAGTGTTGATTTGTTATAACCAGCAGCAGCGCCGTTATTATTATGCCGATATGCAGTTGATTGGGGCCTTGGGGCAGATACAACCTGTGATTGAGTTGAAAGATGATGCACGGATTGAATTTCCACAAGCATTGCCTGACTGGTTTGAGCTGAACAAAAAGCATGTACAGCATTCGATTTGGAAATTAGAACGCTCCCCAAGTCTCATCTTATTTAGTGTGATGTTTGTTGCCGCTTTCATCTTCGCCATTTTAAGGTGGGGCATTCCAAGCGCAGCGCATTATGTTGCGATGCAACTGCCTGAGGACACTATTTATCAACTGGGAGATGAAGCACAAGAACAAGTGTTCAATATGACGGCGCCTTCGACTGTACCCGTATTACGTCAAAAACAAATCATAAAAAGCTATCAGGATCTTGTTGCCAATGGTCGGCCTGCCAAAGTCTTATTTCGTTCAGGTGGAAAAATTGGAGCCAATGCTTTAGCTATTCCAAACAATACGATTATTTTGACCGATGAACTGGTTAATTTAGCCAAAGATGATCATGAAATTATTGGGGTGTTAGCGCATGAACAAGGGCATTTGGTTGAGCGACATAGTCTACAGCAAGCCTTATCCAGTTTAGGTTTTAGTGTGCTGTTGATTGCGGTGACGGGAGACAGTTCGGCCTTATTTACAACTTTGCCTGTGGCTTTGGTGGGTGCAAGTTATTCACGTAATTTTGAAAGTGATGCTGACTTGTATGCCATGCAAGTGCTGGATAAAAATCATATTTCCAGCTTACATTTGGCAAACTTTTTAGCGCGTATGGAAGTCGAAGCACGTGGCGAAGAAGAAGAAAAACAGCCACAAGAGAAGTCTAAGGAAGAGGAGGACGGTGGCATTGGTTCATTTTTCCAAAGTCATCCAGCGACTCAAGAGCGTATCGCAGCTATTCGTCAGTTTATAATCAACAGCAACAACGTTGATTAAACAGATTCAATTTAGCCACTTACTTAAACTTGTGTCCACGTGGCTGTAAGTGGTTGTTGCCCCATACGAATCAGATGATCTAAGACGACGTGTTCTAAGTGACTCAGTTTATCTTCACTTGCCTCAATGCTGACATGTAAATGCTCGGCTTGAGGGCTTAATAACACGCGTGCTTCAGGCATGATAATACCAAATGTCGTTGTTTCTTGTTCAATATCAAATTTGTGTTTCCAGTGATTCACCAGTCGTTTTGCAATTCGAGCTGCATCTGTCGTGACAATATCTGCTGTACTTTTCATATTTACCTCGTTGATTGATCTATCAACATAGCAGTTTCATCGCAAATGGAAAGTTGAATGTTGCAACGCTATGTTGCAAATTTAGAAAGCTTGGGGCTTTCTTTTTTGACAAGTCTGCAGTTCAAAAGCTGAATTTGCTATAATACCTCTATTCCCTTTTGTATAAGCCAGGTACACGCATGTCCAAGCCTTATTTAATCGCACCATCTATTCTATCTGCTGACTTTGCTCGTTTAGGTGAAGATGTTGAACATGTACTTGCAGCAGGTGCAGATGTGGTTCACTTCGATGTGATGGATAACCACTATGTGCCAAACCTGACTTTTGGTGCGGGTATCTGTAAGGCCCTCAAGAATTACGGCATCAAAGCTCCGATTGATGTGCATTTGATGGTCAAACCTGTCGATCGTATGATTGGTGACTTCTTGGAAGCTGGCGCGGACATTATTACTTTTCACCCAGAAGCTACTGATCATATCGACCGTTCTTTACAGTTGATTAAATCTGGTGGCGCAAAAGCAGGTTTGGTCTTTAACCCAGCAACACCGCTCCATTATTTAGATTATGTACTGGATAAAGTCGATCAAATTTTGTTGATGAGTGTGAACCCAGGTTTCGGCGGTCAAAAATTTATTCCGATGACTTTAGACAAACTCCGTGAAGCACGTAAAATTATTGATGCTTCAGGTCGTGATATTCGCTTAGAAGTCGATGGTGGTGTGTCGCCTGCAAATATCCGTGAGATTGCGGAAGCAGGTGCAGATATGTTTGTTGCCGGTTCGGCTATTTTTGGAAAACCAGATTATAAAGCTGTGATTGATGATATGCGCTCAGAGCTTGCAAAAGTCGGTGCGGTAAAGGTTTAAGCTCACAGGTATAAATACATAATGGGTTGTGGATAACTTTGTGGGTAAGCTAGTGGATATCTGTGTTGATAACCACGTGGATAACTTGATTAATATTCAAACGTTTACACAGCAATGGTTTAGTATTTAGACATTAAATGTATAAAAAGGACTCGTTTAAGTCCTTTTTTATGTCTTGAATAGTTGATTTTCACTGATGCTTTATTCAACTTTGCTTAAAAATGGCACTGTTTAAAAAATAACTTTCTTGTTTAAGTCTGCTGGGAGACTAAACCCTCACAGTCATTGAATTTAAATTTATAATCTTGTGTATAAGCCATTCTTTGCTTATCCTGTAAGGAATCAGCTAAAAAATGTAAGCCATTTACTGGCGATAAACATTTGATCGTGCTTAGATACCACCTTCCATTCACTGACTTAATAGGATTGATTGTGCGTTCATTGCTCAAGTCACATTCTTGGTTTGTCTTACTCATTACCTTGGTAATGGGGTGGAGTGGTATTGCCCAAGCTTCGGCGGCGCCGATGCATCAAATGATGCAACTCAGTATGCAGGTTGCAACCAGTGAGCAAAGTTCAGCGCATGCAACAGGCATGCAAACCATGCCAGACTGCCATCAAGCGAAATCATCGAGTCCAGCCTCTGGACATCAAATGCATATGGCTCAAGCCGATATGGCAGCGAAGAGCAACTGTCATGTGTCGGATGTAATGCAAAGCAATCAAGTTCAGTGTCAGGAGTGTGCACATTATCACTGCCAAACGACACTGACACTTTTAGATGTTGAACCCCTCGTATTGGTTCAGCTTGAAGCTGCTGTAGCACAATCAACCCCGCATTTTCGCTATCACGCTCAACATTTAGTGGGCTATTGGCAAGAAATTCTACGTCCTCCTAAAGCCTAATCCTGATTTTTAAAACTTTATTTTTAAAATTATTAGGATTTAGTCATGTCTATTCAATTTAAACAAAGCCTCATCCTTGGGGTGTGTCTGATGTCATCATCTTGGAGCTTTGCCGCAGTCAAAGAGTACCAATTGGTGATTGATGAAAGTCCCGTTAACTTAACGGGAAAGTCGCTCAAGCGGATTAGTGTCAATGGGCAGTTTCCAGCGCCTTTGCTTGAGTTTGAGGAGGGTGATGATGCAGTCATTCGCGTCAAAAATAACCTAAAAAATCAAGACTCATCAATCCATTGGCATGGTTTGCTTTTGCCTGGGTTGATGGATGGTGTTCCGGGTTTTAATGGGTTTAACGGCATTCAGCCGAAAAGCGAATTTGTCTATAAGTTCAAAGTTCGCCAGAGTGGAACTTATTGGTACCACGCACACTCGAAGGGACAGGAACAGGACGGGCTGTATGGTGCATTGGTCATTTATCCTAAAGACAAAAAGCCTTTAGCGCAGCATGAAAAAGCCGAGCGTGACTATGTGGTGATGCTATCAGATTTCCATGAACAGAGCAGTGAACAAATTCAGAAGAATCTGAAAATTTCTGCCGAGTATTATCAAAATCAACGCGAAACCTTAGGTGATACTTGGAAGCAAGTGCAACGTGATGGTTTAAAAGCTGCATGGAAAGACCGTTCGATGTGGAATCAAATGCGCATGTTGAAAACGGATTTGTCCGATGTCACGGGCTACACCTTCCTCATCAATGGCAAAACCCCTGAACAGAACTGGACAGGTATGTTTAAGCCAAATGAAAAAGTTCGTTTACGTTTTATCAATGCCTCAGCCATGTCATTTTTTGATGTACGTATTCCTAATCTAAAAATGACGGTAGTCAGTGCAGATGGTCAGCCTGTTAAACCCGTTCCTGTGGATGAGTTTCGGATTGGAACGGCCGAAACTTATGATGTGATTGTGGAGCCGAAAGCAGGGCATTACCAAATTGAAGCAGAGTCGATTGACCGTTCAGGCTACGCCATTGGAACTTTGCATAATGAGTTGACCCCAATGGCACAGAGTATACATATGCCTGCACCCCGTCCACGTTCATTGTTGACTATGGAAGATATGGGGCACGGCTCAGAACATTCAGGTATGGATCATTCACAGATGAACCATGAAGCGATGGTTGAAATGGATCATTCAAAGATGAATCATGAAGCGATGGCTGAAATGGATCATTCAAATATGAATCATGAAGCGATGGCTGAAATGGATCATTCAAAGATGAATCATGAGACCATGTCTGAGATGAACCATACACAGATGGGTCATGCGCAACAGAATACGACAGCAAGTTCGGTACAGAAAACTGTTACACCAGTTTATGGTTGGGCGAATGCCTCTACGCCTAAAGGTGATAAGGCATTGCAATATAGCGATCTCAAATCCTTAGAACCCCAAAAAGATACCCGTGAGGCAACGAGCGAGTTGGTGATTCGTTTGGGCGGAACTATGGAGCGTTATTTGTGGACCATTAACGGGAAAAAATTTAGCGACGCTGAACCGTTGAAAGTGAAGTATGGCGAGCGTATTCGGATCAAATTTATCAATGACAGCATGATGGCACATCCGATGCATTTGCACGGGATGTTTATGCAACTGGAAAATGGGCAAGCTGCCGTTGATATGCCGAATAAGCACACGTTGATTGTACCACCAGGCAAAACAGTGACCGCTTTACTGACCGCAGATGAGTTAGGTGAATGGGCCATTCACTGTCATCTGCTTTACCACATGAGCTCAGGCATGATGAATAAATTGATAGTGGCCAATGTCAGTGACGCTCAAGTGTCCACCACCCCAATTCAAGGGCAAAAAACAGCAGCTCAAGCTGAGCCAAAAGGAGATGAACATGCGCACCACTAATCTTTTTTCAGGATTTGCCTTAGCTGTTACTGTCTTGTTTAGTTCGGTTGCTATGGCTGCTGAATCTCATGCACAGCATGAAAAACAAAAAGCCAAATCAACAAGTCAAGCTCAGTCCAAAGATATGGCACATGAGCATCATCAGCATAGTGCCGATGAGCATGCTCAGATGCTGAAACAGAAAAATGCGGTAGGTCAGCCTTCATCGGAGAAGCAAGCTCAGACTCAACCAAGCAAGCAGTCGAAGGCTCAGAAAGGAGATCATCATGCGCACCATTAATCTTTTTTCTAAAAGCATATTGAGCAGTTCTTTAATGTTGATGAGTGCTGCGGCTATGGCGCATGAAGGGCATGATATGCCTGCTGAAGCAAATGAAAATATGTCCATGACCACTGAGTCTGTGATGTCACAACATGCACAGCATCAGGCGATGACCATTCCAACTCAAGTTGCTCCGCAGTCTAGTGCACAACATGGGCAGCAGATAAATCATGATTCAACAGCACATACGCATGATCACCGCAAAGAGCACGGTGCACAAATTTATGCGGTCACCACCGTTGATAACAAATGGTTGCTGAATGAAGACGGTGATGGTGGTTTAAAGTCTGAGTTTGAAACTCGTATCGGGACAGATGAAAATAAGCTGTTTATCAAACTACATGCAGATAAGCAGGAATCGCATAAGGCTGAGTATGATGCCAAAGTACTGTATAGCCGTATGATTTCAGACTTTTGGGATGTACAGGCGGGTGCACGTTACCGAGTTGAAAAAGTGGAGCGTGAACAGCATGACTGGGATACGGAAGAAAAAGTGGATGGGGTGCTTGGCTTACATGGTTTAGCACCGTATTTCTTTGAAACCGATGCCTACGTATATGCTGGTACAGACAACTATGCTGCGTTTAGTTTGGAAACTGAGCGGGACTTGTTATTGACTCAAAAGCTGATCTTTAAACCTTATTTAGATCTGAACATTATTTTTAGTGATGACTCTAAATATGCCAAAAAATCAGGTCTTAGTAGTGCAGCTGTCGGTCTTGAGACGCGTTATGAGATCAGTAAAAAAGTCATGCCTTATGTAGACATTGCCTATGAATATAGCAAAGGCAATGAAGCGACGGCTTGGCAAGCTGAAAGCGATGAAGAGAAAGGTTGGCAGTATGGAATGGGTATTCGCTTCAAGTTTTAAGTCGAACGTTTAGGTTTAAAGTGAATATCTGAGATTGCACCAGATTTGTGCTGAAAGAGGAGTGATTCGTTAGTTTGGATCACTCTTTTTTGCGTTTTAATGATTTTTAAGTGTGAAAATAACTCATTTTGGTGCATATTTTGCTATAATTTAAGGCATATTCAGGAGGAACGACCTCCCTCATATTGAGAAAATTCGTCAGGACGACCTGACTCTAGTGAAATGGAGTTGGTAGTATGGCTTGGGTTTTTCTTATCTTTGCGGGTCTGTTTGAAATCGTTTGGGCATATTCAATGAAGCTGTCCGAAGGGTTTAGCAAACTCACACCCAGCATCATCACCATTGTGTTCATGATTTTAAGTTTTGGTTTACTGGCTTATGCAATGCGAACATTGCCGCTAGGGACTGCGTATACCATTTGGACTGGAATTGGCGCGATTGGGTCTTTCTTGGTGGGGATTTTTATTTTAGGTGAACCCGCAACGGCTATGCGGATGTTTGCTGCGGTGCTGATTGTATCGGGCCTAATTTTGATGAAACTCTCATCAAGCTAAATTCATTTAAATCTGTCGAGCTTCAAGCGATCCTTCGTTTGAAGCTTTGTTGTTTCTGGTTTCGGTAAAAGGTGTGTGGCGTATGGCATGGGTGATTTTAATTGTTGCAGGTTTGCTCGAAGTGGTTTGGGCCTATGCGATGAAAGTATCGGATGGTTTTACCAAATTGACACCGAGTATTTTAACCCTCGTATTTATGGTGGCCAGTTTTGCGCTGCTGTCTTATGCCATGAAGACCTTACCTTTGGGCACAGCCTATACCGTTTGGACTGGAATTGGTGCGATTGGTTCATTTTTGGTTGGAATTTTGATTTTGGGCGAACCTGCCAATGCCATGCGGATGCTCGCAGCGGTTTTAATCATTTCTGGACTTGTACTGATGAAACTTTCATCGTCATAATGTTGCATACATAGACAATTTTTGTGGTGAAGCATGCACTTATTTTTTAAATATATGCCATCTCCTGTCGGGGTACTGAGACTGGTGGCACATGATCAAGCCTTGGTTGCCGTATTGTGGGAAAATGAAAACCCAAAACGGGTCCGTTTAGCTGAGTTGGTCGAACAGAATCAGCATCCGATTTTGTTGGAAACTGAACGACAGTTGAGCGAATATTTTTCGGCAAAGCGTCAAAGTTTTGATTTGCCTTTGGATTTTGCTGGGACAGATTTTCAGAAGCAAGTTTGGCAGGCTTTATTACAAATTCCGTTTGGTGAAACCCGAAGTTATAAAGATATTGCGCTACAGATTGGCAATGTCAAAGCTGTTCGTGCAGTGGGTGCAGCCAATGGCAAAAATCCGATTTCAATTATTGCGCCGTGTCATCGGGTGGTGGGGGCGAATGGAAAATTGGTTGGTTTCGCAGGCGGTCTGGACAATAAAGATATTTTATTGAAGCTTGAGAAAAATTAGATTTGCGTTTTCTTATCAAATGAACTTTCGAATTTAGCAAGTCCTAATTCTTCTAATCGAATTTTAAGAGTCTCTTGTGAGACAGAAAATAACTCAGCGATAGGCATGCAAACTTTTACATAATTATCTTTATTGCATGGTTGCTCATCAATATATAAGGGGCAAAATCCTTTATTTTTAATATCGTAGTGTTCTAATAGGTTAAAAAATACCTGTTTTAACCGTGTATCTGGTAATAAGATACAAGCAGCTAAAAAGTTTGCTTGAAATTCTAACCTGCTTATATCTTGACCTGAGATCAAATTGGTATGGCCTGTAGATTGTTGATCAATAAGCTGAGTTTCTGAGATGAAAAATTTATCATGACTTAGAATTTTATGAGCTAATTCATGTGCGAAAGCAAAATTTAATTGTTGAGGACTAAAAGTATTTATACCGAATAGCATTACAATATTTGTTTGAAAATTAATCTCGGCTATAAGTTTTTTATTTAATAAAGTTTCTGTCTTTATAACTTCTAAGTTTAAATCTTTAGCTATGAGTTCTAAATTTAATTTAGAATCTTTTGAGTACTTGTTAAAGAAATCCTGTCCTAATATTGAAAGTTTACTTTTTGAAATATATGGAATTTTTTGTTTTTTAAAAAGTTGTAAATAGCGATCCCTTAATTCATGGTTATCTAATAATAAATCGCTAAAAAGATCAATTAGGCATGTAGTCACGCGAAATGGAGTCTGAATAAAATTTGATCCATATCCCTTTGGCACATAATTAGAATCCGTCAAACAAGATATAATCTCATTAGTTTTGTCTATTTCCCGATTGAACCTTCTATTTAAAATTGTTTCATGTCCATCATTAAGTATCTTCCATAATCCTATTTTACGTGACTTAGCGAGTTTTTCAGCTCCTCTTTGAAACCCTTTTGTTGTAATACAAATGGCTTTGGAATTATGATGAGCGACTTTGCTAACGTTATCTGAAAATACTTGTATATCATCGACAGGCACCTTATTAGCGTAATTTTTACATTCGAATAAAAATAAAAAAGAGGGAGTTTCTTGGTTTTCAAAAAAGACTTCTATCGAAACATCAAAGTAAATTAAACCTCTTTCGAGAGAAGAGTAAGCTTTCTGCTTGAAAATTTTACAATTTTTTTCTATTACACCTAGTGAGCCATTCTTTATTAAAGCTTGTAAATAATTATAAGTATATTCTTCAAGTTCATTGCCTTTTTTTGTCGTATTCATATGTTTAAGGATATGATTAGATTAATTTATTTTATTTGAATAAGCTCGCTGTTGCGAGCTTATTTTGCTTAAAAACGCTTTGGAATTTTCTGACCGCCTTCAACAGGTGTTTCTGCCTGTTTTAATACGCCAAAGAGCCATGTTTCGGCATGATGTACTGCGACTTTAACACTGTCACCTTGTGCCAAACGACCGGCAATAAAACTCGCCAGCGAGCAACCTGAACCGTGATATTCACCGGCTAAGCGTGGGCAGCGAGTTTCAGAAATGAGCTCGCCATTCACAAACAGAGCATTGCGAATATAGTCTGGTGTGTCTTCATGACCACCTTTCACCAGTACCGCTTTGGCGCCCATTTCAAACAGTTTTTGCGTTGCGGCATCTAAGTCATCGAGACCTGTTAACGCTCGTAGCTCAACTGTATTTGGAGTAATAATGTCTGCTAATGGGATCAGTTCAACAAAAGCTTTGACCAAGGTTGCTTGATCGCCCAGTGAACCTCCACTGTTCGCTACTAAAACAGGGTCGAGCACATACTGGTACTCAGGATGTTCACGTAGAAATTCAGCCAGTGCTGCAATATTATCTGTGGTGCCTAACATGCCAGACTTTACGGTTTTAATCGGTAAATCACCGACAACAGCGTGCGCCTGAGCTAACAGCAATTCTTTTGACGTCGCTTCAAAACCAAACACTTGTTGCGAGTTTTGAACAGTGAGTGCTGTACACGCAATGGCTGCATGTGCACCACTTTGACCAATCGCTTCGATATCGGCCTGTAAACCAGCACCACCTGAAGGGTCTAAACCAGAAAAGCACAGTACGGTTGGGCGCACAGAAATATCCTTGTTGCGAAAATTTGCGATAGTATAGGCAACTTTAGCAGAACTCTCGATAGTATTTTATTTAAAGCCCAAGAAGGATCAGCTGTGATTAAACATATTTTGCTAGATTTAGATGGAACATTAACAGATCCGAAAGTTGGTATTACCACCAGTGCACGTTATGGCTTAAACAAAGTTGGGCATCCCATTGCCGATGATCTAAACATTGACTGGATTATTGGGCCACCACTCAAAGCGTCTTTGGCAAAACTCTTAAATGTTGCAGTGGACGATGTTTTGGCAGAGCAAGCTCTACTGGGCTATCGTGAGCGTTTTGCGGTGAAAGGTTTATATGAAAACCATTTATTTGCCGATGTTGAACCGACCTTAAAAAAACTGACCGAGCAGGGTTATCACTTGTATTTGGCGACAGCAAAACCAGAAGTCTATGCCCGTCAAATCTTAGAGCATTTCAATTTACTACAATACTTTGTGCACCCTTATGGCAGTGAACTGAACGGTGAGCGCACCAATAAGGGAGATTTAATTGCTTATATTCTAGAAAAAGAACAGTTAAAAGCAGAAGAGTGTCTGATGGTTGGTGATCGCGAGCATGACATTTTGGGTGCACGTCGCAACGGCATTGAGACTATTGCGGTGGAATACGGTTATGGTTCTGATCAAGAGTTGACGGAAGCCGCGCCTAAAGCACGAATTAAAACTTTTGCTGAGATACTTCAATTTATTAAGTAAAATCAGTATGATTGCTAAATAATAAAATACTTGATTATGCGAATAATGATAAAAAAAGTTCTGCTGGGTTTGGTTATATTGGCATTCGGTAGTGGTGGATTGGTTTATTGGTTACAGCAGGATGATGAGTTATCTGCTCAAACCAAAGCCTTGATAGATGCTGACTATGCCTTTCAAAGCGATCTGAAACAGCATCCATTTTTCTATGCCTGGGGAATGGATGCGAAAGCAGATGTTGAGCCTGAAAGCTTGGGTCGTTTACGCTATTATGAGCAGTGGCAACAGCAGGGAAAGCCATTATCTTCTGCAAATAAAGTAGCACCTATGCAAATACAGCAGTTGCAAAAGCACCCGTTGTCGGCAAAACAAAAACAAGTATTAGATGAACTCAATCAGGTTTTACTACAAACGCCAGAACAAAGTGAATCCTTTATTCGCCAACATCAATCTCAGTTTGTTGCAATGTTTGCAACAGAGCAATTTGCAATACAGCGTTATTTGCACTGGTTAAACAGTACGGATTATGTCTCTTTATTGCTTCCAGCTGACGGTGTACTGCCAGACTATCAAACTCTGCGCGATCTTCATTTATTGCATGCGGTTCAATTGAGTTTAAAACCTAAAGATGAGTCAAAGACTGCACTTTTACAGTACATCTCTGCTTTACAAAATATGCAGGGACAGAAACTCTCTATGATTGAGAAATATATCATGCAGAACTTTATCTGGCAGAGTCTGGATATGCTCAATCTAAAGGCTCAGCATGCGAGCGTGCATGTCGCACCTTTAACTCAGCATGCTTTGAGTTTAAGGCAAAGTATGCGTTATGAAGTGAGCCAAAATGCACACTCCTTTCAAAGTCTAGCAGTACCAAAAGGTATGTCTGATTGGCAATACCGTCTGGTTTATCTACCAAACCGCAGTTTAAATCAGCAAGTTAAAGACATCGAACCTTATATTGCATTGTCTGAACTATCGTATTTGGATTTCTTGCAACAGTATGAGCATTTTCAGCCTGAGAAGCGCTCTAAATACGTTTTGAAAAATTCGGTGGGAAATATTTTAGCGCAAGTAGCTGTTGTTGATTGGCGGCCTTATGCACTTCGTTCTCGAATTTTAGACAATAAAATTCGAGTTTTTAATGCGGTACAAAAGCAGGAATCGGTAGAAGAGCTGAATAAAAATAGGGAAGGATATGATTATTATCAAAAAGGGCATCAGCTCTGTTTGAAACAGCCATTTCCACAACAAAAGCTCCCTGCGTATTTAGCTCAAGATACTTGTATGCCGATTTAAGCTATTGTGCAATTTAGCGAATGTCCAAATAAAAACTTTCTTTGACTTCTTCCATCACAATATAACTGTGCGATGACGCTGAAGAGGGCAGTTTTTTTAGTAAATCACCCAATAGGCGTCGGTAGGCACTCATTTCTTTTAAACGGGCTTTGACCAAATAATCGAATTCACCTGAAATCAGATGGCATTCTAAAACCTCTGGAATCTCGACCAAGTCACGCGCCACTTGATCAAACACATCGCCAGACTTGGCTGATAGCTTAATTTCTAAAAACACCAATAAGTTTCGATCGACCAGTTGCGGATTGAGGCGTGCGTAGTAACCCATGATAATACCATCACGCTCTAAGCGTTTGACGCGTTCCGAACATGGCGTGGTTGAGAGGTTAACGCGAGAGGCCAATTCACTAATTGCAATTCGTCCATCGCGCTGCAAAATGTCTAAAATCTGCTGATCAATCCGATCTAATTTACGCATTATAAATTTCCTATGTTTAGAATTTTAGCGCGACAAAAGTGGTGATTTACCTAGATTATAATATTAAAAACAGTGAAAAAAACTATTAACCTAAAAATATACTAGTGAAATAAACTAGTGTGTGTAAGGGATCAGTCATGCGTGTAATTGTCTTAGGTAGTGGTGTCATCGGTGTTGCAAGTGCATATTACCTTGCACAACAAGGCGCAAGCGTTACGGTTTTAGACCGTCAGGCTGGTCCTGCTGAAGAAACTAGCTTTGGTAACGCAGGGCAAATCTCTCCGGGTTATTCTACACCGTGGGCTGCACCTGGTATTCCGTTTAAAGCCGTAAAGTGGATGTTCCAACATCATGCACCCTTAGCCATTAACATTGATGGTAGCATGTGGCAGTTAAACTGGATGGCGCAGATGTTAAAAAACTGCAATCCACAAAGCTATGCCATTAACAAAGAACGTATGACGCGTGTTGCTGAATACAGCCGTGACTGCTTACGTGAACTGCGTAAAGAAACTGGTATTCACTATGAAAACCGTGCGAAAGGAACTTTGCAGGTTTTCCGTAATGAAGCTCAATTGGATGCCGTACAACGTGACATCCAAGTATTAAAAGAATGTGGCGTTGACTACGAACTATTATTAAAAGATGACTTAGCCAAAGTTGAGCCAGCTTTAGAATATGCTAAAGATAAATTAGTCGGTGGTTTGCATTTACCGAATGATGAAACAGGTGACTGTTACCTATTTACCAATGCTTTGGCAAACCTTGCAAAAGACATGGGTGTAGAATTTAAATTTAACCAAAATGTTGAAAAACTAGTGGTTGAAGGGGATGAAATCAAAGGCGTGGTGGTGGATGGTCAAGTGCTTACAGCAGACCGTTATGTGCTTGCTTTTGGTAGTTATTCACGTGATTTCTTGAAACCATTGAATTTGAATTTGCCTGTATACCCTGTCAAAGGCTACTCACTAACCATTCCAATTGTAGATCCTGCATTTGCGCCACAGTCTACGGTTCTTGATGAAACTTATAAAATTGCCATCACGCGTTTTGACCAACGTATCCGTGTGGGGGGGATGGCAGAACTGAGTGGTTTCAACCACGGTTTAAACCAAGATCGCCGTGCAACTTTGGAGATGGTGACTCAAGACTTATTCCCAGGTGGGAACTTAGCTGAAGCCAGTTTCTGGACCGGTTTACGTCCAATGACACCAGACTCAACGCCAATCATTGGTGCGACTCGTTTTAAAAACCTATTCTTAAATACAGGGCATGGCACCTTGGGTTGGACCATGGCATGTGGTTCAGGCAAGCTCATCAGTGACTTGGTGATGAATCATCAACCAGACATCAGTACTGAAGGTCTCTCTATTCAACGTTATCCTTCAGCAGCCTAATCCGTTTTAGGCCGTATTGATTCAAGGAAGAAGAAAATGCCACGTCCAATTACTGCAGTGATTCATAGCCAATCACTGCAGCATAATTTAAATGTTGCTCGCACTAAAATGCCGAATAGCCAAGTCTATGCGGTGGTCAAAGCCAATGCTTATGGTCATGGTATTGAACGCGTCTATCAAGCGTTCAAATCTGCCGATGGTTTTGCGCTGCTCGATTTGGCAGAGGCAAAACGCATTCGTGCTTTGGGCTGGACAGGCCCAATTCTGTTACTCGAAGGTATTTTCTCAGAGCAAGATCTATTTGACTGCCATGAGCTAGGTTTAAGCTTCAGTATTCATAGTGAATATCAACTTGAATGGTTAGCGCGTTTTCCTTTAGAGGCGCAGTTCGATGTTTATTTAAAAATGAACAGCGGCATGAACCGTTTAGGTTTCCGTCCTGAACAGTACCGTCAAGTATGGCAGCAGCTCTTAAACTTGCCTCAAGTTCGACGTTTGACCCATATGATGCATTTTTCGGATGCCGATGGTGAGCGTTTCGGACGTGATGGCATTGCGCATCAATGTCAGTTGTTTGATGCCATTACCCATGATCTACCGGGTGCACGTTCAGTCAGCAACAGCGCAGCCATCTTACGTCATGAACAGTTGCAGTCGGATGTAATCCGTAGCGGCATTATGCTTTATGGCAGTTCTCCAGATTATCCAAGCCACTCCATTGAAGACTGGGATTTGCAACCTGCCATGAGTTTGCGTAGCGAGTTGATTGCCATTCAGCAGTTAAAAGCAGGCGATAGTGTCGGTTATGGCTCAAAGTTCATTGCTGAAAACGACATGCGTGTGGGTATTGTGGCTTGTGGTTATGCCGATGGTTATCAACGGATTACCGCAACAGGCACGCCTATTTTAGTCGATGGACAACGCAGTAGCTTGGTCGGACGGGTCAGCATGGACATGTTGGCAGTTGATTTATCTCACCTCCCAAATGCCCAAGTTGGCGACGAAGTGGTGTTGTGGGGTACATCGAAACAGGGCGCTATGCTTAGTATTGATGAAGTCGCAGCAGGTTCAGGCACGATTGGCTATGAGCTGATGTGTGCTGTCACTGCACGTGTCAATTTTATCCAAGATTAAATTTTATTTTTATACAGTTTCATACAAGGAAAGACCTATGTCACATTCAGACATTCAAAAATTCAACACCAACGAAGTCATGAGTGCAGTCACTGTGTTTAATCAAGTGGTGTATTTGTCAGGGCAAGTGCCAAAAAATACCGACAATGATGTCGCAGGTCAGACCCGTGAAATTTTAGCAACGATTGATGAGCTTTTAGCTTTGGCAAATACAGATAAATCACGTTTGTTATCTGCTCAGCTTTACATCAAAAATCTCTCTGATTTTTCAACAGTCAATGCGATTTGGATTGATTGGATGAACGGTTGTGTGGCGCCTTCACGTGCCACGATTCAAGCTGATTTGGTGAATCCAAACTGGTTGATCGAAATTGCAGTAACTGCTGCACAAAACTAATTTTTTAAACTCTCCCCGTGTGTATCAGCCCTTTGGCTCAGGCTGAATGGCTGATCAGCGTATAAATACCGCCCGTTAGGAAAACGAGCACTGTATGAACATGGTTTATACGCAAAAAAGGACATTAACAGGATGTTAAATTATGACGACCACACCACAAGCTGACGGTGCAAATGCATCATCGCATGAATTACAACGGAAATTATCTAACCGCCACCTGCAATTGATTGCCATTGGTGGCGCGATTGGGACGGGCCTATTTATGGGTTCGGGCAAAACTATCTCTCTTGCTGGTCCTTCTATTCTGATCATTTATATGATTATCGGGACCATGTTCTTCTTCCTAATGCGTGCATTGGGCGAAATTCTATTGTCCAATTTGCACTATAAGTCGTTTATCGACATGGCTCATGATCTGATTGGGCCGGGTGCGGGTTACTATATCGGTTGGTCCTATTGGCTCGGTTGGGTCTTGGTCGGTATTGCGGACTTGGCAGCCATTATTAACTATCTTGGCTTTTGGCTCCCGCCAGATATGACCTTTACGCCTATGGGACAGGCTTTAATCAGTGTCGGCTGTGTGCTGTTTGTCCTTGGGCTAAATTTGCTGACCGTGAAACTTTTTGGCGAAATTGAATTTTGGTTTGCTTTAATCAAAATTTTAGCCATTTTAGGGTTGATCGTGATTGGTGGCTTTATGGTGTTTAGCCATTTCCAAGCACCGGGCGGTTCAGTTGCAAGCTTCAGTCATGTTTGGTCGCATGGTGGGATGTTCCCTCAAGGCGGTAGTGGCTTTTTAGCAGGCTTCCAAATAGCACTCTTTGCCTTTGTCGGTGTAGAGCTGATTGGAACCATGGCTGCTGAAACCAAAGATCCTGAAAAGAACTTACCGAAAGCAGTGAATGCGATTCCAACCCGTATTATTTTATTCTATGTGTTGTCGCTATTTGTCGTGATGTCGGTGACACCATGGAATCAAATTCCTGCGGATCAAAGCCCATTCGTTTCACTATTTTTACATGCGGGTATCCCAACTTCAGCCATCATTATGAACTTGGTGGTACTGTCTTCAGTGATGTCTTCCATGAATAGTGGTGTGTTCTCTACATCACGGATGCTGTTTGGTTTGGCAAGAGAAGGGCAAGCACCACAGAGCCTAGCGCGTCTGTCAAAACGTGCTGTACCAGCAAAAGGCCTATTCTTCTCATGTGCCTTTATCATGGCAGGTGCGGCGCTACAGTATTTTGTACCAAACACCGTTGAAGCCTTTACATTAGCCAGCTCATTGTGTGTGATTCTGTTTATCAGTATTTGGAGCATTATTATGGTGTGCTATATCCGCTACCGTAAATTGCGTCCTGAGCTACATGCAAAGTCGACCTTTAAAATGCCGGGCGGTGTTTGGATGTCTTATGTGGTCTTAATCTTCTTATTCTTCACGTTGGTTATTTTGAGTTTAGAGGCGGATACCCTTCGCGCATTGATGATCAGTCCGTTATGGGTGATTATTTTAGCCGTGACCTATCAACTGCTGTACAAGCCACGTATGAAAAAACGTCTGTTAGAACAGCAACTGGATAACTAAGTAAATTCATTCTGTACTCGTGATGTTTGAAAGAAAGCCCTGCATAAGCAGGGCTTTCTTTTTGCTTAAGCTGAATCAATGGGTTCTAATTCAGTGTTGGATCATTGTATGATTTTATATATAAAAGCTATTTAAATCTGATGGTTTCACTTTTAATGAAGCACTTTAAAATTTTAACAATGATTTATGCGTAATTATAAAATTGACATCCTGCGTGGCGTGTCCATCCTGTTGGTGCTGATTCACCATTTCAATATTCCGTATAAATTACACGATACGGTTCTCGGCATTCCCATTGGGGGCGAGAGCTTAAGTACTTTGATTGCAAGAAATGGCAACTATGGTGTGACCATATTTTTTGTCATTTCGGGTTTTTTGATTACCCAGCATACTTTACAGCGCAGTGGTTCTTTGGCGCAGATTAAACTGAAAGATTTTTATATCCGTCGTATTGCCCGAATTATGCCGTGTCTGGTGTTATTGGTCGCGATGGTTAGTGTGCTCGGAAGTTTAGGATTACAACCCTTTATCAATCAGTCGCCCAATGGCGTAGAGGTGTCCTATGCTGTGACTGTTCTTTCAGCTTTGAGTTTCTGGATGAATCTACTGATTATTGAATACGGTTGGGTGAACTATGCTTTGGGCGTATTGTGGTCTTTATCGGTTGAAGAAGTCTTCTATTTAGCCTTTCCTGTCCTGTGTTTAGGGCTTGGTCGGGGCAAAGGCTTTATTGTTTTGCTGCTCGCCGTCATCGCGTATGCACCGTATTTTCGTGCCCTGCATTTTGGAGAGGAAAGTGGGGCTTATCTATATCACTATTTCTCTAGCTTTGATGGAATTGCCATTGGCTGCCTCACCGCAATGTATGCACAGTATTTCAAGGGAACTATTTATAATCAAAAAATGATTGTTGCAGTAACAGCGTTTCTAATGACCGCTTTATATTTTTATGCACCCATCAAAGAGGTGAGTACTTGGGGCATCAGCGTATTTGCGTTACTGACGGCATTACTCATATTTTGCTTTACTCAAGAGCCGAAAGCTAAACCTGTTTCACACACGGCACGGAGTTTGGTCTGGATTGGGCAGCGTAGCTATGAAATGTATCTGTTTCATTTGATTATTCTTGGCTTAATGAAAGTGGTGTATTTCCCAAAAGACACTTTAGCGGCTGAAAAGCTGATGTTGTTGCCTGTTTATTTTATCGCGGTGTTTATTTTGAGTTGGGCGATTGAGAAATATTATTCGACCCCGCTCAATTTGAAGATTCGTCAATTTGGGATACGGTCATAGCGTGGATCTTGAGTTGTACTGTTGATTTTTACAGACATTAAAAAGCCCCGAATCAATCGGGACTTTTTAACTGTGGGATTTTAAAATGTCGGTTTAACCACGACTAAAATCACCACAGCAAATAAAATGAGGGTCGGCATTTCATTAAAGAAGCGCCAAAATTTGTGTGACTTGTAGTGTGCATGACCAATCAATTTCTTACGGTAATAACCGCAAACAAAGTGGTAAATCACCAACAGTCCAACCAAACCGACTTTGAGGTAGAACCACAGGGCTTCATGATAGTGGCGTGTTGCATCACCCCAATCGACCAAGAAATGTGCCGTGATCAGTGTTGCAATCATCGACGGCCACATAATGCCACGGTATAACTTACGTTCCATAACCTCGAAACGTTGATGACTGACTGCATCATCACTCATGGCATGGTAAACATAGAGCCGTGGTAAGTAGAATAATGCAGCAAACCAACACACCACGGCAATAATATGTAATGCTTTTACCCACAAGAAAGCATCAGAAGGAGCATCCATCAAGTCACCCTAAAATGGGCGGCTTAGCCTTCCCATTTTTTGAAAATGAGACATGCATTTACGCCGCCAAAACCGAAACTGTTACTCATCACAGTATTCAATTTTGCGTCACGTTTTTCAAGCACGATATCAAATGGTTTTGCGCCTTCATCCAGTTCAGTCACGTTGATGTTGGGTGCAATAAAGTCATTTTGCATCATTAGGACAGAGTAGATCGCTTCTTGTACGCCTGCTGCACCTAAGCTATGACCTGTCATTGACTTAGTTGAGCTCAGTGGAGGAACTTGACCTTCGCCAAATGCACGTTCCATTGCTTTTAACTCAGTCACATCACCAGCAGGCGTTGATGTCCCATGCGTATTCACATAGTCAATTTTGTCGACGCCGTGCTGTTTTGCTTCTTCAAGTGCCATCAGTACACAACGTGTCGCACCTTCACCTGATGGTGCAACCATGTCTGCACCGTCAGAGTTTGCAGCATAACCTACGACTTCAGCCAAAATGTTGGCGCCACGTGCTTGCGCATGCTCTAAAGACTCAAGCACCACAAAACCGCCACCGCCAGCAATCACGAAGCCGTCACGGTCAGCAGAATAAGGACGAGACGCTGTTTCTGGTGTGTCATTGTACTTTGAGCACAGTGCACCCATGGCATCAAACAACAAGCTTTGAGACCAGTGATCTTCCTCACCGCCACCTGCAAGCATTAAGTCTTGTTTGCCGAGTTGAATCAGGTTGTAGGCATAACCAATTGCATCAGCAGAGGTTGCACATGCGCTGGTAATGGTGTGTGCAACACCTTGCATTTTAAAAGCAACACCAACGTTTGCTGTAATTGTGTTCGACATATTACGTGGTACGAAGAACGGACCAACTTTACGTGCGCCTTTGGTGTCTAACAATTCTTTCATTTCAACTACAGATGCAGTTGAACCACCACCTGAACCGCCTGCGATACCATAGCGTGGATTGCCACCAATTTGCTCGGCTGTTAAGCCTGCATTTTCAACCGCAGCAACCGCAGCGTTATATGCATACATAGCACAAACACCCATAAAGCGTTTTAGCTTACGGTCGATACCATCAAAGTCTTGTTCAGCAGCAGCACTGATATGACTTTTAAAATTGAGTTCAGCATAGGTTGGGTTAAAACGTGTCCCAGAAATCCCGTTTTGTAATGCATGAGTAACTTCTTCCAAAGTATTACCGATACATGAGTTGATCCCCATGCCAGTGATTACTACACGTTTCATTTACAGATCCCTTATATGGTGGTTTTACCGAGTTGCGCTTAGAGATGAATCAACAATTTATTTCTAAGCCAATTGCAACTCTTATGTTTTCAATGCAGATCATAATAGCAGAAAGAATTTTTAATTCTTATGGCAAATCCTATGCCAATTTAGCTTGTCTTAAAATCAAGCAAAGCACATTTCAACTTTACTAAAAGACACATATTGTTATTGAGATAAATGCGTACTACACCTAGTATTTAGCTAGAAATGAAAGATTATAAAGCACGAGGTAAGGAATGGCGGATTCAAACAATAAACAGCGCAGTGGTTTCTTTTCAAATGCCTTTGGAGTGGCTAAAAAGCTCAGTCATACAGGTTTAAATCTCTTAAACCAAGTGGCTCCAGACGCGGTGTCAACACTGACAAATAGCCCAACAGGAGATGCCACGACTCCAAAAACAAAATCAAAAAGTAAAACTTATGAGCGCCCGCAACATGTTTTACGTGAGCACCTGCCGACGGTATCACGTCAGTTATTAGGCCGACATTATGCGAAAGCAAACCGTATGGCGAGTTTTGTTTCTCCGCAACTTTCCGATAAAGCGGCTGATTATCTATTTGGTCAGCTCAATCAATTTAGTTCGAATATGTGTTCTGTCGATGCTGTTTTAGATGAAGCGGGTGTGCGTGATCTTGAAATGTTAACTCAAGATGTTGACCGTTCTAAGCGGATTAGTCAGGCATTATCGGAACAAAATAAGATCATTGCCATTGTTCAGGGGGCATTGACAGGGGCAACAGGTCTAGTGGGTTCAACCGTGGATGTGCCTGCTTCTTTGGTCATGTCATTGCGAATGATCTATCAAGTAGGGCGCTCTTACGGTTTTGACTTAAATAAAGAGTCTGATCAGGACATCGTACAGTTTATTTTTAAGCAAATTGATTTGGGTTTAATTGCCGAAAAGCAAACTTTATTGATGGCGATTAAAGCGATTTCGAGTACCTTGCAAACCCATGATGTTTCTCAGTTACAACAGTTGTTGGGATCGAGCAATGATGCAGAAGCTTTGAAGAAATGGTTGACCAATGCCGATGGTCAACTGAAATGGGGGCAGTCGCTTGCTAATCTATCCTTACTCAATAAACTAGCAAAGCTCTCACCCATTGCCAGTGCTAGTGTGAGTGCCGCTTATAGTTGGCGCTTAGTGGATGATGCACATCAAAAGGCGCAGTTGATTTTTTCACAAGCTCGCCAGTATATCATTCAGCAAAAAGACAATAGCCTAAGTGCCTTGACCGCTTATGAGCGTTCACTTGAGCTTTTAGTTAAAGCATCGCCGCGACTGCTTACTCAACGCAGTGCAACAGATGCGGAAACAGAGAGCTTAAATATGGGCACTGAAATCGCATTGGATGGTCATCAAAATATTGCTAAAGTGAAAGTTCAGAAGAAGTCAGACAAAGGCACACAAACACCAACCGATGATCTCGTTCAACAAGGCCTAGAGCAGCTTGCAGATCAAATGGTTGAACCCCATGATGCTGTTGCACCGCAACAGCCAGCCCTGCAAGTGGAAGAAGATCTTGCAGATTTATATCCTATGGATGAGGTTGAAGAAACCACACAAAACAATAATGCGTCTTTTGTACAAAATGAACCCAATACGGCTTCAAAAGTTGCTGCGAAGCCTACTGTAGAGCCGACTGAAAAAAAGGTTACAAAAAGACGAAATGCGCCAAGTAAAAAATAAACTACTTAAAATAGATGAAAATTTGTAAAAGTCCTGATGTAGTCAGCATTACATGTAGTTTGAAATGTTGACCATTTTTGCGTCTTAGCTTACAATTGCATGCCCTCAAAAAGTCGTCTTTTTTTGGGTTTTTTATTAACGGGAGAATTGCCAAATGGCAACAACAAATCAGTTGATCCGTAAGGGTCGTACGACTTTAGTTGAAAAATCTAAAGTTCCTGCGTTGAAGGCTTGTCCACAACGTCGTGGTGTTTGTACACGTGTTTACACAACTACACCTAAAAAACCGAACTCAGCAATGCGTAAAGTTTGCCGTGTGCGTTTAACTTCTGGTTTCGAAGTTTCTAGCTACATCGGTGGTGAAGGCCATAACCTACAAGAGCACAGTGTTGTTCTTATCCGTGGTGGTCGTGTTAAAGACTTACCAGGTGTACGTTACCATACCGTTCGTGGTTCTTTAGACTGTGCTGGTGTTAAAGATCGTAACCAGTCTCGTTCTAAATACGGTACTAAACGTCCTAAGAAATAATCTTTCGAGATTAACTTCTTAGTTCGCTAGAACTGCAATCCTTTATCGTCTCGCTTGTCTGATTTCTGCATTAATTTTGTGAAATTCAAGCGACGTGTAGTAAGGCCAGCGAAAGCACATGACACTTTGTGCTACGGCTGGATTAACCTGAAGTGTCATATATATAGGTAGTTTAAAATGCCAAGACGTCGCGTAGTTGCTGCTCGTGAAATCCTTCCGGATCCTAAGTTCAGCAGCCAAACAATCGCTAAATTCATGAACCACGTAATGCAAGATGGTAAAAAATCTATTGCTGAAAGTATCGTTTACGGTGCTTTAGACCGCGTTCAAGAAAAAAACAAAGTAGACCCAGTTGAATTTTTCGAGACTACTCTTGAAAAAGTTCGTCCTATGGTTGAAGTAAAAGCACGCCGTGTTGGTGGTGCTACTTATCAAGTACCTATGGAAGTACGCCCATCCCGTCGTACTGCTCTAGCTATGCGTTGGTTAGTAGATGCTGCTGCTAAGCGTTCTGAAAAAACTATGGCTTTACGTCTTGCTGGTGAGTTGCTTGATGCAGCTGAAGGTAAAGGCGCAGCGGTTAAAAAACGTGATGACGTGCATCGTATGGCTGAAGCCAACAAAGCATTCTCTCACTACCGCTTCTAAGCGACTAAAACAGCCCCTATTCAGGAGGGTGACAGCTTGGTTTACGCCAAACTGTCATCGAATCGCTTTAAGCTGTCTGCCAGCTTAAAGCGTCCTGTTTTAAACAACAAAATTTAGGAATGCAAGAAATCATGGCTCGTCAAACCCCAATTTCTCGTTATCGTAACATTGGTATTTCTGCGCACATTGATGCTGGTAAAACCACAACTACAGAACGTATTTTGTTCTACACAGGTGTATCTCACAAAATTGGTGAAGTACACGATGGTGCAGCAACAATGGACTGGATGGAGCAAGAGCAAGAACGTGGTATTACCATTACTTCTGCTGCTACGACTACATTCTGGTCAGGTATGTCTAAGCAATTCCCTGAACACCGTATCAACGTAATTGATACACCGGGACACGTTGACTTCACAATTGAAGTTGAGCGTTCTATGCGTGTTCTTGATGGTGCATGTATGGTTTACTGTGCTGTAGGTGGTGTACAACCTCAGTCTGAAACTGTATGGCGTCAAGCAAACAAATACCAAGTACCTCGTTTAGCATTCGTGAACAAGATGGACCGTACAGGTGCAAACTTCTTCCGTGTTGTTGAACAAATGAAGACTCGTTTAGGCGCGTCTCCAGTACCTGTAGTGATTCCTGTTGGCGCTGAAGAAAACTTCCAAGGCGTAATCGACTTGATCGAAATGAAAGCGATCATTTGGGATGAAGCTTCACAAGGTATGAAGTTTGAGTACGGTGAAATTCCAGCTGAACTTCTAGCTTCTGCTGAAGAATGGCGTACAAACATGGTTGAAGCTGCTGCTGAAGCTTCTGAAGAGCTAATGGACAAGTACCTAGAAGAAGGTGATCTTTCTAAAGAAGACATCGTTAATGGTCTACGTGTTCAAACTTTGGCTTGTCAAATTCAACCAATGCTTTGTGGTACAGCGTTCAAAAACAAAGGTGTTCAACGTATGTTGGACGCAGTAATTGAATTCTTACCATCACCTACAGAAGTTAAAGCTATTGAAGGTGTACTTGACGACAAAGCTGAAACTAAAGCGATTCGTGAAGCATCTGACGAAGCTCCGTTCTCTGCGCTTGCGTTCAAAATCATGAACGACAAATTCGTAGGTAACTTAACTTTCGTACGTGTTTACTCTGGTGTTCTTAAACAAGGTGATTCTGTTTATAACCCAGTTAAATCTAAACGTGAACGTATCGGCCGTATCGTGCAAATGCACGCGAACGATCGTCAAGACGTTGAAGAAATTCGTGCAGGTGATATCGCTGCGTGTGTAGGTCTTAAAGACGTAACTACGGGTGATACACTTTGTGATGAGAAAAATGTCATCACACTTGAGCGTATGGAATTCCCAGAGCCAGTAATTGCATTGGCTGTTGAACCAAAAACTAAAGCTGACCAAGAAAAAATGTCAATTGCTTTAGGTCGTTTGGCTAAGGAAGATCCATCATTCCGCGTTCGTACTGACGAAGAGTCAGGTCAAACAATTATTGCTGGTATGGGTGAGCTTCACCTTGACATCATTGTTGACCGTATGAAACGTGAATTCGGTGTTGAAGCAAACATTGGTAAACCAATGGTTTCTTACCGTGAAACGATTAAAAAGTCAGTTGAACAAGAAGGTAAATTCGTACGTCAAACTGGTGGTAAAGGTAAATTCGGTCACGTATACGTACGTTTAGAGCCAATGGATCCTGATGCTGGTAAAGACTACGAGTTCGCTGAAGAAGTTGTTGGTGGTGTAGTTCCTAAAGAATTCTTCGGTGCTGTGGATAAAGGTATCCAAGAGCGTATGAAGAATGGTGTCCTTGCTGGTTACCCAGTTGTTGGCATTAAAGCTACATTATTTGACGGTTCTTACCACGATGTCGATTCGGACGAATTATCGTTCAAAATGGCAGGTTCTTACGCATTCCGTGACGGTTTCATGAAAGCAGATCCTATCTTGCTTGAACCGATCATGAAAGTTGAAGTAGAAACTCCAGAAGACTACATGGGCGATATCATGGGTGACTTAAACCGTCGTCGTGGTATGGTTCAAGGTATGGATGACTTGCCTGGCGGTACTAAAGCAATTAAAGCTGAAGTTCCACTTGCGGAGATGTTTGGTTACGCGACTCAAATGCGTTCTATGTCTCAAGGCCGTGCAACATACTCTATGGAATTTGCTAAATATGCTGAAACTCCACGTAACGTGGCTGAAGGCATCATTTCTAAATTCCAGTCTGGCGGTAAAAAAGGTGACGACGAGTAATCTTTCGATTACTATAAGCCCAAACTAATTCATAGTTAAAAACCAAGTGCTCATGCAGTGATCCTGCATGAGTAGTTTAAAAAGGAAGATCTCATGGCTAAGGCTAAGTTTGAACGTAATAAGCCACACGTTAACGTGGGCACAATCGGTCACGTTGACCATGGTAAAACAACTTTAACAGCTGCAATTGCAACTGTATGTGCGAAGAAATTCGGTGGTGAAGCGAAAGACTACGCTGCAATTGACTCTGCACCAGAAGAAAAAGCACGTGGTATTACAATTAATACTTCACACGTAGAATACGATTCACCAACTCGTCACTACGCACACGTAGACTGCCCGGGCCACGCCGATTATGTTAAAAACATGATTACTGG
>NZ_NEFZ01000011.1 GCF_002135205.1 Acinetobacter sp. ANC 4204 | reverse complement strand
CTGTAAGTACAGTTGAAATAAGACCCGAACAAGTCCATAACAGTTGTGCTGGCGACAATAGCAAGAGTGAACCACCTGATCCCTTCCCGAACTCAGAAGTGAAACCTCTTAGCGCTGATGGTAGTGTGGCGTTTGCCATGTGAGAGTAAGTCATCGCCAGCTCATTATTCAAAAGCCCCCTAACGATTAAGTTAGGGGGCTTTTTTTATTATGCGGTTAGCGAAATAGTGAATTTATTGTCATTGATTAATGCTGATGTCTTATCAGTATCTGGTTTTTGGTTTGGATCAACCTCATTCAAAAAATAGAGCTCAGCTTTTCATTGAAGCAGGTTGATGAAATCGTTTAATCACGCACCGTAAACGTCTAAGTACCTATAGTAAAAGAACATGAATTTGGCAGAACTTTGATCAAATTTTACATGATGCTCAGAATATAAAGGGGCATAGAATTGCCATAAAGATTATTCGGCAATATGAGAAGAAGAAATAAAATTCTTTTCCAAAAAAGAAACCCCGACATCCTGTCGAGGTTTCTTTGTATTTCAGTGCTTAGATACAACTCCTGTCATATCTCACATCCTGATGCTCAAACTGATTATTGTTGTTTTTCGTTTGGGAAACGTCCTGTCTCCTGATATTTTAAATATACGTTTTCGCTTATTTTAAAGCTAGTGATTACTTTCTTCAGTAGTTGTAAGCATTCACTTACAAGGATTCATCTTGTTACTAAAGCTTATACTGCAAGCATTTATTTCTCTTCTACAATGGATTGTAAGTAGTGTGATAGAAGAAATGAGACAAGGATGAATATTAAAGCCTTTCATAGACTGATTACATTGAGTGTGCTGTCTGTTCTAACGGCATGCCATGCGCAAACTCCATCAGAAACTCAGTCGAAAGAAAATCAGCCTAGTTCAGTTGTTGCAGTAACATCTATACAGATGAAACGTATCGCTGAGTTTAATGAACCATGGGCATTGGCTGTGTTAGCTGACGGGCGTTTATTGATTACTGAAAAGTCGGGGCAATTGATTTTATTTAATCCTAGAGATCAGAAAAAGACTTTTATTAAAAACCTACCTAAAGTGGCTTATGGTGGTCAGGGTGGATTCGGGGACATTGTTTTACATCCTAAGTTTGCACAAAACCATCAAATTTATCTCAGCTATGCAGAAGCAGGGCAAGGTGGCTATGGTGCAGTGGTGATTCGTGCAGATTTGAATTTAGATCAAGCACAGCCACAATTAGATAATATAACAACCATTTGGAAACAGGTACCTAAGGTTCGTGGGCAAGGGCATTATGCACATCGTGTACTGTTTGATGGTTTTGGAAAACTATGGATTAGCTCTGGTGAGAGACAGAAATTTGATCCTGCCCAAGACTTGACATCGAATCTTGGGAAAATCATTCGGATTAATGATGATGGCTCAGTGATAGTGGATAATCCTTTTCAGTCGCAAGGTGAAGTAGCGAAACAAGTCTGGAGTTTCGGGCATCGTAATCCTTTAGGTATGGCTTTTGATGAACAAGGTCAACTTTGGGTGGTTGAAATGGGTCCGAAAGGTGGTGATGAGCTTAATTTGATCCAGAAAGGGAAAAACTATGGTTATCCAGTGGTTTCCAATGGTGATCATTATAGTGGTTTGAATATCCCTGACCATGTTACGCGACCTGAGTTTGAAGCACCGAAATTGGACTGGACCCCTGTGATTTCTCCATCGAGTTTGATTTTTTATACGGGACAGATGTTTCCCAAGTGGCAGGGTAAAGCCATCATTGGCGGGCTTTCATCTGAAGCGTTGATTATTGTAGACACCACAGCACAGCTAGCAAAAGAAATTCAACGGATAGATATGAAACAACGTATCCGTGGTTTACAACAAGCGAAAGATGGCAGTATTTGGGTGATTGAGGATGGGAAGCATGCTGATTTAATTCAACTGGTCAAACTTTAGTCATATTAAAAGAAATATGACTAAGCGATGAATTTTAAATAGCAGAGTGTAGATCGGCATGGAAAACATTGGCTTGAATTTGAAGCAAGTTATGGTTTTCATTTCCATTATTGATACGCCAATGTGCAATTTTAATATTATCGACTAAGGCGATATCTCCTTGTTGCCATTGAACTAAAAGTGCATCACGATAGAGTGCATCAAAGTATTGCTGTTTTTCCTGATGCGTCCACTCAATTTTTTCACCTGTGTATGTGAAGAGTTCCCAAGACAATTGCATGTGATTCGCTGTAAAACCTGATTGAAGTGATCCGCGATGCTTACATATAGTTTGTGTCGTGTGGTGTGCAAAGGTATGGGTATTATTAGCAAAGACCCACGGTTGGATCGCTAGTCTTTGAGTATCAGGATGGGTGATGACGAAGGGAGAGCGTTTTAAGGTGAGTTTGGCTCTTTTATTGGTTAGCTTGCTTAAATAAAATGGGCTGTTCTTTAATAGTAAACGGTCTAATATATTGAGTTTACGGATTGAAATATAAGAAAAATGGCTCCACGCGCCTAAATATTTTTTTTGAATACTGGTTGGAAACTGGTTCCAAATTTTTTCTAAGTCATTAAAACCTGTTTCCGCCAGATGAGTGGAAGTCTGTTGGCAAAACAGTGCAACATAACGTGATCGGGTTGAATGCATACTTCCTTGGATATGTAAGTTTTGAATGGCATTCTCACGAGGTTTCAATTGTACGATATTGTGATTGTGGTACAGCTTCTCATTATTTATACCGAAAAGTTTTTCACTGTGCTTACGCATAAGTGTGGCAAACCAGCCCTGCGTATTCGGAGTAATACTATTCCTTGGTTCAAGTTGTAAATGTTGTTCAATAAGTTCGTAGAATTCATAGCTGCGTTCTATCTTGAAACCGCGGAATAATAAAATCCCATGCTGATGGAGTTGTTGCATGATTTCAGTACGATGAACTCTACAATAGGCTGCTAAAGCATCTGCCTGCGTATATTCAGGGTCTGCGACATAGATTTTGCAATAATCAGTTAAATATGTAGTACTCAGTTGCATGAGGATGTTCTCTGTTCTTCTTGTTTTTAATTTATTTTATATAAAAACGTTTTGCGCAAAACTGCCCGACGTTCAGATGGGCAAAAGTATAGAACGTAGTGCATTATATTGATGTAATATTTGGTTGCTATGCCTGATATAACGATAAACGGTCAGCTTAATCGCACTGTGGTTACGAATATCAAAAAATGAAAAACTTTAATAATAAAAGAATAGAGGATGTGTGATGCCAAGTACCCAAATTCATGTTCGTAAAAACTATAGTCAGGATGAAGCGCGAGCGATAATTGAAGCAGTCCATACGGCATTATCTACTGTGTTTCAACTCCCCCAATATGATCGCAATATTCGTTTAGTTGAGCATGCACCTGAGCATTTTGCGTATCCACTTTATTTAACACAACCCGCTTCTTTTACTTGGATTGAAGTTGATTGCTTTGTTGGAAGATCGCTAGAGACTAAACGAAGACTGTATCAACTCCTAGTTCAGCATTTAGCAGAGTTAGGTATTCCACAAGACCATATTTCTATTTTAATTCGTGAGTCTAACTTAGAGAATTGGGGGATACGAGGTGGTCAAGCCGCATCTGATGTTAATTTAGGATTTGATGTGAATATTTAAAATATCAAACTAGAATTAAAAAGCCCCCAACATCCTGTCGGGGGCTTTTTAAATTCTTTCAAACGGTATAACTCCTGTCCTACCGATCAGCATCCTGCTGTATATTTTATTATTTTTGTTTTTAATTGAGACTTCCTGTCTCTGTATGATTTAACTATAGCGTCGATACTGTTGATTGAAAAGCCGACAAATACTCAAGTTACTGTAAGCAATCGCGTACATAAGAATCTCATCTTTATGCGCTGACATATTTAATCAGTTTATCAATTGCTGCTTTTAGATTTTTCTCATCAAAAGGATTCGGTTCAAAATCTTCGGTTTTATTGCGTGAAAAAATATCCCGAATTTCAATCACGGCATTGGTATCGACTAGGCCGAGTTGAGTACCGACTTGGCGAATTTGGTCGATGGAGCGTGAGCCGTTGGTGCCACCATAACTAATATAAGCTGCAGGTTTGCCTTGCCACTCTTTGCCTAAATAGTCCAATGCATTTTTGAGTGCTGGACTATAGCCGTGATTATATTCAGGACTAATAAAAATAAAGGCATCGCCTTGGACAATGTGATCGGCCCATGCTTGTTGTTTAGGTTGATCATAAATGCCTGTCATAGGTGGGTTGGCACCTGCAAAAATTGGCAAATCCCACTCTTTTAAGTCGACCAATTCGAGTTGGACCGTATTGAGCCCAAGTTGTTCAAAGCCTTTTTGCACCCATCGCGCAACTTTAATGGCAGTACGCCCTTCGCGGACACTGCCAATAATGACTTGAATTTTCATGCAAAATCCTTGGAAAATAAATGTGATCACGTTACGGTAGTATGAAAATTAAGCTTTGCATAGATTGAATATGTATCTGATGGATAAATGTTTGAGGCATTAAAAAAGCCCCCGAAGGAGCTTTGAATGACACACAGACGGTCGATCTGTGGCTTTACATAATTTTGATGCCTTGTTGTCCGGCAGGGGTCACTTTGAAGATTTCAACTTCAAAGGTAATATCTTTACCTGCCAATGGATGATTAAAATCTACTTCGGTGATGTCATCACCTACAGTTTTAACCACACCATAAAGACTTTGTTTGGCTTTGTCTTCAAACTCAATCATGTGACCTTCGATTGGTCGCTGTTCAAATTTAACCGTATCAAACTTTTGTACATTCTCAGGGTTCCAAGGACCAAAAGCATCTTCTGGTGGTAGGCTTACGGTACGGCGGTCACCAGCTCGTAAACCAAACAGCGCCTTTTCAAAACCGGGCAATAGGCTACCATCACCCATCACGAGACTCACAGGTTCTTCACGGCTACGCGTATTGTCAATTTCCACGCCATTTTCAATGGAAACAGAAAAATGTAACTCAACTTTTGAGCCTTCGCTTACGCGAGTTTCTTCATTAGGATTAATAAAATCAGTCATTTTTTACTTCGGTACGTTGGATACGATTTTTTTCGAGAAAAAAGGTATCGATCAACAAAAGGATAGTTCCAAGCGTAATTGAGCTGTCAGCAATATTAAACGCAGGGAAGTGGCTGTTTTGATAGTACACATGAATGAAATCAACCACATAGCCTAAGCTAATACGGTCGATTAAATTGCCTATAGCACCACCTAGAATAAGCGCAATTGCAATGGGCAGTACTTTTACTGTTTTTGGCATACGCATCAGCCAGAACAGGAAAATGACAGACACAATACCAGCAAGAGAGGTAAAGAAATAGCGTTGCCACCCACCAGCATCGGACAAGAAACTAAAGGCTGCGCCATAGTTATGCAATAAGGTCCAATTTAAAAAGGGCAGAACTGGTACTGGATCTGCATAATTCAGATGGGTACTGGCAATCCATTTGGTCCATTGATCTAAGACAATGGCTAGAATAGCCAAGCCTACCCACACTAAATTGTGCGTATAGAATTGGAATAAGCCCTTTTTCTGTTGAGGGTTAGGCATATTTTCTCTCTTCGCCTTGGCCTGTAGGAAGGTTGATAATACAACGTCCACATAAACCTGGATGTGTAACATGTGTATTCACATCTGGTAGAACATGCCAGCAGCGTACACATTTTTCACCATCAGCAGCTGAGACTTGAACATTCAGACCTGCCAGATCAGAGGCTTCACCTTGAGTTGCATCGAATGCATTAACCAAGACTTGTGAAGTGATCATAACAAAGCGAAGTTCATCATCTAGACGATCCAGTACGTCTTTGAGTTCTGCATCTGCCCACAGTTCAACTTTGGCAGAGAGATTTGAACCTACGATTTTCGCGGTACGCGCAGTTTCGATGAACTTGTTCACCGCAGACTTCACTGCAATCAGCGTTTGCCAATCGGCTTCAGACAACAAGTTTGCTTTTGAAGCCACAGGAATGTCATACCATTCCGCAGTGAACACATATTTCTCAGTTTGTTCTGGAATCAGTGGCCATGCTTCTTGAGCGGTAAAGCTTAAGATTGGTGACATCCAACGTACAAAGGCTTGCACCAAATGATACAGCGCAGTTTGAGCTGAATGGCGCGCTTGTGAATCTGCTTTGGTGGTGTACTGACGGTCTTTGATGATGTCGAGGTAGAAACCACCCAAGTCATTGATACAGAAGTTGGTCAGTGCATTTGCCACGATATGGAAGTTCATATCTTCATAGGCTTGCTGAACAGTTTTCTGTACGTCCGCTGCACGTTGCAAAATGTATTGATCAAGTGCGATCAATTGATCTACAGGAAGTGCATCCGTCGATGGTTTGAAACCATTCAAGTTTGCCAATAAGAAACGCAAAGTATTACGAATACGACGGTAGCCGTCTGATGCACGGTTAAAGATTTCTTTACCAGCGGTCATTTCATAACGGTAATCGGCCGATGCAATCCAGAAACGTAAGCCGTCTGCACCCATATCTTTAATGATGTCTTGTGGGGTGATGATGTTGCCCAAAGATTTTGACATCTTACGGCCTTTTTCATCCACCACGAAGCCATGGGTCAGTAAGCCTTTGTACGGTGCACGTTCATTGATCGCAATCGAAGTGAGCAATGAAGACTGGAACCAACCACGATGTTGGTCTGAACCTTCAAGGTATAAATCGGCTGGATCGGTGAGTTCTTCGCGTTCACGCAGCACGGCATAGTGCGTTGTGCCTGAGTCGAACCACACGTCTAAAGTGTCACGTACACAGTTGTACTGTTCCGCTTCATCCCCGATAAAGTCTTTCGCTTCACGGTTATACCAAGCGTCAATCCCTTCTTGTTCGATCAATTTCGCGACTTCTTCGATCAACTCTGCTGTGCGCGGATGGAGTTCGTTGGTGTCTTTATGCACGAAGAATGGGATTGGCACGCCCCACGTACGTTGACGTGAAATACACCAGTCTGGACGACCTTCGATCATGGCTTGAATACGATTTTTACCCCAATCAGGCACAAAGCTGATCTCGTTTTCGATCGCATTTAAAGCGTTTTGACGCAGACCTTGTGCATCCATGCTGATAAACCACTGTGGGGTCGCACGGAAGATAATCGGTGTTTTATGGCGCCAGCAGTGTGGGTAGCTATGTTTGATCGGTTGATGTGCCCATAAGCGACCAACTGCATCCAATGCTTCAATGATTTTTGGATTGGCTTTGTAGATGTGCTCGCCTGCAAAAATCGGTGAAGTTGGTAAATACACACCATTACCACCCACTGGGTTTTCAACTTTTAAGTTGTACTGTAAGCCAACTTTATAGTCATCTACACCATGGCCAGGTGCAGTATGTACCGCCCCTGTACCGCTGGTTGCAATGACATGTTCACCCAAAATCACAGGCACTTGACGGTCTGTAATCAAAGGATGTTGTAATAATAAGTTTTCGATAGCCGAACCCGTGAAATCAGCTAAAACGATAGGGTTTTCAAGCTTATAACGCTCAACTGCCGACTCAACCAAGTCTTTAGCTAAAATAAAGTTTTGCACGCCACGGTCGGTGCTAACTTGAACAAGTTGATAGTCAATTTCAGCATGGACGGCAACCGCTTGGTTTGCAGGCAAAGTCCAAGGCGTGGTGGTCCAAATTACGATATCTGTTGCAGCGTCTACGTTGATATTTAAACGTGCGCTTAAGTCTTTTAAGTCGACAACCGTAAAGCCAACGTCAATCGCGTCAGATTTTTTATCTTCATATTCCACTTCGGCTTCAGCCAAAGCTGAACCACAGTCTAAACACCAATTCACAGGTTTAAGACCTGGTTCGATATGGCCTGCTTTTGCAATCGCGCCAACAGAGCGCACAATGTCCGCTTCCTGCTTGAAGTTCATGGTCAGGTAAGGATTGTCCCAGTCACCAAACACGCCCATACGTACAAAGTCTTTCTTTTGCAGTTCAACTTGGGTGTAAGCATATTCACGGCAGGCTTTACGGAAAGTAGAAGCATCCACCTTCACGCCCACTTTACCGACTTTCTCTTCTACTTTCAGTTCAATTGGAAGGCCGTGACAGTCCCAACCCGGTACATAAGGGGCATCGAAGCCGTCGAGAATACGACTTTTAATAATGATATCTTTTAAAACTTTATTGACCGCATGACCCAAGTGAATTTGGCCATTTGCATAAGGAGGGCCATCATGCAGAACATATTTTTTCTTACCAATACGCGACGCACGAATCTGCTGATAAATGTTGTCGGCATACCACTCTTCTAACCATTTTGCTTCACGCACCGCAAGGTTTGCTTTCATAGCAAATTCGGTACCTGGGAGGTTGAGTGTGGCTTTATAATCCACTGCATTTTCAGTAGTTTGCTTATCGCTCATGCAAGATGTCTTCCAGTTTAATCAGCGGCTCGGCTGACGCGTTTTACATAAAATTGATTGGTATTTAAAAGGGAAATGTGGGGGTGTTTTGGCGGAACTCAAGCAGTTTCACCACATCATCATCAATTCCCGCTTTTAGTGCTTCCAGCGAAGGGTAGTTCTTTTCACCATGTAAGTAGTTCAAGAAAGTGACCCGCATTAACAAGCCATACAGATTAGCAGAAACATCAGGGAAATGTACTTCTAATCGCCATTCTGGCTGTGCTTGTTGAATGGCTGGACGTGTTCCGACATGACCCGCACCAAAAAGCGCTGAATGGTCATATCCTGCAACCCCTAATCGATCAGGGTGGTCTGCTTTCACTTTGTCGCGTAAAGACGTGGTTTCACACATCACATCTACACCATAAATGCCGTTTAAACAGGGTTTATGTCGGTTTAAACGTACATTAATAGTTGGAAAATCAAGGGTTCGGCCAATTTGGTCGCCATATTGTACCCGACCCGTAATGCTATAAGGGCGCCCTAATAACTGAGCAGCCAGCGCCAAGTCCCCTGCGGCCAGTGTTTGGCGAATCCGAGTTGAACTGACGCGTTCACCTGCTGAGAGGATGGTTTCTAGATTGTGGACTTGAAAACCATAGTTTTCTAGAAATTCGCTGTTGCCTTGGCGGTTTTTACCAAAGTGAAAGTCATCGCCTAAAACCAAACTTTGGGCATTGAGTTTTTCTTTTAAAATATCGGCAAATTGTTCTGCACTTAAACTGCGGAAGCTGTTGTCAAATTTCGCGACCGCAATATAGTCCACACCCAGCTCAGTTAAATATTCGACTTTTTCACGTAATGATGAAATACGCGGTGGAGCATCATAACCTTTAAAGAATTCAAGTGGTTGAGGCTCAAAAATCATCACCACTGTTTTTAGGTTGTGTTGTTTTGCAACGGCTTTGAGCTGATGAATCATGGCTTGATGACCCAAATGCACCCCGTCAAAATTACCGATGGTGACAACGGTTTTTTCTAATTCAGAGTGTGAGGGCAAAGCATGTAGACGGAGCAGCTTCATGGGCAAATCAAGTGCTTAGAATAAATAACGGCTTATATATTGCCATATTCTTGGGCATTCGTCTTGTGGTTGTTTTTTGACAATGCAAAATTTCGTAGAAAGTTCACATATATCATTTTAATTGATTTATTTAATGTAAATTAATCAATTTTTCTTATTTATAGTTTTGGTTAGTATAAATGTAGTTTCTAATGAGGACCAACTCATGCAAAAACCATTTACACAACTTGGACAGCGGCAAAATCTGATCCGTCAATTCACCCCCAACTGGTTCACTGTCAGTATGGGAACAGGTGTTGTGGCATTAATTGTATCAGAGTTTCCGATGTTAAAGGCATTCACATGGCAATTCGGCACAGGGCTGTGGTATTTCAATATTTTACTGTTCGTACTTTTTAGTGTGCTATATGGCTTACGTTGGGCATTTTATCCGCACGAAGCCAAACAGATTTTTCAACATCCAAGCATGAGTCTATTTTTAGGGACGATCCCGATGGCGCTGGCTACCATCCTCAATGGCTTTTTAAAGTATGGTCAGCCTATTTATGGCGACACAGCTGTACAGATTGCCCAAACGCTCTGGTATGCCGATGTGGTCTTGGCGCTCTTGGTGGCGTGGGCAGTTCCTTTTGCCATGTATAGACATCAGGAGCATGCTTTACAGCAGATGACTGCGGTGTGGTTATTGCCGATCGTGGCCTGTGAAGTTGCAGCCAGCAGTGGTGGTTTATTGCTGGGGCATTTGGCAGCTGATACTCATGCTGTTGCGATTTTATTGGGTAGTTATGTGTTGTGGGGTGTTTCAGTATTACCTGCCTTTGCAATTTTAACGATTTTAATGTTGCGTTTGGTCTTACATAAATTGCCTGAAAAAGAGTTGGCGGTCAGCAGTTGGTTGGCTTTGGGACCGATAGGGACTGCTGCTTTGGCGTTATTGGTTTTGGGGCATCAGGCACCGATGCTGATGGCGAGTTTGGGCTTAGCACAACTGGGTCAGTTATTTCAGCAGGCGGGAATTTTGGCCAGTTTAATTCTGCTGGGTTTTGGGCTGTGGTGGTTGGGAATTGCGGTACTGACGACTTTGCACCATGCCAAACAGGACTTACCATTTAATTTGGGTTGGTGGGGACTGACCTTCCCATTGGGCGTATATACACTGGCAATCTTAACTCTAGCCCAACAACTCAATTTGGCCTTCCTGTATGCTGTTGGCTATGCTTTTGCAGCCATACTGATGTTGTTATGGAGTTTGGTTGCAACCAAGACGGCACAAGGTTTTTATCAAGGGGATTTGTTCTTTTCGCCGTGCTTAAAAACCTATTTAGAACAGCAGTATAAATGAGGTCTACAATCCTTTCAGTTTAAAGCGCCATCTGATCTTATGTAGGTTGTTTGAGCAGAGACCACAGGCGCTTTTCTTTCGGATCGATTTGTTTTCTAATGGCACGCATGAAGTCTGTTAATTGAGTATTTTATGTCGGATGTTGCACTAATCATGGCTTTGCCGAATGAGTCTAAAGGATTGTTTGAGCAAGCAGGGATTGAAGTCCATTACAGCGGTATTGGTAAAGTCAACGCGGCCTATAAAGCATTTGAAGTGATTCAAAAAACAGGCTGTAAAACCCTGATTAATTTAGGTACAGCAGGCAGTACTTATTTTGATAAGCATGAATTGGTTGAAGTTTCTCAATTTGTACAACGCGACATGGATGTCTCTCCACTGGGTTTCGCTGTCGGTTTTACCCCATTTGACACCATGCATCCTGCGGAAATTCATTTAGAACCGTTTTTCCAACAACTCCGCACTGGCATCTGTGGAACAGGGGATAGCTTTGAAACGGGTGAACCCAAAGTACCGTGTCATTTGGTTGATATGGAAGGATATGCGCTGGCAAAGGTCTGTAAAAAACAGGGTGTTCGCCTAATTTCGGTCAAATATATTTCAGATGGTGCCAACGACACCGCGCATTTGGACTGGGAAGACAATTTGTTATTGGGAGCTCAGAAATTATTAGCATTATTTGAAAGTATCTGAGGCTTTGATTCTGTCTTTTTCAATTCGGCGACCATAGAGTGCTATGGTCGTATGCCAAAATTACTCAGCTTTGAATAATGCAGACGGTGTTCGCGGGATCACGCCATACAGCATCATATGCACGGTATGTTGAATGACTCGTTGTTGCATACTGCGGTTACGTAGGGTTTTACCTGTTACCATTTCCATTTGCGTGGCAAAATCAGCATAGTTTTGTGTTAATGCCCAAATGTTGAGGATTAACAGCTCAGGGTCTATTTCAGTTGAAATTTTACCTTGCTCTTGCCAATTGCTAATGACTTTGGCTTTACGTTTGACCAACTTCTTTAAAGGCCCTTTAAGGATTTCCAAAATATGCGGAGCTCCTTGGATCACTTCTAACGCAAACAAGCGAGACGCTTTCGGTTGAGTCCGAGAAACCTCAATCTTTTGCAATAAGTAGTTGGTGATCGCTTCTTCCGGCTCTAAGTCAGCTTCTAACATTTGTAGTGGGGCTAACCATTTTTGTAAAACCGTCGTTAAAACTTCAACGTACAAAGCTTCTTTATTTTCATAGTAATAGAAAATATTCGATTTGTGCATTTCAGCAATCTGTGCGATTTCATCTAAGCTTGCTCCATTAAATCCATAGAGCGAGAAGACATCTAATGCAGCATTCAGCAGCTGGTGGCGTTTTTGAGTACTCTTTTTCTGTTCCATTCTCTAATTTAAAAAACAATAAAAAGGGGGAAGGACAAATTGTACGGCAAATCATCAGATTTGTGCACAAAGTGGAAATTTAATTTTTTGAATAATGATCATTTATTCTGTAGATTGGCTCTTAAATTGCGATAAATTCTAAAAGTTGTCCAATAAAATATAATTATATAAAAACTATTTTGTCTAAACTATATGAAATGATTCAATGTGAAGTGGCATGTTTTGATAAAAATAACGTGAAATTTATTACATTATTTAAAATAAAGTATGCTCAATTCATATGATGGTCTTGTGTTTTTTTACTGAAATTCAGCATAAAAAATCCTTAGCGCCCCAAACTAAGGATTTTTTAGTCTACTTATGTGGCTAAAACCGCATTTAACACCTGCTGTTCAAGGATGTTGAACTGCATATCTTTGATGCGAGGGCGAGGCAGGTCGACTTGAAACTCTTTGGCAATATGGCCACGGTCCAGCAAAATGATTCGATCGGCCAGTTGAACAGCCTCACTAACATCATGGGTGACTAATATGGCGGTAAAGCCTTGTTCCGTCCATAATTTTTCAATCAAATTCTGCATGTCTAAGCGGGTTAAGGCATCGAGTGCTCCCAAAGGTTCATCGAGCAATAAAATCCGTGGTTTATGCGATAAAGCCCGTGCCAAAGCGGTCCGTTGACGCTGTCCCCCAGAGAGCTGTGAAGGCCAAAGTCCCGCTTTTTCTTTGAGTCCGACTTTTTCAAGCAAACCCGAGGCAGTGGCATGTTGTTGTTTCGGCAACCCCAGTTGTACGTTTTGTTCAATGGAGCGCCATGGCAGCAGTCGTGGATCTTGGAACATGACCCGTATATCGTCTGTGGTAATCCCTTCGCGGAGGTGTCGTGCGGACTTAAACTTAATTTCGCCGTAGCTTTGTTGTTCTAAGTTGGCAATCAGGCGCAGGAGGGTACTTTTACCACAACCACTGCGTCCGACAATGGCTAAAAACTCACCCGGCTGAATATGCAGATCTAAGTCTTCAAGGACTTTAACTGAACCATAAAACTTATGCAGTTGTTCGATAATAATTTCGGCCCCAAGCACCGCTTGAGGGTTAATGTCTTGATTGTGATTTGGCGGCGACGGAATATTGGCATGGCGACCAAGGCTTAAATCAGTCATCTCAGACTCCTTATTTTTGGTATCCTGCATGCCAGCGCAGCAGGTATTTTTCTAATGTGACGGCCAGTACATCAGCCAATTTTCCAAGTAGGGCATACAGTAAAATCCCCACCAAAACGATGTCAGTCTGTAAAAATTCACGTGCATTCATGGTCATATAACCGATGCCGGCTTGGGCTGAAATGGTTTCGGCAACGATCAGCAGAACCCACACTAAACCCAGTGAAAAGCGCAGTCCGACCAAAATAGAGGGCATCGCACCCGGTAAAATAATTTCTTTATACAGTTGCCAACGGGTCAAACCATAGCTTTTCCCCATTTCAATCAGTTGTGGATCTACCGAACGTATACCGTGATAGGTGTTAATGTAAATGGGGAAAAAGACCCCGACCGCAACCAAGAACAGCTTGGCGGTTTCATCAATCCCGAACCATAAGATCACCAACGGAATAAGTGCCAGTGCAGGAATGTTTCGGATCATTTGTAGGGTGGTGTCGAGCAGGGTTGACGCCGTTTTCGATGAACCATTTAACAAACCCAGAAAGAGCCCTAAACCCCCACCCACCAACAGGCCGAGTAAGGCACGGCCTGCACTGACTTGCACATGCTTCCATAGTTCACCACTCAGTAGCAGGTGCCAAAAAGCAGTAACTACTGCCGTTGGTGCAGGTAAAATCCGACTTTCTAAAAGTCCTGTGCTGGAGGCAATTTGCCAAAGCACAATCAAGCCGATAGGAAAGAGCCAAGGCAGCAATAGCTGCCCCAACTGAGTTCCACGTGAAACCTTTTCCTGCTGGAGGGTTTGCACTGAAACGATTTTGGACATTAGGCAGGCTCCTGAATCACTTTGGTTTTTTTGTTTTCATCGGGTGTGTAGTTGTTTGCCACAATCTCACCAAAGGGGCCTGTTAAATTTGGTTGTGCTAACTTTGCTTGAGTTTCGAGCGGCAGGAGTGGAAACACCAACTCGGCAAAACGAATCGACTCTTCAAGATGTGGATAGCCTGAGAAAATAAAGGTGCTGATGCCCAAGTCGGCATATTCTTGAATACGGGCTGCAACCGTTTCAGGGTCGCCAACCAATGCCGTACCTGCACCCCCACGAACCAGACCTACGCCTGCCCAAAGGTTGGGAGACACTTCAAGTTTGCTGCGGTCACCATTGTGTAGTTCAGCCATGCGACGTTGACCGACCGAGTCCATGCTCTTAAATTTGGCCTGTGCTGCAGCAATGGTGGCATCATCGACATACTGGATGAGCTCTTCCGCCGCTTGCCATGCTTGTTCATTGGTTTCACGCACAATCACATGCAGACGTATGCCATAGTTGAGCGTACGGCCTTTAGCTTCGGCTTTGGCACGGACAGTGTCAATTTTGTCTTTAACAGCAGCAGGAGGTTCGCCCCATGTCAGATAAGTGTCAACCTGATCAGTGGCTAACTCGATGGCATCATCCGATGAGCCGCCAAACCAAAGTGGAGGGTAGGGTTGTTGCACAGGTGGATATAGCAGTTTTGCATTATCTACGTTTAGGCGTTCGCCATGAAAGGTAAAGCTTTCACCTGTATGGGAGCGGGTTAAAATCTCACGCCAAATTTTGACGTATTCATTGGCAGTTTTATAGCGAGTGGAGTGGTCTTCATAAACGCCATCGCCTTGCAGTTCTTTTTCATCGCCACCTGTCACCAAGTTCAATAAAACCCGACCATTGGAGAGACGGTCAAAGGTGGCTGCCATCCGTGCAGCCAGTGCCGGAGTGGTCACGCCTGGACGCAGTGCAACTAGGAATTTTAATTTTTTCGTGGCATCAATCAGGCTGGCTGCGGTCAACCATGGGTCTTCACATGAACGACCTGTTGGAATCAGCACACCTTCATAGCCCAAATTATCCACGGCAACCGCAATCTGTTTCATATAGGCATGGTCCACTTGACGAGCACCTTTGCTGGTACCTAAGTAGCGACTGTCACCGTGAGTTGGGATAAACCAGAAAATTTTCATTTTAAAAAATCCTTAGATAGAGTCGTTTAAGGTTTGCTCGGTGCAACCCAAACGGTACTTTGAACTTGAATGTGTTTCGGAATGAGCTGGACCTGTTGGAACAAGTCCGCAATTTGTTGTTGTGCTTGCACCACTTCAGGCGTCAGGGTTTGAATCGGTGAAGGCTTCAGACGTTTGTCGATGACCCGTTGAGCAATAGAAGGCTGTAAACCCGTACTTTGGGTATAGACCAAAAGTGCTTGTGCTTGGTTTTTTAGTACCCATTGATCGGCCTGATTCAGCCCATGAATGAACTGAGCGGTGGCTTCAGGGTAGGTCTGAATGAATTTCGGGTTGCCAATATAAAAAGAATAGGTTTGCGGAAATGCTGTGCCATCAATCAAGACTTTGGCCTGTGCATCCTGCTCTGCTGCACTGAGGTAGGGTTCCCAAATGGCCCATGCATCGATGGATTGTTTATCAAACGCGGCACGTGCATCCGCAGGGGGCAGCCAAATTGGTTGAATGTCCTGCCAGCTGAGTCCTGCTTTTTGTAGAACTTTCGCCAGTAACTCACGCGCGCTTGAGCCGCGTTGTACCGCAATCCGCTTGCCTTTTAGGTCTTGAATTGAATCAATGGAACTATTTTTAGCAATCAACAGCGCTTGAGCATTGGCTGGAACTTGTTCATAACCGACATAACTGAGTTCTTTGTCAGCAGCTTGGGCAAAGATTGGTGGGGTATTGCCCACTGAGCCAAAATCAACTGCACCGACGGCCAAGGCTTCTAGCATTTGTGGCCCAGCGGGGAATTCTTTCCATTCAATTTTGGCTTGAGGAAATTGTTGCTCAAATAATTTTTGCTCACGTGCGACCAACAGGTTCAAAGACGACTTTTGATAGCCAATCGACAGGGTTTTAACTGGATCTGCTGCCTGCTTTTCAGAAGTATTTGTTGCTGCCGTGTCTTGCTTTTGGCATGCCCCGAGTCCCAGACTCAAGGTGACGATGCCAATACTGGAAACTATTTTAAGTGTTTTCATAATGATCTCGTTATTTTTGTTTAATAATGGCAGCGTCAATATTCAGCTGGTTCGGAATGAGTTTTTGTTGATAGAAAGCATCCGCAACGTACTGCTGTTTTTTTGCGACTTCGGCTGAAATAGGTTGAACGCCAAAGCCCATACGACCAATCGAGGTTTGTAAAATGTCTAAAGACAAGCCTGTCGGTTTTTCTAACAATTTGGCTGCTTGTTGTTGATTTTGTTCGACCCACTGTGTGGTGGTGTTGAGTTCATTGACGACTGTTTTTAAAACTTCTGGATAGGTTTCGGCAAACTTACGATCGGCCAAATAGAACTGATGATTACTCACCAAGTTTTCTCCGGTAGCAATCACACGTGCTGAGATTTGGTGTTCAGCGGCAGCAAAGAAGGGATCCCAAATGACCCAAGCGTCAACTGCACCACGTTCAAATGCGGCACGTGCATCCGATGGCGGAAGATACACCGCTTCAATATCAGAAAGTTTCAGGTTATTCGCTTCTAACACTTTGAGTAGCAGGTAATGCACATTTGAACCTTTGTTGAGTGCAATCCGTTTGCCTTTTAAATCTTGAATGCTCTGAATCTTTGAGTCTTTTTGTACGATCAGTGCTTCTGCTTTAGGTGCAGCAGGTTGGTTGGCAATGTAAACCAAGTTCGAATTTGCAGCTTGTGCAAAAATCGGAGGCGCTTCCCCCGCTTCCCCAAAGACTACACTGCCGACATTTAAACCTTCGAGGAGCTGTGGACCTGCAGGAAACTCGACCCATTTGACTTGGACATTTTGTGCTTTAAGCACCGTTTCTAAAGTGCCACGCTCTTTGACGATGGGCAAAATGCCATATTTTTGAAAGCCAATATTGAGTGTGACGGTCTCAGCTTCTTTTTTCCCACATCCAGATAACATCATGGCACTCACGACTGCTGCAGAAAGAACGCTTGTTTTGATCCAGAACTGTGCTCGAGAAGTGCTCATGTGTTTCATAACTCCAAATAAATAAGGTGAGTGAGTTGGTGAACACATACGCTAATGGGCATTTCTTTTCAGAAAAAATAAGAAATCGGGCTTTAGACATGAAAAAAAAAGATAAAAGCAAAAGTGCAAAACTTATGTAAAAAACAGCAATATAAAAAACATAAAATATAAAACTTATCGAGTTTAACTGATTGATATTTATTATTTAAAACGCATTTTTATTTTTGGAATAAGCTTAGTCTTTCACGCAATATAGAGTTGAGCGATTTTTGCAGTGTTTTCTCGATAAAGATATGAGAAATAAAGATATCCATAATCCTGCAAAAGCCACTTAAAGTGGCTTTTTAAAGACCAGTGAGTTGCGCTGATAGTTGTATAAGGCTTGGCGTGCATTGGGAAGTTCATCGACATTGGCCGTTTCAAAGCCATGTTCTAAGAACCAATGTGCAGTACGTGTGGTCAGTACAAACAACTGTTGAATGCCCATACTGCGGGCTTTACCTTCGAGATAATGCAAAATTTGGCTGCCACGATTAGATTTTCGATAGCTCGGATCGACTGCGACACAGGCAATTTCAGCGCTGCGGATTTCACCCTCTGCCGCTGGCAGTGGGTAGAGTGCCGCACAGGCCAAGATCATGCCATCACGTTCAATCACCGCAAATTGGCCAATTTCGTTTTCGAGACGTTCACGTGAGCGATAAACCAAAATGCCTTCTTCTTCAAGTGGGCGTAATAGGTTAATCAGCCCGCCGACATCTTGAATGTTGGCCATACGGACTTCTTCATAATGGGCATCGGTAATCATAGTGCCCGAACCATCACGCGTGAAGAGCTCCTCAACCAAGGCACCATCATAAGCATAGGAAATCAGATGGACACGATGGACGCCATGCGTCGAGGCCTTTTTGGCACCGCGTAAATGTACCGCAATGTCTGGATTCGAATCTTGGTATTTCTCAATTTGTGCATCGAGCTTGTGTGGCGAAATTTCGCGTTGCAACTGACCATGTTCATTGAGGAGACCATGTTGTTTGCCCAAGAAAATCAATTTGTCCGCTTTAAGATGAATCGCCGTGCGGGTCGCCACTTCTTCAGCCAGCAGATTGAATACTTCGCCTGTGGTGGAATAGCCAGTTGGCCCGAGTAGCACAATATTGTGGTTATCCAAATGACGTTGAATGGCGTCGGTATCGACCGTACGGACTTCGCCGGTTAACTGAAAATCGACCCCATCGCGAATGCCATAGGGCTTAGCTGTAACAAAATTCCCTGAAACCACATCAATGCGTGCGCCATACATCGGTGAGTTGGCCAGTCCCATCGACAGTAAGGCTTCAATTTGCAAACGAATCGAGCCCACTGCATTCATCACACAGCCCAAAGACTCTCGGGTGGTGACACGACGATACTGATGAAACGGCGTTTGTAGTTGGCTTTGTTTTAAGTTGTGGTTGATTTGCGGACGTGCCCCATGCACCAAGATCAGGCGAATCCCGAGTGAATGCAGCAGGGCAATGTCGTGAATAATATGTTGAAAGTTATCATGCTGAACGGCTTCACCATCGAACATGATTACAAAGGTTTTATTGCGGTGAGCATTGATATAAGGCGCAGAATGTCGAAACCAATGCACATACTGCAAAGTTGTACTGTGATGTGTTTCGATCGAATTTGCGTGCATGCCTGTCTCAAAATGAACTGCTTAGCATGATTTTAATCAAAAAATGCAGAAGAGGAAGTCTTAAATAGAAAAACACCTGAAGCAACGTTCAGGTGTTTCATTGGTTTTGCGCCACCAGCCAGAATTAACCGATAATACGCAGGATACGGTTATTACGTTCATTGACTAAAACATAGTCACCATTGACCTTATACCATTGTTGGTAGCGTCCAGTGTTGGGTAGGCGACGTGCTTCGCGGTCACTGACATGATAACGCGATGAGTCATAGCTGCGTGGCAAAGTTTGACCTGAGCGCCAATCACGGCTTGGGTTAACACGTTTGTTTTGGTAGCGGTTGTCATTGTCCCAACGACGGTCATCGCGATGATCCCAACGAGAGTCATGATCATGCGAGCGGTCATAGTACTGCGGTGCTGCCATTGCAGATGTGGCCATGAGCGCGCCTAAAGAGAGTGTGATTGCAGTCAGAATTTTTTTCATTGCTTTCGTCCAGTATTAGTCTTGTTTCGATGATTCAAAATTAGCGAATAACTCTAGAGAAAGCGTGAGGGCTATTTAGGTGAATTGTGAAATGTATGAAGAGACTGAGGAGATTGTTGTTTTTCTGCAATGCTTGCAAACAAAAGCTTTGGCGCATAAAAAAACCTGAAACAACGCCTTCCATGCTGTGCCTGACTGCGGTCTCCTGAGGAATGTATGCAGTCATGCTAGTGCGAGTGAACAGGTGTTGATTCAGGTTTCAATAATGTCGCTGCGTTATACAAGATGAAGCGCAGATTAAAGCCCCATAATCCGCAGAATATTGTTGCTGTCTGCATCGACTAAGATGTAGTCATTGTTGATTTTGTACCACTGCTGATTTCGGTTTGGCTTTGGAAGATTATGCTCTTTGTATTCGACTTTATAGCCGTTACCACGGTAATGCTGTGGCATGACATAACCTTGTTGCCATTTATGCTGTTGTAAACGTTTGACACCGCGCTCTTCGCGCATCCGTCGACGATCTTGCTGATCGTCATCATCTGAATCGCGAAAGTCACGTCCGCGTGGCTCATTGCCATAGCGTGGATGATCGTGGTCAAACTGAGGGGCAGCAGTACTGAGACTGCTTGCCATCAAAGCACTGAAAGAGATTGCCAATACTGTCAAAATCTTTTTCATGTTGAATCCTCATTAGGGTAATTTCACTCTTTCCTATAATGTACGAAAAAAATGCAGAGAAACTGTGAAGATAAATTGGGCATTTATTAACAAATGCAGAGATATTAAGAAGATTATGCCTAATTTTGACCGTTAATTAAATCACCAATTGATTCAAAGTCGAAAGCAATCGGTCAAATATTTCTGTTTTTCTGCATTGTGGTATTGCATCGCTTGGCCTTGCTGAAGAAAGCAAAGGCGATTATTTAATACCATTGCTTGGTCAGATTTTGCAATGAAAAAATCGCGTTTACAACGGATTCGGCTTGAACAGCATCCTCCAAAGCCGAAATTAAGCTTTCAGGCAGTTGTAAATTGTGGATATGACGAATGGTGTCATGTTTACGTTGTACATCAGTCATGTTGAGCCCTGATTTTAAGTTCTTGATGAATCAGAATGATAAGCATGAAATGTTCATCTATAAAACCGAATATTTTTATTAAAATGATTTAAAAATACGATTTTAATACCCAGTTAGCCAAGCTGATGTTTCAACTTGGCTGATTCGGTCTAATAAGCGTAGTTGAGGTCGGTATAATCGCTTAATGATTTCTGCACATGGGCTTGGATAAATTCATGTACATCGGCTGCGGTCATTGCTTCCCCATTTTTACGAATGGCATGCTCAATGTCGGGCTGACCTTCAATTTTAATCCTATAAACAAAATTTTTCTTCGTTTGATATTGGTCGTCGTTTTTTGCAATCACGGTGACATAGTGGTAGCTATGTTCAAAGTTTAAGTCGGTATGAGAAAAAACAAACTGATCAAAGAGTTTCAGAGTCGCACCATTTTCCAGTGCTTGCAGTTCTTTGACAATACTGGCTTCAAACTTCATTCCATATTTTTCTGAAATCGGCTGTTGGTCAATCAACAGGCTAACCATACCATCTTCAGTGGGTTGTACAGTGATGTTGCTCAAGTCCGTCATGGCATATGCTTCAAAAATGGAGTTGGGCATCAGTATCCGCAAAAATTGAAAAAAGACAACCTTTTCTGAACTTGAGATCATGTTTCAGATGACTAAGCCTCTGTTTGATTGTATAAAAAAAGGAAGCCGAAGCTTCCTCTTGAGTGACACATTTTAGTCTTGTGCATCAATACTTTGACCATTCATATGTAAACTATCATCGCCCATCAGGTACAGATAGGCAGGCATGATATTTTCAGGCGTTGGCAATGTTTTTGGATCTTCATCGGGATAGGCTTTTGCACGCATTGCAGTGCGGGTCGCCCCCGGATTGATACAGTTAAAGCGGATATTCGGTGAGGTATTTTCTTTAGCAAACAGTTGGCTGACCGCTTCAATCGCGATCTTAGACACCGAATATGCGCCCCAACGTTCACGCGTTTCACGCCCGACACCTGAGCTGGCAAAAACCACGGAGGCATGCTCAGATTTTTTCAGGAGTGGCATTAACTCTTGAGTCATAACGAATGGCGCACGCAAGTTGACGGCCATGACATCATCCCAGACATCGACAGGATAATTTTCCAGTTCTGTGCGCTCACCCAAGATGCCCGCATTATGCAAAATGCCATCTAGGCGCCCAAATTGGCGCTCTAAGGTGTCGACCAGTAATTCATAGTCACGAGGAGAGGCGCTCGACAGCTGCAAGGGTAAAATTGCAGGTTGCGGCGCACCTAAGCCTTCAATTTCATCATAAATGACTTCGAGCTTATTTAAGGTACGCCCATGCAGCACCACAGTTGCGCCGTGTAGGGCATAACTTAATGCAGCAGCACGACCAATACCATCGCCCGCACCTGTAATTAAGATGATGCGATCCTTGAGCAGATCGGGGCGAGGTTGATATTCTGAATATTTCATCATTACCTCCTCGTTATTTTGATTTTTTAATTGTGATCAAGTCAGTGAAGTGGACGGTGTAGTTTGACTCACAAGAGACTGAATAACATCGTCCAATTCAGCCACACTCTTCACTATACAATCTGCCTGCCACGCTGTTAAGTCATCTTTGTGCGCGAATGGTAAATAACCATAAGCTGCCAAAATGGTATACATCTGCGCGTTACGACCTGCATCGATGTCACGTGGATGATCGCCGACATAGATACAGCCTTCAGGCGCAATCGCGATGTGCTTGGCAGCCAAATACATCGGCTCAGGATCAGGCTTGGTCTGAGAGACATCTTCTGGGCAAACTAAAACCGCACAGCGCTCTGTCAAATTCAGCGCATCTAATAATGCTTCACTGAGCCAGCGCGGTTTATTGGTGACTATGCCCCAAGGAATCTCTTGGTTTTCAAGTTTTTCAAGTAGCGGATACATGCCCGAAAACAGGTCAGTATCTACTGCGATATCGGCACCGTAGATATCTAAAAAACGCTGACGATGTGCCAGAAAAACCGGGTCTTCGACTTCCAGTTCTGGATAAACCAATTTCACCATCGCCCGTGCACCTTCAGAGACTTGGCTACGGATCAGGTCTGCATCGACCACAGCGACGCCTTTTTCACGGCACATGTCTTGAATAATGCGAATAAAGTCGGCGGCAGTGTCGATCAGTGTGCCGTCAAGGTCGAATAAGACGGCTTTCATGCAGCACCTTCTTTTACGGTATAGACCATGTAATTGACATCGACATTTGGCGCTAACCAATAGCGTTTGGTCAATGGATTGTAATGTAAACCCGTCATGTCTTTCAGTTTGAGTCCAGCACCGCGAATATCATGTGCAAGCTCTGATGGTTTAATGAATTTTTGATAATCGTGGGTGCCTCTCGCTAACATACGCAGTACATATTCAGCACCAATAATGGCAAACAGATAGGCTTTGGGATTACGGTTGATGGTTGAAAAGAACACATGACCACCTGGTTTAACCAGTTTATGGCAGGCTTCAATGATTGAAGCTGGATTAGGTACGTGTTCCAGCATTTCCATGCAGGTCACGACATCGTATTGTCCCGCGTGTTCTTCTGCGAGCTGTTCAACTGGAACTTGGCGATACTCGATATGCTTAACACCTTCTTGCTCTGCATGTAAACGCGCCACATTCAGTGGGGCTTCGCCCATATCAATACCAAGAACATCTGCACCACGACGTGCCATACTTTCAGCCAAAATGCCGCCACCACAGCCGACATCAAGGACTTTTTTCCCACTGAGTCCACCAGCATGCTCATCAATCCAGTTTAAGCGTAATGGATTGATCATATGTAAAGGACGGAACTCCGAGTGCTGATCCCACCATATGGCAGCAAATGCTTCAAATTTGGCAATTTCTTGTGGATCAACATTCAGTTGCGACATCATCGTCACCTCAATCAGGTTGTAATATTTAAAAAAATTCAATAGGGCTTAGTGTAGCGTTTATTCTGGAAAAAGCGATAAAAGCCTGAAAAAAGTTCACAGAATGAAAACGAATTTGGCATATTTGATTTATAGTATTTGCATAAACTTATCATAATGATTTTGAGGACAATAAGTTCAATGAAAAAACTCCTTTTGAGTGGACTAGCAACCGCTGTTTTCGCTATTTCTGGTAGTGCTTTGGCTGCAAACTTTGTAGCAGGTCAGGACTATACTGTGGTACCAACGCCAGTACAGGTCGAAGTACCTGGAAAAATTGAAGTGCGTGAGTTCTTCTGGTATGGCTGCCCACACTGCTTTAAACTTGAACCGCATATGCAGACTTGGTTAAAGAAATTACCTAAAGATGTACGTTTTGTACGTACACCAGCAGCGATGAATCCACTTTGGGAGCAGGGTGCTCGAGCTTATTATGTGTCTGAAGCTTTAGGTGTGCGCAAGAAGACACACCTTATGTTATTCCATGCGATTCATGATCAAAACCAACCAATTTTAGAACAACCTGCTTTAGCTAAGTTCTATACTCAATTTGGTATTCCTGAAGCGAAATTTAATAGTACGTATAAGTCTTTTGCGATCACTTCAAAAATTGCTCAAGCGCAAGACTTAGCGAAACGTTATCAACTGAGTGGTGTCCCTGCGGTCACAGTCAATGGTAAGTACATTGTTCAGGGCGAAAATGAGAAAGTTGTGCAAGTTGTAGAATATCTCATCGAAAAAGAACGTGCGGCAAAATAATGAGCGTATAGCTCGCCCCATAAAAAAAGCCTGCTGATGCAGGCTTTTTTTATGGGGCGCCAAAATTTATTGCACACTTGATGCAGGCTGTAATAAATCCTCATAACGCAGATCAATTTTTCTTAAAGTTTTTAAGCGCCAAAGTTGGTGACGAGCCTCAGCCTCATAGCCATTGAAAGCCAAGAGTTTAGCAAACTTGGTTAAATCATAAGGAATCGGGTAGTTCAACACCATTTCCTCATAGTCCCGAATTTGCTTAGGGCTGACTTTACTATACGGATTTAACTGAATCCATTCGATACGACGGTTAAACTCAGACAGCAGTAAAATTTGATCGTGATTGGTGAATTTTTCAGGTGTTTTTTCATAGCGAGAGGCTTGATTCAGCTTCGGCACCATCAGTTCATAATCACGGATAATGAGTCCGACCAAGATCACACAGGCTGTAAATACCACTGGCATAACATAACTTGCTACGGTCCATGTTTTTACTTTTTGCTGGGCTTGAATAATCCCGAGAATAAAGCCGAGCGGCAACAAGAAATAGGCATAGAATAAAGGAAATTCGAGCATCGCATGAATGAGTACAGCCCCTACCATGAGCAAACCCACCACAGATTCGGATGAAGTTGCATGCTTTTGTAGTTGATAACCCCAATAGCTTATGTAAGCAAAAAATGGAACTGCAATCAGTAGACCATTCCATAAAATGAAGTCGAGAATGAAGTTGTGCGCACTTTTCACCCAAACTGGACCTTGGAACTGATCACTAATCAATGTGTAAGCGACACTGGTTTGATGCCAACCATAGCCAAACCAAGGGCGTTCTGCGATTGCATGTAGCATTTGCTGCCAAATGGCAAGACGTGACATATCCCCCTTGGTTGCTCGAGCAACGACATCGCGAGTTTGTGTGACATCAACATTAGAAAGTTGAGCCAACAACTGGTTGAGCTGAGGAGTTAACACAATTAAAGAAACAAAGAGCACAAACCATGCAAGAGCACTATACCATTTGAGTTGTAGTGTGCCTTTGTATTGTTGATAGAGTAAATACAGTAGTACACAAATACTCGCGACCCATGATGTGCGAGATTGACTCAGTGCGACAGCAAACAACATCAGTACGGCACTGCTGCAGAGAAGAAGAGTATTGAATTTTTTCTTCTCAAATAAGTAAAGAGTACCCAGTAAGGACAGAATTAAGAAGCTTGCCATATTATTCGGCTGAGCGAAGTTGGCATACGGGCGGTCACCTTTTAATATGGTCATCCCCGGTATTTTCTGTTCAATATTGAGCCATTGGCAGATGGCAATCAGAGCAGTGACCACACCAACCAACCAAAAAACCGTACTTAAACCAGCAAACAATTGTTCACGCGCGAGCGGTCTTTGACTGAGGTTAAAACCTAAAACAATACTGAGCCAAAAGGCAAAAATGTATAGGCCGCACATCAACGCTTTGCTGAAAAAGAACAGCTCACCAAAGCCGTACTGTATAAAGGGTACAAGGCTTAAGAGCAATAGAGGTAGTGTGATCTTGGGGAATAAAATTTTTTCTTTTAGAAACAGTGCAGAAAGCGTAAATAATGACAAAAAGGCAAACAGCTCACCTGTATAAGTGACCCATGGTCGATAATGAATGGGCAAAAGCCATGCTAAGGCCATACATACACTGGCAGCTAAAAAAAGAAAAAAACGCATAAGAGGTACAGATGAAAAAACTGGCTCTATGATAGTGAAAAAGCGTCTAAGTTTGAGCAAACAGTGTTAAAAAATTTGTAATGTATTAAAACATCATTCTAGCTGGAGTTTAATGCAGTGTCGGGTTGGCTTGTTCTGTTTGTATTGTTGGTCGATGCCAATTGGAAATACCACGAAACATGAGTTGAATCTGTACCACTGTTTGCATTTTAAAGTCATGTTGTTGCTGTTGTAATTGTACTGATGGTAGATCTCGGCTAAAACCAATCCAACGCATGGCCCAGTTAAAAGAGGCATTCATTAGAATATTGGCTAAAACGTTAAGGTCTTTTGAATCGCGGATATGCTGCATACTTTCAATACGGGTGAGAGCATAGGCAAAGTCGTCGATTAAAAACGTGATCTCTCGTTCGATGGCTTTACGAACCAATGTTGAGCCTCCCCAACGCTCGCCGATGAGAAAGATCCATTGTTCGGGGTGTTGCTCAACGGCATCAAAGAATAAATCGAGGCTGTGCTCAATGGTTGCATGTGGGCGGTAAACATAGCTTTGACCTAATTGGGTCAGCACATTTTTGATATGTAAGGCAGCTTGGTCGACCAGTTCAAGCCCTAGTTCATCCAAATCACTAAAGTGTCGATAAAAGGCGGTTGGCACTAAACCGACTTGACGGGTAACTTCACGGAGACTGATCTGACTAAAGGAACGACCAGAGGTGCTGAGCTGTAAGGCTGCATTGAGCAATGCTTGGCGACTTTGTTGTTTGCGCTCTTCACGAATCGACATAGATGTGGCCTCAAGCTCATTTGTCTTTTAGTTTAACAAAGAATCAAGATCTAAAGTGAGGTTGGCGATCAATTACAAAAGCGAGCTTGTGGAGCAAATGCTTTGGCTTTGCTTCTGCTATACTATGCGCCAATCAACTTAGTCAGATGAAGGACGTATTATGCGTATCGACCAACGAGCATTAGATCAATTACGTGATGTTACTATTACGCGTAACTATACACGTTATGCAGAAGGTTCGGTATTGGTTGAGTTTGGTCATACCAAAGTTCTTTGTACGGCGAGCATTGATAACTCAGTTCCGCGTTTTTTAAAAGGTAAAGGTCAAGGTTGGGTAACAGCAGAATATGGCATGTTGCCACGTTCAACCCATACCCGTAGTGACCGTGAGGCGGCACGTGGTAAGCAAAGTGGTCGTACTCAAGAAATTCAACGTTTGATTGGTCGTAGTTTACGTGCCATGGTGGATTTAAAGAAACTCGGTGAAAATACGATTACCATTGACTGTGATGTGATTCAAGCAGATGGTGGTACGCGGACTGCTGCAATCACTGGTGCTGCGGTGGCCCTTATTGATGCGATGAATACGCTGCTTGAGAAAAAGAAAATTAAGCAGGATCCACTCAAAGGTTTGGTTGCTGCCATTTCAGTCGGTATTTTCCAAGACGAAGTGCTTTTAGACTTATGTTATGAAGAAGACTCAAACTGCCAAACAGATTTAAACGTGGTGATGACCCAAGCAGGTGAGTTTATTGAGATTCAAGGTACAGCGGAAGATAAACCATTTACCCGTGTACAGTGCAATGCCATGTTAGAAATGGCCGAAAAGGGCATTCAAGAATTGGTGAAAAAACAACAGCAAGCACTGGGCTGGTAAGTTTTCACGCAAAAAAACGCACTATCTAGTGCGTTTTTTTATGGCGTGTTGACTGAATGCAATCTTTTCAAATTAAGCATTAAAACGCATGGAAAGATCGACGGCTTTGACATCTTTGGTCAACACACCCATCGAAATATAATCCACGCCTGTGGTTGCCACTTCACGTAAGTTGTCAATGGTGATGTTGCCTGACGCTTCCAATTTACAACGTCCTGCGACATGCTTGACAGCATCAATCATTTGTTGCTGGCTAAAGTTGTCTAACATCACGATATCCGCTTGGGCTTCTAATGCTTGGTCTAATTCAGCCCATGTTTCGACTTCGACTTCGACAGGTTTGCCCGGGGCAATTTGATGCGCTTTGGCAATCGCCTGAGCAATGCCACCAGCTGCCATGATGTGATTTTCTTTTATTAAAAAAGCATCGAATAAGCCTAAACGATGGTTTTGCCCCCCGCCGATCGCGACTGCATATTTTTGTGCAATGCGCAGACCCGGTAGTGTTTTACGGGTATCTAGCAACTTTGTATTTAAGCCGTCTAACTGTTTGACATATTCAGCCGTTTTAGTTGCTACTGCAGACAGGGTTTGTACAAAGTTGAGCGCAGGGCGTTCAACCGTAAGTAAGCTGCGTGCTGAACCCGCCAGTTTAAAAAGGGTTTCATTGGCACGAACCAGATCGCCATCGTTTTTTAGCCACGTGATTTGTACACTCGAATCAAAAGCTGCAATTAATGCATTGACCCAAGGTTGACCTGCAAGAATCATGTCTTCACGGCTAATAATGGTCGCAGTTGCTTGCTCATCTTCAGGCGTCAAAAGTGCCGTAATGTCGCCATCACCGATGTCTTCTTGTAATGCCTGTTGAATATTCAGTTGAATAGATTGTTCAAGCAGTTGCTGCGATATGCTCATCCGATTGTCCGTATCTTTATAGAAGCCATGAAAATTGCGCAATATATTAGCATTTTTCCTGAAAAGGCGTAAAAATTTCTAAAACGAAACACCATAGATTTGTGAAATGATAGGGAAAGATTTAGCATGGACAACAAAGCAAAAATATTGCCCGAAGGGCGCAATGGGTTTAAGGAATAAAAATATGCAAGGCATTCCATCGTTTCAAGTGCAAGCTGGTCAATTGCAGGGAGCGAGACAAATCCCATCGCCTAATTTTAACGCACGTCCTGCAGATGCTGATATTCAACTGATTGTCATTCATAATATCAGTTTGCCCCCCTCACAGTTTGGTGGTGGCTATATTGAACAATTTTTTCAAAATCAATTGGATTGGTCAGTACATCCATATTTTCAAACTATTCAAGGCATGCAAGTCTCAGCACATTTACTGATTTTAAGAGGCGGGGAAGTCTTACAATTTGTTAACTTTCATGACCGTGCATGGCATGCAGGGCGTTCGAGTTATTTGGGCAAAAAAGAGTGCAATGATTATTCGATTGGCATTGAGCTTGAGGGCAGTGATGACATGCCTTTTGAAGATGCCCAATATGAAGCATTGGTACATGTGACTGCCTGCTTACAGCAAACCTATCCTCAAATTCAACAGCATTTGGCGGGGCATTCCGATATTGCGCCAGGTCGAAAAACGGATCCTGGCCCATTTTTCGATTGGTACAAATATAGAAGCCGTTTGCAGCAGTTAAAAAGTCAATAAATTGAGTGCAGACAACAACATTAAACAATCAAATATTCGCTGAAGTTTCATTACAATAGCGGCAAATGAAAAACTAGGTGGATACGATGGCGCTGTGGCGGTCAACCGTAATTGTAAGTGCAATGACCATGCTTTCTCGGGTCTTGGGTTTGGTACGAGACATTGTTTTGCTGAATGTCTTTGGTGCGGGTAAAGATTTCGATACTTTTGTGGTGGCCTTTCGTATACCGAACTTCTTTCGTCGGCTGTTTGCTGAGGGGGCATTCTCTCAGGCGTTTATTCCAGTACTGACCGAATATAAAACTGGGCGTACCCATGCGGAAGTTCAAATCCTGATTAGCCGTGTCTTTGGTTGTTTGATGACGATCATGACAGCTCTAACTTTCTTGGCTATGGTCGCGGCGCCTGCCGTATTGTATATTTATGCACCGGGCTTCCATGCTGACCCTGAGAAGTTTGATCTTGCAGTTTCGATGTTCCGCCTCACTATTCCTTATTTATTGTTTATGTCGCTGACAGCCTTTGCCAGCAGTATTCTAAATAGTTATGGTTCCTTTGCTTCACCCGCATTTTCACCAGTATTGCTGAATGTTGCGATGATTGCAGGAGCATGGTGGTTGACGCCGTATATGGCGGAGCCGATTATGGCACTCGGTTGGGCAGTGATTGCTGCGGGTGTATTGCAATTAGCGATCCAAATTCCTGAACTTTGGCATAAAAAATTACTGATTCCGCCGAAAGTCGATTTTAAACATGAGGGTGTAGATCGCATCATGAAATTGATGTTGCCTGCACTATTTGGTGTTTCTGTTACGCAAATTAACTTACTTCTAAACACCATTTGGGCTTCGTTTATGCAAGATGGTTCTGTGTCTTGGTTATATAGTGCAGAGCGTATGACTGAATTGCCTTTGGGGTTGATTGGGGTGGCGATTGGTACGGTAATTTTACCGGCATTGTCGACCCGTCATGCAGAGCAAGATATGTCGAAGTTTCGTGGCATGATGGATTGGGCTGCGAAGGTGATTGTTTTGGTTGGCGTGCCTGCCAGTATTGCACTGTTTATGTTATCGACCCCTATTATTCAGGCCCTATTCCAACGCGGACAATTTACCCTTGAAGATACTCAAATGACGGCTTTAGCGTTGCAGTGTATGAGCGCCGGGGTGATTTCATTCATGTTGATTAAAGTCTTTGCACCTGGGTTTTATGCACAACAAGACACCAAGACTCCTGTCCGTGTGGGGCTAATGGCCGTTGCTGCGAATGCGATTTTAAACGTAGTGTTTATTGGTTTCTTTAAATTGATTGACTGGCATGCAGAGCATATGGCACTGGCTTTAGCGTCTTCTGGGTCTGCACTTGTAAATGCAGGAATGTTGTATTTCTACCTACATAAGCGTGATATTTTCCGTTTTGGTGCTCACTGGAAAAAACTGTTTATTCAGTTTGGTATTTCTAACGCCGTGATGATTGCGGCATTGTGGTACGGACTGACTTGGTATAATGGCGAAATGTCACAGTGGATTCGCGTTGCTGAAGTGGTTGGGCTGTGTGTGGTCGGTGCAGTGGCTTATGCCATTGGTTTATTCATGACGGGTTTTAGACCACGCCATTTAAAGCATGAAGCATAAAACAAAAAGCACTACTTGATTTTATGCTGCAAGACCAGTGAAGCGCGTAGCTTAAAAAAGCATGGCTTGATTTGAGAATAGATTGTAATTCATAAAAAGCGTAATCAATAAAAAGCCTGATCACATGTCAGGCTTTTTATTTTATCTCTAGAATTATTTTGCCTAACTGCCTTAGTTTGGCAATACTGCAATCAGTTCCACATCAAAAATCAGCGTGCTGTTCGGTTCAATCACATCACCTGAACCAATTTGACCATAACCCAGTTTAGATGGAATAAAGAAACGGTATTTCGCTCCTTCTTTCATCAGTTGCAAACCTTCAGTCCAACCTTGAATGACTTGGCTGACTTGGAATTCTGCAGGCTGTTGGCGTGCAATCGAACTGTCAAAAACCGTTTGATCAATCAAACGTCCTTCATAATGGACTTTGACTCGACTGTTGGCCTTGGGTGACTTGCCTTGACCTTGTTGTAAAACCATATATTGCAGGCCTGAAGCTGTAGTTTTCACCTCAGGTTTTTTTGCATTCTCAGCTAAAAATGCTGCGCCAATTTTGGCATTTTTGTCTGCCAATTGTTTGACTTCTAATAATTGTTTCGCTTCGGCTTGACGCTTATATTGGGTGAGTACACGCGCCATATCTTCATCACTTAATGAGGCAGTTTGGCCTTTAGATGCTTCTCGTAACCCTTGGACAAAAGCATCTATATCTAAATCTTGAATAGACTCTGCATTACTGCGACCCATCAAATAACCAAAGCTATAACCGACCTGTTGATGAGCACTACTTTTATTGGTGATAGGTGCCGCGAAAAGAGGGGTTGAAAGGAACAAGCCACAGAGTAATGTTGTTTGAATTTTCATAAATTGTTCTCAATAAAAACAGGAGAGCAAAAGCTCTCCTTGAGTTGGCATTGTTATTTTACTTTGATCAGTTCTACATCAAAAATAAGTGTACTGTTGGCTGGGATCATACCGGGTACCCCTTGTGGACCATAACCTAAGTTGGACGGGATATAGAGGGTCGCTTTGCCACCTTCTTTCATCAGTTGTAAACCTTCAGTCCAACCTGGAATGACTTGATTCAATGGGAACTCAATTGGCTCGCCACGCTCAATTGAGCTGTCAAAGACTTTACCGTCGACCAGTTGGCCTTTGTAATGTACGGTCACGACAGAGCTGGCAGTGGGTTGCTTACCTGTACCTTCTTGCGTGATTTTGTACTGTAAGCCCGAAGCTGTAGTTTTCACCCCAGGTTTTTTTGCATTTTCAGTTAAGAAATTATCGCTAGTGGTCTGTGCTTGTTGAGCAACATTAGCCTGTTTTTGTTGCATTTCTTGTTGGAACTGTTCATAGGCTTGTTTTAATTCTTCTTCTGTATACGCGGGTTGGCTACGGGCATGACCTGCGCGAACACCAGTGACAAAACTGTTAATGTCGAGTTCTGGTGGGGTTTGATGAGCAACTTCATAGCCTAGTGCATAGCTAATTTTTTCTACGGCAGATGCATTTTTTGAAACTTGCGCTTCAGCCGAAGCAGGGTGTTGAGATGCATAATAAACGGGAACAAGTGCAGCACCGCCTAGGAGAACAGCTACAGCAATCGGTAAGGCTTTACTCATGTGAAATTTTTCCTAATTCTATTACATTCAAAAAGTTTTCAGCATCTTAGCAGACTTCATGAATCACGTGTTTTGTACCTAGAGTACATTTCCAAATTAATATATGCCGAAGTCCTTAAAAAAACTATAAGGATTTGAATATATAAACGTTTGTCATACAAAATAAAAAGCCAGAACTGTCATTCTGGCTTTTTATCGGCTAATAGCTGTCTTTAGTCTGATTCTTTATTGGCTTTATAAGCATAAGCATAATTGTAGCCATAACCTGAACCAGCTGTACGTTGAATGTCATTCAGAATGAAGCCATTGACTTTAACACCTGCTTGTTCAAAGCGATTGATGGTTAACTCAAGCTCTTTCATTTGTGTTTTCGCATAACGCGCAATCACTAAATTAACGCCTGTATATTGAGAAATAATAATCCCATCCGTTACAGCCAGTACTGGTGGTGTGTCGATGATCACATGATCGAACTTTTCAGACAGTTGTGCCAAGACGTTCTTAAACTGAGCCGAGCTTAAGAGTTCAGATGGATTGGCTGGACTTTTACCTCTGGAGATGACGCTTAAGCCAGGTACTTCAGTATTTCGAATCACTGTCTCTAAGCTGTGTTGGCCATTGAGTAATTCAGTGAGACCTGGTTGAGTGTCGTAGTTAAAGTACTTATGTAAATATCCACGACGTAAGTCAGCATCTACAATCAAAACACGTTTATCGCTTTGCGCCAAAATTGTGGCTAAGTTGGTCGAAATAAAAGATTTCCCGACTTCTGGTGCTGGGCCTGAAATCATAATCAGGTTATTTTTTGCAGAACTTAAAGCAAAATGAATGGCGGTACGCATACTACGTAAGCTTTCAATCGCAATATCATCACTGTTTTTAACAGCCAAAATAGGAATATTCTTTTTCTTCTTCAAAATATTGATGCGACTTTCTTGCACGGGTGAACGAGGGACTGTTGCATACACAGGTAGATCCAGCTCATTTTCAATTTGAGCGGAGTCTTTAATGCCTGAGCGCATCATATTGCGTAATAATGCTAACAGCGTACCAAGGAAACCACCGACAAAGAGCGATAAAATTAGAACGATAAGTGTCTTTGGCTTAACTTTTTCAAAAGGCTTAACGGCTGTATCGACAATACGTACATTACCAATCTCACCTGCATTTGCAATTTTCAACTGTTGATAGTTGTTTAGCAGAGCAGTGTATTGTTCTGCATTGACTTTAACATCGCGATAAAGCTGTAAATATAAGCGCTGGGTTTCTGGAAGTTGTTTCAAAGCTTGATTTAACTGTTCTTTTTTACCAGTCAACTCTTTCAACTGAGCATTAATTTCTGCCATTAAAGGGTGATCATTGGTATATTTTGCAGAAAGTTCAGCTTGTTTTTGCTTGAGCTCAATCATTAAGCGTTCAAGCTCAATATTTTGTTTCAGCAACAGTTCAGATTCTTGGGTCACATCAATGGTGTTGTATTTTTCACGGAATCTATTGAACTTAATCTCAGAATCTTCGAGTTGCTGCTTAAGTAAAGGTAATTGTTTATCTAAGAAAGCAAGTGTTTGCGTTGATTCTAGGGACTTTCTTTCAATATTTTGTTTGTGATAGACACTCAGAATATGATTCAGAACTTTGGTAATGTGTGCTTTATCAGTGCCTTGGTAACTTAAACCGACTACACCTGTCATTTTTCCACGTTCAGCAACACCATAATTCAACATTAGGTTTTTCATTGCTGTTGGTAGAGCGTATTTTGTGATTTTAAGTTCTGGGGCTAGATTGTTATTTTTTACAATATACACTTGCCACAAGCCATACGGACTAGGCACTTGATTCTTGACGTTGGTTTTGCCTTCAAAAACAACTTCATCTTTATGTAGTAGTTGAAATGTGTTTGATTCGTTGAATTTTAGTTGAAGGGGTTCATCTAGATAGAAATCAGGGACATTCAATTGTTTAATTTGAACTACGGATGATTTATTTTGATAAACCACTTCAGTTGGAGTGTAATCAACTGTTGACTTTTTCTCTGAAATCAAACGATTAAATGCGGAGTCTTCTGGGGCCTTGATTTCAATATCAAGGTTGAGATCTCGAATCACTTGTCCCAAAACCATGCGAGATCTTAGAACTTCAATTTCTGCATCGGCTGGTGATTTTTGCCCCATCGCTCCTGAGAGTTGGCTTAACTCGCCTAATAGTGCTGCTGAGGCAGCACTTTTGCTGTCTTCAACGAGAACCATCGCATCTGTAGCATAAATGGGTTGAGTGACTCTTAAATAAAGTAATGCACAAATTAAACTGAAAATAATACAAAGAGCAATGAGTTTCCACTGAGCAATCAGAGAAAAAAATAACTCTTTTAAGTCGATTGTATCTTCGCTAGTGCTAGAGTTTTGATTCATAATTTAATATCGTAATAATTTAAAAATGTGATTTCCAATCAGCAACAAAGCGTTGAATATTGCTACAGGTTATATCAAAAAAAGCTTGATTATGCTGGTAGGGGTCAGCAACATTTTGTTTTTGCCAATGACCTAGGCGAAAGACTTTACCTTTAGCAAAAGGCCACTGTTTTTCTATATGTTGAGCTTGGTTGTTACTCATCACCAAAATCAAATCGGCAGCTTTAATGAGGCTGGCATTGATCTGTTTTGCGACATGCTGACGCATATCAATCTTAAATTGATCCATACAATGAATAGCCTTGTCATCGGCACCATGTCCCACCATGGCGGATAGACCTGCAGAGTCAATATTGAGCTGTGGATTTTCCTGTTTGAGGAAATATTCCGCCATTGGACTTCTACAAATGTTTCCAACACAAACCACTAAAATATTTTGTATCCCCATGACTTATTTTCCAAGTTGATCAAAACTATATAAAGCACTTGAGAACGGAACAATTTGATTCATCACACGCTGCCAACGCGTTAAACCTGTTGCATCAATATAGACAATATCGTTCTTTTTCATGTCGAATTGATTGGCTAAGGCCAAATTACCCAGACTACTCAAGTTTAAATGATAAATGGTTGATTGTTTGGACTTTAAGTCTGTGCGCATTACATAAATTCGTGCTGCACTTGCAGAATATGGATTAATACCTTCACTTTCACCCAATACATCACTTAAAGACATGCCTTGATCTCTTAAGCTAATTGCTTGGCTTTTACTCGACTCACCCATGACATATAGTTTTTGGTCTTGTTTGGTGTTAACGAAAATGGTGTCGTCAGGTTGGATCAGTAGGTTATGGAGTGATAAGCCTTGTTTTTCTAACTGAATGGTATTGAGATTATATGTTTGACCATTTCGGATGAGTTGAATATTGGTCGTATCTCCAGTCTTGGTGTCGATCCCGCCCGCTTGACCTAGGGCAGTATAGAGACTGATTGGAAGATCATTGATGGTGTATTGTCCACTTTTAAGCACTTGCCCGTTGACATAGTAGCGTTTTGCTTCAAAAGACAGAACGCGGACAATCACGTCAGGATTCTTGAGATACTTGCTAAATTGGCTACGCAAGAATGTATGTGCTTCAGCAAGCGTTTTTCCAGCAATTTTGACAGAACCAATTAAAGGAAGTTGGACATTCCCGTTTGGATCAATCGGGTAGCCTACAGTTCGTACACTGGTCGCATCTTGAATAGGCGGAGTAATTTCTGGATATGCCCAAAGTTGGATAGATAGGACATCACCATAGTTCAAGCGATAAATACCTTGTTTTTTATTAAACAAAGTTCGAATATCTGAAAAATTGTTGACAGGTGCTTGCGCTATATTAGAGATATTCTCTTGTGTTAACTGTACAACATTAAGTTCAGCACCTTGATTTGTTTTATAGGAGCCTTGTTCAGGAAGATCATAAGTTTGAAGTCCTGATGTTACGGCACAACCAGTTATGCTTAAACTGAGTGCTAACAATATGCTATAGCGGTAGTAACTCACTCGAAAATAAACCCTATTTATAAATAATTTGAATAATGGATCAGGGCTATGACAACCCGAAGAATTTATATAAAACAGTTAGATTTTATACCAATTAATATCTTTAACATAGCCTAAGATGTTGGTGAAACGTACTGTTTCTATAATTAATCGAATAATTTTTTGAGGACTAAGTAACATAATTTAGTCATTAAAAGAAATCAAATTTCTGCTATATTGTGCAACGTTGAGATCTCTGCTCCTATCCTATTCAAATTGCACAAGGCTGTACCATGCTACAACTCGCTGATCTAAAAATTGCCATCATCGGATTAGGTTATGTTGGTTTACCTCTGGCTGTAGAGTTTGGTAAAAAAGTTTCTGTGCTGGGTTTCGATATTCATCAGAAGCGAATTGATGAGTTAAAGTCTGGTCAAGACCATACCTTGGAAGTGTCTCCAGATGAGTTGATGCAAGCAACTCAGTTGAGTTATAGCGCAGATTTAGAAGATCTAAAAAGTTGTAACTTTTATATTGTGACCGTTCCAACACCGATTGATGAATTTAAACAACCCGATCTCACTCCATTAATCAAAGCATCACAAAGTATTGGTCAGGTATTATCTGCGGGTGATATCGTTGTCTATGAATCGACCGTTTACCCCGGTGCAACAGAAGAAGCCTGTATTCCTGTCTTAGAAAAAGTATCAGGTTTAACATTCAATCAAGATTTTTTTGCGGGCTATAGCCCCGAACGGATTAATCCAGGGGATAAGCTCCATCGGGTTACGAATATTCTAAAAATCACCTCAGGTTCTACACCCGAAGTCGCTGATTTTGTCGATGAAGTATATAATCTTATTATTGAAGCGGGCACGCACAAAGCGCCAAGTATCAAAGTTGCAGAAGCAGCAAAAGTGATTGAAAACACACAACGTGATGTAAATATTGCTTTAATTAATGAACTTGCTTTGATCTTCAATAAAATGGGCATTGATACAGAAGATGTACTCACAGCCGCAGGAACAAAATGGAACTTTTTACCATTCCGTCCAGGTTTAGTGGGTGGGCACTGTATCGGGGTTGACCCGTATTACTTAACTCATAAAGCACAGTCGATGGGTTATCATCCTGAAATTATCTTGGCAGGTCGTCGTCTGAACGATGGCATGGGTGCTTATGTCGTCACCCAACTTGTTAAAAGTATGGTGAAAAAGAAGATTCAGGTTGAAGGCGCAAAAGTTTTAGTCTTGGGGCTCAGTTTTAAGGAAAACTGTCCTGATATTCGTAATACCCGTATCATCGACATTGTGAAAGAACTTGAAGAATATCATATTGATGTTGATGTATATGACCCGTGGGTGAGCCCAATTGAGGCTGAAAGTGAATATGCGATTAGCCCAGTACAGTCTTTAAATCAGCAAACGTATGATGCGGTGATTCTTGCGGTTGCCCACCAGCAATTTAAGGTGATGGGCGCTGATGCAATTCGTGCTTTAGGTAAAGAAAGCCATGTCTTGTATGATTTAAAATATGTATTAGATCAATCAGAGTCTGATTTACGTCTATAATTTATTGAATGTTTTTGGAAAATTTACGATGAACCAATATCAAACGGTCTGCGAGCAGTTACAACAAGCACCGAAGACATGGCTAATCACGGGCGTTGCTGGATTTATTGGTTCAAATTTGCTTGAAACATTATTAAAGCTGGATCAGATCGTGGTCGGGTTAGATAATTTTGCGACAGGCTATCAACATAATCTTGATGAAGTGAAAGGATGTGTCTCAGAGGCACAGTGGTCAAATTTCAATTTCATTGAGGGTGATATTCGTCAGTTTGCAGACTGTCAAACAGCTTGTACTGGTGTGGACTATGTTTTGCATCAAGCTGCTTTGGGTTCTGTACCACGTTCGATTGTTGATCCGATCACGACCAATGACACCAATATCAGTGGCTTTTTGAATATGCTGACCGCAGCACGTGATGCGCATGTTTCAAGTTTTAGTTATGCGGCAAGCAGTTCAACCTATGGTGATCATCCAGGATTACCTAAAGTTGAAGAAAATATTGGGAATCCGCTTTCACCCTATGCCGTAACTAAATATGTGAATGAGCTATATGCAGATGTGTTTGCCCGTAGCTATAGTTTTAAAGCCATTGGATTACGCTATTTTAATGTTTTTGGGCAACGCCAAGATCCAAATGGTGCCTATGCAGCGGTGATTCCAAAATGGACGGCATCGATGATTGCAGGGGATGATGTCTTCATCAATGGCGATGGGGAAACCAGTCGAGATTTCTGTTTTATTGATAATACGGTACAAGCCAATATTTTGGCAGCCACAGCCCCTGACGAGGCGAAAAACCAAGTCTATAATGTGGCTGTGGGTGATCGTACCACTTTGAATGATTTATATGCTGCAATTCAAGTCGCATTGCTTGAAAATTCGATCAACTATGCAAAATCTGCAGTGTATCGTGAATTTCGTGCAGGAGATGTGCGCCATTCACAAGCCAGTATTGCCAAAATTCAACAAGCTTTAGGATATGCGCCTGAATACCCGATTGCTGAAGGTATTCAGTTGGCAATGCGTTGGTATGTCAACAATTTGACCTGAACGGGCTGACATGATTGCGCGCCTATTCGCCAAATACCAATCGATTGGTTTAATCACCGCAAGTTTATTAGTGGGTGCGATAATGACATTTATCGCCCTGCCTTTTTTAACGCGCTTATACTCAGTTCAAGACTTTGGTGAATATGGCATTGCTTTAGCCATCGTTAGTGTTTTATCGACGGTAGCGAATTTGCGTTTAGATCAAGCGCAATTGGTAGCAGAACAACAGCATCAAAAAAGCCTCATTTTCGAAGGTGCGGTTTTTGCGACCATTATTTCATTGCTTTCGGCTGGTGTTTTGAGTTGCTTTTTTGATGGAGCAATGGTTGGGGCAATTTGTAGTGGAATACTTGCCAATACTTTGATTCAAAGCCTCTATAACTATAAGTTTTCAGTACATGCCGAATATTTTTGTGCAGGGTTGAATGTTTTTAGAAGCCTGATTGTGGTGGTGGTGCAGTTAAGTTTACCGTTATGGGTGAGCATCAGCTTGGTCAACAGTTATGCAGTAAGCTCACTGATTATGCTGCTTGTGGTCATGCTTTATATCTTGAAAAATCAGCTCTATACCGTGAGTTGGCAAGCATTTAAACATTATAAAGATTTTATCTATAGCAATACACCGCATGCACTCTTAAATAGTTTTTCACATAACTTACCTTATTATGTTGTTTCGCATTTTGTCGGGGTGCAGGCAATGGGTTTTTACGCCATTGTTGAACGTACGCTCCGTGTCCCAATTAACCTAATGTCGCAAACCCTTCGCCAATTTTTTATTCGCAAATTTAAACATGCACACACCAATCGTCAGGCTTTGCATAGCAGTGTGATTTTAAGCCTGATTTCGCTGCCATTTTTTGCAGTATTTTTTGTATTACCTGAAAGTGTTTATTTGTGGGCTTTTGGCCATGAGTGGGTCGGTATTTCAACCTATTTCCAAATTTTGGCATTGGGCTATTGGGCGGTCTTTTGTAATCCGCCCAGTTCAGCTTATCTGATTGCGAAACGAAACAGCCAAGTTTTGTTTAGACTGCAAATTGTGGAATTGATTTTAAAGTTCATTTTGTTTGCTGGGCTCTATGTCATGATGAATGATAAAATTTATATGCTTTTGGCTGTTCCTGTAGCACTCATTTTTTATAATTTTTCCATTTTATATGTGGTGTGGAGAGCAAAATTGTGATGTTTTTTAAAACTTTGAAGTTGCTCAACTGGCTCTCTGCACAGTGCCGTAAGGCGCTGTATAACATGGCTTTTTCAAGTCGGTTTAAATATTTTGGGAAGCGGACTAAGCTCGATATTAGCGGTGTCGTGAGTATCGGGGAAAATGTCTATATTGGGGATGATGTCACGATTATTGTGGAAAAGGGCGCCACGCTTTGTATTGGTGATCACAGTTTTATTGGTGAAAGCTGTTATATCAAGTGTTTTGGTGGCAAGGTTGAAATTGGACAGAATGTCAGTATCAACTCCAAATCTTTTCTCAATGGCTGTGGTGGTCTAAGCATTGGGGATAATACCCGGATTGGCACGCAAAGTATTATGATCGCCAGTAACCATAAGTTTGATGATCCTGAGGTTTTGGTCAAAGACCAAATTACTAAACAGGGGATTCAAATTGGTGAAAATATTTGGTTTGGTGCTCGAGTAACCGTGCTTGATGGCGTCAATATTGCCAATAATGTGGTCGTGGGCGCCTGTTCATTGGTGAGTAAAAGCATTCCCGAGGCGGGGGTTTACGTAGGAACACCTGCAAAAAAAATAAAATAAAACTCTGTTGGACAGAGCATATCCGTGTTGCACAATTGAGAGTAAAATAGCCCGTTGCAGTACTTTTGTTGCACATTTATCTATTTATCTTGGGTCTTTTTGATACATGGCATTGATTCGGTCAATTTTCAACACAGTGTTTGATTTAGCCTATTTTATGTTCAAGGGCAGTATTGCTTATGCGCGTAAAAAAGGGGTGACTATCGGTGAGCATTGTCGAATTTATATCAAGAGCTGGGGCTCTGAACCTTTTCTGATTCATCTAGGGAATCACGTTACAGTCACCTCAGGCGTTAAGTTTATTACGCATGATGGTAGTACCTGCCTTGTTTATGATGCGCAAGGCAAACGTTATCAACGTTTTGCCCCTATTCATGTGGGTTCTCATGTTTTTATTGGGGTCAATAGCATTATTATGCCGGGGGTCACGATTGGTTCAAATGTGGTGATTGGCGCAGGTTCAGTGGTGACTAAAGATATTCCTGATAATAGTGTAGCAATTGGAGTACCTGCCAAAGTGGTGAGCAGTTTTGATGACTTTCAAGCCAAAATTAAAACCACTTGTGCCAGTGACTCTGAGCTTGCAGGGATTCAGGACTATACTCAACGTGTGCAGCGTGCGATTGAGCTTCAAGCACAAAAACAATCTCAGCTTTAGCTTTAAGTGGATTTTATGATGTTGAATAAAGTGATGTTCTTTTTACCAACACTGGGTGGTGGAGGGGCTGAACGAACCGTCATCCAGCTGGCCAATAGCTTTGCTGAGCAAGGTATTCAGGTGGATTTGGCTGTATGTAATATACAGGGTGAAAAGGGAAAATTACGTCCTGAGGTCAGCCCTAAAATCCAACTGCTTGATTTGAACTGTGGGCGAGTGGTGAATGCTTTGATGCCACTGAAACAACAATTAAAAACAGGGCAGTACCTTGCAGTCGTTGCCACCCAAACCCATAGCAATATTATTTGTGCCTTTGCCAAGAAACTGGCAAGAGTCAAAACCAAATTAATCTTCCGTGAAGTGTCGACACCTTCGAAAAATATGAAGTTGCAAGGTTTTGCCAAGTTTGTCTTGAAAAGCCTTGTGAACTATAGCTATCCCATGACGGACCGAGTGGTTTGTGTATCCAATGGGGTGTTGGAGGATTTTCGCAAATACTATGGCTATCAACAGTCTAATTTAGTCACCATTTACAACCCCGTGATTGATGACAGTTATTTTACTAAACTTCAAGCAACTGTAACGCATCGTTTTTTTGAGCCTAATCTTAAAGTCATCATGGCGGTTGGACGTTTAACAGAAGCAAAGAACTTTGCCAATTTGATTCGTGCCTTTGCTAGGTTACATCAACAGCAGCCCAATACCCGTTTGATCATTTTGGGTGAAGGTGAGTTGCGTCAAGAACTGGAACATTTACGTGCTGACTTGGGTCTACGCGATGTTGTGGATTTACCCGGTTTTGATGCCAATCCTTATGCTTATTTTAAATATGCTGAACTGTTTGTGCTGAGTTCAAATTGGGAAGGTTTGCCAGGTGTGCTGATTCAGGCACTAGCTTCAAAAATTAAAGTGGTCAGTACCGATTGTCCAAGTGGCCCGATGGAAATTTTGGATAATGCCAAATTCGGCTTATTGGTGCCTTGCGATGATGCACCTGCATTAGCAGAGGCTATGCAGCAAGCGCTTTGTGCAGACGGTGTGCAATATACTGCGGTTGAATTTGAACAGCACTGTCAGCAGTTCCATAAAGATACGGTATTGCAACGCTATGCTCAGATGATGGGGTTGGCAGTATGAACAAACCTGTGGTTGTACATGTGATTACCAACTTCGCAGGTGTGGGTGGCGCTGAAATGATGCTGTCCCGTTTGGTTGCGCAAACGCAGGCAGAGTATGAACACATTATTATCTCATTAATGCATGTATCCAATGTTTATGCCGAAACCTTGAAGCTGTGCTCTTCACACTACAGTTTAAATTGGAAGGGTATAAACAGTTTTAGTGTCATGCTTAAACTCAGAACACTACTGCAACAGATTCAACCGAATGTGGTACAAGGTTGGATGTACCATGCCAATGCGATGACCAGTCTAAGTCTGTTGGGCATGCAACAAAAACCACCTGTTTTTTGGGGGGTTCATCATTCACTGGCATCACCTAAAGAAGAGTCGCTGAGTACCAAAGTGGCATTAAACCTCAGCAAGCTTTTCTCTCAGCAACCGAAAGGTATTGTGTATTGTGCGCATTCATCCCTTGAGCAACATCAAGCGTTTGGTTTTAACAATGCAAATCAGCAGGTGATTGCCAATGGTGTTGCCTTAGATCAGTTTCTAGTAAATGAGCAATTGCATGAACCGATCACAATTGGTTTTGCAGGGCGCTACCATACAGCTAAAGGGTATGCATATTTATTGCAAGTGATTGCTGAACTTAAAGATCAGCCGATTGTATTTAAAATTGCGGGGAGTGGTGCCAATTTAGACACCCCTGAAATCAAACAAGCCTTTGCAGAGCATCAGTTAGATCCACAAAAAGTACAGCTCTTCGATCAGGTTTCGGATATGCCGGCTTTTTATCAATCGTTGGATGCTTTTTTGATGACTTCGATTACGGAAGGTTTTCCCAATGTTTTGGTCGAAGCGATGGCCTCAGGTTTACCCTGCATCACGACGGATGTTGGGGATGCTAAATATATTGTAGAAGAGAAAGGTTGGGTGGTTGCGCCACGCGATGTAGCAGGGTTGAAAGCGGCGATTTTAAACTATGTAAAATTGTCACAGGCTGATAAGCGCAGTTTAAAGCAACAAACACGGGCGCGGGTAGAGCAGAACTTTAGTATTCAGCACGTGAGCCAGCAATACATGACGGTATGGAGACAAGGTTGATGAAATTTTTGATGATCAGTAGTTATCTACCGTCTGTACTGAACTTTCGCGGTAAATTGTTAGAGGCGATTCATGCTCAGGGTTTAGAAATACATGTCTTAGCGCCTGATTTACACGACTATCCTGATGAGTTGAATAAACTGCAGCAATTGGGTTATCAGGTACATACGCTGCCCATGCAACGTACAGGAACCAACCCAATCCAAGACCTCAAAACCTTAAAAGCGATGTATCAGTTGATTCGCCAAATTCAGCCTGATTATGTGCTGTCTTATACTATCAAACCGGTAATTTATGGCACATTAGCTGCAAGCTTGGCAAAAGTGCCCCATCGTTTTGCATTGATTACGGGTTTGGGGTATGCCTTTCAAAATGCGGAATCGGGTCAACGCAGTATTTTTCAAAAAATGGTGCATGGTCTGTATGCGCAAGCGCTCAAGCATGCACACAAAGTCTTTTTTCAAAATCCCGACGACTTAAAATTATTTCAAAGCATGCAACTCCTATCACCTCAAAAAGCGACGGTGGTGGTGAATGGTTCTGGGGTGAATGTGCAGGATTTTGCAGTACTGGATTTACCTAAAAATGAACATGGCCAAGCAAAAGCTTCTTTTTTGCTGATTGCTCGTTTATTGGGGGATAAGGGGGTGCGAGAATATGCAGAAGCGGCTCGCATCATCAAAGCAAAGCATCCAGAAGTCGAGTTTCATTTGGTGGGTTGGATTGATGAAAATCCTGCTGCGATTGCGCAAGCCGAACTAGATGTTTGGGTGGCAGAGAAAGTCGTCAATTATTGGGGTAAACTCAGTGATGTACGACCTGCGATTGCAGCCAGTTCGGTCTATGTCTTGCCATCTTATCGTGAGGGTACACCTCGTACCGTACTTGAGGCTATGGCGATGGGGCGTGCCATTATTACTACGGATGCCCCAGGTTGTCGAGAAACAGTGATCCATGGTCAGAACGGGTATTTGGTTCAGGTGAAATCGGTTGAAGAGTTGGTACACGCCATGCAAACTTTTATTGATGACCCACAACTGATGGTACAGATGGGGCAGCGTTCGCGTGAAATCGCTTTAGAGAAATATGATGTCCATCAAGTGAATGCCCACATGATGTCCGAGATGGGAGTTTAAGCATGCTGAAACGAATTTTAGATGTCGCGATCGCCTCAACTGCTTTGGTGCTGTTATCTCCTGTCTATGCGCTGGTGGCGTATAAAGTAAAAAAGAATTTGGGTTCTCCCGTACTTTTTCGCCAAACCCGCCCGGGTTTACATGGGCAACCGTTTGAAATGATTAAGTTTCGTAGCATGAAAGATGCACTGGATACAGCAGGCAACCCACTACCCGATAGTGAGCGTTTAACGCCCTTTGGTAAAATGCTCCGCGCCACCAGTTTGGATGAAATGCCAGAGCTATGGAATGTGATTAAAGGGGACATGAGTATCGTGGGACCACGCCCGTTGTTGATGGAATATTTGCCTTTATATAATAGCGAGCAAGCCAAACGCCATGATGTACGTCCCGGTATCACGGGCTATGCGCAGGTGAATGGACGTAATGCCATTTCATGGGAAAAGAAGTTTGAACTCGACACATGGTATGTCAACAATCAGTCCTTGTGGCTCGACTTTAAAATCATGCTGAAAACCGTCAAAAAAGTGCTCGCGAAAGATGATATTAGTGCCGAAGGTGATGTCACGATGCATAAATTTACAGGCAGCAAACATGACTAAGCTGTATGCCGTATATGGTGCTTCGGGGTGTGGACGTAGTTTGATGCCTGTAGCACGTCAACAATTAGCACGTCAGCAAGAGCCTGCTGAAATTGTGTTTATTGATGATGCCTTGACTGAAATTACCATAGTGAATGGTCATCGTGCCATGAACTACCCACAATTTAAAGCGGAGCCTGTATCTTTCAAAGCGGTACTGATTGCAATTGCCAACAGTCAAGTCCGTGAAAAAATTGCGCTGACACTGGAGCAAGATGGTCTTCCATTGTGGTCAGTGCAGGCAGATAATACGCTGCTGATGGATACGGTAGAACTTGGCGCAGGTGCTGCGTTGAGTCCTTTTGTCACGATTACATCCAATATTAAAATTGGCAAATGTTTTCATGCCAACTTATATAGTTATGTCGAGCATGATTGTGTGATTGGTGATTTCGTCACGTTTGCACCGGGCGTAAAATGCAACGGTAATATTCATATAGAAGACCATGTTTATATTGGTGCAGGTGCCGTGATTAAACAAGGCACACCTGCACAACCTTTGGTGATTGGTCGTGGTGCTGTGGTGGGTATGGGCGCTGTGGTGACCAAAAGCGTGCCTGCGGGCGTAACAGTGGTGGGAAATCCTGCCCGTATACTGACCAGTAAATGATAAATTTAGGAAAAACTCATGTTAAACACTGCATTTGAACCGTGGCCAAGTTTCACCTCAGCTGAAGCAGATGCGGTGTCAAAGGTCCTTTTATCCAATAAAGTCAATTATTGGACAGGACAAGAGTGCCGTGAGTTTGAAAAAGAATTTGCAGCATTTGCACAGACGCAGTATGCCGTCGCTGTAGCGAATGGCACAGTTGCACTGGATTTGGCCTTAAAAGCCCTTGGCATTGGCACAGGCGATGATGTGATCGTCACTTCACGGACATTTCTTGCATCTGCCAGTTCAATTGTGACGGCTGGTGCCAATCCTGTTTTTGCCGATGTTGAGCTGGATTCACAGAATATTTCACGCCGTACCATTGAAGCTGTGCTTACTCCGAAAACCAAAGCCATTATTTGTGTACATTTGGCAGGTTGGATGTGTGATATGGACCCGATCATGCAGTTGGCTGAGGAAAAAGGGATTTGGGTCATCGAAGATTGTGCTCAAGCCCATGGTGCATTCTATAAAGGTCAATCCGCAGGTTCAATTGGGCATATTGGCGCATGGTCATTTTGCCAAGACAAGATCATGACCACGGGTGGTGAAGGCGGTATGGTCACCACCAATGATAAAAATTTATGGAAAAAAATGTGGTCATATAAAGATCACGGTAAAAACTTTGACAGCATTTATAACAAACAGCACCCGCCCGGCTTTCGTTGGTTACATGACAGCTTTGGCACCAACTGGCGCATGATGGAAATGCAGGCTGTCATCGGACGCTTACAACTCCAAAAAATGCCAGAATGGACGCAAGTGCGTAATGCGCATATGCGTCGCGTTTTAGCAAGTTTTGAAAATAACCCTTATTTTACTGTGCCAATGCCACCTGCGAATTATGTTCATGCGGCATATAAGGCTTATGTACAAGTGAATACAGCACAATTGCCAGAAGGTTGGTCGCGCGATCGCATTATGGCGGAAATTAATGCACTGGGTGTGCCATGCTTTAGTGGTTCATGTTCAGAAGTGTATTTAGAAAAAGCCTTCGATGGAACGCCGTGGCGTCCTGAGCAACGACTGGTTAATGCCAAAAGCTTGGGAGAAAGCAGTTTAATGTTCTTGGTACATCCGACTTTGTCCGACAGCAACATGCAAAAAACGGTGGATAGTATCCAACAGGTGATCTCACAAATCTCCATGTGAAACAGCGTATAATTTGTTATGCAACTTTTTGCCTTTATCTAAACCATTGAGCCCATCGTGAAAGACATTATCCGAGTCATTGCATCTTTGCCGCGCCGTCAAAAACAAGCTGTTTTAGTGGTCATGGATATCTGTGCTTTGCCTTTGATGATGTGGCTGGTTTATGCTATTCGACTAGCCAAACCCAATGTTCCAGTCATGGAAGGCTTAGATTTCTGGTATCTGTATGTAGGTGTTTTTGGTGTTGCAATTTTTGCCTTACTCGGCATTTATAGCGCGATTGTACGCTCCTTCAATGAAGACTATTTGCTACGGATCTCGATTGCGACATTTATTCAAATTGTTGGGTTATATGCAGTTAAGAAACTTGGTTTAGCCTTTATTCCTATGAGCATTCCGCTCATGTACGGCTTTGTGCTGTTTTCTTGGATGTGGTGGAGTCGCGCTGTGATTCGCTATGCCACACTGCGTACTTTTGTGAAAAAGCAAAACCGTAAACGTGTCGCGATTTATGGTGCAGGGCTTGCGGGACAACAAATTGCGGCCGCGTTATATCGCTCGGATGACTATTTGCCCGTCTGTTTTATTGATGATAAAGCTTCGCTACAAGGGCAGTCTTTAAGCGGACTAAAAATCTTTTCACCGAAAAAGGCGCTCGGAGCATTTCGTAAGTTTCACATCGAAGAAATATTACTGGCTATGCCATCTGTAAGTCGTGCACGTAAAAAAGCAATTATTGAGTCTTTTGAACTGTCTAATGTCAAAATTATGGAACTGCCTGGTGTCACCCAACTGGTAGGTGGCCGCGTTCAAGTCTCTGACATCAGAGAAGTCGACATTATTGACTTACTAGGGCGTGATCCAGTACCACCAAAGTTAGCGCTTTTAGAAAAAAATATTAAAAATAAAGTGGTGATGGTAACTGGTGCAGGTGGATCAATTGGTTCAGAACTTTGCCGTCAGATCGTGAAGCATCAACCCAAATGCCTTGTTTTATTTGAAATGTCTGAATTTGCACTGTATTCCATTGATCGCGAATTACAAAACGCAGGTGTAGAAGTAGTGCCTATACTAGGTTCTGTGACTCACCAAATAAAATTGGAACGTATATTGCAACAGCATGCTGTGCAAACGGTTTACCATGCAGCAGCTTATAAGCATGTGCCCTTGGTTGAGGCCAACCCGTTTGAAGGGATCTATAATACTTCAATTGGTACGGCCCGTAGTGTTGATGCCGCTGTGGCTCAAGGGGTAGAAACCTTTGTCTTGATTTCTACGGACAAAGCTGTACGTCCAACCAATGTCATGGGTGCATCGAAACGGATGGCCGAATTGTATTGCCAAGGTTTAGCTGCCACAAAACCGCAAACACAAATCAGTATAGTTCGTTTTGGTAATGTATTAGGTTCATCAGGTTCTGTCGTTCCTTTGTTTAAAAAACAGATTGAAAAAGGTGGACCTGTTACAGTAACGCATCCTGAGGTGACTCGTTATTTTATGACCATTCCTGAGGCTGCGCAGTTGGTGATTCAGGCGGGGGCAATGGGAACAGGCGGAGATGTTTTTCTACTGGATATGGGTGAACCCGTTAAAATTGTTGATTTGGCTAAACAGATGATTCGTCTAAGTGGGTTTAAACCTATAGATGAAAAAGGCTTAGGGGATATTGCACTTCAGTTTACAGGATTGCGTCCAGGTGAAAAACTATATGAAGAGCTACTCATCGAATCTGAAAATGTTAGCAAAACTGACCATGAACGAATTTTAAAATCGTATGAGCATTTTTATTTTTTTGATCAAATTAACAGCGTATTTTTGCAGTTATCTGATTTATCTGAACAAGGAGATAATCAGGCAAAAATTAAAAATATCTTACAAACCTATGTAGAGGGTTACAAAACCAAAGATTTGCACAAGAATTGATATATTTTATTGATGTTAATTTGATAAAGCCTAACGTGTTCAATTAAACTATTTATACAATTCATTCACATATTTTGAATAAAATACTGAAATAGTTTTAGAATAAAGAAACATCTTATTTATCTATAGATAACCTAAAATTATTTTGCTATCAATCAATTTAAATTAAGAGCAGGAAAATATGAAATTATTGGTAACAGGTGGCGCTGGTTTTATTGGTTCAGCAGTCGTTCGCCATATTATTCAAAATACACCCCATCAGGTACTCAATGTCGATAAACTCACCTATGCAGGTAATTTAGAATCGTTGGCATTGGTTGAAAATAATGAGCGTTATCAATTTTCCCAAACTGATATTTGTGATCGCATTGCATTAGATCAATTATTTGAAAGTTTTCAACCAGATGCTGTGATGCATTTGGCTGCTGAATCGCATGTTGACCGCTCAATTACAGGCCCTGCTGCATTTGTTGAAACCAATATTATTGGAACATACCAGTTGTTGGAGGCTGCTCGTCATTATTGGAACGGTTTAAGCGAAGATAAAAAGCAAGCATTTCGTTTCCACCACATTTCAACGGATGAGGTTTATGGTGACTTAGAAGGTACAGATGACTTGTTCCTTGAGACAACACCGTATGCTCCAAGTTCACCATATTCAGCAAGTAAGGCTAGTTCAGATCATTTGGTTCGTGCATGGCACCGAACCTATGGATTACCGGTCGTTTTAACCAATTGCTCTAACAACTATGGTCCTTATCATTTCCCAGAAAAGCTGATTCCATTAATTATTTTGAATGCCCTCAATGGCAAAGCATTACCTGTATATGGCAATGGGCATCAAATTCGTGATTGGCTATTTGTAGAAGACCATGCACGTGCTTTATATAAAGTGGTTACTGAGGCTGCTGTTGGTGAAACTTATAATATTGGCGGTCATAACGAACAAAAGAATATTGATGTTGTTAAAGCCATTTGTACATTGTTAGAAGAACTTGCACCAAATAAACCAAATGGTGTGGCTCGTTATGAAGAATTGATTACTTATGTAACAGATCGCCCTGGTCACGATTTACGCTATGCAATTGATGCAAGCAAAATTCAAAAAGACCTTGGTTGGATGCCTGAAGAAAGTTTTGAAACGGGTTTAAGAAAAACCGTTGAATGGTATTTGAATAACCAAGCGTGGGTTCAACATATCCAAAGTGGTGAATATCAAAATTGGATCAATCAACAGTATCAGGTTGCAGAAGAAACAAATTAAGTTGCGTAATACTATGAAAATACTGTTGTTAGGAAAAAATGGCCAAGTGGGGTGGGAGTTACAGCGTGCACTCCAACCACTTGGAGAGGTGATTGCTTTAGATCGTCAAACAATCCCTGAGGGTTGGTGTGGTGATGTTGCAAACTTTGCAGAAATCTCAAAAGCCTTTGAACAAATTCGCCCAGATATTGTTGTGAATGCAACCGCTTATACCGCTGTAGATAAGGCTGAATCTGATGCTGAACAGGCACATCTTATCAATGCTTTAGCGGTTAAACATTTGGCTGAGGAATGTCAAAAGCATAGTGCATTGTTGATTCATTATTCAACAGACTATGTGTTTGATGGCACAGGTGTTTTGGCATGGAAAGAGGATGACCAAACTGCCCCAGTTAATTTGTATGGTCAAACTAAACGAGACGGTGAGCTTGCTTTAGAGCAAAGCGGAGTTTCATTCCTAAATTTCCGTACCTGTTGGGTCTATGCGGCGCGAGGAAATAATTTCATTAAGACCATGCTCAAATTGGCGCAAATGAAAGAAGAGCTGAATATCATCCAAGATCAAGTTGGTGTACCTACTGGGGCAGCACTGATTGCAGATGTCACGGCTCAAGCTATTCGCTATTATACTTTACAGTCGGATGAACAAAAAATACTGTTGCACGGTCATTACCATTTAGCGCCTACAGGTGAAACAACATGGTATGATTATGCACAATTTGTGTTTGAGCAGGCACGTGAACATAATCAACCGTTGATCTTAAAACAAGTGAATCCCATAGAAACACAAGCTTACCCAACACCAGCAAAGCGCCCTTTAAATTCACGTTTAAATACAGATAAGTTACAACAAAATTTTAAATTACACCTGCCACATTGGCAGCAAGGTGTAGCACAAGTATTAGAGGAACTTCTTCCATGAGTCAAATAAAACGCAAAGGTATTATTCTTGCGGGTGGGTCAGGTACACGTTTGTATCCAATTACTATGGGAACGTCAAAACAGTTACTCCCAATTTATGATAAGCCTATGATTTATTATCCTTTGTCAGTTCTAATGCTGGCAGGGATTAATGAAGTTTTGATTATTTCGACACCAGAAGATTTACCTAATTTTGAAAAACTTTTAGGTACAGGTGAAGAGCTCGGAATTAAACTTTCTTATAAAGTCCAACCATCACCAGATGGTCTTGCTCAAGCCTTTATTTTAGGGGAAGAGTTTATTGGTGAGGATAATGTTTGTCTGATTTTGGGCGATAATATTTTCTATGGTCAACACTTTAGTGAGCAACTCAAACGTGCAGCGTCACAAGTTAGCGGTGCAACAGTCTTTGGTTATTATGTAAATGATCCTGAACGTTTTGGTGTAGTTGACTTTGATGCGGAAGGAAAGGCTCTCAGTATTGAAGAAAAGCCTGAACAACCAAAATCAAACTACGCGGTAACGGGTTTATATTTCTATGACAACAAAGTCGTTGAAATTGCTAAAAATATTCAGCCGTCACACCGTGGTGAGTTGGAAATTACGGATGTAAATAACCTTTATTTACAGCAAAATGAGTTGAATGTTGAAGTGCTTGGCCGTGGTTTTGCGTGGTTAGATACAGGTACGCATGACTCATTGCTCGAAGCAAGTCAGTTTGTACAAACCATTGAACACCGTCAGGGTTTGAAAGTGGCGAGTTTGGAAGAAATTTCTTTCAACAATGGATGGATCAATGCCGATCAGCTCAAAGCGCGTGGAGAGTTCTTTAAAAAGACGGGCTATGGTCAGTACTTGCTTAAATTGCTTAAAGAGCATCAAGCATAAGCATTGCTAGAAAAAAAAGACTAGATAAAACTGAGTGATACGAATGAATATTATTGAAACAAAGATTAATGGCCTACTCATACTTGAACCACGCGTGTTTGGTGATGATCGTGGTTGGTTTATGGAAAGCTTTAACCAAAAAAACTTTGAACAAGCTTTAACAGAGCGCGGTCTTGAGGTTCCAAATTTTGTTCAGGATAATCATTCGTACTCTCAAAGTGGTGTACTGAGAGGGTTGCATTACCAACTGAATCCACATGCTCAGGGCAAATTGGTACGTGTAGTACAAGGCCGTGCTTGGGATGTGGCTGTCGATATTCGCCAAGATTCTCCTACATTTGGTCAATGGGTTGGTGTAGAGCTTACTGGTGAAAACCATAAGCAGTTCTGGATACCAGCAGGTTTTGCACACGGTTTTGTGGCTCTTGAGGATAATACGCAGTTCTTATATAAAACAACGAACTATTACTCTAAAGAATGTGAAAGAAGCATTGTTTGGGATGATGCCGATATTGCGATCGAATGGCCTATTGAAAGTGGTCTGGAATTAAAGTTAACCGATAAGGATAAGTTTGCTCCGACATTTAATGAAGCTAAAAACACGAAAAATGTATTTTAATTGGTGAAAAGATGAGTCCGTTGGTTTCAGTAATTATCCCTAGTTATAATCATGAGAAATTCTTAAAGGAAAGAATTGATAGTGTTTTAAATCAAACTTTTCAAGATTTTGAACTTATTATTTTGGATGATTTATCTCCTGACAATAGCCGAGAGATTATTGAAAGTTATAGGGCTCATCCTAAAGTTAGTCAGATCATTTATAACGAAAAAAATTCAGGTTCGACATTCTTTCAGTGGAATAAGGCTGTATTATCACTTGCAAAAGGTGAGTTTATATGGATTGCTGAGTCGGATGATGTTGCTGACCCAAAATTTTTAGAAGCATTAGTGCCAATGCTACAGCAACATTCTGAGGTTGTACTTGCATATAGTCAGTCAGCTAAAATGGATAGCGAAGGGAAAATTACAGGAAGCTGGTCAGAATGGACGCAAGACTTAGCTACAGGAAAATATTTTAATGATAGTTTTCAGATGAATGGGCAAGAGTATATAGAGAAATTTCTTATTCATAAAAATACGATTCCAAATGCAAGTGCTGTATTATTTCGACGGAAAACTTATGTAGAAATTGGTGGTGCTATAGTTGATATGAAAACAAATGGCGATTGGGATTTATGGTTAAAATTTTTATTGTTAGGCGATGTATATTTCCATAATCAAATGTTGAATAAGTTTAGATATCATTCTACTAGTGTTATTGCACAGGCAACGAAAAATAAAAATAGTAAATTTTTCAGAAAAAATAATCTTGTAAAGCAATCAATTGAGCTACGAAATTCTTTTGCTAATTCTTTTTCAAATCGTGGAATTAGTAATGTAAATTTATACAATATCAATAATAGGTACAAAAGACAGGATTCATTAATATTATATTTTACAGCATTCTGTCTATTTTTTATAAGAAAATAAAATGGATAAAAATATAAAAAGAGAAGCCTTGTATTTATATGTAATACAGATCTCGAATTTTATTATTCCTCTTATTGCATTTCCATTTTTGACAAGGGCACTTGGCGTTGAAGGTTTTGGCAAACTTGGATTTGCTCAAACTATGTATTTTTTATTCGTTTTTATTATAGATTTTGGCTTTAACCTGACAGGTGCAAAAAGTATAAGTTTATATAAAGATAAAAGAAATAATCTGAATGCCTTGTATACAAATATTCAGTCTGTAAAATTCTTTCTATTTTTAATTTTATCTTTGTTAGTGATTCCCATCGTGTTTATGATGGGATACAAAAATATAGATTCGATAATTATTGGAATAGCACTCCTAGCTTCATTTAGTTCTTTTCTTATTCCTAATTATATTTTTAATGGATTAGGTATAAATTCTATATTAGCATTTACTACAGTATTAATAAAAAGTTTATTCTTAATACCCGTTTTTTTTGTTGTAAATACACCAGAGGATATTCTTCTTGCTGTAGTTTTACAAATAATGTCTGGGTTGGTTGTAGGTCTGACTATCCAATACATTATTCATAGAAGGAAAATTGTTAAATTTAAGTCAAAGCTCATTAAAAAGAAGCTGTATATCATTGAAACCAAAAAGAGCTTTGATAACTTTATAGCATCTTTTTTTACATTAGGTTTCACTTATTTAACTCCAATTCTAATTAAAGTTATGCTTGGTGATGCCGCACTTGGTCTTTATGCTGTAGTTGATCGTTTAATTGCTGCATTTAGGCAACTTTATGCACCAATTACACAGGCATTTTTTTCTAAAGTTTGTATTGCCTACGAAACAAAAAGCAAAGAATATATTTTGATGCTAAGAAAAATAAGCATAATTTTCCTTGCGTTGGGGGCTTTAGCTTTTTTAGGTAATCTACTCCTTGGGAATATTTTATTACCTATGCTTTTTGGTGAAGCTTATGATGTATATTATTATTTATTAATCGCAATTGTGATACAGGTGGTAGTATCATTTGCATCAATATTAGTAAATTTTGTAATTATACCTAGTGATAATACTTTCATTTTAAAGAAAATATACTTCTCAGCAGTTATTATATACTTTCCTTTATGCTGGTTTTTATTAGATATATATAAACTTAATGGTGTTTTCTTCTCAATGTTGTTCATTGAGTTGTATGTACTAACTTTTTTAATAGTTTATCTTAATAAGAAAATGATAGTATTAAGGGGAATATAGTTGTGGGTCTATTTTTAATGTCAAAGTATAGAGTGATTTTGAGAATCTTTTAATATGAATCAAAATTTTATAATCGAAGATAAAGCAGTAACAATTACAGATAGTGTTCTGAAGTTTTTAATTTTTGTTACAGTGCTTTTACCTACTGGTTCTATATTTGGTGTTAACTTGAAAATGCTTTCATTGGGAGCTTTTCTTTTATTGCTAATTTTAGTCAAAAAAAATATAGTTATTCTAAAAACAGTTTTCTCATTAGTTCCTGTTGCTTTGTTTTTACTAGCCTCAAGTCTATATTCTTTTATTATATATAAATATGATAGTTCATATATTTTTTTTCAGGCTAAAGATATCCTTGTTTTCTTTTTGATGTTTTATATCTTGATGCAATATGCGAGATTTGAGAATAAATATCAATATATAGCAGATACTATAGTAAAGTCTTTGTATTATGTTGGTTTAATTAAAATTATTATACTTTTATATTCTTTTTACATTGGTGTTCCAGTTTCGTTTGTAATTCTTAATATATCTGATTTTCTTAATGTTCCTATTATGACTTATGATGTTGAAGATACATATATTTCAAGAATTAACTTCACATCAGACTTAATCATACCAATATCTATTTTTTATTTATTGATGAAATTTTACAGAAGAGGTCACAGTAAAATTGATACTTTTATGCTGATTATTATTCTTTTTTCAGCATTTATAACTATGTCGAGATTTCAATGGGCTTTCACTCTAGTAGCGATTATATTTGCAATTTTACTGAACATTAGTAATAAGAAATCTTTTATTACTTTGCTTTTTTTGACATCTTTGGCTTTTTTATCCTTAACTTTTCAATCAGTTCAAGACGCATTGTTAGCCCGGTTCGATGAGAAATTAGTGAGTGCATCAGATTTTGAAAGGATTATTCAGCGACAGGGCATAGAACAAGCAATTTCAGAAGCACCACTATTTGGAAATGGTATAGGGTATTATATTCCAAACCTGATCAGAAGTGATTTAGCAAAATATTCCTACGAATTACAGTTACATGCTCTGATTATGCAACTTGGATTTTTTGGCTTTATTATTATTTTGCTTATGATTTTAATTCCGCTTATTAAATCAGCAAATGGTTTAAGCTTGAATATATTTATTTGTTATTCTGGACTTGTTGTAATTTGGATTAGTAGCTCGCTATTTAATCCAATGCTTTTTTCCTCATCTGCTGGTGTTGCAATGGCTTTGTTTTATATGATATCTAAGCTTTCGTGGCTTAGACATCGTTCTTCCAAATATATTTAGTTTTAAGAATATAATAGTTGAAATATTATGAAAATTTATGCAGTAATAATTACATTTAATCCTAATGTAGATAATGTGTCTAAATTAGCCCAGTCATTGTTATTACAAAATGTAAACGTTGTTGTGGTAGATAATAACTCGAAGAATAAGAGTGATTTAAATTCACTTATGTCAACTCATTCCATTATGCTTAGTGATAATGTAGGAATAGCTAAAGCCCAAAATGTTGGGATTGATTATGCTGAAGAGAATAATGCTGAATATGTAGTTTTCTTTGATCAAGATAGCTCTATCCCTGATAATTATATTGATGACCTAATATCTGATTATAAGCAGCTAGAAATCCAAGGTTTAAAAATAGGGGCTATCGGTCCACGTTTTATTGATGAGCGATTTGGCTTTTATTATAAAACAGTAAATATAACTAAACACGGTTTTAGGGAAAAAATGGATGTGTCAAGCATAGATTATCCTAAGCATTCAGCTTTATTGATTTCCTCAGGTTCTTTAGTATCAGTAGAAACATTAAAATCAATTGGGTTGATGAGGGAAAATTATTTTATTGATTATGTAGATACTGAATGGTGTATACGTGCTGAAGCAAATGGATACAAGAACTATGTCTCATCTAAAGCATCTATGATGCATACCATTGGTGATGATGTCCTACAATTTAAATACTTTAATGTTCCAGTACACTCACCTTTTAGAAGGTATTATAGAGTTAGAAACGCTTACTATATGTATAGAGAACCTCATGTTCCCAAACTTTTAGCCATTCGAGAAATAATTTTTAATCTTGTACATCAATTAATTTTAATTCTATTTATATCTAAGAAAAAAGAATATATTGCATCATATTTACGTGGTGTGAAAGATGGAATTTTGCATTACGAGCGTCATAAAAATGGTTAGTGTTATCGCCTCTATTGTTTTATATAAACATAGTTATTTAGATTTAAAGCCAACTTTAGACAGTTTATTGGCTACGCCGTCGCTTTCAAAGGTTATTTTAGTTGATAACGATGAAAGTACTTGGGCTAAATCATTTAGCCATTCGAAAGTTGTTTATGTTAAGTCAGAGGGAAACTTCGGCTTTGGCTATGGCCATAACTATGCGATTAAGCGCTTTGCACAAGATGCTGATTTTTTTCTAGTCTGCAACCCGGATATTAGTTTCGATATGCGTCAGTTTGAGCAATTAATTGAGTTTGCTGCCAGCCGTCCTGAGGGTCTTTTTTTACCTAGAATTGTTTATGCTAACGGTGAAAATCAATATGGGGCAAGACTTCTACCTTCACCACTTAATTTATTTGCACGTCGTTTTTCCCCAAAATATGCTGAAATACTTGATCATAGTTTTTTACTCAAAGATTTTAATTTATCTAAAGCAATTTTTGCACCTTATTTACATGGATGCTTTATGCTTTTTAGATCTGAAGCACTTATAGCACTGGGTGGTTTTGACGAACGTTTCTTTATGTATATGGAAGATGTTGATATTTCAAGGAGATGTGCAGATAACTTTGGAAATGTCTACTATCCATTTGTACAAGTAGTGCACGCACATGAGCAAGGGTCTTATAAAAACCCTATATTATTAAAAGCGCACTTAAAGAGTGCGTGGCAATATTTTTGGAAATGGGGATGGTGTTACGATAGTGGACGAAGAAGAATGAATTCAAGATGTTTTGAGCAACTAAAGTGAATACTACTATAAATTGTAGCTATTGGTTTCAAAATTTAGTACTTAATTTATACAAACTGCTCTTTGAGAAACTTAAATTCTTGGTATAGTGGTAAATGTAAATAATATCATTTTAATTATAGGGTTGGGGTAACTTCTTGTGTCTCATAAGAACGAGCTTTTCAACTAATTTACACTTTATAAAAGATAGACTTTTATTAAGCCTGCGCAACAATATTATAGGCAAAAAATGGCTTCAAGGTTACACGCATCATATGTGTCAATATTACAACGTTTTTGTGATGTTGTAGCAATTTATTTGGGCTTTTATTTTATTTCTAAAATAAATAATATTCCTGTAGATAATAGAACGCTTTTAATGTTTTTGAGTGTGGTCAGTTTATTTCAGCTCATTGGTGGCTTGACTGATTTTTATCGCTCATGGCGTGGTGTTAGCCTATTTAATGAATTAATTTTTTGTCTTAAAAATATTCTATTAAGTGTTGTTTTGGCAAGCCCAGTTCTTTTTCTTTTAGGGAAAATAAATTTACAGATTGTTATATCTTACTTTATTTGTGTCGTTTTTATTATGTCTGCGCTGCGTGTTTTTATTCGATTGGCATATGCATTATTTTTTAAATATTTTATTCGCGCAAATGATGTCCTGATATTAGGTAATACAGACAAAGCGTTGAAACTATTTCAAGACTTAAAGCACTCAGAGTGGACAGGTTTTAACCCAATAGGTGTGTTCTCATTTAGACAGGACTATGACCGCTTTGTTTATTCTGGTGGACTTGATGATGCGATGGAGATTGTTCACAAACAAAAAATTAATAAGGTTTATGTGGTGATCAATCAAGATAATATTGAACAAGCTGATCAAGTAATTAAGTCTTTAGCAGATACTACATGTTCAACAGTAATTATTCCTGAGTTGTTCTCGCATGACTTTTTATACTCGCGTGTTGAAGATATTAATGGTACGCCGATCATTCCAATTATAGATACTCGTTTAACAGGTATTAATACTTTACTGAAGCGCATTGAAGATATTTGTTTTGCACTGGTTATTTTACTGTTGATTTCTCCAATTTTAATTGGTATTTCAATTGCTATTAAATTGACATCTAAAGGTCCGGTTTTCTTTAAGCAGACGCGTTATGGTTTAAATGGAAAGCCGATCTTAGTTTACAAATTTAGAAGTATGAATGTCATGGAAAATGGAACAAAAGTAACTCAGGCCATTAAAAATGACCCTCGGTTGACCCCAATAGGTGGCTTTTTAAGACGGACATCTTTAGATGAACTACCGCAATTTTTTAACGTTTTATTAGGCAGTATGTCTGTTGTAGGTCCGCGTCCACATGCAGCAGCGCACAATGAAGAATATCGCAAACTAATCACGGGCTACATGCTTAGACATAAAGTGAAGCCTGGTATTACGGGCTTAGCACAGATTCGTGGGTGGCGTGGGGAAACAGATACTCTGGATAAGATGGAAAAGCGTGTTGAATGTGACTTGGAATACATCCGAACTTGGAGTCTTCTATTGGATATTAAAATTATATTTTTAACGGTGTTTAAGGGTTTCATTAATAAAGCTGCATATTAAATATTTGTGTTTTCAATATTTGATACGTTTATACAAACTTTGGGTTATTTGCACTATTTTTAAACATTTTGAAATAAAAAATAGTGTAGTGTTAATAAATAATTTTTTGATGAAAAAGTGTAACTTCGATGATTAAAAAAGCGATTCTTCCTGTGGCTGGACTAGGTACCCGATTCTTGCCTGCAAGTAAAGCGATTCCTAAAGAAATGGTTACTGTGGTAGACCGCCCAGCAATTGAGTATGTCATCAAAGAAGCAGTAGCTGCTGGGGTCGAGCAAATCATTTTAGTCACACATTCATCGAAAGCATCTATAGAAAACTACTTTGATCGTAACTTTGAATTAGAAGCGATATTAGAACAAAAAAAGAAGTTTGATTTACTTAAAGAAATTACCGACATTTTACCTGAAAGTGTAAGTGTTGTTAGTGTACGCCAACCACAACCTTTAGGGCTTGGCCATGCTGTTCTTTGTGCTAAATCTATTGTTGGTGATGATGATTTTGCTGTGCTCCTGCCTGATGTCTTGGTTAAAGATAGTGATACGCGCAACGATTTAAGCTTAATGATTGAGCGTTATACTAAGTCAAACGCAGCCCAAATTATGGTTGAAGCTGTCCCTGATAGTTTGGTTGATCAATATGGCATTGTCGATGTTGCTGAAATTCCTGCTGAAGGCGAAAGTTATGTCATGCAAGGAATTGTAGAGAAACCTGCAATAGGTACGGCTCCTTCTAATTTGTCAGTTGTTGGGCGTTATGTATTGCCTGCACAGATTATGACTTTATTAGAACAAACACCGAAAGGTGCTGGGAATGAAATTCAACTGACAGATGCGATTGCAATGCTACAGCAATCAAAGCCTGTTGAAGCATATCGCATGAAAGGACGAACGTTCGACTGTGGTAGCAAAATTGGCTATTTGAAAGCAGTTTTACATTATGGTGTTGACCATCCCAAGTTAGGTGATGAGTTTAAAGCACTGATTAAAGAGTTAGAGTTATAAAAAAAAGAGGGATGAGCCATGAAAATCGCAATGTTTGGTACAACGCTGTATGCGGGTGTTATCTCATCATTACTTGCAGAGAGTGGACATCAGGTCTTTATTTGTAATGATTTACAAGACCATACAGCGCTATTCAATCTTAGAGATCAAGATGTTGTTCGTGCTTTAGAAAAACAACATCAAAGTGGTTTTCTAAGTTATTGTAATTTTGCGGCTCTTCCCTTGGATATTGATGCGTATTTTTTTAGTTTCAATCCAACTCAAGAGGCTGAGGCACTTGATGTTGTACAGAAATTAAAAATGCGCACGATTATTCATCCTAAATTGATGATTAATGCCTCTACTTTTGGTCTTAATGGTACTGAAAAATTAAAAGCCGTATTAACAAAAGATCATTGGGTTTATTTCCCGGATATTATTCAGGAAGGTCAAGCTTTTAAAAGTGTGACGAGTGCCTCTAAAGTGATTATTGGCTGTGCTGACCAACAAGCACAGGGTGACTTAGAGGAAATGTTGCGACCTTTATTCCCACGCCAGCAACAATATTTATTTATGCCTGTTTTAGATGCTGAATTTACTAAACTCAGTATTTCAGGCATGTTGGCGACTCGTATCAGTTATATGAATGATTTGGCAGATGTTGCTGAAAAGTTGGGTATTGATATTGCCCATGTTCGAGATGGAATGGCAGCAGACAGTCGGATAGGTGAATCGTATTTATATTCAGGTGCAGGTTTTGGTGGTGAAAACTTTTCACATGATATTTTGACTCTATCAAATACCATCAGTAATACTGGAACAAAAAGTCAGCTATTGGGACAGGTTTGGGATATCAATGAGCAACAAAAAGAGTTTCTTTTTCGCAAGTTGTGGAATTATTTTCATGGAAATTTAGCTGGAAAAACGATTGCGATTTGGGGGGCTGCTTTTAAGCAACATACCTCAAGTACCAGTTTCTCACCTATTCATCCGATGCTTGCCGCACTGTGGGCGCAAGGTGTGACTGTTCGTTTGCATGATCCACAAGCCTTAGAAGAAATACACACAATTTATGGTGAACGTGATAATTTAATTTTATGTGAAGATCAGTATGACGCGGTGAATCAAGCACATGGTTTATGTGTTCTGACTGCATGGAAGCAATATTGGTCACTTGATTATACGCAATTAAAACTTAAGTTAGCTCATCCTTTAATTTTGGATGGACGTAATATTTATCAACCTGATTATGTTAAAAGTCAGGGTTTTGCATATATGGGAGTAGGAAGATAATGATAAATTTAACTATTTTTCCTAAAAAAACATTACCAACAACACTTGAGCATTTACAAGATTTAAGTTTGACCGTAGGTCAAAAGCATTTAAACGAGTTTTTTGCCGAAGATAATCAAAGATTTAAGCATTTTTCTGTTCAGTATGACGAAATTACTTTTGATTACAGCAAACATCGTGTTGATGAGTCTGTAATAAGCGCATTGATTGACTTTGCACAAGTTCGTGATCTTTCTACGTGGACGAAACGTTTATTTTCAGAAGAAGAAATTAACTATACAGAACAGCGTGCAGCTATGCATTGGGCGCTTCGTTTACCAAAGCATGATGAACAGCATCCTAAATTAGCAGGCAAAGTACATGAGCAATTAGAGCGAATGTATGCATTGGTTGAGAAAATTCATGCGGGTCAGTACCGTGGTGCAACAGGTGAAGTTATACAAGATGTGGTCAATATTGGTGTGGGTGGGTCTGATTTAGGCCCATTGATGGTGAGTCATGCTTTGTCTGATTTTAAAGTTAATACGATTAAGCCTCTGAAGGTGCATTTCGTGTCAACGATGGATGGCACTCAACTTTCAGATCTGTTGCATCAGTTACGTCCAGAAACGACATTGTTTATTATTTCATCCAAATCCTTTGGAACGATTGATACATTATACAATGCACAAACAGCACGCCAATGGCTCGAAAAGCAATTGGGGCAATCTGAAGCAGTAAATCAGCATCATTTTATTGGGGTATCGACTAAGCCTGAGAAAATGACAGAATGGGGTATAGCAAGTCATAATCAGTTTCTACTCTGGGACTGGGTGGGTGGCCGTTACTCTTTATGGTCTTGTATTGGTTTGCCGATTGCATTAAATATTGGTGTGCAAGGATTTAAGCGATTACTTGCAGGGGCCTATGCAATTGATGAGCATTTTCAAAACGCACCTTTACAGCAAAATATTCCTGTTCTTATGGGTATTTTAGGGATCTGGAATCATAACTTTTTGGGAATTCAGACACAGGCTATTTTACCTTATGATGGTCGTTTAAAGTATTTTTCTGCATATCTACAACAGCTTGAAATGGAATCGAATGGTAAATCCATTCAGCGTAACGGAAAGAAAGTTGAGCTAAACACTTGCCCAATTGTCTGGGGGGAAGTTGGTCCGAATGCACAGCATGCTTTTTATCAGCTGTTACACCAAGGTGCGCATAAAGTGAGTTGTGAGTTTATAGCGCCCGTTAATCGTTATGCAGCGAACCAATTTACCTATGTTAAAAATGCCAATGCATTAATTGATCAGCATCATTTAGCACTGTCGAATTGTTTGGCTCAGTCTCGACTATTGGCCTTTGGTAATCAAGCATTAGACGCTGAAGAGGTTTTAGGTTTAGAAAATTATCAAAAATATGATGGTAATCAACCAAGTACAACAATTTTACTTAAAGAACTGAGCCCTTATACACTGGGAATGCTTGTGGCATTGTATGAGCATAAAGTGTTTGTGCAATCTGTACTTTGGAATATCAATGCTTTTGACCAATGGGGTGTTGAGAAAGGAAAACAAATTGCAAATCAAGTACTTCCGATTTTAACAGGTACAGAAAAAGATTACTCTGAATTCGATAGTTCAACGCGAGGGCTGTTGGATATTTTACTAGGTAAATAGGATTCAGACTGCCTAAAATTTGTTTCTTTCCTCAAGTTATTCGTTTTATTTTTAGACAAAAATTTAATGATTAAAAGAATATTATGAGTGATTTTTTTATTTTTATCATGGCTTTAGTTGATCGAAGTTAGATGTGTTGAATAAAAAATCTCATGAGTCTTTAAAATATGATTGAATCATGTATTGATTATGCAAACAATCATGTATTTATTCCCTTATTTTAAAAAACATCGCTATGATGTTTTTTAAAAATGAACTTAGATGAAGAATATTTATGAGATATCAAAGTATTAGATTTTTGTCACTTGCGGTTTTATCTGCACTTGCTTTGCCAGCAGTTGCACAAGGAATTGTGTTAAATAATGAAGACTTACGAACTGATTTAAATTGGTTAAATCAACAAGGTGTGATTCAAATTAGCACGTCTACATGGCCTTTAAGTGGTGATGAAATACAACGTGCTTTATCTAATGCAAAGATTGATAATCAAGTTCAGCAACAAGTCTTGGACTCCGTGCAAGCTGCTTTAAGTGCGGAAAATACAACGGCCAAAGCCAGTTTATATGCTGAATCTGATCCCCAAAATGTACCGCAACATTTTGCAGATGAACAAAAATCACAATACCAAGCGGCTGTTGAGTTCAATGCTGGTGGGGCGCAATGGGATGCAAGACTGCGTATTAATGCTGAAAAAGACCCTATTATTGATAATGGGCATGATGTGAATGTTGAAGGGTCATATTTAGCTGGAAAGTTGTGGAATCAATGGTTGATTGCAGGGCAGATTCCGACCTATTGGGGGCCTGGACATGATGGTAGTCTAATTCGAGGGGATGCAAGTCGTCCAGTATACGGTTTTACAATGCAACGCGCTGAGCAAAAGGCATTTGAAACGAAATGGCTGTCTTGGATTGGCCCTTGGCAGTATCAAGTTTTTGCTGGCCGATTAGATGATTATGAGGCCGTGCCAAATACAAATCTCTTGGGAATGCGTTTAACAGCCCAACCTTTACCTTATCTTGAATTGGGTGCATCACGTACATTCCAAATAGATGGTCAAGGTCAACCTGATAGTTTCAAAGCCTATTGGAATGCTTTTATTGGTAAAGATAACGAATGTGATGATAGTGGGTGTACTGGAGAGGGGAATGCCTCAAACCAAATTGCAGGCCTAGATGCGCGTTTAAATCTACAACAATGGTTTAAAGTTCCATTGAGTTTGTATGGGCAGTTTGTCGGTGAAGATGAATCAGGTTTACTGCCATCTCGGAAAATGTATTTGGCAGGACTCGATTATTCCTCACAAGTGAAGAATATGCCGTTCCAGCTTTATACTGAATGGGCAGATACACGTACCAATGGTGATGTTTGGGGTTATTCATATAATCATCATAATTATACGGATGGTTACTACCAACATGGATTCCCTTTAGGTCACGCTATGGGCGGTGATGGTCAGATGTATAGTTTAGGTGGGGATATTCGTTTCGATAAAATGAATCGTTTAAATGGTCGCATCTTGTTGGCAAAAGTGAATCAGTCAGGACTTGAAATCAATCATGCTTTTCCACAAAAAGATGAAATCAAAGCTCTGGATTTAACGTGGACACATTATCTTCGTCCGAATACGCCGTTGAAATTAAGTGGTTGGGTCAGTGACTCTGACGTGTATGGTGGAGATAGCGGCGTGTCTTTAGGGGTTGAAATTCCTTTGGATCGCTCTTTATTTTACTAAGTTAAAAAGACTTTCTTAAAAAACGTATCTATACATGAACCATTCAAACGATGTTAAATCGTTTGAATGGTTTTTTATTTGAGGCTAAATATTGCTTAAGCTTGGATAAGTTGGGTCAACTGATCGACATAGACTTGTATTGGTTCAGGGTTTTTACTTGCATCACTTTCAATGTTTAAGCGTAATAGTGGTTCAGTATTTGAAGCCCGTACATTTAGGCGCCAAATACCAAAATCTAAACTCACGCCATCAGTTTGATCAATTACTGGATTTTGGTCAGCAAAATGATCAAAGATCTTTTGAATGGTGATTTGTGTATCGGCAACTTTGAAGTTAATTTCACCTGAGCACGGGAATTTTGCAATCATATCCTCAACCAATGAAGATAAAGATTGACCTGTTTCAGATAGTACAGAAACAGCCAATAACCACGGAATCATTCCACTATCACAGTAAGCAAAATCACGGAAGTAATGGTGGGCACTCATTTCACCACCATATACAGCATTGTGCTCACGCATTACATCTTTAATGAATGCATGGCCTGATTTAGATTGGACGGCGATCCCTTGATGTTTCTCAACAATATCTAATGTATTCCAGGTTAAACGAGGGTCATGCACAATCTTTTCACCTGCTTGTTTGAGTAGAAAGGCTTGTGCTAAGAGGCCAACAATATAATAACCTTCAATGAATTGGCCTTTTTCATCAAACAAGAAACAACGGTCAAAGTCCCCATCCCAAGCAATCCCCATATCTGCACCATGCTTAAGTACTGCTTGGCTGGTACTATCACGGTTTTCGATTAAAATAGGGTTAGGGATTCCATTTGGGAAATTGCCATCAGCTTCATGGTGGATCTTGATGAACTCGACTGGGATATTTAATGCTTTAAATTTTTCTTCTATCGCATCAATCACATGCCCTGCTGCACCATTACCTGCATTGGTGACAAGTTTCATTGGGCGAATCTTAGTCGGGTCAATGTAGGTCATGAGGTGATCTACAAATTCAGGTAGGATATTGTATTTTTCTACAAGCCCCTTTTGAGTAGCGTCGATAAAGTTGCCTGATTCAGCAAGCGCTTGAATCTCTTTTAAACCTGTATCCGCACTAATTGGTCGTGAGTTCTCGCGAACCAGTTTCATCCCATTGTAATCCATAGGGTTATGGCTGGCCGTTACTTCAATACCACCTTGGACATCTAAATGGAATGCGCCAAAGTAAACTTCTTCTGTACCTGTCATACCCAGATCAAGAACATTTACGCCTGCATCATTTAAACCCTGAATGGTTGCTTGTTTAAGGCTTTCACTGGTTAGACGAACATCGGCACCAATCACAACTGTTTTTGGTTGATAAATTTGCCCATAAGCACGACCAATTTTATATGCAATATCTTCATTGAGTTCTGTGCCAAGCTTTCCACGGATGTCGTAGGCTTTGAAGCAGGTTAAAGTCATTTTATTACCCTATTTAAAAATGAAAGGGCTGGAAGTCAGCCCTTTAAACGTTATTATTCAACAGTTACGGATTTAGCTAAGTTTCGAGGCTGATCGACATCGGTTCCTCGAAGTACGGCAACATGATAGGACAAGAGCTGTACGGGAACGCTATAAACAATTGGAGCTAATACAGGGCTGATGCTTGGCACATAGACCACATGTTGGCGGTCTTTGGCTTGGATGCCACTGTTTTCATCGGCAAAGACAAAGAGTTCCCCGCCCCGCGCTTGGACTTCTTCCATATTGGATTTGAGTTTATCGAGCATGTCATCTTGCGGTGCGAGAATGACCACTGGCATCTCATTATCAACTAAAGCGAGTGGACCGTGTTTAAGTTCGCCTGCTGCATAGCCTTCTGCATGAATATAAGAAATTTCTTTTAGTTTCAATGCACCTTCGAGTGCAATAGGGAAGTGAGTCCCACGACCAAGGAACAAGCAATGCTGTTTCTCTACAAATAGTTCAGAGAGGCGGAGAATTTCAGCGTCGTTCCGTAAAGTATCTAAAATGACTTTAGGTAAGTGCCAAAGTCCAGCGGTGATCTCAGCCACCTGTTGTGTAGAGATACGATTTTTAATCGTACCTATTTTGAGTACCAATAACATAAGCGCTGCAAGCTGCGTGGTAAATGCTTTGGTGGATGCAACACCAATTTCAGGACCTGCCAGAGTTAATAAGCTATGGTTGGTTTCACGTACCATGGAAGATGTTGCGACATTGCAAATGGTCATCGTAATGATGTCTAAGCCTTTTGCTGTAGCACGCTTTTGAGTATCGCGCAGGGCAGCTAAAGTATCTGCTGTTTCGCCGGACTGAGAAATACAGACATATAGGGTATTATTGACAATCACTGGTGTGCGATAGCGAAATTCACTCGCGATTTCCACTTGGCAAGGCAGATCAATGAGCTGTTCAAACCAATATTTTGCAATCATACCCGCATGGTAACTGGTACCACAGGCAATGATTTGGATTTGCTGAATTTGAGATAAATCTGCAACAGCATTCGCAAGGAAATCTTCACGTAGGGCATTGCCATTTAAGGCTTGTGAAATGGTTTGTTGAATCGCTTCAGGTTGCTCATAAATTTCTTTGAGCATGTAGTGTTTATATTCGCCTTTTGATGCATTGCTGACGGTCGCATCTAACTCTTTTACTGGGCGATGAACCAATTGACCATCAACAAAGATTTCAATGCTATTACGAGTGAGACGCGCAATATCACCTTCTTCGAGATAAATAAATCGGTTGGTAATCGGAAGCAGCGCCAATTGGTCTGAGCTGATAAAGTTTTCACCAATACCCACACCAATGACCAAAGGTGAACCTTCACGCACGGTAATCAGTTCATCTGGATAATCAGTATGTACGATACCGAGAGCATAAGCTCCTTTAAGCTGTGGCACGACTTGTTTGACTGCTTCAAGTAAACTTGGCGTTGACTTCAATGCATCATGAATCAGGTGGGCAACCACTTCGGTATCGGTCTGAGAGGTAAATACATACCCCCGTGCTTCAAGATCATCTTTAAGTTCTTGATAGTTTTCAATAATGCCATTGTGTACGATAGCAACGTTGCCTGAAATATGCGGATGTGCATTGTTTTCAGTTGGTTTGCCATGGGTTGCCCAGCGAGTATGTGCAATCCCTAATGAACCGATAATCTGTGATTCTTCAACCGCACCACCCAGATTGGCTACTTTACCGACACGACGTTCACGTAGAACATGGCCTTGGTTAATGAGAGCTAAGCCCGCAGAGTCGTAACCACGATATTCTAGACGCTTTAAGCCTTCGATGAGGATATTACTAATATTACGTTCTGCAACGCCACCGACGATACCACACATAACAAATTCCTCTTATTTCTTGATCTTTTGCGGACGTTGGTAGTTTTCTTTCGTAAACTGCTTAGAACGTTCTACCGCTAAACTATTTTCTTCGACATCGCGGGTGATGGTTGAGCCAGCCCCGACAGTTGCGCCGTTGCCAATGGTGACTGGGGCAACCAAAGCACTATTTGAACCAATAAAGGCATGATCGCCAATGATGGTTTTAAATTTGTTTGCACCATCATAGTTGCAAGTAATGGTTCCTGCGCCAATATTAGAGCCACTGCCCACTTCAGCATCACCCAAATAAGTAAAGTGGTTGGCTTTAGACCCGACACCGACCGTTGAGTTTTTGACTTCTACAAAGTTGCCAATATGCACTTCAGCCGCGAGTTTGGCACCTGGGCGTAAACGGGCAAAAGGTCCAATCTGCGCATCTTCACCGACAATAGCTTGATCAAAAATACTATAAGGCTGAACTTTGGTGCCTGCCGCGATTTTGGTATTTTTAATGATGCAGCCTGCGCCAATTTCTACATGGTCACCGAATTCACATTCGCCTTCAATGATGACATTGATATCAATGCGCACATCTTGTCCAACGACTAAGTTACCACGAAGATCAAAGCGACTAGGATCAATTAAATGCACACCTTGTTGCATGAGTTTTTTAGCTAGATTTGCTTGGAACTGGCGTTCTAAAGCTGCCAGCTGAATACGGTCATTGACCCCTTCAACTTCGAAGGCTTGTTCAGGCTCAACTGAGGCAACGGTCAAACCATCAGCCAATGCCATTGCCACAATATCTGTCAGGTAATATTCGCCTTGCGCATTGTTATTGCTGAGTTTGGGTAACCATTCGTGCAATTTGGCATTGCTCACACAGTAAATGCCGGTATTAAACTCTTTGATTTGGCGCTGTTGCTCTGTTGCATCTTTATGTTCAACAATTGCCTGAATCTGACCATTCTCACGGACGATACGACCATAGCCTGTTGCATCATCCACAGTGAGTGTGACTAAGCCGATACCAGTTTGGCTCGATGCATCTAATAGTTTTTGTAGCGTATTCTGGCTAATGCAAGGCACATCACCAGAGAGAATGAGGGAAATGCCATCTTGAGGTAAAACGGGCAGGGTCATTTGTACCGCATGCCCAGTACCGAGTTGTTCTGCTTGTTCAACCCATTTAATGTCTTGATCTGCAAAAGCTGCTTGAACCCGATCGCCACCGTGACCATAGATCGTAATGATGTTTTCAGCGTGGATTTTTTTTGCTGTTTCAATCACATGACCGAGTAAAGGACGCCCTGCAAGTGGTTGTAGCACTTTGGGTAACGTCGAACGCATACGCGTTCCTTTACCTGCAGCAAGAATAATAACAGTCGTTGACATGTTCTAATCCTAAAAATGGCCTAGGCCACGGTGAAATAAAAATAAAGCCCAATACAAAGTGCGGCCCAAAGACCAGCAATAATGTCATCAAGCATGATGCCGAAACCACCATCGACTTTTTGGTCAATGACACGGATTGGCCAGGGTTTCCATACGTCAAATAAGCGGAATAAGGCAAAACCAAGCAACAGCCAGAGCCAATTCATTTGCCCTAAATACAGTACAGGCAAGAAAGTGATGGATTGGCCTGCAAATTCATCCCATACGATACGTCCATCATCATGTACCCCCATGACTTTGGCGGTATGGCCGCAAATATAAATGCCGATCAGAGACATGAAGATGATGGCAATAATGGTGTTGGATAAGCCAATTGCAAGCCAGATTGGGACGAACAGCAGTGCAAAGGCTGAACCAAATGTTCCTGGTGCTTTGGGTGCTAGTCCTGAGCCAAAACCTACACCGCAAAACACGATGAAACGGTCGTACCCAGACATCTGACGAAAGAGGATAGGAGGCTTATGCAAAGTGTTGATATCCAGTAAATTGCAATGAATGGTCTAAGCCATTTTGTTGAAAACGTAGACCGCTTTGAGCGTCAACTTTTCCAATCACGTTGATCTTAGTATGGTTTTGTTGTTGCAAAAGTTTTTCATAATTCTGCGGACTTATTGTAAAGCATAATTCATAGTCATCGCCACCCGCCAAAGCATATTGCCATTGTTGTTCTCGTGTTAAATCTTGTAGAGCGGTGTTGATGGGCAGTTGATCAAGTTGTAGGGTCGCACCGACATTTGATGCCTTTAAGATATGACCTAAGTCTTGTGCTAAGCCATCGGACACATCAATCATACTATGTGCCAAGCCTTTGAGTACTTGGCCCAGTTCACAGCGTGGGGTAGGGTAGTCCAAACGTTGTTGCAGAGGGTGGCCCAAGTGTTGCAGTGCGAAGGCGGCATCACCAACCGTACCACTAACACAAATTAAATCACCCACTTGAGCAGCGGAGCGGGTGACGGCTTGGCCGATATCGACCCAGCCCAGTGCAGTCACTGAAATGGTCAGATGTGGGCTTTGGGTGGTGTCTCCACCAATTAAACTCACGCCAAATTGATCGCAACAATCATATAAACCCTGACTAAAGCCTTTAAGCCAGTCATGATCAATTTGGGGTAAGCTCAAGGCCAGTAAAATACTCTGAGGTTTCGCGCCCATTGCGGCGATATCAGATAAATTGACCGCGACAGATTTCCAGCCAATCGCATGAGGACGGGTATCAAGCGGGAAGTGACGTCCAGCAACGAGAGTATCGGCACAGATGACCAATTGTTGCTGTGGAGGGGGGGTGAGCAAGGCTGAGTCGTCACCGACGCCTAAATCGACAGAATAAGGACTCTTACGATTAAAATAGCTATCAATGATCGAAAACTCAGCCATACAACAAATCTACTACTGTGAGTTCGCTTGTTGCTTTTCTGCTGCACGTAAAGTTGTTGCTAAACGATCTAATACACCATTGATGTATTTATGGCTGTCTGCACCGCCAAAGTGTTTAGCAAGCTCGATTGCTTCGTCTAAAACCACACGATATGGAATTTCAAGATGTTCCTTGAGTTCATATGCGCCTAAACGAAGGGTCGCCAGTTCAACGCCGTCAAGCGCAGAAACGTCGCGATCAAGCACAGGGATTAAGAGCGCATCCAATGCTTCATGATTGGCAACCACTTGAGTTAACAATTCATGATAATAGCTCAGATCCACTTTGTGCATGGCATTTTCCACACGCGTACGTGCTTCAATCTCATGGACTGGATTGTGGCTCATTTGCCATTCGTAAATTCCTTGTACAGCAAAGCGACGTGCTTTACGTTTTGCTGCATAAGTTGCTTGCAATGTTTGCGACATAGCGTTAAATAGCCTTTAACAAGTTAACCATTTCAATTGCAGTAAGAGCAGCTTCGCCGCCTTTATTACCTGCTTTTGTACCCGAGCGTTCAATCGCTTGTTCGATACTATCCGTAGTCAATACACCATTAATCACTGGAAGACCAGATTCTAGGCCAACCACGCCTAAACCTTTGGCACATTCACCTGCAACAAAGTCGAAGTGAGGTGTGCTACCACGAATCACAGCACCCAGTGCAATGATGGCATCAAAGCGTTCAGACGCCACTAATTTCTTAGCCACGACAGGAAGTTCCCACGCGCCTGGTGCATGAACAACAGTGATATTATCCTCTGATACACCATGACGTTTCAATGTATCAATTGCACCTTCTAATAGATGTTCGACAACAAAACTATTAAAACGACCCACTAAAATCGCATAACGGCCTTCGCTAGCGAGATGTAACATACCTTCAATACGGCGAATTGCCATAGCAACCTCGATGATTTTTTAAGTTGTTTGATGTGCGGTGATATATTCCACCACTTCTAAATTAAACCCAGAGAGTGCATTAAAGCGTAAAGGTGAGCTTAAAAGCTTCATCTTTTCTACGCCTAAATCACGTAAAATTTGTGCGCCAACCCCAATGGTTTGGTACTGCTGAGATAAAGCAGCATTGGATTTGGTTGGTTTTGGTGCGGTAAGGCTGTCTAAGGCTGGGCCTAGGTCTTGTAAGTGACGTTGACCAATCCAAACCAAAACACCCCGATCGCTACTTGCGATTTCTTGCAGCGCTTTGTCGAGATTCCATGCTGGCTCGCCGTCCTTTTTATTGAACTTAAGCAAGTCACGAACAGGGTTGAAACCATGAACACGAACGGTGGTTACCCCTTCTTTCGGTTCACCTTTCACCAAAGCCAAGTGAATATCTGGATTGCCTAATTCGCGGTAACGATATAAGTCAAAAGTCCCATATTCGGTATCAATGCTTTGCTGATCAATCCGTTCAACCGTTTGTTCATTGGTCATACGGTAGTGAATCAGATCCGCGATGGTGCCAATTTTTAAACCATGCTTTTCAGCAAAAATTTCAAGATCGGCACGACGCGCCATTGTGCCATCTTCATTGATGATTTCACAGATGACTGATGCAGGCTCTAAACCCGCTAGGCGAGATAAATCACAACCTGCTTCGGTATGCCCAGCACGGTGCAGTACACCGCCAGGCTGCGCCATCAATGGGAAAATATGACCCGGTTGAACGATGTCTGATGGTTTGGCATGTGCCGCTACAGCCGTTTGAATGGTATGCGCACGTTCCGCAGGTGAAATCCCTGTAGAAATACCTTCTGCCGCTTCAATTGAAAGCGTGAAGTTGGTGCCATGTTGTGCGCCATTGGCATCGACCATCAAAGGAAGATTCAATTGTTTACAGCGATCACGGCTGAGCGTTAAGCACACCAAACCACGGGCATGGGTGATCATAAAGTTGATGTCTTCTGCGCGAACATGGGTCGCTGCAATAACTAAATCACCTTCATTTTCACGATCTTCGTCATCCATCAGGATAACCATTTTACCTGCACGGATATCTGCAACTAGCTCTTCAACAGTATTGAGCGGCATCAACCTTCACCTTCATCGTTGTCGCCATGGACGACATATCATTTGTTTTCATTGGCACATAGTTTAAGCTTTTTTCAGGCTTTTGCCTATGCGCGAATCATTTCCCTGAGTTGTCCATTGTTATACACAGTCAATCTCAGCTTGAAAAGAGACCTTTATTTTAAAAAGCCGAAAAGTGCTTAGTCTTTAAACAATTGAAAAGCATAAAAAAGAACAATCTTATTGAAAATAAGTCAATCGGCGTAGTAAATAAGGGGGCTAGACAAATGTTGTGTTGGTACTGGTGTGTCGTTGAGCGCTCAAGTCATTCTTTTTTGCATTTGAGCATCAGGTTTAATTCGAGATGGACACGGCAATTGAGTAATCCGATCAGGGGGCACTCATCGGGTAGAGGGTGAGTTAACGAAATATTAAATGTGCCGTAGTGAATAATCAGATGATTCGTCATCTCTTTTTGATTTGTACTATAATTCTTCTTTTTTTAATCCTCTGGATTATTTCTCCTGTGATGTCCTTACTTGCTCAATATTTTGCACAGCAACAATTTTGCGTATTGGTTGAATACTTAAGCGTGCAGCAAGCCCAATCGCCTGTCAAGACTCAATTTGCAGGTTTTCCTGCGGCTATGACGCTGGCCGATCGGGTACATGCGGATGACGATGAAGCGCCTTTAATGGTCGCCAAGCAGTATCCACAAGCGATTGAAAAAGTCATTCACTTTTCGGGGAAAGCGCGCGATATACGGGACTTTGAGCAGTTTTTGCAAGATGCAAAAATACAGGGTCAAAAGAACCTGTTACTCTTAACGGGTGATAAATTAAAACAGCACCACTACAGCCATGACTTAGAGCCACGGACACGTTATTTGGAGTCTGTGAATGCTGTCATGGAAGCCAAACGCCAAGGCGGTTTTCATATCGGTGTGGCGTTTAATCCGTTTAAATATGCGGAAGCGGAAAAAGAGGCACAATATCTGAAACTGCATAAAAAGATGAAAGCAGGGGCGGATTATGTGATTACCCAATTGGGCTATGACATGGCTGCTTTACAGGATGCACATGCATTTTTAGCGCAACATCAGTATGCGCAGAAAATCTTAGCCTGCGTTATGCCACTGACCTTGGCGCGGGCTAAGTTTATGCTGAAACATAAGGTAGCCGGCATTGTAATTACCCCGCATATATTGAAGGTGTTACAACAGGAAAAAGAACAGGGTTTAAGTGATCGCGTTTATGTGCGCTGCGCATTACAGATTCTTATGTGTCGACATTTGGGCTTTGCGGGAGTGCATTTATCGGCTTGCCATCAGCCTGAAGAACAAATGTTGTTGGAACGCTATATTGAAGAATATCGACACTTGAGTTTTGCTGAGTGTGAACGACTTTGGAATACGCTTTGGCAGGTGCAAACAGGTACAGAGTTTCATCCGAAGCTGACTTATTATTCACGGCCTGCGACCTCAAGTCAGATCATTAAATACCAACATCTGCATCTGATGCACGATGCTTTATTTGAATCTAAACTGGCTAAAGGAGTAGGGCGGTTTATTTTTAATTTTAATGTTTGGGATCGAACGAAAGCCAACAATGCATTACTGAAAACGGAACATTTGAGTAAGCATGCAGTGGTGGGCTGTGAGAGTTGTGGTCAATGCCGTTTAGGCGAGACCCTGTACATTTGCCCAGAAACTTGCCCCAAAGGTTTGGCCAATGGGCCCTGTGGTGGAACCAGTTTAGACCGCTGTGAATTTGGTGACCGTGAATGCATTCATTCCGTCAAAGCACGCTTAGCCAAAGCGGTTGGACAAACAGCGATTTTAAAAGAAAAGCTGATTCCGACCGTGTCGATTGCGGTACGTGGAACCAGCTCTTGGAAAAATTGGTATGTGGAGTCTGCAGACTAAAATCAGCTGTCCTGATCCATAGCATTTGAATAGAACTTTTCTCCGAGTTTGATGCGCTCACGGCCTTGGCTCATGCGCCAGCGGTTGCTATCCCGCAGTGAATACACGCAACCACAGTATTCTTGTTGATAAAATTCTTCACGTTTGCTGATGTCTAGCATGCGTACCGCACCGCCATGTTTGCGCCAGTTATAGTCCCAGTACTGAATGCCTGCATAATGTGAAGCAGAACGGTGTCCGCATTCATTGATCTGTTGCATATTCTTCCAACGGGAAATGCCGAGAGAGCTACTGATTAGGCTAAAGCCATGTTCTGCCGCATATAACGCCGTTCGTTCAAACCGCATATCAAAACACATGGTACAACGGATGCCTTTCTCTGGCTCATTTTCCATCCCTTTGGCACGTGCAAACCAGTTGTCTGTATCGTAATCACAGTCAATAAATGGAATATGATGTTTTTCTGCAAAGCGAATATTTTCTTCTTTACGAATTAGATATTCTTTCACGGGATGAATATTGGGATTGTAAAAAAAGATGGAAAAATTGATACCTGACTCAATCAGGGTTTCCATGACTTCACCTGAACAAGGTGCACAGCAGGAATGCAGGAGCAGTTTGTCATGACCTGTGGGGAGGGTAAGTTTCTGACGTTCGAGCTTCGACATATTGAATGGTTATATATTTAAACCAGACAGTTTAAAACGTCTAAGAGACAGATCAATCCAGATTGGGTGAAGAATTCTCAGGATGAGCTGATGAATTTTCATGATCAAAAGCGAGTTGAGTCGATGATTAAGATATGCACTTAGCCTTGTAATGGATATAGAGAGAACATTTGAGAGGCCTAAACTTGCATAATGGATCGAGATTCGTCATCATTTACACAAAGGGTGTTTAACAGTTGTGTTAGATAGGTATTCGTTGAAGGCGGGCCACTTCAACAGCAAGAAAGAGAGTATCTAACAGTGCTGCATTTTTTTACTACGCCTTCTAATAAGGAATTGGAGTGTCGTCATAATTTCCAATTTGAAACTGATATGCGTTTGATCCAACGCTGTAAATTTCTTGAAGATCAAGATGAGAAAAAAGCCATTCAACATCTTTTAAAAGAACGTGGTTATACCAAAGCTGAGATTTTAAAACTCACGATTGATAGTTAAGTTAAGATTGAAAAGAGCTTCCAAAATAGGAAGCTTTTTTTGTTTTTGCATGCCTTGTTTTGTATCTCGTTAGTTTGAGATACAAACGACTTTTGCTCCCTGCTTACATGATGCTTCACGTGGAACATCAAAAACCAAGGCTGAGGCAAATAATGTAGTGTGCTTTAGTTGATTGAAGGTGTTTGAAAACATCAGCTTTATATAAATGAGATGAATATCACTCAGGTATATAATAGGGTGGATTGAGCTTAACCCATAAGAAGTGTTTAGCTGTGGTTTTTAACTTGTAGTTGATCGTGCCAATCATTTTCTTTACTTGTTTGAGAGTTACTTTCATGTCTAAAACAGGCTTCAGCAGTAAATTATGGCTTGCATCTCTGAGTTTTTGATCGTGTGCTGAATATATTTACATACCGTGTAGGGCGGTAAAATTTTTGTTATAGACAGCATGCTTTCAAATTAAATAATGAAATAAATTAATAAGTTTAATTTAAAGATGAAAAATATTAAGTATTGGGCGTAATTATCAGTTAAGCTATACCGTATCTATTAAAATTAAACCTTGAGTTGCGCCAGATGTTAGAACTCCGCCATTTAAAAACTTTGACCGCCTTAAGAGAGCATGGCTCATTGGTTGCTGCCGCAGGGGATTTGTGTTTAACCCCTTCAGCACTATCGCACCAGTTGCGTGAGCTTGATCAATGGTTTGGCGTGGAGGTGGTGAATCGTCGCAGTCGTCCTGTCAGTTTTTCGAATGTTGGACAGCGTCTATTAAAGCTAGCGGATGAGGTGTTACCACAGGTACAAATTGCACAAAGCGACATTACCCGTATCGTACATGGGCAAACAGGACGCATTACCTTTTCTTCTGAGTGTCATAGTTGTTTTGATTGGTTAATGCCGTTGTTAAATCAATATCGTCAGCAATATCCTGATGTTGATTTGGACTTTGCTTCAGGCTTTGAGGCGAACCCGCATGAATTATTACAGACGGGCGAATTTGACCTATTGATTACAGCCGATCCGATTGCATTAAAAGGGGTAGAATATTTCCCAATTTTTGAGTACGAGTCACGTTTGGTCTTATCCAATACCCATCCTTTGGTTCGCGCTAAAGAGATTACTGTACAAGAGCTTGCCGAAGAGACTCTTATTACCTATCCAGTTGATAAACATCGTTTGGATATTATGTCGCGTCTGTTTATTCCAGCCAATATTCTGCCAAAACAAATCCGTACCACCGATCTGACTCAAATGCTGATCCAGTTGGTGGCCAGTGGTCGTGGCATAGGAGCATTACCCGATTGGGTGGTGAATGAATATGAACAAAAAGGCTGGGTGACTTCACGTCGTTTGGACTGTGTAGCACCTGAAGGTTTGCGTCGTACTCTCTACGCTGGATATCGTACTGAAGAAAAAGAAAAAGACTATTTTGAAGGCTTTTTAAAGCAGCTCGATAAATTTGCCAAAAAAAGAGCGCAATACTATATCTAGTTGAAAAATAAAAAGAGGAGGAACATATTTCCTTCTCTTTTTTTAACTATTCTTAACTATTTATAATTTATGAAAATTTTTCTTCATAAAATATTAAACCTTTATTCACGATAACAATCATTTAAATGATTGACTAAAATATACAGATTTTCGGGTAAATCCTGAGTAGAATTCGACTTTTATTTTTTCTCCAGTAAAAAAGGCATGGCTTCTCACTATGCTGCTTTGCAAGGACGTTTTATGCTCGCGCTAGATATACAACATGTTCGAATGAAACAACACGCCACTGATAAGGCACAAGCGTTGCAATGTCTAGTCGATATCTTAGTCGAAGACCAATTGGTTACCCCTGATTATATTCATGGCTTGACCGCGCGCGAACAACAAAGTGCAACGTATTTAGGGCAAGGAATTGCCATTCCGCATGGGACACCTCAGTCGCGCCAATCTATTTTAAAAACGGGTATTCGTCTGGCGCACTTTCCTGAAGGAATTGTTTGGGACGGTGAAAATAAAATTTATTTAGCGGTGGTGATTGCTGCGAAATCAGATGAGCATTTGCAAGTCTTACAAGTTTTGACACGGGCTTTAATTAACGAGGTCGCTGACCAAGTGAAACAGGCTCAATCTGCAGAGCAAATTATTGCATTATTACAAGCCCAACCAGCATCTTTGGCATTGCATGAAAATTTAATCGCCACTCAAGTTCCCGCACTAGATGTAGAGGATTTGATTTGGCAGGCAACACAGCTACTGAAACAGCAAAAAATGGTGGAGTGTGGTTTTCTGTCGGGTTTAAATCTAAAAAGCATGATTCATTTAGGGGAGGGGGTCTGGTCGATCACTTCGAACCAGCATGTTTTGAGCCCAGCTGTAAGTTTGGTAAAAGCGGAACAGGTTTTAAGCCATCAGCAGGAAATGCTCAAGACTTTGGTGTGTATTGCCAGTAATGAGCAACTGGATATGCCACGGTTTCAACAATTAATGGATATTTTGTTTGATACTGAACAAGTTCATACCCTCAACCAAGAGCAAGATAGTCACCAGTTGGCGCAGTTAATTGGTGCTGAACTGATTCCTGATTGGCCATCTCGTCGTATTGTCTTAGCCAACGCTCATGGACTACATGCGCGTCCCGCGACACACTTGGTCAATATGACCAAGAAATTTGCAGGGGATATTCTCGTTGCTGTAGATGAGGGGGCTTACGTTTCGGCAAAAAGTTTAACCAAATTATTAGCCATGGGATGCCGCCGTGGTCAAACTCTGACTTTTATTGCACAACCTGATACCGATGCTGTAGCAGGCTTAGAACAGATTATTGATGCAGTTCAACAGGGTTTAGGAGAAGAGGTTGAAGCTGTTGACCTTGTATCTCATCAGCACAGCAGTAGCGACCCAGTCGTAAATACTTTGGAATTACTGCGTTTTGAATCACATGGCGATACGGGGAGCTGCGGTATTGCAGCATCAACTGGCCTTGCTTTTGGTCCTGCACATGTGGTGAAGCCACGTGAATTTAGCTATGAACGTCTCGGACAGAGCTTTAAAGCTGAGAATGAAAAGCTTGAAATTGCGCTTCATCAGGTGAAAAACAGCTTACGTCAATTCATTGCGCATACTGAATCTACCGCCATTAAGCAGATTTTCATGGCACATTTGGAAATGCTGGATGACCCAGACCTCATCCAAAGTGTGCAACGCGGTTTAAAACAAGGGTTGTCTGCTGCGGCGGCTTGGCATGAGCATATTGAAGTGGCTGCGACTGCGCAGGCTGCACTTAGTGATCATTTACTGGCAGAGCGTGCGGCTGATTTGAGAGATATTGGTGAGCGTGTTTTGGCTGCTTTGTGCGGTGTTGCTGAGGTCACAGAACCCGAACAACCTTATATCTTAATTATGCATGATGTTGGTCCAAGTGATGTCGCGCGTCTGAATAAAGACCGGGTTGCAGGTATTTTGACCGCGGTTGGTGGGGCGAGTGCCCATAGTGCTATTGTGGCACGTGCTTTGGCTATTCCAGCGGTCGTAGGTGCGGGTGCAACTGTTTTAAGTATTGAGAACCATGCCACCGTGCTGATTAATGGGGATACAGGTGAGTATGTGGTCTCACCAGAGCCAAGCCAGATTGATCATGCTATTGCAGAGCGCCAACGCCAGCGTGAGTTACGAGAACAAGCGGAACAGCACTGTTTAGAACCTGCCATCACACTGGATCAACATCAAGTTGAAATTGCAGCCAATATTGGCAAAGTGGGCGCTACGATACAGGCTGTGGCAGATGGGGCAGAAGCAATTGGTTTGCTACGCACAGAATTGGTCTTTATGTCACACAGCAGTGCGCCTGATGAGGCTACACAGGAAGCCGATTATCGGGTGGTGTTAGATGCTTTGGCGGGTCGTCCATTGGTGGTACGTACACTTGATGTGGGTGGGGACAAACCTTTGCCGTATTTGCCTATTGAAAAAGAAGAAAATCCATTCTTGGGCTTACGTGGTATTCGTCTGACTTTACGTAAGCCAGAATTGTTACGTCAGCAATTGGTTGCTTTACTTAAAGCGGCGGATAATCGCCCATTAAGGATTATGTTTCCTATGATTGGGCGGGTTGAAGAATGGCGAGCAGCAAAAGCGATTTTGGATGAGGTTCGCATACAGCATCCATGTGAAAACTTACAAGTCGGTATTATGATTGAGGTTCCTGCGGCAGCATTGTTGGCTCCGATTCTTGCTCAAGAAGTTGATTTTTTTAGTATTGGAACCAATGATTTGACTCAATATACTCTGGCGATTGACCGTGGTCATCCGCTGTTGTCTGCTGAAGCTGATGGCTTACATCCGAGTATTTTGTTATTGATTGATCAGACGGTTCGGGCAGCACATCAGCATGGTAAATGGGTGGGCATTTGTGGTGAATTGGCTGCTGACCCAAAAGCTGTGCCTGTATTGATGGGCTTGGGCGTGGATGAGTTGAGTATGTCGAGTACCAGTATTCCATTGGTGAAGGCGCAAATTCGTGGTTTGAACTATATAAATTGCCAACAGATCGCACAGCAAGCCTTAAGTTGTGACAGTGCAACTGCCGTACGTGCATTGGTGGAGTGATTACCGAATGGCTAAGATATTAAGCATTACCCTGAATCCTGCAATTGACCTTACCGTGCAATTGGATCAACTAAAAATTGGTGAGGTCAATCGTCAGTTAACGGCCCAAAGCCATGCAGCAGGTAAAGGCTTAAACGTGGCACAGGTCCTTAAGGATTTGGGACATGAACTGATTGTGAGTGGCTTTTTGGGGCAAGAAAACCGTCAAATTTTTGACCATCATATCCAGCAAGAGCAATTTGATAACCAATTTATTTATGTTGCAGGTGAAACACGACAAAACATTAAAGTTGCAGAAGCCTCTGGTCAGATGACAGACATCAATGGCAAGGGCTTTTTTGTGGATACCACCGCAAAACAACAGCTACGTGAGCGCTTATCACAACTGATTTTTGCAGTGGATGCGATTGTGATTGCAGGTAGTTTGCCACAAGGTTTTTCTGCAGAAGAGCTTTCAACGCTGATTATATGGTTACAGTCTGAGGGTAAAAAAGTCGCAGTGGATACCAGTGGTATTGCATTGAAAGCGGCAATTGCTGCCCATCCTTGGTTGATTAAGCCCAATACGGATGAGTTGACAGAAACTTACCATTTGCCAGCAGAAACTTTTGCAGAACAACAGCACCTTTTTGCCCGTTTAAATAGTCAGATAGAACACATTGTGGTCTCGATGGGTGAAAACGGGGTGAACTGGCTTCACCGCACACAATCCCTGCATGCTACTGCACCGAAGGTCAGCGTCCAAAGTACGGTCGGTGCAGGAGATTCCTTAGTGGCAGGGATGATTCATGGCTTGTTGAGTTCAACTTCCCCAGAAGAAACATTGAAAACAGCAACCGCAATTGCGAGCAATGCTGTGACCCAAATTGGGTTTGCCCTTCCAGAATTTGCTGTTATTGAAGATTTGAAATCGCAAATCTCAGTCCAATCATTGAGTTAATACGATGCAAGAGATAAAACATATTCTATTTGTGCCACATAGTCCCGAGCAGCCGATTAATGCAGTGATTTTTGCCAAAAAATTGTCCAAAGCAGCAACAGCACTTGGTATTTCCAATCATGTAGCGACGTCAGTCGAACATCTCGATTTATCAAATGCTATTGATACGGTTGTTTTTGTGGGACAGAAGTCGACAGATACAGATCAACTGCGTGACAAAGTTGTGAAAGTCATTCGTTTGGGTGCCGCACAACATGATGCGACCATACTTTTGCAACAAGTCTTTGAGTATTCAGATGCTGTAGATGAACCTATTGCAGACAATGCTGAGGTTACACGGTTTGTCGCAATTACAGCATGTCCAACTGGTGTTGCACATACGTTTATGGCGGCCGAAGCCTTGCAACAAGGTGCAGTAAAGCATGGTTATCAGATTGATGTTGAAACCCAAGGTTCGGTTGGGGCTAAAAATATTTTATCGGCAGAATGTATTGCCAATGCAGATGTGGTGATCTTAGCAACGGATATTGAGGTCAATACCGATCGCTTTGTAGGCAAACGTGTATATCGCTGCGGTACGGGATTTGCCCTTAAGCAAACCGATAAGACTTTTGCAAATGCAATTGCTGAGGCCAAAGTGCTTGAAACGGGTAAGCAAACAGCCACCAAGACAGAAAGTGAAAACAAAGAAAAAGCTGGAATTTATAAACACCTTTTAACGGGGGTGTCTTTCATGCTGCCGATGGTGGTGGCGGGCGGTTTGATCATTGCGATCTCGTTTATGTTTGGCCTCAATCCTGTTGAAGGGAGCTTTGCAGCATCCTTAAAACAAATAGGCGCTGCAGCATTTACCCTCATGGTACCTATGCTGGCAGGTTACATTGCCTATTCTATTGCGGATCGTCCAGGTTTAACCCCTGGTTTGATTGGAGGCTTGCTTGCAACACAATTAGAGGCAGGCTTTCTCGGTGGCTTAGTTGCAGGTTTTATTGCAGGTTATATTGCGTTATTTTTATCGAAACAATTAAAACTCCCAAGTAGCCTAGAAGCCTTAAAACCAATTTTGATTATTCCACTATTAGCCAGTTTAGCTGTTGGTTTAATCATGATTTATGTGGTTGGACAGCCTGTTGCACAATTGTTTGAATTACTTACACATTTCCTTGCCAATATGGGTACGACCAATGCCATGATCATGGGGATTATTCTTGGGAGTATGATGTGTATTGATGTAGGGGGGCCAATTAATAAAGCAGCTTATGCCTTTACGGTAGGCTTACTGACGTCACAAACATACGGACCGATGGCGATTACCATGGCCGCGGGTATGGTACCGCCATTGGGTATGGCAATTGCAACTTTTCTGGCAAAGCATAAATTTGCCAAACCTGAGCAAGATGCAGGGAAGGCTGCTGTGGTCCTTGGCCTATGTTTTATTTCGGAAGGAGCTATTCCGTTTGCAGCCAAAGATCCGATTCGAGTGCTTCCATGTACGATCGCAGGTGGTGCTGTAACGGGGGCTTTGGTTGCATTGTTTAAATGTGAATTGGTCACTCCGCACGGCGGTGTAATGGTGCTGATCATTCCGAATGCGATGAATTATCCATTAAAATATTTATTGGCGATTGCGATTGGAAGCGTGGTGACTGGTGTAGCTTATGCCGTGATCAAACGTCGTTTGCCACAAACTGAGCCCGTCATTGCCCAAGCTTAATGAAGATCCTTTCTTTTTAAGCCTTTGGTTTGCCAATAGATATAATCAAAGGCTTATGGTGCGATCTTTTAAAATGATACAACGTGTAGGTTAAATGTAGTCCATGTTACGTGGGGATACTAAAAATCCGCCAATTTAGAGGTATTGATAAAAAAAGCGGCAATTTTTTATTGATAAGTGAATGGTATTTCACATTTTTATTTTTGAAAACAACGTGGTTTTGTTATTTTTTGTGAAAAATTTGGCTCGGTGCTATAATTGCGCGCCTGATAATTTGTCAATTTTTTAAACACTGATCATGATGATGCAACTCCACGTATCCCGCTTAAATCTAAGTTCGGTTGATCAAGAATTATCAGCTATAGAACACATTCCTGCGATGCAACGTCGACGTTTATCGCGTCTGGCAAAGCTGGCTTTGAATAGTGCCATACAAGCTTTAGATACCTGCAATGTCGATTATATTGTTTGGGTGTCGCAATATGGCGATGAAGCCAAAACGCTGAATATATTAGAAGATGTCTTGAGAGGGCAAACGCCTTCACCGACACAGTTTTCAACCTCGGTTCATAATGCAATTTCAGGCTTGTATTCTATTTTATGTCAGGATGCGACACCTGCGACCAGTTTGGCAGGCTCGTGGAATGATGGGTTGATTGAAGCCTATGCGTGGTTAAAAACACAGCCCGAAGCCCGTCAGGTTTTGCTGGTGTATTATGATGATGCGCTACCTGAAATTTATATCGAGCATCAGCCATTTGCTGCTTTTGCGATGGCAGCGATGATTTCATTAGCGCCAGCAAATTTGATTTTAGAGTCAGAGCATCACATCGCTCAAGATCCTGCTTATCAACAAGCTTTAGCGTTTAATGCGTTTTGGAACAATAACAACGAAACCGAATTTGAAGTGTGGACAAAATGCTGAAATTAGATGAAATCAAGCAAAAAGCCAACTATGCATGGCGTGTTGGGGCAACGGGCTTTAGCTTTGCCAGTTTTGGCTTAGGCGGTGTGGCGATTGGTAGTTTGATTGCACCAATGGTCAAGCTGAGTTCACAAGACCCAGAAGTTCGCAAGCAGCGCACCCAAAAGGTCATTAAGCACAGTTTCAAAGGTTTTACCGAGATGATGGTAAAACTGGGCATTATGACCTATACGGTTGAAGGTTTAGATAAGCTACAGCACAGCCAGCAAGAGCTGGTGATTGCCAACCATCCGACACTGATTGACGTGGTGGTTTTAATTGGTTTAATGGAACAAGCGAATTGCGTTGTGAAACAGGCGCTGTGGTCGAATCCATTTACCAAAGGCCCTGTACAAAGCGCAGGCTATATTTTAAATGCAGGTTCCGAGCAGTTTATTCAGGACTGTGTACATAAATTACAACAAGACCATGCTGCCTCATTGCTCATCTTTCCTGAAGGAACACGGACGGCCAAAGGTGAGCAGTTGAACGAGTTCCAGCGTGGCGCAGCCAATATTGCACTAAGGGCAGGGGTACCGATTCGGCCTGTGCTAATTAGCTGTACGCCCTCGACACTCACTAAAAACGAAAAATGGTATCACATTCCAGAACAGCCTTTTCATATCCATGTAAAAGTCTTGGATGCGATCCGCGTGGAAGACGTATTGGATGACGTAACGGTCAATCCAAAAAATGTACGTCAATTAAATCAACAATTACAGTGGTTTTTTAACCAAGAGTTATCCCTAAATGACTAATCTTGCTGATGAATTAAAGCAAATGATTATTGATGTCCTTGCCCTTGAAGACATCAGTATTGAAGACATTGATACAGGCGCGCCTTTGTTTGGCGATGGTCTAGGTTTGGACTCGATTGATGCCCTTGAATTAGGCTTGGCATTGAAAAAACGTTATGGCATTCATTTGAATGCAGAGTCTGCAGAAACCAAAGAACATTTTAAATCAATTCAAAGCTTAGTGGCTTTGGTTGAAGCACAGAAAACAGCATAAGAGGTTGCTATGCTTGCACAAGAAACCGTGTTAGAAAAATTACGTGAATGGATGGAAGAGCTGTTTGAAATTGCGCCTGAAGATGTGCAATTAGAGTCAAACCTAGCTTCAGACCTCGATGTTGACAGTATTGATGCCATTGATTTGGTGGTAAAAATTAAAGAGTTGACAGGCAAACAAGTCAACCCTGAAGATTTTAAAAATGTGCGCACCGTAGAAGATGTGGTGGTCGTGATTCAGAATATGTCAGTTGCATGAACAACATCTTAAAAGGGGTAGCAGGGATCGGATTGATCCTCTATCCTTTTTTTGTCGCATATGCTTTGGCACATGGACAGTATGTCTGGGTCAGTGCTGTATTGATTGCACTGGGCATTTTACGTCTCTTGAGTAAGGGCAATGCCCTGCTGTGGCCATTGACAGGTTTTGCCATTTTATGTGGCGGGCTGAGTTTGATTTTAAAAGATCATGCGTGGCTTAAACTCTATCCTGTCTTTATGAGTCTTGGGGCGTTGTTTATTTTTGCCAGCACCTTGATTCGACCGCCTTCAATGATTGAACGTTTTGCACGTTTGGCAGAGCCTAATCTGCCCGAAGAAGGAGTAGAATGGACCCGTCAAGTGACCAAAGTTTGGTGTGGTTTTTTTTGCATCAATGCGGTCATTGCCCTGATCACTGTTTTCTTTGCACCGATGAAGATTTGGGTGCTGTATAACGGTTTGATCTCTTATGTCTTGATGGGTGGACTGTTACTGGGTGAGTTTGTGTTGCGTAAACGCCAGCAACGACTGCATCAGGCACAGAAATAACAGCATTTCCGTCAGGGCAACTGAAACAGTGGCCTCGAACTATAGCGATTAGAAATACGGTTTTTAAAAACAAATTTTATGTCTTGTCATTTTCAACACCATCTCCATTCATCGCGTCCCTTGTGTATTCAGGCGGACTCAAGTTTTGTGTCCTTTCACACTTTTTGGTTGGATGTAGCTGAGCAGGCTACGCAAATTCAGCAGTTGGAACAGCCAGTATGGGCGCTTTGGGAACAAGACAGTTATGAGTTTTTGGTATTGTTGTTTGCAGCCTTGCAAGCAGCTAAGCAAGTGCTGTTGCCGCCGCATCGGGTCAGCGACTTAGAAAAAGAATTGGCTGAACAGCAGATTTATTTTTTAAAACGTTTGCCGTCGACAGCCGCGTCAACCTTTGAGCTTCAATTTGATGCTGCCTTTCTCAATCAGGCACAGCTGTATTTTTATACTTCGGGTTCAACAGGGCAGCCGAAAAAGATTCCGCGCACCTTGCAACAATTGTTCAATGAAGTCTGTGGTTTAGAAGCCAGTTTTGATTTGCCTGAGCAGGCAGTTGCGATTGCCACGGTGAGTCATCAACATATTTATGGTTTGTTGTTCAAGCTGTTGTGGCCCTTAGCCAGTGGACGTAGTTTCTACCAAAAACAACTGGCTTTCCCTGAAGATGTGGTTGACCTTCAAAAGAAAATTGCCCATCTGCAACTGCCCAATTATCTGATTTCAAGTCCTGCATTGTTGAAGCGCTGGACCACAGATGTGGTGTTGCAAGACTGCCATCGGGTCTATTCCTCTGGCGGAAAGTTGGATGCAGGTGTGCGTCCTTTGCTGAACCGTCCCATTACCGAAGTGTTTGGTAGTTCTGAAACAGGCGGGATTGCTCACCGTCAGGCGGATGATGCACTATGGACACCCTTTGCCAATGTCGAAATTAACTGCGCCGAGCAGCAAGAGTTAGCCGTTAAAACCAACCATGCCTATAGCGAGGATTGGATTCTGACGGGAGATAAAGTGCAGGTTATGGATGCAGATAATCCCAAAAGTCCATTCCAGTTATTGGGGCGTTTGGATCGCATTGTCAAACTCGAAGAAAAGCGGTTAAGTCTCGATGCGATTGAAGCAAAAATCGCTGAGTTGGCAGAAATACAGCAGTGCCATGTTTTAATTCATGAAAAAGAACAGCGTCAGATGTTGGCGGTGGTGGCAGTGTTAACGGATGATGCAAGGGCGCTGCTCATTGAAAAGGGTAAAGCTGCCTTTACCGCACAGCTGAAAAAACACTTACAACTGAAATTGGAAAGTATCGCGATTCCGCGGCAGTGGCGGTTTTTAACGCAAATGCCACAAAATGCACAATCGAAGCTGAACAAACAGTATTTAAAATCACTCTTTCAGCCGATGACTCTGCCTGTGGTATTGACACAGCAGTCACAGGATATGCAGATCACTTATGCTTTGGAGTTTGTGCCTGAGCTGGAATGCTTTAAAGGGCATTTTCCGAACTTCCCGATTTATCCAGGCGTAGGGCAAATTGGATTTATTCAACATTTTGCCAAACAAAATTGGGCAGATTTACTGTGGTGCAATGGTTTTGAGCAGTTAAAATTTCAAGGACTGATCCAACCCTATCAAACGCTGGAACTGGTGCTCAGCCGTAAAGCGCATAAGGTCAGTTTTGAACTGAAAAATCATGACAAAATATTGGCATCAGGGCGTTTGCTGTTTGCTGTCCCTTCAGACGTTTAAGCCGAGAGACAAAATGAAACATTGCTTTGTGATCCCTGTGTATAACCATCCGCATTATTTGGCTGCGTTATTGTCACATTTAAGCTCTTTTGAGTTACCCATCATTATGGTGAATGATGGCAGTGATGCCGCTTGTACAGCAGTGTTACATCAGCTTGCGCAGGACTACCCAAGGGTCGATTTGGTTGAACATACCTACAATCAGGGGAAGGGGCAGGCAGTGATCACGGGTCTCAAGCATGCCTTTCAATGTGGCTATAGCCATGCCTTGCAACTGGATGCCGATGGACAACATGATTGGCAGGATGTGCAACGCTTTTTAGACACCTCTATCCAGCATCCCGAAGCCATGATTATTGGTCAGCCGATCTTTGATGCGACTGTTCCAAAAAAACGTCTCTATGGCCGTTATGCAACCCATATTTGGGTGTGGATTAACAGTCTGTCTTTTGAGATTAAAGACAGCATGTGTGGCTTTCGTGTTTATCCTTTGGCGCAGACGGTGAACATTCTAAATACAGCCAAGTTTCAACCGAGGATGGGCTTTGACTCGGAAATTTTGGTGCGTTTGAAATGGGATAATGTGCCGTTTATCAATTTGCCCACGCATGTCGTTTACCCTGAAGGTGGCATTTCACATTTTGATGTTTGGCGTGACAATTTGGGCATGGCGCGCGCGCATAGTCGCTTGTTAGGTGGCATGCTGCTGCGGTTCCCCAAACTGATTTATCAGAAAGTTAAAGGCTAAGGCGGTCAGAGAAGCATATGCAGAAATGGAGCGCCGTGAAAGAGCGGGGCGGGATGTTGCCGCTGATGCTGATGCTGGGTTTCTACCGTTTGGGTGGGCGCTGGCTGTGTCGGGTCATCTTGTACTTTGTGATTTTATGGTACTGGCTCTTTTCCAATACCGCGCGTCAGGCTTCTCTGTTGTACTTAAAAAAACTGCATCATTTTGCAGGTGCACAGTCACCGTTTCAGGCTGAGCCGCAGCTTTGGCATAGCTATACGCATTTGATGCAATTTGGCGAATGTATTTTAGATAAAATTGAAGGTTGGCTTGGGCATATTCCTGAACAGAACTTAAAGCTACATGGTCATGCGCACTTTCGCTCGCACTATCAAAAAGGTGCGGTGATTGTGGTGTCGCACTTTGGCAATATTGAATTGTTGCGCGCCGTCAAAGCAGAGCATCCGCAGAGAATTAATGTGTTGGTCTATCAAAAACATGCCACCAAATTCAATGAGTTTTTAAAAAAGCTGAATGAACATGCCGATGTTAATTTGGTTTCGGTGGATGAGTTGGGAATTGAAACAGCACTGATTTTACAGGATAAGTTGGATCAAGGTGAATGGGTGATTGTGGCTGCAGACCGCGTACCTGTGCAGTCAGATCGGGTACAATCGGTTGCGTTTTTAGGTGAGCAGGCGCTGTGGCCACAGGGCGCATGGATTTTGGCCAGTTTGTTGAAAGCTCCTGTGCTAGCTGTGTTTTGCTATCGAGTCGATACACATTTTGAAGTGCATATCCATCAAGTCGCGGAGCAGTTAAACTGGCCACGTAAAGAGCGTTTACAGGCCATGCAACAGACCACACGACAGTATGTGGAGCTGTTGGAACAGCATTGCATACGCGCACCCTATCAATGGTTTAATTTTTATAATTTTTGGAATAAAGGATAAGTCTTGTGTTAATTGTTGGGGAAACTCCGCTCAGTATTGAAGATGTTGTGGCTGTAGCGCGTAAAGAAAAACAGGTGGCATTGCCTGCCTCTGCTGAATGGACAGCATTGATTCAACGTGGCGCAGATTTCCTCGATCAGCTGTTGCAAGACGAAGGCGTCATTTATGGCGTGACCACGGGCTATGGCGATTCGTGCTTGGTCGAAATTCCAGCCCATCAAGTGCATGAGTTGCCACTACATTTGTCGCGTTTTCATGGCTGTGGCATGGGACAAAACTTAGACTTAATTACCGCACGTGCTGTCGTGGTGGTGCGTTTATGTTCTTTAGCACGCGGTTATTCGGGTGTTTCACATGCCTTGTTACAGCGTTTGGTCTGGATGCTGAATGAAGATGTCATTCCTGTAATTCCCTCAGAAGGTTCGGTGGGTGCCAGTGGGGACTTGACGCCTTTGTCTTATATCGCTGGGGCCTTGGTCGGTGAGCGTGATGTGTACTATCAAGACCAGATTGTGCCGATTGCACAAGTGTATGCCGAAAAAGGTATACAGCCTTTGGTGATGCGTCCTAAAGAAGGCTTAGCCCTGATGAATGGTACAGCGGTTATGACCGCGATTGCCTGCCTGAATTATAAAAAAGCCGAACAGATTTCTTTTGCCAGTACTTTGATTACTGCCCTGAATGTCTTGGCTTTAGAAGGGAATCCAAGCCATTTTGATGAAGTCCTGTTTGCGCAGAAACCACATCCAGGACAGCAACATATTGCAGCTCAGTTACGTGACTGGTTAAACAGTGAAGTGCAGACTGAACACCAAAGTTCACGTCTGCAAGACCGTTATTCATTGCGCTGTGCGCCGCATGTGATTGGGGTATTTGAAGATTCTAAAGTCTGGTTGCGTCAGTTTATTGAAAATGAGCTGAATTCAAGTAATGACAACCCATTGATTGATCCTGTCAATTTGCGGGTACTGCATGGTGGACATTTCTATGGAGGACATATTGCCCAAGCCATGGACAGCCTGAAAATTATGATCGCGAATATTGCCGACTTGATGGATCGTCAGTTGGCACAGTTGGTCGACTATAAAATGAACAATGGTTTGCCGCGCAATTTAACCGGTTCAAGCCCTGAGCGTTTGCCGTTGAATCATGGCTTTAAAGCGGTGCAAATTGGGGTTTCGGCATGGACAGCAGAAGCCTTGAAACAAACCCTCGCTGCGTCGATTTTCTCACGCTCAACCGAATGTCATAATCAAGACAAAGTCAGTATGGGTACCATTGCTGCGCGTGATGCCAGTCGAGTGATTACCCTGACTGAACAAGTGATTGTGGCACTCAGCTGTGCAGCGGTTCAGGCGGTCAAACTCAAAGGGGTAGATACAGAACTCAGCCCTGTTTTAACAGCATTTCAACACTGGGTGCTTCAGAGCTTCACCTATGTAGCGGAAGATCGTCCTTTGCAACAAGAGCTTCAGGCATTGGTTCATCGCTTTGAGGATTTAGAACTGTTAGACAGCATTGCTGTTCAATATTCATAGGAAATGAGCATGCATGCTGATGTAATCATTGAAGTGCCTTTTCATGATGTCGACACCATGAATGTGGTGTGGCACGGGCATTATTTAAAATATTTTGAAATTGCGCGCTGCAAATTGCTGGATCAATTTCACTATAACTATAACCAAATGCGTGACTCGGGCTATGCATGGCCGGTGATTGAAAGTCATGTGCGTTATGTACAAGGCATTGAGTTTGAGCAAAAAATTCGTGTGCGCGCCGTTTTGAAAGAATGGGAAAATCGCTTAAAAATCGAATATCTGATTTTCGATGCGGTTTCAGGCAGAAAGCTGACCAAGGGTTATACCTCGCAAGTGGCGGTACATATTGAAAAACGTGAAATGTGCTTCCAGTCACCACAGGTGTTGCTGGACTGTTTAAATGCATGGCCTGAATTTAAAGCGGAGTAATGCAAGCATGATTCGATACAAATTTTTTAAGCCGATTTTGGTTGCGTGTACAGCTAGCGTGATGACACTGCTTGCTCCCGCAGTGAATGCACAAAATACTGAATTGAAACAGGTGTTTGCTCAGCTCGGTGCAACGCCTGTGGTGCGTGCCCAATTTGAGCAGCAGAAGAAATTGGCCACTTTGAATAAAACCTATGTGTCCAAAGGCACGGTGCTGTTCAGCAAAAACCAAGGGGTGCTGTGGCAGATTCAAAGTCCAGTCAAAGCCGATTTGGTGGTGACACCGCGTAAGCTGGTACAAAAGACACAACGCACATCCAGTCAAATTGAAGTCGATAAGACTCCTTATGGCTCTGTAGCGACGATGTTTTTACAGTTGATGTCGGGCAATGAAGCGGCACTCGCTAAAAACTTTAATGTGGTGTCTGCCAATTACAGTCCGACGCAGTGGAATGTCAGCTTAACGCCGAAAAGCAGTCTGTTTAAAAAGCTTTTTGTCCAAGTTGATGCGCAAGGTCAGCGTTATGTGGATCGTATTACGATTTTGGAACAAGCCAATAATCGCACCATCATTCGTTTTAGCCAGCAAACGGCTCAACCTCAAACTTTAACGGCTGTGGAAAATGCGCTTTTCCAATTGGCAAAATAAATTTAGCGCCCTGTGGCTGTTGGTGCTGTGTGTCATTGCTTTGGCACTGGGCGTGGCTTGGCTGAATAAAGGCATTAAGATTGAGACCAATATTTTTGCTTTGCTGCCTGAGGCACATCAAGATGCTTATCTGGAACAAGCACAGCAATATGTCAGTCAGCAGTTAAATGACAAAGTCTTTGTGGTGCTGGATGCCAAAACAGATCAGCAACTCGAACAGGCAACGCAAGCACTCAAAACCCAAGCCGACCAAAGTCAGCTATTTTTACCTGTTCGCCCACAACTCGATCCTGATCAATTTGCTCAAGCGCTGTATCAGCACAAAGCAGGGCTATTATCTAAGACAGATCAACAGATTGTGCAAGGGCAGGATGATGCCGCGTTGATGGAGCAGGGCTTATTACAACTGATGAGTCCGGGCATGCCAATCACGGCTGAAATGCTCAAGCAAGATCCTTTATTGCTGTTTCCCCGTTATGCAGTGGGTTTAAGTGCCCTACAAAGTAATGCCGATATCAATTTAGAGCAGGGCTTTGCCACGATTCGTGATGAGCAGGGCATCTCGCGCCTGATGGTGCTTCAGTTCAATAGCAGTCCCTATAACATTGCCTACCAAGAGCAGACTGCTGCATTTATTCAGAATATCAATCGGCAGCTCAACCAGTTGCAGGTTAAACCGCACTGGACAGGCACGTTACTGTTTGCACAGTTTGGCACCAATTCTGCCAAAGAGGAAATCTCGACTATTGGCGTGGGTTCGACCATCGGAATATTACTACTGGTCTGGTTTGGCTTCCGTTCGATACGCCCGATGCTGACGGAAATGGTTGCAGTCGGTACCGGCAGTCTGGTGGCCTTTGCGGTGACGTATTGGGTTTTCGGTGAAATTCACCTGATGACACTGGTCTTTGGCGCCAGTCTGATAGGGGTTTGTGTCGATTTTTCATTTTACTTTATGGCCATGCAGTCTCAGCACCGACAGGTGGATGGATTTGCAGTTTTAAAACCATTATTGCCAAGCCTATTTGTGGGTTTGATGACTACATTGTTGGCTTATGTAGTGCTGAGTTTTACCCCATTTCCGGGTTTTAAGCAGATTGCGGTCTTTTCCATGGTTGGACTGAGCGCAGCATGGGTGACCAGTATTTTATTGCTACCACGTTTGCCTGCGTTGAATGCGGAACCTGCGATACGTGCTTTGGGCTTTATTGGCAAAGCACGCAGTTATGTGCAGAGCCGTAACACACTGCGTTATGGCATGATTGCACTGATTCTACTGGTGATGGGTAGTAGTCTCGCCTTGCTGAGAAGCAATGATGACATCCGTAATTTACAAAGTATGGATGCCACCTTAAAGCAGGAAGATCAATATATTCGTTCGCGTTTTATGCAACAGCAAAGCAGTGAATACTTTGTGGTACAGGGCAGAACCCCAGCAGAGTTGGAGCAGCGCGAACAGCAACTACTGGCAGAGCTTGCGCCCTTACAACAGGCTGGCAAGTTGGATGCTGTACAAGCTTTAGGGCAGTGGATTCCCTCGCTTGAGCAGCAGAAGCACAATATCGCGATGTTGCAGGCGATTCCCAAGCCAGCTTTAGTGAAATATGCGCAAGCGCTACAGCTCAACGCAGCCGATGTTTTAAACTGGCAAGCCCATTTAAAAGACCAACCGTTGTTGACCGAAGCAGTCATTAAAGATCATCCTCTGCATTTTCTGCAGATGAGTCCGACACAACGTTTGGTGATGCTGCAAAATGTGCATGATGTCAAAGCCGTACAGCAGCTTGAGAATGCTGATGTACAACTGTTACGTCCCGTTCATCAACTGTCTGAATTGTTTAAACAGCACCGTGAGCAGGCACAGTGGCTATTACTCAGCGCTTTGGTGATTTTAGCCATTGGCTTAGGGACACTATATGGCAAAAAATCCATTCTGCCTTTGGTGTTGCCTGTCAGCATGGCCTTAATGACCACGTTTGCGATTCAAGCATGGCTGGGTGTCGAGATTAATTTATTCAGCATTATGGGTACCTTCCTAATCATTGGGATTGGGGTGGACTATGCGATTTTCTACCGCCACGGACATGATCATCCGCAGGTGGTGGGGATGGCTTTATTCCTGTGCATGATGTCGACGTTTTTTAGTTTTGGTTTGCTGTCCTTTAGTCATACCTATGCCATTCACAGTTTTGGCTTAACAGTGTTGCTGGGCGTTATTTTTTCATTTATTTATGCCACACTTTTTACATCCTCCGATGCAAAACATGTGGTGGTTCAACAATATCAGCCAAAGAGCTGAGTCAAAGGGTACAGTGCAATGAGCACCATGCAACAGACAGATGTTTTAATTATTGGGGCGGGACCATCAGGCAGCTCGGCTGCAGCTTTGTTGCGCCAAAAAGGTTACCAAGTCACGGTCATTGAAAAGCAATATTTTCCGCGTTTTTCCATCGGCGAGTCTTTATTGCCGCAGTGTATGGTGTTTTTAGAAGAAGCGGGTTTATTGGAAACGGTGCGTGCACATGCCGACGAATATGCCTTTCAGTTTAAAAATGGCGCGGCTTTTTTAAGAGGCAGACAGCGTAGTTTTTATGACTTTACCCAAAAATTTAGTGAAGGCCCAGGCACTACATGGCAGGTCCGACGTGCCAACTTTGACCAGCTTTTGGCACAGCAAGCCGAAAAAATGGGCGCGGACATCCGTTTTGGCCATGAAGTCTTGGCCGTCGATGTCAAATCCACACAGCCGATTTTGACGGTCAAAGATGAGCAAGGCAACAGCTACCAAATTCAAGGCAAGTTCCTGTTAGATGCCAGTGGTTTTGGCCGTATTTTGCCGAAGTTTCTCGACTTAGAAAGCCCATCGGACTTTCCTGTGCGCCGTGCGGTCTTTACCCACATTGAAGACGGTCTATTGAATGACCCTGAGTTTGACCGTGAGAAAATTTTAATTACCGTACATGAAAAAGACCACCGTGCATGGTATTGGCTGATTCCCTTTGCCGATGGGCGTTCTTCATTTGGCATCGTGGCGGAGCAGGATTTCTTTGAAAAATATGGTTATGACGGCAGTGCAGATTATGACCTTGAAGCCTTGCAGAAACGTATTTTAGCCGATGATGCCAGTTTGTCGCATGTACTGCGTCACGCCAAACATGATACTCCTGTGCGTACTTTGGTGGGCTATTCTGCCGATGTGAAACATTTGGCATCAAACAATTATGCGCTACTCGGTAATGCGGGAGAGTTCCTCGATCCTGTCTTTTCTTCAGGGGTAACGATTGCCTTAAAATCGTCCAGTCTAGCGGTGCCATTGGTTGAGCAAGTGCTGCAAGGTCAGGCAGTCGATTGGATGGAGCAATATGAAAAGCCACTACGTAAAGGCATTCAAGTATTTCGTGCCTATGTCGAGTCATGGTATTCAGGTGAATTTCAGGATGTGGTGTTCTCCACTCATCAGGATGAAAAAATCCGCCGTATGATTGCTTCCTTACTGGCAGGTTATGCGTGGGATGCAAGCAACCCGATTCATCGTAATGCCAAGCAACGCTTGAGCACTTTGGTCGAATATTGCCGAGAAGAACAACCGCAAAAAGAGTCGTTGACTGATGAAACTTAAGCTGCGTTTGAAAACCGTCAGTTGGGTTTTAGCCAGTGCTCTGCTCTGTAGTGCCTGCCAAAGCTGGATTCCCAAGGCGCAGGGACTCGCGACCCCGCAGTGGGCTGCGCAAAATTATCAACGTCAAGATCAAATCGAAGTACAGTGGAAAACCCAGAGTTTCAGCTTTTTACTGTATCAGCAACAACGGGGGCAGTCGCTTGATATGTTAGCGCTCAGCCTCACAGGACAGCAGTTGTTTAAGCTCAGTTTTGATGGTCAAAAGGTCGAAGTTGAACAGCGGATTGATCCAATGAAACGGTTGCCTTTTGATTATGTGGTGCGTGATATTCTGTATGCTACGTATCCAAATTTTGCTGCCTTACATACTGCTCAAAATGCGGTCGTGCAGAAAGACGATACCATTTATATACAGCAGCAACCCGTGTTGAAAATTCAGCACAATGAAGGAACAATTGAACTGGATAATTTGCAAGTGCCTTATCAAATGGTGATCAGCACGGTGAGCAATACTTTAGAAGATGATCAAGGTGACCATCATGACTAAAAATCTACAGCATGTTTCAGCCGTGGGGATTCAGTTCAGTGTGGCGCTGTCGGCTTTGGGGCAAAATGCCACTGAGCTTCAGCATGCCTTAACCAGCACAGAGAATACTTTGTCGCAACGAGAGGATCTGATTGCGGGGCGTTCGGTCTGGGTCGGTGCATCTGATCAAACCTTAGTTCAACAAGTCCCTGAAAGCTTGAGCGCTGCAGATTCACGGAATCTACGCTTTGCCCTGACGGCTTTGGCGCACATTGAAACTGAAATTCATGCTTATACAGCACAGTTTGCTAAACAACGTCTTGCTGTGATTATCGGTACTTCAACCTCAGGCATCGCGGATAATGAGCCTGTCTTAAAAGTCCAGTTTCAACAGTCAGTACCGCAGTCTGTACAGCACCAAAAGCAAGAAATGGGCAGTTTAGCGAAAGCCTTACAACAGTATTTGGGCTGGAAAGGGCCTGCCTATACCATTTCTACCGCTTGTTCCTCGGCAGCTAAAGCGCTGGCGGCGGGGCAACGTCTGCTGAATGCCGATCTGGCCGATGCTGTCTTAGTCGGTGGAGTAGACACCTTATGCAAGCTGACCTTAAATGGCTTTGATAGTTTAGAAAGCCTATCGAGCGGAATTTGTCAGCCCTGTGGTGCCAACCGTGATGGTATTAATATTGGTGAAGCCGCAGGACTGTTTTTACTGTCCAAAACGCCCGCTCCTGTGATGTTACTGTCGAGTGGCGAGTCAATGGATGCATGGCATATTTCGGCACCACATCCAGAAGGACGAGGGGCTGCGGAGGCGATGCAAAAAGCTTTAGATATGGCACAGCTTGAAGCAGGCGATATTGGGTATTTAAATTTGCATGGGACTTCTACACCGCAAAATGATGCGATGGAAATGAAGGCGGTGCAGACTGTTTTTGCAGATTATCCAGTTGCACTTAGCAGCACCAAACATAAAACAGGGCATTGTCTGGGGGCGGCGGGTGCAATAGAAGCCTTTATTTGCCAGCAAGTTTTATTGGACCAATCTTGGTTGCCGCTGCATCAGGCAGGCGAATTGGATGATGTTTTGGCTGGGCAAAATTATGTGCTTACACCGCATTTGAATACACCTATTCGCTATGCGATGAGTAATTCTTTTGCTTTTGGGGGGAGCAATATCAGTTTAATTTTCGGGACGGCTTTGTCATGATGGACGCAGTACAGTTTATTCCGCATGCGAAACCGATGGTTTTTGTAAGTCATCTGATTGAAGCCGATGATACGTTTGCGATTGCAGAACTTAATATCACAGCTGATTTGATGTTTTGTGAGCCAAATGGCTTGCCCACATGGAGCAGTATTGAGCTGATGGCGCAGACCATTAGTGCCTATGCAGGCTATAAAGGGCAAACCAAGGGTTGGCCACCGAAAATTGGCTTTTTATTGGGAACGCGTAAAATGCAGTTACCCTGTGCCTATTTTAGTTTGGGTACAACCGTGCAGATTCGGGTCGAACAAAGTTATCTGCACGAAGGTTTGGGGCAGTTTAATTGTGAAATTGAATATCAAGAACGTCGGTTCAGCGCTATGTTGAGCGTATTTGAGCCTGAAAATATGAATGAAATCATTGGAAAATTAGTGTGAACAGAAGAATTTTAGTCACGGGTTCGAGTCGAGGAATAGGTAAAGCGATCGCTTTGGAGTTGGCAAAGGCGGGCTTTGATGTCACGGTACATGCTCGTTCAAGACAGTCTGAGGCCGAAACGGTGGCTCAGGAAATTCAAGCACTTGGACAGGCCAGCCATGTACTGATGTTCGATGTGAATGAGCGTGAAAATATTGCCGCTATTTTAGAGCAAGATATAGCACAGCATGGTGCTTTTTACGGCGCTGTGTTGAATGCAGGATTAACCCGTGATGGTGCTTTCCCCGCACTGACTGATGAAGACTGGGATGATGTGGTCTCGACTTCTCTGAACGGTTTTTATAATGTGCTGAAACCCCTGATGATGCCGATGATTCGCTTGAAAAAGGGCGGACGTATTGTGACCTTGTCTTCAGTATCTGGAATCATGGGGAATCGTGGTCAGGTGAACTATAGCGCTGCTAAGGCAGGCTTGATTGGAGCGACTAAAGCATTGGCACTGGAATTGGCCAAACGTAAAATTACGGTGAACTGTGTTGCTCCGGGCTTGATTGAAACCGAAATGGTGAACGAAGAAGTTAAAGAACACGCCTTGAAAATGATCCCGATGCAACGCATGGGACAGGTAGAAGAAGTCGCAAAAGCGGTGAAGTTTTTATGTAGTGATGATGCCAGTTATATCACTCGTCAAGTGATTTCAGTCAATGGAGGCTTGATCTAATGAAACGTGTTGTCGTAACAGGCATGTCTGGAATTACTTCTTTGGGTGAAACCGCAGAACAAATTTTTGAGCAGTTTGCACAAGGCAAAAGCGGTATTCGCTATATGCCTGACTGGGAAATTTATCCTGATTTACGCAGTAAATTGGCTGGCCCGGTGGAGTCATTTACTGTACCGAAGCATTTTAACCGTAAAGTAACCCGTGGCATGGGGCGTGTTGCTTTAATGTCTACGGTATGTGCTGAAAAAGCATTAGAAGATGCAGGTTTACTGCATGCGGATATCTTAAAAAGTGGTGATGCAGGTGTGGCCTTTGGTTCCTCTGCGGGCAGTGTGGATGCCGTACGTGAGTTTGGCGCCATGTTGATTGAGCACAATATGAGCCAACTGAATGCCACGACCTACATTCGTATGATGTCGCATACCAGTGCAGTCAATATGACGGTGTATTTTGGTTTAAAGGGTTTAACCCTACCAACTTCGAGTGCTTGTACTTCAGGTTCTATGGCGATTGGCCAAGCTTATGAAGCGATCAAATATGGCAAGCAAACTGTGATGATTGCAGGTGGTGCGGAAGAGCTCAGTGCAGCGGGTTCAGCCGTGTTCGATGTGCTATTGGCGACCAGTGTGCAAAATGACCATCCAGAGAAAACCCCACGTCCATTTGATGCAAGCCGAGATGGTTTGGTGGTGGGTGAAGGCGCAGGTTGTTTGATTTTAGAAGAGTATGAACATGCGCAAGCACGTGGGGCGACCATTTATGCCGAGATTGTGGGGTATGGCAGCAATACCGATGGTCAGCATGTGACCCGACCTGATTCTGAAATGATGGGCCGTTGTATGCAGTTGGCACTCAAAGATGCACAGCTTACAGCCGAAGATATTGATTATGTTAATGCGCATGGTACCTCGACCGATCAGGGGGATATTGCTGAATCACAAGCGACTGCGCGGATCTTAGGCAAAAAACCGATTAGCTCATTAAAAAGTTATTTTGGGCATACGCTTGGGGCGTGTGGCGCCATTGAAGCATGGCTCAGTATTGAAATGATGCGACGCAATCAATTGGTGCCGACTTTAAATTTAGATCAGATTGACAGCGCCTGCGGTGATCTGGATTATGTGGTATCGGGCATGCGTTCAGCAGAAACGCAAACCATGATGAGCAATAATTTTGCTTTTGGAGGGATTAATACCTCCTTAATTTTTAAACGTTTCAAATAAGATGAGGGAAAAATGATGTCTTTTAAAAAAGCTTTTGCAGTAACAGTATTGTCTTTATGTGGGATTGCATCGGCTCAAGCAGCTGACCAAATGCATGATTTCAATTTCCAAGAAGCCGTAAACCGTGCTGTCGCTGATGGGGTGTTGGATGGTTCAGTCAAGTTTTATTTAGCGGGCACTAAGTCAGGTGGCAAGGTCATTCAAAAAGGCTTAGTGACCAATAAAAAAACCAATGGTTTTGCTAAATCGGCAGAAAGTTCATGTGATCATGTGCTACGTTCTGCGTTGATTCAGTTCCAAAATACGGCAAAAGCAAAAGGTGCAAATGCCGTGACCAATTTGGTGAGTTTCTATAAGTCCAACGAAACACGTAGCACCACGACTTACCAATGTGCGAAAGGTACGGCATTAGCAGGGGTGGCGTTAAAAGGTGACTTAGTAAAGTTCTAATGTGACTGATGGGCTGGGTCTTTCTATAAACAAGAGAAAGGCTCGGCTTGATATAAAATAATCATGGTTTTATCGCTCAAGTCAGCGGTTTTCATGAGCGGTTAGGCTCAGTGGCTTTATCTTGTTTAAACAGTAAGTGTGAAGCATGAATAATGATGAAAAGCCGTTCTAGTATGCTGAATTCTAAAATCTTTTTGGCTGGGGGATTGATGCTAAAAGGAAAATTTCAAGCACTTCGTATAAGCGTATTATGTTAATTTAGAGAAAATTAAGAATCAAGATGATAAGCGACGATTTAAAGAAACATCCTAAAGCAATGTGGGTACATTTTTATAAAAACCGTATGGATTTGATGTCAGGGGATGGTACTGTCAAAGCAACAGAAGTTCCTCAAATACCTTATGATCATCCGAGAATGATTTTGGCAGATTTTGAAAGTGCTACAACAACATTGAAAGCTTTAATGAAACATCATTCTAATAGTTTATCTTTTTTCAAGTTTACAGCTCCTATTGCGATTGTCCAAATAATGGAGCCAATACAGGCTAATTTAGCTAAGATTGAAATACGAGCTTTTAAAGAATTATTTCTTGATACTGGTGCACGAGCAGTAAATCTTTATGACCTTGATGGAAATTCTATTGAGAATAGATAACTAGGGGTTTAGGAAGTTAAAGAGGGTTGTTACGAAGTAGTTTCAGCAAATCGAGGTATAAATTACCATACAGATGCATCTTGCGAAGATTCTGCGTCAAGATGTGACGTTAGCTTGCTTAATTTTATTTCAATAAAGATGGGGTGAAGATATTTTAATAATAACGCCTCTTTAAAATTGATAACAATAATGGAACAACTTAATCCTTCCGATTTAAAAGCAATTTTACATTCTAAACGTGCCAATCTTTACTACCTTGAACATGCACGTGTCATGCAAAAAGATGGTCGAGTTTTATATCTCACAGAAGCCAAAAATGAAAACCAATATTGGAATATTCCAATCGCCAATACCACGGTCATTTTATTGGGTACAGGCACATCCATTACCCAAGCAGCGATGCGGATGCTCGCCAGTGCAGGAGTATTGGTCGGTTTTACAGGCGGCGGTGGAACGCCTTTATTTATGGGGAGCGAAATTGAATGGATGATGCCACAAAGTGAATATCGTCCAACAGAGTACATGCAGGGGTGGATGAGCTTTTGGTTTGATGAGGCGAAACGTTTAGAGGTCGCAAAACAATTTCAGTTCGCCCGTATTGAGTTTATTCGTAAAGTTTGGGCTAAAGATCGGGATTTACAAGCCGAAGGATTTTATCTGGATGACCAAGATATCACCCAAGCGTTAACAGGGTTTGAAAAGAAAATTCCACATCAAAGCAAAGTTGGTGATTTATTGCTTGCTGAAGCACAAATGACCAAGCAACTTTATAAGATTGCGGCCACACGTTGCAAACTCAGTTTTGAACGCAATCATGAACAAGGGGATTTAGCCAATGATTTTTTGAATCATGGTAATTATCTCGCCTACGGTTTAGCTGCAACCACGCTTTGGGTGTTAGGCATTTCTCATTCATTTGCAGTGATGCACGGTAAAACTCGACGTGGTGCTTTGGTGTTTGATGTAGCGGATTTAATTAAGGATACTGTGATTTTGCCTTGGGCATTTATTTGTGCCAAAGAGGGCATGAAAGAGCAAGAGTTTAGACAGCAGTTACTACAAAAATTTACTGAATATCGCGCAGCTTAGAAATTGATGTAAAGGTGACACTATCTATGGTAAGACTTTGCTGAAATTGTCTATACTGCCTTTAGATGTTAGAGAAAATTGTAATCAAATCAATAAAAAAGCCCCCATCTTTCGATGAGGGCTTTTTTGAATCTGGAGCGGGAAACGAGACTCGAACTCGCGACCCCAACCTTGGCAAGGTTGTGCTCTACCAACTGAGCTATTCCCGCGTATTGAGCAGTTTTATAAAAACTTACACTAAAAAATTTGGAGCGGGAAACGAGACTCGAACTCGCGACCCCAACCTTGGCAAGGTTGTGCTCTACCAACTGAGCTATTCCCGCGTATTGAGCAGTTTTTACGAAAACTTACCCTGAAAAAAATTTGGAGCGGGAAACGAGACTCGAACTCGCGACCCCAACCTTGGCAAGGTTGTGCTCTACCAACTGAGCTATTCCCGCATAGCGCTGTATGATACAGCAAGCAAGTTCAGGGTCAATAGCTTTATGAAAAAGCTGAGTTTAATTGCATAAAATAAAGCCAGTTTAATGCAGTCTGTTCCGACTTTTTGATTTTTTACCGCTGAAAAGTAAAGTCTTGGTTCGGATGATGATCGTTTTAACCGTCGCATAGCAGCAAGGAACAGGTATACTCTCAGAATAATCATTTTTGGAGACAGGCATGAGCTTAGAGCAGCAATTAATTGAGCGCTTACAGCAGTTTTCCCCATCCCATTTAGAAGTGGTGAATGAATCTTCGGGGCATGGTGGATATTTCCCCGGTAAGGAATCACATTTTAAAGTGATTGTGGTGAGTGAAGCCTTTGCTGGTCTGCGTTTGGTACAGCGGCATCAAAAAATTTATGCCGTAGCAGGCGATTTACTCAGTCCTGGAAAAATTCATGCTTTAGCTATTCATGCTTTTCTACCAGAAGAGTGGGAAGGGCAAGACACTTCTAGCCCAAACTGTGCGCATGCACCGAAAAGCTAAACAGAGGCTTGCGAATGGAAACACAATTACTGATTAAAATTGTACATATGAGTGCGGTGAGTATTGCATGCATAATTATTTTGGCACGTGCGATGACCTTGTTTAAAGGGGTTCAGGGTAACCAGCCCAATCCTACAGGTCGTATCGCTTTTGTTGCATTTCAGCATTTGAGTATGACTATGATTGTACTCACAGGCATCATCTTATTGGTGATGAAAAACTTTGAAGTGCAAACATGGTTCTATGCCAAAGTGGTTTTATTTTTAGTCATACTGTCTTCTTTATCTAAAGCCTATAAAAAGGATGACACAATTTTATTAGCACAGCGCCGTGCAGGCTTATTTCTCGCTGTAGTGTCGATGGTTTCGATTATTGGTTTAGTCATGATTAAACCAAACTTTGGCTAATTGTTAGACATAATGTTCGGCACGAAACCTGTTCTGCGCTACACTGCTAGATAAGGTGGAAAAATAACAAGATGGAGGGGATTTTATGCATACACGTGTGGTATTTAATCAAAAAGGTGGTGTAGGCAAGTCCAGTATTGCTGTGAATTTGGCTGCTATCAGTGCGCATCAAGGTCTAAAAACATTATTGATTGATCTCGATCCACAAGCGAATTCGAGTCAGTATGTGTTGGGCGATGATGCAACCTATACTGCGGATAAGCCTGCTTTAGAGCCAAATATTGAGAACTATTTTGAAGAAGTTCTGGGTGCTACACAAAATAAAAGCTTGCTCGGCAATGCGATTGGTTCGATCCTGAAAGGACGTGCCAAAGGCTTAGAAAGCTATGTGCATCAGTCTCCTTTTAAAAATCTTGATGTGATTCCTGCCAGCCCAAATTTGGGTGCCTTGGCCCATGCATTAGAATCCAAACATAAAATTTATAAATTGCGTGATGCCTTACAACAACTGGTTGGGAAGTACGACCGAGTTTATATTGATACACCACCAGCCTTTAATTTCTTTACCTTATCGGCATTGATTGCGGCCAATAAAGTTCTAATTCCGTTTGACTGTGATGTTTTCTCTAAACGAGCACTACAAACCTTGATTGAAAATGTACTTGAAACCCAAGATGATCATAATGACCATTTGGAAATTGAGGGCATCGTGGTCAATCAATACCAAGCACAGGCTAAACTGCCACGTGAAGTGGTGCAACAGTTGAAAGATGAAGGTCTACCTGTTTTAGAAAGTATGTTACCGCCATCGGTGATGATGAAAGAGTCACATCATAAAAATTTACCGTTGATTCATTTGGCGCATGATCATAAATTGACGCAGGCCTATCAATCATTGTTCAATGAGATTGAGAATAATAAACTGCGAGATTCAGCATGAAAAATATCTTAGTTGCTTTTTTAGCGGGCAGTACGTTGTTATTAGGTGCGTGTGCCACAACGGTTAAACCAACCTATGTTTCTCCTACACAGTACCAAGCGCTGAACTGCCAACAGCTACAGGCAGAGTATAATCGTATTCAACAACATTTAGATGAAGGTGTACCGACTGAAAAACGCACGGGTATGGGTGTAGGTGTGGGACTGGGTGGTGGTTGGAGTCATGGTGGCGGCTGGGGCTTTGGTCCAAGTATTTCGCTCAATATGGGACAATCTTCGAATACTAAAAAGACCGAAATTTCAAGGCTTTTGGGCCAACAAGAAGCCATAGTACAAGCTGCAAAGTTTAAGGGTTGTACGATTACTGTCCGAAATAAGACAAATTAAACACGGATAGATTCATTCTGCTGAAGTGTTTGTATCTTTAGCAGAATGAAAATTTTAGCAAAATGTTTCAAAAATAATCACAATAAAACAACGTCTTATTATTTTTTAAGGTCACTTTTCAGTAAGTAGGTTCTGTCTTTTTGTCTGCCTTGACTTGAGGAAACTGCTCTTTTTCGGCTAAATTGCGCATCTTGAATACTGTTGTTGGATGTCTATGATTGAGAGTTGGCTGTTTGTATTGGCAATGATTGCTGTCCTGATGATTCCGGGACCAACCAATGCTTTACTCGCAAGCTCTGCACATCAGCAAGGTCTGGCGAAAACCAGTGCGCTTGTGCCTGCAGAACTGTTCGGGTATTTCTATGCCATCAACTTATGGGCATTGTTAATTCATTTGAGTACCCCTATCTGGCCATATCTGATTGATATTTTGCATATTATTAGCGCAGGTTACGTATTTTGGCTGGCCTTTCACCTATGGAAAAGCTCACATTTAGAAAAACATAATCAACGTTTTACCTCGATTCGACCAATGCAGTTGTTTTTTTCAACTTTGAAAAACCCAAAAGCTGTACTGTTTGCTGCAGGTATTTTTCCTTATGAAACATGGGATAATCCGACGAATTTTTTATGGGTCTTTATTGTATTTAGCTTAGTTTTATTACCTACGGCTTTGTTTTGGATGTCATTTGGTCGTGCCATTTTATCGGGTGAGTCCAAGCAAATAAAAGCCGATCTCTTGTACAAAGGATCGGCCATGTTATTGGTGGTATGTATGTTCCCTGTGATTTTACGCTTTTTTGCCTAAGCACGAGTGGTTGATTTTTTCTTCCATTTCGCCCGAATAAAACCAATGATTCCAGGCAAGACACTAATAATAATGATACCGAAAATCAGATGCGTGAAATTGTCTTTGACCACAGGCACATTGCCAAAAATATAACCTAAAGTAATGAATGAACCAATCCAGCAGAATGCACCAATCAGGTTATAAGACAGGAAAAATTTGTAGTCCATTTTTCCTGCGCCTGCCACAAAAGGTGCAAAGGTGCGCGCAAAGGGAATAAAACGCGCAAAAATAATGGTTTTACCACCATGTTTTTCAAAGAATTTTTGTGTATTTATCAGGTGTTGTTTATTAATAAAACGTGACTCGATTTCAAAAACACGCGGCCCAATATAACGACCAATGTGATAGTTCAATGTATCGCCCAGTACGGCTGCGACAAAAAGTAAAATACCAAGGAACCATGGATTCATTGCACCCGTTGATGCAGCTAAGGCACCTGCGGCAAACAATAAGCTATCGCCGGGTAGAAAGGGCATGACCACCAAGCCTGTTTCCACAAAGATGATAAGAAACAAAATTGCATAAATCCAAACCCCATAGTTGGTGATAAACTCGAGCAGATGGTCATCGACATGTAATATAAAATCAATCAGTTCCATGGGGCACAATTAAACAGAAGAGTGCAGAAATCCTAGCAGTCTCATTGTCAGAAGTCAGTATTAAAACGTAAATAAATTCGGCTATTATTGTTCTCTATTCGGAACGATGCATAATGAAAATGCATATTTATTCTAAAAACAGAGATTATTAAGATAGCTACAACTTCAAATAAAACGTATTTAAAGGTGTAAAAATGTTTAATCCAAATGTTGTGGTCAAAAATATTGTCAATCAACCCAATACCGATGCTGTTTTAGCTTTAATTGCACGCGTGCTGATGGCTTATATTTTCCTTGTCGCAGGTTGGGGGAAAATTACAGCTTATAGCGCAACTGTAGGGTATATGGAGTCTATGGGCGTTCCCGGAGCGCTATTACCATTAACTATTTTGGTTGAGTTTGGTGGTGGCTTAGCGCTGCTGTTTGGATTCCAAGCGCGTTTTGCTGCGTTTGGTTTGGGTCTATTTAGTGTGATTACCGCTTTTATCTTTCATGATGGCACACAAGACAGTATTAATTTTATGAAAAACTTTGCCATGGCAGGAGGTTTGTTTTTTCTGATGCTACATGGTGCAGGAAAAATGAGCCTAGATCATCTGATTGAAAAATAATTCAAAATGAAAAGTAGCATTTACGATGCTGCTTTTTTTATTTCTTAGATTAGCATTTGAAGTGCAACACCATGTTGTTGCCATAATACCTGACTCGGACTTTTAAAGCTGAGTCTTTTTCTTGGGCGATGATTCAAACGTTGAGTGATTTCTGAGATATATTCATCCGTATAGGCATTTAAATTACTGCCTTTTTTAATGTATTGTCTGATTAAACCATTTGTATTTTCATTCGTGCCTCG
>NZ_NEFZ01000010.1 GCF_002135205.1 Acinetobacter sp. ANC 4204 | reverse complement strand
CAGGCAGTTCAATTGTCAAAAGAAGATGAATATTATCTAAAGCAGCGCAACAAAATAGAAACGTTATTTAGTTTGCTCAAAGGGAAATATAATTTGGTAACAAGTAACGCGAGAAGTGTTGAAGGCTATTTAGCTGGTATTTATGCCTCTTTATGTGCTTACCAATTATGTCATCAAAACAAGCCAATCATTCGGGTTGTGGAATCATTGGCTTAAACAGGATTCGGGTTAAGTAATCATAATTTCAGTTCATTTGTGTCTATGGGGGGACAACTTTAGATGAGGTAATATTTTACCTAAACGCTTTTGGATGAAAGGCGATAGTTTTAAGTATCGCCTTATTAATATTGAATTATTTTAATTCACTGGATGACTTGCCTAGTTCACGGCGCGCGATAATGAGTTGCTGAATTTGCTGAGTCCCTTCAAAAATATCTAGAATTTTAGAATCTCTTGCCCATTTTTCTAAAAGCTCATCTTCGTTATAGCCGACTGTTGCTGCAAGTTCGACGCACTTGAGTGTAATTTCATTACAGATCCGGCCAGCTTTAGCTTTTGAGATAGAGGCTTCTTTTGAGTTAGGTTTTTTGTTATCTGCCATCCATGCGGCTTTTAAGGTCAGTAATCGTGCCGCTTCCCATTCGGCTTCCATACGATAAATTTGACTCTCAATATGAGTCGTCTGTAAGTATGGCGTTATGTATTGAGGATCAAAATAATCGCTAAAAATCTCTTTAATGCGTTCTAGTGAGGCCTTGGCACAGCCTATAGCCATTGCTGCAACGAGTGGACGGGTATTATCAAAAGTTTCCATCACACCAGCAAAGCCTTTAGTTGCATCTATTTCAGCATTGCCAAGTAAATTGCTTGCAGATACACGGCAGTCAATAAAACGAATAACTGCGGTGTCAGATGCTTTAATTCCTAGCTTATGCTCTAAGCGTTCTACCGTCATGCCAGCTGTTCCTTTAGGAATCACAAAAGATTTGATCGCTGAACGCCCTAACTTTTTATCCAGTGTTGCCCAAACAACGATGGCATCGGCACGATCACCAGAAGTCACGAAGATCTTTTCACCATTTAAGATGTAATCATCGCCATCTTGTGTTGCAGTGGTGCGAATAGCAGCAGAGTCCGAGCCACAGTTTGGTTCAGTGATTGCCATGGCCGCCCATGTGTTTTTGAAGCGCTCCAACTGCTCTTCATTGGCAACAGCGGCTATTGCTGAATTCCCCAGCCCTTGACGGGGCATTGATAGAAGTAAAGCGGTATCTCCATAGCACATCTCAATTACACTTAAAGCGGTAGAGAGATTCACTCCATTTTTATTGCCTTGTTCATTGGTACCCCGCTTGCCGACAGCGGCCCCTGCGTTCATACCTTCACCACCTTCATTCATACCATCGACTAAGGATGCCAACATATCCAGTTCTTTAGGATAGCTATGTTCAGCTTTATCGTATTTTCGGGAGATAGGGCGAAGTACATTGATGGCAACTTGGTGGGCTTGATCAATCAGCAATTTAAATTTTTTAGGGTTTTGTAAATTCATGCCAGTTTTCCTTTTTATTATGCATGTAGACCAGAGTGAACAATTGCTGTTGCACGTAAATCACGATACCAACGTTCGACAGGGTGTTCTTTGGTGAATCCGTGCCCACCTAAAATCTGTACACCATCAGTGCCAATTTTCATGGCTTTTTCGGCGCAAAGTAAACGTGCTAAATAGGCTTCACGGTGAAATGTCTGCCCAGATTCAGCTAGACTTGCTGCATTTAGGATAAGCATACGCATGGCATCAATTTCGATGGCCATATCGGCAATCATAAAAGCAACACTTTGACGGTGAGAAATGGGTTCACCAAAGGCGGTGCGTTCATTGGCATATTCAATACAATATTTTTTGACTGCTTCACATGTGCCAACCGCCATTGCACACCACATTAAATTGCCGAGGTCTAAAAATGCAGTGTAGTTGAAGTCTTCATCACCTAAGCGTAAAGCAGGGGTTTGATTAAAAATTAAAGTTGCTGTTTCTGTGCCTTTGAGCCCCATAGCAGGAGATTTTTTAAACTGAATACTTTCATCGCGTCTGAGAATAAAAACTTCAGCTTGACCATTAAGTTCGGCACTGACAAGGAAAATATCTGCACTTTCAGCCGATAGCACCAGTGTCTTTTCGCCTTGAATAAGATACTGGCCATCACGTGAAATGGCTTTGGTTTTTAACTGGTAAGGATTAAAAGCAGGCGTAGCTTCTTGAATTGCAAAGCTTGCGCGAATGCTAACGTCTTGCGCAAAACTGTTCAAATATAAAGCTTGTACTTGCTCAGAACCCCATTGTGTAATGGCATTAATCACACTAAAGGTAGAGAGCATACCCGCAGCTAAACTAAAATCACCTTTGGCCAAATGCTCCGCAATAAGTATATTACTCAGAATATTTTTTTCAGATGCAATACCGCCGAGTGCTTCAGGCAAAGCATAAAAGTTTAGACCTAGGTCTTCGATATATTGCCAAAGTTCTGTTGGAAAAGTTTCATTTTGATCGGCACTTGCGGCTAATGGGTAAAGTACATCTGCAGCGAATTGAGACATGGTGTCGATGGTCATTTGCTGATCTTCTGAATAGTTCAGATCAAACAATGATTTTTCTTGATTGTTGAGCCGCTGTTTATGCAGATCTGTATTGGCTTTAAAAGCTTTTTGTGTTTTTGATAGGGTTTTAAAGCTTGCTTTTGAGCCTTGATAAAGTGATTTTTCTACAAACTTTCTAAGTTTTAATTGGTCAAGTACGTCGCTACTTGCCATTTTTGTGATCAGTGATAAGCCAAATCCCTGCGCTTTATTTACCATATTTGTCATTATTTTCATCCAGCAGAATTATTCTGTATTTTTATGCTGACATAGCGGAACATGAATGACTATGTCATCGCTGACATGATGTATTGTCAAAGATAAACGGTAGGTGGTGTGTTTTAAATTCTTCTAATGATTTGTTTTTAAACTTTTTTATTAAATCGTTGGGAATTAAATTTATTGACTAATTGACCAAAATGACATTGCGTCATTTTGGTCATGCAGCTTTTAGATGAACTTTTCAACCATTGCGCGAACATTGGTTTTCGCTTCAATCACGGTCATAAAGGTATAAGCACCGATGAATTTACGGCTGATAAACATAAATTCTTTGGGTGGAACACTGAAATAGCGAGACGCCATCGACTTAGACGCTTGTTGCATGACACGGCTATGAAGTTGGCTAGCTTTCCAGTCATAAGCAAAGTGTTCATCCATAACACCAGTAGGTAAGTCAGGATTGTTACTAGGACTGCTGAATGCTTCAGTTGCAAGTAAAAAGACTTTAGCCATATCCGGTTTAATGCTTTGAGGGATAGAGTCGAAAAATTCATAGCCTGTCATTGCTTGAACCATTTCTTCACTATTGTGGTTAAATCCAGCATGAATGAGCTTGCGTGCAACACCGAGTAAGTGTTCATCAAACTGTCGAATTGCACCAAAGTCAAGCAGAACGATTTTATCCAAGATGTCATTGCCATTACCTAAGCGAACCAGATAGTTACCAAAGTTCGGATCGGTCTGCATTTCACCCCATTCAAAAATCTCGCGTACCGCAATTTCAAGTGATGCTTCACCAAGTTTGTTGCGACGTTCTTGCGGTAGAGACAGCATGACGGGGCTGTTAATCGGCACACCACGTTCAAAGGTCATGCATAACACTTGGTCTGTGCAATAGTCATCAATAATTTGTGGCACGATGTAGCGTGGGTCTTCTTTTAAGCGAGCAGCAAAGCGGCGTGTAGTTGCAGCCTCAATTTTATAATTCACTTCACGGTGCATCATTTCACGGACTTCGTCGAACCATTGATCGAACTCACGTGTTTGCGGCACCATGCGTGTCAGTTTAAGCATATTTTTGAATAGGCTCATGTCTGAGTCAATGGCTTCAGCAACGCCTGGGTATTGAATTTTTAATACCACCTCTAAACCATCAGACTTACGTGTTGCGCGGTGCACTTGTGCAAGTGATGCAGTGCCTAAAGGTTCGTGGTCGATGGTTAAATCATCCAGTTTAGAACCCAATTGGCTGTGTAATTGCTGTTTAATCGCAGGCCATGCTAAAGCGACTGTTTGATTGTTTAGAGTATTTAACGCTTGTGTGATTTCTTCTGGTAAAAAATGTTCACCATATAGCGCCATCATTTGGCCAATTTTGACGATGGAACCTTTAAGCTTGCCAATTTCAGATACCAAATAATCGGCTTGTTCTTTCATGGCTTTTTTGCGTTTTTTTTCTTTTTCTTCTTCACTAGAAAATATAGACGTTGCGCTAGAAGCTGCCCAACGTGTTCCAGCAAGCAACGAAGCTTTGGCAATCGATAAACGACGATCCATAGAGGAGGTTTTCAGTTGTTTAAGCTTATCGTTGTGATCTGACATAATTCAGTAAAATCCTTTCATCAGCAAGGGCAGCACTTAAGATTGTAACGGATAATATCGTGTATTCACGTATTAAAAAAGTTCAACTTGCTGAATAGCGAGTTAAAAAAGCTTATAAGTGTCAGATAAGTACTTAAAAATAGCTCAACCTGAGGTTTTACATGCGAAATTGGATTTTAAGTTTGTTCTTCTGAATCAGTTCATTTTTATGCGTTTGAATGTGTTGTAGAATCATTTCTTGCACAGGTTGGTGCATAAAACCGTGTGCATAACCTTTAACAATAATGATGCTTGGTAGACTAAAAAAGAAATATTTTGCATCTTCAACGGTCGCGCAGTCAAAGATACCTTGTTGTTGTAGTAGGTTTTGAAAAAAAGCTTTTTCAATGTCGACGTGGTTATTTTCAGTGTCATTCCAATAACGCTCACGCATCGCCATTAGATTATTGTGTTTATAACTCATAGGTTGGGACGTAATCAGCAAAATAATTCATTTCATAATAAAGCCATTTGATCTGATTTCAATGTAAAGCCTGTGACTTCATGTAAAAGTAAGGATGTGGAAATTTTATAAGTGTTTAGTATGTTCATACAAAATAGGATGTTATATTAAAGCGCTGCAACGCGTAGATGTTGTGAATGATTAGATTAAAAAATGATTAAAGAACATTTGTTTTGGGGAATGGAATTGAAACAGATATTAGGTCTACTCCTTGTAATGGGATTGTGCGGTGGTTCAGCCTTTGCGATGGGTCCAAGTAAAGAATATGAAATATGTATGAAACAAACGGGTAATGTATTGAGTGAGATTGATACATGCATGAGTAAAGAATATAAAGTACAAAAAAAACGCTTAAAAAAAGTGTTCAAAATATATTTAGACAAAACCCCTACTAATGAGCAAGCTTTGGTTAAACAATCTCATCAGCAATGGCTTGAGCAGCGTGATCAAATTTGTAATAACAAACCCATTGTGAAAAATGAAAAGACTGAAGTTCAGCGGATTTCATGTCTGATGCAAATGACACAAACCCGTGCAGATATGTACGAAGCACGTACAGGCAGTATAAGCAAATAAGTGCAAAGCGTATGAAAATGTGTTTGCTGTGCATCAAAACATTATAAATCATAGAAAAACAGGGTATCATAAGGCGTTTTTACAATGACCTTGGAGACGCCTTTAGTGGATCGCCCGACTATTAGCCCTGAACATATACAGGAAGCCGCTGAAAACTTAAGTACAATTCGTGATTTTATCCGTTTTGGAGTGACAGCATTACGTCAATACGATGCACATTTAGGTCAAGGTACAGAAGACTATTTTGCTGAAAGCTCAGCGTTGGTGTTACAGACTTTATCTTTAGATTGGAATGCAGATGCTGAAATCTTAGATTCAAAGTTACTACCAAGTGAAAAAGCAGAAGTTTTAAGTTTACTAGAACGTCGAATTAATGAAAAAGTACCGACTTCGTATTTGCTTAATTTGGCATATTTTGATGGCAAACCATATTATGTCGATGAACGTGTACTGATACCGCGTTCACCGATTGCAGAATTGATTCAAAACCGTTTTTCACCTTATTGCTTAGGTGAAAATGGCCAAATGGGTGAGGCAGTCAATAACTTGCCAGAAAATCCAAATCCAAAAACACCACAACGTATTTTAGATATGTGTACGGGTTCAGGTTGTATCGCGATTGCTTTAGCTTATGCCTACCCAGATGCTGAAGTGGATGCAACTGATATTTCTAAAGAAGCTTTAGAAGTGGCTCAAATTAACTCAGAACACCACGACAAACAATATCAAGTGGCTTTACTTGAGTCTGACTTGTTTGCCAAAATTCCTGCTGAAAATCAATATGATCTCATCGTGTCTAATCCGCCTTATGTGGATGCTGAAGACATGGCAGACTTACCAGAAGAATTTCACCATGAACCAGAATTGGCACTGGCAGCGGGTCAAGATGGCTTGGATTTGGTTCGTAAAATGTTAGCTCAAGCACCAGATTACTTAACTGAAGATGGTCTCATTGTGATTGAAGTGGGTAATTCTGAATGGGCAATGCGCCAAAACTTTAATACCGTTGATTTTTACTGGTTACAGTTCCAAAAAGGCGGTACAGGAATCTTTGCATTGACTGCAGCTCAGTGCCGTCAATTCCGTGATTTATTCATTCAATCTGTTCAAGCATAAAAGGAGTCGTTGGACATGGCAGGTAATAGTATAGGGCAACTCTTCCGTGTAACGACTTGTGGTGAATCTCATGGTGTAGGCTTAATGGCGATTGTGGATGGTGTTCCACCGGGTCTTGAGCTTACAGCAGACGATTTGCAAAAAGATTTAGACCGTCGTAAGCCGGGCACCTCGAAATTTGCCACGCAGCGCAAAGAACCTGATGAAGTTGAAATTATTTCAGGTGTGTTTGAAGGTAAAACAACAGGTACACCAATTGGTTTATTGATCCGTAACACCGATCAAAAATCCAAAGATTACGGTAACATTGCACAAAGCTTCCGTCCGGGACATGCAGACTATACTTATACACAAAAGTACGGTTTCCGTGATTACCGTGGCGGTGGTCGTTCGAGTGCGCGTGAAACGGCTATGCGTGTGGCTGCGGGCGCGATTGCGAAAAAATATTTGGCCGAAAAGTTTGGTGTTTTAATTCGTGGTCATGTGACCCAAATTGGAACTGAAGTTGCTGAAAAATTGGATTGGAATGAAGTACCCAATAATCCTTTTTTCTGCGGTGATGTCGATGCCGTACCGCGTTTTGAAGCACTGGTGACTTCATTGCGTGAACAAGGTACCAGTTGTGGCGCAAAGCTTGAAATTTTGGCTGAAAAAGTACCTGTAGGTTGGGGGGAGCCTGTTTTTGACCGTCTAGATGCTGACATTGCCCATGCCATGATGTCCATTAATGCTGTCAAAGGGGTTGAGATTGGTGATGGTTTTGCCGTTGCTGGTCAGTTCGGACATGAGAGCCGTGATGAGTTAACCACAGATGGCTTCCTCGCGAACCATGCCGGTGGCATTTTGGGTGGTATTTCGAGTGGTCAAACCATTCGTGTTGCAATTGCGCTTAAACCAACAGCATCTATTACTACACCAGGTAAAACGATCAATATTAATCGTGAAGATACTGACGTATTAACCAAAGGTCGTCATGACCCTTGTGTGGGTGTACGTGCGGCTCCGATTGCAGAGGCAATGCTTGCGATTGTTTTAATGGATCACTTTATGCGCCATCGTGCTCAAAATGCAGATGTTGTTGCCCCATTTGCGCCGATTGAATGCTAGAGAATTTTCTTCCTATTTAAGAAAGTACATATTAAAGTCAGACTTCGGTCTGACTTTTTTATTTGAATATGAAAGACAATATAATTCGTTTGGTAAAATTAAATGATATTGAAAACGTTGTAGATGTCATCAATATTGCCTATCGTACCAACCAAGGTTGGACACATGAATTTAATGTTGTTGCTGGAGATCGTATATCTTCAAAGCAGTTAAAAATCGAACTACAAAAAGAAAATTTTAAGCTCTTTGTTTTAGAAGCGGATGGTCAAATTTTGGGGTGCATTGGCTTAACCGAAGATGTTGACTCTATTGAAATTGGAAGTTTTGCAATTTTACCTATGCATCAAAATTCAGGTTATGGAAAGAAATTACTCAATTTTGCAGAAGTTTTTGCTAAACAAAAGCAACATATTGTTAGGTTAAACATGTCGGTCTTAAATGTAAGAAAAGAATTGTTAGCATATTATGTACGTCATGGTTATCACGATACTCATAAGACGGAATCTTACCCATTGGATGCCAATGTAGGACAACCTTTGATTAACCTTCATTTGGTCTTACTGAGTAAGCAAATTTAGAGTTCGAGTCTTTCTAATTTTTCAATTAACTGTTGTTTCGCTTGATCAATTTTCTCAGGATTAGTTTTGTTGGACAGTTGATCCTTGGTTTTTAAGTTTAAAAAGTATTGAATCCTTTCTGCATTTGCGCCAGAAGGATGGGGAAAACCATCTAAAATTTGGTTTCGGCTTAAATAGCCTAAGCTAGATAAATAATGTAAAATTTCAATCACACTTTGGCCCAAAGGGATATACAACGCATCGGGTAGATTTTGAATTTGGGGAATAAAATAGTGCTCTACATGCTGTCTCAAAAAAGCATTTCTAAGCATATTCGGTGATGTTCCTGTGTAATTCTTGCCATTATTCAATATGCACTGCCTGAGTAGTGAGCTGTGTTGTACCAAATGCTGTTGCTGTAAAAAAAGCTCAGCGGTCGTTTCAATGCGAAGTTTTTCATGCAAACCAACATGATCCAAAATTTTAATCAGGTTTTGCCGAAGTGGACCACTAAATGCACCAGTTGCTTTGGCAATACTAAGTGCTTCACTATCAGAATAACCTTGTTGTAGTGCATCCTTACAAGCTGTCACAGCATTTCGCCATTGTAGTTGTCCTGGCGCTATCCCCACGAGCACGATTTTGGCATGAGGATTGATGGTATCAAAAGGTGCATAAAAGCTCTGGAGTGAATCAAATGTAGTTATTCGAAGTAAATTAGAGCTGAATAATTTCTGAAGACTATGCTGTTGAATAACTGTTTTATAGTCTGAAAATTGAGCATTTGGAAGAGTCATATTTTGGAGCATAAAGCAGGAATTTATCCATTATAGTGCAAAGTTCATTATCATATTGGATCAATGTGGATCGTAATAAACGACAATATAATACTTTGAGAGTAGTTTTAAATTTCATGATTACATGGTATATAAATTGCTCATAGAATAATAAGCATTATTGCAGGAGAGAAATGTTCTGCATTCGCCGAAGGAGCAACGACCCCGGAAACTCTCAGGCAAAAGGACTGTAATAATGAAAAAACTCTGGAGAGAAGTGTTCAATCACTCACCGAAGGGGATGGTTTAAAGCTTCATGGGAAGTTTTAGATCGAAGCTCTCAGGTACACATGACAGATGGGGTTTGACATCAAACAATAAAAAGGAGGTGTCTATGTGTCATGTCGTTGTCATTGGTGCTGGAATTACAGGCGTCACAACTGCGTATGAATTAAGTTTACTTGGCTATCAAGTGACCGTTGTTGACCGTCATCTATTTCCAGCCATGGAAACTTCTTTTGCAAATGGTGGACAACTGTCTGCATGCAATGCTGAAGTTTGGAACCAAAAATCGACAGTGCTGAAAGGCATGAAATGGATGTCTCAAAAATCTGCGCCGTTGTTGCTGAATCCATCTTTTAGTGTACATAAATATGCATGGTTGATGGAATTTCTAGGCAATATTAAACATTATGAGACCAATACCCACGAAACGGTCCGCTTAGCTCTATTGGCTCGTCAGCGCTTATTTGAAGTTGCTGAAAAAGAGTCAATTGACTTTAACTTAGAGAAGCGTGGAATTTTACATTTTTATCATAATAAACAAGACTATGACGTTGCTATTCGCGTCAATGATATGTTGAATAAAGGTGGGCTTGAACGTTGCGGTGTAAGCAATGAAGAAATTAAGCAAATTGAGCCGACCCTGACTGGTGACTATTATGCAGGATTCTACTGTGAAGGTGATGCCACGGGTGATATTCATAAGTACACCACAGGTTTGGCAGAAGTCACCCAAAGATTAGGTGTAAAATACCGTTTTGGGATGGATGTAACGGATATTCAACATCTATCGACGGGTGTTGAGGTGAAATTACAACCGAGTTCTGAAAATGTAGAATTGGCACCGAATGATGTTGAGATTTTGGCTGCCGATGCTGTTGTGGTTTGTGCTGGTGTAGGCAGTTACCAACTGGCAGAGTTAGTCCAAGAACGTGTCAATGTCTATCCAGTGAAGGGTTATTCGATTACCGTTATGTTGAATGACGAAGAGAGTCAGCAAAATGCACCATGGGTAAGCTTGCTGGATGAAAGTGCAAAAATCGTCACTTCACGTTTAGGTAAAGACAGATTCCGTGTAGCGGGAACAGCTGAGTTTAATGGCTATAACCGTGATATTCGAGCGGATCGCATTCAGCCTTTGGTGGACTGGACTAATCGTAATTTTAAAGTCTCGACAGAGCATGCGGTACCTTGGGCGGGCCTTCGACCGATGATGCCGAATATGATGCCAGTGGTACGCCGTGGAAAATTAGAGCGTGTGTTCTTTAATACAGGACATGGGCATTTAGGCTGGACGCTATCTGCTGCGACAGCAGCCATGATTAGCCAAGAGGTTGCCACAGCTTATCCTGTTTAAGCCAAAGGTTGTATTGGGTTATATGAGAAATGATAAAAACAAACTCAAGTCGGACTTGTTTTTATCATTTTGCTTTAATGATGTTATAATTCTGCCTTAATTTCAAAAGATTGCTCACAAACTAATACTTTAAACTGCATCAAAAATACGTAGTATGGTTTCAGGTAATTGATGACTAATTCGAAGGTGAATAATGATTAACATGAAAATGGCTTTGGTGGTTTTAGCTTCTGCAACGATGCTGTCGCTTGCAGCATGTAGTGACAAGAAACAAGAGACTGAACAAACGCCAGTGGAAAGTTCAGCAACTGAAACACCAGTGACCAATATTGAAGTTAGTCCAGAGATGATTGATGCTGCACCTTTAGAGTCTGAGGAGGCAGGTGCGTCAGTGCCAGTAGCTGCTTCTGAAGCAAAATAAGTTCACTATAGAAAAGCCTCCTGATTTGGAGGCTTTTTTAAATGGGCAACTTTTTTTTACAAATGATATAAATTTAGAGCATAAATAAAAAATGATATTGAAACGCCACCTAACAATCTATACAGTTTGTTTAGTAAATATTGTCAATGCAAAATGACTTCTATTCAATGAGTATTTGAAGTCTAAAGGACAATAAAAAAACATGATGTTGCTAAACTCATGTAAACATGAGGGAATATTTTGTACGCAGGAAAGCTAACAGAAGTACCATTTAACTTTAAACAGCATGGCCGCGCATGTGCATTGATTGCTTTGGTCATTTTTGTCTGTTGTTTGCTTGGAATACTGACACGACCGATTGCATATTTTGCTTATTTTTGGCCCGCCAATGCTGTACTCATCGGCTTGTTTTTAAGATTTCCTCAGTTAAGAAATCTGGGGGGATGGATAGGCGCTTTTATTGGTTATATGTCTGCGGACTTGGTAACGGGAAACCATTTTGAACTAACTTTAGCATTAACTGTTGCCAATTTTATTACAGTCAGTGTCTCTCTGTTTTTTATTCAATATTTACAAATAGATTATCGTTCTGATAATAAAGGATTAAATTTTCTTTATTTATTTTTAGTCTGTATATTTATTGGCTGTTTCTTTAGTGCGATTTTTGCTGTGACCGTTGTTCCACATATGCCACATACATTTATGACGGCAGATGACTCTTGGTCTGAGTTTTATATTTGGTGGACGGGTGAAGTCTTAAATTGTATCTCTATTTTACCATTGATGCTTACGTTCCCGACTGGGAAAAAGTTCACCAATATTTGGAAAAATCGGAGGCAGTGTGAGACAAAGTTTATAGATTTATTACCACTATTTTCTGTTATTGTTTCTGTGGCTTGTACACATATTTTCTTTGGTCCAGGCGCTTTGCTTTTTCCTTTAGCAGGGTTGATTTGGGCGGCCTTGAGTTATAATTTATTTTACGTCAGTGTAATTAATAGTACGGTCTGCTTGGTGCTATATCATAGTTTAACAACCTATTATATTTCACGAACTGCAGATAATTTTTTGGCAACGTCAATGTCCGTAAGAATTGGTCTGTGCATGCTGATGATTGCGCCTTTGCTATTATGTATCGTAAGCCGAAATCGGCATGCTTTATATAAGGAAGTCTTATATCTTGCCAATCATGATCCTTTAACTCATGTGGCTAATCGTCGTTTTTTCTTTACAGAAACTGAGAATCTACTAAAACAAAATCAATTCAAATCGCTTACGATTATTATGCTTGATATTGATCATTTTAAAAAAATGAATGATCAATATGGACATTATATAGGAGATGTTTTGCTACAAAGCTTTGCAGCCACGGTCAAAAGTAATTTGCGTGAACAAGATCTATTTGCACGTATGGGGGGAGAAGAGTTTGTTGTGGTGTTGAAGAATACGAACTTAGTTGAAGCAGAAATGATTGCAGAGCGTATTTGTCGTGCCGTAGCGTTGTCCAAGACTCAAGTGGCGCATGCAGTTTTAAATATGACCGTGAGCTTAGGCGTAGTGCATCAGGTGCTACCAACGCAAAATAGTCTACAGAGTATTTTAAATCAGGCAGATCGGGCGCTTTACCAAGCGAAAACATTAGGGCGGAACCAAGTACGTATTGCCTCTTAATCTAAAAGCAGGTAAAACTAGATAACAATAAGAATTATATATTTGGATCACAATGATTTTTTCTGAATACCTACAATACGATGCTTTAGGATTGGCTGAGTTAGTTGCACAAAAACAAGTCCATCCTGCTGAATTATTACAACTTGCGATTGAGCGCAGTCAGCAAGTTAATCCAGCCTTAAATGCCATTATTATTCCCATGCATGATTATGCTAAAAAGCGCGCTCAGAATGTGTTATCTGGGCCATTTGCTGGTGTACCATTTTTAGTTAAAGATTTATTTCAGGAATATGCGGGTTATCCCACCTCTTATGGGTGCCAAGCCTTTAAACGAACGGGGTATATTGCACAGCACAATGCAGAAATAGTGAACCGCTGGGAGAAAGCTGGGATCTTGACCTTTGGACGTACCAATACGCCTGAATTTGGTATTAAAGGGATTACTGAACCTGATGCTTGGGGTAGTTGTTGTAATCCATGGAATTTAAAACATAATAGTGGTGGATCATCTGGTGGTTCTGCTTCGGCCGTTGCAGCAGGGATTGTACCGATTGCTGGTGCAGGTGATGGGGGAGGATCAATTCGGATCCCTGCATCATATTGTGGTTTATTCGGTCTTAAACCAAGTCGTGGACGTACGCCGTGGGGTCCAGATATGAGTGAAGCAATGCATGGTGCAGCCATACAGCATGTATTGGCGAAAACTGTGCGAGATAGTGCTGCAATGCTTGATGCAACGCACGGTGCGGAACATAGCTCATTGTTTAAAATTGAACAGCCCGGCCAAAGCTATTTGGCCTGTCTACAGCAGCCAGTAAAAAAACTTAAAATTGCATTTTGTACGCAGTCTCCTATTGGAACTACAGTATCTAAAGATGCTATTGCTGCTGTACAGCATACGGCACATTTGTTGGAGTCATTAGGGCATACAGTAGTTGAAGCACAACCTGAAATTGATGGTATGGCATTGGCCCGCGACTTTATCACGACATGGTTCAGTCAATTTTCGTATATGTTAGAGCAGATCAAACAACAAGTCCCAACAACAGCAGGCGATTTCGAGTTGGATTCTTTAACTCTGGCTGCCTTTGGTGCGAAAACAACAGCCTTAGAATATATTCATAACCTGAATCATTGGGGAATATATGTGACTCGTATGAACCAATTCTTTGACCATTATGATCTTTATTTAACTCCTGCAACTGCTTCAGTCGCGCCCAAAAATGGACAAGTTTCTACACCTTTATGGCAAAAGCCGATTCTAAAAAGCCTACTTAAAGTCGGTAAGGTGCATTTGCTCGCTCAAGGGAAGTTGGTAGATAAAATTGTAAAAGATAATCTGCTTTGGGTGCCTTTTACACAACTGGCAAATATTACAGGCTTACCCGCAATGTCTGTACCTTTGTATTGGAATGCTGATAACCTACCGCTTGGTTCGCAGTTTATTGCGCCTTTTGCCCGTGAAGACTTGCTACTACAATTGGCCAATCAACTTGAACAAACTCAACCATGGTTCCATAGATATCGAGAGATCCACGTATAGAAAGGCTATGTTAGTTTAACTACCCAAGCTATAAGTGTCGCTCAAAAAGTGGCTTAAGCTTGTACTTCTTTGGGCAGAAAGATTACCAAAGACAGCCCGAATAAGACGGCAATACCAGCCAAAATAAAAATATATTCGCCTGATAGAATGCTCCAATAATGTCCTGCAAGAATACTGCCTGATGCGACACCAAGGCCCCACATGGTGCTATAAAGTGCCTGTCCACGGCCTTGTTGGCCTAAACTAAAATTTTGGAAAATGATGCGCATAGCAATCAAATGGAATAAACCAAAACTAAAGGCATGAATGGTTTGTGCTAAAAATTGAATCGTGAAGATTTGTGGAAAAGAACCTATCAAAAACCAGCGTAGCGCCGTGAGAATGAGGCAAACAGAAACAAGGAGCCGCCATGAAAAACGTTTGAAAAACACCTGAGCAACGGCAAACATAATAATTTCAGCCATGACGCCCACTGACCATAAAAAACCAATTTCAGTGGTTGAATAGCCTGTTTGTTTTAAATAGTTGCTATAGAAACTATAAAATGGGGCATGTGAAAAAAGTAGAATAAATTCAATGCTAAAAAATGCGGCTACGACAGGCTTTTTTAAGATAGGTAAGAGTGGCTCAAGGTGCTTTTGAGAATTGGGAGCTGTGGTTGGCTCACGAATGCTAAACGACCAAAGAAAAGCCAAAAAAGAAATACATAGTAGTAGTATGGGCAGCATAGAAATTGGAATTATTTCTAATAATGCACCAATACCAAACACACCGACTATAAAACCAATAGAACCCCATTTCCGGACTTTTCCATATAATGCACTCCGTTGTTCTCCGAGCCAAAATAGGGTAACACCTTCAAATTGAGCTAAAATTGCATTTTGGAAAAAACTAAAAATTAGCATGAGCAGAGCAACGGCTTGAAAGGAGTTTGGAATGATAAAAATCATGAACCAAATACAAGCTTCCATCCATGTAGCAACTCGGACTAAGAGCATCCGTTTCCCTGATTTATCTGCAATCCAACCCCAAATAAACGGGGCAAAAAAACGGGTAATAATGGCAATGGATGAAAGAATACCGATTTCACTGTAGTTAAAGCCTTGATCTTCGAGATATAAACTCCAAAACGGCATGAATGTGCCTACAATGGAATAATAAAAGAAGTAAAAACCAGCCAGTCGGTGCTGAATGGGGAATGGAAGCATTGTGCTGTATTCCTTGCTAGAGCGAAAATATTCAAAAAAGTGTTAAAGCATTTACTTATTTAAGCTTGGCTATATTTTCTAAAATAAGATAATTATATCAAAAACTTAGCAGTATTGATTATCTGTTTGGGTTTTGTTCAAGGTGCAGTCTTAAAATACGACGTAACTCCAATAAGGTCTCTGCTTCTTCATGTACTGAATGCTTCGCTTTAATAATTTTTTCAGATACAGCATGGTCTAAATGTGAACTCGAATAGGGCACAATACCATCACTCATTTCACGTGTATCATTGGTCTGACGGTAGTTACCCATAATCGAATGATAGGGAATGGTGGAAACAGGCATGATGTTATGGGTCAACGTCATAAAACGGGACTTTGGACTTAAGTCATCTGGTCCTGATTGCACCATACCTTTAGTGCTAGAGCTGCCATTCAACTGCATATCAACTTGGTTAAAAAAAGTGATTGGTAGCTTCACCATTTTTTTCACTACCCCCATATACCAGCGATCGGACAGTTCACTGCCACGGTGAGGTGCAGCAATAAATACTGCACGTCCAATAGGTAAGTCTGAGTGGAATTGAAAACGGTCTTTGATAATAGGATACTGTTGCAAGCGAATGTATTGTTCATAGTTTAAAAGTGGAATCACTTGTTCCGAAATATCTTGCTCACTGATCAATAAACGACTAATCACGCCTCCCATACTATGTCCAATCAACACAGCATCACTGGCTGAACGAGAGTTAGGTTTAACTTGTGCAAAGGCTTGTTTGAGTAGGGCGTGAATTTGATAGCGACTTTCAAAAATGGGCATATTGGTCGAATAGAATACCTGCCAAACTTGAAAGTTTTCACGTAAGACTTTGTCACCTAAAATGTTATTGGTCAGGTTGATCCATGTTTCAGGACTGCTGGCTAAGCCATGAATGAGGATAATAATTTTCTTATTTGGTTGATACGGTTCAAGCATATAGACATGCGGCATGCGTAAGCGTTCCGTTCGATCAAGTAAGGTTAAATAACCTGTTGAGCCTAACTTATTTTCAGCTAACCAATAGGCAAAAGGTACGGAATAATTTGCCGTGAGGATGTATTTTTGTTGGTTAATTTCAACGTACTTTTGTGTATATGGATTAAATAACTCAATCTCAAAAGTAGCTGTTCCGTTGAGGATATTTTCAATATCACTTTCTGCATTTTGGGGCTGTGCTGTAGCAGTGACAGACAAATATTGTGCAGAATGTATATTTGGATTGCGCTGATTTTGATAAAACAATATAGGGTCAAGGATAAAATCATTTTTAGCGGGTGGTTCCGACGCTGTAGCGACCACAAACTCTGCACCAAGACCATCTTGACGGTTGACTTGATAGAAGCCTGAGAAATTTAAATTATAACTTGATTGAACTCGTTCAATACCTTTATTTTTGAGTTCGGGATAGTGTTCTAAGCTTATGAGGTATCTGCTTTTTTTTATGTTGAGTTGCGAAGGAACTTGCTGAAAAGGCTGCGTGTGGTACGCCGTAGTAATGAGACGTGATAATGCAACATTATAAAAGCTTCTGACATGCATTTGTCTTTGATCAAAAACGCGGGTACTCGGGCTTTCTTGCATTTTAAATAAGTATACATAGCTATAGCGTAAGCTTTGGTCAAATGCTTCTAGGCTATTCTGCAAGCAAGGATTCTCACTCGAGGTCTCTGATTGGGTACAGTCTCTTTGCTTTGATAGCTGTAATGCTTGGGCTAAATATAGTTCACTTAATGCTGCATAACGTTCATCAACAGCAATAGTATTTTGTTGATTTAAGCGGTTTAAACATATTTCCAATTTAGCAGTGCATTGTTGTGGAGTCAGGCTAAGTAGTTTTAATAAACTTAGGGTTTCGGTACTTAATTGGTCATGCGTTAATATATTTTCCGACTTATTACGAATGGATTGGTGAATGGTTTTTTCTTTAACTTTGACCAACTGGCAGGCAGGGAATAAAGCAATAATTAATCCTAAAATAAAAGACCGTGGTAAAGCATGATGTCTTTGTGAAAGCATAGTTTTTAGCACGGCAGTTATCTATATAGGCTAAACATGTCTTTTATTTTATGACAATTATTACTGAGATACATCAAAGTTCGTGATGTGATCATTTAACTATTTCATATTTGGTTTTAGGGTTTAGGTTCAAGTTATTTCGAGATGAAACGCTTTACCCAACACATGTTTATGAATAAACCGTAATTTATCGAGTACTGGATTGGACAAGGTAAAAGGATAGGCATCCTCTAACCCCATGCTCCGATTCAAAGCATTCAAATTAAAGGTTAGTGTCATCCATTGTTTCAGTAGTAGATCAAAATCTTGAGCGCCTATGGGGTTCTCATAAAAGGCTAAGTCATTCTCGTCTTTCCTGTTGTTTCGAACAATTAAACCTGCGTAGTAAGCGGTTTCTAACGTATCCATCATATGTAAATAATGCGCCCATGTTTCTGCCCAATCTTCCCATGGGTGTGTACTGGCATAGGAGCTCACATAAAATTTATCCCAGTTTTGTGGTGGGCCATCTTCATAGTGACGTCGTAGTGCTTCGTTATAGTCTTGGCGTTCATCACCAAAAAACTGACGAAATTCATCGACCAGTTCAGGGTGGAGCGATTTAATGAGATCAAAATAATAATGCCCACTTTCATGGCGAAAGTGACCCAAAAGTGTTCGATAATTTTCCCCCATTTTAATACGTGTGGTTTCACGATAAATAACATCTGCTTCACTGGCATTGAGAGTAATGACACCATTGGCATGTCCAGTCAGCACAGGCAGACCTTGTTCTGGCATTAAAAAATTAAAGCGTAGCCCAGAACGGTCATCATCGTTATATTTGGGTCTCGGCATAATATTAAGACGTTGCATTAAATATAAAAAACGGCGTTTAGCATGTTCGAGGCGGGACCAGTAGACGATATGATCAGGATTCTCTAGACTTGGGATGGTATAGGTAAGCACGCATGATTCACAGTAAATATCGCTACTTTCAGCTGGAATGACCCAATTACACACTTGATGATGCTGATAGTTATAGCAAGGTTTATAGCGTTTTTCTTGATATTGTTCATTGAGCGCCAACCAAAGTACGGGACTATGTTGTTCAAAACTCCCCATGTCTTTTTCTGATGCAATATAACCGAGTGTAGTTTGGCAACTCACACATTGTGAGTTAGCAAAAAAGACTTGGTTTTGGCAGGATGCACAAGTAAAAAATTTCATTGGCGGCTGTATCAGTCGTGATCTTTTGGACTTAGTATAATTGATGTTGATTCAGTTCGTCATGCATAGTGATCGGTTTCATTTGTCTTTTAAAACTGAATTGCTGACTGCGTATAATATTTATAATGAACGATATTTGCTTGATGGCTTTTGTAGAAAAGATAATCTTTCCTGTATTTATGCGTGCGTTAGAGCAAACCCGTGAAAAATTTGATTAAACATAACTGCTGTTTTCAGTCAGCTACTGTGAGTGGTTTTGCAGATGGTGCTTAATCGTATAAAATTTATATCGTAGTGTAATAAAAAGCTTGATTTAGGCGCAGATTCGTCAAAAATAGTACGTATGTTAAGTCATCCCTTATTTGAACTTTCAAAGTTTTTTAAGTTTCTAGGAGTAAAATATAATGATAATGAACGTATCACCAAAAAAATGGCTACTCATGGGGTTAGGAGCGATGTTCCTTTCGGGTTGTGCAACGACCGCTACAGACCCAAGTCGTCAAAATGTGGGTACGACAGGTTTGCTGATTTGTGCGAAAAATGAGCTTTGTCCAGTAGTTACTGTAAGCTGGAATGAATCGAACAAGGAGTTACTTAAATTAAAAATTCATTTGAGTAGTACCTATAACAAATATGATATCCAAAAGGTTGAATTTACAAATGAGAAAAAAAGCCAATCCTTTGCTGTAACAGGCCCTACAGAGCATGATCATGTGTTAGGTGCAAACCGTTCTACGAATTATATTTTAGCGCCTGTGAATTTGATGGGCAGCTTAAAAGGCACGAGCTCAATTAAAATGAATATTTATACTGACAAAGGAATTATCTCTCGATATGTCTATAAAGATGGTGTTTCCGCACCAATTTTGGGTGAGTTCCAGAAAGTGTATCAATAAAGAAAAAATCGCCATTTGGCGATTTTTTTTATCTGCCAGATTGATATCTGGATAAGTAGTATTGCCCCCGTATCTTCTTGACGATGGTTATTACTTGGTATGCTAGCTCTTATTTTATAAATGTTTTACTGAAAATCATCTTTGATTTCCCACAATGCACTTAGATGTGTCACTTCTAAAAATAAAAAATAATTCCGCACAAAAAATAAACGTTTTTATGCGCTGTAGCTTTAAATTTGCTTTAAAAAATTGGCATGCATTCTGCTTATTCATTGGTAATACAAAAAACTTTTTTGGTAATACTGATAGGAGTTGCAGATGTCTAAACACTTCAAAGAGAGTTTAATCGCTTTAATCTCCATACTTAAGCTATTTGCCATAGAAATTTTAAGTGCAAGAGCTGGAATTTACATTAAACAAGATTTAACGAAAAAAGGATAACGACGTGTCTAAACCAAAGTTGGCGCGAATCAGTATTACTGTACCAGAACGAACCGTTGATGCATTGGATCAAAAAATTGTTGATCAACACTATGAAAGCCGTTCGCAAGCAATCGTCGATATGATCAATAAGCATTTGATCGCGGATCAAGAGCAACGTAACGCCGTGATGGTAGGGACTTTCACTTTACTTTATAACGCCAGTGTGACTCCACTTAGGATCCAATTGCTAGATTTACAGCGCCAATTTTTAGAACAAGTCGTGAGCTCACTGCATATTCAATTGGACGAGCAAAAGATTCTAGAAGTGATGATTTTGCAGGGTCTAAGCACTGAGTTAAAAGCTTTAAGTCAAAAATTCATTGCCTTGAAAGGGGTGATTAAAGGGCATTTGGAGCTTATGGATGCCGTAATGCCTCCGATTCCGCAAAACGAAAATCTGAATGCATTGAAATCATAATGCTGTACATCTATTAGAGAGCAACTTTAAGCCTAACTGCATCGGGGATAGCCTCATGATTAAACACGTATTTTTATCAGTATCTATGGTTTCTGCTACATTCTTGGCAGGGTGTGACAATACTGCCAAGGTTCCAGAAAAGCAGAAAACGGCATCGGCCTCAACCAACACACAGCCAATCACCATTGGCTATAGTGATTGGCCTGGCTGGGTTGCTTGGCAAGTTGCAATTGAAAAGGGGTGGTTAAAGGATGCAGGCTTGAATGTTGAATTTAAGTGGTTCGATTATTCGGCATCTATTAACGCATTCTCAGCGAACCAATTAGATGCAATCTCAGTATCGAATGGGGACAATTTGGTCATTGCTTCTGGAGGAACCAAGGGCGTAATGATTATGGCCACTGATTATTCTGCTGGAAATGACGTTATTATTGCGAAAGATGGGATCAACTCAATTTCAGATTTGAAAGGGAAATCAATTGCTGTTGAAAAAGGGCTAGTTGATCATCATTTGTTATCTACCGCGTTAAGTGATTATAAAATTCAAGCGACTGATGTGACTTTAGTAAATGCTGTTACCAATGAGCTCCCTCAAGTATTTTCAAGTCCCGATGTTGCAGCAATTGCTGTATGGCAACCCGTTGCAAATCAGGCTTTGAAAGCTGTTGCGGGTTCTAAAATTATTTATAGTTCTAAAGACAAACCTGGTTTGATTTATGACACTTTAACGGTGAATACGGCACATCTATCCTCACATAAAGAAGATTGGAAAAAAATCATACAAGTATGGGATAAAACCGTTAAATACATCAATGATCCGGCAACGCGTGATGATGCAGTCAAAATCATGGCAAAACGTGTTGGTGTTGAACCAGCTCAATATTTACAATTTATAGATGGAACACATTTACTGGATATAGATGCGAACAAGAAAGTCTTTGCCAAAGGCAATGGGTTAGATTCGATTTATGGTTCAACATATTTTGTGAATGAGTTTAACGTCAAAAATGGTGTGTATAGCACGAAGGTAGATGTTGATGGTGTGATCTTTCCTGAATTGGTCGAAGGTCTGAAATAATACAAATAATTTTTAAGAGGCTTTCTTTAAAAGAAAGCCTCTTTTGTATTTGAGGGTGATGTATTAAAACACTTTCTTTATCAATGACACATACTTCAAGTTTAAGCCTGATATAGTGTGATCATTTCCGCTCAGACAAAAGAAAATTCAAGTAATATGACAGCTCTAAGACATTCATCATCTATTCGGATTTCTTGTAGTGAGGGACTTGGCTCATTGGCATCGGAAATCGTAAAGTCTATCTATAGTCTGGCTCAAATATTGATTTGATTTGGCTTTCTGGCTATTGCACTTCAGTTGGGTAAATTAGCTCATGCATGGGCTTTTTGGTAACAACATTAGGGGCATTTTGGGGTCAATCTTAACTTAGATCAAAAACCTCTTTGTTGTCTGCTTTATTTGGAATTTTTGCAAGTTCTGATCATTCTAAGGTTTCCGTACGTCCTTCACCAAGAGAGGGTCTAGCCTCAATGTTTAATCCCAAAGCTCTCCGTATACTCTTTCACTTTTTCTTCAAGTGGCAAAGCAGAAAGCTTTTTGCTTGATGTTTAAGTTTGTCAATTTTAGATCCTAAAAAACTTTTGTGTTTTGACCTAAACGCATAAAATTTGAGAAGAAAGATGCAACTAGGCATCGGGTTAGATTTCAGTACTTTTTGAAAAAACATTAATGATGATGATTCCTATGACCATAAAGGCTAAACCTAACAATGCAGGCGCATCGAGATTTTGTTTGTAGTAAACCCAACCAATGAAGGAAATTAGGATAATGCCTGCTCCAGACCATAGCGCATAAGTGATTCCCACAGGAACAGTTTTCATGGTCAGTGCAAGGAAATAAATTGCAACTAAATAACCCACCACTGTAATTGAGGCGGGTAACCATTGAGTAAATCCGTCAGAAGCTTTGAGAGCAGAAGTTGCAATGACCTCAGCCACAATAGCAATACATAAATATAGATATGACATATCTGATCAGCTCCTTACTTCACATGACTAACTTTCGTCATACGTGGGATGACAGGTAACTCAGCCAAAGCAGGGTCAAGCTCATCTTCATCAGCATGGACAAGTCGATCTACATGTTTGCGTAGTTCTTTAAACTTAGTTGTTTGCATTAAATCTTGATGTCGCGGTCGAGGTAAATTGACCTCAATAATTTCTTTAATTTCCCCAGGATTTGCTTTTAAGGCAACAATACGATCGGCCAACAATATAGCCTCATCCATGTCATGTGTCACAAAGATGATAGTGATATCAATGTTTTGCCAGAGATCTAGCAGATGCCTCTGCATTTTTTGACGAGTATGCGGGTCAAGCGCGCCAAATGGTTCATCCATCAGCAGAATCTTGGGTTCATTGACTAATGCACGGGCAATAGCGACACGTTGTTTCATACCACCAGATAATTGATGTGGATATTGGTTTTCATATTTTTCTAAGCCAATAATATTAATCCATTCCCGTGCAGCCGCTTCAGCCGACGCCTGACTTGCACCTTTCATCAGTGGCCCAAACATGACATTTTCCTTTACTGTTTTCCATGGGAATAAAGTGTAGCCTTGAAACACCATGCCGCGCTCAGGGCTTGGACCTGAAATAGGTTGCCCATCTACTAGCAGTTCACCACTGCTATAAGGATCTAAACCTGCCACAACTCGGCTAAAGGTTGATTTCCCACAGCCTGATGGACCAATCACACAGATCAATTCACGCTTATGAATTTTCAGATCTAATTGATTTAAAATTGTGCGCGAGCTTTTACCATGCTGAAAGATTTGGCTTAGCTGTTTGGCTTCTAAGATGACAGGGCGTTGATAAATTTGATTAAAATACTCACGAGCATTAAATTCTGTAGTTCCCATTATTTTGCTCCTACTTTCCATTTAAAAAGATGTTGTCCTAGCTTCATTAAAATTACATCGCAGAGCAATCCAATCACACCAATAATCAAAATAGCTGCAAAAACGTTGTCGAAGTGTTGATAGCGAGCTTGTTGGGTGATAAACCAGGTAATGCCAGATGTTGCGCCAATTAACTCAGAAACGATCAAATAGGTCCAAGCCCAGCCGAGTAGTACACGTTGATTTTGATAAATATCAGGTAATGCTGCAGGGATAATGACGTGAAACAGGCTTTTCGCTTTATTTGTTCCGAGTGTATAACCCGCTTCGATCAGTCCCTGATCAACCATCCGAGTGGTATTGGCAATAATTAGAATTTGTTGAAACAGTGTCCCAATCACAATAATGGCAATTTTCGGTGCATCATTTATGCCGAGAATTGCTACGGCTAATGCACCAAATGCAGGGGCTGGTAGATAACGGAAAAACTCAACAAAGGGTTCAGCAAGTTTTGAGATAGTGCTTGAGAAGCCACAAAGAATTCCAAGTGGAACCCCAATAATTGATGAAATAAAAAATGCAGTGAATACGATTTTGACGCTATGCCAGAGACTTTGATGTAACCATGGCGCATCAGCCTGTGCTGGAGCCGTCGTAAAAGATGTTACTAAAGCTTTCACTACTTCATGTGGGGCTGGTAAGTAGATTGGGTTAACCAGTTTACCTTGAGGAACGGCCAAGTCATGATCAACTGCATTTTGTGCTTCATGATAAAACACAGCTTTATCAACACGGCTTCCTTCTTGTAAAAACGGCACACTACCAGAATCTGTAATTTGTACTTGCGGATGCCAGATAAATGGTAAATAACTTACTGCACACCAAATGAGCATTGGTATTAAAAATGATCCTAAGCTGAGCAAAAATTTGCTTTTAGGACTGAGTTCTCGTGTGATGTAACCCATATTTTCCTAGCCCCAATATTACTTTTTTAATAAAACGTAATACTATTAAGCAAAATAAATGCCAAGCTTTGAGATGGGTTTTATCTGCATATTTTCATTTTAAGCCTGTTTCAATCATGAGTTTTTCATTTAACCCAGTAAATAAGCAAAGCCTTTGGCATAAATATGTTTTAAAATGTGCTATTGATAGACTGATGCTCAAAAGGGGCTGCATCGCATGGCACAAAAGTCACAACAATCTGCACTGAACGAATTGATTGCAGAACAAAAACTACTTTGTGAAGAATTTGACTCTGCTTATGTTGAAGTAAAAGGTGATGATGTCGTAGCTGTCGCTGTGCATACTTTAAATCAAGAACCCATTGTTGGTTTACGTAAAAAGCCTGAAACTGAGGAGAATGTTGCTTGGTTTATTTATGGTGGTGAATTGGGTGAAGGGCAAGACTTTTTTACAACCATGACTGTACGAGAGTTACAAGATATTTTGCCAGATGTACTTCCGTACTTGGCTCTAAGTGAAGGTTACCGTTTTATGATTGATGGTGATGACTATGAAGACGTTTGGAAAGAAGGCGATGAGTCTTAAGACATGAAAAAACAGACATGGACGTTGCTTAGTTTTTCGTTATTTTTATTATCGCTTCTATCAACCCAGAGTTATGCAGAAACAATAAAACTGACTCAGGCGCAATATGACCAGAAAATGGCTGAATATACCGCAACGGTGAATTCGACTAAAAGTGTTCTAGATTCAAAAGATAACCAAGCAACTGCAACAGAGATGAAAACTGCATTTTGTCAGCGTATGGATGCTTATCATCAAATTGCTGCGCTGTCCAAGGCCAATATTGAGTTAAGTACAGCACCTGTAATGTTGATGGTGGCCAACCGTTATCTTGAACAGCAAGAGAAAAGTTTAACTGATAGCGGAATGAATGAAAGTGCTTTTTGCCCAACGGCTAAAGCTTTAAAACTTGAAGATACGAAACGAGTCAAAAGTAAAGTAACTCAATAAGACAACACGGAATTAGCGCAGATATTAAGATCTAATTTATTGTTTCAGTGTGCTGTATAAATAGACAATGTGCCCGATTGTGTTAAGATAAATAAAATCAACCATCGTTTGAGTAGGAGTTGGTGTATGGCAGCTTATACCGACATTAAAGCAGGCAAATATGAGGATGATATGATTCCTAAACTTGCTATTCATGCTTTTCATGATGCTTTTTTAAAGGCAACTACGCGTTCGTCTGTGGTTTATGCAAAAGCTGAGCAATTGGTTGAGCGTGATATTCACGGTAATGAAACTGTTTTACAGGACTTAAGTAGTGCTTATGTCGATGTAGGCGTTTTACCGACACTGACACGTAAAAAGAAACGCGTAACTGTATAGATTGATATGCCACCTCGACAACCTAGAATAAGAATGTTTGCAGGGCCGAATGGTTCTGGTAAAAGCACTGTTAAAGATTACCTCTTGCCCCAACATATTGGGGCATATTTAAATGCAGATGAACTCGAACAAAATTTAAGACAAAGCCAACGCCTTGATTTATTGCATTATCATCCTTCCTTAAAAGCATCAGAGTTGGTCACTTTTTTAAAAAGTAAGAAACGTCCTCAAGCGGGACAGTTCGTGACTTTACTTGCGCATGAACCAATTGTGCTAGATGAATGGAAGATTGAGTTTAAAACCGAAGAAATCGACTCTTATCTCTGTGCACGCATTATTGATTATATTCGGTTTGAGTTTCTGCGCTTAAAAGTCAGTTTTACTTTTGAGACGGTAATGTCGCATATCTCTAAAGTTGAATTTCTCCGGGAAGCGAAACGTCAGGGTTATAAAACCTATCTATATTATGTTTCAACAGTAGATCCACAAATCAATATTGCTCGAGTCAAGTATCGCGTCAGTGTAGGCGGACATCCAGTTCCTGAACAGAAAATTATTGAACGTTACTACCGTAGTATGGATCTGCTCATGCAAGCCGTAGAATGCTGCGATCGAGCCTACTTGTTTGATAACTCTTCTGACGGTATACAAGCGTCTTTTCTTGCAGAAATAGAAGCAGCTGAAACCTTAAAAATGAATGCCGCCGTGTCTAAGCTACCAAGATGGTTTGCAGAACGCGTATTATCAGAATTCCAATAAACTGCTTAGAAAAAGAGTCAATTATTTCATTACTTTTCATATATCTACCTACATAAAAATATAATCAAACGTCGTAAATGTGTTTCATAAACCTAAAATAATGATCATGATGTAGAAATGTACCCATAACTCTACTCAGTTTCTTTAAATGAAAACTATAATGAAATAAAACGAGATAAGTTAAGTATTTCTAATCTAAAAAAAGGTCGAATAGAAAATCTCTCGGGGATATATTCAAGCTTTTTACGCTATTGTGAAGAATAACTATGTAAAAGAAATGGTTTAAGTTGTCAGCTGAAGTGTTAAAAATTTGGATAATGGACTAGCAGACTTCATTGAGCTATCCCAAGGTAGATGGATGCTCCTGTAAACAGCTGTTATATGTAGGCATAGCATGATTAGATACAAAGTACGCTTGATTATTTCTATATTTTATATATTATAAAAATATATATTATATAGGTGATTGCCAATGCACGATTTTGCGTGGTCTTTTCTAGGTGGAATATTCCTCGGCATCTCCGCCGTTGGATATTTATATACCAATGGACGAATTGCGGGAATTAGTGGTCTGGTCTCTCAAGTTTTAAACTTAAAGGGGATTATAAATACGCCTGCACTGTGGTTCTTATTGGGTCTGTTTATTATTCCGTTTATATACGCAGCTTTTGTTCAACCTGATATTCATATGGAAGCGACACCTTTCATGTTAATTATTGCGGGCGTATTGGTAGGTTTTGGCACTCGTTTAGGCTCGGGTTGTACCAGTGGGCATGGTATTTGCGGTATTAGTCGCTTATCCAAACGTTCAATCATCGCTACGATTAGTTTTATGTTCGCAGGCTTTATCACTGTGTATATCGTTCGACATATGCTTGGAGCAATCTAAAATGAGAAATGTTTGGGCATTCATTTGGGGCGGATTATTTTCAATCGGTCTCATGCTATCAGGAATGTCGAATCCTGCAAAGGTGATTGGTTTTTTAGATATTTTCGGGCAGTGGGATGCCAGCCTAGCTTTTGTGATGATGGGTGCAATTGCAGTTGCATTTATTCCTTTTCAGAACGCTGTACGTCAGTCACACCCACAAACCTTTTATGGTGAAGTCATACAACTGCCTAAAAATACGAAAATCGACAGAAAACTGATTATCGGAAGTCTGTTATTCGGTATAGGCTGGGGAATTGCGGGAATTTGTCCTGCACCGAGTTTCACTTTGATTGGGTTGGGGTATTATCAAGCGATCTATTTTGTAATTGCGATGTTCATAGGCGTGTTGCTACACCGTAAAGTGATGGAGTAATATCATGATGCAAACAGCTCAAGTCAAAGCCTTTTTTGACTCTGCAACTAACACCTTTAGTTATGTGGTGAGTGATCCAGAAACTCAGCGCTGCGCCGTGATTGATAGTGTGCTGGATTATGATGCAGCATCGGCAAAGACTAATACAGAGCAGGCTGATTTAATCATTAGTTATATTCAAGAAAATAGCCTAAGCGTAGACTGGATTTTAGAAACACATGTGCATGCGGATCATTTAAGTGCTGCACAGTACTTAAAGCAAAGACTAGGTGGAAAAACTGCTATTAGCCATAAGATTGAGATCGTACAACAAACTTTTGGTGAGATTTATCACTTAGATATTAAGAGTTTAAATGCTACGCAGTCATTTGATTACCTTTTTGCAGATCATGAGACATTTTTGATAGGCAACATAAAAGCATATAACCTTCCAACCCCTGGCCATACACCAGCGTGTTTAAGCTATGTCATTGGCGATGCTGTTTTCGTAGGGGATACCTTGTTTATGCCTGACTACGGCACAGCACGTTGCGACTTTCCTAAGGGAAGTGCAGCAACGTTATTTGACTCAGTGAGAACTTTGTACACATTGCCAGATCAAATGCGGATGTTCTTATGCCATGACTATTTGCCAGAGGGCCGGGATCATTATCAATATGAAACGTCCGTTTCAGTACAAAAACATGAAAATATTCATATTAATACCGAAACACAGAAAGTTAATTTTATCGAAATGCGCAATCGCCGTGATGCAACTTTAAGTATGCCAAAATTGATCTTGCCAGCCATTCAAATCAATATGTTTGCAGGAAAATTTCCTAAACCTGAAGAAAATGGTGTTTCTTACTTAAAAATTCCGCTGAATTATTTTTAAAACCGAAATTTGACTTAAAAATTTAAGCTGATATTAGACACAATACATATATATGATATTTTAAATTTAGCCTAAGCAAATTTACATTCAAAATAGCCTAAGCACATTTTAATAAAAATCAAAATGTCATTTGATTTATTCACATTAAAAATTCAATATCTATAGAAATCAAATACAGTAAGTTTTATATGATTCTCAATTATCAATTTCATCAAAATGAACAACAAACAGCAAAAACACTGGTATTCGTTCATGGTTTATTCGGCAGCTTAAGTAATTTAGGAATGCTTGCTCGACACTATTATGCGAGTCATCATGTATTACAAGTCGATGTTCGTAATCATGGTTTATCTGCACATTCAGATGCTATGACTTATGAATTGATGGCTGCTGATCTGATTGACACTTTGGATGAGCTTAATATTGAACACTTTTCTTTAATCGGCCATTCTATGGGTGGAAAATTGGTCATGAAAGTGACAGAAGTGGCAGGGAATCGGTTAGAGCAACTTGTGGTGCTGGATATTACGCCTATTGCGTATAAAGAAAATCATCATGAGCAGATTTTCAAAGCATTATTTTCAGTGCAAAAAGCTGATATTGAAAATCGCCAGCAGGCCATTGAAATTATGCGTGAATATCTCAAAGAAGAAATGGTAATTCAATTTTTACTAAAGTCTTTTAGCAAAGGAAAATGGTTGTTTAATGTAGATGCCCTGTATCAGAATTATGCTCAAATTCTTTCATGGGAAAATATAAAAACATGGCAAAAACCTGCATTATTTATTCGTGGTGGAAAGTCACCTTATGTAGAAAAGCCCGAATATATGGATGCGATTCAATCGCAGTTTTCTCAAGCGCAGATTCAAACGGTTGCAGATGCTGGGCATTGGTTGCACGCAGAAAAGACTTCAGAAGTCTTAGAAATCATGAACCAATATTTGGATCATGATTGCAACTGACTAATTTAAATTTGCTGCTAAAAGTTGCCCCTCGGAGGTCAACTTTTCAGCCATCTCAGCGGTTTTTTTTAAACCAGGCATTCGATACTCGGTATGTCCATAGTCTTGGATTGACGTCCAACGTCCGCCCCAAGTTAAACCGACAGATTCTGCAACTTCGCCATAGAGCTGATAGCCACGCATCGCCCATGGGTCTCGTTCAGAAATAACGACTTTTCCATCTCGCTTAAATGCGACATCCGCTGCCAAGCCAAATTGGTGGTAACTTTGATAACCACGAGCGAGCGTTGTATTTTTATTAGTGGCTAGGGAATTTTGGCGTTGTGGACTACGATAGCCCTCAAGCAGTACCAGCTCATAACCATGTTGATCATGCATGATTTTAAATACCATTAGTAGACGCTGCTTATAGCGCGGGTTCATTTTATGCCATTTACGGTCAGCCGTTGCTAAACTGTCATACGAATGGGCAGAATGTACATCCTGAATACTCGGATCGTAACTCAAAGTACTGGCTTGAATAGAATTATTATTAAGATCCGCTTGCTCAAGCATACTTGCTTCAACTATGGCCGCAGCAACCAATGATTCTTCTACTTCTGGTGGTGGCGATAAAATTTGTCCCTCGAGTAATGCATAAATTTGTGGATCTGATTGTCTTAAATAATCGGCTTCAATCTTAGTAGGCGTGACAGGGCTAGTAAATGCAAACATCAAGATACTGGTAAATAAAAGGAGACCTGCAACTAATATCCACCATTGCTGAATATGCCAAGAGGATTGTAATTGCTCAGGTGCCGCAGCATTATTGATGTGTTGCGCAAACTGACGAGCAGACTGAAACTTTCTTTTTCCTTGAGGAATTAACCCGACAAAAAAATCGGTAAACTTTGTTCTTAATTCATAGGACAGTGCCAAACTGAGTCCTAATGCCAGAATTAGAAAAGTAGAAAAAAGAGCATAGATCATGGTGTGGTAAGAGCCACATGTTTTGTTTCCACGGCGCGTGTTGTAATCGTTGTTTGTACATCTCCTACAGGAGATTCCTCTGCTATATCCAAAGATTGCTGTGGCCTAGTTATTTTTTGTGGGCTCTGTTTTTGCGAATGGTCTGAACTGCGTGGAGAAGTATTCTGATTTTTATTCTCCTTATTTTGAGATATTGCATTCGTCGTCGGCTTTGGTACAGCTGTGGTTAATGCTTGGGGCCGGCGTAGAAAAGCTTTACTCAGCTCATCATCTTTGGGTTGAATAAATTCATTAGATGACTCTAGATCATTGGTTGCTTGAGGCTGATTTGAAGCATTGACTTTGCTCGCCTCAAAAATAGCTTCGGGTTCGCGCGTTGGCATTTCATTGTCTATTGCAGTTGTTTGATCTACAGCTGGGTTTTGGTTCACTTGGAGGGATGTATTTTTTTGTTGTATAAAAAAGTAAGTAAAAGCAATGCTTGATGTTAAGAGGATACCCACACAAAAACCACCCACGGCATAGAGCATGGGTGCAGGTCTTTTCTTTTTTGCTGATGTCAAAATTTTGACTGAAGTTTGTTTTTCACGAGTCATGGATTGAGTTCTTAGGGCAAATGGATTGTGATATATGCTTGTTCAGTTGGTGCTGAAATGACATTTTCATATTTAGCTAAAGAACTCGTATTTTGCTTAGACAACATGTAGTACAAGCCACCAAAGGCTAACAATGCAAACATTACCAAGAACAGTAAAATCCAATAGAACGGTAGTTCGCGGTGAATCATGTGTTTAATTTGATCGGGCAGAGAGGCAAAGGGAGAAAAGGCAGCCTTTTTCCCTTTTAAATAGTCAATTTCATCCCCCACACGTGCTACCAGATGATTTAAATTTTCTATAGACTCAATACGATATTTACCATGAAAACCCAACAGCATGCAGTAATGATAAACTTCTAGAGCACCTAATCGACCATGTCCTTTACGACGTAGTTCCTCTAATATTTCGAAAAAACGATAACCTGCAAGTTGTGACCCAAATAAACTCAGTTGTAGGGGGCTAATGAGCCAGCTATTTTGAAGCTCAAAAAACTGTGTATCTTGCTGAGTCACAATGGTTTCATCTAATAATGCACAGTAGGCATATTTAGCGTCTAGAATATCGTCTGCAGAAAACTGTAATTTTCGTGCTTGGTTTTCAAAGCGATCGAGCAATGCAATAACTTTTTCACGAAATTCCGTGACACTGCTAGGGATATATTGGTTTTTTAATAAAAAAACGATATAAAAACCATCATGCAATAAATCGACTAAGTTCGAGGTATTGGCAGTTTTTGCGGCTATAGGTGGTGAAACTAAACCAGTTCCAATTTGTCCATCATCAAAAAGTGAAGGGGCATTATTCATTATTATTATCCTTGGCCATTCATAACCACAATCAATTCAACAGCAATATCTTGAAACCCCGCTGGAATATAAATACAAATCGACTCGGCATCTAACATACGTTGGTATAAGTCATTATTCGGTTCGATTTCAAAGTAACTCACGCCAGACCGGACAGGAATCGCTGTTGGCACTTGTACTAAATGTTGTAACGGTACGGCTGGAAGTGCAGCAACTACACGTTGTTCAACGTCTATTGTATTGCCTACTTTGAAACGTAAAGGAACCAATTGAACCAGTTCGTGGGTTTGCATCATACTGCTTGAAACAGCCAAGTACAGCCTTGAATCACGTGTAATTTTGTCTGACTCTAAACGACCTAACCAATAAGATGGTCGGGTTTCTTTCAGTAGAATACTGATGTAACGGTTTGAAATAATGGTATCCAATAAGTCACGTAAAATGATATCAATCTCAGAAAAGCTTTCTTGTAAATGAAGATGTTGATAACGTGGTAAATGTTCCACATCATGTGCAGTCGAGAACGTGAGTAAAGAACCTGTTAAGCGCAATAACTCAAAATAAAGTCGTTCTGGGTGGATATGTGGGTATTGTAATAAATGATTTAATGTTGCATGTGCTGTATTCAGTGCATTGACCAACCAAAATGACACAATATCACCAGAGCGGAACTCAATCAGTTTCTGCTCATTTTCACGATTATTACTTTGAATGGTCTTAATTTTCGCTTTAATGACATTTAAAGTACGTTTTAGACTTGAAATGAGATTCTCAGACGACTCAATGTGCAAAATTGGGGGAATAAAATGGCGATCAAACTCAAATTGCCCAGAGCTTTGACGTTTAATCTTTGCTAAGGCTAGATATAAAAACCCATCAAGTTCTTGATCAGGCTCAATATTAGCATCTAATAATCTGAACTCGGCACGGCGGTGTAATAATGTGATATCGGCTTCGCTGGCATCTGTAAATAAGTCATGAGTCGAAGTCAAATAAGAATGATAACGACCTAGTTGCGTACTATTTTCACCGGTTAAGTTCCTCTTGTTGGCTTGCACAATTGGAAGCGCTAAATAGACTAGAACTTCGCCACGCAGGTTGAGCTCATCTAATAAAACGGGCGATGGTAATAGATCGCGCATAGGCGCCTGATAAATTTCTCCATCTTGCCAAATTATCTGAATGCTTTCGAGCGCCAAGATATGCGTTTGTAACTGAGCTTCGTCAAATTGTACACTTTGAATGCCATAGGCAAATGGAATGGTCGAGCGAATCGTATGATTCAAGCGTTGCTCATGATAAGCATCTTGCAATTGAAAATGTTGAGGACGTAAGAAGAGACCTTCGCCCCAAAGTATTTTTTCTGCTTTAAACATGAAGATTACCAGTTATTAGATTCATTAGATTGTGGTTGTACACCCAAAAGTTCTTGGATGTTAAGGAGTGGATTTTCATTTTTAATGACTTGATTTAGCCACTCGTGAAGTGGCATCTGATTCCACTTTATAGTTTTCTGCAACATGTAACTTACGGGACTATGTGGTTCATTAGCTTGGAAATAGTCTGAGATATCTTGCAATACACGCATTGCTTGTTCACGATTTACGAGGTGATTTTGCGGTTGCACCTTAAAATTTTGAGGCATTGGTGATGTATTCTCTAAGCTGATTTGTTCTTCTTGTTGCATCAATGAAAGTCTTTGGCTACTTATCATTGCTGGTGTTGCTGATTCTGTCGATGTATTGATGGCATGTATTTGCACAAAAACATCAGTTTTATAGAGTTTCTTTAAACTGATATGGACATTTTCAAGCTGCGTATCAATAGCTGCAAAGCTAGGGGCATCGAGTCCCATGAGGCGATCTAACACACTTTTGAGTTGAGACCATTCGGCTAGAAGTGCTGAAAAGTGTTGATAGTTTTGATATTGAAATGATTTTGATGTATTAAATAAACTGTGCTCGAACTGTTCAATCCCCTGAGATTGAACAGTATGATTTTCCTCGTAATTTTCGATTTGTTTTAATTGCTGATTTTTTTGTCTCAGCAGCGCTTCGTAGTCACCCAGTGAAAACTGAGGAGAATGTGTGATTGGAACGCGTTTAATCAAGGCAACCAATTGATTGATTGAACCTTGTAATAAACCTAAACGTTGATCTAAATCATCTTCTTCCATTTCAGGATGTAACTGTGTCCAATAGTTGCTCAGTGTCCGATGCATTAGCTCAAGTGCTTTGGTTATGCCTTCAAATCCATACAAGTGGGAGCAAGCTTCAAGTAACCAGCCCAGTAAACGAATGTCTTTTGATTTTTCAGTTAAAAGCTCAATAGATTTTTGATGTACAAAATGCCAATCTGCTTGTTTGGGTTCAGCAACCCAATCTCCTTGATCGAGTAGTGGATCATCTTGAGTTTTTGCAATTTTAATGGCATGAAACTCATTGGAAAAAGATAGATCTTGTCCACAAGGATAGTCGCTTGAAATAGGAGACAGTAAAGACTCAAGTTCTAAGCTCATAATTCGATACTCTATAAATTGGGTTAGGCTTGATCTACTTGTTTTTTATTCGGCTGACGTTTTTTGGGAACTTTTGTTTTTTCAATTGGATCTAAACGGTAGGTGATTTCATCATCTTTAGCATTGATATAAATCACTTTAGGCACATTATCTTCCGCTAATGCTATTAAAATTTCAGTTGCTAAAGCAGGCAATACCGTAGCATTTAAAATGTGATCTATATTACGCGCACCGCTATCGACTTCCGTACAGCGGCTCAATAGCAACTCGACTAAGTCGTCTGTATAGTGAACTTTGGTTTGATACTGTTTTTCAAGACGAGCTGTTATTTTACTGATTTTATGATGAATAATTTCAACTAATAAATCATCATGTAAAGGTAAATACGGAACGATCCGCATGCGTCCTAAAAATGCAGGCTTAAATTGTTTATATAGACTTGGCTTTAGATGTTCAATTAAGTTTTCTGCGCTTGGCCATGTATCAACAGGTTGATTGATGCAAGCTTGCATAATTGCAGTTGAACCGACATTTGATGTTAAAAGGATCGTGGTATTTTTGAAGTCAATAAGTCGGCCTTCACCATCTTCCAGTGTCCCTTTATCAAAGACTTGATAGAATAATTCTTGAACATCATTGTGCGCTTTTTCTATTTCATCGAGCAGGACAACACTATAGGGATTCCGCCGAACAGCCTCTGTTAATATACCGCCTTGTCCATAACCAACATAACCAGGAGGAGCACCTTTCAAAGAGGAAACAGTATGTGCTTCTTGATATTCAGACATATTAATCGTAATAAGATGTGATTCTCCACCATAAAGTTCATTGGCTAAAGCAAGAGCAGTCTCAGTTTTACCTACACCACTTGGACCAACAAGCATGAATACACCTTGCGGTTTGTTCGGATCATCCAGTTTTGCTTTAGATGTTTTAATACCCTGAACCAGTTGATGAAGGGCATAGTGTTGTCCCATGACGCGGGCTGAAAGCTTATCCTCTAATGTTAAAATCTGTTGGATTTCATCATTCAACATATTGCCGACAGGAATACCTGTCCAATCTGAAATAATTTCAGTAATCATTTGCGCATTTACACGTTCAAAGACCAATGGACTTTGACCTTGTATTTCAGCTAATTCTTCACGTAATGTTGCAATTTCTTTTTGAACATTTTGATGATTTAAATCTTTTTGTCGTAGTTTAATTTTTTCAACGAGTGAACGCTCTTTGTGCCATTGCTTTTGTGTCAAATTAATCTCTGTATCTAGCAGTGTTAGTTTGTGCTTTAAATCTTGTAAGCGTTCATGATGAATTGGCAGATTCTGGTGCTCATTCTCCAAAATTTTGTATTCAAGTTTTAGATTATGTTGTTGAGCCAGTTGTTGATCTAACTTTACAGGCTGCGCATTTTGGGTGAGCGCAACACGAGCAGCAGCCGTGTCGAGTACACTAATGGCTTTATCAGGAAGTTGACGACCACTGATATAACGATGTGAAGAATTTACTGCAGCGATGACTGCTTCATCATCTATATTGAGATTAAAATGTTTGGTCATCACGGGAAGCATGGCACGTAACATATCAATAGCCACTTCTTCTGTTGGCTCTTCAACTTTAATGACTTGGAAGCGTCGGCTAAGAGCCGCATCTTTTTCAAAATATTGTTTATATTCAGCCCAAGTCGTGGCTGCAATGGTACGTAACTCACCACGTGCCAATGCAGGTTTTAATAAATTAGCAGCATCATTTTGTCCTGCTTGTCCACCTGCACCAATTAAGGTATGTGCTTCATCTATAAATAAAATAATAGGATGGCTCGAACTTTGAACTTCTTCAATCACCTGCTTTAAACGATTTTCAAATTCTCCTTTAACACTCGCACCAGCCTGTAATAGCCCCATATCGAGAATATGAAGTTGTACATTTTTTAAAGCGTCAGGGACTTGGTTGTTGACAATTTTGAGTGCAAGACCTTCGACAACTGCTGTTTTTCCTACACCTGGTTCACCTGTCAGTATGGGGTTGTTTTGACGTCGGCGCATCAAAATATCAAGCATTAAACAGATTTCAAATTCACGCCCAATGACTGGATCAATTCGCCCATTTTTGGCTTTGTCAGTCAAATTAATGGTGTATTGATCCAGCGCTAATGTCTTGTTTAAAGTGGGAAGTATTGGAACGTCAGTTGGTGTTAAGACTGTTTGCTGATAGCAATCTTGTTCACTACTGTTAGTGCATAGGTCTATAAACTTATGCTTCATTGTATCAATTGGAAATAGTTCAAAAAGACTTGAGGCACGTGATGCGATTTGGTACAAATCAGGCGCAGTTAGTAGTGCAATCAATAAATGCCCAGTTCTAATGATGGAATTTTGTTCAGCAGATGCAAGTAACCATGCCTGTTCTAATAAACGAACTATAGATTGGGCAAAAATTGGTGTCCGAACATTGCCCTTGGGTAAGTGTGAAAGGCTGAGCTGTAAATCAATAACTAAATCTGAGTGAGAAATATTATATTTTTCCAGTAATAAAAGAAGGTCATTCGTTTCTGATTGTGACAATAATTCCAGAAAGAAATGTTCAATTTCAATTTCATAATTTTGTTGATTAATACAACTATTTGCTGATTTTTCTAACCCAATACGTGCGTGATTAGATAGCTTCTTAATTAGAATTTTAAGGTTATTCATATATAACTCAGTCATGGTTTATAGCAAGGCTTTAACAAGCAATCATGTGCCAATAGCAATTTGTTTTTTTGGTTAAAGCTAAATTTTTTTATAAATTAGTGTTTTATATTTAATTTAAAATACTATTTTTTGCTATTTTATATATATGACCTAAGAATACACAAATCATTTTTAGATAAAAAAGATATAAAATTACAAAAAAATAACATAAAAAGATCAAAATTCTTTTGTTCGGAACATTTATTTCTTGACTTTAGGTGGGATGTTTTTGTTAAATCTCAGCGTATTAAATAACCAATAAAAAAGCGAGAGTTTAGGTCGCTAAATATTAATTTGAAGTTATACCCATAATAATTTTAATTTTTTATTCATAATAAGTTTGAGGCAAATTTTGAAAAGTTACTATTTTATTTTATCTACATCCATTCTATTGGCTGCGACATCACTTGCTTTTGCAGACACAGAAGGTGTGATTCAGCTAAGCAATAAGTGTATTAAGGCATATCCACTGGTCAGTGGAGAAACTGATCAGAATTTACTGCATTTATATATGCAGCTTTGTGATAAGAAAAATAAAAAAGATGATGTCTTAAAAAATCAGCTCTCAGTCCAGGCGGCAAAACGCTATCAAGAGCTTGGGAAAAATTATAAAGCGTTACAATTGGTTGAAACATTAAATGCTCAAAATATACAGCACTCTTCACTTACAGATACGCGGTTTTTAGCGGGTATTGCGATTGCAAATGCAGCATTAGACTATATGCGTCAAGAAGAAATGCGTTATTTATCAGCAGACTTAACCTATCCGCCTGCTAAAAACTTGTCACAGAGCATACAAAATTCTCTACCAGCACCAGACACCAGTGACGCAAAAGCAGTTGTGCTGAAGACCTCCAAAAAAACAACACGCAAGCTTGCTGTTACTAGTTCTAAAAAAACAACAAAAAAGGTAACTACTCAGCAAGTAAAAACAAAAAAAGTTGAAAAAATACAATCAGTTGAATCTTTAAATAAATCGAACGCAAACCCATTTAATGCACTTTAAAACTTAAATCGAAAGAATAACGAACAGGATTTTTACATGGCTAAACGTGAAAGTGTACAAAAAAAGCTACAGCGCATTCGACCACCGCGTGTCCAATTAACATACGATGTTGAAGTGGGGGATGGTAAAGAAATTAAGGAATTACCTTTCGTTGTGGGTGTTTTGGGAGATTTTTCAGCAGCCTCTGAACTAGAAAAAACCAAGCTTAAAGATAAAAAATTCATTAATGTTGATTTAGAAAACATTGATGAAGTTATGGAGTCATTATTGCCTCGAGCAACTTATCAAGTTGAAAATACTTTAACTGATGACGGTGGTCGAATGTCAGTCGATCTGACTTTTAAATCTATGGAGGATTTTCGTCCTGAAAACGTGGTTCAACAGGTCGATCCATTACGAAAGTTGGTAGAAGCACGTGAGCGTTTGACGGATTTACGAAATAAAATTTCAAACAATGAACGTTTAGAAGATTTGTTAGATCAAGTTTTACAAAATACTGACCAAGTGCGCAAAATGAGTGTGGAGGCAGAGAATGAATAATTTTCAATCTACAGCAGTAGCTCAAGACACTACAGAAGAATTTACGTTATTAGACTCAATCGTTGAAAGAAGTCGTATAGCGCGTAATGAAGAAGAACATGATCGTGCTAAAAGTCTAATTGGTGAATTAGCTAAAGAAGTGATGGCTGGAACAATTACTGTTTCAGAAAATATGACCTTATCTATTGATAAACGTATTGCAGAAATTGATGCGCTCATTTCGACTCAACTCAGCAGAATCATGCACGATGAACAATTTCAAAAAATTGAATCGACATGGCGTGGTTTATATTATTTTTGTCAGGAAACGCCATCTAATCCGCTTATTAAAATTCGGATGTTGAATACTACAAAAAAAGAGCTAATTAAGGATTTTCAAGGTGCAACAGATTTTGATCAAAGCACACTGTTCAAAAAAATATATGAAGAAGAGTATGGTTCATTTGGTGGAGCGCCATATGCCACATTAGTTGGTGATTTTGAGTTTGACCGCACGCCTTCAGATATGTATTTGCTTGAACAAATTTCGCATGTTGCAGCAGCAGCACATGCACCATTTATCTCTGCAGCAGATTCAAGCATTTTAGGCCTAGAATCTTTTACAGATATAGACCGCCCTCGAGAGGTTTCAAAAATCTTCGAGACGGCTGAATATGTGCAATGGCGCTCATTCCGTGAAAGTGATGATGCGCGATATGTGGCATTGACCATGCCACGAGTACTAGGCCGTTTGCCATATCACCCTAAAGAAGGTACTGCGACCGAAGGCTTTAATTTTGTCGAAGAAGTGACTGGACAAAATCATCATGACTATTTATGGATGAATGCTGCTTATGCATTTGCAACCCGTTTAACCAATGCTTTTGATATGCATGGTTGGTGTGCAGCGATTCGTGGTGTAGAAGGTGGCGGTTTAGTAGAGGGCTTACCTGTCCACACGTTTAAGACCAATGATGGTGAGGTTGTCTTTAAATGTCCAACTGAGATTGCAATTACAGACCGTCGCGAAAAAGAACTCAGTGATCTGGGCTTCATTCCGCTTGTCCATTGCAAAAATACAGATTACGCAGCATTTTTTGGCGCACAGTCGACGCAGAAACCTAAAAAGTATGATAGCGATTCTGCGAACGCAAACTCAGCTTTATCAAGTCAAATTCAATACATTATGGCAGTGTCACGTATTGCACATTATTTAAAAGCCATGATGCGAGATAAAGTCGGTAGCTTCGCATCTGCTGGAAATGTCGAAGCATTTTTAAATGAATGGTTAGCCCAATATATCTTACTTGATGACGGCGCTTCACAAGAAGCGAAAGCGCAATATCCACTTCGTGAAGCCTCTGTCAAAGTTGTAGAGAATCCTGCACAGCCAGGGCACTACAAATCTGTGGTTTTCTTAAGACCACATTTCCAGTTGGACGAGTTGTCAGTATCACTGCGACTTGTTACTGAATTACCTCAGTCCTCAAATTAATTTTGAATGCCAACACATAATAACTTTAAAATAGGAAAATATTAAAAATGAAAGATATATACGTACAATTTCGTGGTAAGTACAAAGTCGATGGTGAATCACGCGATGCTGAACATAAAGGCTGGTTGGAGGTAAATTCTTGGTCACATAACATTCGCCAGCCGAAGTCCGCAACATCCTCAAGTGTAGGTGGCCATACAGCTGAGCGTGTAGAACACTCTGACATGATTTTTGTGAAAGATTTAGATGCAACCAGCCCAAAGCTATGGGAAGCATGTTCAGCGGGATATACCTTTGACGAAGTTCAGATTGATTTTTATCGAGCGAATGGTGATAAACGTATTAAATATCTGCAAATCAAGTTAAAGCATGTGTTGGTTTCAAGTGTTACACCAACAGTGAGTGAAGAAGGTGTACCAATTGAGAGCTTCGGTTTGAAATATGCCGCAGTGGAATGGACGTATAACCAGCAAGATATTAATGGTACGCAAAAAGGTGCAGTGACCAAAAAATGGTCACTGTCAAATAATACCGCATCGTACGCTGCATAAATATGCTTCAAAAATAAGGGCTAACTTATATTAGCCCTTATTTTTCATGTAGGAAAATTCTAGTCAATATGAACCTAGATCAACTTTATCCATATGGTTTTAGAAAAACACTATTTGACCGATTGTTGCCTACAAGTGAGCAGGATCGGCAGGGGATGTCTCTTCAAGAGTTGCGCGAGTCTGTCGCGTATGATTTAGAAGAATTACTTAATAGTCGTATGGCAAACTTCGGCTCAGTTATTGATGCCTTTCCCTTAGTAAAAAAATCCATTTTACAGTTTGGGATCATTGATTTTGTTGGGCTTTCGACGGCTAACCCCTTAGACCGAGATAAAATATGTCAGTCTATCGCATGTTCTATTACCGCACATGAGCCAAGACTAAAACAGGTTAAAGTCGAAATGTTATTTGATGGGCAGAATATGGGAGCTTTATGTTTGAGTATTCAAGCTTATTTAAATATTCATCCATTGTATGAGCCTGTTATTTTCGATGCCTTACTCAAACCAACAACACAACAATATGTTATTTCTGCACGATCTTAATTGGGTGATTTGTGATTGAAGAGTTATTACCTTACTATGAAAAACAATTACAAGAATTTGGACAGCAATCACGCGAATTTGCACAAAAATATCCTAAAATTGCTCAACGGTTGTCTTTAAACCAAGAACAAATTGATGATCCGCATATTGAGCGCTTAATTCAGTCTTTTTCTTTAATTGCAGCTAGAATTGATAAAAAACTTGTAGACAGTTATGACGTCTTTACGCGATCGCTGTTTGAGGTGATGTTTCCACAATATTTAAAGCCTTTTCCTGCATGTACTATACTTAGTTTGGAAGATTTAAATAAGTGTAAACAATTAACAGAAGCACATGTTGTTCCTAAGAATACCACGATTAAGTCACGCAGTTTTAAAGGAGTGCAGTGCGAATTTAATACCACCCAAGAGTTAAAACTATTACCACTTGAGTTGTGTCAACTCAGTTTTAAAACGCATCCCAGTGCACATATGCACTTAAATCAAAACGCTACCCTTACTTTAGGTTTTAATCTTTTTAATCAATCTCAGCGCATTTTAGAAAAAGAATGCTTACCTATTTATCTGGATGCTATATCTAATTTTCCACTCCAGGTTTTGGATGCAGTGTTTCAATCAAATACTGGGTTTTCATTGAAATACGGTCATCATCTGATTGATATTAAAAATCCTTTTTGTACTCAAGGTTTCTCAGAAGATGAAAGCTTACTGCCATTAGATCAGCATACACATCATGCTTATCGGTTATTGATGGAGTATTTTTGCTTCCCCGAAAAGTTTAGCTTTCTAAATATGAAGTTAGATTTTTTAAAACATCTAGATAAAGGTCAGCATTATTTTGAAATTTTAATTCACCTAAAACTTAATTTAAATGATCAAGTGAATATCAAAAATTACTCAGAATTAAATATTGCAAACTTTAAATTATATGTTACTCCAGCAGTGAATTTATTTAGGAAACAAGCAGAACCACAGAAAATAAATCATAAGCAATTAGAATACCCTTTAATTACAGATGCACATCATCCTGAGTATTATCAAACATATAGTATTACTAGAATGCAGATGATCCGTGAAAAATCAAATCAAGAACAAACAGCATTTGATATTTATCCTTTTTTTGCAATGAGTCATTATCAAGATCCAGATACTCAATTTTTTTATAGTTTAAATTCAGCCCATTTGCATAATAAATACACAGAAACAGTATATAGTATTATCTCAAAGCAGCTTTCGCCAGAAAGCACTAAATCAGACTTCATTAGTACACAATTACTGTGTTCCAATCGTGACTTACCCCATGAAGCGTTAAGTCAGACTAATAGTATTCTGAGTTTGAATGACAGTAGTCTTGCACGGCGAGCGGTGGTTCTAAAAAGACCCAATAAACCCTATGTTTTTGAAAAAAATAAAAAAGAACAATGGAGAATTATTTCACATCTTTCATTAAATACTTTGTCCTTAATGAAAGGAGAGACCTTAAGTCATATTAAGGAATTACTTGAACTCTATAATTTACCCAAATCAAAAGAAAATCAACTGATTATTAATTCAATTCAAATGGTTGATTTTTCTCTTACTCAAAAAATGGTAGAGGCAAAACCTTTTCCATTATTTGTCCGTGGTTTAAAAGTAAAACTAGCGATTGATTCAAAGGTTTTCCGGGGGCATAGCTTATTCATTTTTAGCCAGCTTTTAGCACATGTTTTCAATTTAAAAGTACACATGAACAGTTTTGTTGATGTTGTTATATCCGATGCTTATACACAACAGGAGTTATACCAATGCGTGCAGAACGTTGGTGGCAAGACACTTCTGTAATTGGGGCCTTGATTGAACAACCGCGTGCCTTTGAGTTTATTCAAGCAACACGATTATTACGGCAGACAGCAGATTCAAACAAGGAAATCAAGGGAGATTGGGCCAAGCCATTTAGATTTCATAGTTCTTTAAATCTTAATTTTCCCGATACAGAGATTGAAAGTTTAAGTCTTGATGAGGAGAAAATTCATTTAACCAATTTAATGGTCGGGCTAACAGGTATTCATGGAAGCTTACCCTATAGCTATACCCAGAAAATTAGACACAGTCCCCGTATCCAACGCGAGGAGACTATTCATTTTTTAGGTTTGTTCAATCATAAGTTGACGACCCAATATGTCGATGCATGCTTGGCTTATCATTTACCTGTGCGCTATGAAATTGAAGCAGAGAACCATTATTTAGATATTTTGCACGCTCTGAATGGATATATTCGCTCACAGCACCATCAACCAGATTTAGATGATTATTTTGCTGAATTTGCAGGTTTAATGCAGGGGCAAAATAATACAGTACATGCTTTGAAGATCATGTTGAGTGCTGTGCTTAAACAAAATATCAAGGTTTTTGAGTTCATCGAAGAAAAATTTACTCTGTCTGTTGATCAGAGAACAGTGCTTGGAGGAAATGGAAACCTTTTGGGAATGAATACTTTTTGTGGTGAAACGATACGTCAAATTGACGAAAAGATAGAGATAGTGGTCGGCCCAGTTTCTTATAGCGAATATTTAACGTTTTTACCGAAAAAAGAAAATGGCGAAAAAATTAAACGGATTTTGTCTACTTGGTTGAGCCCAACACTCGCGGTTGATTTAAGGCTCATTCTAAATAAAAACGATATTCAACCGTTACATCTGAATTCAACAACCACTATGGGCTTATCCCAAGGTGCTTTTTTAATGCCTAAACAGAAAGATCACAACGCTGAAACCTGTTATGCACTGATGGGAATGTGACATGCTTAAACTTTTTATTGCAACACTTGTGAGCTCATTGTTACTGGTGTGTGGTGTTGTTGTTTTTTATTGGCGTGATACTGGTTATGACCCAAGTGCAATTGATTTAGTTCGTCATTTGCTTTTACTTCCCTTATTGATCAGTGTGATTTTATGGTTGCCTTGGGCTATCTACAGAGTATGGAAAGCACAACAACAACGTAAAGAGCAACGAAAGCAAGATGAATTGGCACAAAGTCAACAGATAGAAGCTGTAGAAAAACAAGCAAAACCTGTTGATATCGAATGGATCCAACTTAATATTTATTCTTCAGCTGCTTATAGTGCTTTGGGAGAAAATGAAACAATTATTGATGAACTGCAAAAGTTTAAAAGCCCTGAGTTAGATACTCAATTACAGAATAATTATGGGCTTCCAATGTTGTCCTATCGTATACAAGCGCTAGACAATGTCATTACAAATGCAGATGAAGAAGATGAATTTGAGATAGAGCACCCTCGTCACCAGCGTATTCAAGCATTGATTGAGCATCAACTTGAACAGCATGCTGAAACATTGTGGCAAATTGCGCAGCACTTAAAACAATCTGCGTTATTTTATGATAGCGAATTAGCTTATGAATATCGAATGCATCCCGCTTGGATTGATCCGAATAGTGAATATGCATCTGATGTACAAGACGATCAGGAAAGCATTAAAAGTGTAACGAAACTGAATCGTATTCATATCCATATTTTGTTATCTGAGTCGGTTTTACATTTTTGGAATGAAACACAAAGTTTTGAAATTGTGGAGCATTATTTAAGGTCTTTAGGGATCATCACTGCACAAATTCAAATTGAACATCATTATTTGAGTCAGGAAACTGCCTATAAAGACTGGGTGTTGTTGTTGGCACAAGTGTCTAAGCAACTAGAAGAAATTTCATTGATTCTTAATGTTGACTCTGAAATTGATCAAGAGTTGCTAGATGAAAAAACATGGCTGACGGATCGTTACTTACCTTCAGAATATGCATCGAGTTGGTGTTTGGCTGCATCTTTTTTACAACTATTAGAGACTACACCACAAAAAAAACTGAATATTGGTTTAAATGTGGACAATATCTTAGACCAACTTCCAACTGAGCACATGCTGAGCTTAGAGCAATTGAAGCCCGTTCAGCCTTTTGTGTTGATATTGGATGATATGACAAATATTCCAACCATAAAAAAGGTCAATCATGCTTTTAGTCAAAGCCATATTGAGCCACACCATTTTATTTATACAAAACAAAGTCTTGGTGATACGCAGCATTTGGCGAAAATATTCGGTTTTATGCTGGGTATGCATTTGCCAGATGAACTTATGACAATGATCTATAGCGTAGATCAATCTTCAACGCATTGCTTTATACAAGCATATGAAGACATGAATGAAAAATTAGCACAATCCATTTAAATTAAAAAAGAATAAGAGAGTAACGTGAATTCTTTATTTTACAACGTATTAGGTTATGTTTGGCAGTATGTGACGAATCCTAAGGCCATTATCGCTTTATCTTGTTTTGTTGCGTTATTTGCAATGTATAACACGATTCCCGCCAAAGTTTTTTGGGCTTTAATGATCTGTTATGTATTAGGGCTTGTGATTTGGGGTGTGTATTTATTGATTATGCGTCGTCGACACGCTGCACAAGGTGAGGTGCTTGCTGACGCCATTGCCCATGATACGAAAGCTGAATATGGAAAGCAGAAAAACAACGATGAGCTTCATTTGATTCAACAACAAATGAAAGAGTCTATCCAATTGATTCGGAAATCTAAACTAGGCGATAAGAAAGGCAATGCAGCCTTATATGAATTGCCATGGTATATGGTGATTGGTAATCCCGCTGCTGGAAAAAGCTCAGCCATTTATAACTCGGGTCTAAAATTTCCTTTTGAAGAGACACATCAAAGATCAGTTTCTGCCGGTTTAAGTGGAACACGCCAGTGTGATTGGTTTCTTTCAACAGAAGGAGTCTTATTGGACACCGCAGGGCGTTACTCCATTTATGCGGATGACCATTTTGAGTGGTTAGGTTTATTAAATATTCTAAAAAAGAATCGTTCCAAGGCACCTATTAACGGTTTGATTGTGATTGTGAGTATTGCTGAGTTAGTCAGTAATAGCCCTGAAAAATCAATTAAACTTGCGAAAAATTTACGTGCACGTATTCAAGATCTAACTGAACGTTTAGAGGTTTTCTCTCCAGTTTATCTGGTTTTTTCGAAAATGGATTTGATTGCTGGTTTTACAGAGTTTTTTGAATGCTATGAAGTGAACGAGTTTGACCAGGTTTGGGGCGCAACGTTACCTTATAGCACAGATGCATCAAACCATGCGGTTGAGTTATTTGAGAAACATTATTCAATTTTATACGACGGTTTGAAAGGGGTGAGTACCACACATCTTAGCCGTCGACACGCTCAGAATATCTCGCCAAGCGTAATGACTTTTCCTTTGGAGTTTAAGAGCTTAAAGCCTGCATTGAAAACGTTTATTGGTACACTTTTCGAAGATAATCCTTATCAATTTAAGCCTGTTTTTCGTGGTTTTTATTTCACGAGTGCGCTACAAGAAGGTATCATCGAAAGCCCAATGACTGAACAAATTGCACAAGACTTTTTATTACAGAAAGGTTTGGGTAATGACAGCGGTATTCCAACACGTTCAATTTCACAAAATCATGGTTATTTTTTAAAAGGTCTATTTTCAGACGTTATTTTAAAAGACAAAAACTTAGTTAAGCAACACATCAACCCAACGCGTAAACGTCAACGGTATATTGCATTCGTTACCGCTTTATTTGGTGTGGCTCTTATTTTAAGTCTATGGGTTTGGTCTTATCGTAATAATCAACAACTGATTACCGATGTACAGGCTGACTTAGAAAAGGTTGTGTTACTTGAAAAACAGTCAGGTCAAGAGTTGTCCACACAGCTTAACGCACTGTTAATTTTACAAGAACGTATGCAACAACTCGATCAATTTGAGCAAGATCGACCACTAAAGTTTGCTTTTGGTTTATATCAAGGAGATGAGCTGCATGAGAAGCTTAAAACTGAATACTTAAAAGGTGTTCAACAAATTATATTGGTTCCAACGCAGCAAAATATTACTCAATATTTACAACGTGTTAAAGCCAATGAAGAGCAATTGCGAACCAATCATAGCAATGTAAAGCTAACACCTGTTTCAAAAACACAGCAATATTTAGAGCCGAGTGATACGAATCCACAAGATGCATACAATGCATTAAAAGCCTATTTGATGATGGGTAATGCTCAATATATGGATGCCAGTCATTTAAGTGACCAAGTGACTCGCTTTTGGCGGTCGTGGTTAGACAATAATCGTGGACAAATGCCACGCGGTGAAATGATTCAAAAAGCTGAGCAAGTGCTGTCATATAGCATGACTTTAACAAATGATCCTAAGTTTCCAGTCCTAAGCTCAGATAGTCTGGTGGTGGATCAAGCACGTCAAGCCTTGTTGTCTGTAGTACGAGGCATGCCTGCACGAGATCGTGTTTATAATGAACTCAAAATGCGCGCAGCAGTTCGTTATCCTGCATTGACCATAAAACAGATGTTGGGTGAGACGAATCAAAATACAATTTTAGGTAGTTATGCACTACCAGGCATGTTTACACATGCCGCATGGTCTGAATATATCGAACAAGCTATTGATGAAGTTGCCAAGCGCCCAACAGACACCAAAGATTGGGTGCTAAATAGCACGCAATCTGACGATTTAAGCTTTAGCGGTAGCCCAGATCAAATCAGAAAACAGCTAACTGACTTATATAAAAAGGAATATATTGCGGAGTGGAGAAAATTTCTGACGGGCATACATTATGCGAAAGCAAGTGATTATGCTCAACAAACGAATTTTATCCAAGTTTTAGGTGAACCAGAAAACTCACCAATTCGCAGCGTGTTTGATCGAGTTGCGACAGAGACTAGTTGGGATAATCCTGTTGTAATGGCTGAACTTGCAGCACCACAGACTGGATTTGTTGCTTGGTTTAAACGTAAAGTCTTAAGACGTGATGATGCAAAACTTAATGCAACTATCTTAAATCAAGCTCAAGGGTCTATTTCCAACGAGTTTCAAATGTTTTATCAGTTGGTCCGTAAACGTGATGATCAACAAAATAAATCTTTGCTTGATGAATATATGCAGTCTTTGGCACAAGTTCGTAGCAAATTCAATGATCTAAAAAGCTCTGGTGACGTTGGGCCAGCTACAATAAGCTTGGTTAAATCTACCATTAATGAGCAAAATTCAGTATTCAATACAACGCAAAAACTGGTAGATGAAAAAATGTCTGTTGGGTTGTCTGAGCCAGATCAAAAAATACTACAAAAGCTACTTATGTCACCCCTTACACAGTCATTTGAGAGTTTAATTACTCCAGCACAAGATGAGATGAATAAACTTTGGCAAATGCAGGTATATCAACCATTTAATAGTGGTTTGAGTAAGAAATATCCGTTTAACTCTTCTGCAACTTTACAAGCCACCAGCAGTGAGATCAGTCAAGTTCTCGGGGAGAATGGCAGTATTGCACGTTATGTAAAAGAGACACTTGATCCGTTGGTCATTCGTCGTGGATATACTTTGACATCGAAGACTTGGAAAGATCTAGGTATCAGTTTGAATCCACAATTTGTTGTAAATTTTCAAACTTATGTTGCGCCAAGTCGTGGCATGGCCACAGGAGAGTTAAATCAAACTTCATCTGCATCAGTAGCCCAAAATCAATCTAATTTTCAATTTTACCCAATTGAAAATACTAAACTTCTATCATATACCATTGATATTGATGGACAACGTATGCTCTATGAAAATGGGGTTCAGCAGTGGGTGAACTTTGTTTGGCCAAATGCAGGTGCAATTCCAGGTGCACGTATTACAGCTATTGATTTAGATGGAAAAACCCATACGATTTTTGAGGCTCCAGGTGAGTACGGGATTAATCGTTTAATTGACAGTGCACAACGTACGCAACGTGGAGGAAGCTATGAAATGATATGGAAAAATCAACAAAATCCTGAACTTGCTGTAAAAGTTAACTTCCGTTTAATCAGCGGGGATGCTAGTGGTGGAGTAGGAGGGCAACGTAGCTATAACGGTATGCAATTAGTTGATCAAGTGGTTTCAACTAAATCCGTTCGTGTGGTGGCTGCACAAACAGCACCTGTAGCAACAGCGGTGAGTTTAAAAGCTCCTACAAATTTGCAGGAGCCACGTTCATGATTTTATGGAAGACATGGGATAAGGAGGCGTGCCGATATGGATGAACTGCGTACATTGCCTTTATATTATGGAAAATACCCAGCACATGGCGATTTCTTAAAAACACGTGGACAATATGCTTTAATTCAGGTGATTGACCAATGGATTACGGAAGCTTTAGAACATGCGATGCAATCGGAAAACTTTGCTCAAGCTTATGAGAAATTACCATCATTAGACTTTTTCATTGCAAACCCACAAGAAAATCATTTTCTTGTGGCAAATTTAATTGCAAGCCATGATAGTTCAGGGCGCCAATTTCCAATGGTCTTAAGCCATTTATTGGAGGTTGATGATAGTTTCCAGCATATTATTTATGCACCATACCGCTATAAACAAACTTTGATTGATTTGTTTCAAAAAAACCGTGTAATGCGGTCACTACGCGATGAAAATATATTATTGGATAAGTTGACGAAATTACAGAATGAAATTCAGGTTTTTAATCATGTTGAAGCCTCTGCATTTTATGAACATCATACAATCCACTCATTTGCACAATTACTAAAAATTAGTAGTTACGAGTTTGCCCAAAGTATGATTGGATTAGGTTTGTTGCTACAACCAGTTATTCAGCAAGGGACGAGTCGCCTTACCAAAGTTTTGATTTTACCTATTCATAACGCTGCTTATTGCTACGAAATTGCAGCTTTTTGGGTCAAGTTAATCAGTTATTTTATTCAAAATCAAAATGCAGAGCTCTTGATAGGCATTTCTCATGACGAAAAACCGATCTTACTATTTGGTTTTCAAGGCGCTGATATTCTTACATTAAGTGAAATTTTTACACAAAAAATGGATACAGGTCGTTGGGTTTCATTGGTCAATGCAAATTGGATCGACCCATATTTAGAGCAAAATGCTGGTTTGGCAACCCTTGAACAAGCATTAAGTGAGAGGCAATTAAGCTTAATGCAAGGCGTAAGAATTTTTAAAAAAACATTTATAGATTAATGAGATATGAAAATAAATTATAAAATTAAAACAACGGAAATTCTATTCAGTTTAACACTGCTTTTCGGTGTCAACGTTTGGGCAGAGCCGGTTATTGTAGAAGGCATTGTTCCCAATCAAGCCAGTAAGCAAACCATATTAGCTAAAATGTACAGCATTTATGGTGCAGATCAAATTATTGATAAAATACAAGTTAAAGCTGTAAATGCACCATCGGGTTGGAGTGAGTCTGTAGCGAATTTGGTGATTCCAGAGCTAAAAAAAGTACATCAAGGGAAATTGTCCGTACGTGGTACGCAGATGGAACTCAATGGAAAAGTAATGAACTCAACGGATATCCAGCCCATAACAAACTTATTTCAGGGTTTAGTCATACCGCCTTATCGCTTAAATACGCAATTTTCTGTAAATCAGGCAGAACAACAAATTATTGATGATACGCTTAAAAATCGAATTATCGAATTTGAATCTGGCAGTGCCATTTTAGCAGTAAGCGGGACACAGATTTTAGATGAAATGGCACTGGCTTTAAATAAGGTTGGAGGAAAGAAAGTCCGAATTGTTGGGCATACAGATAGTTCTGGTGATGCGACAAAGAATCTAGCTTTAAGTAAAGAGCGAGCTATTGCTGTAAAAAACTATTTGCTCAACAAGCATATCGCTGAAGAGCGTTTAAGTGTTGAAGGAATGGGAGCAAATAAACCTGTTGCTGATAATGCTACGGCTGATGGGCGCAAGAAGAATCGTCGAATTGAATTTGATGTGATATAAATTTTGTATTGAAAGTTACATTTGAATGGCTTTGTTGCACAAACCTATCTCTAAAGGCTTATTCCATAATATAATTTTCGAATGAATAAGCCTACACCTAAAATCTACCGTACAACCAATTGGTCCACATATAACCAAGCTCTCATTAATCGTGGGAATATTGCCATTTCGTTTGATCCCAAAACACAATGGTACGCTCAACCAAAAAGCAAACATGGTCGAAATCAGACTTATTCCGATACAGCTATCCAATGCTGCTTAATGATTAAATCCATATTTCGTCTTTCCCTACGCATGGTCACTGGCTTTGTATAAAGCCTGATTAAACTCTGTGGATTAGATTGGACAGCCCCAGATTATTCCACCATTTGCAGAAGACAAAGGTATATTGATCTTGCAATTGGCTATCAAAAAAGTCGTGATGGATTACACCTACTCGTTGATTCTACTGGCTTAAAGTTTTTAGGTGAAGGTGAATGGAAACGTAGGAAACATCAGCCTGAATATCGTCGTCAATGGCGTAAACTTCACATTGGTATAGATGCTAAAACCCTGCAAATACGGGCTGCACAGTTGACTACGAACAATGTGAGCGATTCATAAGTCCTTGGGGATTTACTTGAACAAATCCCGTTGGATGAACAGATTGATTCAGTTTATACAGACGGGGCTTATGACACAAAACAATGCCGTCAGGTCATTGCAGATCGGCAAGCGAATGCAGTTATTCCACCCAGAAAAAATGCAAAGCCTTGGAAAGATACAAAAGTTCATTCGCAAGAGCGAAATGAATTACTTCTTACTGTTAAACATTTAGGCAGGACCTATGGAAAAAATGGTCAGGCTATCATCGGCGAAGTTTGGTCGAAACCAAAATGCATTGCATTAAATTATTAGGCGATCGACTATATTCAAGAAACTTTGGGAGCCAAGTCAATGAGATACATGCCCGTATAGCCGTACTGAATAAATTTACGGAATTAGGCCGACCTCATACCCGAGTTGTAACTTAAATTTGAGTGAGTTGGGGAGTGCTTCAAATTATAAATCTTTGTGCAACAAAGCCTGTATAGGAGAATCATTAAGTACCTACATCTCCACCTAAAGGGCCTGAAGGAATATGCGCTAAGTTTTTTGTAAGAAAGCTAGCAGAATGCAACAAAACTAAACGTAGCTGTAGCTGAATGCACAAAAACAATGCATAAATATTTCCTGTGAGGAATTTAAATATAAATAATTAATATATGGTATTGAAATATATGTAAATAACAGACTGGCATATTCCTTGCTAATGTTTAAATAGATTGATTAGTGGAGTAACTCAAATGGGTGAATTCAGCTTATTTAAAATTAAGGATATCCGTTTAATCGGACAAAACTCATGCGAACTATATATAGAAAATACCGAAACGCATTTAACCAAAGGGTGGGCGATATATTGTAATGATATTTTTGAGTACCAATTCCATGAACAGCTCAACCACTTATGCCAATCTGAGAATCCATTCACTTCATTACTTCAACTCAAGCAATATCATAAAGTCGAAGTTTTATGTTAAAGGCACATCTCTAACAGGGTAATGATCAAGTGAACATTACCCTGGTTCTTTACGTTCAAAATAACTATAAAGTTTTGATTTATATAAATAAAAATATAAAAAACAGATAGACGATCAAAAAAAAATCTTATATAAATTCCCAATAGGAAAAAATAATTCTTTAAGAGAATTTTTAAATTTCAGATTCCGACTTCCTACAAATTTATATTGAGGAAATACCATGTCTCACGATCTTGTTAACCAGTATGTCTTAAAAATTTCTTGTCCAGCTGCTTCTGGCATTGTCGCTGCAGTTTCAGGCTATCTGGCAGGAAACAATTGTTTTATTAGTGAAATGTCGCAATATGACGATGAAATTACTGGACGCTTTTTTACTCGTATTGTTTTTCGCTTCAATGATGGCAATGGAGATCTTGAGCAACTAAAACTCGGCTTTGCAGAGGTGTCAGAGAAATTTTCATTAAATGCACAGTTTTATGAAAAGAAAAAACCCATGAAAGTCATGATTATGGTGAGTAAGTTTGATCATTGCTTACTGAATTTATTATATCGCCAGCATAAAGGTGAGTTAAATTTTGAAATTACGGCAATAGTTTCTAACCACTTAGACTTACGTGCAGTTGCTGAACGTGAAGGTATCCGTTTTATTTATCTTCCTGTGACCAAAGAAACCAAACAACAGCAAGAAGAAGAACTCCTTAAAATCATTGATGAAACTAAAACTGAGCTAGTGATATTAGCGCGCTATATGCAAATTCTATCAAATAATTTATGCACACAATTGGCAGGTCGTGCCATCAACATTCACCACTCGTTTTTACCAGGTTTTAAAGGGGCAAAACCTTATCATCAAGCCTTTGACCGTGGGGTAAAACTCATCGGTGCAACCGCACACTTTGTCACCAGTGACTTAGATGAAGGTCCAATTATTGAGCAGGCTGTACAGCGTGTAGATCATGCTTATCTTCCTGAAGATCTAGTTGCAGTTGGTCGTGATACTGAAACGATCGCACTTTCAAAAGCAGTGAAATATTTTGTAGAACATCGCGTATTTATGAATGATAACCGTACAGTGGTGTTCAAATGAGTCTGGCCTTATTACAACAAGATGATGACAAAATTATTGATGGCAAAGCAATCGCCCAGCGCGTGCTAGAAGAAGTCAAAGATGATGTGATCACATTGCAACAACAAGGTATTGAGCCTTGTCTGGCGGTGGTTTTAGTGGGTGATGATCCTGCCAGTCACGTGTACGTCCGCAATAAAGTCGAAAAAGCCAAATTTGTTGGCATCTGTTCTTTAGAGTTTCGTTTTGATGAACAGTTAAGTGAAACAGATTTACTTAAAACCATTGATGCTTTAAATAGTGATCCAAACGTACATGGCATATTGGTGCAACTGCCATTGCCCAAACAAATTGATGAAATAAGAGTGTTAGAACACATTGATCCTAAAAAAGATGTCGATGGCTTTCACAGTGAAAATGTCGGTGGGCTGAGCCAAGGGCGAGACGTACTTACACCATGTACCCCAACGGGTTGCGTACGCTTAATTAAAGAAACTTTAGGTCAAGATTTGAGTGGTCTACATGCCGTTATTATCGGTCGTTCAAATATTGTAGGCAAGCCCATGGCTGCATTGCTGTTAAAAGAGAATTGTACAGTTACCGTTGTACATTCTAAGACTCAAGACTTACATCTAGTCTGCCAACAAGCCGATATTTTAGTCGCAGCTGTCGGAAAGCCAAATATGGTTACTGCATCCTATTTAAAAGCTGATGCCGTAGTTATTGATGTAGGAATTAACCGAATTATCAAAGATGGAAAACCTCGCTTAGTAGGGGATGTCGACTTCAATGATGTCTTACCGATGGTGAGTGCAATTACTCCAGTGCCAGGGGGCGTGGGTCCAATGACGATTGCCTATCTTATGAAAAACACAGTACAAGCTGTCCGTTTGCAGTATCCAAATTTATAGAATTTTTGATAGGTGCTACATCGCACCGCGGAGGATTACGCCATGCCATTTAGCCTACTGAAGTATGGATTAAGTAATGAATATCCAGTGGAAGTGGATTTACCTCCACCGAAGGAGCTGAAATCACACTATGATGTTGTCATTATTGGTGGCGGTGGTCATGGTTTAGCAACAGCCTATTATTTATCTAAATATCATGGGATTACCAATATTGCGGTATTGGAAAAGTCCTACCTTGGTGGTGGTAATACAGCGCGAAATACTGCTGTTATTCGTTCGAACTATTTAACTTCTGAAGGTGTGAAATTTTATGCTGAATCGGTACGTATGTTTAAAGATCTCTCGAATGAGTTTGACTTTAACATTATGTACTCTGAACGCGGGCAATTGACTTTAGCGCATACAGATTCAACGGTGCGCGCATTCCGTCAGCGCGCAGAAGTGAATAAGCATTTTGGTGGTCGGACAGAAATGATTGACCGCCAACAAATTAAAGAACTCGTTCCTTGCTTGAATTTAGACCCAGGACATTTACCCGTTCTAGCAGGCCTATGGCATATCGATGGTGCAACCGCACGACATGATGCCGTTGCTTGGGGTTATGCCAAAGAAGCAGCCAAACGTGGGGTAGAAATTCATCAGTTAACTGAAGTACAAGACTTTGTGATCGAGAATAATAAAGTTACTGCTGTGAAAACCAATCGTGGCACAGTGCAATGCGGCTGTATTGTTCAGGCGATTGCAGGAGCATCCTCTATTTTAATGAATAAGTTGAAAATTCGTGCACCGATTCATACTTATCCCTTACAAGCCATGGTCACGCAACCGTTTAAACCCTTCCTGAATCCTTTGGTGAGTTCTTCGGCTTTGCATTGTTATGTGCAACAAACCAGCCGTGGGGAAATTGTATTTGGTGGCGGTTCCGATCCTTATCCGCTCTATAACACGCGTTCAACTTTAGATTTAAAAGAAAGTTTACTTGCCCATGCAATTGAAATGTTCCCCTTTATGGCCAATGCCAAACTGATGCGTCAATGGGCGGGCATCACCGACATGACACCAGACTATAGCCCGATTATGGGTAAATCGCCTTATGACAATTATTACTTGGATGCAGGTTGGGGCACTTGGGGCTTTAAGGCAACGCCAATTTGTGGAAAAACCATGGCAGAAATGGTGGCGACAGGTCGCACACCAGAAATGATTAAACCTTTTGAATTAGAACGTTTTAGTCGCTTCCAACAAGTGAATGAAATGGGTGCAACGGCTGCGAGCCATTAAGGAGAATATCAGATGAAAATTATGCATTGTCCTTTGAATGGACCTCGTAACATCAGTGAATTTACCTATGGCGGTGAAGTCAAACAGATGCCAGATCAAAATACCTGTACCGATATTGAATGGGCAGACTACGTTTTTAATAGCGATAACACCGCAGGAATTGTACGTGAATGGTGGATGCATACCCCCAGTAGTTACTGGTTTATCGCAGAACGCCATACCGTAACAGATGAAATTATCCGAACTTTTGATGCCAAAGAAATTTTTAATACGCGCGTTGAATTTGTAGCCGTAGAAAGTAAAAAAACAGCTGTCGCACAGCAACAGAAGGAGTCATTAACATGAGCAATTTAAACTTACCCCGACTCCCTTTGCCTTACGGTACATTACTTGATCGTAGCCAAGAAATTGAATTCGAATTTGACGCTGAAAAATTTAAAGGTTTCGCAGGGGATAGCATCGCCAGTGCCTTGATTGCCAACCAGCGTTGGGTGATGTCCCGTTCGTTTAAGTACCATCGTCCACGTGCGCCACTCACGATGGCTGGTCAAGATGCCAATACCTTAATCCAATTGCCACATGAAGCCAATGTGTTAGCAGATACGACAATCATTCATTCTGGATTGGTTTCTAGTGGGCAAAATTTCTCAGGTTCCCTGATGAAAGACTCGGACGCATTTTTAGGAAGATTTTCCAAATTTATGCCTGTCGGGTTCTATTATCGCTCGTTTTATAAACCGAAAGGCGTGTGGAAACTTTGGGAACCAATCATTCGTAAAAAAGCAGGTTTAGGGGTATTGGACCTCAATTTTGAACCTGAATATTACGACAAGGCTTATTTATTTACCGATATCGCGATTGTGGGTGCTGGTCCAGCGGGGCTGCAAGCAGCGCTCAGTGCAGCAGATGCTGGCGCAAAGGTATTGCTAATTGAGCAAGATAAAATTCTCGGTGGTAGCCTGAACTATGCACGTTTCGACCTTAAAGGTGAAAAAGCCAATGCTTTACGTCAACAACTACTGAGTGCAGTCGAGCAGCATGCCAATATTACCGTAATGACGGAGTCCATCTGTAATGCATGGTTTACCGATCATTATCTGCCTGTGATTCAAGGCAAGCGTTTATATAAAGTCCGCGCGAAGCAATGTATTGTGGCAAGTGGTAGCTTTGATCAACCTGTGGTATTTCGAAATAATGATTTACCGGGGGTGATTTTAACCAGTGCGGTGCAGCGTTTAATGAAACTCTATGCTGTTCAACCGGGTCAGAAGATTACGATTTTGACAGGTAATGATGATGGCTATTTGGCTGCACTGGATTTAATTGATGCCGGCTTAAATGTTGTGGCCTTGGTCGACATGCGAGAAACCGCGAAGGATGCTGCACTTTACGGAGCACTCAAAGCCAAAAAAATCCCGTGCTATATGGGCAGTACCGTTTACGAAGCACTCCATGAAAAACATATGCATCGTGTAACGGGTGTTGATATTCGTAAGATTATCTCTGAAGGAGAAGTCGGCACAGAGTCTCAAACAATCCCATGTGATGTACTGTGTATGTCCTCGGGTTATATGCCAGTGTATCAGTTGCTTTGTCAGGCGGGTGCCAAGCTTAGTTATGATGATCACAAAGCTGAATTTACCCTTTCTGGTTTACCCAAAGGACTGTATGTTGCAGGTTCAGTGAATGGGATACATAAGCTTGAGCATGTTCTAGAAAATGCACAACAAACTGCAAAATTGGCGGCTACACGAGCGTTGGAGCAAGCTGATGAGGGTTTATCGTTGCAACAATTCTCTGATCAAGATGTGAATTTTCCTTGGCCGATCTTTAGTCACCCTAAAGGCAAAGAATTTGTCGATTTTGATGAAGATTTACAAATTAAAGATATCGTGAATGCCACCAAGAGCGGCTATCGTGATGTGCAATTGGTTAAGCGTTTTTCAACTGTTGGTATGGGGCCATCGCAAGGTCGTCATTCAGCCTTACCAACTGCGCGTTTAGTGGCGAAATCGACAGATCGTAGTGTCAGTGAAACAGGTGTAACCACTGCACGTCCACCATTTACCGCAGAAAAACTCGCGCATGTTGCGGGACGTAGATTTGATCCGTACCGTCAAACCCCAATGCATGCACGTCATATTGAAGCAGGCGCAAAAATGATGCCCGCGGGTAATTGGCAACGTCCTGCATTTTACGGTGATGCCAATAAACGTCTGCAAAACATCGAAAGTGAAGTGCTGAATGTGCGCCAAAATGTCGGCATGATTGATGTATCGACTTTGGGTGGCTTAGAGATTCGTGGTTCAGACAGTGCTGAATTCTTAAATCGCCTCTATACCTTTGGATTCGCCAAGTTGCCTGTGGGTAAAACCCGCTATGCGGTTATGGCGAATGAAGATGGTGTGGTGATTGATGATGGGGTTGCAGGGCGCCTCAGTGAAAATCATTTTTACGTGACAGCCACCACCAGTGGTGTAGATCGAATCTATCAACAAATGCTGAAGTGGAATGTGCAATGGCGTTTGAATGTGGATATTACCAATGTCACTACAGCACTTGCAGCGGTGAATATTGCGGGGCCAAACTCACGTGCAGTGATGCAAATGGTTTGTCAGGATGTGGACTTATCCAATGCAGCTTTTCCATATTTAGGACTTCGTGTAGGAACCATTTATGGCATTCCAGTCCGTATTTTACGGGTTGGATTTGTGGGTGAATTGGGCTATGAAATCCACTTTCCCGCACGCTATGGTGAATTTATGTGGGATAAACTGATGCAAGCAGGTCAAGACTTTGACATGCGACCATTTGGGGTAGAAAGCCAACGTCTGTTACGTTTAGAAAAAGGCCATATCATCATTAGCCAAGATACCGATGGTATGACTCATCCTCAAGAAGTTGATTTGGGTTGGGCAGTGGCACGGAGTAAACCTTGGTTTGTGGGTAAACGATCCATTGAAATTTTAGAGGCACAAAATTTAAAACGTAAATTGGTCTCTTTTGTTTTAGATAAAACTCAAGAAAAGCCACTTGAAGGTCATATTGTATTGGATGGTAATGATATTTCTGGAAATATTACCTCATGTGAATACTCGCCTACGCTAAATCAAATTATTGGCATGGCTTATGTCGGCATCGAGCAAAGTGAAATTGGACAGCAATTCCCGATTCGGGTAGAAAAAGGTCATGTGGTGCATGCGACGGTGGTAAAAGCCCCTTTCTATGATCCGAAAAACCAACGTCAGGAGATTTAAATATGAACACATTATACGAAGTGGAACGTAGCCCGATTGCGAAAAGTACGACTGCGTCCTATCAAACTTTTGGCTTGGGTAAACAATTTTTAAAAGATATAGATATAGCCGCAGAAAAACAGATTCAGCAGTGTGCAATCGTCGATTTAACCAATTTATCTCGAGTCGGTTTTCGTGGGCAAGATGCAGCAGAATATCTAAATTCCTATGGTTTTACATTACCAGAAAAGCCGAATCAGGCATTAGAGCAAGAGGATGGTAGTTGGGTTACGCGCTTATCCTTCACTGAATATTGTATATTGGGTTCACTGCATGACTTTGGTGAACGTGTCAGCCAGCTTGAACAAGGCTGGACGTTGGATGAGCGGGCAAACTATTTATTGCCGCGTCAAGACAGTCATGCATGGATTCAGTTAACAGGGCAGCATGTAGCGCTGGTCATGGCAAAACTTTGTGGCGTGAATTTGCATCAGGAAGAATTTGCAGTGGGACAAATAGCGCAGACCTCTATTGCACGGATTAATGCGATTGTGATTAATGTCAGTGATGCTCAAACCCAAAAGTTTAATCTGCTGTGTGACCGTGCGGCTGCTTTATACCTCTGGGACGTCTTGATTGATGCAATTGACGAATTTGATGGGCAGGTGGCAGGTATTGAAGCCATCTTCTAAACCGATATAGCCAATCAAATACCGATTTGATCATTTTCCCCAACCTAATGTTCAGATCGGTATTGGCTATATGCTAAAACGAAAATTCAATATTAGCCCATGAAAGAACATAATCTGTCTTCGAGTGTTCAATTGATTAAGAATATAAAATTATTCAGACAGTTAGACTGATTCAACCAAACTAATCATTACATCGGCACAGCCTTCACGAGCGAGGCGAGCAGCTTTATATTCTTCGGAGTCATAGCATGCTTGTGCCGTTGCTAAGTCTGCAAACTCAATTACAACATGACGGCTAAATTCATGACCTTCTAAGCTATGTGAGTTACCCCCACGAGCCAAAAATTTAGCGCCATATTTCTGAAATGCAGCAGGGGCCAATTGCATATAGTGTTGGTATTGTTGCATGTCATGTATGGTTACATGTGCAATCCAGTAAGCAGTCATGGCGAATTCCTTTTAAGCCTGATCTAAAACATTTTTAGCAACTGCAGCGGCTTCCGCAATATGCTCAGCGACGGCTTGTTTTGCCCGATCGGGGTCTTGATGAATATAAATGGCTTCGCAGATATTTTTAATTCGTTGATAACCCGAAACTTCTCGCTTGGTTGATTTCATAGTCATGGCACGTAAACGGCTAATCCGACCATTTAAACGTTGTACCACTTCCCACGCAATGTAATGTTTAGCCGTGTTAAAGATGGTTTCATAGAGTTTGGCAGATGTTGCGATAATGTGATTAATATCATCAGCTGCAAAATCTTGTTCTAATTCGGCCAGTAGAACCTTTAAACGTTCACGGGTTGCATCATTAAGATTTTTAGTACAGTCCGCTACAGCACTTTGTTCGAGCAACAATCGAATTTCATAAATTTGCGAAGCAATGTCCCAATTCAGTAAAGAAACTATAGGGCCTTTGTTTGGCAAAATTTCAACAAGGCCTTCTGCTTCAAGGTAACGTATCACTTCACGGACCACAGAACGACTGACCCCTAGCTCTTCACATAATGTCCGTTCTACCAAACGTTTGCCCGATGGAAAGTAGCCCGTAATAATCGCATTGCGAACTTTCTCTAAACAAAGTTCACGCAAGGTGACTGGTGGATTTTCAATTTTAAGATTCATAAGAGTCGATCTTACCTAAATATGTGAGTCGCAATTTTGTTACATAACTTTCTTTGGAAAAGAGCATAACAAAGTATTGCATTTTTTTCATTATGTATTATGGTATACCATAAGATGTATAACAATACTAACCGACTCAACAGGGAAGAACAATGAACCTGATACGCAAAACTGTACTTCATATAGAAACCACCTATGTAGATGGCGCGAAAGAAGCCGCAACACCATTAAAAATGGTTGCAGCCGCCGCAGTCATTAAAAATCCATGGGCAGGACAGGGCTATGTTGAAAACTTAACCCCAGAAATCCGTCGTATCGCACCCATTTTAAGTGAACACTTAACCAAATTAATTATTGATGAGGTCGGTTCTGGTGCAGCCGTTGAAGCGTTTGGTAAAAGTGCCGTTGTAGGGCTAAATGGTGAACTTGAACATGCTTCAGCGCTTATTCACACCTTACATTTTGGCAACACTTATCGCAGTGCAGTAGAAGCCAAATCGTACTTGGCCTTTAACAATACTCGTGGTCCAGCCAATGCAGCCATTTTAGTTCCAATGATGGATAAAAATGATGAAGGTCGCCGCTCACATTATTTAACGTTGCAATTCGCCATCCCTGATGCACCTGGACCAGATGAAATTGTGATTGTAATTGGTGCTGCGACAACAGGACGTCCACACCACCGTATTGGTGATCGTTACAAGGATTTAGAAGAGTTAGGACATGATCTCAAAAACCCAGCAGCTGTCAAATAACCGTATTGCTCACTATTTTGAGCAAGGTGAAGGAGAACCTTTGGTTCTCATTCACGGAGTCGGTATGCAAGCGGAAGCATGGTACCCGCAAATCGAATTTTTTTCGAACCAATATCGGGTTATTTCAGTGGATATGCCCGGTCATGGTCAAAGTACTCAATTACCAGTCGATGCCTCATTACAAGACTTTGTCGACTGGACCATTGAATTTATTAGTGCGTTAGGTTTAGGTCCAGTCAATTTGGCTGGACACTCCATGGGCTCACTGATTACCGCAGGTGTTAGTGTCACGCGTCCTGATTTGGTCAAACGTATGGCGGTGTTAAATGGGGTATACCGTAGAACACCTCAAGCTCGCCAAGCGGTAATGCAACGTGCTGAAGAGTTGAAGCATGGCCATATTGATGTTGAAACACCGTTACAACGTTGGTTTGGTGAAAGTGAACTAGAACAAATTGCTTCAGCAAAAGTGAAATCTTGGTTAGAAAGTGTAAATCTGTTGGGGTATACCACCGCATATTCAGCATTTGCCAGCGGAGATGAAACCTATGCAGATGGTTGGTCAAAAATTGCCTGCCCAGCACTGGTTTTAACTGGGACAGACGACCCAAACTCAACAGCAGAAATGACCGAACAAATGGCGAATCAAGCGCCAAATGGAACAGCCGTTATTATTGAAAATGAAAGACATATGGTGAATTTAACCGCACCAGAAAAAGTTAATCAGGCAATGCAAGCTTGGCTGAATACAGCCGCTTAGGTTGCTGATCGATCACAGGAGTATCGACATGAGTGAACAGGATGTAGTTAATAAAATGCGCGAACTACGCGACGCTTTTGGGTCTTTCATGACTGGCGTTACCGTAGTCACTACCTGTAAAGAGGATGGAACGCCTCTAGGTTTTACTGCCAACTCTTTTGCTTCGGTGTCTTTGGACCCAGCTTTACTGCTTGTCAGTATTGCCAAGACATCAAGCAATTATCATAATTTTGCGGATGCTGCACATTTTGCAATTAATATTTTGGCAGAAGAGCAAAAAGATATTTCAAATACCTTTGCACGCCCAAGTGATGACCGTTTTGCAAATCTCGCATGGATAACCAGCCCTTGCAAGAACCCATTAATTGATCAAGTAAGTGCATGGTTTGACTGCACGACGCATCAGATTGTGGATGCGGGTGATCATGCGATTTTAATTGGTAAAGTTGAAAATTTTGCATCGGCAGGTTTTGCTGGATTAGGCTATTACCGTGGCGGCTATTTCACTCCAGCAAAACTTTCTGCTGAAGTCATTACTGGTCCGAAAGTCGTGATCAGTGCCATTATTGGCCATGAAAATAAAATTCTCTTGGTAGAAACGCCTGATCATAAATGGACGATTCCACATGTCATGGTCGGCAAAGATGGTGCCGATCAAGCATTAGAAAGCATTTTTGAACAATATCAGCCCGATGCTTCTGCTAGCTTCATTTATTCGGTTTATGAAAATATTGAAAATCAACAACAATATATTTCATTCTTATGTAATACCCCAGTAGATGATGCCATTGCGGGAACCTTTGTCGATTTAAACCAATTAGAACAACTCGAATTTGTCGATAGTGCCTTAGAAAGTATGTTAATGCGTTATCGTAAAGAGAATCACCTAAAAACATATGGTGTTTATTACGGTAATCAAACCAGCGGAACGGTTCGTCAAATTGTTAAAGAGGGAGTTTAATCATGCGTTTTTCATTATTTGTGCATATGGAACGAGTTTCTGATCAACAAACACAGAAGCAACTTTATGATGAAATGGTTGAACTCTGTCAAATTGCAGACCGTGGCGGTATGCATGCGATTTGGACGGGTGAACACCATGCGATGAACTTTACTATTGCTCCTAACCCCTTTATTAATTTAGCGGATTTGGCCAATAAAACTCAAAATGTACGTCTAGGTACAGGAACAATTGTTGCCCCTTTTTGGCATCCCATTAAGCTTGCTGGCGAAGCAGCGATGACCGATATTATTACCAATGGTCGTTTAGATATCGGGATTGCCCGTGGAGCCTATTCATTTGAATATGAACGGATGGTTCCTGGAATGGATGCATGGAGTGCAGGTCAGCGTCTACGTGAAATGATTCCCGCTGTAAAGAACTTATGGAAAGGCGATTACGAACATAAAGGTGAGTTTTGGCAGTTCCCGAAAACAACATCAGCACCGCAACCCCTTCAACAGCCTTTTCCGCCAATTTGGGTGGCTGCGCGTGATCCAAACAGCCACGAGTTTGCGGTGCAAAACGGCTGTAATGTGCAAGTGACACCTTTACATTTTGGCGATGACGAAGTTGAAAAACTAATGGGACACTTCAACACAGCTTGTGAAAAGTTTGCTGATATTCCTCGCCCTGAAATTATGTTACTCCGCCATACCTATGTAGCTGACAGTGAAGCAGACGCTCAATTGGCTGCTGATGAAATTAATACGTTCTATAACTATTTTGGTGCATGGTTTAAAAATGAGCGAGAAATTACTCAAGGCTTAATTGCACCATTAAGTGCTGAAGAAATCGCAGCACATCCATTTTATACCCCTGAAGCAATGCGTAAGAATAATGTGATTGGTCAAGCGCAAGAAGTAATTGATCGTCTGAAAGCTTATGAAGCGATGGGATATAACGAATATTCATTCTGGATTGACACTGGTATGAGTTTTGAACGCAAAAAAGCTTCGTTAGAACGTATGATCAATGAAGTAATGCCTGCATTTGCATAAGAGAGGCAAGGACGATGACCTCAGAATTTCAATTGTATATTAACGGTCAGTTTGAAGCGGGTGCTGCACGTTTTAGCAGTATTAACCCTGCAACTGGTCAAGTGTGGGCAGAAATGCCCGAGGCACGCAACGATGAAGTCAATCGTGCTGTCGATGCTGCACAGCAAGCATTAACTGATCCTGCTTGGGCTAGCTTAACTGCATCTCAGCGAGGACAGTTGCTTTATAAACTTGCCGATTTAATTGAACAGGCTGCACCGCAGTTAGCTGAAATTGAAACTCAGGATACAGGCAAGATTATACGTGAAACGTCTAGTCAAATTGCTTATGTGGCGCAGTATTACCGTTACTACGCAGGTGTTGCAGATAAAATACAGGGCAGCTTTATTCCTGTAGATAAACCAGACATGCAAGTGTGGACCGTGCGTGAACCTGTTGGGGTGATTGCTGCGATTGTGCCTTGGAACAGCCAACTGTTTTTGTCTGCTGTTAAACTTGGTCCAGCTTTGGCCGCAGGTTGCACTGTCGTGCTCAAAGCATCAGAAGAAGGGCCAGGGCCTTTACTTGAGTTTGCAAAACTTGTGCATGCCGCAGGTTTTCCAGCAGGTGTCGTGAACATTATTACAGGCTTCGGTCCTGAATGTGGTGCAGTGCTGAGTAGCCACCCTAAAGTAGCGCATGTCGCTTTTACGGGTGGGCCTGAAACAGCTAAGCATATCATCAAAAATAGTGCTGAAAATTTAGCCAAGGTTTCTTTGGAACTCGGCGGTAAATCTCCCTTTATCGTATTTGCAGATGCTGACTTACAAAGTGCAGTCAACGCACAAGTGGCTGCAATTTTTGCAGCAACAGGTCAAAGCTGTGTGGCTGGTTCGCGTTTATTGATTGAAGCCAGTATCAAAGATCAATTTCTGGAAAAATTGGTTGAGCGTGTACAGCATATTCGTGTTGGTTTACCAAATGACATGGCCACTGAGTATGGTCCACTTTGTACTTTGCGCCAACGTGAAAAAATTGAGCAGGTGGTACAGGCTTCTATTCAACAAGGAGCAATTTTGTTGACGGGTGGGCAGGCATTAGACAGAGATGGCTTTTATTATGCGCCAACCATTTTGGACTGTAGTACGGCACCTCAGGCCGATTGTATTACCACAGAATTGTTTGGACCAGTGCTATCGGTAGATAGCTTCACCACTGAACAAGAAGCCATCCAAAAAGCCAATAGCACCCCTTATGGTTTGGCTTCAGGTGTATTTACTACCAACTTAACCCGTGCCCACCGCATGACCAAAGCGATCTGTGCAGGTATTGTTTGGTTAAACACCTATCGAGCCGTTTCTCCTTTAGCTCCCTTTGGCGGCTATGGTTTATCGGGCCATGGTCGCGAAGGTGGCTTAGATGCGGTATTAGATTACACCACCACTAAAACGGTATGGCTAAGAACCTCAGATGACCCGATTGATGACCCCTTCGTCATGAGGTAAAGCTAGTTTATGCCATATTTTAAGATTATTTAATTATTTAGATAATTTAAATAAACGGATTGCTCGAAGAAAATGGATTTTCGATTGAGCCAACTTCGATGTAGATATCGAGTTGGCACAGCATTGCTTTATATAATTTTTAAAACAATGATCTACAAAATTTTATTTTATTCAATTCCGTTTGACTTAACAAAAAGGATATCCCTAGTAGACGAGGCTCAATTGCAATATTTTTTAGATTAATTAATAAATGGTTTAAAAATTGCTTTGCATTTTGGGAATAAAAAATTCCTTGAAAGAATTCTTGGAATCGTCATCTAGGCCAATTCTCTATAAAAGTGAGATTAAGGATATGAGTCAAAATGCAACAACAGGAAAAGCTTTTGAAATAGAAAGCAACAGTATCGATTATGTTGATCCGTCGCAAAGAAACGGCAACGTAAAAGATTTATTTACTTTATGGTTCTGTACCAATATTGCACCCTTGGCGGTGATTACGGGTGCTATGGCTGTACAGACATTTAAATTGAACATCATCAGTGCCTTTACAGCAATTCTGTTTGGTCATTTCTTTGGCGCCGCTATTTTAGCCTTAACCTCGGCGCAAGGGCCACAGGTCGGCATTCCTCAAATGATCCAGAGTCGTGCACAATTTGGTCGCTATGGCGCATTATTGGTGGTTATTTTTACGACTTTCATTTATCTGGGCTTTTTTACCTCCAACATTATTCTGTCGGGTAAAACCTTACATACCGTTATTCCTGCAATCCCCGTACCGACAGCAACCGTAATTGGTGCCATTGTTGCGACCTTAATCGGGATTATTGGTTATCACTTTATCCATAAGTTCAACAAAATTGGCACATGGTTTATGGGTGGGGCGCTTTTAATTGGTTTTGCACTGATGATTCCGCATGTAACGGCTGAGGTTCTTGCCAAAGGGTCTTTTAACTTAAAAGGTTGGTTTGCTATGTTCTGCGTATGCGCAATCTGGCAAATTAGTTTTTCTCCTTACACTTCGGATTATTCACGTTACCTACCTAAAGAAATTGGTATTTTCAAACCGTTTATTAATACCTACTTAGGTGCAGCTCTAGGTACGATCATTGCATTTAGCTTTGGTATGCTTGCAGTCAGTATTATGACCACCAATGATGCCATGCTTGCGGTTAAAACTGTCACAGGTGGTTTTGGCTATGTCCTCATGATTTTGTTCTTATGCAATATCATCGGGCATAATGCCATGAATTTATATGGTGCATCACTTTCCTTTATTACCGCGATTCAAACGTTTGCAGGAAAGTGGATTCCGAGTAAAAATACGCGCATTCTTTTGTCGATCTTCGTGCTCATTCTTTCGACAGGAACTGCACTCTGGGCATCAAGCAGCTTTATCAGCTACTTCCTAAACTTCATCTTTGCGTTGTTATTTATTCTTATTCCGTGGGTTGTTATTAACCTGATGGATTTCTATTACATCAACAAAAAGCGTTATGACATTGATTCTATTTTTGATGAAAACGGTGGTAAATACGGTAAATACAATGTCAAAACCCTCGCTGCCTATTTCATTGGAATTGTGGTTCAAATTCCATTCCTGACCAACTCGTTCTTTACTGGTACGTTTGCCAACATTATTCCAGATGTCGATATTTCGTGGATTGTCGGCATGTTGGTTACCGCAGTGATCTATTACCTGTTTAATCAGTCCAAGGTCTCTGCACGTCATTACGACGTCTCAACCAAAAAATGTTAAGTCAACGTAAAGACATTAGGTTTGTAAGGAATAAAAAATGAAACATTCATATTATCGCTTTAGCTTAGGTTTAATCAGTACGAGTCTCGCACTGCCTTGTTTTGCAGCAATTACTTTGGGTGATGCACAAACCGACACTGGCGCACTGACCATTTCAGGTTATGTACGTGCCAATTACCAAGATAAAAATTATGGTTCCGATAATGACCATAAACTGCAATTTAATGCTGCAAAGCTGGCTTTAGATTATTCAGCACCCAAATGGTTTGCACATGGTGAATACCGTTGCTATCAGTACAGTACCTTATGCGATTTCTCGACTTTGGTTGATGCTTATGCTGGTTATCGTTTTAATGAGCAACAAAATGTGACCGTAGGTTTACAACCGATTCCTTTTGGTGTGGCACGTTTTTGGGAAAGTTCATTATATGGTGGTATTAACAACACCATGGGCTTAGAAGATGCACATAATTTGGGCGTGAACTACCATCATGAACTGAATTCAACCAAAATAGATTTGGCTTACTTTGCTACTGATGGTGGAAACTATCATGGTGATAGTCGTGATTCAGCACGCTATACAGGTAACTTTGTAGAATCGGATGATCCAACACGTTCAACACTGAATGAAAAAAATATGTGGATTGGACGAATTAGCCAAGATATTAAATTAAGTAGCATACCTGATCTGAGTTTAAACCTAGGCGGTTCTTACTGGTATTCAGACATTGAAAATAAGACCACAGACTTAGACGGCTCCCGTAAAGCGTGGGCACTGTTTGGAAGTTTGGCTTATCAAAATCTAGCATTGACACTTACCGGTGGTAAAAATTCAGTAAGCAATCAAGATTCAACTGGTCCACATGAGTCAGTGATGGGTTCTTATGATGGTGAATATGACGTTGCCAATAAGGGTGCATTTTATACAGCCGATGTTCGTTATAATTTTAAAGATGTATACAAAGGCTTAAGCATTACACCGTATGCGGCATATACCACTTATGTCAAAGATCAGGATAGCTATAAAGATTCAACCCGAAACTTTTTAGGTGCTTCATTTGACTATAAAAAGGTATCTTTAGTGGCTGAATATATCTTCAGTAAGAATGACCCATTTATTGGTGGAACTCAGGCTGCTTTAGCGCAAGGCGATGCTGATGACAAATGGAATAGACTGTTGAACTTAACCTTCTTCTATTATTTCTAATTGGTAAAATGGGCAGACTGCTCAAAAAAATTTCCTCATTTATTTGGTATACCATATTTCAATAATATGGTATCCAATTTATTATTCAGTTAACGGAATACGCGCTACAGATATTTTGACTGAAGTTACAGTTTAAAAGGTAGGATATACAATGACTCCAATGGGACCACTTTTTCATCAGCAAGCATTGATTGCAGGGCAATGGTGCGATGCAGATAATCAACAAAAAACCACGATTTATAACCCTGCTAATCAGCAAGTGATCGGTCATGTTCCCAATATGGGCAAAGCTGAAGCAGAACGTGCGATTCAAGCAGCTTATGCAGCATGGCCAATGTGGAAAACTAAAACTGCAAAAGAACGTTCAGTTTTATTAAAAAAATGGTATGAGCTGATTATTCAACATAGTGATGAATTGGCAGCAATATTGACCATTGAACAGGGCAAGCCTTTATTTGAAGCCAAAGGTGAGATTGTTTATGCTGCCAGTTTTATTGAATGGTTTGCTGAAGAAGCGAAACGAATTTATGGGGATGTTATCCCTAGCCCTTATCCAGACGCGCGCATTGTTGTAAACAAACAACCGATTGGTGTCGTTGCAGCGATTACCCCTTGGAATTTTCCTGCTGCGATGATTACCAGAAAAGTGGCACCTGCACTGGCTGCGGGTTGTCCTTGTATTGTCAAACCTGCACCTGAAACACCATTTACAGCTCTAGCCTTAGCTGATTTAGCGGTACAAGCTGGAATTCCTGCAGAAATTTTGAGTGTGATTACAGGCGACGCAGTGCAAATTGGTGATGCTATTTTCTCTAGTGATGCTGTACGCAAGTTTACGTTCACTGGCTCAACACCTGTAGGGAAAATGCTTCTGCAACAATCAGCAAAAACCCTGAAAAAAGTTTCCTTGGAATTGGGCGGCAACGCACCGTTTATTGTATTTGATGATGCTGATGTCGACGCCGCTGTTGAAGGTGCCTTAATCGCCAAGTTCCGAAATGCAGGACAAACCTGTGTATGTGTAAATCGCTTTTTGGTGCAAGCAGGAATTTATGAAAAATTCATTCAAGTCTTCAAAAGTAAAATTGAAGCCTTAAAAGTCGGTAATGGTTTAGAAGCAGGACATGAAATTGGCCCGTTGATTAATCAAGGTGCAGTGGAAAAAGTTCAATCACACATTCAAGATGCACTTTCCAAACAGGGGCGTTTAGTGACTGGTGGACAAAGCCACGTAGCGGGTCCTCTGTTTTTTGAACCGACACTGATTGCCGATGCAAATAGTGAGATGTTAGTGGCAACTCAAGAAACTTTTGGTCCACTTGCAGCGGTATTTAAGTTTGAAACTGAAGATCAAGCCGTACAGATGGCAAATGACACAGAATATGGTCTTGCTGCTTATTGTTATACCCGAGACTTAGGCCGTGCATGGCGTATGAGTGAACAGCTTGAGTACGGTATGGTTGGGATCAATAAGGGTCTGATTTCAAATGAAGTGGCGCCTTTTGGTGGCGTGAAACATTCAGGTTTGGGGCGTGAGGGTTCTAAATATGGTATTGAAGACTATCTTGAAATTAAATACACCTTATTTGGAGGCATTTAAGTATGAGCAATGAAAAATTTGAAAAAGGTTTAGCTATTCGTAAGCAAGTCTTGGGTGAAGAATACGTCAATAACTCGCTCAACAATGCCGATGATTTCAATCTTCCCTTACAAGAGCTTGTGACAGAATATTGCTGGGGCGCAGTTTGGGGCAGAGAAGAACTTTCGAAAGCTGAAAGAAGCATGATTAATTTGGCGATGATTTCTGCTTTGAACCGTCCACATGAATTAAAACTACATGTCAAAGGTGCATTGCGTAATGGTGTGCCCAAAGAAAAAATTCGTGAGGTATTGCTACAAGTCGCAATTTACTGTGGCGTACCTGCGGCAGTGGATAGTTTTCGTATTGCTAAAGAAGCGATTAAAGAGTTTGAAGCAGACGCTTAGTGCTATGTATGAATAATAAAAAGAGAAACAGCAGTTTCTCTTTTTATTTGGTTCGTTGTGCCATTACATCAAAGTATAAAGCACCTACTTTATTATTTTTTAACTGTTATAAGCACGTTCGTTATGCTCAATAATATCAAGACCTTGCTGTTCTTCTTCTGCACTGACCCGTAACCCGATTGTCATATCTATGCCTTTCATAATGAGCCATGTAAAACATCCACAGTACACAATAGTTAAGACAATGCCTGCAACTTGAGCAAAGAATTGCTGGACTAAATTAACATCGCTTACAGTACCCCCTAAAGCAGGAATACAGAAAATGCCTGTTAATATTGCCCCAACCATGCCACCTACACCGTGTAAGGCAAATACATCAACAGCATCATCAAAACCAAATTTTCGCTTTAATTTAGTCACAGCATAAAAACAACAAATACTTGTAAGGAAGCCAATCGCAAGCGCACCTAATGGTCCAACATAGGCAGCAGCAGGCGTAATGCCAACCAAGCCAGCAACAGCTCCTGAAGCCAGTCCAAGAGATGTCACATGTTTTGCCATCATTTTTTCAATACACATCCAACCAGTAATACCTGCACAAGTCGCAAGCATTGTGGTTAACAGTGCGACGCCCGCTGTGGTGTTGGCAGAGAGCGCAGAACCGACATTAAAACCAAACCAACCTGCCCATAATAGTGCAGCACCAATCATGGTATATACTAAATTGTGTGGCGGCATCGCTGTCGTAGGCCAGCCGTGACGTTTCCCCAAAACCAATACACCGACCAAGGCCGCAATACCAGAGTTAATATGAACCGCTGTCCCGCCAGCAAAATCTAACACCCCCCAGTTGTGCATAATTGCCCCAGGGCCACCCCAGACCATATGTGCTAAAGGGCCATAAACTAAAGTCAGCCAAAGTGCAGCAAAGATTATAACAGCACTAAACTTCATACGTTCTGCAAAAGCACCAATGGCAATACAAGGTGTAATAATGGCAAAAGTTAGACCAAAAGTAATCAACACATACTCAGGCACACCGCCCACCAAGGTCTGGTCATTTATGCCGAGTAGAAATGCTTTATTTAAGGAACCTACAAAACTATTAAGGTTTAAATTCCCTTCGGTCATGTTACTGGTGTCGGAGGTCATACTATAAACAAATGCCACCCATAAAATGGCTGAAATACCTGCAACGGCAAAGAATTGAGAGAACAAGGACAAAACATTTTTTGACCGTAGCATTCCACCATAAAATAAGGCAAGACCTGGAATGAACATCATCAGTACTAAAATTGCAGAGATCATCATCCATACTGTAGATGCAGCATCTAAGTGAGGTTCTTCGGCAAAAACACAGGTAGGAATAAGGAATAGCAAGGCCAGAAAGATTTTTTTTAACACATGAATCATGATGAAGTACTCCCAATGGAGGATTTGCTTATTTGATTGGCTCTTAAATAGAAATACATAAGATCAGCATTCCTAAAGAGAATAATAATTTCCTTTCAGTTAAAGCAATTCTTGTACCATGATTATTTATTAAGCATTCTTATGACGTGACAATGTAGTGTGATTGATAAAACTATGAAACATTGAAATGATTGAAAGGTGTATGTGATTTAGCTTTAATATTTTCACATGCACCATTTCTTAAAACAGGTACCATACAGAAACTTATACTTCTCCATTTGATCCATAGTTCATAATTGAGAGTAAACGAATTGGCACTTTAATCAGTTTTTCTGGTCCATGTGGGATTTCACCTTCAAGTGTTAAACAGTCACCTGGCTGCATGTGGAAAATTTCATGACCATGGCGATACATTAATTCACCTTCAACCAGATACAACATTTCTGTACCAGGATGAGCAAAGGTCGGGAACTCCTCACTAGCATCATCCATACTCACCAAATAAGCCTCAAAATTTTTACGTGGGCCACGTGAATGCGTAATGAGATGATACGTGTGTCCTTTTTCAGTTCCACGACGTACAACTTCCATACCTTCACCTGATTTAACCAACATGGCATTACTTTCTTGTTGGTCATATTGACTAAACAACGTTGACATTGGAATACCGAGGACTTCACATAGGCGACTAAGAGTTTCAAGGCTAGTCGAAACCTGAGCATTTTCAATTTTACTTAACATGCCTTGGCTAATACCTGAAATTTGGGCTACTTCAGACAGTTTGAGGCTCTGTTCTTGTCGATGTTTCTTAATTTGAATACCTATATATTGTTCCAACTTTAGGCTGTTCTTGGTTTGACTCATTATGGTTCAACTCTGCACTGTTTTGAAAATTATGCCTTTTAAATTCTACTAAAAATAAAAAACTATTGTTCTATATTTTAATAATCCTCTTGTGAAATAAATATTCCTATAAGGAAATTAAAGGCTTGGCTGTTTTTTATCAAATTCTTCTGCAAAAAATGAAACTTGGCAAGAGATTTGCTTTTCTCTTTGGGAAATAAAATTTCTTGATATGAAACTTGCATTAATATAAATATCTCAATGCATTTTTCAAGCCAAACACTGTTTTTGTCATATTAGGAGTATGTCAATCATGTTGCAGCAGGCTGTAAAGGAGATGTTTGATCACCACGAAGTGATCAACAAACCCATGTATCGTTCAGAAGTACAAAAAGTCATTGATCAACATCATTTGAAATATGTGCTTGCACAATTTGTGGATATTCATGGTGCAGCAAAAACAAAATCAGTTCCAATTTCTGGTTTAAAAGCCATTGAGAAAGATGGTGTAGGCTTTGCTGGATTTGCAATTTCTGGTATGGGAATGCAACCGCATGGCCCTGACTTTATGGTAAAAGGGGATTTATCTACTTTAATTCCTGTCCCTTGGCAACCTGGTTATGGCCGCGTGGTTTGCGAAGGACATGTAAATGGTAAACCTCACCCTTATGACACTCGTTATGTACTGCGTAAACAAGTACAACGTTTGGCTGAGAAAGGTTGGACATTAAATACAGGTTTAGAACCAGAATTTAGTCTTTTCCGTCGTGGAGAAGATGGCAAATTAAAAGCTGTGGATGACTCAGATACTTTAGATAAACCTTGTTATGACTATAAAGGTCTTTCCCGTTCTCGTCAGTTCCTTGAGCGCTTAACTGAAGCATTAATCCCCGTAGGTTTTGATATTTATCAAATTGATCATGAAGATGCCAATGGGCAATTTGAGATTAATTATACTTATAGTGATGCTATGAATTCGGCAGATATGTTTACTTTCTTCCGCATGGCAGCAGGAGAAATTGCCAATGATTTAGGCATGATTTGTTCATTTATGCCTAAACCAGATCCTAAACGAGCAGGAAATGGAATGCACTTCCATTTGTCTATTGGTAGTGATGAATCAAATAACTTATTTCATGATCCGAGCGACCCAAGCGGTATGGGGCTGTCAAAAATGGCTTACCAATTTATTGCTGGTTTGTTGGCTCATGCACCAGCACTTTGCGCATTTTGTGCCCCAACCGTCAACTCTTACAAACGCTTAGTGGTTGGTCGTTCACTGTCGGGCGCAACATGGGCACCTGCTTTTATCACTTACGGAGCAAATAACCGTTCGGCAATGGTCCGTATTCCCTATGGACGTATTGAGCTTCGACTACCAGATGCAGGCTGTAATCCCTATTTAGTTTCTGCAGCCATCATTGCCGCTGGTTTAGATGGTATTGAGCGTGAACTTAGCCCGCCAACCGCATGCAATGAAAATTTATACACCTTAGGTTTTGATGAAATTGCAGAACGTGGCATTGAAACCTTACCACAGTCCTTAAAAGAAGCGGTCGATGCTTTAAAAGCTGATCCATTATTTAAAGACAAAATGGGTGCAGAGATTGTGGGTGAGTTTATTGAACAAAAAAGTATGGAATGGGTCGAATACTGTCGTCACGTTTCGGACTGGGAAATACAGCGTTATACCGAGTTCTTTTAAGCAAAAGACCTAATGTCACCGCTAATACAAAGCAATGAATACAAAATAATCGGAGAAAGAATATGTGTGGAATTGTTGGCTTATATCTTAAAAACCCAGCGCTTGAATCACAATTAGGCAAGTTATTTGAACCAATGCTAGAAGCCATGACTGGACGTGGTCCAGATAGTGCGGGCTTCGCCATTTATGGTGATGAAGTACAAGATGGCTGGGTCAAATTGACCTTACAAAGCGCAGATGAAAGCTTTAACTGGCAAGGTTTTTCAGAAAAATTACAAGCAAAACTGGGCACAGGGTTTGACTGGTTTCAAAATGCAACTGCGGCGGTGTTAAAAGTTGAAGCAGATGAAGCCACTGTTCGTGCTGCCATTACTGAACTTGCATCTGAACTTAAAATTATGAGCGTGGGGCAAAGCATTGAAATCTTAAAAGGCATGGGTCTTCCAGTCGAAATTTCTGAACGTTTTGGCTTAGCTAAGATGAAAGGTAGCCACATCATTGGGCATACCCGTATGGCGACTGAAAGTGCTGTAACGATGGAAGGCAGCCATCCTTTTTCTACGGGTGCCGACTTATGTTTAGTACATAACGGTTCATTATCGAATCATGCCCGTTTACGCCAAGAACTCAAACGTGAAGGCATTAGCTTCGAAACAGATAACGATACCGAAGTTGCGGCAGGTTATCTCACTTGGCGCTTACAGCAAGGGGACAATCTTGAGCAAGCGTTAAATCATGCACTGGATGACTTAGATGGCTTCTTTACTTTTGCCATTGGGACACGCGATGGTTTTGCCGTGATTCGTGATCCGATTGCTTGTAAACCCGCGGTTTTGGCTGAAACGGATGATTACGTTGCCATGGCTTCTGAATATCAAGCCTTAGCCTCATTACCGAATATTGATAAAGCCAAAGTGTGGGAGCCAGAGCCAGCGACTTTATATGTTTGGGAACGTTCTTCAACCAATAGCAGTGCAGCAGCATAAGTTAACAGAAAAATTGGAGTAAAAATATGAATAGCACAGTACTAGCAGAAAAAATGACTTCAACCACTTTTAAAGATACTTATGATCTAAGCGTGGATACGATTCGTGAGCTGAATCAGGCGTTACATACTGCAGAAATTGTTGAAGAAGTCACATCTTGGAAAGTTAAAAATCCAGCGGGTCAACATAACATTGCCGTAGGGATTAAAGCGCCCGTTCAAGTCACCATTGATGGACATGCAGGTTATTACTGTGCAGGCATGAATCAAGAAGCAGACATCGTGGTGAATGGTAATGTCGGTGTAGGCGTAGCTGAAAATATGATGTCAGGTTCTGTTTATATTAAAGGCAATGCATCGCAAGCGGCAGGCGCAACGGCACATGGTGGTTTGCTGGTGATTGAAGGAGATGCAGGTGCCCGCTGTGGCATTTCCATGAAAGGCGTGGATATTGTGGTGGGCGGTAGTATTGGTCATATGAGCTGCTTCATGGGTCAAGCAGGTCGCTTGGTGGTGTGTGGAGATGCAGGTGATGCACTTGGCGACTCACTCTATGAAACCCGTATTTATGTTAAAGGCACAGTGAAATCACTGGGTTCAGATTGTATTGAAAAAGAAATGCGCCCTGAGCACATTGCTGAATTGACTGAGTTATTAGCAAAAGCGGGTTTTGACCAAGATCCAAGCACATTTAAACGCTACGGTTCCGCACGCCAACTTTATAACTTCAAAGTAGACAATGCATCTGCTTACTAAGAATTCAACGTATTTGGAGAAATCATCATGACACAAGCGACTACTACATTTGAGCCAGTATTACGTGAATCCGCTACGTTTGATCGTTTGACGATTCAAGAAATTCAACGTGCAGCTGCAACAGGGATCTACGATATTCGTGGTGGCGGTACTAAACGCCATTTACCACACTTTGATGATTTACTGCTTTTGGGCGCGAGTATGTCGCGTTACCCATTAGAAGGTTACCGTGAAAAATGTGGCACCGATGTGGTGTTGGGTACACGTTTTGCGAAAAAACCAATTCATTTAAAAATTCCAGTGACCATTGCAGGGATGAGCTTCGGTGCTTTGTCTGCCAATGCCAAAGAATCACTCGGTCGTGGCGCCTCTATGGTGGGGACATCGACAACGACAGGTGATGGCGGAATGACACCTGAAGAGCGTGGTCATTCTGAAACATTAGTGTACCAATATCTTCCTTCACGTTATGGTATGAACCCAGACGATTTACGCAAAGCAGATGCCATTGAAATTGTACTCGGACAAGGTGCAAAACCAGGCGGTGGCGGCATGCTACTCGGCATGAAGGTCACTGAGCGTGTTGCGGGTATGCGTACACTTCCAGTAGGTGTCGATCAACGTAGTGCATGTCGTCATCCTGATTGGACAGGCCCAGATGACTTAGCCATTAAAATTGCTGAAATCCGTGAAATTACTGATTGGGAAAAACCGATTTATGTCAAAATCGGGGCGAGCCGTCCGTACTATGATGTCAAACTTGCAGTTAAAGCAGGGGCGGATGTCATTGTATTAGATGGTATGCAAGGCGGTACTGCTGCAACTCAAGAAGTATTTATTGAGCATGTCGGTATTCCAATTTTGTCTGCGATTCCTCAAGCTGTTCAGGCGCTGCAAGAAATGGGAATGCATCGTAAGGTTCAGCTCATCGTTTCAGGCGGAATTCGTACAGGTGCTGATGTTGCAAAAGCGATGGCATTGGGTGCAGATGCAGTGGCGATTGGCACTGCTGCACTGATTGCATTAGGTGATAACCATCCTCGTTTAAATGAAGAGTTAAATAAAATTGGCTCTGCGTCGGGTTATTATGATGATTGGCAGAATGGACGTGATCCTGCAGGGATTACTACCCAAGACCCAGAGTTGGCTCAACGCTTAGACCCAATTGAAGGAGGGCGCCACTTAGCCAATTATTTACGGGTCTTGGTATTAGAAGCCCAAACCATGGCGCGCGCTTGTGGTAAATCGCACTTACACAACCTTGACCCTGAAGATTTGGTTGCGTTAACTGTTGAAGCTGCAGCAATGGCCCGTGTACCACTTGCAGGAACAAACTGGGTTCCAGGGCAATTACAGTATTAAGCTTAGAAATGATTTTGGTTCTGAATGGCTTTAGTTGCACAAAACTGTTCTTAAGGGCTTCTTCAGCAATATGATTTTCAAATGAAGAAGCCTACACACAAAATCTACCGCACAACCAATTGGCCCGCATATAACCGACCTCTCATTAATCGTGGGAATATTGCCATTTGGTTCGATCCAAAGACCCAGTGGTATGCACAATCATAAGGCAATCATGGTCGGAATCAAACTTACTCTGACACCGCTATTCAATGCTGTTTAATGATTAAATCTTTATTCAGACTCTCTGTACGCATGGTCACAGGTTTTGTTCAAAGTCTGATTAACCTTTGCGGATTAAATTGGGCAGCACCAGATTACAGTACGCTGTGTAGCAGACAAAAGCATATTGATATTCAAATTAGCTATGAGAAGAGTTGCAATAGACTGCATATACTCGTCGATTCCACGGGCTTGAAGTTTTTAGGTGAAGGTGAATGGAAACGTAAGAAACATCAGCCTGAATATCGTCACCAATGGCGTAAATTACATATTGGTATAGATGCTAAAACCATGCAAACACATGCTATTCAGCTCACAATCAATAATGTCAGTGATTAACAGCTACTTGGTGATTTACTTGATCAGATTCCACAAGATGAGCAGATTGACTCTGTTTATACCGATGGAGCTTATGACACCAAGAAATGCCGTCCGGTCATTGCGGATCGGCAAAAACATGCAGTGATTCCTCCTAGGAAAAATGCCAAGTTTTGGAAAGATACAAAGACCAGTTCGCTAGAGCGAAATGAATTACTTCGAACAGTTAAAACGTTTAGGCAGGACACTATGGAAAAAATGGTGAGGCTATCATCGCCGAAGTTTGGTTGAAACCAAGATGTACTGCATCAAATTATTAAGTGATAAACTCAGTTCAAGAAACCTTCGAAGCCAAGTCAATGAGGTTCATGCATGTGTAGCAGTCCTTAACAAATTTATGGAATTAGGTCGACCACATACCCAAGTTGTAACTTAAATTTGAGTTGCTTAAAAGAACTCTATCTTTAAAGGCTTTATGCAATAAAGCCCAACGCAACTAATCCATTTATTGGTGTTGATCATGCTTGGATGAGTGGACCGACTTTTCCTCCCCATCAAGGCTTTTCAGCAGTTTCATATTTATTCCTTGATTCAGAAACAGGAATTAATAATCGTGACTCAATTGGGACTCAAAATCTTATAAAATCAGGTGGTCTGCATTGGACGACCGCGGGTAAAGGGATCGTACATGAAGAAGTTCCTGCTGAAACAGGAAAGACCGTACATTCCCTACTAATCTTTATTAGCCTGCCATTGACTCCACCCACTGAAGTCACAATGTTGGACATTAGTTTTTAGAACCAAACGCAGAACTTGTTTTGAACTTAGCACCTGAACATTCAGGCTTTCTCTTACCTGTCTATGGCAAAGTTAGGGTAGATGATCAAACCATTAAACTTGATGATTTATAGGTTCCTATTTTTAATGAAAAAGAAGTAGCTCAGTATAGTACTTTGAAAGCTCTCGAACGAGGAGCAAAACTCGTTTTTTTTTAGTGCTAAACCATTATTAAATTAAATGAGGGAACTCAAACGATTTACAAGTGAAGATTCAGCATTGTTATTGATTGACCATCAAGTTGGAACAATGAGCTGGGTTAACTCGATTTCACTTGAAGAGATGAAACGCCATGCAGTTATGTTGGCTAAAACAGCAAAAATTCTGAATATTCCGACTGTACTTACTTCAAGTATGGAAAAATATGCTCAGGGACCTTTGATGGATGAACTGAAAGATAATTTACCTGTTGAGTTCGAAGCGTGTATTAAGCGTCTAGGCATCGTCAACGCAATGGACGATGATATTTTTGCCGCAGCAGTTACAGCAACAGGACGTAAACGTATCATCATTGCGTGGCTAACAAATGACGTATGTACCGTTTATCCAACATTAATGAGGCAAATTGTGCAAGAAATTGTCATGCCTACATTGCAAGGTTAAATAATAGAAGAGAGAGTTATGAATTTAAATTTTCATAACTGTCAAATTTTTGATAAAAAGTTTGTCTTAAATTTCGGATTTTTTATTGGTTTTTGCTGCTATAGATAACTGGCGGAAGCAAAATATTCAATACTTCTAAAAGTCATTGGGGCAGGGCTCCAATGACTTAATTACTTCTTTTTTTTATAGCAAATTCACTTTATTTCAAAATCTCTAGAAACATTAATACTGCAATTAAGCCCTCAGAATCTTTTATCTGCTCAGCAGGAATACCGCCTGTTACTTTATTAAATTAAAGTTTTTCATAAAATGTTGATTCAGCCTAATATCGTTACCATTTAAAGCATCTAAAGATTTAAAGATTCTGATAAGTATTAGAGCTCTCTTACCAGATTCAGATTTTGGATCTAATTCTGAATTACAAATTAATCTAAAATCAATTCCAAGGATGGTTGTAAGGTCATCTTGACTAACATTAAGTAAGTCAGTAACTTTTAATACAGCTTTTAATAAAACTTCATTTTCGTTCAAGTTCATAAAAATTAATACTCTAAAAGTTGTATATAAATTACCTTTAAAACTTATTTTAGAGAGTATATTTGAACTGTGCCAAGTATCCTCTAGTAAATGGTGATTAATTAATAATCCACTTATAAGTAGCTAAATTTACACATATATAGTAAAAAATCTACTTAACTAAACAAAAAAAGAATTTTCTACAAAATGAGGATATATGGAACAAGCCAACGTATTAAAAGTTGAAAAGAGTAAGCTCACTAAGCTGTCATTCAATGATCATGAACACACGACCGATTTCAGTTTTTAAATCATGATTGAAGTGTAATTTCTTTTTTATTGAAAAAAATCAAGATCTAGAGAAATCAGTGGACTTCGGCTACCACAATTAAGCACTTTGGCTGAACCATATAGAACCATTGACCAAGTGCATATCTATATCGTAGCTAATATTTAACCTCAATATTTTTTAAACAACACATAAAAGTACACTTTAATAATTTTTTACCTACGTAATGATGTTATATAGACAACAGAATTATTATTACACTTAGTTCGTATAATGTATATTATGTTAAATAGAATATCTAAGACTGTAGCCTACGCAACGCATGCAATGACTAGTTAACTTTTAGAATTTGACTAGTTAAATTAGAATAACGACTACATAACTATTAGAATACAAGTTAACTATTAGAATACATTGCTACTGATGAGAGTTACAGTTTCAACATGTAAAGTAGTGATATAGGAACATCGAGGGGTTCTCTATGGAAAGCTATCACCCTGCTAGACGAATTAATAATAGAAATGGTCTGAGCAAAGTTATTGGACTTTTTTCCAGTAAAAAGATGAATGCACAGATCGCTTGGGAATCTCAACTTGAAAGAGATTTTTGCTATTTATTAGAATTCGACAAAAATATTAAAAAGTATTTTTCTCAACCAAAAACCTTTTTTTTAAACTATGATGGTAATAAAGTTCAATATACTCCTGATTTTTATGTTGAATATACTGATAAGAGTTTTAAGTATTTTGAGGTTAAATTCAGTAACTCATTAGAAAATCCAAAAATTGTCAAGAAACTAAAATTATTAACTGAGTATTTCAAAATAGAAAAAATTAATTACAAAATATTATACGAAGATGAAATTAGATTGCAACCAAGGTTGGAAAACATAAAATTTTTATATAAATATTCAGGATTGTCTTTCGAGGAAAAATTTAATTTTAATTTTGATACAAGCTTAGAAAAGCTTTCTAATTTAATTGATATTAAATATATATATGCAGCCATGTATAATAATTTTATTAATTTTGATGTAAATCGTGAAATTAATGGTGACTTAAAAATCTCTCTGAGGCTTAAGTTATGAAAAATAAATTAGAAATTAAAGCGGGAAATAAATTTCTTTGGAAAGGAGTACTTTACGAGCTAATAAGTATCAATGAGCTATGCTTTACTTTACAAAAATTAGATAATAAAAAACTATATAGAATGACTGAGGATGAGTTCTATAAAGAATATAGAGCTAATTTTATAGTACCCTACACCTATAACCCTGAATTTTATTCTATTGATTTAAATACATTAGATGATAAAAAACAAAAAAATGCTATTAGAATCGCTAGATATTTAACATACTTCTTAAAAGTGGAGCATTGTGGAACTAATGAATTAATTAATATAATAAATAAAGTATCTGAGGAAATTAGTGATCCTAATCCACCTTGTGTTGCAACTTTATACAACTGGAATAAGAGATATGTGATTGATAGTAAGATAGATTTTAGTTATTTAATAGCCAAACAAATTAGAATACCTAAAATAAGTGAAGAAGTTGAAAATATAATAAAAAATGCTGTAAATGATTTCTATTTAAATAGTCAAAGAGTAACAATAAGGCAGTTACATAGATTAATAAATAATTTAATATGGCAAAAAAATATAGCTGAAGACAAAAAATTAAAAGAACCAGCATATGAAACAATACGTCAATTTGTTAATCTTATTGATAAAAAAACTGTAGTTTCAAGTAGATATGGCAACATTGAAGCTATTAAACAATATAAAACATACAAGCAAGGTATTAAGTCTAGTAGAATACTAGAATACGTCGAAATAGATCATGTTTTTTTAGATATAGAAGTAAGTTATGATGATGTTAATTTAGGGCGGCCAATATTAACTTTACTTATAGATAATTTCTCTCTAAGTATACTGGGCTTATATATTGGATTTGGTAAACCAAATACAAATTGTGTTATTCAAGCTATAAAATCTGCAATACTCCCTAAAGAAGTTATACATAAAAATATTGAAGGACTAAAGTCAAGATGGTTTCAGTATGGAATTATGGAGAACTTAATAGTAGATAATGGTAAAGAATTTCATAGTAATGACTTTAAAAGTATATGTCTTGAGTTGGGTATGAATATCCAATATGCACCACCCTATCATCCATGGTATAAAAGATATATTGAAAATTTTTTTAGTACCTTAAATAAAAAATTGATAGATAACTTGCCAGGTAGTTATCATAGAAGTGAAAATAAAAAATATTCACTTCCATATCATAATTTCATTCAAGTGCTGTATATTTATATTGTTGATATATATCACAATACTTACAATCAACGGAAAAGAGGAACACCTTATACTTTATGGAAAGATTCTCAAAAAGATAGTCCTGTTTCATTACCTTTTAGCTATGATGAAATAAATATTATTATGGGTAAAACTTTAGAGCGTTCAATTTCAAAATCAGGAATTTCTATAGATAATATTTACTATAATGATGAGAACTTAAATTTTATTAGAAGAAATACTTTAGGTAATTGTAAAGTTAAGTTAAAAAGAAATTGGGAGGACATTTCTTATATTTACGTTTTTTCAAATCTTTTGAAAAAATATTTTAAAGTTAATGCCGTTGATCAAGAATATACAAGGAATAAAACTGTTTTCCAACATGAATGTATTTTAAAAATTTCCAGCAAAGATGCTAAAAATGAAAGTGATAGAGATAAAATATATTCAGCTGTTAATAGAATTAATGAATATTTGCTCAGTTTAGGTGATAAAAATAAAAAAGCTAAGCGAAAAGATAAAGTTTTATACTATAAGAATGTGTCTTCTAGCATATTTAATAATGATCCAGAGCTTACAAGAAATGATGGTAGTCCAATATCTGATTACGATAAGATAAAAGACTTAGATGAAAAAATAGATGATAATGATAACTGGAGTATTTTTAGTCGAGATTAATCTTATGTCCCATAATAATGATATTAGATTGAGAGAAATTGAGAATATTTATATTGTATATCCACGATTACAAGAAATCTTAAACGTAATTGAAAAAATATATTGTTTATCTGGCGTATCTTCCGAACCTAATTGCCTTTTTATAACAGGACATAGCGGCGTAGGTAAAACTTGTTTAATAGAGCATTATCTTCAGAATCATCCTAGGGAAGAGTTAGCTGATAGAACATGTGTTCCTGTTTTTTCTGTCGAAATTCCATCTCAAGCATCAATTAAAGATATAGCTTCTACAATGTTAGATGCTTTAGGAGATCCCAATCCAGCATCAGGTACAAAAGTTAGTATGACAAATAAATTATACAAATTATTATATAATTGCCGTGTTAAGCTAATAATTATTGATGAATTCCAACATTTAATTAATAATGCTAGCGATAGAAAATTTGATGATGTTTCCAATTGGTTAAAGAGTCTTATTAATCATTCCAAAACTCCTATTGTACTTCTGGGTCTTCCAGAATCTGAAGAAATCTTATTAAGAAATTCTCAACTGAGGCGCCGGTTTTACTATTCACATTCTATTGATCCATTTAATGTATCCACAGTAAATGGTGATGCGGAGTTTGTAAAATTTTTATCTATAATCAAAGATAAGTCGAATTTTGAATTCGAAGATAATTTCTTCTTGGATAAAGAATTTTATTTACCTCTGTTCTTTGCTGCAAATGGTACTGTTGCTAATATAATGAAATTTATAAAATTGGTTTTTAGACATGCGATTAATATTGATTCCAATTTAATAAAACGTGAATATTTTGAATATATTTACAATAAATCAATTTTTAGAAATGAGTCTATTTTTCCTAATTTTCAAAATCCCTTTAGTGTGAGTTATGAGACATTCATGTCTTGGGCATTGGTAGGGTCTACACTAAGTACAAAAAAGGCATTTAGATCTATTGCAAGGAGAAAAGATAATGTCCCTCCTATCTAGTACTAAGTTTTTAGTACGTCCTGCCCCTTTAGATGATGAATATATTTTGAGTTACTTAGAACGATTGCGCATTGAAAATGGTTACTCATCTATTGATATCATATGTAAAACCATTTTGGGAACTAAAATTAGTCTCATTGATATCGTTAAAGGTAATTTTGATAAAATATTATTTTCAACTTACACGAGTTTAAATTGTAATGAAATTAAAAATCTTTGTATAACAGATAAAAAGTACTACATTTCTGCAAATGTATATCTTTGTTTAGAGTGTTTTAAAGAGTTAAATTACATAAAAAAAGATTGGTACATTAAAGATTATGTTTGTTGCCATCATAAATTGCCAATAAGTTGTAGATGTTCATTTTGTGGTTCTTTATATTCATTTAATATATTGAATAATTTTTTTTGTAAAAAATGTCATGAAAACATCTTTTCTGGAAATATTTTTAGATTAAATACAAGTAATAATATTTCAGATATTTTTAAAATTTTCCATAATTTTTTTAAATTTAAGTATTATTCTCCAAATAGTTTATCATACTCAACAAGGTATTTTTCTAGTTGCTTCAATCAATCTTATGATCTTCTTATTAATAAAAATAATTGTTTTGAATCTTATTTAAGAAAATATTTATTTATAGATAGAGTCTATTCTAGACAAGTATCTAATTTTGTAGCTGATTATATATTTTTTTTAATTGAAATCGAAGATATTATTTGCAATCTTGAAAATATTGTATTTTATAATAATTTAAATGAAGTTTTGAGAAAGTATACAATACATGGATTTGGTGTTGAAATAAATACTAAATTAGTTAAAAAATTAGATTCATATTATTTTATTAACCTTAAAGGATTTTTAAAAAAAGTTGATTCAGGAAAATACTGTTTTTTAAGTTATAAAAATTGTGCAAACATACTTATTTTACAGGAGTGGTTTATTAATCTGCTTTGCTGTGAAAATATTTTAAAGTGTTACGATGGGGCTTATGTAGATATTAAGAGTATTTTTGATTTATGTGTTGATATTAGTGTGTTTTCAACTGAAAAGGACCTGATTTCAGATTTTATTTATTTTGATGATTTATCAGTTTTTGATAAAGTAAAAGTTATAAAAAATTTAAAATTTGGGATAATTATTCTTTATAATTTTAATAGTTTCGAGGTATTTAAAAGCATAAAAATAAAGATTAATGATTTGAACTATTTTTCGTAATAAAATCACAATAGGTCAATTATATTGATTAAATTTTAAATTATTTTCTCTTATATTTTTGAGGGTTATTTCCTGTTACATGATCAATTATTCATTCAGGTTGCGTAAATCTTTAATTAACGTTAGCTATTTATTAATAATCACTCTTAATTTTAAACCACTAATTTCATTAATATATGCAGCAGTAGCACCAATCACAGTCAATTGATCATCTGACATTTTAGCTTTGGAAATTGCGGGTTGAACAATTGCGACACCTAGTTGAAAGTCAGCATACCTTGCAATTTTTGCTAAGTTGATTAAGTCCTCGAACTTACCTTTATCGATTCTAGAAGCTTTACCTTGGCTCAAACGATCTCGCTCTCTTTCCATTAAACGCAAAATTAATCTTTCTTTATCTGCAAACCACTTAACACTTTTTTCTGCTTGCCCTACAACTTGGTATACATCATCGATTCTAGCACCTGGTTTAGCTACACCATCTTTTTTAGAGCAATATTTACAATGGAATAAGTCTATGACTAGTTTATTATCATCAATGTTTTTTATTGCGACGATATCAGCAACTTCACCTGCGCCATCATCATCAAAAATAAGATCATAGTCATTCATAACTTTTTTAATCGTAGAGTATTGAATTGAATGCTTTAACTTACTTGTTGTTTGTGATTCAACGGATATATCAACACCCTGCCAATCCCAGTCTTCTGTATTATTAATGTCATACTTATAAGCGTAATTATCATTGGGGTAAAATCTAAAACCACCATCGATTATTGAAGTATCTCTCAAAAAGAGCGTCGGAGAGTTTTCCTCAAAGAACTCAGCAATTGAATATGATTGCTCACCTATCTTGATGTCTAGGTTATCTTCTGAATGGAAGACTACTTCTCCACGACCTTTAATCTTCATGGTGATTTTACTAAGTCCATATTGTGTTCTTAGACAGATCTGAAGCTCTTTCATATCTAGATTCTGTTCATCACTAAAAATTAGATCACAATTTATTAGTGACTCTTCCCATTTAGTTGCTTTAACGGTTATTTTCGATTCATTTTTTCGAAGAATCTCTATTGGCCATTCAACAGCAAGCACCTGAATATTTGGGAACTCCTCCAACTCTTCAGTTTGCATGGCTGTTTTCATAACATCATTTGTATTAATAGTATCGTCTAGTATTTTAGTACCCACTCCTTTGCACCATGCTACCCATTGGTCTAAAGAATCACTATCCATTGCCCAAATTTTACCTTTATATGAACAGCCAATACTTACAAGCTGACCATTTTCATACCCTTTACCAAAAATATTCGATTTAGTTGCTCTATTTGCCTCTATGTCAGGAATTTGATCATTAATTTCTGTCCCTGTATGCATAGAATAACGCAGCCCCTTCTTATTTTTATTAAGACCAACGTTTTGAAGCTTTAATCTTTTTAAATTTGCCAACGCTCTAAATATATATTCACCCTTAACCTGAATAGCATCTTCAGCAATTAGTTGTATTAATCTCTTGACCAATCCATCTTTCGAAGAAGAATGGATAAAAAGTAAATCTGTATCCTTATCATAGAAAGCAATATATAAATCCCATGATTCATCGAAAAGCTCTTTAGAACTAGTCCAGCCTACAGGCAAATAAGACTTAACAGAAAAAACCAATGTATCCTGTTCGTCATTAATTATTGAATCTACGATCTGAAACTGTTTATTCCCAAACTCACTAAACTTTTCTGGCTTCCATTTAGCAAACTTCATTTTATAAATAGTAGTACTTATACTCGGAGTTAATCCCAAATCTAATAATTTACTAGGTTCAGAAAATTCCTCTCGAAATGCTTGATATTCTTTTTCATTTTTAATTTTTCTAGAGCTAATACTGCTAATTACTGTATTCCAATCTGAATCTTCTTTATAAAGTTCTTCCAAACTTTCATTGACATTAGGGTTGGCGATGTTTGCAATAAACTTGGCATCACCAACATTCTTAGTCGTTCTTGTAAACCTACCCGTAAATTGGAGCATTACATTTATACTTTTATGGGGATCATGAATGGCTGAAATTTTCAGCTGAGGAAGATCGAATCCCTCTCCAAGCATATTTACACATACGATGATCTTATGTTCTCTATTTCTAATTGCTTTAAGAACTTCTGCTTTCTTCTTAGTTTTACTATCTATCAATACAGGGTTAAGGTCTTTTTCTTTCGAATATATATTAAAAATATCTTTAGCCCGCTTCATAGATGAAGCTCTAGCCATAACTATGTGATCTAAGCCATTTTCTAAATCTTCTCTTAATAACAATATAGCTTGCTTAGCTATCGCCTCATCTGACTTTTCTTCAACAAACTCTCGCACAGGATGAAATACGATAGGCTTGAAATATCCTTCCTCTTGTGCCCGTTTCAAAGGATAATTGAAGATTATTTTTCCTTCCACCCTTGAACCATCACTTCGGAATGGAGTGGCTGTAAATTGAAAGACAGATTTATCTCTAAATTGTGATTTAATCCTTGCCCAAGTAGAAGCTGCTACATGATGAGCTTCGTCAACTATTAAATGTGTACATTCACTAGTAAGCTTATCAAAAAACTCCTTTGAAAATTTTGATAATGAGGCCGCAGATGCTATTAGAACATTAGCTTTTAATATTTTGGATAATTCTTCTGTATTAGTAATCCCATGTTTGATGGTTGAAACTACAGGATTAAGCATATCATTCGTAACTAGACCTAAGTCTCTCAATAAGCCAAGTTCAACAAACTTAGTTTTTGTCTGCTCTCGTAGAGCATCTGACGGAACAATAACTAAAGTTTTTTTAAACTTCCCAGCAACTACAATTGATAGAATCGTTTCAGTTTTACCTGTGCCAGTTGGCATAACAATTGTCGCTGCATTTTTCTCATCAGATTTTTCATAGCCCAGAGCTGCAAATATTCCACCTAATTGTGGTGGCCTAAGTCCCCTGCCTCCTAAAGTTTGATTTTCTTCAATAAAAAAGAAATTAGACTTTAACCATGATTTTAAAACTGAATCGGGCGAGTGTTCATGATCATTGAGTGACAGCTTAGTTATCGTACTCTTTCCTACTTTTAATTCGTTAGCTTGTTTCATATAACCTCATTGTAGAAAAATTCTATTTTTATTTAGTTAAGTAGATTTTTAATATTTTTGACTATATGTGGCGCATATGGCTACTTATAATTGAGTTCCGTTTACTGTATAGGATACTTGGCACAGTTCAAATATACTCGTTATAATGAGTTTTAATAATAATTTATATACAACTTTTAGAGTAGTATTTTTTATGAGCATGAACGGAAATGAGGTTCTAGTAAAAGCCGTATTAAAAGCTGCTGATTTTCTAGAAGTTAGTCAAGATGACCTTGTAACTGTTCTTGGGGTTGATCTTAGATTAAGTTGTAATTCGGAAATAGATCCAATATCTGAATCTGGTCAGAGGGCGTTAATACTCATCCGAATCTTCAAATCCTTACATGCTTTAAATGGTAACGATATTAGGCTGATTCAACATTTTATGAAAAACTTTAATAAAGGAACAGGCGGTATTCCTGCTGAGCAGATAAAAGATTCTGAAGGCTTAATTGCAGTGTTAACGTTTCTAGAGATTTTGAAATAAAGTGAATTCCCTCTAAAAAATAGAAATAATTAAGTCATTGGGGCTATACCCCAATGACTTTTAGAATTATTGAATATTTTGTTTCCGCCAGTTATCTATAGCAGCAAATAAACGTTTTTCTTTAACAGGTTTTTGCCATTCATCCCAAAAATTAACAGTACCACTATTCGGCTTATTCTTCGGCTCATCGATTCTGATACGGCTCGGCAATAAACTTGCATCACCAACTACCAAAGCTTCACCAGTATCTAGGGTAGGAAGAATATCGCTAAAACCACCAAGGCTATCAGGAAGAAGTCGTTTGATAACACTTTGATCCTCTGCATTGGTCAATCGCATAGACACAAAGTTGCTACATTGGCTTAGTAGTGTTTTATTAACTTCAGATGGCCGTTGGCTGATTACAATTAAGCTAACACCATATTTACGACCTTCTTTTGCAATACGCTCGAATATATCCAATGAAATATCATCGGCAGAGTCTGCCATATTGCGCTGGGGCATATATAAATGTGCTTCATCACAGAGAAGTGCAATTGGATGGCGAAGTTCAGATGGAGTCCACTGCTGTACGGAAAATGTGACTCGTGCCACAAGGGATACTATCAAAGGGAGCACATCTGAAGGAACTTCGGAAAAGTTAATGATCTTGATACCGGCCTTACCATTTTCATCTGTACTACCAAGTACTGAACTAACAAATTTTTCAAGCCAATCAAAATCAAGAATATCCCCTCCACCACTGAATATAAACCCGAGGCGTCTATCAGAAATCTTGTTTTCAAGTCTGGAAATCATGCGAGCAAGCTTCCCAAAGAAATCACCTTGTTTTTCACCTCTAGCACCAGGAATCATTTCAACGTTTATCGAATTTAATCGCTCCATAAGAAAATGGAGATCAAATGGAACAGGACTATCAACAGTAAAATGTTTTAATAAATCCTGTTGACTACTATCTTCAAGGTACTTTCTTTTTGCATGATTAATCTCACGAGCCATAATCATCGCTTGATTAGGTGCATTCTGATCACTACGATCCACGAACATGGAGACCAATGCCTCATAAGAAAGTAACCAATAAGGAAGATAAAGCACATTGTCAGAAATAGTGCGCTTAGCTTCAACATCAGCTGGTCCAGCAACTTTAAAATGCTGAATGCTTGGCTCTGTCAATGGTGCATATTCTCCATGAAGATCAAAAACAATAGCATTTGCAGTTGAAAGCCTAGACATCTGCTCAATAATTTTTGCGGTTGTCCATGATTTCCCAGAACCTGTGCTTCCTCCAATGAAGGCATGACGTTGAAAGAACTTATTCCCGTTCAGATACGCTACCGCATTCTCGTCCAAGGTATATTTCCCGAGTGTCAAAGCATTTCCATCAGCTGAAACACTGGAAAGTGTGCGCATAAATCCAGTGAGATTTTCTCCTTCAAGAGAGAAACAATTCGCATCTATTTCAGGAACACTTTCTAGTGTTCTTCGAAAGACATTTTCGTTTGCTCCATCTCGATCTAGCATGGTTCCAATTAAACTGATACGACAAAGATTCAATTCAGAATTTTGATCATTAATTCCATCATTGGTGAGATCTTCAACCCCTCGCTTTCTAGTTACTTGTGTAATGAGGCCAATGAGATGTTGCCCAGGTCGACTGCTCTGAAGTACTGCTAGATGGTTTACCTGTAGTCGTTTTAGATGAGTGATATTATTCACTTCCACAATAACATTTGTTGTGTCGACAGATGCGACCTTTCCAAGGGCATTTTCATCCCTAAAGTTGAATATTGGCATATTGCTTCTCTACATGATGAGTGACAGGTAACCTTCGAGACTCCAGATGTTCTTTTCTACTATAATTGGTGCTTCACCTAGTGAAGAATAGACTACAGACTGGTTATCTGTTTCTCCTCTTTCTATTGCTAAGTAATTTTGTGCTCTTCCATCAAAGATAAGTTTTCTAACTGAATCAGAAAGCGAATATGTAATTATGGTGACTGGTGCTCTCTGTCTATGACATTTAGCCATGAGTTTAGGCTGAATATGCTCATCATTAAATCCATATCCAATGCATAAATATGAACCAGCTTGATTAATAGCAATATCAGCGCTATTAATAATGGAGCGAAAAGGTTCAAAATGAGTTTTCTGATATTTTTGAGTTCCAGGGGTCACGATTTGTGGAGTGTATTTATTAGGTATTTTCTGTATACCAGAAATTGCAATAGTATCTTCAAATGGCGATTGAAACCAATCTAGAGAACCATGTACTTTCCAAATATTTACTCTACGTGCGCAGGTCAACTCATTAGGAGTGGCTAATTGACGGAAAAATCCATGTGTGAAGCCAGTATAATGATGAATTTTTCTTTGTTCACAGGCATACTCTGCTAAGCGGTCATAATTTGTTGTGATAATGTTTATGGTTTTGTTGCTTGTCCCAAACATGTGTTCAAGAAGGCGGCTTAATGGAAACATTTCAGTATTTTGAAGTGCATTATCAAAAACATTACAATCTTCAAAATTGATAAGTGACCAAGTAGAGTTAATGATCCTGTTCGTCAGCTCTTTCGATACGTTTACCTGATGGAGTGCAGTCTCAAGATCTACACCATCTGTAAGTTTTTGGCAGAAAATCCCCCAACACTCTAACTCCTCTTCAGATAATTCCGAAACATCAGTTTTTTCAATCAAATGTTTCGCAAGCGCCCACATGCCTGACATCCCATGTGCAGCAGAGGCTCCGCTGCCCAGAATTATAATGGGAGCCTTCCCGTAATAATCTTGTGCTTGTTTTTCATAATTAACATTAGACACGATATGATCTCTTCTTATACTTTACCTGTACGAGACTAGGTTGTTATCCTATCTCAGTACACATCTTACGAATTCTTTATCTAAAAATAATAAGTGAAATAAAAACTTATGTCAGCAATAAATTCAATTTAATCAAAAAGAAGTCATCACTAAATTTTAAATCTATTAGGTATTCTTCAGTTAAAAGTAAAGCCTTTGAGCCAATCAAATTAAGGGGGGAGTTTTTATCGAAACTATAGATACAATGAGTGGCGTTAAAGTGTGAATCTAAGTTTTCAGTACTCTTAAGCTTTTCTAAAGATATATCTCAAGAAAATATTAATAAAAAAATTTGCTATATGGCTAACATTGAGTATAAATGGTTTCATATTATCTATATAGCTAACATATTTTAGGAACAATTAACTCATATGGCTTCTAGAAGAGAAATAGGTCAAGAGATACGTTTAGCAAGAAAAGCGCTAGGCTATACACAAAAGACACTTTCAGAAAAAACTACTGTCAATAAAACCACCATATCAGAGATCGAGAATGGGCGATTTATGGGTTCTTTTGACATATTTGAGCATGTGCTTGATGCAGTTGGTTTACAATTTGATGTATCTCCACAGCGACATTCACTACCCCATTGGGATGAGATTGAAAATATGTTTGCTGAAGATGACGAATGAATACACAAACCAACCTTCCTGCCAAAATCACCAATATCACAGTGTGTGCTAATCAAGCTGAATTAGGCATATTGACATATGGTTCAGTGCACCACTATCAGCCAACACAAGAAAAACAACATATATCACTTACTATGACTCAAAGAGGCATGGATGGTTATTCGTCAGACTCAATTCACCCAATATTTGCTCAAAACCTACCTGAAGGGTTTAATCGTAGATTAATCGCTGAAAAGCTTTCAAGATATGCCAAGGTCAATGATATGTATTTATTGGCACTGCAAGGTGATCAAGGCATCGGAATGCTCTCATACAAAAGTGAGTTAAATTTGCCCGAAGCTGAGTCCTTGAGCTTAAGTGAAATTCTATCCTACCGTAGTAAAGAATCTCTTTTCCCACAACTATTAGAAAAATACTATCTCAGGACATCATTGGCTGGTATGCAACCCAAGGTAAGCATTCCAAATGCTATTACTACTGTTCAAACGGATATAACAGTTCAACAGAGGGATTTGATTGTAAAGTCGTTTGATTCTGAGTTTCCATTACTCACAGTCAATGAATTTGTCTGTATGCAGGCTGCATCGCATTGTGGACTTGAGACACCAAAGACTTATTTGTCTGAAAATTTAGAAACATATGTGGTAGAGCGGTTTGATAAATCCAGCGATGGTACAAAACTAGGCTATGAAGACTTTACGACGCTCATGAAAAAGTCAAATGACCCAAATGCGAAATATGCAGGTAGCTATGAAACACTTCTGAAAGCGACCTATCTATATACTCGTAGCGCAGCTGAAGTTGAAAAAATTTATAAATACGTTGTATTCAACTGTTTAATCGGCAATGGCGATGCACATCTTAAAAACTTTGCTTTGCAATATTCCCCAGATATGAAGAACATTTTTGTTTCACCACCTTTTGATATTACGCATACACTCATTTATAAATCAATTGATAATAAAATGGCCCTCAAACTGGCTAGTAGTAAAGCATTTCCAGATCTTACACATCTCATCAAATTAGCTGAAAGTGACCAATTTAGAATCAGAAATCCCAAAGCAATCATAGAATCCTTTAGCGAAAATATATTGGACTATCTTCAAACATCTAATGAGGTTCAATTATTCGATGGATTACGGACATCTATAGAACGTTCAATCGCAAACATTATGGCACCATATCCTAGTACCAAAAGTTATTGACATGATAAAAGAAGAAATTTGAATAGTTAATTAAATATGTCATTCATATAGGCTATAGGGCTAACGCTATGACCTTTCTGTGTCCTGCTTCAATTGTGAATTTTTCTGGATATCTTTATTACTCATAAGTACCTCGGTTACCATTTTTTAATGCTTTTCTAAAAGCATCAATATCTTATGTTTTTTTAAATTTACTTTCAATAAAATCAATAAAATGAATATATTTAAGTTGTGATTGATTATTTGCTAGATACACCAGATATAAATTTTTATGTAGCGGATTGAATGTCTCCAAGCATTCAATAATTGCACCAGAAGCAATATCTTTTTGGATATCCCAGTTTAATTTATAAGCAATCCCGAGACCATTTAATACCCAATTATGAACTACTTCACTACTATCACTCGATAAGTATGGGGTGGCTTTAATATTCAAATTTTTCCCATTATCCCAAAATGGCCAATCATTAAAAGTATGACGATTTCTGATGAGGCATAGACAACGGTGGTCTCTTAAATCATAAGGATTAAGGGGGATGCCAAATCTATCTAGGTATTCAGGAGAAGCACAATATATTTTTTTACCTTCGATTAAAGGTATTGCACAATAATCAAGCTCTAGCGGAACTTCAATTTGGAACGAAAAATCAAGTTCTTGTTCCATTAAATCTACTTTAGAATCGGACAGGAGTAATTCAATCTTTAAATGGGGATAGAGTTGATTAAACTCTGCAATCCAGCCAGCTAAATATTGTTTTCCAAACTGATTCAAACAGGCGATTCTTAGACGACCTGTCAAAAACTCTTGTTCAGCTTGTAAATTGTTTTCCATCTTCTCAATCAACGAAACAATTTGTCGGGTATTTTCTAAAAAAAATTCTCCCTTGTCTGTCAATTTGAAGCGTCTCGCATTACGATCAATTAGTTTCACCCCTAAGCGTAGCTCCAACTGAGACAAACGACGACTCATAGACGGTAAAGAGCTTTCCATCAGTATTGCAGCGCGAGTTAATGAGCCTGCTTCAACAATTTTTAAAAAAAATTCTAAATCACTTACTTTATCGTAGGCACTCATACTTTCACTCCATGAAATATAAGCTCTCAAAAAAGCTTACTTTATCTCCATTATTGTGACTATTATTATCTAAATTCAAAATATCAGATACATATTTTTGAATTTCTAGATATTAAATCTATCGATACACTACAGAATGGATCTGAGTGCTTTCAAGGAGAAACACATATGTCACAAGTTCAAATAACTGGTTTTATAAACGGAGAGTTCTTACCCCCTTCCGACCAGATTCAACCTGTGTATGATCCGGGAAATTCCACCCAGCAAATCGGAACGATTAGCAATACCAGCCTCGATGATGTCAATAAAGCAATTGAAGCGGCTCATAAAGCTTTTCAAACATGGAAAGACACACCAATTGCTGAAAGACAAGAACTGTTAAAAAAAGCATCTGAGCTCATTTTTCAAGAAAAAGATAATTTAAAGGAACTACTAGTTTCTGAACATGGCGGTATGCTGTGGGAAGCAGAAACTGATTTTTACTTAGGATCAGGTGTTATGAGTATGTATGCTCAAGCTCCAGACGACTTCTTGGTTCCAAAAGAAATATCAGAAGAAAACGGTTGGATTCGTATTCACAAAAAGCCTAAAGGCGTTATCTCAGCGATTGTTCCTTGGAACATGCCTATTGTGTTGACCATGATGAAACTTGGACCACTCTTATTGGCGGGTAATACCGTAGTGTTAAAGCCCTCTCCTTTTGCGGCATTAGCATTAACGCAATTGTTAGCAAAAATTGCAGCAATCTTCCCTAAAGGTGTGATCAATGTTGTGCATGGTGATGCAGATGTAGGCAATCTTATGACCAGCCATCCTCTTATACGTAAAGTTGCATTTACGGGTGGTACTGCAACAGGTGCAGCCGTTATGGCTAGTGCAGCACAATCGATTAAAGATGTCACACTTGAATTAGGTGGAAATGACGCTGCTATTATTTTAGATGACTCGGATTTTAAAGCGATTCTTCCAAAATTATTAAAAGGTGTATTTACCCGTAGCGGACAAATCTGTTTTGCGGTAAAACGTGTGTATGTACCCAAAGATAAACTTGATCATTATTTTGATCTTGTATGTGAAGAAGTGGATAAATACAAAGTTGGGCATGGCTTAGATGCTGACGCAAATTTTGGGCCACTTAACAATAAAAAACAGTGGTCAATCGTGCAGAAATTTATTGAAAATGCAAAAGCATCAGATCAATGTGAAGTACGTGAATTAGGGCAAAAACTGAATCCAGAACAATGGGATAAGGGATACTACGTTTTACCGCATGTTGTGAAAACTCTCGATAACTCCTTAGAAATTGTTCAACAAGAACAATTCGGACCGATTATCCCATTGATTGGTTATGATTCAGTTGAACAAGCGATTGCATATGCCAATGATAATGAGCAAGGTTTATGTTCTTCAGTTTGGTCTGACAACATTGAACGTGCCTATGAAATTGCTCAGAAGATTGAGGCAGGCAGCACATTTATTAATAGTCATAGTTTCGATTCGCTACAACTTGGTATGCCATTCGGTGGTATCAAGCAAAGTGGTATTGGACGTGAATTAGATATTAACGAGACATTGAAATCTTATCTAGAGCCACATTCAATTCGATTGATTAACTAATATTTTATTATATCTACAACACGCTGTTATCGAGCACTCGGCGAGATAACAGCTACATTTAAGGAAAAATGTATGAAAATTAATGCTGCACTTGCAAAAGAAAAAAACTATCCACTAGTGATTGAAGAAATTGAAATTGATGAACCCAAAGAAGACGAAGTACTCATCAGAATCGTTGCATCAGGTATATGTCACACAGATGCAGAGTCGATTAAAGGAAATGGTGCCCCATTTCCAGCAGTATTAGGGCATGAAGGTGCAGGTATTGTTGAGAAAGTAGGTTCTAGTGTTGCGAATGTCACTGTCGGTGACCACGTGGTTTTATCTTACTCATATTGTAATTCTTGCTCGCAATGTCTTACAGGACATCACAATTTATGTGTACGTACCGTTGAGCTCAACTTTGGTGGAAAACTTCAGGATCGCACCTATCGATTGCATAAAGATGGTCAGGATTACTCGACATTTTTTGGTCAGTCATCTTTTGCCACCTATGCGGTAGCAAATAAGCATAATGTTGTGAAAGTGGATAAAGATGTTGATTTAAAACTATTAGGACCTTTGGGTTGTGGGATTCAAACTGGCAGTGGCACAGTGATGAATAGTCTGCATCCTGAACCAGGAACATCTATAGCAATTTATGGTTCTGGTGCTGTCGGACTCAGTGCTGTGATGGCGGCAAACCTTTTGGGGCTGAAGTATATTATTGTTGTAGATATCCATGAAAATCGTCTAGAAATAGCCAAAGAGCTTGGTGCTACTCATGCGATTAATAGTAAAAATTCAAATGTAGTGGAAGAAATCAAAAAGATCACAGATGGTGGTGTTCATTATGCAATTGAAACAACTGGTGTCCCTATTGTTATTAAAAATGCCATAGATGCATTAAGAGTCGCAGGAAAAATCTCAATTGTAGGTATGGGTGGAGATGTGACTTTAAATTTTACCAATGATATCTTGATGGAAGGTAAAACAATTGTAGGGACCATCCAAGGTGACTCTACACCACAAATACATATACCTAAAATCATTCAATATTATAAAGAAGGGAAATTTCCTTTTGATAAATTGGTGAAATTTTATGATTTTAACGATATTAACCAAGCATTTGAGGATTCTAAATCAGGAATCACCATTAAACCGATTGTTGTAATCGGTGGATAATTCAATTATTTCAATATATAGGTAGATAAGCATTATTTCTAATGCTTATCTCAAGATAAATTCTAATATATAAAGAAAAATAATTTAAAAAACAACATGCCACTCTCAAGATCAATCACTCTCAATTTTTAACCTATTCTAAGCAACCAAAAATTTTATTCATCGAATAGTTCCCATATTTATAGACACCTTTAAGTTAGGTAAAAACTAATAAAAATGGTGCTTATGAATAAGCTGTATTTACTTAGAAATAGGTTCTGTATTGATAATTTTTTTATTTTTTTATTTTTTTATTTTTTTAACTAAACTAGATTCGTACATCACGAATCTAGTTGGTCAAGAACAATTCACGTATTCAATTTCTATATGTACCTATTTATTGAAAAAACTAGTACATTGTTCTAGTTCCTCTTGATTAATAGAATGTCCCAACCCATCAATGGTATGCAGTGTGCTATTAAATCCAGCCTGTGTTAGAAACTGTTGAGCCTGTAGAGATTCAGTGACAGGTATTACAGTGTCATTTTTACCATGTAATAATAAAATTTTAGGTTTAATGATTAAATCATTTTGAATTGGCGTCGCTAAACGACCAGAAAAACCAATCACACCAGCAACAGGCCAACGTCCTGTTACAACAGCATCTAATGCCATGATAGTACCTTGTGAGAATCCACAAAATACCACCTGATCTAGCTGATTTTGCAATTGATGTTGTTCTAAAATTTGTTTAATTGTCTGATCAAAAGCAGGACGTGCTTGCTCTATACGCTCCAAGCGATTTTCTACTGTTACACCAGTAACACTAAACCACTGAAATGCTTCAGTACTATTCATAAATGGAAAGGGTGCATTGGGTGAGGAAATTTCCAATTCAGGATGATTTTGCTGCCAATATTCCCCAATAGGGAGTAAATCCTTTCCATTACTACCAACACCATGTAAAAAAATAACCAGCTTAATATGCATGATTTTCACCTTATCAAGATAATTCAAATTTAATTTCAGGACCTAAAGGAACAATACCTAAAGGATTTAATGATTTGATGGAATAATATCCCTGTTTAATATGTTCAAAATTGACCGTATTTGCCACACCAGGGATATGCAGAATCTCTTGCACATAACGGCTTAATGATGGGTAATCACTCAATTTTTTTAGATTACACTTAAATAAACCATGATATGCGACATCAAAACGAATAAGGGTCACAAACAAACGGATATCCGATTCAGTAAAGACATCACCAAATAAATATCGATATTTAGACAAACGTTCTTCAAGCTGATCTAGCATTGAGAATACGTCACCAACTGCATGCTCATAGGCAATTTGCGTTGTTGCAAATCCAGCACGATAAACACCATTATTGAGCTTTTGATAAATTTGTTGATTGAGTGTGTCTATATCATTCTGCAAGCTCTCTGGGTACAATTCATAATCAGTATGAGCAAAATCTCCAAAACCAGAGTTCAACATACGAATAATATCTGCTGATTCATTATTCACAATGATTTGACGTTTTTTATCCCAAAGCACAGGTACAGTTGCTCGACCTGTGAAATTGGAGTCTGCCATGGTGTAAATTTCATGCATATATTGTTTATGATTGATCTCATCATGATTGGCATCAAATGAATCCCCAAAACGCCAACCACAATCACTCAACTGAGGCTCTACAACAGACACCGAAATAACATCGGTTAGTCCTTTCAGTGCAAGTGCTATTAGCGTTCGAGATGCCCAAGGACAAATCAATGCAACATATAAATGGTAACGTCCTTTTTCTGCTTTAAAACCACCCTCACCTGTTGGACCTGCCTGACCATCAACTGTGACCCAATGTCTAAAACTTGAGACTTGACGAACAAATCCACCCTCATGATCAACTGCTTGTACGGGTTGCCAATTTTCGACCCACTGTCCATTCACTAACATGACTTAACCTTTCTAATGCAAAAGTACAGCACCTATAGAAGTGCCGCACTTGAATGAAATTAAGACTTAAAAGAAGATTTTAGATGAAACGGACCATCACCAATTAAAGCCAAGCTAATCAAACCGACAATCCAGAATGCAGGATATTCCCAACCGCCATTCGGATTAGTAAACCAAAAACCAGATGCTCCATGTACTGTGAAAATTGTGCCAAGTAATACTGGAATCAGGGAAAGTGCAGCCAGTCGTGGTTTAAAACCAACCAATAATGCAATTGCACCTAAGAATTCCCATGTGATAGTGATATAAGCCATCCATCCAGGAACGCCAACAGATTCAAAAAATTGTGCTGTCCCTGTTGGGGTATACACAAAGAATTTCAGACCTGCATGGGCAAAAAATAGAATGGCTAAGCTAATGCGTAAGAGTAAAGCCGCATAAGGAGCTGTGGGTGCAGTATTCATAATCATTTCCTTCAACAATGATGTCGTTATAGAAATAATATAATTATTTTTTATTTGTTGATTAATACCATGTATAGCAAAATATTATTTCCATTTTAGAAATTATTAACTCAATTTTATTAGAAATCCCATTCTTGACGGTTCTGATAATAGTCTTTTAAGAAATCAATTAAACTTCTTACCTTATTGGCTAAGTGACGTGATGGTGGGTACACAGCATATAAACCACTACTTTTAATATAGTAATTTGGCATAAGTGGAATAAGCTGTTTCGATTTAAGCGATTGGCTACAAATGAATGCAGGGATTCTACAAACACCTAGTCCGGCTAAAGCTGCAATATGACAAGCTTCAGTGTTTGCAAAGTTCACTCTGCCTTCTAACTGTACAGTTTCTTCTAGCTGTGGTTGTTCTGTGGAAGAAAAACGCCAGAATTCAGGTTCTTTAAAATTACGATCAATAATACATTGATGCTTTAATAAATCTTCAGGTTTTTCCGGTGATTGAACCTGTTGTAAATAGCTTGGTGCGGCTACAAGTAAAATTTGTATATCCAATAAATGTCTAGCAATCAGGTTACTATCTTTTAAAAGTCCAATACGTATTGCTAGATCAAAGCCTTCATCAATAACGTTTACCAGTCGATCTGTAAAACTGACATCTAGCTCAATTTCAGGATATCGCTGGGCAAACTCAACAAGTGCGTGACTTAATTGATTTACTCCAAAAGAATTGGGAACACTAATTTTGATTCGACCACTTGGTGTGCGTGATTGATTTTTTACACTGACTTCAAGTTCATCAAATTCAGCCATGAGTTGCTTCACTTGAAAATAATACGCCTGACCAATTTCAGTAGTTCGTAATGATCGTGTTGAACGATGTAGTAATTGCACCCCCAATTCATTTTCTAAACGCGCAATTAGTTTGGATGCTTGTGCAACACTCGTCAAACGTTGTTCAGCTGCTTTTGCAAAGCTACCCTGTTCAATCACTGCAATCAACATTCGATTGCATTCTAATCGATCCATATTTTATTTTTCACACCTTTAAACATCAGAATAGATAGAATATTTCATGAAATCATGGTCTTTTATCACTCTCATATACTAATTTAGTATATTCCTTTTATATAAGTAACATAATTACAGTGCAAGCCACTTATCATTACCTAATGATAAAAGAAATGAATTACTATATTTTTTCTAGAGTTTAAATCTTCATTTTAACCAATTTCGGCTTTTATGTTATTCACTATCAAAATTAATATTGGAGCGATATCTTCTTCCAGATTTTCACGGTTTAATACAAAACTTGGATCACCACAGTTGAATACCAGTAGCCCATGCTGTTCATGCAGAAACGATACCGCTACAAAGTTTACATCTTTTACTACTCACCGATTAAAAACTAGCAGCCATTGGCTTCATTTGACTGTATTTTTATTATTCAGAAAAAGACATGATCACGGATGATCATGTCTCCAGATATTATGCGATTTTAATAATAGGCTTGAGTGTTATGCCCTTATGACTATCCATCGCGGCTTGGTTAATTTCGTCAAAGGCATAGAATTTCACAAGCTTATCAAACGGGAATTGTCCTTGCTGATAAAGCTTGACCAGTTCAGGAATGAATTTTTTAGGAGCACCACTTCCTTCGACAACGCCCAAAATCGTTTTCCCGCCTAACAATAAATCATTCACATCAAATTGAGCTGTGGTACCTAAAGGTGGTGCACCAACTACGGCAATCTTGCCCAAAATGCCCAATGCATCAATACCTTGTTTCAATATTTCAGGTCGTCCAGTAGACTCCAAAGCAAAATTGATGCCCCCACCCGTTATTTTTTTAATCGCCTCTACAGGGTCTTGAGTCTTACTATTAATCACATGTGTCGCACCTAACTGCTTGGCTAACTCTAAACGGGATTCAACAATATCAACTGCAACGATGGTAGCTGCACCACAGACCTTTGCCGCAAGTAAGGCACTTAAACCAACTGCACCCGCGCCCCATGTCACAAAACTACTGGCAGGTGTAACTTTAAGCGCATTAATACATGCACCAGCACCCGTTTGAATACCACAACCTAAAGGACCAAGTAATTCAATTGGTACATCTTTGGTCACCTTAACCGCATTATTTTCACGACTTAAGGCATAGGTCGCAAAAGAAGATTGGGCAAAGAAATGGTCATGTACAACGCCATGATCATGGGTACAAATTGCACTGTTCCCTTCTAAATCTGCGCCACTAAAGTTACGTCCAAAAAACTCTGAGCAATAGGCTGGATTCCCCGTATTACACTGTGCACATTTGCCACAGTAACCATAACTCAGCACCACATGGTCCCCTACTTGAAGGTCAGTGACATTCGGTCCAATCGCCTCAATAATGCCCGCACCCTCATGCCCAAGAACCGCAGGCAAAGGCACTGGATAATATTGATCACGCACAATTAAGTCAGTATGACACATACCTGTGGCAACAACTTTTACCAAGACTTCATCACCTTTCGGTTGGCGAATTTTTAAAGGCTGCAATTCAAAATCTGCGCCTTTACATGCTGTCACAGCAGCAACGATGTCTCTCATTTCGTTCATGTAATTACTTCCTGTAATAAATGGTTTTATGTATTAAAAAGGATAATGTGGCGCTTGAGCCTGTACAGTCATCCATTGCCATTGGGTAAACTCATCCACATTGGCGGGTCCCCCAATACGTGTGCCGTTCCCTGATGCACCAAAACCTCCAAATGGATTGACGGTTTCATCATTCACGGTTTGATCATTGATATGTAGCAAACCAACTTTAAGCTGTGCACCGAGCTGCATGCCTCGTCCAACATTCGCGGTAATAATTCCAGCAGAAAGTCCGTAATCTCCATCATTTGCCAACTCAATGGCTTCTGCATCGGTGCTAAAAGGAATCAGGACAGCCACAGGTCCAAAAATTTCTTCGGTGAAAATTGAGTTATTCGACGTCACGTCAGCAAGCACCGTAGGTTCAAAAAAGACGCCATCTGCACGTCCACCAATTTCCAATGTAGCACCTTCTGAAACAGCGGCATTGACCAATTGCTCTACACGTTGGGCTTGCTTGGCATTAATCAGTGGTCCAATCGTGACTTTGCTGTCACAAGGATTACCGACGACAAAATTTTTCACCTTTTCAATCACACGCTGTTTAACTTGCGTATAAATCTCTTGATGGATTAAGATTTTTCCCGAAGTCATACAAATTTGACCTGAATGCAAAAAGACACCCCAAGCAATATTTTCAGCGGCAAGCTCAATGTCTGCATCGTCCAAAATAATCAGTGAGTTTTTACCGCCCAATTCCAAGGAAACTTTCTTCAAAGTCTTTGCCGCATTGGCGCCGACTATACGCCCGACATGAGTAGATCCTGTAAATTGAATACTGGCAATATTTTGATCTAAGGTCAGTGCTTCACCAACTTCTGCGCCACCTGGCAATACATGTAACAGTCCCTTTGGCAAACCAGCCAACTCAAAAAATCGGGCAATCGCATAACCGCTACACACTGCGGTACGTTCGTCAGGCTTAAGTACAACAGCATTGCCTAATGCCAAGGCAGGAGCGACAGCACGTAAGGCTAAATATAATGGGAAATTGAAAGGAGAAATGACTCCAACCACGCCCAAAGGCACACGTTTAGCAATACTGAGTTTTCCATTTTGTGTCGGTAATAACATGCCCTGATCAGCAGCAGGCAAAGCAATACAATGTTTAAGCACTTGAATTGCAATGCTCACTTCAAAGCCTGCTTTGAGCTGTAAAGAGCCACTTTCTTTGACCAGCCACTCAATGACTTCGGCTTGATTTTCGGTCAGTAAATTGGCTGCTCGTTCAAATACAGCTTGGCGTTCTTGATAGCTTAATGCCCACCATTGTTGCTGCGCAATCTTGGCTTGTTGGGCAGCATCTACAACATCCTGAACAGAAGCGTAGCCAATTTCGCCTAATTCATGACCTGTTGCCACCTCAACGACGTTATAAGTCTGTGAAGCTGATTGCCATGCACCGTTAAATAGTTTTTTATCCCAAATCTCTTTTGTTAATATCGACATAGTTACCTCTTAAGATTTATTTTAACAACCGACATGTCCCTTCATTTTGATCATTACAAAACTGGATCAACGGATGTGTAGTCATAACGCATGCTTTAAATTAAAAAATGTAAAGCAGGCGTAAATTCAGTCCCAAATCTTTTTTAAATCCGCTTTCGACTTGTGTATCTGAAACTACCTGCGTACTCAGTTGCGTTTTGGCATTCAGCATTTGTTGGAATTCGAATCTGACCTGCTGCTTTTCCATATCTTGGTCAAGGTGAATGCCATCTAAGGATTGTTCACCGCCATAATTCGCCACATAGCCCAAAGCAACTCTTTGCGTTGTATTCAAGTCATAACGTAAATTGATTTGGGTTTGATAACTGGTATCTTGGGACAGCGTTTGATGACCATCGCCTGCCTCATCATTGTCACCATACCAAATGACATCTTGATAAAACTCTAGGCCCAATTTTCCATAAAGCGGTTGTACCCATGCCATTTGCAAATCATATTTAAAGCGGTTTTCACCCAGATTTACGACATCGTGTTTGTCGTAGCTACCTATTGGTAAAGTAATTAATGGAGTTAATGCGAAATAACGCCCAGAAGCTCCTTGTTCAGGTTGATTGATCAACCAAAATGAAGAAGCAATAATCGGATCTGCAAAACCTGAGGCATTATTTAAATGCGCTCCTCCAATTTGAGTATTCCGTACCGACCCAAATGGCAAAATAATTTGAGGATCTGCGCGTATACCCGCAATATCGGTGAAATGAATTAAACGTGCGATACCAATATCTGAGGTCGAGTCCGCATCGGTTTTTTGACCATTTTGATAATAACCATCCATCTCACTATGTTGATAATAGAACACACCAACATTTGTTCCTTTGGGTAAAGCAGTGTAATCCCCTACATTCACATCAATCGCATAACTATGCTGAGCCAACAAAGTGCCCAACATCAGCATTAACGCATTTTGATTCCTAAAATGCATAACATGTTCCCTTTTATCCAAATTTTCCTTAATCACTCATCTCTTTTTTAAAGGTTTCAAGGGCATTTCAATCCCTACAAAATTTCTCAAAGCATTGAGCATCCTTCTCAACTGAGTATGAGTGAAACAATGATTGCAGCTTACATGCCAACTTTTAAATTAATAAAAATCAATACCTTAAATTTAAGATAAAATTCATACTGTCCATAATCCAGACACAACAAAAAAGGGACTGTCCAATTACTGGACAGTCCCTTAAAAAGTATCTTTGGAAAAGTAATAAATAATGAAGTTCTCAAAATATCTGCAAGAGCGCCACAGTGGTCATCAGGAATAACAGTCAATTACTGATGTATTTATAGACCGTTGTTCTGGAAATATTTAAACGCTTTGCGGTACGCGCAATATTGCCATTTTCTTCACCCAGCACCTGCATGACCATGTGCTTGGTCATGGCATTCAAATTATTGTTTTCCAAACTCAGCATCGACTGATTTTTATTTTGAGCGCTCAATGGACAATCTGGCAAATAAAGCTGATTCAACACCTTCTCATCATTAAATGCAGCCGATAACCGAACAATATGAATCAGTTCTCGGATATTGCCAGACCATGGATAGGCATTAAATTGTTGTTCCACTTTGGCAGACCACTGGAGCACACTAAACTGATCCAAAATTTGATGGAGAATCTCTTGTTTATTTTGACGTAAACGTAAGGGTTCTAAATGCACTTGAAAACCGCAGATTCGATAATACAAATCGCGACGAAATAACTGCTGTTCAATTTTAGATGTAAGATCCTGATGCGTTGCGCATAACAACTTGAAAGCAGACTTCACGGGTTTACGCCCACCCACACGATAGAATTGCTGATCCTGTAAAACCCTTAGAATTTTGACTTGCAAATGCAAAGCTAAGTCACCAATCTCATCGAGAAAGAGAATCCCTTGATCTGCCAGTTCAATCAGCCCTTTTTCGCCTTGCTTCTTAGCACCTGTAAATGCTCCACCTTCGTAGCCAAATAATTCAGATTCAAGTAAATGATCTGGAATAGCACCACAATTAATAGAAATAAAAGGTAAGTTTGGGTCAAGCTGCTGATGTAATTGTTGTGCGAAATGATCTTTCCCTGTACCCGTCTCTCCTGTGATAAGCACTGGAATATCGGCTTTTAATGCTTTCAGTGCCTGATCCAAAATAGGGTTCGCTGCTATTTGCTTTGGATATTTTAGAGCACTTATATTCAACTGACTTAATTTTGCATAAAAGAATGCATGATCATGACTTTGAATTAAAAATGAATCACTCGAATCCAGTTGATTGAGAATTTCTGTGAAAAAGAAATTATGGATAGTTCTGTCTAACAACTGACCTATCGCGCAATTCAGCAATTTTAAAGCCATTTGATTCGCTTTGATAATTTTTCCATGCTCATCGAGCACAATCATTCCTGTATAAGCATTCTCAAGTAAGTCTTTAGAATGTTGGAAATAAAGTACGCGCTGCTCGGGTCGCAATGCTGAATGAATAATTTTATTTTCTAAAATATAACTTTGATAAAGCAAATGCCGAAGCCAGTTACTCGCCAATAAACCTTTAGGTGAAGTGATATCTAAAGCGCCAAGGACGACGCCTGCCCCATTAAAGATTGGCACTGAGGCACACGAGTAATTCGCAAACTCATCCAAATAATGTTGGTGCCCCGTCATAATCATAGGCTGTTTAGATAAAACACTACATGTCGGAGCAATCGCGCCAAATATGGAGGGATCAATCACACGACCTGTTCGTAAAAAATGATACTGTCGATCTAAATCAGGATTATGTTTTTCTGCAATAATTTTAAGCTGATGATTAATTAAAAATACACAAACATCCTGCTGCCCAAAAAGTTGCCAAATATCATTCAATACCCCATCAGCCAGTGTAGCAAATTTCAGGTCCTCTCCTGTAAGTGGATCTATTTGAAAGTCATATAAGGTGGTCAGTTGGGAAAATGGACTTAGGCCTGCTTTTTTTGCACTTTCCCAAGCCTGCAATATGGGAGAGTCTCGCTGTACAACTTCTGGAAGCTCTCCACTATGGTAAAAATTGTATTTTATATTCTTCCAAGATATTTCAGATAAACCATCCATGCGTATATCCTTGAGCATTCAAAAATAAGATAAATTAATAATTAGTACAAAATGATAAATATTAATACCATGGTAATTGGTATACTCCTCCAAATACAGTCCCAAAGACCATGGTAACTTTGAGTCACTAGAGGAATAATGATGCATAACTGGGATTTTTTACATTTATATGTTGATGAAAATGGTGTTTCTCGCGTAAACCCAAATGCAACTAAAGAATTAGAAGCAATCAGCTTTGCTCCTCCTGCTCCTCAAATGCTAGTGTCTCAGTCTATGGCTGTACAATCAATGGTCATGGTAGAATTATCTGTAGGGTGGCAAGGGGACTGGCACCCAAGTCCAAAGAAACAGTGGGTGATTTGCCTTGCAGGTGAAATGGGCTATCAATCAGAAGACGGTAGTGAGTTGGTTCTCCGCGCAGGCTCATATATCTTAACCACAGACACTTATGGGAAAGGTCATAAAAGCTGGAATGCGGGTACGACACCTGTACAGCTCGCATTGATCCAACTGGATACTTAATCAATGTCAATCATCAGAATAAGTATGCCAACCAATTAAGCCTGCTTTTTAATATGGTATACCAAGTCTCATTTATTAATGAATAGTAAAAATATCAACATATTTTTGTCGTCTGCAAATCGTAGTTTAGTCTAACGGTTTTATATTTAATCTAGAAAGCAGGATGAGACTTTAAACAAAACCTGAAACTACATCTAAAGATAATAGAAATAAAATCTAGATTATCAGGTAGTACTGAGTAGCTGTATCAGTATAAGTTTGATTCTGACTGAGCATACCTCTCAGTATTGAGATTAAACCAGTACGGGTGATTTCGTAGTTAGAATGCAATAATCTAGAGCTGCATTCTAAATCCCCCTTTTCACGAAGAAAAAATACATTTTAGAGCTTTAAAAAGCTTAGCCAATTTCGGCTTTTATGTTATTCACCATCAAAATTAATCTTGGAGCGATATCTTCCTCGAGTTTTTCACGGCTTAAGATAAAGCTTGGCCCACCACAGTTAAACACCAAGAGTCCATGTTGTTCATGCAATAAGGGAACAGCAACAGAATTTACATCTTTCTGCCATTCACCGATCGAATAACAACAGCCGTAATCTTGGTAGTCTTTAAATGCTTTGTCTAAATCTCGATTAATTTTAATCCAGTCTTCTTTATTCCTTTCCCGAATCGCATTTAACAAAAAATCGCGCTCATCAGCAGGCATCGCTGCGAGACATGCTCTTCCCATAGCACTTAAATGAATCGGTAAATAGGTCCCGACTGGACGACGCATCGTGACATTGCCTTTACCCTGCACGACATCTAGATAAATCATATTCAGACGATCACGCGTGGCCATGGCAACCGCAGCACCGGCATAATCCGCCAACTCCTGCATATGTGGATGGGCAATCGATCGAATAGAAACATTGGCTAGCATCGAATAACCAAAAGAAAGCACACCCGATGACAATTGGAATTTATTCGAGTTCGGTACTTGCTTGATATATCCCAAGCGCGACAGCGTATGGGTTAAACGTGTGATGGTCGCTTTTGGCAATCCGGTCATCTGCGACAGCTCCTGATTTCCCAGATGCTGATATTTCGCGGTAAAACAGCGTAATAGCTCTAAACCTCTAGCCAATGCGGTCACATATTGACGGTCATTTTCATCCTGCATGTCTTCAATAGGATTCAATAATTCGTGACGTAATGGCGTCAAAAGATTTTCTGTCTGTTCTGAATCAATCACGTCATTCATCATATTATTCCTGCCTAATTAAGCATACTTTGTTTCGCACTGCGGAAATTATAATTCATTTCTTCTAATTAGGGCAAAGGAGAGTCTTCGATAGACTGTACTTTGCCCAATATTTAAATATTATCCGATAATACCTTTCTGCCTAAGTTCAGCAATCTTTTCTTCATCTAGAATGCCACTTAAAATTTCATCAGTATGTTCACCCAGCATTGGCGGTGCTTTCTTATATTCCACCGGTGTCCGTGAAAGTTTAATGGGTGAACCAATCACCGTTAACTTTTCCTTTAACGGATGCTTCATTTCAACCAACATATTGCGCGCAATTACCTGAGGCTCCTCAAATGCTTGCTGTAAATTGTTGATTAAACCCACTGGAACTTTTACCGCGTGAATCACATCTACCCAGTGCCGTGCAGAATTGGTTTTAAAGTGGGTGCCGAGTAATTCGCCGATCTCTTGACGATGTTGGATTCGTAATGCATTGCTTAAGAAACGCGGATCATTCGGCAGCTCTGGCAAACCAATGGCATGACACAGAGCAACAAATTGCTTGTCATTACCACATGCAATAATAAAATCTTGATCAACTGCTTTAAACACTTGATACGGGACAATATTCGCGTGTGCATTGCCATAACGTCCAGGAACTTTACCCGAAGATAGATAATTCATGCCTTGATTGGCCAACGTTGCAACCTGTACATCCAATAACGCCATATCAATATACTGACCTAGGCCTGTTATGGTACGATTCAAAAGTGCTGCTTGAATCGCAATAGTGGCATAAAGCCCGGTCGTCAGGTCAGCAAAAGCCACGCCCACTTTTTGCGGCCCACCGCCCGGAAGGTCATCTTTCTCTCCGGTCACAGACATCAAACCGCCCATGCCCTGAATGATAAAATCATAACCAGGTTCTGGCGCACGTGGACCGGTTTGGCCAAAGCCGGTAATCGAGCAATACACCAGTTTCGGATTAATCGCTTTTAAGCTGTCATAATCCAGACCGTACTTTTTCAGCGAGCCTGCTTTGTAATTTTCAATTAAAACATCCGATCCTGCTGCCAGTGTACGAACTAATTTCTGACCTTCTGGTGTGGCAATATCAATCGCGATGGAGAGCTTATTGCGGTTAGCAGACTGGTAATAGGCTGCTTCCAGCGTATCTTTACCCTGATCATCTTTCATCCACGGTGGTCCCCACAATCGGGTATCATCACCGGTTTTGGGACGTTCCACCTTGATGACCTCCGCACCTAAATCCGCCAGAATCTGACCACACCAAGGACCTGCCAGTACGCGGCTTAAATCCAGTACGCGAATACCTTCCAATGCACCCATTTTATCTTCCCTTTATACGCGCTCAATAACCAGGGCGAGACCTTGTCCCACACCAATACATAAACTGATCACAGCATATTTTTTTCCGCTACGTTGTAATTCACGTGCTGTCGTTAAGGCAAGACGCGCTCCAGAGGCTCCCAGTGGATGACCTACTGCAATGGCACCGCCATTTGGATTGACGCGTGGATCATCAAAAGTAACATCCAAACCTTTTAAACACGCCAATACCTGAGGTGCAAAGGCTTCATTGATTTCAATGATGTCCATGTCATCCAAAGTAAGGTTGGCACGTTTAAGCGCAAGCTTAATCGCATCTACCGGACCAGCACCCATAATGCGCGGTTCGATCCCTGCCGCACCGGAAGACAGGATTTTGGCCATCGGTTTGATTCCTAGTTTTTGTTCAGCGGCAGCAGAACCAATGATCAGCGCAGCTGCACCATCATTGACACCAGATGCATTACCCGCAGTCACCACACCATCTTCAAATAAGGGCTTGAGCTTTTGTAAAGCTGTAAAATCCGAACTTGGACGTGGATGCTCATCGGTTTCCACCAGTTTTGGTGGCAATTTACGCCCTTGAGCAACCTCAACACCTACGATTTCACCGGCGAAAAAACCTGCTTGTTTGGCAGCCTCATATTTCGCTTGGGAAGCGGCTGCGAAACGGTCTGCATCTTCACGCGTTACATCGTATTCAATCGCCACGTTATCGCCAGTTTTAGGCATCGTGTCATCACCGAACTGCTTTTCAATCGCCGGGTTTGGAAAACGTGCACCGATAGTTGAATCAAAGACTTTAAAATCACGGCTGAACGGGGTTTCCGATTTGGCAAACACAAAAGGAGCCCGAGACATGGATTCCACGCCTCCGGCCAGGATGACATCACCTTCCCCACAGCTAATTGCACGTGCAGCATCTATCACCGCAGCAAGGCCAGAAGCACATAAACGGTTAACAGATTGTGCCGGAGTTTTTACATCTAGACCTGCCAATAAGGTCGCATGACGCGCAATGTTACGGCTGTCTTCACCGGCCTGGTTAGTATTTCCCAGAATCACATCATCAAATATATTGGCTAGAAGGTGGTTCTTTTCTACCACCGATTTGATCACATGCGCTGCTAGATTGTCTGGACGGATAGAAGATAAAGCTCCGGCATGACGGCCAAATGGAGTGCGCAGACCATCGTAAATATAAGCATTTAACATATTTTAATCCTTTAAATCGTTGAGGTATGAAGCAAAGACAGGTTTAATCGGGCGCGACGCTGCAACCATGGACTTGGACGGTAACGTGGATCACCTGTGTTCTTCGTAATACGTTCCAGAATCTGCAGAATACGTGATGAACCCAGTACGTCCCCCCATGAGATCGGACCATGTGGGTAGCCCAAACCAAGTTTCACTGCCTTATCAATATCTACTACAGTTGCAATGCCTTGTTGTGCGATATCGCAGGCCAGATTGATTACCATGGCCAATACACGCTGCGCGACAAATCCCATGCTTTCATCAATCACACTGACGCCATGGTCATTCGCAGAAAAGATGGCATGTGCCTGATCAATGTAGACTTTATCAGTGGCAATCGATGGCATTAAAGTGCGATGTTTGGCAAAGTCAGTCAGCATATCAATACTGATCGCATGCGTTGCATCTACCCCAAAGCGCAGAGCTGCAGTCGTCGTATCTTCACCATAAGTAGCAAGTAAAATTAAGCTGTCTGCAGCCGGTTGCTCGGCTGTATCTAAAATTAATCCTTGTGCTTGTAGATAATTTCTTAGGATGATTTCATCCTGTTCTAAATCTGTTTTCATCCAGACTGCATTAAATGTTGAAACCTGAGGCACCGCCTGATGAGGTTCTTCATTGATTTTGACACCATCTACATATTGGTAGAAACCTTCACCGACCTTACGGCCAACTTTTTTCCCTGCCAGCATCTGACGGGTTAAAGCGCTCGGACGGTAACGAGCTTCCTGATAAAACTGATTGAAAATGGATTCCATCACCGGATGAGAAACATCTAATGCCGTCAGGTCGAACAGCTCGAGTGGCCCCATACGGAAACCCGCACCGTCACGCAAAATCCGGTCAATTTCACTGACTGAAGTCACACATTCACCCAGTATTTTGAGGGCTTCTGTACTGTAAGCCCGACCGGCATGATTCACGATGAATCCCGGTGTATCTTTGGTACGTACACCAAAATGTCCCATCTTTTGTGCCAGCTCAAGCAAATCAGCGACCACGTGTTCATCGGTTGCCAAACCAGCAATCACTTCAACAATTTTCATCAGTGGAACCGGATTGAAGAAATGGAAACCTGCGATACGTCCCTGATGCTGACATGCAGATGCAATCGAAGTCACGGATAGTGAGGATGTATTTGAAACCAGAATGGTTTCTTTAGCCACAATCCCTTCAAGCTGTTTAAACAAAGTTTGCTTGATTTCCAGATTTTCAATAATCGCTTCTACGACCAAATCAACGCCGGCAATCTCTTCAATGGTTTCCAACACAACCAATCTGGCTAAGGTATCCACAAGCTGCTGTTCGGTTAACTTGCCTTTAGCCGCCAGTTTATCTAAGGTTGCTTTTAATTTTTCCAAGCCTTGCTCAGCAGCGCCAGGTTTGGCGTCAAATAAACGGACCTCAACACCCGCCTGTGCTGCAATTTGCGCAATGCCCATTCCCATTACGCCTGTGCCAATCAAGGCCATTTTTTGAATCGTCATGACTTATTTTCCTTGATACTGAGGGCTGCGCTTTTCGAAAAAGGCATTGATGCCTTCTTTCTGATCTTGTGTATCAAACAAAATCTGGAAGGCTTTACGCTCTAATGCCAAAGCACCATAGAGTGGCATATTTGCGCCTAAAGTCGTCACTTCTTTAATTTGCTCAACTGCAATCGGTGAAAATTGGGCAATCTGTGTCGCCACTTCAATTGCTTTTGCGATCGTTTGATCATCCTCGACCACTTCAGAGACCAAGCCAATTTTGTCAGCTTCCTCTGCAGAAAAAATCTTGCCGGTTAACACGATTTGCATGGCTTTAAACTTCCCTACCGCGCGCAGTAAGCGCTGTGTACCACCTGCACCCGGCATTAGTCCTAATTTGACTTCAGGCTGACCAAACTGGGCTGATTTTCCGGCAATGATGATGTCTGCATGCATGGCAAGTTCACAACCACCACCCAATGCATAACCATTCACTGCGGCAATAATCGGTTTAGGGCAATCAATAATCGCCTGCCAGTACTGTTCTGTATGGCGTAAATGCATATCAACGGTTTTTGCCGTGGTGAAATCACGGATATCCGCACCTGCTGCAAACACTTTTTCACCACCTGTAATGACAATTGCGCGGACTGAATCAGATGCTGCGAGCTGTGCAAACGTTGCAGCAAGTTGTTGGCGTAGCTCCAAATTCAGTGCATTTCGGGCCTCTGGGCGATGTAGCTCGACAATAGCCACACCATTACTTTGAATATCCAAATTCAAAATTTCTTTATTCATAACAACTCACATGTTTCGCATAGCGGTTTTAATAAATCAAATATACTTGTTTTTTTTAAACATTAAAGCCCTATATATGTAATTTCGATTAAATAATGATGTTTTTAACTTAAAATAGCGCTTATCAAATACCGCACAGCGGTATTTGATATCATATTTGTTGCATTTATATTTTCATTCTGTCATATTGGTTTCATTCCAAGACAAGTAATCATCACTCTCTGATGCCAGTGATGACGAGTTTGATTTATTAAATACAAGGATTTGAAAATGATTCGTGATCAAGAAACATTAAATCAGCTGGTTGATATGATCCGTCAGTTTGTTGATGGCGTTCTTATTCCTAATGAAGAAATTGTTGCGGAAACCGATGAAATTCCAGCTGAAATCGTTCAGCAAATGAAAGAACTGGGTCTTTTTGGCCTGACAATTCCTGAGGATTATGAGGGTCTTGGCCTGACCATGGAGGAAGAGGTTTATATTGCATTTGAATTGGGACGTACCTCTCCTTCTTTCCGTTCACTGATCGGTACCAACAATGGGATCGGTTCATCAGGCTTAATTATTGATGGCTCCGAAGAGCAGAAACAGTATTTTCTGCCACGTCTGGCAAGTGGTGAAATTATTGGTTCATTCTGTTTAACCGAACCTGATTCCGGTTCAGATGCGGCCTCTTTAAAAACGACTGCCGTAAAAGATGGTGATCATTACATTTTAAACGGTACCAAGCGTTACATCACCAATGCACCACATGCAGGTGTCTTTACTGTAATGGCACGTACCAGCACTGAAATTAAAGGTGCAGGTGGAATTTCAGCCTTTATCGTGGACAGTAAAATACCGGGAATTTCTCTGGGTAAACGTGACAAGAAGATGGGTCAAAAAGGTGCACATACCTGTGATGTGATTTTTGAAAACTGCCGAATTCCAGCTTCTGCACTCATTGGTGGTGTTGAAGGTGTGGGTTTTAAAACTGCAATGAAGGTACTTGATAAAGGCCGTATTCATATTGCTGCATTAAGCGTGGGTGCTGCTACACGCATGTTGGAAGATTCCCTGCAATATGCTGTTGAGCGCAAACAGTTTGGTCAAGCGATTGCGAACTTCCAGTTGATTCAAGGTATGTTGGCAGACTCTAAAGCCGAAATTTACGCAGCAAAATGTATGGTGTTAGATGCTGCCCGACTTCGTGATACTGGACAGAATGTCAGCACGGAAGCATCTTGTGCCAAGATGTTTGCCACCGAAATGTGTGGCCGTGTCGCAGATCGTGGCGTACAAATCCATGGTGGTGCCGGTTATATCAGTGAATATGCAATTGAGCGTTTCTACCGTGATGTACGTTTATTCCGTTTATATGAGGGTACTACGCAAATTCAGCAAGTGATCATTGCCCGCAACATGATTCGTGAAGCAACTCAATAATTTGAATAACAATGATTGAGTTTTTCTAAAAAGATGGGATTGGCAATTTAAGTACACCTTGAATACTAATCCTGTACTTTTGATTGTCAGGATATGCAACAGGAATTATCTGATCTGTCCTTGTTTAAAACGGATCATTCACGACAAAAATGGATGTTATTCATATGCAAGAGCAAGAAATCGAACGCGAAGCAATGGAGTTTGATGTCGTTGTTGTTGGTGCAGGACCTGCGGGACTGTCTGCTGCAATTAAGATTCGTCAATTAGCCATTGAAAATAACCTGACAGACCTCTCCGTCTGTGTCGTGGAAAAGGGCTCCGAAGTCGGTGCGCATATTCTTTCGGGTGCTGTACTAGAACCACGTGCGATTAACGAATTATTCCCGAACTGGAAAGAAGAAGGTGCACCTTTAAATGTTCCTGTAACGGAAGATAAAACCTATTTCTTGATGTCGCCTGAAAAGGCACAAGAAGCCCCGCACTGGATGGTGCCTAAAACCATGCACAATGATGGCAACTACGTGATCTCTTTAGGTAACGTGGTCCGCTGGTTAGGTCAAAAAGCGGAAGAACTTGAAGTTTCGATTTTCCCGGGCTTTGCCGCTGCTGAAGTACTTTACCATGCAGATGGTACAGTCAAAGGCATTCAAACCGGTGATATGGGCATTGGTAAAGATGGTGAACCTACCCATAACTTTACTCCGGGCTATGAGCTGCATGCCAAATACACCATTTTTGCTGAAGGCTGTCGGGGTCATTTAGGTAAGCGTCTGATTGCCAAATTCAATTTGGACAAAGATGCAGACCCACAGCACTACGGTATCGGCATTAAAGAACTTTGGGAAATTGATCCTGCAAAACACAAACCAGGTTTGGTGATGCACGGTGCTGGTTGGCCTTTAAGTGAAACAGGTTCTTCTGGCGGTTGGTGGTTATACCACGCCGAAAACAACCAAGTGACTTTGGGCATGATCGTGGATTTATCTTACGAAAATCCACACATGTACCCATTTGCAGAAATGCAGCGCTGGAAAACCCACCCATTGGTGAAACAGTATTTGGAAGGTGGCAAACGCATTTCTTATGGTGCACGTGCCGTGGTGAAAGGCGGTTTCAACTCTTTGCCTAAATTCACTTTCCCGGGCGGTTCTTTAATTGGTGATGATGCAGGCTTCCTGAACTTTGCTAAAATTAAAGGCTCTCACACGGCCATGAAATCTGGCATGTTGTGTGGCGAAGCAGTATTTGAAGCAATTGCTGCTGGCGTTGAAAAAGGTGGTGATCTTGCGATTGCCCGTGTAACCGAAGGTGAAGACTTCTTCTCCAAAGAACTCACAGCTTATACTGAAAAATTCAACAACAGCTGGTTAAAAGAAGAGTTATACAACGCGCGTAACTTTGGTCCAGCGATGCATAAATTTGGCACGTTCGGCGGTGGTGCATTTAACTTCATCGACCAAAACGTATTTAAAGTGCCATTTACACTGCACGACTTAGTACCAGACTTCAGCACATTAAAAACCGTTGATGCAGCAACAGTTAAGCCTAACTATCCAAAACCAGATGGCAAATTGATTTTTGACCGTTTGTCATCAGTGTTCGTTTCAAACACCGTGCATGAAGAAAACCAGCCTGCACATTTAAAACTGGCTGATGCATCAATTCCTGTGAACGTGAACTTACCCAAATGGGATGAGCCTGCTCAGCGCTACTGCCCTGCGGGTGTTTATGAAATCATGGAAAATGATGATGGCTCTAAACGCTTCCAGATTAACGCCGCAAACTGCGTACACTGTAAGACTTGTGACATTAAAGATCCATCTCAGAACATCACTTGGGTAACACCGGAAGGGGGTGGTGGTCCAAACTATCCGAATATGTAAGATTAAATATTAGATTAAAAGTAATTTCCCATTACCTTACTTTTAGTCGTATTTAGATAACATAAAAGATTTGTATGGATCTGTTACCAGAGACATTTGATCTAATCGTTCGAATGTTATTTTTTTAGGTAATCCTAGTCCCCTCGGGGGCTAGGATTAAAATTTTTGTTTGATATTAAAGTAATTTAAATAATTCCTGAAGTTTGTTGATAAACCAAGTTCGAGCGTCTAAGTCATCTCGATGATTGTACCAATTGACACTGACATTAAAGGGCTTAACTGAAAATGGTAATTCAAAAATATTTACATCACCATTTCGCGCATATACTTTTGCGGCACGAGAAGGCAAAGTTACCAGCAACTCAGAACTCGTTATGACATCTTGTAATACACTAAAATGAGGAAGTTCAAGCATAATTTTTCTTGTTAAGCCTGATTCTTTTAGTCTTTGATCTATTTCGATATGACCTGTTGAAGACTTAACTGCCGCATGATTTTCTTGGAGGTACAGTTCTAAACTGAGCTGATTCTTAACACGCGGATGGTGTTTGTGTGCAATGCACATGTAGCGCTCTTCAAATACATTACGCGATTCAATTTTAGGCATAACAGTATAACTGCTATTAAACACAGCAACATCTAAAAAACCGTCAATCAGCCAATCCTCGACTCGATCAGATTGAATTTCCTCCACCTCTATCTTAATAAAAGGTGCTTCTTTAGAAAGATATTGAATCAATGAAGGTAAAAGACAGATTTCACCTAAATCAGACAACCCCAAACGAAAGATTCGGGTAGATGTTTTAGGATCAAACTGTTGCGAAGCTGTAATCGCCATTTCAATATCGGTAATAGCTTGTCTAAAACTCGGATATAGACTTTGCGCCAACTTGGTTGGTTTGACACCAAATTTATCACGCTCAAACAAAGCATCATTAAGATATTTACGTAGGCGATTGAGGTTATAGGTGACTGAGGGTTGGCTCAAATTTAAGCGATCAGCAGCATGGCTGATATTTTTAGTTTCATAAATAATAATAAAAACTTTAATAAGACTTAGATCGATCATTTTTTTCTTATCTCGATAAAATTAGGGAGGCGTACCTCCCCCAATTTTTTGCTATTAGGCTTCTACAACTTTTGCGTTTAATTTTGCTTTTTTTAAACGAAAGTGAATCATAGAGACACTCATCACGGCAATGATACAAGGAATGGCTAATGCAATAAAATTATAGTTAATAGGTAAGCTCAAGCTTAATAACCAACCACATAAAATCGGCCCTAAAATTGCACCTAAGCGACCAACACCTAAAGCCATACCTAAGCCTGTTGCACGAATGTTGGATGAGTAAAATTGCGACATAAATGCTAACAGTAAAATTTGTCCACCAATTGAAGCCGCACCCGCAACAGCAATACAGAAATATAGAATGACAGTAGGTAAATTGTAACTGAGTAATATTAAAGCAATCGCACCACTAAAAAAAAGCGTACATAAAACTTTGGCTAAATTGAAACGATCTGCAAAATAACCACCACAAATTGCCCCAAGCATACCACCAATATTTAAGGCGAGCAGAAAAACAAGGCTCGTAGATAGATCATATCCAGCTTCCACCATTAATTTCGGTAACCAATTCCCTAAGGCATAAACTAAAACGAGTGCCATAAACACACTGCCCCAGAATAACAACGTTACCATACCCCGATTCTCTGCAAATAAATCTTTTACAGGAGATTTAGAAGTTGACTGGTTGACTGGATGTAGACCGATTTGAGTTTTTTCTGTATAGGAAATACTACTATCAATTTTCTTCAGAATTTGAATTGCTTTTTCTGTTCTCTTTTGGCGAACCAAATAATCGATGGATTCTGGTAAAAGCATCCAAATCATTGGTACCAGTAATAGTGGTAATCCGCCTAAAATAAACATGATCTTCCAACCAAATTGAGGAACCAGCCACATTCCCAATAAAGCTGAACACATTCCACCAACAGCATACCCACTGAACATTAATGAAACTAAGGTTGAACGTAGCTTTTTAGGAGCATACTCCGTCATAAGTGCAATTACATTTGGCATAACACCGCCTAAACCGAGACCCGCCAAGAATCGAAAAATTGCAAATTCTTGTGGACCCGTTGCATATCCGCAAAGCAAGGTAAAACTACTAAATAAACAGATACATAAAATAATTAATTTTTTACGGCTGAATCCATAACGTTCTAATTTATCACTCAAACTACCAAAAATAATGGCACCAAACATCATGCCAAATAAAGCGACACTGCCAAGAAAACCAGCTGTAATGCTATCAATTTTCCATTCTGCCATCAGTTTGGGTAATGCTACACCGTATATTACTAAATCATAGCCATCAAAAATGATGATGAGTGCGCTAAGCAAAATCACACGCCAATGAATCGCTTTCAATTTAGCATGATCAATAATTTCATTTGCATTTATCGTTTGCATAGTTGACCTCCCTGGTCATATTCCCATGTTTTGTAATTTTTTTCCTTTAATCAAACGTGCCTGTTTAAGCCATCAATTTCCTTCTAAACAGGCACTGTTGATTTTTCAATCTTTTCCTTTAAGCTGACATTTCTGTTTGCTCTAATTTATTCTTTAATTCCACTTGGGCTGTCTGAATATCATTTTCCAGCGAGTGTTGCCACAACCAATCAAAACGATGCGCTAAATGTTTCCCTACAGAATCGAAATCTGAATACTTCGATGAATAGAGCTCATAAATTTCGCCAGATTCTCGTGAGGTATTTTGAACTTTTACAGCACGGTCTAAACGGATTTGCTCATAAACCTCAGAAACAAGTTTGATTGATTCAGAATTGAGCTCAGAATTTTCCAATAATTTTGCTAAAATTAAAGCATCTTCAAGGCCCTGCCCTGCACCAGCACCTTGATGCGGTAACATGGCATGTGCAGCATCGCCAATTAAAATTACATTCTTATTTTTGTTCTTATAAGTCGTTAAAGGCTGGATTTCATGTAAAGCCCAAATTGTTGGCGACTCGATGAGGTCTAATAAAGCTTTGCAGCTGTCACTCCAGCCATCAAAATCAGCAAGCATTTCCTGTTTTGAAACAGGGAATGTCCAAGGTGTATTTTCTGCTAAGGCAGTTTGAGTGCGATCAGATTTGAAAGCTACGATATTGATCTCTTCACCCTGACGGATCGGGAAAGTTAAAATATGCTTGTCTTTACCTAAAAACATTTGTGGAACATCAGCAATTTCTACATCGTTGCCTAATTTTTCAATCGCATTTTTAAAATCTTGGAATTTAATAATACCTCGATATGCCCACGTTCCAGAGAATTGCGGCTCAACACGCACTAATTCGTTTGAATCAAGCACATGATTACGTATAACAGAGCGAATTCCATCACAGCCGATCACATAATCAAATTCAGCTTGTTGACCATCAATGAAAGTAATCGTCACTTGATTTTTATTGGCTTCAATTTCTTGTACCCGTTTATTAAAATGTACATTAGTTAAAGGGACTAAAGGAATTAAAGTATCGAGGAAATCTGCGCGGTGTACAGAGGACTGACCAACTTGATGTGCAATGGAAGCAGATAAATACTCATCTGTATAGCCATTTCTCCATTGAAACCAAATATCCGTATATGGCGCTTTGACCTTATCAGCAATAGCTTCGTACTCTTGGCTTAAGCCTAATAACTGAATTGCTTTAACTGCATTGGCGCCAAAAGAAATACCCGCTCCAATTTCAGAAAATTGAGGTGCGGCTTCAAATAGATGTACATCTAAATTCGTATTTTTGACCAATTGAGTCGTGAGTGCTAAGCCAGCAATACCGCCACCAATCACCGCAACTTTAATCTTCTTGTCCATTTTTAGCATTCCTTACTAAATCGCTTAGATTTCTATGATTGGTTATTTTTTAGGATAAATCCAATTTATATTTTTTTACCTATACTATCTATTTTTTTGATATTTCCTAAAAAAGTCGATTTTTAAGTTTTTATTATTTAAATTTATTTTCAATTAAATCAATAAATTATCAAGTATATTTTGATTGATCCACTCATTCAAAAAAGTGTTTTGATTAAAAATTTCATATTTAATTAGGAAAAATGGATATGAAGCTTAAAAAGGATGACTATGTTATTACCCCAAAAAGAAATATCAATCTAGACTATATTTTAACTATAAAAATATCGATTTTTATAATTAATAATTTGAGAGTAAATTCTAAATTTAGAGGATTACTTAGTCTTTTTATTAAGTATTTTACTCATAGGAACCTTTTTTAATTAAAACTTGGTATGCCTCGATTAATAAGCAAACATGTAGTTTTTTTTCTATTTAATTTGTTTTATTTAAGCAAGTTAAACTTTATTAATTAGCTGATTTTTGGAAAAGCTGATTACTTATTACAGGAAGTTATAGTATGAACCGTCAACAAATTGATGCTCTCGTAAAAGAAATGAATGTCGACACAGCGACTGGCCCTGTTAATGCTCGTGTACAACAAATTGTTGTACGTTTACTTGGTGATCTATTCCAAGCTATAGAAGATTTAGATATTTCACAATCGGAATTATGGAAAGGTCTGGAATACTTTACCGATGCTGGTCAGGCCAATGAATTAGGGCTTCTTGCTGCAGGTTTAGGATTGGAACATTATCTTGATTTACGTGCTGATGAAGCTGATGTTAAAGCTGGTATTTCGGGCGGTACTCCACGTACCATCGAAGGTCCGCTTTATGTCGCTGGTGCACCTGAATCTGTAGGTTTTGCTCGCATGGATGATGGTTCTGAAACAGACAAAATCCCAACATTGTTTATTGAAGGTACAGTAACAGATAGTGATGGCAATATTATTGAAGGTGCCAAAATTGAAGTTTGGCATGCCAACAGCTTAGGTAACTATTCATTCTTTGATAAATCACAATCTGACTTTAACTTACGTCGCACAATTTTGACTGATGCTGATGGTAAATACCTAGCACAAACCACAATGCCTGTTGGTTATGGTTGTCCACCGAATGGTACAACACAATTTGTACTCGACAAACTTGGTCGTCATGGTAATCGTCCTTCTCATGTGCATTACTTTGTCTCTGCTCCTGGTTATCGCAAGTTGACAACACAGTTCAACATTGAAGGTGATAAATACCTCTGGGATGACTTCGCATTCGCAACACGTGATGGTCTAGTGGCAACTGCTGTCGATGTAACAGATGAAACTGAAATTACTCGTCGTGGCGTAAAGCAACCATTCAAACATATCACATTCAATGTTGAGTTAGTGAAAGAACAGCAAGGTGTTCCGACGACAGAAGTTGTACGTCGTCGCGCTATCGCTTAATACAATGAAGACTGGGATGTACACTAATAGTTACATCCCATATTTTTATATCTCATACATAATCTCAAAAAACTCCTATATTGTTTCATGAGATAAGTTATACTCACTTTGTTCTCAATTGAAACAATATAATATTTTTCGATAAATATTTATGTATGTATATTAGATACATACAACCAATAAATCAATTTATGACAGATAGATTCAATACATTACATCCCAGGTACAGTATCTCATATTTCAGAAATACTGTATTTTCAAAGGTTACTAGTAATGAATGACCGTGCGAATTGATTTGCCCTCGTGCATCAAATCAAAGGCTTCATTAATTTTATCTAAAGCCATGGTATGCGTGACGAAAGGCTCTAATTGGATATCACCTTTCATTGCATCTTCAACCATACCTGGAAGTTGAGTACGACCTTTTACACCACCAAAAGCACTACCCATCCATTTTCGACCAGTAACTAGTTGGAATGGTCGAGTTGAAATTTCCTGACCTGCACCAGCAACACCAATAATCACTGATTGTCCCCAACCACGGTGAGCACATTCTAAGGCTGATCGCATAATATTCACATTACCAATACATTCGAATGAATGGTCCACACCCCAACCAGTCATTTCAACAATCACTTGCTGAATAGGCTTCTCATAATCCTTTGGATTTAAAAAATCAGTTGCGCCAAACTCTTCCGCCAACTTGAATTTGTCAGGATTCATATCTACGACAATAATACGACCCGCTTTTGCCTGACGCGCACCTTGTACGACAGCAAGACCAATACCACCTAAACCAAAGACAGCAACGGTATCTCCTTCCTGAACCTTAGCAGTATTATGTACTGCACCAATACCAGTTGTTACACCACAACCAAGTAAACATACATGCTCAGGGTTAGCTTCAGGATTAATTTTAGCTAAAGAAACTTCAGCTACAACCGTATATTCACTAAATGTTGAACAACCCATATAGTGATAAATCGGTTCACCATTATAAGAAAAACGTGTTGTTCCATCTGGCATTAGACCTTTACCTTGAGTTGCTCGGACGGCTACACAAAGATTGGTTTTACCTGATTTACAGAATAAGCATTCACCACATTCAGCGGTATAAAGTGGAATAACGTGATCACCAGGTTGAACACTAGTTACGCCTTCACCAACTTTAACAACAATACCCGCACCTTCATGTCCAAGTACTGCTGGAAATACACCTTCAGGATCATCACCTGATAAAGTAAACGCATCGGTATGACATACACCTGTATGAGTAATTTTAACCAATACTTCGCCTTTTTGTGGTGGGGCAATATCAATTTCAACAATTTGAAGTGGTTGTCCTGGCGCAAACGCCACAGCTGCACGTGATTTCATAAATTTCACCTTTGATACTATTTTAAATATGATTTGAGGATTCTACTAACTTCAATTAACTCTTCATTTCGTTCACTTTCAGTCGAATCACCCGATACCAAAGTATCTTTTAGATGTATCTCCAGAAGTTCAGTCATTAATCCATTCATTGCACCTCGAATTGCACAGATTTGTTGCAAAATAGAGGCGCAAGGCATATCACCTTCAAGAGCATTTTCAATTGCTTGCATTTGCCCTTTCATTTTCTTAATGCGTAGCAAGATTCTTTTTTTATCTTCAACTTGTTTAGGCATATTTTCATACCATTAATAAACTATACTGGGGTATAGTACTATAAATGGTAAAAAAAACAAATTAATTATAAATAATAAAGTAAATTTAATGTGGTAATTAAGTTGAAAATACAAATTAAATTAAATAGTTAAGATTATTTTAACTAAATTTACTTTTCTCTGATAAGGCCATGAGTGTATCAATCACATAACGTAACCCTGGTAGTAAAAAGGGTGTACGCGGCCAAATAATACTAAGTTTTGTAGGGTCTGGATTAAACTCAGGCAATATGATTTGCAATTTATTCTCTACAATGTGTTCTTTTATTAAGGAGAGTGGGAATTGCATGATCCCAGCGCCAAGTAAACAAGCATCTACCATTGCATCACCATCACTGATTTGATGAAAGGGCTTAGGATAAAATCTGACATCTTGTAAATTTTCATTTTTGAGCAACCAACCCAACGGGGTTGCTCCTCGCCAAGCAACTAAACATTGATGCTGATTTAAATCGTCCAGTGTGTTTGGAATTCCATTTTTTTTCAAATATTGTGTAGACGCACAGAGTACAAGCTGTTGATCATTTAAATTTTTGGCAACTAAATCCAAACTATCTTTTACCTCACCAAACCGAATAGCTAAATCAAAACCTAGGTCTTGTGGGTCAATAACTTTATCATTAAAAGTAATAATAAAATTTAATCTCGGATGTTCAGAAGACATTTCCATCAAGATGGGAATCATGACCTTCCGACCAAAAGCGGAAGGCATATCAATTCTTACAATGCCATTAGGAGCATTGATATTCGCTCGCAAAAGGTTTTGTGCAGACTCCAAAGTTTGTAAGGCATCCAAACAACTTTTTAAATATCCCTCACCTTCAGTCGTTAAGGTGATCTTTCTGGTATTACGATGAAATAATGTAATCCCGAGATTTTCCTCTAGGCGACTTATACTTTTCCCAATAGTAGATTTTGAAACGCCTAATTCTTCTGCAGCATTGGTAAAACTCTTTTGCTGTGCTGCAGTAATAAAATAGATCAGACTTTTAAAAGAATCTAATGAAATGGAAGACGACATAATGAGAATGGTCCTAAAGAAGTGAATCTGTTTAATACACCATTTAACAAAGCACTATTTCTCTTTGTTATCTATGAAACCTATTAAATCCTGAGTGAATTGAGTCGGGTTCTTAAATGCTAGAAAATGATCAGCATAATCCCCTTCATAAATAAACAATTCAGAATTTCTAATTGCTGAATTCATCCATTTTTGACTCTGTAGATTGTTACTGAATTCTCCAGTAAAAATTGCTGTAGGTTTGTTTACTTTGTATTGAATAACGTCTTCCCAGTTATTCGTTGCATGATCAAACAGGACTGGAGACATACTTTCTGGTGATTTTTTAATAATAGATTGAGCAAAACTTTCCGAATTTTTAAAGTAATCAGAATCTTGCTTCATATAACGTGCAAATACATTCATATCTACAACTTGCTGATTTGTAGATTCATTTTTAGTAAATGCAGCAATCATACGTTCTGGTGATGTTGTCATTGCACCAAGGTTTAAACGCTTTTCTTCACTCCAGTCACTATGAGTATATATGGAGATGGGTTCATCAATGAAGGCTAATTTTTTTAACTTTGTATCTCCAAAAAGATCGATATAACTCCAGATAATAGAAGCACCCATCGACCAGCCTACAAGATTGACTTGCTTATTCTGTGTATGATCAATAAATTCTTTTAAATCGACCGCATAACGTGAGATTCGATTACCATAAGGCACACTATCTGAAAGACCTTGATTTCTTGGGTCTAATACATAAACGTGATATTTTTTGCTGAGCAAAAACATCACATTAATAAATTCAGCACCATTCGCTGACCATCCTGGTACAAAGATTACAGGTTCGCCACTTCCAGCTTCCCAATAAGCCAAATTAACATTATCACTCGTCTTGAATTTGTTAATTTTCAGGTCTTTAAACTGAGATAATTTTTCAGGAAAACCTTCAATTTTATGAGGAAAATAATAATCCTGAGCGAGTGCTTTAACCGCATCTGCAGCAAATAGATTTGGGCTTAAGCTTGTTAAAATTATACTTAACGAAATGGGAAGTAACTTATTCATAATTCACTCAGATTGAATAGATTAAAGAGCAATATCATTGTGCAAAGCAATGCCACATTGTTCTGACATTTTTTCCATCCAAGATTGCACATTCTTGGGCCAAACAATACCCTTAACTATTGATAAAGATCGTAAAATTGGAAAAAGAAGAATATCGGTATAAGACCAAAAATTCGTTCTGTTCTCGAATGACTCCAAACTTATGATGTTATTAAGAACTTCAAGCTCCTTAATAATCAAATCAATTTTCGCAGGACTAGTATTTAATTTTTCGACAAAATCACCAATAGCAGATTGTTTTTTATTGATAAAATACATTCTGGACGTTATTTCATTAAACTCATTAAAATCAGAAAATGCCCAGCGAGGAATGGCTAATTCATAAATAGTCTGTTCAATATTGATAATCCAATTTTCAATCTCAATATTTCTATTTTTAGTTAAGGATTGATCACCACTTAGAGAATCAATATAAGTGACAATATCTAAGCTTTCACCGATATAGTGATTATCTTTAAGTTTCAGAATTGGTAAACTCTTTTTACCAATCATACTGATAGGTGTTTTCTCATCATGATTATCCAAAATAATTTCAGAATAATTCATTTTTTTTAGGCCAAAGATCATTCTGGCTCTGGTACAGAACGGACAATGATCGTAAATATATAATTCCAACTCAATTTCTCCTAAAATTATTTTGAAAAGCCATTAAAGGGTGTCAAATATTGAGCGCCAAACTTATCTAACCTACTTTTTTCTTCTTGATTAGGATGACCATAAACGGTGAGTTCGGTGATAGAAACAAGAGAGAGAAATTCTTCTGCAAAAGGTGAAAATGTGGTATCTATATGTGACAAAAGTGAATTTTCTTTATATCGTTCAATAATATGAACACTACTCTTTTCTTCATTAACACTATATAAATAAGTCAAGGTACCTACTTCTTTATCTGTAGCATTGACAATCTGTGCAATCAGTTTTTCAAAAGCCTGAAAAGAACCACTCTCCAAACTCAATTTAAATACGCATATAATTTCATTATTCATTAGTATTACAACTCGTGTGATTAATAAAAAAGTAAGTGAATACTGAATTTCACTTACTCTTGATCAATTGTTTACCCTTGTTTTTTTAAGGTCTCTGAAAATAACTCACCCGATATAGCCCAGTTGTCTACTGAAACATCATTAAAGATGACATAAATATATTTGGGGTCTATATTTGCATGCTTAGAAATGGCTTCAGTGACTTCTTTTGCAATCGCTGGTTTAGCTTCATCACGGCCTTCAAATAATTGGATATTGACTACTGGCATTATATTTCCTATTCATAAGTGTGTGTCATATCAATTTAAAGTATTAATGAATAGGGATAAACATGCAAAAATTCTCAACATTGTAGAAAAAACTTCTACAAAGCCAAAGAGTCACTGTAGACCATTGTTATATATTTTTTTTAGAATTAGAATAAATTTTTATTACAATCATCTGCACACCTATTTAAATAAATGTAAAATAAAATTTTATATAAAGGCATATAAAAACCAATGTCAAAAAAATATAGGCATTGGTTTTATTAAAATTTAAATTAAATAAAATTTAATAGGGAGTCAAACTCAGTATATCCATCAGACTCTAAAAAATGACCTGCATTATTTTCTACAATCAACTCTGCAGAAAGTTGCTTTGCAAGATTCCTAGTTAAGATTGGATCAACAATTACATCATTACTAGATACAAAAACAATGATTTTGTCAAAATACTGTGCCGTTTTTTCCAAATCCAATTGACATTCATTAATAAAATCATCTAAATAAGGAAAGGATTTTAACTTCTCATTAAATCCAGCAACAAGAATTAATTTATCAAGTTTAGGTCCAGTATAGTTTTTTAAAAAATCTAGTGTAGAAATACAACCTAAACTATGACAAACAATAGAATCTCCAGTTTTTACATTACTAAGTAGACTACCAATATCTTTTTTCCAAATATGATATTCAGGATTATCTGCATTTGTTAATGTTTCAGCTATTAATTTTTTATTATTTTTTCGAAGCTCCTTTTTCAACCATGGAAACCAATGTGATTCAGAATTTGCTAAGTATCCATGAATTAAATATATTGAATTACTCATTCCTATTTCCTTAAATTTATATTAACCAATTTGAATTTGTGTAATTTTAGATAGTTCCTGTCGAATTTCAGCAGGAGTTTTTTTGAAGAATTTATGAAATACGCGATTCATATGGCTTTGGTCAAAAAAGCCTGATTCACTTGCAATAACCTTAATTGGCATATCCTTTCGACTTATCAAAAGTTTTTTTGCTAACTGAATCCTTTGTTCCATAATATATGCCGCTGGGGAAGTTCCGAAATCCACTTTAAACTTTCTCATTAAATGTGGAACGCTGATCCCGATTAATACTGCTAAATCGTCTAAGCAGATTTTTTCACTTAAATGTTGCTGAATAAAATCTACTAATAAGTTTCGCTGAACCAAATTAAATCCTGTTTTACAAATACCCTCCTTAAACTCTAATTTTGCATAGCGCCTTAAAAGATGAAGTGCAATTTGATTTTTAAGGCTTTCTACAAATAAATTACCCCCTAGCCCACCACTTCTTAATTCTTGCTCTAACAATGAAGATAAAATTGGTAATGTTTCATCTTCTACACCTATCTCATCTGGAATTCTGATATTAGCAATATCATAATCAAACACTTGATTGGCCATATTTGATACAGTTTCATGTGCTATATAAACATGAACGACTTCGAGATCTTTATCCCACGCCCATCTTGTATCCTCACCACAGGTCAGTAAAGAAACCGTCTTAGGATTAACACATTTAGATTTCCAAGAATTATTTTCCCTACGTTTCATCTCTAGATTATTAGATTTGTAGTTAACAATCATATAATCACGCATTGCAGGAATATCAACATCTAAATAGTTATAACTATAGCCACGCATAGCTATATTATCCCAACCAAGACCTATACTATCTATAGTAAGATCTCCTGGAACCCATAAGATTACTTCTTCAGGTTTCACTAATTTTTTTTCAGTTTTATCTTTACTCATTTTAACTTCCATCCTTAAAGTCAAAAGAGATTTGGTGAATTGAATTCAATTCACCAAAAATATTTAGTTCATTTTAGTAATAAACTTAGTGTTTAAATACCCATCAAATGATTCAATACCGCCTTCACTACCAAATCCACTATCTTTAATACCACCAAACGGAGTCTCAGCAAGAGCTAAACCAATGTGGTTAATCGATACCATTCCAGCTTCTAAACCTCTCGAAATTTTATGAGAATTTTCTAAAGATTGTGTAAAAGCGTATGATGCTAGCCCAAAAGGTAACCGATTTGCCTCGAGAAGGACATCATCAACTGTTCCAAAAGGAACTAAACCAATAATAGGACCAAAAGGCTCATCATTCATAAAATCCATCTCATTGGTTAAGTCACTAATTACGGTAGGCATGAAATAATTTCCCTTACCGTCCATTACCTCACCACCTGTTTGGATTTTTGCACCCTTTTGTTTTGCATCTCCGACCATTTTAAGCATAGCACTAATACGTCGAGTTTGTGCTAATGGTCCCATTTGACTTTGACTATCTAGACCATTTCCAACTCTAATTTTCTGAGTACGTTGAGTAATTTTTTGTACAACTTCATGATAAACATTTTCTTGAACATAAAATCTTGTTGGAGATATACACACTTGCCCAGCATTTCTGAATTTATATCCAACCAAAGCTTCAACCGTCTTATCAATATTGGCATCATCACAAATAATGACGGGAGCATGTCCCCCTAACTCCATGGTACATTGCTTCATGTGTAAACTTGCTAGGGCAGCCAATTTTTTTCCGATTGGAGTAGACCCAGTAAAACTTACTTTTTTAATGATCTGAGATTTGATTAAGTATTCAGAAATAAAATCTGAATCTCCCCATACCATATTTAAAACACCTTTAGGTAAGCCCACCTCATGAAACATTTGTGCAATCGCTACTACTGCACTTGGTGTATCACTTGAACCTTTTATGATGATGCTACAACCAGCTGCAATAGCTGCTGAAATTTTTCTGATTGCCTGATTAAATGGAAAATTCCAAGGCGAAAAAGCTAAACACACACCTATTGGTTCACGAATAACAATTTGTTCAATATCAGAACGTCTGGACGGAATAACACGACCATAAATTCGTCTACATTCTTCAGCATGCCATTCTGCATGTTCTGCACAAACTTTTACCTCTCCAATTGCTTCTTGAAGTGGCTTTCCTTGATCGATGGTAATCCAACGTCCGATTTCTTCAGAACGTTCACGTGCAAGTTGAGCAAACCTTCGTAAAATGTCACTTCGTAACAAGGGAGAAGTATCTTTCCAAGATTCGAATGCTTCTTGTGCACTTTCTAATGCTAAATCTAAATCACTTTGAGTTGCACATGGCATTACACCAATACACTCATTCGTCGCAGGATTAAGGATCTCTCTGCTATCTCTGTTTAGGTGAATAAACTCACCATTGATGTACATAGGTATTTGTGGATAGTTCATTTACTTATACTCTTAATAAATTATATCTTATGAAGCTACAACTGATTCTTTCGAATGTGATTTAGCTGTTAACTTAAAATTGGAAAAATTGTTCAGACGTACTTGAGCAAGAACACTCCGATATTCTTTAAGACCACCCATATAGAAATAAACTGTATTCTTTTTACCTGGAATATTAGCGCCAAAAATCCATGACTCTGCTTTAGGAAATAAAGTCTGAGCTGCAATATCTGCACAAACCTGAGACCACTTTTCCTCTTCAATCACAGGAGCTTCAATTGACTCAATATTCTGCTCTTGCGCATATTGAATAAAATCACTAATCCATTCAACTTGACTTTCAATAGACGGTGGCAAGTTTGTAAAAGGCCCATTAGGTCCAAGTACCATAAACATATTTGGATAATTTGCTACTGTAACACCTAAGTAGCTTGAAGGTCCTTCTTTCCAGTAATCTTTCATTTCTAACCCGTTTCTACCACGGATATCCATTCGAATATAATTCCCATCTACTGCATCAAATCCAGTTGCACAAATAAGCATATCCAACTCTATGAATTTCCCATCAGTCAGTAATACACCTTTTTCAGTGATCTCCTGAATTGGATTAGATTTTACATCTTCAAGTGTTACATTCTCTCTGTTAAAGACCGCATAGTACCCACTGTCACATAAAGGACGTTTAGCATATAAATCTTTAGGCATTAATTTTTGTGCAGTTTCAGGATCTTTTACAATTTCAGTAATTTTGTTTTTAACAAAGTTTTGAGCCTCAATATTGGCATCCATATTGGTCGCAATATCACCAAAAGTTTCAAACATAAATCGGAAACCGCCACCTTTTTGCCATGCATCCTCAAAGATAGCTTTACGCTCCTCAGGAGTCACACTAAAGGTAGGACGATCTGTCTCATTTAAGCCAAAACCAAGGGCTGAATTCCAAACCTGATCCCAAATTTGTTCATAGTTATCACGGATATTTTTTACTTCTTGCTCTGATAACTGGCTATTACCAATAGGCACTGTATATTGTGCCGAACGTTGTAAAACTGTCAAATGTTTAACTTTGGGTGCAATTGAAGTAATAACCTGTACACCTGTAGAACCTGTACCAATCACAGCTACACGCTTTTCAGAAACATCAACATGCTCAGGCCAGCGACTAGTATGATAAAGCTCCCCTTTAAAATTTTCGATTCCTTTAATCTTAGGCAGATTAGGTGCAGATAAAAGACCTAGAGCAGTGACTAGAAAACGGGATCTAAAAACATCTCCTTTATCGGTAGTTACGACCCATTGATTATTTAGCTCATCAAAATGTGCTGAATTAATACCAGTATTAAACTCAATATTTTTTCTAAGGTCGTGCTTGTCAGCGACTGCTTTTAAATAATTAAAAACATCGGGACCGTTAATGTATTTATTTTTAATATCAAATTCTTGCAGTAACTCTTTTTCCCAGCAGTAACGATATAAATGAGTTTCTGAATCTGATAATGCACCAGGATATTTATTCCAAAACCAGGTTCCACCCACTTCTGTGGCTTTATCAAAAGCACGAACACTTAAGTTTAGTTCATCACGTAACTTTTTGATTGCATACAACCCACCAAAACCAGTTCCAATTACTATCGCATCATAGTTCATATCAGTCATTGACATTTTTTATCTCCATATTTCTATAAAAAGAGAATCTTAAAACAATTAAATTTAGGTCACAGATTCTTCATGTCTGCTAGGATCGCAAATTATATTTCTGTAGGATTGGATAAAACTTAGAATAAATTGGACAAAATGATCATGTATGTGAAAATTAAAAATTATTTAAAAATCATTAATTTAAATACTTGTTGAAATTATTTTTTAACTATATGTAATATACAAATAGTGAAATTAATTCACTATTTGTATTTATACTCGTTGTGTTTTAAAAAGCAAAAACTAATCTACTCTGAATACCTGAGATTTCTGCACCGTCTTTTACATCAAAATCTTGGCGCCATTGAAGTAACAATTGAGTATTTTTTGCAATATTAGTTGCTCCAGACAAGAGCAGTATATTTTTTTGCTCACTCTCTAGCATTGTTTCATTTCCTAAGAACTCCCGTCCACCATCAACCCTTCTCCATGTAATTGCAAGACTTGTTTCACTATTAAACTTGTAAATTGCTGATAAATCAGTTTGATAAAATGTTTCTTTTTCCATTCCACTTTTATCTTTATCACTATAAAGTTCAATTTGAGCAATTCCTTCAAGAACTATATTTGGGTTTAATGCATGTTGGTATCCAGTTTGAAAATTGTACTGGAAGCGATCATTACTGATTGCGAAATTATCTTCTTTATGCGAACCTGTCGGAATGGAAAGAAAGCCACCCAATGCAAAATATCTACCCAACTCCTCATTATGATAAGGCCAGGCAACCCCTCCAACCAATAAATCACCAATTCCGCTGTTTTCTGAACTATCTAATGAATTTTGTTGCTTGGCAAAAGGTAAAACAATCTGAGGATCCATAAGTAATCCTCCAATTTCCATATACCTAACATAACGAAGCATGCCTAAATCCAGAGTTAATCCTAAATCATCGACAACTTTATTATTATTCGAATAGACATCATCAGCCGTTAAATGTTGATAATATGCAACTGCTAAATTCGTACCCGCAGGAAGGGCTTTATAATCCCCAGGATCCGCACTTACACCTGCAGCAAAAATTGATGAGCTAATACTAAATAAAGCTGATGTGTATAGAACAACCTTTAAGTTTTTAAAGTTATGAGTGACCATATAAAATCCATTTTAGTTAAAATACTTCGATTCAGAGACTAATATTTTCAATAACTACTAAGAATAGGCATTGATTTATTTACGAATGAATATAATGTTTTTCTTTATAATCATTTAGCATAGCGTTAGTTGCTACAATCGCGCTGTAAACCATCTCAGGTGTGACTGTAAATGGCATGTTATGCATCGTATCATTGGAATCACATGCAATTTCAGCAACCTTACGCCATTCATTTTCTCTGAATTCTTTTAATCCAAGGTCTTCAAGTGTCAATGGCAAGCCTACAGCTATAGCAATATCAATCACCTCTTGAAACTCATGTTTCGGTACAGCTTCCATGACGAGCTGAGTAAATAATCCAAATAGGACTTTTTCACCATGTTGTGCGCCATGTAAATCATCAACAACCGTCATTCCGTTGTGGATAGCATGAGCTGCTGCACACCCTCCAGACTCGGCACCAACTGCTGACATATAAATCGTGGCTTCAATAGTATGTTCTAAAGCAGGTGTAACTACTTTATTTTTAACCGCATACACTGCTTGTGCTGCATGTAACTTAATTGTTTCATAACATGTTTTTGCAATTGTAAAACCTATAAGTGAGGGCTTAAGCATTGAGCCATGTTGACCTAAAATCAAATTATCTTTTTGAGCTTTATAACAAGCTCTAGCTTCAAAATATGTCGCCAATCCATCTCCTACTCCAGCAGCAAAAAAACGCACAGGCTCTTCAGCCAAAATCTGTGTATCTGCTAGGACCACATCTGGATTCTTTGATAAAAATAAATATCTATTGAAAGTATCATCATCATTATAGATAACGGATATTGCTGTACATGGCGCATCAGTAGAAGCCAATGTTGGTAAAATTAAAACCGGTTTAACTAAATAATGAGCAGTGGCTTTAGCCGTATCTAGTGTTTTACCACCACCGATACCCACGATATAATCAAAATCTAAAGCCGCTATCTTATGCTTTTCAATTTCAGTATCTGAGCATTGACCACCAAAGACTCCTATTTGAGCACTTGTATTGCCAATAAAACTAGGTATAGCTTTTTGTTTTACCTGCTCTACAATGAATGAATCACAAATTAAATATGCATTTTTACCGAAAACCTTACCATGCGTGCCAAGTTCTTTTAATAAGTCTGTTTGGACCAAAAATTTAGATGGTGATGCAATTGCTTTTGTAATGTTCACGGATATTCCTTTTCCTTTGAGATATGTTTAAATAATGACGTCAATAAATAAAACGAGTCATTTTTAGAAAATAACTAACCCATACATGTGATCCAAGACCACATGCATTCACAAAATTTAAAATCAAGTTTTTAAAAATTTATCTTAAGTTAATTAGATAAAAGTAATCCCTATTGCTGTCATGAAAATTAATAGAGCTTTTTGAAACCAAAGCTATTAATCAGTAAATCTTCCTAATTGATAACGACTGAGCCAATGAGCATAAGGTGCAGGTAAGACCCATGAAGGGTTTTCTAAGTTCAACTGTTTAGCCAAAGTATAGGGATAATGCGGATTTGCAAGCATTGCACGGCCAATCATAACCAAATCTAATTGATTATTTTCAATCACACTGTTCGCTACCTCAGCTTGATCAATACACCAAGATGAAGCAACTTTAATACCTGTTTCTTGTTGTATTCGTTTTGAAATAGGCGCCATAAATCCTTGCTCAGACCAAGGTGTTGTCGTTACAGGAATGCTAAAACCCATACTCACATTTAATAGATCTAGACCTTCTTGTTTAAAGCGCTTAACCAATTGGATAGACTCCTGCAGCGTCTCTTCATCTTGGCCATCATATTCCAACACTCCAAAACGGGCAGTTAAGGGTAAATGCTCAGGCCAAACTTGACGCACCTTCGCCATAGTCTCAAGAAGGAAACGACTTCTCCCATCTAAATTTTGACCATATCGATCTTGGCGGTAATTAGAGTGCTTTGAAAAAAAACTTTGCGCTAGATAACCATGCGCAAAATGAAGTTCTAACCATTCAAAACCTGCATCTAAAGCCCTTTTGGCAGCATCAACAAAGTTTTGTTGAACACGAGAAATATCTTCGAGATTCATTTCTTTTGGGATGCGAGGTAAATTTTTACCAAAAGCAATAGAAGATGGTCCTATTATTTGCCAAGCTTCAGCATGATCTTCTGGAAGGTGGTCATCTCCTTCCCATGGTTTATTGGCACTTGCTTTTCTACCTGCATGTGCAATTTGTATGCCTGGAACAGCTCCAGATTTTTTTATTGTGGCCGCAACCTTACTTAACTCTTGAGCTTGAGAGTCATTCCATAGACCTAGACATCCTGGTGTAATTCGGCCTTCAGGAGAAACTCCTGTAGCTTCAACAATCACAAGCCCAGATCCGCCTCTAGCAAGCTCTGAATAGTGAGTTAAATGCCAGTCATTAGCCAAACCATCAATTGCATTGTATTGACACATAGGTGGCACCGCTATGCGATTTTTTAAGGTAATGTCTTTTAATTTAAATTCTGAGAATAAAGCTACCATGCGTTAATTTCCCTACAAAAATTGTTAATTTTTTAATTAAAAACCATTCCACCATCTACAATAATAGCCTGACCAGTTATATAGTCAGAATCTGGACCTGATAAAAATGCGACACAAGCGGCAACATCTTCTGGTTTTGAGATTCGTTTTAATGTGATATTTTGTGCGAATTGCTGCATCCCCCATTCAAAACTCTCACCTGATAAATCAGCCAAATCCTGAGCTACTTTCCTCATCATTGGTGTATCTACAATACCTGGGCAATACGCATTAACTGTGATACCTAAAGGTGCAAGCTCTTTAGCAGCTGTTTGTGTAATTCCACGAACAGCAAATTTTGTTGCGCCATAAACTGACAATTCCGGATTTCCAACCTGACCAGCTTGAGATGAAGCGCTAATTATTTTTCCACCATGTCCCAACTTTTTAAATGCATCAACTGCAGCTTGAATTCCCCATAGAACACCACCAATATTAATATCCATAGTTTTTTGATAAATTTCAGGGGTTACTGCCTCAATTGGCATGATCGGGGCGATCCCTGCATTATTGATTACAACATGCAAATCCCCACACAAATCTAATGTTTTCTGTATAGCTTGAAAAACATTTTCTCTATTTGCAACATCAACTTGCACAGCAACCGCAGATCCACCCTCTGCATTAATTTTATCTACAACCTGTTGTGCTGTTTTAAGATTTAAATCAGCACAAGCAACCATAAAACCGTCTTTTGCTAATCGTGAAGCAATTGCTTCTCCAATTCCCTGACCAGCACCTGTAATAAAAGCAACTTTTTTAGACATGAAAAACTCCCTAAGAGACCTAGAAATTGGGCCTCTTGATTTATTTTTTTAAAAAATGAAAGAATGTAAATGGATTAACGGAATACCATTCCGCCATCAATAATAAGTGATTGACCAGTAATATAGTCCGAATCACTAGATGCTAAGAAAGAAACAATATTACCGACATCGGCAGGTTCTTGCGTACGCCCACATAGAATACCTGCTGAGAATTTTTGCATTGCCTCGCCAGACTCCCAACCATATTCTTTCGCCATTGCAGCATCTACACGCTCCCACATCGAGGTTGCAGCAACGCCAGGGCAATATGAATTAACTCGAATATTATATTTTGCATATTCTTTTGCAGCAGCTACAGTTAGTGAACGAACTGCATGTTTTGCAGCACAATAAGTTGCAAGCATTTCATAAGATTCATGTCCGGCAATTGAACATGCATTAATAATTTTGCCAATGCCATCTTGTTTTTTCATTATTTCTGCAGCAGCTTGAGTACCATAAACGACACTAAAAACATCAATAGCAAAAACTTTTTCTAGTTGCTCTTGTGTGATATCTGAAAATGGTACTACGCTTTCCACGCCAGCATTATTGACCCAAACATCAATTCTCCCAAAATCATCTAAAGCAACTTGTGCTAATGCTTTCTGATCTTTTTGAATTGAAACATTCCCCTGAAATTGTTTTATTGCATAACCCTTATCCAAAAATTCTTGCTCAGTTTGATCAAGTAGGTTTTGATTTAAGTCAGAAATCAATACGCTGAAACCATCCTTAGCTAATCGCTCTGCAATACCCTTACCTAGACCTGATGCTCCACCTGTTACTACTGCGACTTTCATAACCTTCTTACCTCAACACTATCCATTGTTTTAAATTTCTTATTCAATTGAGCTTTGCTCACTTGCTTCCTCTCCATAAGGAATTCTCATTAAAATAATGTAAAGAAGATCTTATAACTTGGATTTTATTTATCTTTTTTAGGAAAAAATGATCATCTCTCCTTAATTATCCAAAATACATTCTTAAAGACAGCTCTTCTCCATCTAACTTGTTGATAGTATATTGATGAAAACTGCACTATAATTAACTAAAAGAAAAGCCACAAAAATAGTGGCTATTTACAACAGGATTTTTTTTAGATATAAGTCCAATTTCGGTGTTTTTCTACTTTCAGGTAGATATCTTTCATTTTTTTCAAACTACGCTCCAGTTTGGGATAAATATCACCAGCATAATCCCAACCCAATACACCAATACTTCCCGTATATTCAATCTGCTTTAACTCAGCTACAACAGCAAAATTATCCAACTCACCACGATCTGGCGGTTCCATTGTCGCCACGCCACCCCAACCTAATTGAGACATGGCACTGCCTGAAAGCACCACCTGCATCAACCATGGACGGATATTGTTCAGCGTTTTCTGTAAATCTCCCTCTTGTATCGCAAACCAATGATAACCATTAAATGAAGCGCCTAACAAAGGGTGGTTAAAGTATTCACAGATCTTGATCACCTGACTTGTAGTCTGGGTAACATGTTTCAGATGCGGATAAAGTGCAAGGCGTAAACCTCGACGCTCAATAATAGGCAAATAAGATTCAATGGTCTTCAAGATGCCAGTCATCCCATTTACTGAAGTCTGCACCGCCAATTCGATTAACTCGACCCCTTCAACACTTTCAATAATTTCCCTTAATACGGTGTCATTCCGACCTTCATGCAAAACCAGATATAGTCCTGCGATGTCTAGACCATATTGCTCTTTGACAGTCGGCAATAGGTCCAGATTGGTGAACGGGGTTCCTCCCCATGCAGAAACAGTAATGCCATCGAAACCAATTTCTGACAGCATTTCACATTGTGACTGGAATTGATAAACACCCATAGAGTTATAGAAGAATGAGTCGAGTGCATGAACTTTATGAAGCATATATTCCTCGACTAGTACGCCAATGAGTCAAGAACAGACCATTCTGGATGTTTAATCAGACGTTGTTCCATAGAACGGAAGGCTTTCTGAGAACGCTCGAGATTACCAAAGACATCTCCACCCATACTTTCCCAGCCCAAGACACTATAACGACCACGATATCCCAGACGTCTTAATGCTCCCATTAAGACAAAGTTATCCATCTCACCTTCGTCTAGAGTCTCAATGGTTGCAACACCGCCCCAGCCTAATGGTGATAAGCGGCACCCCGCGATGTTGACCTGTTTCAGCCATAGACTGACGGCTTGCAGTCGTTCTTCCAGTAACTGTTCTTGATTCGCGTACCAGTGATAACCATTAAAGACAATGCCTAAACTCGGATGATTAAACGCTTTACACAGTTGCACGGCTTCAGAGGTAGTCTGCATGCCATAGCGAACATGAGGATAAAGCACAATCTCAATACCACGTCGTTCTGCGATCGGTAGGATTTTCTCTAAAATCTTACGATCTAGATCAGTCACCCCTTTGCCAGAGTCCAGTGCTAATTCAATACTGTGGCAACCTTGTATTGATTCCACTGCATTGATGACAAATGACTCAAGGCCCTGTCTATAAATAAGATACACGGCCCCAACGTCTAGCCCCCAACGCGTTTTAATTTGGTCGAGCGTATCTAACTTCTGACTCCATGCCGAAACAGTCAAGCCTTGATAGCCAGTTTCGACCAACATTTCACATTGAGCATCTAGCGAATAGGTACCCAATTTAGTTTGGAAAATAAAGTCCATATGATGAAGATCATGCATTAGCAGAAACCTCCTGTACCGCAGCTTCTTTCGATACGGTTTCTTTGTTTGGTGATAGGCTTGGGAAAAGTGGTAATAAATGCTCACCCAGCTCATCAATCACTTCTGAGGCGTGGCGACGCTGGGGTTTAAAATGCAGTGCAACATGCGAAACGCCTTGATCTTGCTGTCTGAGCCACAATTCGCGTAACGCATTTCGGCCCCCACGAAGCACGCGGCCGGGTTGAATTGGTGCATTTGGATCACGATCCAGTTCAAATAAGGTGCCATAAGCATATGGCTTAAACACATCTTTAGGGCTTGCAGCACGCCAACTTTCGATAATCTCTGGAATATGCATCGGGTTCGAAATATACGACATAATGCCATCAGTATTTTGTGCCGTCCACTCGGTGGTTTGACCTGCGTAACCAATCACGATGGTTGGAATACGAGATTTTACAGGTTTTGGAACCAAGTCGATTTGTCCAGTCAACTTGCCATAAAATTTTGATTCATGTATAGGCCAATCTTGTTCAGTTACTGATCTAATTAAAGCTAATGCATCTCTAAATCTTTCAGCACGATTCTCAAAATCGACACCAAAAGCAGGATATTCAACAGGACGATCCCCTGTAGCTAAACCTAAAATCAAGCGACCACCTAACAGCTGATCTACCGTTGTTGCTTGTTTTGCTACAATCAAAGGATCCCTTAACGGTAAAACAATTCCTGCTGTACCAATCGTAATCCTACGAGTAATCGCAGCTAAAAAGCTTGCATAAGTCAAAGGGTCTAGTCCTTGTCCAACATCTCCAAAGTTTGGATCATAAAATGGAACATCTCTTAACCAAATTGCCGAAAAACCTGCCTTATCTACTTTTTGTGCCATTTCGACATGATCTACTAATGACGGCCCAGGCGTATATGGATAACTTTCTAGAGGTGCAATAAAGCCAAATGTTAAATGCCCTGGCTGAAATACATGTGAATATCCAGGATGATCTCTTAAATCTTCAGGTACTTGGGCTAAAGAATATGCTGCTGTCATTGCTATCTCATTTAAAATCTAGTGCTACTTCAATCAATGAAATAGCAATATTAGTAAAGCACATACTTTAATTATTTATTCATATAAGAAAAATAGGCTAATATTCAAAACATATAGGAAAGTTTGGATGTAATTAAGTCATGTCGATCGATTATTTTGGTGCATTGAAAGCTTTTGTGCATGCAGCTGAATCAAGGAGTTTTACCGAAGCCGGCCGAAAATTAGGAACAACTTCCTCTGCAATTGGAAAAGCGATTGTCAAATTAGAGCATGAACTTGGTATTAGTTTATTCCATCGTTCTACTCGGGCAATTACTCTCACCGCAGAGGGACAACTATTCTTGGATCGCTCTCAACGGATTTTATCTGAGTTGAATGAGGCAAAAATTGAATTGGCCCAAATAAAATTTGCTCCGCAAGGCAAATTGCGTGTTGGATTGCCGCAATTTGCAATTCATCTAATGCCTAAATTTATTGAGTTTCAAAAGACCTATCCAGACATAGAATTAGAATTAAGCTTTAGTGATCAATTGGTCAATATTATTGAGGATGGATTTGATATTGTAATGCGTGTGGGTCAAATTATTGATTCACGGCTTAAAGTCCGCCATCTTCATACCTATCAGCATTTACTCGTAGCTTCACCGACATATCTCATCGAGAATGGTATTCCCCAACAACCATCAGATTTAATTCATCATAAATGTTTGCGCTATAGATACCCGACCAGCAAGAAATTGGTAGATTGGGGCTTTATTCATGGACAAGAAACAACCTGTACTATTCCAGTTTCCGCCATTACCGATGCAATTGAACCCTTGAAAACCATGTCCGAATCAGGATTAGGCATTGCTTTGTTACCTAATTTTATGGTCAAGGATTCAATTCGGGATGGAAAGTTGAATATTGTACTGAATGATTACATTCAAGATGATCGCAGTGTCTATATTTTATGGCCTTCGAGTCGCCAGTCCTTGCCTAAAATCAAAGTTTTTATTGATTATATGGTTAACTCTTTTAGGGAGTCATTCAATTAAAATGGACTGTTAAATTTTTTGACATATCGATCATAAAGTAGATAATTTTTTTGATTTTAAAATCATGCCATAAAGTATAATCATCGAGTATCTCTATGTTCATAAATAAGCTTAATTACTCTTCTCTTTAGAAGCATAACTAACTAAAAAATCTAAGAAAACCTTATGCCTTGGTAAAAAATAAGTCTCATCAAATACTACATATAAATTTAAAGAAATATCACTGTATTGATTTAAACATTCTACTAATTTTCCTTGTTGTAATGCCTCCTCGACATCCCAACTAAGTTTAGACGCAATACCTTTCCCTTCTAGCAACCATTGCTGGATCAATTCACTATTATTACTTATCAATTTGGGTATAACTTGTACTCTACTTTTTGACTGATTAAAAAACCACTCATTGTATAAGTGATGATTTCTGGTTAAACAAATACAATCATGTACTTTTAATTGATCGGGATTATCGGGCATATCTTTTTTTTGGAAATATTCTGCTGAAGCACAATAAACCCTACGGCCTGAAACAAACTTTATAGAAGAAAGGTTGTCAGATATAGGCTTTTCAATCTGAAATAAGAAATCCAACTCATCTTCCACTAAATCCATACGAGAATCTGATAATAAAATTTCAAAAATAATATCAGGATAGATTTTAGAGAAATCATTAATTATTTCATTAAGATATTGCCTTCCAAATTGAGATAAACAACCAATTCTAATCTTGCCATCAATATTTTTATGATTGTTAGAAATGGATTGCTTTGTATTATTGATGAGTGAAATTATTTCTTGCGAACGCATAAACAACAGTTGCCCAGATTCTGTTAAACGGAACCTTTTGGCATTTCGTTGAATCAGTTTTGTATTGTAGTAACTTTCTAAATTTTGCAACTTTCGACTGACGGTTGGTAAAGACATATCAAGTGTAATCGAAGCATTTGTCAATGATCCAGACTCAACCAAAGTTACAAAAAAGACGAAATCATCTGTTTGCTGATTCATCCATACTTCCATTTTTTGAAATATTGGTTTTAATTATATCCTATTTCTGAACTTCAAATCCTACCCTAGAATTTCAAAATTCATTTTCTCTATATAGTCTGCTTAAAATGTTTTCCATTACACCAATTCAGCGTGTCTGGATGATGAGTATCGCTGCTTTTGGAGCCATCATCAGTAGCACTTTTCCTCTCTCTATTATCCTTGCACAACAAGACATAGCAGCGGCATTTTCAGTAACACGTGATGAAATCAGCTGGATGGTTACGTTATATAATTTGGGTCAACTTTTTGGCTTACCCATCACTTTTTTGTTCTCAAAGATATTCGGTAGAAGACGCACTATGTTAATTGCGGGAATAGGTTTTCTATTTTCTTCACTGATTATTTCTTTTTGCTCTAATTTTCCCATTGCATTATTTTTCCGCTTTTGGCATGGGTTTTATGCTGGCATGCTACCTGTCATCATGTTTATTATTTTATTTTCTACTCACCCACCAGGTCATATTAGAACTCGTGGATTATCTTTATTTGCTTTTGCTACTGCCATTGGACTGGGCATATCTGCATGGGTAGGGAGTCTTTTTTTATTTTCTGACAATTGGAGATTTCTATTTATTATTCCAGCTATTTTTATTGGTTTTTATATCATTTTAGCTGATTTTTTATTTGTTGAAGATCCGATTGATCTAAATAATGTTAGCAATTTTGATTGGGTTGGATATATGTTGGTAAGTTTAGGATTGGGTTTTATTCTTATTGCTTTATCCGAAGGTGAACGTTATTTTTGGTTGGAAACATGGTGGATACTTGCATTTATAATTATTGGATTAACTTTCATATTTTTATCAGTTTTGCATTTATTTAATACGGATAAGCCATTATTTAAACTTTCATTATTCTCTAAACCTTTCTCATTGGTATTGATTTACCAAATCATATTTCGTTTTGGGACATTATTCGCTATTTGGTTGATTCCTTTTTTTCTTACCAAAGTTTTAAATTACCGCATTGAACAGTTAGCGCTAGTTTTATGGCCTCTTGCCCCTGGAACGTTAATTGGAATTTTAATTGCTCTATTTTGCAGCACTTACATCGATCAAAGAATAATAATGTCTAGTGCCTTGTTCCTTATTGCGTGTTGTTCATTGTATTGCATACAAGCAGATAGCACATGGTCTTTTGAAAATTTTACAATTGTGATGTTTGCTTCTGGTATTGGAATTGGAACCTATAGTTTAGCGACACTGCATATGGTTCTTTATGGATTAATTCCAATAGAGGGTCCGACATGTGGTATGGGATATAACTATGCACGCATTATGGGCTTATCAGGTGGATTGGGAATTCTCAGCCATTTTATTAATGAGCGGGAGAAATTTCATTCAGCAATCTTAACTCCTAATATTCAAAATGATGAATCTGTTACAGCAGAAGTAATTAACAAAATTCAGACTACTTTATCACCTTCTTTTAATGATCTCTCAGTACTTTCAAATATTAGCACTACAAAAGTGGCAACAGTTGTACGTGAACAATCATATATTTTAGCTATAAATGATGGTTTTTTATTTTGTGCACTTTTGCTTATTATCACGGCTGCCTTAGTTTGGTTTTGTCCTCAATGTAAAAGCCAGAGCTAAATCTAGAGTAATTATCATGTCGAAACTTTCAATACAGTTAAATAAATCTTTTCTCCGGTTCATATTAGCAACTATTGTTATTATATGTATTTTAATGATGTTAATTTACACCTACTATAATTGGAGTAGGAATAGTGACATCCAAAATACAGATAATGCTTACGTAAAAGGTGATTTAATGTATGTATCTAGTAAAGTTAGTGGATACGTTGATCATGTTTATGTGGGTGATAATCAGTATGTTAAAGCTGGTCAAGTACTGGCCCAAATCAATCAAGTTGACTTTAATACTCTCGTAGAAGAAGCTCAGTCCAAACTTGATCAATTAAATGCAAATATTCATCAAATTGATGAGCAAATAAAGTTAGCTAAAGAACAAGTCAAAGTTAAACAAGCTGAAATCGAAGCAGCAAAAGCTAGTAAATTAAGAGCTGACAATTACTTCACCCGTTCTGATCAATTAGTTCAAGATGGCGCGATCAGTAAGCAGGAATTTGATGCAGCTTACGACGAGAAGGTGTCACAAGCTAGTAAAGTTCATATCGCAATGATTTCAATTGATGAAGCATTACAAAATATTAATGTGTTAGATGCACAAAAGGGCTCTTTGCAAGCCATGCTACCAGCAGCTAAAGCAAATTTAGTTCAAGCAAAAGAGAACCTTGAATCGACAAAATTAATTGCGCCTAGGGATGGAAAAGTCGTTTCAAGAAAGGTTCATCAAGGGGAGTATTTAACTTCAGGCAAAAATATTATCGTTTTAGCACCTGTTAAAAACTTATGGATTGAAGCTAACCTTAAAGAAACCCAGATATCCAAAATTCATTCAGGAAATATGGTTTCGTTCACTATTGATGCAATCCCAAATAAAGAGTTCTGTGGAAGTATAGATAGTATTGCCAATGCAAGCGGTTCAGAGCTCTCACTACTTCCACCAGATAATGCAAGTGGTAATTTCACTAAAGTTGTACGACGTATTCCGGTTAAAATCAGCTTTTCGGAGAATCAGCCTGGATTAGAAAGTATCGCAATAGGTATGTCAGCTATAGTTAATCTTTACAGCAACTCAAAAATATGTGCATAAACTTGATAGTTACCAATTTATTAGTTTAATCATTATATTTAGACAAAGTTTAAAGGATATAATTGATTTAATTCAGATTAGAAAAGCCATATTGTTACCTGATATCCGATTCTATAAACAGGCCTACATATACTAAGCCGTAGTAGTTCAGGCTTGATCTGACAGGCACACTAAAAAATTGGTGACTTGCCAGATCAGAGTTTAACCAGTTGAATAGCAACATTCTAGATATACATCCCCTTTTTTCGGACTACAACTACTCGCCCAAATAGATTTAGTTTATTTTTCATAAAATTAACTCATATATCAATATGAAAGAGATCTATTGTCGATAAGACTAATGTTGAAATTGAGGTAATTTTTTGAGTTTTTTTCATTCTAAGAATTAACTAGTCAAAAAGGATGAGATTCTAATATTAGATAGTCATGTTATTTTATATAAAGAAATTTAGTTGATAATATTTAAATACTTGTTGAGTTTTTAATTCTAATAGTTAGGTAGTCATTGCACGCAGTTGGTGCTACAGCTCAGCAACGTGAATCTGTAAAATTATATTCACGTTGCTGAGTATCCTAATGAACATAATATACGTTATGCCGAAATCTACGCGCGCAACCGATCAATGTGATGATCGAGTTTTATAAAAAACTGTTTGAGCTGATCTATTTCTCTATCGTTGTCTAATTCTGAATTTTGCAGTTGTTCTAGCACGTTCTCCAGTAGATCGCGCATGTACACATAGTCAGCCTTGGTTAAAACACCCTTTGATCTGTCATAGTTGACTGTTTTGTAAATGTGCTTCAAGTGTCATTTAAAATTTGGAGAAATTATTGATACAAATATTAGAATGAGTCTGCATATACAGACTCATTCTCTGTCACTATGTATTACATAAAGTTGTATCGAAGCCTAACTACGGATGAACAATAATTTTTACAGCAGACTCATTATTGTGAATTAGTGTTTCAAAGCCTTTAGATACAAGATCATCTAATGCAATACGTTGGGTAATAAAAGGTTCTAGATTAATCTTACCTTGCTCGACTAAACAGATTGTTTCCTGATGATGATTGACATAAGCAATCGTGCCACGAATATCTAGCTCTTTCATCACCACACTATGCACATTAATTGTGGCAGGATGGCTCCAAATAGAAACAATGACGACCACCCCTGTTGGTTTCATCGCTGCCACCAGTGTATCCATCACTTTATTAACACTACTACATTCAAAAGCGACATCAACACCACGGTCTTCCGTAATTTTCATCACTTCAGCGACCACATCAACCTTAGATGGATCTAGCACATAATCTGCAACCCCAGCCTCTATCGCTTTTTCTTTACGTTTTGCACTCAATTCAGTAATGATGACCGTGAGACCTTTGGCCTTTAAAATGGCTGATAAGAGTAAACCTATTGGGCCTGCTCCACCAACCAGTGCGATATCACCAGCTTTTGCACCACTTCGTACATAGGCATGATGACCAACGGACAAAGGTTCTATCAATGCTGCTTGGTCTAAGGGAATATCATTTGAAATAGGATGTACCCAACGGCGCTGCACCGCAATTTTTTCAGAAAGACCGCCGCCGCGTCCGCCTAAACCAATAAAGTTCATATTTTTTGATAAATGATATTTATCATTCGGCCCAGTCAGCACATTGTCAGCAATAATGTAGGGTTCAACGACGACATGTTGCCCAATTTGGATATCATCTACACCCTCACCAACTGCATAAACCACGCCTGAAAATTCATGTCCCATTGTTACAGGTGCAGATTCTCCCGAAATTGGGTGTGGATGACCACAAGGTGGAATAAAAATAGGGCCTTCCATGAATTCATGTAAATCTGTACCGCAAATACCGCACCATGCAACTTGAATTCCCACTGTGCCTGGAAGTACTTTCGGTTCAGGGATATCTTCAATTCGAATATCCCCTCGATCATAAAAACGAGCTGCTTTCATTCTGTATTCCTTATGTTGATATTAACGGTAAACCATTCCACCATCTGTCAAAATAGACTGACCTGTAATGTAGTTTGCATCCTCACTGGCTAAAAATGCAACTAATGCAGCCACGTCATCTGGTGTTTCAGCACGTCCTAAAGCAATACCATCTACATATTTTTTATACGTTTGACCAATTGGTGCACCTGTAATTTCAGAGAACCGCTGATCTATTTCGACCCACATATCTGTACCAACAACACCCGGACAATAACTATTTACAGTAATTTCAGCACTGGCATATTCTTTAGCCGCTGCTTGCGTCAATGCACGAACTGCAAATTTAGTTGCCGAATAAACACCGAGTAAAGCAAAACCTTCATGACCTGCAATTGAGCAGGCATTAATAATTTTTCCCGCCTGTTGGCGTTGTTTAAATTTATTTGCTGCGGCTTGAATCCCCCAAAGTACACCACCGACATTGATGTTCATGATTTGGTTAAATTCATTCGGTGTTACTTCTGCTAAAGCTTTGACTTGTGCAATCCCTGCATTATTGATCATGATATCAAAGCCATTAAGTGCCGATTCGGTATGATCAATTGCATGACTGACTTGTATTGGATCTGAAATATCCGCAATAAATGTAGTGGCTTTTACGCCAAAGGCTTCAACCTCTTTTTGAACAACATTTAACTTTTCTTGATGAAGATCGACCAAAGCAATATGAACACGTTCTTGCGCTAAACGTAAGGCAATACCACGTCCAATTCCTTGTGCTGCACCCGTAATTAATGCAACTTTATTGTTTAAACCCCTAGGCATGTTGCGACTCCTTAAATATGAATGGCACGTTGCATTGCCGACAAGACCGACTCATGCATCGCCTCAGATAAAGTAGGATGAGGGAAAATGACCTGTGCTAAGCTTTCATCCGTAGCTTCTAGGTATTTTGCGATGGCAAAACCTTGGATGTGTTCGGTGACTTCATGTCCGACCATGTGAGCACCTAACAATTCACCCGTTTCCTGACTAAAAATGGTTTTAACAAATCCTGCGCTATCGCCCAAAGCCAATGCCTTGCCATTGGCTTGTAAAGGGAACTTACCCACATTGATATTCAAGCCCGCAGCTTTCGCTTTCTGTTCTGTCAAACCAATACTAGCCACTTGCGGATGGGTAAAAATACAGCCCGGAATTTGTGTACGATCTAAAGCATGTACATGACTTAGCCCCGCAATTTTCTCCACACAAAGAATGGCTTCATGACTGGCTTTGTGTGCCAAACAGGGGGCGCCTGCGACATCGCCAATTGCATAAACACCCACAACATTGGTTTTACACCATGAGTCAACTTTGATAAAACCATTCTCAAATTCAACACCCAAAGCGTCTAGGCCCAGATTTTCAGCATTCGGTTTCACGCCAATAGCTGAAAGCACTTTTTCAACGCTAATGATTTGCATACCTGTGGCCGTTTCAATATGACAATGTACTTGAGCCTGATCAGTTTCTATTTTTTTTACGGTCGCTTCGGTTAAAACCTGCATACCCTGCTGTTCAAATTGCTTTTGCACATACTTGGCAACTTCAATGTCTTCGCTAGGGAGAATCTGCTTGGCTATATCAACCAAGGCGACTTGGCAACCTAAGTCTTGGTATAGGCTTGCAAACTCACTGCCTATAGCACCCGAACCAATGACCAGTAAAGATTTTGGTAATTGTTCTGGAACTAAGGCTTCTTTATAACTCCAGACCTGATCACCATCTACAGAAATATGAGGCAAATTGGCCGCACGTGCACCTGTTGCGACAATAATATGCGGTGCAGAAATCTGCTGTTTTTGACCATTTGCATCAGTAAGTTCTAATTGCTCTTTGGCAATAAATTGGGCTGTTGCATTAAAAACAGTGATTTGATTCTTTTTCAATAATTGCCCGATACCTTGCACCAGTTGCTCAGAAACCTGTCTGCTATGACGGACCAGTTTTTGAATGTCAAAATCAACCGCGTTAAGCGTAAAGCCAAACTGCTCTGCATGTTTGAATTGCTGCGCAAGCGCAGCCCCGCTCAATAATGCCTTGGTTGGAATACATCCCCAATTAAGACATACTCCACCTAAGTGTTGTTTTTCAACGATTGCTGTTTTTAATCCCAGTTGCGCTGCGCGAATCGCAGCGACATATCCTCCAGGACCAGCACCAATAACCACAAGATCAAATTGTGTATCTGACATGGCTATTCCTCCTACACCAAAATTAATGCAGGATTTTCGACAAACTGCTTAAATGCCGAAAGGAATTGAGCACCCAACGCACCATCAATGACACGATGATCACAAGACAATGTTGCTGTCACCATTTGACGAACAACAATCTCATCATTTTCGACGACCGCACGTTTCTCTGCTGCACCTAGGGCCAAAATTGCACCTTGAGGTGGGTTAATAATGGCATCAAACTGTTGAATACCAAGCATTCCCAAATTGGAAATGCTGAAACTGCCGCCTTGAAACTCATCAGGTGCTAATTTTCCAGTTTTGGCACGTGTCGCCAGATCACGCATATCATTGGAAATTTGCGCCAAAGATTTACGGTTCGCTGCTTTGATAATTGGCGTGATCAGTCCGTTTTCAATGGCCACAGCAACCGAAATATCAGCCTGTTCAAACTGTAAAATTTGCTGATTTTCTTCATCAAACTGAACATTGACCTGTGGAACTTTGATCAGTGCAGCAGCAGCAGCTTTAATCAGCATATCGTTAACGGAGAGTTTGACTTGCGGTACGGTACTGTTAATTTGCTGACGCAAAGCCTGAACTGACTCAACATTTAAGTCTATCGTTAAGCGAAAATGTGGTGCATTGCGTTTTGCTGCTTGTAGCCGTGCAGCGATTGCTTTACGCATACCATTCATAGCCACGGTGGTGAATTTTGCTGACTCTGTTGGATGCCCATGCTCAGCATGTTGAGCTTGTACAGGGTTTTCACGTTGATAGACTGCTTCAACATCCTCCTTACAGATTCGTCCACGTGAACCCGATGTACGACAATCATGTAAATTAATGCCCCATTGTTTTGCCAAACGGCGGGCTACAGGTGTCGCTAGAACATAACTGTCATCTACTTTAGATTTCGCGGCTTTCGTACTGGCTTGATGACGCACATCTGGCCAAGAACCACCAGCAGCTTGAACCGCGGCCTGAATATCTTGAACACTGATACGGCTTTCACGTCCAGAACCCGTAATCTTAGCCAAGTTCACATTATGCTTTTCAGCCAATTTCAAGGCATGTGGCGTTGCAAAAATATCATCGCTTTGTTGGAAGCCTTGTAACGTAGCAGGAATTGAATATCCACCCTGAGCCACAACTTTTGATGCATGACCAACACTGTTCTGTTTAGGCGTAGCTTGTACTTTGGTTTCAACTTGAGCCGCAGCTACTTTTTCAGGAACCGCTGCTACCGCTTTATGTTCAGTTACAGCAGGTGTTCCACCTAAGGACTGTGCAAATGCTGCAACTTCTGCATCGGAAACTTGAGCGTCTGCACAAATTGCAATGACTCCACCTACAACAAGGGTGTCACCATCTTTAGCAATAATTTTTCGTAGCAAGCCATCAAAAGGTGCCTCCAATACATTGACGATTTTTGTGGTTTCAATTTCACAGATTTCCTGTCCTTTACTAAATTGCGTACCTTCCTGAATCAGCCATTGGGCAATCGTGCCCTCTTCCATGGACAAACCCCATTTTGGGATTTCTAAGGTTTTAATTTCGCTCATCCTAAGCCTCCAACGTCTTACGTACAGCCTGTTCGATGCGTTCTACACTGGGTAGCCATTCTTTTTCTAATACTGGTGAAAATGGTACGGGTGAGTGCGGCGGTGTGACTAATTCGATTGGTGCTTTAAGATAATGAAAGCCTTTCTGGGCAATAAGCGCAGCCACATCATGTCCGAAACCACAACGTGCTGCTGATTCATCTACAATCACCACGCGGCCTGTTGAAGCCACTGACTCTAAAATACCGTCTTCATCTAATGGAGAAATGGTTCGAGGGTCAACCACTTCAACCGAAATGCCTTCTTTTGCGAGCTTATCAGCGACTTCATTGGCACGATGCACCATCAAACTTAAAGCAATAATGGTAATATCAGTGCCTTCACGAGTGTAATTTGCGACACCAAAAGGAATGGTGTAGGCCTCATCTGGCACTTCGCCCTTAATGTCGTACAGCAACTTGTGTTCACAAAAGACCACTGGGTCGTCATCTCGAATGGCTTGAATTAACAATCCTTTGACATCGTAAGCACTAGAAGGCACCACCACTTTTAAGCCTGGCACTGAGGCAAACACGTTATATGGAGACTGGGAGTGCTGCGCTGCGGCAGAAAATCCTGCACCGATCATGCCTCGCACGACGAGTGGTGCTTTAGCTTTGCCACCAAACATGTAGCGGAATTTAGCCGCTTGGTTATACAACATGTCATAACAAACGCCGTAAAAATCCATAAACATTAAATCAGCCACAGGTCTTAAACCCGTTGCAGCAGCACCTGCCGCCATACCAATAATCGCCGACTCTGTAATTGGAGTATCAATGACTCGTTCAGAACCAAATTCAGTCCATAAGCCTTTGGTTACACCAAGTACACCACCAAAACCTTCTAGTTTATTGTCATCGGTATTTTTACCACCATGCCCACCACGAACATCTTCACCGACCACAATGACACTTGGGTCTCGGCGCATTTCTAATTCAATTGCTTCTTTAATCGCATTTCGATAACTTTTATTTGGCATTTTTCTACTATTCCTTTAGTAAGAGACGTAAACATCAGTAAGTAGCTGAGAGACTTCTGGGTATTTAGCTGCACGTGCTTTTGCAACGGCATCGTCTACATTGGCTTTAGACTGGGCATCAATTGCATCCAGTTTGGCTTCCTCAATTTTGCCTTTGACTTTTTCACGGAATATCTTCAATGGATCTTTATGCTCTTTGACATAATCCAGTTCTTCTTTGGAACGGATAAGTCCCGGATCACCTTCAAAATGTCCATAAAAACGGTTGGTTACAGTTTCAATCACACTTGGACCTTCACCACGGCGGGCACGTTCAATGGCTTTTTGTGCAACTTCATACACAGCAAAAAAGTCTGTTCCGTCTACCTTTTCAGCAGGTAAGCCAAAACCTGCTGCTCGACCTGCAATATCTTTACTGCCTACGGCATAATCATGTGCAGTACCTTCACCAAAACCGTTATTTTCAAAAACAAAAATGACAGGGAGCTTTAACACCACAGCCATATTAATGGCTTCAAAAGTTAAGCCCTGATTTGACCCACCATCCCCCGTAAATGACAGACCAATCCCACCATTCTTGAGTGTTTTGGCGCTTAAAGCAGCCCCAATCGCTAAAGGTGGGCCACCACCCACAATACCGTTTGCACCGAGCATGCCTTTATCTAAGTCCGCAATGTGCATTGAGCCGCCTTTACCACGACACAAACCATCATCTTTACCAAAAATTTCTAGCATCATGGCGTGAATGTCACAGCCCTTAGCAATACAATGACCATGCCCACGATGCGTTGATGTAATGAAGTCCTTATCTGTTAAATTTTCACAAATCCCGACTGCAACAGCCTCCTCACCGCTATATAAATGGATGAAACCGGGGATATCACCTGTATTATTTTCATCGTGAAGTCGATCCTCAAATTCACGAATGTCGCGCATTCTTTTGTATGCTGCTAGCAATTGCTCTTCCGTTAATTGCATATCTTTGTTCCTTATTAACTACGCTTAAAAGAAAATCCAAAAATGAGTGATTGGATTTTTAAACCGTATATTTATATAAAGATATTTTTATTTAATTTAATATTAGACTAAAAAAATATTATTCCTAAAAATATAAGATAAATATGAAAAACAAAAAGTTATGAAATTAAAAATCTTTGTAAAATTTTACAATAGTTCAATCACCTATGAAAACAAACCTTTAACCAACCTTTATTTTATATGATAAGTTTTTTGCACTGTTTTAATATTATTAATGCAACTCAAAGAGCTTATTTAATATCAGGATCTATATTAATTATTTTAAACGACGGAGTGTTTGAAATGGATTTAAATAACACAGTATTAACAGGAAAGAAGTTACGTGGCGCTGAAAAAATGGCACGTATTCCGATTAAAGTTATTCAGACAGAAACAACACCGAAAAAACCAGAATGGATTCGTACTAAAATCAGTCAACCAGAAGAAGTACAAATCATCAAGGATTTACTACGACAACAAAAACTACATACCGTTTGTGAAGAAGCGGCTTGCCCTAATTTGCCTCAATGCTTTAGCGGTGGAACTGCAACGTTTATGATCATGGGAGATATTTGTACCCGACGTTGTCCTTTTTGTGATGTTGCTCACGGTCGACCAAATGTATTGGATCTTAATGAGCCCAAGCATTTGGCTGAAACAGTGAAAAATCTAAAATTAAAATATGTTGTGATTACTTCTGTTGATCGGGATGATTTGAAAGATGGAGGAGCACAGCATTTTGCTGATTGTATTCGAGAAATTCGTGAAACCAGTCCAGAGACTTTGATTGAGATTTTGGTTCCTGATTTTCGTGGTCGTGCAGATCTTGCACTCAAGATTCTGAGCCAAAACCCACCCGATGTTTTTAATCATAATATTGAAACCGTTCCACGTCTATATAAAGCCATGCGACCGGGATCTAACTATCAGCACTCGTTGGATTTACTCCAGAAATTTAAACACTACTGTCCAGATATCCCAACCAAATGTGGTTTGATGGTCGGTTTAGGAGAGGTTGAGGCTGAGGTTATCGTGTTGTTAAATGATTTGAAAGATTATCAAGTTGACTATGTCACAATTGGTCAATACTTACAGCCATCCAAGTCTCACGCGCCAATTCATCGCTTTGTTACATTACAAGAGTTTAAGCATTATCAAACTCATGGAGTGCGCTTGGCGTTTAAAAACATTTGGAGTGCGCCATTAGTGAGATCAAGTTATTTTGCTGACCGTCAGTATTATGGCGAGTCTGTACCTGCCCCATATATACGTGAATGACTTTTCATTATTTACATGCTTCATTGATAAATATAACAGTTACGTTTATTAACATTTCAGATGGAAATAGTCATTTTCAGCCCATAAGAACACTTTTAAAGTAACCTAAAGGTACAGAAAGCTAAATTGAGATGGTTTAATAAACCAAAGAAAAACAATTTTAAGCCTGAGCAAGAAAATGGCATGAATGACTATAATCTGAAAACTGATCTATAACGTTTAAAAATATTACAGTCTCATCATAAAGGAATATGATATGAACCTGTTCAATACCGCATCTGCAAAGAAGCTGCAAACAACCCATTTAATTAATCAGCACATCGTTCATGCCGCCCCTGTTTTGGCTTTGCCAGAAGAGGATCAAACCTCTTTATTTCGTCGCTCTATCCAACACAATTATGCTGATTTATTAAGAATAGCCAATGATTCTGACATGGCTATTGGTTTGACGGACCATCAAGGGACTCTCTTATGGACATGGAGTAGTTCCGCAATGCTCTCTTCTGCTGAACAGGTTCATTTTATTGAGGGTGGACACTGGTCTACACAGGCGGTTGGAACCAATGCCATTGGCATGACTTTAAACAGTCAAATGTCAAGTTGTGTCTATTCTCATGAAAACCAAATGGATAGTGTTCGGGACTGGGTCTGTTATGCCGCACCGATCTGGGATCCAACATCAGGTCAATTTCATGGCATTATTAATCTTTCCACAAAATATAAAAAACATACCCCTTTAGGGCTACTTGCCGTTGAACGCTGTTCAGACTTAATACAGCGGGCTATCAAATTTGAACAGCAAAATTTTTTATATATTAAAGCACTAGGTTCACCTTGGGTCCAATTTAATGGACATACATTGAACTTGAGTCACCGTCAAATTGAAATACTTTGTATTTTAGCCTTGCATCCTTATGGTATTGGTTTAGACGAATTACACTATGCCCTTTATGGTGAACGTAATGTTAGTATAAAAACACTCAAAGCGGAGCTTTCACAACTTCGTAGCCTGCTTCCGCATTGCATTGAGGCACGTATTTATAAACTCACCTGTGAGGTTCAATGTGACTTTTTGCGTGCTGAACACTCGTTGAATGCAAATCTTATTGCCAGTACATTCTCGCTATATAAGGGAAGCTTTTTATCTAAATCAGAAAGCCCTTTACTCAGCACATGGAGGCATTGTTTTGATGCTCGTTTAAGCCAGTTGATTTATCAAATGGAAGATATAGATCAACTGCTACGAATTATTGGGCAGACACATGACCGGATTGATGCTGTACAACGTCTACTAGAATTGCTACCGCAGGACAGTATTCATCGTAACTATTTTCTAGATCTTATTTAGATCCAGTGGCTGACTTTAAATTTAATAAATACTAAGTTAAAGACTATATTCCCAAATCTGATCTTACTTTTTATTAAAGTTCGGCATCGTCAATATGTAAATTATATTCACAAGTTTAGAATGAGGGCGGATTCTTCCTAAAATCCTCTCCCTAGCCTTCTCCTTTAAAAAGGAGAAGGAACTTTCATTGTGATTTTAATACAGCTCAAAAAATGACTGATGCAAGAAATCCATTAACTAAAAGCTGTATTTAATACTTGCCCCTACTGTTCGAGGTTGTGCAGCAGAGCCTGCATAAACACCATTTCCAGAATTAACCAAACCTAAGTAATAATGTTTATCCAAGGCATTTTTTGCCCAAATAGATATATCGACGTCGTTTTTACCATGAGGAATACGAATACCTGTGGTTAAATTCAATACCCCATAACTTGGAATTTTAGAATAAATTGAATTATTTACATCTGAAAAAGTCTCTGAGCGCCAACCATAGTTAACTAAACTATAGTGCTGTGCATTGGCAAACACGTTATGCTGATGCTGAACAGTCAAATTTGCCGTCCAACGTGGCGCACCATTGACGCGATTGCCCGAAATATCACGGTAACCCTTGCCATAGCCACTATCGCTTGTCCCTCCGGCACCATTAAACTCTTCAAAAGGTGTCGGTGCTGTTCCCGAATCAAAAGTTGCATCCGTATATGCGGCATTGAAGTTTAGGGAAAATTGACGGTTCAGTTTCGCCTTTAAATCAATTTCGACACCTTGACTGGTCAAATCTCCAACGTTGGTCAACAGACCTAAAAACTGGTTGCCTAAAGCAATATTGGTGACAGCCTGATAGTCTTTAATTTTGGTATAAAAGGCGTTGATATTTGCATATAAGCGCTGATCTAACCATGTAGTTTTTAGTCCAATTTCAATGTTTTCGGCTTTTTCTGGGTCGATATTTAAAGCATCATTACCTAGAATAGCAGCAGGCGTGGCAACACTATTGATATTAAAGCCGCCTGATTTTTCCCCTGTAGAGAAAGTTGCGAAACCTAAAATATTGGGTTTAAACGCGTAACTTGCTGTCACCAACCCCGAAACACTGTTGTCTTTCCTTGATAAAGGCCCCGAATTAAATGCTTTAAATAAAGGGCTTAGTGATGCATAGATAATAGGCTCGACGTTATTTTGTTGAACTTCGCCACTTTTACGTTCGGAAGTTAAACGGAGTCCTGTGGTTAAATCAAACTTGTCAGTCGCATGCCATGTCGACTGTCCAAATAAAGCATAACTGTCAGTGGTTGAACGACCTGTCCCTGAGAGATAGGCATTGTTCGGATAGGCCGTTGTAAGTGCTGCTGCATCCGCCCCCGTACGATATGCATTGTTACTGCTAATATCTTGATAGAAATAATAACCCCCGACGACATAGTCGAAAGTATCACTGCTTGGTGAGGCTAGGCGGACTTCCTGAGAAAACTGATCTTGCTCAACTTCAAAGCCACCTGTAATACCATCTAAAGGGGTAAAGTCTAAATCATTCTTGGGTTTAAAATTCCAATCTCGCCATGCTGTAATTGAGGTTAGCTTAAAACCATTGTCAAACAACCAGTTGGCTTCTGCAGAAGCAGCACTTTGGTCTACTTTAGATTGCTGTTCGGCATCGAAGTCGACTTTATAATCATAGGGATTACGGTCAATATTTTTTGCACCGAGCAATTTAGCACGCTCTGCATAGGTTGTTGCATTTGAACCTGCTACGCCTAACGGTAAATAGCTGGCTGGATTTCCATTTGGATTCCAAGGCGCAAAGCTATAAGGCACCAAAGAACCTGTACTTGAATCTTCGCGATTATGCTCAGCAATAATTCTTAGACTAAACGCATCGTCAGGTTTATATAAAAGTTGTCCTCTCGCACCAAAGCGATTAATTTCATTGAGATCTTCACCTGTATGAGTATTTTCAACCCAACCATCATCATGGGTTCCATAAGCCGATAATCGAACAGCTACAGTATCAGACAAAGGTTGGTTGATCGTCGCCTTCGCTTGTTTATAGCCACGCTCACCTACCGAAATTTCAGCACTCCCTTCTCGATCAAAAATGGGTTGCTTCGATGTAATATTTAAAACTCCTGCTGTGGTGTTTTTACCAAATAGAGTTCCTTGTGGCCCACGCAGTAAATCAATTTGTTCAATATCTAATAGGTCAAATACCGCTTGTCCCGGTCGCCCTAAATAAACATTATCCAAGTAAATCCCTACACTGCCTTCCAAGCCTTCATTGGCAGTATTATTGCCAATCCCTCGCACAGCCACACTAGATTGTCGCGCATGAATAAATTGTGAGGTGAAGTTAGGCAGTTGTTGTTGTAAATCTTGTACCTGATAAATCTTGGCTTCTTCAAGCTGTTTACCTTTCAGCACGGTAATCGGTGCTGGAACTTTTTGTTCACTTTCCACCCGTCTACGGGCGGTAACTGTAACTGTTTCAAGCTGAATCGCATCTACATTTTGCTCACTGGCTTTTAGATGTTCAACGTCAGTCTGTGATTCTTCTGCATAAAGGCATTGTGATGCTGCCGCGATTGCAACAGACAGTGTGGTGAATATAAATGGTCTTGATGCGACCACGCGAAATCCTGCTACTTTCAATGTGTTTAAACTCATGATTTACCCCGAAAAAATTGTGTTTTAAGTGCATGTACTGCGAAAATGGACCATTTTAGAAGTCAAAAACTGCTCTTACTTTTCGATTGAAAAATAATATTTAAATGATCCAATAACGTTTTTTGAGTATCTAAGCGAATCAACATCGCTCAAGTTGTATGTGCTTTTGTAACCGTTCAATTGAATAGTTGAAGAAAAATAATATTTCGACACTCATTGTTTTAAGACCTCGAAATGACTATGCTTAACTTTGGCAATGTCTTTTGGATAAAAATACAAAGCAGCGACCAATAACCCTAGTGCAACTATTCCACTGATGATTGGAAGCACTGTAAGTGCAGCAGAGATGCCATAGGCATCAGAAATCAAACCAGCAATAAATGGCCCCGGGATTGAACCTAATAAGTGGATCGTCATCACAGAAGTTGTTCCCGACAAAGTCCGGGCAGAGACAGGAACTAACTCTTGGGTCAAGCTCAATGGGCCAGAACTGCAAAAACTTAAAACTGCCCCTGCCAAAACGATCAGACCAAATTGCAGTTTTAAATCTGTCAAAAATCCAAAAGCAATTGCATAAAATACTGTAGCTAAAGCATAGCCAACCAGTGAAACATAGAATTTTGCTTTAAAAAAACGTTGTGTCAGGTGATCTAAAACCCAACCACCGAGCGGTAAAGTAAGAATACCCACCAGTAAAAATGCACTGGTCATGAGCGAAGCTTGCGCCAATTCTAAATGATGCACACGGTGTAAATAACTTGGCAAAAAGAACACCACAGGAATCCACTGTAAGGTAACGACCGCCATAGTGACATAAGTGAGTAACAACGAAGGCGTGTGCCGAATCGCGTTCCAATTCTGTTTGATCAAGGTCCAGCGAGATGGCACAGAAGAAGCTAAAGATATTTCTGAATGAGACGTTCCAGATTGAGCCTGCTTGGTTTGTACAACATGTTCATGAACTAAAACACTTTGATAATCACGGCCACGATACAACAGAAATGCAACAACTATTCCTGGAATTGCGAGCAACCCTAACGCATGTCTCCAACCATAATGCTGTGCCACATAGCCACCGAAGGCAATACCGACCGCCATACCAATCGGTTGACTGGCAGAAAAGATACCGAGTGCTAGTTGTAATCGACGGCGTGGAAATGCGGTACTTATCCACGAGTATGAAGCTGGGGCATACGCCGCTTCACCGATACCCACAAATAAACGTGTGGTAGCTAACTGAGAAAAGCTAGAGCTGAATGCACCTAAAGCAGACGCAATACCCCAGAATATCCCCATCAAACTGGCAACTTTAATACGGCCATAGCGTTCAATTAGCATGGATACTGGAAAAGCAAACAAAACCATGCCCAAAGTCAAAATAGAACTCAGTAAACCTGCCTGTGCATCACTAATACCCCAGTCTTTTTGTATATATGGCAAAATACTGGCAATAATCATCCGATCAGCAAAGTCAAAAACCATCAATAAGCATAGTAGAAAAAAGACTTTCGCTGTGACTTTGCGTCCAAACAAATAGTCGAGAGTGGGTTGCTCAACTTTAGCAAATTCGGCGGGTTCTACTTCCACATGTTTAAGGTTAAGCTGCGTCATGATATTGGCTCCGTGGACGGGTTAAACCTAAGTGTTCACGTAAGGTAGTACCTTCATATTCTTGTCTAAACAGGCCACGGCGCTGCAACTCAGGAATCACCTGTTCGACAAAGTCGGTTAAACCAATCGGAAATGTCGGAGCTAGAATATTAAAACCATCGGCTGCACCATTGTTAAACCAATGCTCAAGCTCATCTGCAACTTGAACTGGTGTGCCTATCAGAATTTTATGACCTCTCGCCCCTGCGACTTTTTTATAGAGCTGGCGAATGGTTAAATTTTCTGCACGGGCTAAATCAAGCAATAATTGCTGACGGCTCTGCCAACCTTCTGTCACGGGAAAATCAGGCACAGGATCATCCAAAGAATATTTTTCCCAGTCAATATTGCCTAAAAATGCAGACAGCAAACCAACACCGACAACTGGATCAATTAAAGATTGTAATTGTTCAAATTTTTCCAGAGCTTGCTCATACGTTTCTGCAACAATTGGCATGATACCCGGCATGACTTTAATACTGTCTGGATCCCGACCAAAAGCAGCCGCGCGTGCTTTGATATCTTGATAAAAAGCCTGAGCACCTTCTAAAGTTTGCTGTGCTGTAAACACGACTTCAGCAGTCTCTGCTGCTAGGTGGCGGCCATCTTCCGAGGAACCTGCTTGCACAATGACAGGATAACCTTGTACTGGTCGTGCAGATTGTAATGGTCCTGCAACTGAATAAAACTCACCTTGATGATTGAGATAATGCAATTTGCTTGCATCAAAAAAATTACCTGATGTTTGGTCAAATATATAGGCATCATCATCAAAACTATCCCATAAACCTTTGACCACATCGACATATTCACGTGCACGTAAATAGCGTTCTGTATGTTTGTTTTGCTCAGTTAAATTAAAATTTTTAGCTTCAAAGTCAGTGCCTGAAGTCACTAAATTCCAACCTGTGCGCCCATGGCTAATGTGATCCAAAGACGCCAATAAACGGGCTAAATGGAACGGTGCTAAGTATGAAGTTGAGATCGTGCTAATTAAGCCAATTTTCTCAGTGACTTGAGACAGTACCGATAAAACAGTTAGAGGTTCCCAATAGTATGCAGGCGCTCCTTTAGCCAATAAATGCGGTGCAGCTTGTGGCCAACCTAGACCATCTGCAAAAAAAATAGCATCAAATTTGCCCTGCTCTGCAATTTTTGCCAAATTCTTTAAATGTTCTAGGCTTGTCACGTCTTCAGGATTCACCTCTGGATGTCGCCAAGCAGCTAGATGATGCCCCACACTCTGTAAAAATGCCCCTAATTTTATTTGTCGCTTTGATTCACTCATATTTTTCTCACATAATTGAGCTTACTTAAATTACAAATTTTCAAATTTCTTGATCGTTTTTTGATATTTGATAATAAGAATTTAAGTAAACGATATCGTTCACTTATGTTTTTAAAATAAGAGAAATAGTTTTAAATCAAAAATAATTAATCGGGATAATGTTATTCATTGTTCATATATAGTTTTGTTGAATGATTATACGAACAGAGATTGATTATTCTTTTAATTGTCTTTTTAATAGAACCTTTAGACGACATATCAAAAAGCCAGCTAGATGACAAATGATTGTACAAAATTAAAAAAGGTATTGACGGGACGCCCGACACGACAAGATTCTGAGGCATTGCATGAACACTTATTAAATATCGCCTCTGTTTATTTTTTAGAACATGGTTTCCAAGCCAGTAGTATTGAAGGAATCGCTAAAAAAGCACAGGTTTCCAAACTGACGATTTATAGACAATATCAAAATAAAACCAACTTATTTATTGCCGTGATTCAAGCAGGGGTTGAACAATATATTGCTGATATTCGTGATTGGTCTAGAAATAAGACAGTGGATGCCGAAAGTTTATATGAACTGGGCATGTTTATTGCGACACGCTGGTTTTCTTTGGAGAATATACGGTTACTACGGATGACAATTCCTGAAGTACAACGGATTCAAGAATTATCAGATATGATCAACGCCCTGATGATGCAAAGCCGTCAACCTGTCGAAGAATTCTTAGCTAAACTCAATCAACAGAAAGGCTATCATATTAAAAATCTCGGGATGGCAACCATTCAATTTATTCAGTTGTGTGTTTTTGGACATTATTATTTGCTTCGAGATGAGTCTTATTTACCAAATACAGAGCTATTACACGAAAACGTGCAAAATACAGTGCACCTATTTTTGAATGGTTATCGCACTGTTTAAAATATTGTGATCTTATTTGAAATAAAAACAATATGCAGTCCCTCAATAGAAGCGAAACTGCATTTCATTATTTAGGCTGTGCTATTACCACTCAATTTCAGTGCCCTGAAAGTCGACAAATCGCTGTTCGTTTTTACCCATAAAATTTTCAATCACAGCAACCATGCCCGTGGTACTTTGTTTCACACTGATAGGAGCATGACTTCCGCCCATTTCAGTTTGAACCCAACCAGGGTGTAAATTGAGTACACCAATCTGAGCAGGAATAGCTTCATTTACTGCAAAGCCACGTGTAAGACTGTTCAAAGCCGCCTTGCTCGCACGATACAGTTCCATGTTTCCATCATCGTTTAAAGTTACACTTCCCATACGAGAGCTCATAAATGCAATCACACTCTTTTCAGCCATTAAAGGAAGAAGCTTTCTCGCAACTGTCACAGGTGCAATGCTATTTACCCAAAATAGATGAGAAATTTCATTTGGTGTACAACTCTCAACATGTTGATGTTCCGGCCCTAAAATACCCGCCGAAACCAACAGTAAATTGATTGATTTTTCATGATATTGGCGGGTTAAAGACTCCACTGTTTGCACATGGTTTAAATTCACTTCGACCAGTTCAAGCTTGTCTGCAAACTCAGTGAGCAATTGATTCAATTCTGTAGAGACTTGGTTTATATCTCGAATGGTCGCTATAACTTCCCAGTGCTGATTTAGTAATTCACGAACTAAACCTAAACCAATCCCTCTTGAAGCACCAACTACAATTGCACGTTTATTCGCATTCAACATAATATGTTCCTATTCACTTTATGAACCGTCTAGAAAATATCTAAAAAGCAGATGTATAGCATCTTTTTTAGTCATAAACGACAACAATATACAAGTCTAAAGGACATCCAGTTTTCTCTCTATGGATCTCCATCTAAGGCTTTATTTTTTACATGAATTATCAACATCATTGCAATCTTTATTCAAATAAACTCAAATGCCCTTTTATCGTTTTTGTATTTAAAATATCTTCTGCAATTCAACTGGAATGCCATTCAGTGCAGCATTGCCCGACAAAGCATCAATGAATTGGTGATCTGTGATGTCGTTGACGCTAATACCCGGATTAGATGAAGCAACTGAGAGCTGCATGCCTTTGCGATGATGTCCCCAACCGTGCGGTAGACTCACTACATTTGGCATAATATCTTCAGTAATTGCAACGGTGACTCTTAAAGCACCAACTTCACTGCAAATATATACTTGCTCGCCCTGAGTAATGCGATAGTCATTTGCTGTTTGTGGATGGATAAATAAATCGCAACGGTTTTTACCTTTTACCAAGCGCTGACTGTTATGCATCCATGAATTATTGGTACGTAAGTCGCGTCGACCAATGAGTGTCAATTTTTGAAGATGTTCATGTCTTTTGACGTAGTCGTGTAGTCGGTCGAGATCATCCAAAAATTGCTTTGGGAAAAGTTGGATTTTTTTATCTTTCGTAAACAATTTATTAGGAATACGTGGCTCTAAAGGTCCTAAGTCCATACCATGTTTATATTTTTTTAGCTTTTCTAAAGTAAGACCTTCGCCTGTGATAAAACTTTTAAACCCACCACCATAACGGCCATGTCGCAAGCCCAAATCAATCACACGTTCGATTGTCATCAGCGATTTAATCTGATGCATTGGTTTCATTTTCAACTTGGTGATAGCGGTTTGCTTTCTTGCCTTTAATTCTTCCATGCGATGTGTGAGAGCAATATAAATTTGTGCATCTGAGCGCATAAAACTTTTTTTCTTAAACAGTGGTTCAGAATATCGAGTGACATTACGAACAGCCAAATTGGTAAACACTAAATCATATAGCGCATGTTCAAATGGTCCACATGGCGGCAGAATAATATCGGCATACTTTGTTGTCTCATTCATATAGAAATCAATGGCGACCATAAACTCAAGATTCGCCAAAGCCTGCTCCAAACGGGTACCATTCGGCGTAGAAATCACGGGGTTCCCAGCAGTCACCACAAATGCTTTGACCTGACCTTCTCCCGGTGTCAGCATTTCATCCGCCAAAGTTGCGGAAGGAAGTTCACGATTAAATTCTGGAAGTTTGCGTACACGACTATGAAAACTAGCAAAACTACCTCGACCTGCAATATCTGTCATATCAATTGCTGGCGTTGTAAACATCATCCCACCTGCCCGATCTAAATTCCCTGTGATGATATTAAGAAGCTGAATGAGCCAATGATTGAGTGCACCAAACTCTTGAGCTGCAATCCCCATTCGACCATAACATACAGATTTGTCCGCACTTGCAAACGCTACAGCGATACGTTCGATTTCGGTGACAGGAATATGCGTTAGCTCAGCAATTGTGGTCAGTGGAATGCGACTGACTAAATTTTGAATATCTTCAATTTTTCCATTGAGTGGCAGTCTTGACTGGACTTGAACCAAGCCTTTAGCAAAAATAACCTGAATCAACCCGAGTAAAAAAAGTGCATCACTACCAGGTTTAATAAAATGATGTTCACTGGCGTATCGGGCAGATTCTGTACGCCGTGGATCAATCAATACCAATTTTCCACCGCGTGTCTTAATACGATCCAGCCGTCCTAAAATATCACCTGCAGTCATCAAGCTCCCATTGGATGCAGCAGGGTTTGCACCAAGCATGAGCATATAGTCTGTGCGATCAATATCTGGGATCGTAAAATTCATGCTATGGCCATACATCAAATATGACGTCAACATATGTGGCATCTGATCTAGGCTTGAGGCTGAATACATATTTTTTGACGCCAATACTTTTTTAAAGGGTCCAATGTTCATCATGACTTCAATATTATGTGAGGTTGGATTGCCCCAGTAGCCCGCGACAGCATCATTACCATATTTTTTCTGAACATCCACAAGGCGCTGTGCGACTTCTTCAAGCGCATCCTCCCAATCTATATCTACCCATTGGTCACCAATACGTTTTTTTGGTGTTTTCAAACGATCGGGATCATTATGTAGATCTTGTAGGGCATATCCTTTCGGACAGATATGCCCATCACTATGTGTATCTTGTGGGTCACCCGCAATCGAAATAATCTTTTCACCTTGATATTTGACCACAATGCCGCACATCGCCTCACATAATGTACATGTACGATGATGTGTCTGAATCGGCTTTGAAGCATCGTAAACTTTGATTGTTGCAACGACGTCATTATCCGTGTTGGCTTTAGCAATCTGTTCTCGATTCGTCGATTGCACATGAATCATCTCTTGCAAATCAATCAACTTACGACGTGGACGACCCACTGAACGACCCAGTTTTAGTTCTTGTATGTCTACAGCAATCCAGTCTGCAAATGTAAAAAAGTTGATTTTGTTCTGACTCAAATACTTTTTAAGTGACATGACCTCCATTGCCTGTGTTTCACTGCTGGGATGCTCCAAACTTCCAAGCACTGAGTCCCTAGTTTCTAAGCTCCTAACTTCTAAGTCCTCAGATTTGAAGTCCTTGCTATGTAAATCAGCCACAAGCGTTTTTACCGTATGCACAGCACATTGCTTATTGGTTCCAATCACACCACTAGCACCACGCTTAATCCAACCAGCAACATATTCTTTTTCTGATAAATCACCATTGGACAGTAGCGCGCGGCCTTCGTAATGTGCAATGGTGCCACGCACCTCATCAAATTTTAAGCCCTGTATTGCTTTGCCCTGATACCCTGTCGCAGTAACAATCAGACCAGTTTCCAGTGTCTGACTTTCTCCCGTGGCTTCAACAATAAGGTTTTGTTCAGCATCTAACGTGACTTTATTCATCCCAATACTTAAACCTTGTACGCCTTGATCAGTATGTATCACAGCTTCTGGGTTGGCATTGAAAATGAAACGGATGGTTTTCTCTGCTTGAACTTCTCGTTTGAGAATGCTACGCAGCAAAATCATATTTTCTTTGGCTTCACTGTATTCTGGCAGATCCAACATCACCTCAATTGCTGGATCTAAATCAAGATCTTGAGGATTGACCTCAAGACAAATGCCTTGATGATCAATCAATTGGCGTAACTCTTTGGGCGTAAATGCCGCCTGCGCAGGACCTTTACGTGCAATAATATTGACATTTTTAATGCCACTTTCAGCAATCATTTGCAAAGCATGATCAGCAATATCTGTTTGATGTAACTCTTCAACAGGTAGGCATACAATACGCGCAATATCCAGTGCGACATTTCCCATACCAATGATAGAGATATGCGAATGCTTTAACTGCGGTGCTAGATTTATTTGCTCAGGATGACCATTATACCAACCAACAAACGCCGCAGAACCATAAACACCTGTGACTGAACCACCTTGAATTGCTAAAGGCTTACTGGATGATCCACCTGTGGTATAAATCACGGCATCATAATTTTTTAGCAAGGTATCTCGATCAATATCTTTACCAACTTCAACATTGCCGTAGAATTTTAAATTTGAATACTGTTGGAAAAGCCGCGTAAAGTTTTCCGTAACAGATTTGATTTCAGGATGATCAGGAGCAACACCAAAGCGTACCAATCCAAAAGGTGTCGGTAATTTTTCAATCAGATCAACCGTTGCCTCAGGATACTGCTTGAGTAAAGCTTCACTGGCAAAAAAACCTGAAGGTCCTGCACCAATAATGGCAAAACGCTTGTTTGGTAATGTGGACTTTTGAGTCGCATTTGCTTCTGCTATTCGATGTTCAGCATCCACTTTACGTTCAGTAATGATCGGATGACGCTTAGATTCAATGGCATTGATTTGAATATATTGAATTTGATCTTTAGGGACGGATGCTTCGGGATAAATTGCATGTGTAGGACATTCGGTCAAACAGGCATTACAACTGATACACACATCTGGGTCGATAAACAGCATTTCATCGCCTTCACGAAACGCATTTACAGGACATACATCTACACATCCCGTGTGTTTTGCACCAATACATGCATCCGTAATTATATATGCCATCTTGCAATACCTATTGTCATCCATTTAAACCCTTAAAATATTAATGCCGCCTGCAAAAGGTGTATTGACAAAAAGGCACCAATTTGACATTTTGTGCCAAAGAGCGTGTAAAAATACAAATATGTCAAAAAACTTCGTTTCTTCTAGTTTTCTGAATACCTTACTGGTTTATCTGAGTTGCAATGCTTATCAGGATGCAACTCTTATTGCTCAAATTGAACAGCTCAAAGAACGCTACGCATGGCGCATGCCCAAAGACGACTTTCTCAATGTATTAGACATTATTCAAACACGCTACCCAAAACCAGCGCTGGGTTTCCGCATTGGACGAAGTCTAAAGCCAGAACATTTTGGAATGATCGGTTATATGGGGGTAACCTGCTCAAGCTTAGGACAAGCATTAGGTCGTTATCACCATCATCAAACTTTAGTCGATTCAGAGCTCAAGATTTCTTTAGCATTAACAGATCATGAAATCACTATGCGCTGGTGGCATAATGACCCAAGTACCCATGGCATTTGGGGAGAGTTTGGTGTCATGGTATTTATTAGTTTCTATCAGGCATTAATCGGACGTGATATTGCACCGATATGTGTTGAACTGCCTTATATGCCTGACAGTGATCCTAAAATTTATGAAATTTTGGCTGGTTGCCCTGTTAAATTTGGAACCCATGCAGTTGGGATTACCCTACCTCGTGCTTTATATGCAATGAAAATTAGTACCAGTGATCCTTATCTTCGAAGCCTGTATGACCGACAGGCTGCTGCGTTGCTACTTGACTTCTCTGGACAATATGATGCTTCTGTACGCAATGACTTTCTCACTCAAGTCAAACTTGCGATTAAAACGGGTATAGAGGAAAACCGATGTAGTGCTGAAGATATTGCACATCAATTAGATTTATCCCTGCGAACGTTCTATAGACGGCTAGATGAACAAGGTTTTCGCTATCGGGCATTACTCGCAGACACACGTTTTGTATTAGCTAAAACCTATCTTCAAGACCAAACGCTAGCATTAGCAGAAATTGCACTTATGTTAGGCTATGCAGAACAAAGTGCTTTTACGCGCGCATTTATCAGTTGGAATGGTCAGTCTCCTTCCATGTATCGCCACCATTATGGCTTAATGTAATTTTAAAAAATCACAAATATTTGCAAATAAAAGAAGCACCAAATAAGGTGCCTCTTTAAAATGTTTAATTTAATATTAGAACATATTTCTCGGTCTTAATATTCCCAAAAAATACGTTGGATTTCTTTTGCATCTTTCGTTTTTGTTAAAGCAAGGGCTGCAAGTAATTTGGCTTTTTGTGGGTTAAGGTCATGTGCAACAACCCAGCCATATTTGTCATCTGGCTGCTCTGCATTTCTAAGCACAAAACCTTGCGGTACACGAGATGAACGTATAATTTGAACACCTTGTTTCTGCAACTCGGTTAGAGTTGGAACAATATAGTTCGCTACCGACCCATTCCCTGTCCCAGCATGAATGATGGCTTTCGCTCCAGCTTTAGCATAAGCGGTGTATGCATCAGGTAACATATTGCCAGAGCCATAAACAATTTGTACGAGTGGCAAACTATCGCCTTTAATATTCTCAATATTAAATTCGGAGCTTGTATTATGACGCTTTGTAGTGCTTCTAAACCAGTAAGGTTTACCTTCAACTAAGGTGCCGAGTGCACCCCATTGGCTCGCAAATGCATTGGTATGGATATTAATTGTTTTTGAAACATCACGTGCTGCGAAAATATCGTCATTCATCAGCACAAAAGTGCCTTTTCCTTTTGCACTATCATCGGCAGCAAGTGCAACTGCACTATAAAGGTTAAGTGGACCATCAGCAGACAGCGCTGTACTTGGGCGCATTGACCCAACCAATACAATTGGCTTGTCTGAATGAATCACTAAATTTAAAAAGAAAGCCGTTTCTTCTAGCGTGTCCGTTCCGTGCGTAATCACCACACCATTTACATCGGATTTTTTAAGTAAATCATTAACTTGCCGTGCAAGAGATAATAACTCTTTATCGGTAATACTTTCTGATGCAACTTGCATCGCCTGTACACCAGTCACATTGGCTAAGTTTTGAATTTGAGGAACTGCATTTAATAATGCATCTACAGGAACTTTTGCTGCGGTATACGTTGCACTGTTGGTTGAACTTGCACCTGCACCTGCAATTGTTCCACCAGTGGCCACAACAACTACACTATTTTTGGCAAATGCTACGCATGGGAGTAATAGGCTTAAACTAAGTGTTAAAGCTGAAACTGTTTTTTTCATAGGTCATCCTTTTTGAGTCATTTTATTCTTAGCATTTTTCATACCATAGTAAAATTACTGGAAAAGGATCGGATTGTATAGATACCATCACTATGTTTTGCCATTCGCTTTATTTACATAAATAGCTACCCCAAAAGATACATGCCAGAATATGCAATACGCATGCATCCATCTTAAAAATAGCCTTCTTTTGAAGGCTATTGAAGAAATATAAAAGATTTCAGTTGGTTTCTATACTGTTGATATCAATCAGAACTTCTGAGAAATACTTAGCTTATAATCCCGTCCTGTACCTGTCATGTATTCACCAAGATACATTTTGTAATCACGATTAAATAAATTATCTATCGAGAAATTTAATACAGGCCCTTTCTCACCAAGGGGCTGCCAATCTGCATATACACTATGCAGTGAGTACCCTTTTGTTTTGGGCAAAGAGAAAGACGATGCAGCAATCGACTTATCATTATCAGATAAGCTTCTGTCCTGTGCATCAACGAAAATGCCCCTCCACCCCATGGTTAAATGATGTTCTGGAACATTTACCCCCAAAGTTGCGGTTGCTTTTTTAGGCGGGATGTCTGTCATCCATGTTTTTTCATCAAACCATGGATTTACTGGAGAGTTATCACGTTCTCCTCGAATATAGGAATAAGTAAACCCTGCAAACCAAGTCGGTTGATTATAGAACAATTCGGCTTCATAGGCTTGAATCGTGTAATCTGTGACATTTCGGTAGAAGCCGTGATGATAATTGCCATTACAATCACTTATGCTTCCAGAACCAGTATTGGCTTGGTTTTCAGCTTGGGCTTGACAAAAAGTTGAGCGGTTTCTAAATATTTCATCTGAGCCACGGTTGTGGTGATAGGTTAAACGAACTTGTAGATGGTCATCGTTACTCAACAGATCATCAAAATTCATTTCATTTCCAATACGTACTGCAAGCATTTTTTCTGGGCGTAAATAAAGGCTGGTGGAGGGAACGCTTGTAGCTGCCGACTGCACATAATATTGCTCATCCACCCGAGGCGCACGCCATGTTTTGCTGACATTTGCAAACCAAGTAAGTTGATCTGTTTGAGCCCAAGACATTGCCAAACGAGGAGACCAGCCCGTATAGGTTTTACTTGAGTAATCATGTCCCGCAAGAGGATTGTTATATCTTGATGCGCGGTTTGGTTTCCCATTATTTACGATATGATCATAGCGCAAGGATGGTGTAATAATAATATTATTAAATTGATATTGGTCCTCAACAAAAGCACTCAGCATCTGTTGATCACCAGCAGGCATATAATTAGGTTCATAATAGCCAAAATTGTAATCAGGTTTAGATGCATTACTCTTATCAAAAATCAAAGAATTTTGTTCCATTTTCTGGTATTGCGTACCGATTTTTAATTTGTGGTCACCATATTTTGATTTTATATCACTGATATTACTTACTTTTAATGCTGTATTTGTATAGTTGACCCAACTTTCATTACCTAACAGTGCAGCGGAGCCATTCACGCTTGGTAGTCGTTGATCATGCTGAAATGTCTTTGAGTATGAAGCAACTGCTTTAAAGTTAATAAAGGGATTAAATTCTGGATTGAATTCGTAAGCAGCTGAGTAACTGGTATCCTTCTGGTCTCGATAAACTAAACGACGCTTCCATGCTTCATCATAACCATATTTATCAATATCTGCTTGGCTCGGCACTGCATCTTGGTCACGCATTGCAGCAAATGGTTCCCACCCCTCATGACCGCTACGCATGGCATTTAACGAAATTTTATGTCCATCGGCTGGATAAAAGTTGAGTTTAGCTAAGTAGGTGTCCTGCTCTTGTGCAGAATATAAAAATTTGCTGCCATCTGGACGTTTTACATCACCACTGTCTCGGTTTGTATAGTAAAACAAACCATCAACCAAACCATTCTTCATTTTACCGTAAACTGCGCCAGTATACGTGTTCTGGCTATTATTGGAAAAACGTGAATATTTTACAAAAGCACCTGCATTTTTATTTGCACCGAGCAAATCACTGGGATCTTTTGTTTCCAATGTCACCTTGCCACCAAAACCACCATTTCCAACCTCAACATTGTGAGGTCCTTTGTCTACTGTTATTTTTTTTAAAATTTCAGGCTCAATAAAAACTGAGCCCTGTCGGTATTTGTCAAAACTCTTAACAGAGTCATCGAGAGTAATGGGCACATCTGCAACCCCACCTCGCCCTAGAATATTGATCGTCTGCCCACCTGGTCGTGGTGATCCAGCCGAACCAACACTTGGCATATTATCTAATAATTGTGCGACATTATTGGCTTGGTATCGGTCAATTGCTTTTTGATTCAGTACACTTTGTCCAAATTTAACTGTATCTTCTTTTTCCGCTTCTAATACGATAGCAGGCATTTGATAAATCTGATTATCCATAGCCATATTTGATAAAACAGATTGATTTAAATCTGTTTTTTTAGACTCTACTACAGCCAAATTTTTCGTATCAGGCATCTCAATCAATATGTAGCCCGATACTGATTTTTGTAATTTGAATGGTGTATTTTGAATTAAACGTGCAAAAAGTTGATCTAAGGTATATTTTCCTTGAATGGTTTTTACTTGATACAGATTGGTTCTAGCAGGATCAAATAACACCGAGATATTGGCTTGTTGTGCAACATTATTGAGTGCTTGAGTCAGTGAACCTGTTTGAACTTGATAATAACTGGCTGTATTTTCACTCACCGCATAAATTTGTGTGTTCATCAAACTTGTAACAGCTAGCACTGTAGCAGTCAAAGCAAATGGTTTTATGCAATTCCAATATAAAAACTGTGGCATTGGTCGGGTCATCCAGCGCTTAATAAAAATTAAACTTCGCTAATTTAAAATATGTTCTAAGCTTTATAAGACGATCCAGCTAAAAAAAAGACGCAATTTTATTAAATAATCGTACTTTTTTTATACAACCCACCAATATCTAGTACAAATAACCATCCATATGTCATTTTTGAACGATTGCTCTTGTTTAATCTTAATTGTTGCCTTTTTGACATCTATCTAAGATATAAAATGACAATGTATTGATTTAATGTAAAATATAATTACATCAATCATGTTCATCAGTGGACTATAGCTCCGAAAAGAATTATTTTTAGAATGAGGCTCCTTATAAGTTGGTGATTGGTTTTTAAGCAATTAAAAATATGCAGAATCTAATTTATAAACATTTTAAATATATAAAAAAATTTAATTTACTATAATCAAAAAAAATATAATTTATTTACTTTTAAATCCATAATCCCCTTTCTTAGTTAACTATAATGGCTGTCTCTTTTAAATGATAAACTAAAGATATGAAAATTTTAGATGGCGGCTTTGGACGTGAACTTGCTCGCAGAGGTGCTCCCTTTAGACAACCTGAATGGTCAGCACTTGCTTTAACTGAAGCACCTGAAATTGTTAAAGAGGTTCATTTAGATTTTATCCGCGCTGGTGCGGAAGTCATTACAACAAACAATTATGCTGTCGTTCCATTTCATATTGGTCAAGAACGCTTTGATGCTGAAGTAAAAGATTTGGTCAATATTGCTGTTATGCAGGCCAAAACAGCTGTTGAAGAAAGCAGAAAAAAGGTTTTAATTGCAGGATGTCTCCCTCCTTTATTTGGTTCATATCGTGCTGATTTATTTCAGGAAAATGAAGCAGCAAAACTTGCAAAACCCATCATAGAAACGCTAGCACCGCATGTGGATTTCTGGTTAGCTGAAACACAATCTTGCTTAAAAGAAGTTGAAACTGTTCACGCTTTATTACCTAAAGATCAACGTGATTTCTGGGTTTCATTTACCTTACAAGATGAAGTTCAACTTGAACAGCCACGATTAAGATCAGGTGAAAGTATTCAACAAGCTGCCGACACGATTACACGCCTAGGAGCCAAAGCTGTACTTTTTAACTGTTGCCAGCCTGAAGTCATTCTCCAAGCAATCGTTGCGATTAAACCCTTATTACCAAATGGTGTCGAAATTGGTGCTTATGCGAATGCTTTTCCTCCACAAAATAGTGAAGCAACTGCAAATGATGGTTTAGATGAAGTTCGTGCCGATTTAAATCCAGCATTGTATTTAAAATTTGCTCAGGAGTGGCAAGAAGCTGGAGCAACGCTATTGGGTGGCTGTTGTGGTATCGGTCCAGAACATATTGCAGAACTTTCAAAATTTTTTAAATAGTAAATAATTTTCATGTCGACATCTAAAATTGGCTTACTGTCCTTAACAGCCCTTGTTTTTAGCTCAATGGTTGGTTCTGGCGTGTTTAGTTTGCCTCAAAATATGGCATTAGTTGCCAATGGACAAGCTTTAATTATTGCTTGGCTCATTACGGGCATTGGAATCCTGTTTCTTGCATTTGCACTGCTCTATCTAACTCGGCAACGACCAGATTTAGATGGCGGAATTTATAATTATGCACGTGAGGGTTTCGGTGAGCTCATCGGTTTTTGCTCCGCATGGGGCTATTGGTTGTGTACGACTATTGGCATTGTTGGCTATGTTGTTATTGCATTCTCTGGCGTAGGTATGTTTACCGACAGCCCCCAACATGTCTTTTTTGGTGAAGGTAACACGATCTATGCACTTATTGGTTCTTCAATATTTGTATGGTTAGTTCATTGGTTAGTTAGCAGAGGAATTAAAGAAGCTTCCGTAGTCAATTTAATTGCAACCATCGCTAAAACAGTTCCTATTTTAATATTCATCGTCTTCACATATATTGCATTTAAGCTAGATTTATTCACATCCAATTATTTTGATTTTTCTTTACAGATGCCCGTATGGGAACAAGTCAGAAATCTGATGCTAATTACATTGTGGGTTTTTACAGGTATTGAAGGTGCTGTTGTTTTATCTTCTCGCGCCAAAAATAGAAATGACATTGGTCGTGCTACTGTATTTGGAGTATTACTCGCATTAAGTTTCTATGTATTGGTTACGGTATTGTCCTATGGTGTGGCAAATCGTGCGGACATAGCAAATATGCATAACCCATCAATGGCCACTATTTTAGAGCAATTGATTGGGCTGCCCGGGACTATTATTATCACCTTAGGATTGATAATTTCAGTCAGTTCGTCTTATCTAAGTTGGACACTTTTTGCCACAGAAATTCCCTTTCTCGCAGCAAAAAATAAAGCATTCCCACAGGTCTTTTTAAAAACGAATCAAAATAATGTACCAATTGCATCATTATGGTTAACATCAATAGTTGTACAAATTGCACTAATTTCTGTTTATTTTTTCAATAAAAACTATACGCAGTTATTACTAATTTCTTCTGTGATGATTTTACTTCCCTACTTTTTAGTCTCAGCTTTTTATTTGAAAGAGTCATGGAGAAATAGGCGAACTAAACATATCTTGATCGCAATAGTCGCTGTAATTTATGCAGCATGGCTACTTTATGCTGCTGGGATTTCTTTGCTCTTACTTTCAATGTGTTTATATATCATTGGTCTCTCAGTATTTTTCTACAGTAGATATTCCAATCAACGCAAAAATAATATCGTATTGTAACTAAATCCTAAAGTAGAGCACCTAAAGGTGCTCTCGCTTTAATGATCCTATTATCATTAGAACACTTTTATATTTTATTTATTCGTATATTTTCTTATGACTATTTACTGAAATTTAATTTAAAGTACATACTAAAAATCCATATTTTTTAAGACTTTAAATCAAATATATTCTCTCTAAATCTCAAGTATCATCGCGTCTAACTCCATTTCATGAGTTGCTAGACAGTCTATACAATCCTTTTGTTGAGATAATTGTTGAATCCATTTGAGAGATTTGATGGTATTTTCACGATCAGCCATCACCCCAGGCAAGATCATTTGCTCCCAAGATTTTCTGGCATAACCGCAATCTGAGGTTAACAATAAGCACTTGCCATTGTTTTGAATGAGTATACCTGTCAATCCAGGGGTATGACCGGGCAGGTAAACCAACTGAATCGTTCCATCTCCAAATAAATCATAAGATTCATTGGCAGGACCGATATCTGAGCGATCAAATTTAAATGTTTCTAAGGGAACACCTTCCCATAAACTCGCCACAAATTCGAGTTTATTTTTCTGCGCATAAGCCAACTCTCGATCATTCACCAAAATCTTTTTTGCATGCTTGAATTGTTTAACACCCCCTGCATGGTCAGTATGTAAATGTGTGAGTATAACGTAGTCAAGGTTTTCAGGCTGAATCCCAAGTTCTGCCAACATTTCATCAACTGCTTGCCCACGACTTTGTAATGGTTTATTCACTAAATAATGAATCAGAGTTAAATTCTTGACTGGATGCAGTCGAACATCTTTATGAAACCCAGTATCAATCAGAATTTTTCCTTTCGGATGTTCAATCAAATAGGCTGTTACAGGAATTTCAAGTTTATCGCGATCCGTTCGCATGATGCCCAACATTGCCAATTTGGGAAACTTCGGCATTTTTTCAGGGGCAAAAATAGTAGAACCATCCACAATCGTTGAACCGCTATGTAAAATCCTTAATTTAATTTTTGAACTCATTTTTATCTCCTAAAATGATTAGGAAATGATATTCAAGTATTAAAAATAGACAATATCAGAATACTGAAATAATGCTTTTTTGGCACAGATGCAATATAAAATGGCACTTATTCACCATTAACAAATCACAACAAAAACTAAATTAACCCATTAAAGGTAGGCCAAATAAAGATTTGGCAACATTGATAGAGGCATATATTAGCGTTAAAAATAATTTTAACGACTGTTATCAATTTAAAACACAACCAATCAATTCTATTTTTTTATATTATTCAAGGAATGAATATGAATTCCAACTTGTCCATTAAAATGCTCATTTCCTGTATTTTTTTATTTTCTACAGCACTATTTGCCGAGCAACCTATTATTGGAAAATGGTTGGTGCTTGAGTCAGGAACAGGAAAATTAAAGGCAATCGTAGAATTTAAAGAAGAATCAGATCGCACCATTTCAGGTACAAACATTAAGATATTAGATGAAAATTTAGGTCAAAATTCAGTTTGTTCTAAATGCCCTGAACCTTTTAAAAATAAACCATTGCTAGGCAGTAAAGTGATTTGGAATTTAAAGCCCTCAACAAAATATGGTGAATATATTCAGGGTTATGCCTTAGATGTGACAAATGGAAAAATATATAAAGGTAAAGCCAAAGTCACTCAAAATGGCAGACGCTTAAGTATGCGGGGCTATATTGGATCTAGTCTTTTAGGTAGAACAGAGACTTGGATTAGAGCCACTGACGAATAGATAAAACCGTCTTATCCATCATCCAAAATTTTAAATTTCACGCCAAAGATAATTGGGCGCAACTGAAATACTGAATGGCACTGACTACCATCTCTTATCTGTAATAGATAGTAAATTATAATATGACGATAAAAGGAGTTTCTCATGAAAAATTTAAATAAAGCCGTTTTTATTACAGGTGCAGGATTTGGCATTGGCTTTCAATGTGCAAAAACCTTATCTGCATTAGGTTATACCGTGTATGGTACGGTACTTAATGAACAGGAGTATAAAAACTCAATAGAAAGTATCCCGAAAAATTTCCACCCATTCATCATGAATATTTTAAATCAAGATGATATACAAAATGTAAAACAGGCATTGTCTGAATTACTAGACCAAAAACCCTTATATGCCTTAATCAATATTGCAGGTGTGATTTATAATGGACCTTTAATGGAATTAAGCAAAAAGCAGTTTGAACATATTTTGGGTGTTAATGTGATCGGTGTACATGCCATGACTCAAGCACTACTCCCTTTCTTATCTCACAATTCAGAATCATCTAAAATTATTAATATGAGCTCACAAAGTGGGCTACGCACTTTGCCATTTACAGGGTTTTATTCTGCCAGTAAATTTGCACTAGAATCATTATCGACTGCGATGAAATTAGAATTTCAGCCATTAGGCATCAAGGTTTCCGTCGTCGAGCCTGCACAAATTCAAACACCTATGGCAGAAAAAATATTGCAAGACGTGAAAAAATATTTATCGCATCCAATTTATGGAAAGGCAATGCAACGTTTTTACGACAGTTCAAAAAAATCTTTTGAAACTGGATTACCTGCAATCGCTGTGGTAGATACCATCGTAGACATATTAGATGCAGAAAAACCTGAATATCAATATGAAATCCATACCAATAAACTGCGCGACTATTATTTACTTCGTAAATTACCAATGGGCTTAAAAGACTATCTCATTAGCAAAAAGACTGGGTTAATCTAATCAGTTTCATTTATAAATCTCTAACCATTAATATCGTTAGAGATTTATTGATTCATGGCATTTACTCAGCTTTTAACTGAATAAAGTTAATCTCATTTTTAGCCCCTAATCGAATAGGTAACATAAATGCTCCTGCACCTTGTGATACGAAAACTTGAGTATCCTTGATTCGATATAATCCTTGATTAAATGGAAAAACATATTTTACAATCCAAGTTGCTGGAAAAACTTGTCCTGCATGTGTATGTCCTGCAAGCATTAAATCAATTTTTTTATCTGCAATATACTCAATCCCAACAGGACTATGAAGCATCAAAATAGTCGGCTGATGCTGTGAAATATCAAGCTGATTCATGACAGACTGAATGCTTTGCTTTTGATGGATGTAAATCAATGGTTTTGTCATCTGCTTTCATATAGTTTAAACCAATCAATTGAACACCATGCGTCTCTACACTTTGATTGTGTAATATGTTCACTCCATTTTGACGGATGAGTTGCAAAGTCTTGTCGGTGTCAATTTCATTTTCATGATTGCCTCCAACATAATAAACCTGGGCTTGCAGTTTGTTTAATGGTCTAAATTCATCTTCAGACAAAGCAACATCAGCATCAACCAAATCACCTGTAATTAAAATAAAATCTGGTTTGAGCTGATTGGTTTCCTGCACGATTTTACTTAAATAATCAGCGCCACGATGATGACCCAAATGGATATCTGAAAGCTGTACAACATTTAAATCGCTGGATAAATTTTTCAGCTTAATTTCAGTGCTTGTAATTGAAAAACTACGCGCATTGATCGCACCAATTACCGTGATGATGATTGCAAAAACGATCGACAATATTCCTGTTATTTGATTACTTGGAAATTTAACTAATTTTAAAAGGTGAAAAAATACCAACACCAATAATAGAAAAATATAAAAGGTAAATAAATAACCGCCGACTACATAAAAATAACCCATATTTTTACTTGCAGATGTCGCAGTTAAAATAATCATGATTAACAGCATAGTCACGACGGCAATAGCGAGCATCGCCGTTTTCTTATTTGCGTTTAGGTCGAATGATGTTCTTAATCTAGCATCCACATAAATTGCAGATGCAGCAATGCCAATAAAGAAGAGTAACGGAACTCCGATGACAAGAATGTATTGCATGATGACCATGACTCCCTTTGATTCTTAATTCAAATTACTTGGCTTTTTCGCAGAGTTCTTCACTCAAAATCCATAGATCACTAGCAAGCTGGTCATCTAATGCTTGCTTAGCAGGCTTAGCAATTTTTCGTTTCGAAATATATTGTCCTTTTAACGATGCTGCCTCAGCAGATGTTGCAAGCCAAATCAAAGAATCAGCCCCTTGTTCAGGAGTAACTGCAAACGGCTGTGCTAAGGTGTAAACTAAATTGATGAACCAACCTTGATCTGTACCAAATGCACCAAAACTTGTATTGACCATGCCAGGCTCAAAACAGTTGGCAACGGCCGAAGTTCCCTCAAGCTTTCGTTGTAATTCTTTAGTAAATAAAATATTTGCCAGCTTGGAAGTTCCATACGCTCTTGGCCCAGAAACTTCTGTGTTATAAGGCGTTTGAGCAAGGTCTAACTTTCCTCGTGCCTGCATAGAACTTGAAGTGCTGACCACACGTGCATTGGGTGTTTTTCTAATTAAATCGAGTAATGCCGTAGTCATTTGAAAATAGGCTAGATGATTTAATGCAAATGTAATTTCATAACCATCTGAACCCAATACTGGCTTCTTAAATGTCACCCCTGCATTATTTACCAATACATCGAGGCGATCATGTCTAGATTTAAACTCTTCTGCTGCACGACGAATGTCAGCCAACTTTGTTAAATCGCAAAGAATATAATCCAAATGAGAATGACCAGTCGAAGCTTTAAGCTCGTTTACAATCTGTTCTGTTTTCTCTTGATCTCGTCCAATTAAAGTGACAGATGCACCACGTTTTGCAAATTCCGTGGTGGCTGCCTTGCCAATACCATTAGTCGCACCTGTAACTAATATGATTTTGCCTATTAAATCTTGCTTCATTTTTGAAACTCCAAATAAAAATATATAAATTAAGCTTTAAACCGCGCTGTTTAGTAAACGTTGTCCCAGTTGGTTGATGTCTTTTGATTCAAGAATGAAACGGTCTGCTTGACCTTGTACAATGCCAATCATGGCTTGTCCCAAGATCTCCGACGTCGTAAATAACCACGGGCAATATCGAACCAGATATGGAAAAATAGGATTCAAAGGTTTCATCAACTCCACACCGATTTGATATGCTCGTGTTCTACTCGAAATTCCTTTTCCTGCCCGAATAAAACCTGGACGTACAGCGCCTACATGCTGAAAAGGCATCTTCTGTAATTTTTGTTCTACACGCTGACGTAATCGTGCCCACATACCACGACCACCTGCACCACCCGCAGAGCAATAGCAAAATGAAAATTGAGGATTGATTCGGACTAAGTTTTCAGCCCAAAATACAGTAAGCTCTTCGGTAACTTTGGCATATTCAGCTTCATTTTTACCCACAGAACTTGTCCCGATCGCCCAAATACACGCGTCGTATCCTATAAGTTCATTTTGTATTTCAGTCACTTGGAATAAATCTTTTAGCAACAACTCTTTTAGTTTTGCATGCTCAATGCCACAGCTTTGCCGCCCAACCACCAGAACGGCTTCGATATCATCTTTCTGTAAGGCTTCACGCAATACACTCTTCCCGACCATGCCTGTTGCACCCAAAATAATAAGTTTCATAAATTTATTGCCTTTTAAATTCATATTAAATGAGTGATTAATTACTCATTTAATATCTAAAAAAATTACTGATATGCAATCACTCGCCAAAATGAAGCAAAGCCATCGCGTAATAACGCTTCAGCATTGTTTACATCAAGTTTCATAAATTCCATCGTGGTATTCGCCATCGTCACCATGATTGCGCCGACATAATCAGGAGACTGATGACTTAACGCTCCCTCTGCCATCGCATTTTTAAGAACAATGCTGATATCACAGAAAGCATCATTACCTATCGCTCTGGTTGTATCTGTCACAATAGAAGATAAGCTTAATGTGGCTAAAACCTGCTGTCCATGAGGATTAGACAATCCCCAAGAAATATAAGCTCGCCAAGCAACTTGAACCTGCTCACGTAACTCAACAGACTGTTCAGGCAAGATGAGCGCTGAGCGTAACTGTTGTTTGAGACTCAGATACAATTGATTAATGAGCTCATCTTTATTTTGAAAATACGTAAAAATCGTACCTTCAGAGACATTGGCTAGCTTCGCAATTTTTGCTGTGGATACGCTGAGACCTTGCTCTGCAATCAAATTAGTCGCTGCATCTAAAATCGCTTGACGTTTTTCTTCACTTAAAGGACGTGCCATATCAACAGAATAAAATAATTAAGTACTCACTCAATTATTAATATAATTTAAAATGAAGTCAAATATTTTTTAACTTTTCTATAGTTGGTCATTTATATGCTGTATAAGCATATTTTATTTATGTTTTAAAACAATGACTTTTGCCTATATCGCGTAGCTCGATCCTTGCACCCCTTAAACACCTCATGAAATTTGGCACTTATTCACCATAAATATGACACGCCACTACCATCTCAATAGAGCAGATCTCATTACATTGAAAACTAACCTTAGCCCATATGAATGGATGCCAATATGTTAGATCAAAAATTAATGGATTTTCGCGAAAAACTGGTACTGGATCACTTTGCCGATGAAGTCAAACAGGATTTTGATGCTGTGTTACACACCTTCCCTCATCCACACTATGAACTGATTGCAACCGGTGCGGTACATGATGGTCGTGATGATGTACTAAATTATCATCGTACCTCACGTAAAGCATTTCCCGACCAACATCACGAGTTAATCGCACTACGTCATACCGAAGATGCTGTGATTTGTGAATTTTGGCTATTAGGTACACACAAAGGTTATTTAGGTTCTGTACCTCCTACAGGAAATTCGTTCCGTGTGCGTATGTGTGCTTTCTTTATTTTTGAAGGTGAAGAGTTGGTGTGTGAGCGTATTTATTTCGATACTTTAAGCATTATCAAACAGCTCTTTAAAGGCTTTAACCTCAAATCACCCAAAGGTATTTTGCAGTTCTACAAAGCAGCATCGGGTCTACTACACGACATGAAAGACTTAAGCAAAATCACGAAAGCGAAGCGTTAATAATACATAGATCACTGTAATATTGAATAAAGGATAAAATTGATGGCAGATCTATTCAAACCCTTAGGCATGCAGGAAATTTCGGATTTTGATGGTACTCGTAATGCGCCTTCGCCTAAACAACGCTTGGAAAATGTCAGAACAGCATCGTTAAAGTTTCGTCAAAAACTCATGCAGCAGGCAGATGTACAATATTATCAAAGTATTGATTTGGTTCGAGCACCCTATCCAACTTGGTATGGTTACACTGGTGTGTTTGCACAAAAGTCTTTGACCTTCCCTTTTTTACATTTGCTCAACCGTTTGTTCGTGATTCAATACAAAGACTTTCATGGGCAACTGAGAGTTTTATTGTTCTCACCTACTGATGTAGTGAATAATCGTAAAACGCCATTTTTTGAACGACTTGCAGGTTCATTACCCGAAAGTGCCTCAAAAGTCTTTGCTCCACAATACACCTCTGTTGAGCAAACGCTAGAAAGACTCAAAATTAAGCCTGAACAAGTGGATTATATTAGTTATGATCATTTGCACACCCAAGAACTTCGTAAATGGCTCGGTACAAAGGATCAGCCTGCCTATTTTCCAAATGCAAAATTACTGGTGCATGAAAAAGAATGGAACTGTGTTCAAGGCTTACTTCCTGTGCAATCGGACTGGTATTGTCCAAATGCCGTTGAAGGAATTGATGCAAATAAAGTCATTACATTTAAGAAAAGTCTGGCTTTGGGTGAAGGTTTAGCCTTGGTTCACACGCCCGGACATACCGAAGGTAATCATTCTTTGGTTGCAAAAGTCGATCAGCAGATTTTTGTTTCTTCTGAAAATGGCATCAGTTTAGATGCTTATGAGCCGAAAAGTTCAAAAATCAAAGCGATTCGAGACTATGCCGAAAGCACAGGTGTAGAAGTGATTCTGAACGGAAATACCCAAGAAGGCAGTAATGATCAATATATTTCCATGGTCATGGAAAAAACCATCGCTGGCCCATTAAAAACTAATCCTGCATTTCCAAGTTGTGCATGTAGCAGTGAATCTACGCCCTATTGGCTTTTCCCTGGACTTAAGCAAACGGAAATTTTAGGTGCACTTCAATTTGGGACATTAGTGATTTAATCATTTATTTTTTATCTCGCTTATGCTTTTTATATCGTTTGAAGACCCTTGAGCTTCAAGCGATTTTTTTTATTCTAAAATACATTATGTAACGTGAGTTAGACGCAACTATATCTTTAACCTATTGAAAAAACAATAAAATCATGCGGAGTCTTGCTGCGTTTTTACCCAATTTTAGGATCAGCCTGCGGCTAGCCCTACTTTTCTTTCGGGATGAGCCATGTATGGCGTAAGGGCAAAACCATTGTCAACCGCAAAACTCGTCAACCGCCAGCAATATATTTAATCAGTCGCAGAAACAATACCTTATAGAAATAGTCCTGCCTCAAACAGTTGCGGATGACGTTTCCGAGTATCATGTTTTATCAAGATTTTTATATCGAACTCAGGTTATGTATTAAAACTTCGATATTCTTTTGGGGTTTTGCCCGTCCAACGTTTAAAGGCGCGCTGAAAAGCACTTTGTTCTGAAAAACCCAGTAAGAACGCAATCTCCACTAAACTGAGTTGTGGGTTCCTCACATAGCTCATCGCAAGGCTTTGACGGATTTCATCTACAAAATGCCTAAAGTTCAGATGATGCCGAAGCATCTCTGTTTTAAGTTCGTCCACTGTAAAATCTGTCTGCTGTGCCAGCTCGTCAAAGGTCAAGCCACCTAACTGAAACGATTCAATAATCGCTTTACGTGCGACTGCTAACCAAGAGGGTTCGAGATGATTACCCAATTGCTTTAAAAGTTGCTGTCTCAAATCACTCATGACCAGATGCACCGACTCATTCGAGCTTGGTAATGGATAATCTAAAAAGTCCTCATGAAAACCAATCGCTGTATCTTTGGCATTAAAAATCAGTGGGCAACGAAACAGCGCATTATATTCACTGATATCTTCAGGCTGTTCATGCTGAAAAGAGACCCAAAGTGGGCTCAAATCCTGCCGATTAAACAGCTGACGAGATAAAGTCACATAAGAAGCTTGATGTAATTCATCTTGCAGTTTTCCTAAAGGCTGATCACCTGACAAATTACTTTTCCAGTAGCGGATATATTCTTTCCCATGCCGTTCAAAAATATTGCTGCCCGCATCAATAGTGAGCGCAGAATAATGGATATTTTGTTGCATGACTTCACGTGCATTTGCACAAGTCATGAGTGCAAAACCGTGTGGGCCTAAGTGTCCTGTCGTCACCAACTGCCCGAGCGTAATTCCAAGGTTAGGCTGTTTAAATTTGTCTTGTAATAAATGACAGGCCTGATTGAAGGTCTGAAAATCGACACGATCATTGGGTCGATCAAACAGATCTGGTGCGAGATTAATTTCCGCTAAAAACTGCGATACAGGATAATTTTTTCGCTGTAAATAGTCGAAAAGCAAACGCATATAGTGCACGGCAACACTATACTTTTTCTGTACAGGATCAATATCTTGCATCATTTTCCCACGTATCCATATCTCGACTGAGACATCATTTCAAAATCTCAGGTCAATGAATTCCATTTCACGTCAATACCCTTTTTGCATTGTGCCCTATAGTCAGCTCAGCACTCAACTTTAAATCCAAACGATGAAAATACATTTGAAGATGAGTCTAAATACAAACCTAAACGCTTTTACATTATTCATTAAAGGATTAGACCATGAATATCAATGATTTCATCTTAAATCAACTGCCAACTGCATTAAACCCAGAAAATACAGATGGTGTTGAATGCATTCTGCAGCTACAGCTTTCTGCCCCTTACGTGATTCAAATTAATGATGGCACTTGTGACATTCAGCAAGGTGAAAATGCTGATGCCGATGTTGTACTAACCACCAGTGATGAGGTGTTCATTGAACTGATCACGGGCAAAATTTCAGGTGCAATGGCCTTTATGAGTGGCAAATTAAAAATTGATGGCGACATCATGTTGGCGAAAGAAATTAGCGATTATTTTGATGCATCAAAACTGGCTTAAAACTCGAATTTAGTCTGTTAAGGGCAAATACATTTGCCCGATTCAATTCAATTTAGAAAAGGAAATTCCCATGAGTAAAGATTTAGGTCCAGTTTGCCAAAACGGTTACATCGTCAAAGACATCGAAAAAGCCATGGATGAATGGATCAAGTTGGGCGTTGGCCCTTGGTTCTATGTGGAAAATGCCATGTTGGACAATTTCAAATACAAAGGTCAACCGCATGATATTGAAATGAAAGTTGCACTGGCCAATTCAGGCGATGTACAGATCGAGTTGATCCAGCAAACCAATGATGTACCGTCGATGTATCAGGATTTCTTAAATTCAGGTCGTGAAGGCTTTCAACATATTGCGTATTGGACCGAAGACTATGATGCCATGTATCAACACCTTCAGGATCAAGGCTTTAGCATTGTGCACGAAGGCCAAATTGGTGGGCCACAAGGTCGGATGGCGTATTTTGATACTGAACATGTTATCGGTACTGCATTAGAAATTTCTGAGTTGGCAGGCAGTAAAAAACAGATATTTGACTATATCAAAAAGGCATCCATCGGCTGGAACGGTAGCAAACCGATTCGTAAACTTTAAATCCAAGGTCTATAGTTCGAGGTCTATGATGAAATCCATATTATCAGGTGAACACGGCGCAGTTTTAGGTGAGTTAGAAAAACCTCAAGTCATGCCAAATCATGTTCTAGTTCAAATCAAAGCCTGTGCGCTAAATCGGGCAGATTTAAATATGTTAACGGGTGCAACACATGGCTTTGTCGGCGGACTCGGCTTTCCTGTCGGTGTAGAATGGGCTGGCGAGATCGTTGAAGTAGGTAAAGCGGTTCAACAATGGCAAGTCGGTGACCGTGTCATGGGTGCAGGCCCTGGCGCATTTTCTGAATATACTTTAGCCAATGCAGCATGGATTTATCCCATTCCCGATAATCTGAGTTTTGAGCAAGCAGCCACTTTACCTGTTGCCTTACAAACCACACATGATGCCATTGTGACCAATGGACAGTTGCAAGCAGACGATCATGTACTGGTTGTCGGTGCAAGCTCGGCTGTGGGTTTGATGGCAATGCAAGTGGCTAAGTATTTAGGTGCAAAACAAGTGATTGGCACATCAACCACAGTCGATAAACTTGAAAAGCTGGCTGAATTTGGTGCCGATGCAACAGTAAATACCAAAGATGAAGACTGGGCCAAACAGGTCCTCAAACTCACGAAACGCAAAGGTGCAGATCTGGTGATCGACTTTTTGGCAGGCCCTTTATTTAACGCCACCATGTCCATTACAAAGATCGCTGGAACCATTGTCAATGTCGGACGTATGGCGGGTGAAACAGGTGAAGTTGATTTTGATCAGCATTCAATGCGTCGGATCAATTACAAAGGTGTGAGTTTCCGTACACGTAATCCAGATGAAATTGCAGAAGTCATCCAGAAAGCGAAAGATGCACTCATTCCCGCTTTGACAGAAGGTCAAATCAAAATGCCGATTGATGCAGTGTATCCATTTGAGCAGTTTAATGATGCCTTCGACAAAATGAAGAAAAATCAGCATTTTGGAAAAATTGTGTTGACGCTGTAATCATTCCATCACGCGTCATTTCCCCTGAATATGACGTGTTTTGAAAAAACCTATTTACCCCTTTGGGTTTAAATTCACGACATGAAAAGTCCATCTGTGAGAAAATCATCTATAAAAAGCCTACTCATGAAAAAACCAGCTACGAGAACAGCATGAAAATACATCATTTAAATTGTGGGACAATGTGTCCACTATGCGCCAAACTGATCAATGGACAAGGCTCATATACCGAACCGGGTAAATTGGTTTGTCATTGCCTTTTGATCGAACATGACAACCGTTTGATGATGGTTGATACAGGGATCGGCTTACAAGACATCCAACATCGTGACCAACGTCTTGGAAAAACCTTTCAGAAAAGTTTTAAACCGAAACTCGATCCACAAGAAACCGCATTTGAACAAATCAAGCAACTTGGTTATGACCCTGCCGATGTAACTGATTTATTTCCAACCCATTTAGATTTGGATCATGCAGGTGGATTTTCCGATTTTCCTCAAGCCAAAGTCCATGTCTATCAGCCTGAACTTGAGCAAATTACCCAACCCACATGGAAAGACAAATTACGCTTTAGGTTTAATCAATTTAAGCCTACACCCAATTGGCAAGTCTATAAGCAAACCAATAGTCAATGGTTTGGACTGGATGCGATTTCATTAGAGGAGACGCTCAAGCTCAATATCTTTATCATCCCACTTATTGGGCATACCAAAGGTCATGTTGGTATAGCCGTGCCACAAGACTCGGGCAAATGGTTATTGCATTGTGGTGATGCCTATTACCACCATAGCCAATTAGATGAAACTGACCATATGCCAACAGGACTCAAGTTTTTTGAGCGGATGGTACAAGCCATACCCCAAGCACGACACAATAGCTTAGAAAAGCTCAAAACACTTAAAGCACAACATAGCGATGAGATTGAATTTTTCTGTGCACATGATCCTGTAGAACTCGAACGTTATCAAATAAATGAAAACTAATGTAGTACTGCTCACCACCTCAATCATGCAATAACTATAAAGCCTATGTCTTCAACACATAGGCTTTGTTGTATCCGTCCATGCTATTTCATTTTTCTAATATCTCGTTTTTCTAATGTTTCTCTTTTCTCATATTTTGCTTTTTCCAAATAGAAGCAATGATTTGCTCTAGCCGATGAGATGACACCAATTCACCAAAAGATTGGCACATTTATACCATTTTCAATCCTTAAATTTAATAAAAATAGACGTACAGAGCACAGATGCTCAGTTCAAACAACAGTACAAAAGGATTTTAAAATGAAAATACGCATCGTTGCATTTTCAATCATTTACTTATCTACAGGGCAGCTATATGCCGCAGCAATAGATCGTTCGGGTCAGTCTATTTTACCCTTCTTACAAAAAGGTAATTATTTTGAAGCAGGTTATTCCGTACTCGATCCAAATGTTTCTGGAAAAATTAAACCTGATTTTAGTAAAGGGGGGCTAACGACAGCAGCCAATATGGAAACTGGTGATATTGCAAATAGTTACGCATTCCCTAGTGCAGCTTTAAAATTCCAATTAACAGACCATTTTTCTATAGGCTTTTTATATGACCATCCATTTGGTGCAGACGCAGGCTACCCTATTAAAGACTATCCAGCATACACTCAAGGCACTGAAAAATCTGAATCTGAAGTAGTCACACAAAGTTTAAGTACGATTCTCGGCTATCAACCCAATGAACACTTCAACGTCTATGCAGGACCTGTACTGCAAACCACCAAAGGCAATAGTCGTTTAAGAGGTGCCGGTTATAACTGGATTAAATATGACATGAATGCACCAGAAACAGATGGTGTAGGCTGGCTCGCAGGTTTTGCTTACAGTATTCCTGAAATTGCCTTACAGGCTGCGGTGACCTATCGTTCTGAAATTGATCATGACATTGACATGACTGAATCTGTACAGATTTTAAATCCGACCAATCCAGCTCTGGGTTATGTCAATTTGGGTACAACAACATTGGAGTCAACCGTCACCACACCGCAGTCTGTGAATATTGATCTGCAATCTGGCATTATGCAAGATACAGTCGCTTTCGCCAATTTTCGCTGGGTGGAATGGTCGAAGTTTCGAATTTCCCCTGAACGTCTTGCACAGCTCACCACGCAACTCACAGGAAAAGCTGTTGATCTTGCGGCATATAGTGATGACCAATACGCAGCCAATATTGGTATAGGGCGTAAATTCAATACACATTGGTCAGGTTCTGTCTCACTCGGCTGGGACAGTGGCGCGGGTAACCCTGTGACAACACTAGGTCCAACCGAGGGATATTGGAGTATTGGACTGGGTGCAAAATATGCACCTGCACCCAATTATGATATTTCTTTGGGTTTGAAATATTTTATGCTTGGAGATGCCAAAGCACAGTCAGGTTTTGATTTTGGTACAGACAATTATGATGCAATTTATAAAGACAATGATGCATGGGGTTATGGCTTAAAAATAGGTTACCGTTTTTAAGCACATAAATACTGTCAGTCTATTGAAATGGACTACTTTTATATCAAAAACTGGATGAATTAACTTCAACCTTTGTTATAAAACATAGCCATAACATGATTATAAAAAAGCGATCACTTGATCGCTTTTTTTAAACTAAGTCACTTTTAAACGCTGTAACTGAGCCTGTTGCCATTGCTTCGGTGGCATACCAAACCAACGCTTAAACGCCTTGGTAAAGTTCGATACATCGTTATAGCCTAAATGATTGGACAGCTCGATGAGTGTGATTTTTTTATGGAGTAAATAATCCTTTGCCACTTCAGCACGCGAAGCTGACACCAATGCATCATAAGTCGTATCATGCTCAGCTAACTTTCTAAAGAAAGTCCGTCTAGATAAATGCAGCCGTTCTGCCATTTCTTCAGCTGTCAAAGGCTGCTGTAAATTTTGTAAAACCAACAGTTTTAATTTAATCAGCCAGTTTTCCCCGTGTTGTTTAAATAGATTTTGCTCTGCTTCACACATCTTTATAGCCTTTTGAAAGGCAGGAAAGTCAGCACCCGGAAGCTTCTCATCAAGCACATTGACATTAAAATAAATGGCACAGTGCTGCTTATTCCAACTAATTGGAGCATTTAAGAAACTAAACTTTTCAGCATATTTAGGTTTTTCATAATCGAGTTCAATCTTGAGCTGTGGCAATTCATGTTCTAATAAATCCCCTAAAATCCGAATGATTGAAAGGCAAAGTGCTTCTTGCGTATAGTAATAGGTTAAGCCAAGTGGAATCTGCTTCCCAAAACGAATGCAGACCATTCGGTCTTTAATTTCATACGAGAAATGTATTGTTGGATCTATCAATGTACTAAAACGATTACATACTAAAAAGGCATCTTTTAAGGTCGGTGCTGACATCAGTGCGATACCAAAAGAACCAAAATGTGATAACCGAATATGCTGACTAAATGAGACAGAAATCGCTGGATCATTGGTTAAATTGAGTGCGTTTTGAACAATGACTGCAATTTGTTTTAAGGTGAAATACGTATCAATAGACTCTAAATCATCAATATGTATACCTGAATGTTCTAAGATAGCTGTGGCTGAAAAGCCGCGTGACATAGTCATACGCACAAATGCAGCAGGCAAATGTACAGGAATAATTGGAGCAGACATGCTCTTGTCGTCAAAATCCATTTTTAACTCCGACCTATAGAATAATTATTTCAATTTTTTCATTTATATATTGATCACTATAGGCAATATTCATCATAGCAAAATTGTCACGTTTGTACATTTTTTTGGCACTTTTCTACCAAAGTATTTTCCTCGACTGCTTGATATTAAGTGTGATCAAACGTGTTTAAGAAAAGCGTCGTAACACAGCAAAAAAATATTCATTTAAAAAAAATTGCTCAGCAACGCTGTAAACGATTCCATCCCTTAGACACTCAAAATTGAATAACACGCGCTATGAAGGAAGCTTGCTATGGATTCAGCATTTATCACCATCGGTATGCCGATTGCCCTGATTATTATCATGATGGGCTTGGGTTTTGAAGTCACGCTACAAGACTTTAAACGTGTTAAAAACAACCCTAAAAATGTACTCATTGCACTGTTTTGCCAGCTGGTACTTCTTATTACGATTGCCTTTTGTCTAGCCAAACTTTTTCAGCTCAAACCACTACTCGCTGTTGGTCTGATGATTTTAGCAGCCTCACCTGGCGGGAGTACTGCCAATTTATTCAGCTATCTCTTCAAAGGTGATATTGCACTGAATATCACACTGACTGCTTTTAATTCGGTGATTGCAGCCTTTACTTTACCTATAGTTGCAACCTTATCACTGACCTATTTTATGCAAGATGACACCACTGTTGGAATTCAACTAGATAAACTGATCCAAGTTTTTCTACTGATCTTACTGCCTTTGGTTATCGGTATGATTATTCGTGCAAAAAAACCACATTTTGCCAAGAAAATGGAAAGTTTCGTAAAATACTTTTCGGTGACGTTTCTCGTGGTTATCTGTATTGGTGCATTACTCAAAGAAAAGGCAAATATCGCCAGCTATTTTGCTGATGTTGGATTAGTCTGTGCACTATTCTGTGCGATCAGCTTAACCATCGGCTATTTTATTCCTAAAATATTTAAGATGAATGAAGCAGAAGCTCGAGCATGTGCTTTTGAAATTGGTATTCATAACAGCGCAGTCGCTTTAACTATTGCGATCTCGGTACTCGGCAGTACCACTATTGCCATCCCTGCTGCAGTGTATTCAGTGATTATGATTTTTTTTGCTTTTGCAGTTGGATTTATCTTCAAATATAAAGACAAACGTCAAAAGCTGGTTAATTCAGTTGTAGCTCGGGATACCTTATAAAAACTGCAGTTTACTATAGACACGAACATGAGTACTTAAAGTTAACTTCATATCACTGAACCTTGAAATAAACACATTTTATTTCAAGGTTATGTCATCGCCAAATGTATGAAGGTTTTTCTTAAAGTCACGCAATATGGTGCCAAATCTAAAGTGCCGCTGAATGTGTTTGGCGTACTGGCTCGTTTAGATAAACTATTTCCCAATTATCTTTTTTTTATGAAAAGTATTTTATTTAAAGGAAATATTGGTCGTGTTGATAAAGAGCTGATTGTCCTTAGAATTGCTTGGAAACTAGAGTGCTCTTATGAATGGAAACACCATACCCATTTTGCAGCAGAACTCGGTATTAAAAATCGTATTGTTGAATCTATTACGCTAGATCATTCTGAATTATGAGATGACAAACTCGCTACGATGATCAACAGTGTAGATGCTTTACTCACGGATAAAACTTTAAATAACACACAATTTCAGCAGCTCAAAAAATACTTTAATGATGACCAAGTTGTTGAATTTTGTATGTTGGTTGGTCATTACGTCATGGTAGCAATGACCATTAATACCTGTGGTGTTCAGCCTGAATAAGACTGCGAGTATTTATATCAGTATCCACGTAAGTTAAAAGTGTATTTTAACACTGCATTAACAAACTGCTTTTAACTCAAGTGGATACTAAAACCCAACATCATGAATATCTATAGGGATCTGTATACACTCAAAATATTGAAAATACATATAGACATTTAACCTATTCATATACTTTTTTCTTTCAAATATAATGTCAAACTTTTTAATAGGCCGTTGATTGTCGCAAGGTTTTAATTAAAAGCTCATAAAGGTGATCTACGGCTTTAGAGCCCTGTGAGATACGACTACGATAGACCGATACTTCCATCGGCTCCAAAGGCCCTAAACCCTGTTCCGCACCTAAAATATCTAAATGAGATGGCACGCTACATTTGGTCAGGACAGCAACAGCCAAACCACTTTCAACAGCAGCGATCTGCCCCACTAAGCTAGAACTGTGATAAACCACCTTATAACGACGTCCCTGTAAAGCGAGTGAATGAATTGCACTGTGTTTAGCTAGACTAGCACTTTCATAAACAGCTATAGGTAGCGGGTCATTTTTCCAAATATCAAATTGTGGTGAGCCGACCCAGACCATTGGTTCGTGGAACAGCAAAGTACCCTGCCGAGGATCATCACGAGAAATCAAGGCTAAATCCAAGTCTCCACTATCCACACGCGGAATCAAAGAAGTGGATTGTTCACAATAGAGTTCGATTTCAACGCCTCCATATCGTGGTGCAAAGCGCTTTAATACAGGTGTGAGATATTGCGCAGCATAATCATCAGGGACCCCCAGTCGAATTCGCCCCACTAGCTCATCTTTATGAAAAGCTTGTTGCGTTTCATGATGTAAATCCAAAATCCGTCTTGCATAACCTAAAAGAAGCTGCCCTTCAGCGGTCAATTCAATCTGTCGATGGGACCTGATGAGAAGTTGACACTGTAGCGCATCTTCTAGTTTTTTGAGCTGCATACTTACCGCCGACTGTGAACGATAAAGCTCAGGAGCGGCATGAGACAACGTTCCCATATCAACCACTGTGACAAAGCACTTTAACCAGTCAATCTGCAAATCTTTTAAGTTCAAGACCGCCCCACCTATTCGATTTTCAAATAGTATACTTAAGTTTTATGCGTTTTTCTTTTTCTCTTTCTAAGTGCATAATTTACAACAGATCAAGTCTTACAAAGTATCAAGTTGTATTGATGCCACTCTGCTACTCACGCCCTAACTTGAGACATACGACTGATAATGAAAAGGAAATAGCTTTGTCTAATACAACCCAAGAGATATATAGCCTAAACACTTCAGATGTTTGGTCTGGCTTTAAAAGCTTATTGCCTATTTCACTTTTCGTTGTGATTTTTGGTGCAGCCTTTGGATTGGCCTCGACACATACAGGTTTAAGTAACGATTCCAGTATGTTAATGAGCGCCTTGGTTTTTGCAGGCGCTTCCCAATTTGCAACTTTGGAATTATGGGGCGAACAAATATCATTGTTTCCGTTGATGATTACCGTTTTCTTTATTAATGCACGTCATCTTTTAATGGGGGCTTCTCTTTACCCGTGGTTACGCCATCTTTCTCCAATGAAAAGATACGGTGTTCTGCTTGTGATCTCGGATGCAAACTGGGCTTTATCTTTACAAGCCTTTAGCCGAGGTCAATCTGGTTTTGGATTGTTATTTGGCGGAGGTTTAGCACTTTGGGTCGCATGGATTATAGGTACATGGCTTGGCTTGTATTTTGGGCATAGCATTCAAAATCCAAATGCTTTTGGGCTTGATATGGTTATGTCTTGCTTCTTATTGGCAATGGTTGTAGGTGGAAAAAAAGATCTACGCATGGTGTTGATTTGGGCTGCATCTGCTTGTATTTCACTATTGGCTTATTGGTATTTGCCGAAAAATAGTCATGTGGTTATTGGCGCACTCGCAGGTGGTGTTATTGGTTTGCTTTGGAAAGAGAAAAAAATATGAATATAGAGCTAAGTACAGCATATCCGTTGACCATCATCGCAATTATGGCCCTCGTCACACTTGTTACACGTTGGGGTGGCGTATTTATTATGTCTTATGTCCCCATCACTGATACTGCTCAACGGTTTATTACTGCAATGTCAGGCTCTGTACTGGTCGCACTTTTAGCTCCGATTGCTGTTGAGGGCGATAATGGCGCGCGATTGGCCTTATTAACGACGCTTGTTGTGATGTTGGTGGTGAAAAAGCCATTGCTTGCAATTGCCTCTGGCATCATCGCCGCAGCGTTATTTCGTCAATATTTTTAGTTGTTTTAAAACATCCTCAGAAATGAATAGGCCAATGATAAAACAATCTTTAGCTGTGGTTTTGATTCCGGGCTTTATGTTAGATCAATCTTTATGGGATGACTTTGTGCAAGAGCTGCCCTCAGAATGGCAATTGATTCGAGCCAATTTATCGCATGGAAATTCCATCCCAGAAATTGCTCAATATATGATCCGCTCTTTACCTCCAAAATTTATCTTGATCGGTTTTTCTTTAGGTGGCTATGTTGCAAGGTCTATAGCGGAGCAGTTTCCAGAGCAAGTTTCTGCATTGATTCTCATTGCATCCTCACTACGTTCTGATACAGCACAGCAAAGACAGCAGAAAATGATGGTGATTAAACTGAGTTCAAAAGAAACTTAGATTAGCATTTGAAGTGCAACACCATGTTGTTGCCATAATACCTGACTCGGACTTTTAAAGCTGAGTCTTTTTCTTGGGCGATGATTCAAACGTTGAGTGATTTCTGAGATATATTCATCCGTATAGGCATTTAAATTACTGCCTTTTTTAATGTATTGTCTGATTAAACCATTTGTATTTTCATTCGTGCCTC
>NZ_NEFZ01000001.1 GCF_002135205.1 Acinetobacter sp. ANC 4204 | reverse complement strand
CTAGACGAAGGCCGTGCGGGCGAGAACTGTGGTGTTCTTCTACGTGGTACTAAGCGTGAAGACGTACAACGTGGTCAAGTACTTGCTAAACCAGGTACAATCAAGCCGCACACTAAATTCGATGCAGAAGTATACGTACTTTCTAAAGAAGAAGGTGGTCGTCACACTCCATTCCTTAACGGTTACCGTCCACAGTTCTACTTCCGTACAACTGACGTAACTGGCGCGATCAAACTACAAGATGGCGTAGAAATGGTAATGCCTGGTGACAACGTTGAGATGTCAGTAGAATTAATCCACCCAATCGCAATGGACCCAGGTCTACGTTTTGCGATCCGTGAAGGTGGTCGTACAGTTGGTGCTGGTGTAGTTGCTAAAGTAACTGCATAATCATCTGATTGTGTGAAAAAGCGCCCCTTTGGGGCGCTTTTTTTATGGCGTCTAGTTAGATGTTTTGTTTGTTGGATTGTTAGTTATTGCCACAGTGCAATATTGATAAGCTTTTATGAACCTTATTTAGTAATAAGATGGTTTTGTTTTACGATTTTTTTTAATAAAAATTATATAAATTAGTTGCTTATGTGCTGTAAAGAAGAAGTAAATTCAATTCTTATCCCTTATTAAGCCTGTCTCCTAGAGTTAAATATCTGTCTCATTATGTCAAGTTTTAATTTTCATAAGAATTAGTATAAATGGAAGAAAAATACAAAAGCGACAAGGAGATGCAAAATGCAAAAGGAATATGATGTCGTCATCATCGGAGCAGGACTTTCGGGTATTGGTATGGGATGCCAATTAACTCAACAAAGCCCGCACAAATCATTTACTATTTTAGAACGTCGTCAGGCTTTAGGCGGGACGTGGGATCTTTTTCGTTATCCTGGAATCCGCTCTGACTCAGATGTGATTAGTTTTGGCTTTAAGTTCAGCCCTTGGAATAGTAATCAAGTTTTAGCTGCTGGAGAGTCCATAAAAAGCTATTTAAAAGACACAGCTGAAAAATTTGGTATTGATCAGAAAATTCAGTACGGTATTAAAATTAACTCAGCAAATTTTTCCACTCGAACCAATCGTTGGACGGTAGATGCGATAGATGAGGCAACGGGCGAAGTATGTCAATTTGGTTGTAATTATCTGATCACCGCTACAGGTTATTATAACCACGATCAAGGTTATACGCCAAAGTATCAAGGTTTGGAAAATTTTAAAGAGCAATTTGTGCATCCGCAGCACTGGCCAGAGAACTTAGATTATAAAAACAAACGTGTGGTGGTGATTGGCAGTGGCGCAACTGCGGTGACTTTAATTCCTGCGATGGCAAATGAGACGGCGCATATCACGATGTTGCAGCGTTCTCCAAGTTATGTGATTAATGTGCCAAATACCGACAAATTGGTTGATGCCTGCCGAAAAGTCTTATCTGAAGAGTTGGTGTATAAAATTTTCCGTAAGCGTAATATCTTTATGCAGCGTGGTATTTATAAATTATCACGTCGTTTCCCGAATAAAATGCGCTCATTCTTGCTGTCAAATGCGCAAAAAGCGTTGGGTGAGCACTATGATATGTCCCACTTCACACCGAAATATATGCCTTGGGATGAGCGTCTTTGTGCTATTCCAGATAATGATTTATTTGCTGTAATTCGCGAAGGTAAAGCTTCTGTTGTAACAGATCATATTGAGTGTTTTAGCGAAAAGGGTATTTTGTTGAAATCAGGTGAAATGCTTGATGCAGATATTATTGTAAGTGCTACAGGCCTTGAGTTACAGATGCTTGGGGGGATTCAAATTTCGGTCGATCAAGAGCAGATTAAACCGAATGAAAAAATGAGTTATAAAGGAACATTAATTCAGGATGTTCCTAATTTTGCGTACTTATTTGGTTATACCAATGCGCCTTGGACACTCAAAATTGATTTAGCGTGTGATTATATTTGTCGCTTAATCAATGAGTTGGATATTCGTCAAATGGCTGCTGTTAAAGCGGTTGCGCCAATCAATGAGAAGACAGAGCATAGTATCGTATATGGCATGCAATCGGGTTATGTACAACGAGGGGATTGGGTCTTGCCACGTCAAGGAAAGTCTTCCGAATGGTTTGTTAGCCATAATCTTGAAAAAGATACAGAAATGTTTAACCAATCCGTTGATAGTCCGAATCTGGTTTGGTCAGTTGTTTTAGAGAAGCCTAAAGGAAAAGTGAAGGCAGCATAAGTTGGGGAAGGCTTTGGCGTATGCTGTAGATGAAGACATGCGCCAAAATTAATTGCCGAAAAGGGAATATGGGCATGAATATAAAACAATTAAGTTTTATGAGTGGTGGGGGTATTCTTTCTCGGGTGGGCATGCGATTCAAACTGCAGCCAATCATCCAGAAATTTGTGCAGTATTACTTCAAGCAGCGCTTGTCAGTGGTTTATCCAGTTTGAAAGGTGTTCCACTGGCAAAATTGGCCCGTTTGAGTGTTGTTGGTCTTTGTGACTTGATGGGTGGCTTGCTCAATAAACCCGTTTATCGTCCAATTGTTGGGCATGTGCAGGATGATGCGGCCATGACCACAGCAGATGCATGGGAGGGTTATCTGTCGCAACTTCCCGAGAATGCGAACTGGGAAAACAAAAACTCGGGCCCGTATCTTCTTAGAGGTACCATTATATAACCCGATTCGTTCCGTGCATAAATTGAATATGCCAATTTTGGTGATTTCAGGGCAAAACGATACAGTCATTCCAGAAACAGCAATGCGTGTGGCGGTCCATAAAATGCCAAATGCACGCTATTACATGCTGCAAAGTAATCATTTTGAACTTTGCTCAGGTGAAGTTTTTGAAAAGAATATTGCTTTGCAAATCGGCTTTTTAAAGGAAAAAGTTCCCGTGCATTTGGTGCATGTAGCAGCATAAAAAATGAGGCCTAGTGCCTTATTTTTTATGCTCATCATCTTTGTTTGTACTAACTTTCTATCTTCAGGTGGATCTGGGTGTAGGTGAATTGTCTAACAATTTAGCTCTAAAACTGTCCTAAACTGATATTTTGCTGACCTTAACTGCACTTATGGGCAGAGCCTAATCACGTAAGATAAAAAGACAGAATAAATATAAGGATTGAATATCTTTATCGGATGTTCATAGGAGCCGAAAGATGAATGCCAAGGTAAAAATTACCAATCGCGCAGGTGCGAGTTTCCCTGTACGTCGAATGAACTTTGAGTTTGAAAATGTGCCTGAATATTGGATGAATGGTTCGGCAGGGCTGACCCATTTTATGACAGCTTTATCGGCACTCTTTCCGGCAGGTGAGATGTTTTTTATCGACAGTGTCCGTGCCGTACGCCAGCATCCAGCAATCAAAGACAATGCTGAACTGCAAAAGGAAATTTCAGCGTTTATTGGTCAAGAGGCGATGCATACGCAAGAGCATGAAGGCTTTAATGCATCAGCACAAAAATATGGACATGATGTGGCAACCCTTGATCACTATACTGATCGTGCGATTCAGACCACGCGTAAAGTATTTGCTTTTTTAGGTAAACCTGTGGGCATTACTCAAGAAATGGTCGATTTAACCGCAACTACAGCGTTAGAGCATTTTACTGCAACGATTGCCTCTCAACTGTTGGTCAATAAACACATCCAAGAACTTATGACAGATGAAACCATGAAAACCATGTGGTTATGGCATGCGATTGAAGAAAATGAACATAAAGCAGTGGCTTATGATGTTTTTGAAGGTATTTTTGGTAAAGGCTTAAAAGCATATCTTTTAAGAACCAGCTCTTTGGTTGCAGCAATGGCAATTCTGTTCCTTGTACAGTCGTATTTCGTATTTCGGTTATTGCAACAAGACAAACTGTTGAACATGGCGGCATTAAAAGATATTTATACCTATGGATATAGCCCATCGAAAGGCATTATAACGGGGATGGGGCGTGAAATGATGATGTATTTCAAACCCGGTTTTCACCCCAATGACCACGATACCGATGCTTTACTGGAAAAGTGGAAAGCAAAGTTAGGTTTTTAAGTTGTATTGACACTTTGAGCGATATAAATCGCTCATTTTTGTATTCGATTTTAGCTACAAATTTTTTATAATGCTGCATCCTTATTTTAGAAAGATAAACGAAGATGATTCGTTTAATGCACACTGCGGACTTAGATCAAGTCGTTCAGATTGAGCGTTTAGTTCAAACCCATCCTTGGAGCTTGCAACAGTTTCAAGAGTCAATCCAGTCTTATCATAGTACCGTGATTGAACAGGCGGGGCAGGTGGTCGGATTTTGTATCCTGCAACCTGTACTTGATGAAGCCAATTTACTGTTGATGGCTATTCATCCGAGTCAGCAAGGCAAAGGGCTGGGTTATCAACTGCTCGATGCTTCATTGGCACAACTCAAAAACAACCCACTACAAGTCTTTTTAGAAGTCCGTGAGAGCAATCAGGCGGCCATTGCATTGTATGAAAAGTCGGGCTTTCATCAGATTGATCTGCGGAAAAATTATTATCCTAAACCCGATGGGACTCGTGAGCATGCCATTATTATGGTGAAATCGTGCAGTGATGACTTTGCCGAACTGTTTAAATAATCGAAAAGTTGAATTGAATACGATGACTATTTAATAATGGCATTATTCCAGCCTGAAGGCAGGGTGGTCATTAATGAGTTTCCCAATTGCTCGACTTCTTCTGTACTGAGACTGTGGTTGAGTCGACGCCATTGGCCATCAATGAGTAGCTCTAAAGGCAAATATTGCGATTTGTAGTTCATTTTTTCTGAGTGTGGTACCCAGTAACCCAAGTACACAAACTGTAAAGCACGTGCTTTAGCAAGCTCAATTTGTTTTAAGATGGCAAAAGCCCCCAATGAGCGTTTGCTTTCATCGGGGTCAAAAAACGTGTAGACCGCAGACAAGCCATCATCTAAAGGGTCACAAGTCGAAACACAGATGAGACGGTCTTCTTTCCATAGTTCTAGGAAAAAGCTATCAGTACAGCTGTGCACGAGAAATTTATCAAATTGGTCACGACTCGGTGGGAACATATCTCCATCGGCATGGCGTTTAAAGATATAACGCTCATATAAGTCATAATGCTTTTTAGTGGCATCTGCCGTGCGAGTAATCTTTAAAGTAAGGTCTTGGTTGCGTTTCCATGCCTTTTTTTGACTGCTGTTCATTTTAAATTCGCGCACAGGTACACGGCTAGACAAACACTGTCGACACAGATGACACTCTGGGCGGTAGACAAAATCTCCACTGCGACGGAAACCGACACGAGAAAGTTCGGACAGTGTAACCACATCAATACGATGTGCTGGATCGAGGAACACCATCCGAGCTGACTTTTTTTCTAGATAGCTACAGTCATGCGGTGGGGTAATGTAATACTGTAAATCATTCAGTAGGGACTTCGGGTGATACGAATTCATAGTAAATCCCTCTATTATTCTTTATTCAATCAGTCGCGCATTCTGCGCTATTGTTTTACTTGAAAATACACCCTCCTGATATATTTTCCAATCAATAGCAGGTTGATTTACAACATCTTGTAACGATTTTAAGTAGGTTTGCCGAGAAAGTGTACAAGCACCGAGGCTCAACAGATGATCATTGACCAATTGGCAGTCGATCCAAGGTAGTTCATTTTCACGTCCAATCAACATCAGTGTATAAAATGCCATTTTTGAAACATCAGTTTCGGTACTGAACATAGACTCCCCAAAACAACCTTTGCCGATGCTGACACCATAAAGCCCTCCGACTAAGCGTGTTTGATCCCAAACCTCGACACTATAGCCATAGCCTGCATCAAACATGTCACAATAACCCTCAATAATATCTTCACTGATCCATGTGTCATTGGCATAGCTACGTGGCAGTGAACAGGCACGGATCACCCGTTCAAAAGCTTGATTGATGGTGATGCGATAATCTTGCTTTTTCATGCTACGAAGTAGGGTTTTACTGGGCTGATAATCCTGCGGTCGGATGATGCAACGTGGTTCAGGGCTCCACCAGCAAATGGGTTCACCTGCGGAGAACCATGGAAAGAGACCATGGCTATAAGCCTCAAACAGGGTAGACGGGGAGAGGTCTGCACCGATACAAATTAAGCCTTCACCCTCGGGGTCAACTTCAAGCGGATCGGGAAAGATATACTCAGAAGGCGGTAACTGCTGCATAGTAAAGTCGAAACATGATAAAAAATGACCCTTAGATCATACATAAAAAAACCGCCCATTGTGGGCGGTCTTTTTTAAAGGCTTAGATTATTCGCCTAACGCATCCAAATATTTTTCCGCATCTAGTGCAGCCATACAGCCTGAACCTGCTGAAGTGATTGCTTGACGATAAACACTATCTGCAATATCACCTGCTGCGAATACACCTGCGACAGAAGCAGCGGTGGCATTACCAGATGTACCGCTTTGAACTTGGATATAGCCATCACGTAAGTTCAATTGACCATCAAACATTGAACTGTTTGGTTTGTGACCAATTGCAACAAATAAACCTTGTACATCAATGTTTTGGGTAGATTCGTCTTGAGTTGATTTTAAGCGAACTGCGGTTACGCCCGTGTTGTCACCTAACACTTCATCGACTTGGTGATTCCAAATGATGCTGATTTTTCCTTCTTTTTCTTTTTCAAATAAATGATCTTGAAGGATTTTTTCAGAACGCAATGAATCACGACGGTGAACCAAAGTCACATGCGATGCAATGTTAGACAAATACAGCGCCTCTTCGACGGCAGTATTGCCTCCACCCACAACCATGACTTTTTGGTTTTTGTAGAAGAAACCATCACAGGTTGCACATGCGCTCACGCCTTGGCCCATAAAAGCAGCTTCAGATTCAAGACCTAAGTACTGAGCGGTCGCACCTGTGGCAATAATTAGTGCATCACAAGTGAACTCATCCATATCACCTTTAAGGACGAATGGACGTACAGAAAGATCGACTTCATTGATATGATCGTAGATGATTTCAGTACCAAAACGTTCCGCATGTGCTTGCATACGTTCCATGAGTGCAGGGCCTGTTAAGCCTTCAGGGTCACCCGGCCAGTTATCCACTTCAGTCGTTGTGGTGAGCTGACCACCGAGTTGGATACCTGCAATCAATGTAGGCTTTAAGTTGGCACGCGCAGCATATACCGCAGCGCTGTAACCTGCAGGGCCTGAACCGAGAATAATCAAACGTGAGTGACGAGCGCTCATACGTAGAATCCTTTTTTTATTTAGAAATTTGTGGAATTATACGTGAAACTCTATAACAGTTGTGTGTGTTCAATGTCGATATTATTGATCATATAAATCGTTTTGAGCTATATAGAAGAAATATGCGGTGTAGAGCGGGTAAAAGTGGATAAATCATCTACTCGCTATACATAAAGCATTTAAGAATAGTGCATCTTTTTATAGAGAAGAGGTGCATAATATGACGTTTATTGTGAAACTTTTGCTTTAGGTTTCGAACAAAAACATTAATGAAGAATTTGTTACAGGACAGTATATGACTGAGGTGTCGGGTGCTTATGCACAGCGCTTATTAATGACATTATTTTTAGTCTCGTTTGGCATTTATTTGTTCCTTGCTACCGTGACCTATACCCCATTTGATCCGGGCTGGATGCATATATCAAGTGATACCTTACAAGTTTCGAATGCCAGTGGTGTTGCAGGGGCATGGATTGCTGATTTGTTGTTCGGCTTTTTGGGGTGGGCAAGTTTACTTATTCCTGTGTTTTTGTTTATTGAAGCCATTCAAGTGTGGTGGCCACATAGCTTTTTAAACCGCCCATTTCGTTATGCTGCCCAGTTTTTTATTTTGCTTGCAACGGCCAGCTTACTGTTCTTGTTTTGGCAAGTTCCCGCAGATACTTTAGATAATGCCTCGGGCGGGATTATTGGCTACGAACTTGGACAAAGTTTGTCGCAAATTTTAAGTATTTATGGTGCAACTTTATTTTTGGTTGTTTTTACTTTAGTTTTGCTAACCTTGGCTTTTGGGATTAAATGGAATCGTACTTTCGCTACACTTAAGGCAACCCCAGCTTATTTACAAGATCTATTTTATCGTAACGTGCCTGAAAGCGAGTCTGCCTTTGATCGGACGGCGCCAAGTGTAAAAAAAGAAGTGATTGCAACAGCACCGAAAAAGGGTATTGATGCAACGGAATTGGCAGAGGCGCCAGCTGTGCAAGAGGCATCGGTGAAAGCACCTCAGCGCGACTATTCAGCAGAGCATTTGTTTAATGATATGGTTGCGAAAGAACACCGTGTCCAAGAACAACAGGTGGATGTGGATGATGAGGCAGAGCTTGAGCGAACCCTTGAAAAAGCACATCAATTAGAACAAGACAGCCAACGTGTCGTGGCGACAGGTGAGGTTTGGCGTGCATTAAACTCAGGTGAGGATCAACGTCATAAAAATGATATTGATGCTTTACTTCGTGCTGCCGAAGAAGATCGCCCATTTAGCCCAGAACAACATTTTCAAGCAGTGGTGCAAGATCATACAGCACCCATTGCTGATCCAAATTACTTCCAAGACAATGCTCCTGCGCAGAAGAAAAATGTCGATTGGGATGATGATGAAATCTTTGATGAGTTGCTTGCTGCCGTACCTAACGGCAAAACAGCAACGGATGTTCATAGCCCATTCAATATGCCTGAACCTGTGTCTCATTTACATGTCGTTGAAGATCCTGTTGCAGTGGCAACAATAAGTACTGCTGTGACTCAGGCAGCATCACAACGGTCAATCCAGACTGGACAAATAGCCCCATTAGATACATTGGATGATATTGATGACTTCTTAGCCGAAGACTGGGAAGAGCGTAAAGAGGCTTCACCTGAAGTACGCACCACTAGCAGTTATGCTCAGTCTTCAGCCTTTGTCCAAGCCCCGATTCAACATCAAAATACGGTGAGCACTCATGCTACACCTGCTGCGGTCAAAGAAGTTTTATCTAAAGAAGCATTTATTGAAGCATGGCAAGATACCGCAGGCAAACCGCAGGATGAAGACGAGTTTGATTTTGATGCGCCACTGACGGATGCCTCTGGTCGTCCGATGTCTTTGGCAATGCAAGTGGTCGAACGTCGTCGTGATCTATCACCACTCCCGGGGTTAGATTTGCTCGATGAAGTTGATCTGAATAAAAAAGTCAATTTCACCGCGGAACAGTTAGCTCGGTTATCTGAATTGCTTGAAATTAAGCTACAAGAATTTAATGTCAAAGCTAAAGTGGTTGAGGCGCAACCAGGACCTGTGGTAACTCGATTTGAGTTAGATTTGGCTCCAGGTGTAAAAGCCTCTAAAGTCACCAATATCTCGCGAGATTTGGCACGTTCAATGTCCATGGCTTCCGTACGTGTGGTCGAAGTTATTCCGGGTAAACCGTATATTGGGATTGAAGTGCCAAATAGCAGCCGTGAAATGGTGCGTTTGATTGAATTGTTAAAAACCCCAGCCTTTGAAGATCCTGCTGGCTTACTGTCTATGGCAATGGGTAAAGACATTTCAGGTAATCCGGTGATTACTGATCTGGGCAAAGCACCGCATATGTTAGTTGCGGGAACTACAGGTTCAGGTAAGTCCGTTGCAGTGAACTCGATGATTTTGTCGATGCTGTTAAAATATAAGCCAGAGCAACTGCGCCTGATTCTGATTGATCCAAAACAGTTAGAACTTGCAAACTATAACGATATCCCACATTTACTTACCCCAGTTGTGACTGATATGAAAGATGCGGTCAGTGCCTTGAATTGGTGTGTGAATGAAATGGAACGTCGTTATAAGCTGATGTCTTTCTTAAAGATCCGTAAGCTTGCAGACTACAACCGTAAGGTGGAAGAGGCTATTGCTAATGGTGAAGACCTGATTGATCCGACATGGAAAGCCAGCGACTCTGTTGCATGTGAGCGAGCACCACGTTTACAACCCTTACCTTCGATTGTGATTGTGGCCGATGAGTTTGCTGACATGATTATGCAGGTCGGAAAAAAAGCAGAAGAAATGATTACTCGTTTGGCGCAAAAATCACGTGCCGCAGGGATTCACTTATTGCTTGCAACACAGCGTCCATCGGTGGATGTGATTACAGGTTTAATTAAAGCTAATATTCCAACACGTGTGGCTTTGCGTGTGAACTCAAAAATTGACTCACGTACGATTTTGGATGCGGGTGGTGCAGAAGACTTACTCGGTCATGGTGATATGTTGTTTTTAGGGCCCGGTAAAATTGAGCCTGAACGTGTACATGGTGCCTTTATTGCCGATGACGAAGTGAACCGCATTTGTGATGCGTGGCGTGAACGAGGCTCACCAGACTATGTCGATGAAATTTTGACGCCATTTGATGAAGAGCCAAGTTCTCGTGGCTTTGAAGATGGGGATGGTGATCCAAACCGTGATGCGCTGTATGATCAGTGTGTGTCCTTTGTATTGGAAACACGCAAAGTTTCGGTATCTTCGCTACAACGTAAATTTAGTTTGGGTTATAACCGTGCGGCACGGATTGTTGACCAAATGGAAGAAAACGGAATCGTAAGTGCACAAGGTGCGAACGGTAAACGAGAAATTTTAGTTTAGAAAAGTCAGCCTGCGGATAGCAGGCTTTTTCTTAATCATTCAGTTTAGGCATAGTCATGCAAATTATTGATGCATTAATTCCATTGGTGGCACTGATCGCAATGGGATATGTATTAAAGCGTTATCGCTTTTTAACGGTGGAATTTTGGCAAGGTGCTGAAAGGCTAAACTATTGGATTCTATTTCCTGTTCTACTTTTTACAAGTTTAGCTACAGTTCATTTTGATATCGGACAAGTTTTGCCTCCGCTAGCGGTTGTTTTTGCAGTGACTTTGCTGATTAGTTTAGTTCTGTGGATACTTAAAGCAATCTTTCACTTTCCTGTCGCTCAGTTTGGTGTGTATTTACAAAGCCAGATTCGTTTCAATACCTATATTGGCTTGACCAGTATGGCACTGATTTTTGGTGCTGCAGGGATGCAAGTCTTTGCCATGATTATTGCCTTTGTGATTCCTTTGGTGAATGTGCTGTCGGTACTGAGTTTTTCTCAAGGGCAGGGGCTGTCTTATAAAAACATTGCGTGGTCGGTTGCGAAGAATCCACTAATTTTGGCGTGTATCGTGGGGATTATGTTTAATTTCTCAGGTATGCACTTAGCTGAAAGCATTAGTCAATCCTTAAAACTGGTGGCGGGAATGAGTCTTCCACTTGGTTTGTTGTGTGTTGGTGCGGCATTACAGTTTAATGCGTTGAGGCATGCTGGGCGTGCTTTGATTTTAAATACCTTCGGGCGTTTAATCCTTGTGCCGATTCTGGCTTATATTGGCTGTCGTTTAATGGGTTTAGCCTCATTTGAAACCATGATTGTAGTGGTGTTTTTCTCGCTCCCAACGGCATCAGCAGCCTATGTCCTCACTAAATACTTCCAAGGTGACAGTCAGCTCATGGCTGCTGTGATTAGTTTACAAACCATTTGTTTTGGTCTGACTTTTCCACTGTGGATGTGGTTTTTGCATGTATAAAAAAATGCCAGTTCCATTGTGCTGAACTGGCATTTTAAAATGGCTGTTTTTGAAGAGTTAGGCAAATTTAGCCAAGACCTCTAAAAATGGTGCCGCTTGACGTGGATAAGCGGCAATCACGTCATGAATGCGCTGACCTTCTGGATTGGTTGCGTTAATATCGCGACCATCCGTTTTAAATTGGGTGAGCAGACGCTCATAATCACTTGGGCGCATGTGTTTAAATGCATGGTACAACACATGAAAGTCGCCATTCACACCTTCAGGAGGAAGCTGAGTTAAATAGGCAAATACACGCTCATCTGACCATTCTTCATTGAACGTTGCTGGCTGAGATAATGCCATAGCAATCTCCTTGCTGGTTTAATCATTAAAAAAGGCAAAATATGGGAGACAAAAAATACTTTTTTGTGTCTGCGCATATTCTGCCTTGATTCAATTTGCTTGACTAATCAAAAATCAGATTAACGTTCTTCAGGCAAATTGATATTCATTTCAAGCATTTCAATATTCGCTTCAGAACGAACAGCCATTTGAATGTGCTGTTCATCTACACCGCGAACATAGCGATTCACCACTTGCATGATTTCTTTCTTCATTTGGTCGATTTTTTCTTGGCTAAGACGTTTACCTAAACCACTTTCAGACGCTACGATAACTTTCAAACGATCTTTTGCTGTTTGTGCACTAGACGGTTTTTCATCATTACTAAAAAGCTTACTCCAAAATCCTGCCATGTCTACGCTCCAAATAATCGTGCTAACCAACCTTTAGGTTTCACGGTAATGTGACGATAAGGACGTTCTTCACCTAAGAAACGTGCTACAAGGTCATCATAGGCTTGGCCTGCTGATTCTTCAGTGAAGAGAATCACTGGTTTACCTTCGTTCGATGCTTGTAAAACGCTCTTACATTCAGGAATAACACCCAAAGTCGGCACACGTAAAATATCTTTAGAAATGTCGTCAATAGTTAACATTTCTTGTTTATCTGCGCGTTCAGGGTTGAAACGTGTGATACACAAGTGTTTACGAATACGACCTTCGTTCATTTCCACTTTCTTGGTTTTGCTATCGAGCATCCCAATAATACGGTCTGAGTCACGTACAGATGAAATTTCAGGGTTTGTCACAATAATTGCTTCGTCGGCATGGTACATTGCTAAAATCGCACCACGCTCGATCCCTGCGGGTGAGTCACAAATAATATAGTCAAACTCTTGTGACAACTCATCCATAACACGCGCTACGCCTTCATCAGTTAAGGCATCTTTATCACGGGTTTGCGACGCAGGTAAAATATATAAGTTCTCGATATCTTTATCGCGGATAAGCGCTTGTTGTAATCGAGCTTCGTTATTTAAGACATTGACAAAATCATAGACAACGCGGCGTTCACAACCCATGATCAAATCAAGGTTACGTAAACCTACGTCAAAATCGATCACAACAGTTTTGTGACCACGTAGGGCTAAACCTGTTGCAAAAGATGCACTTGTCGTAGTTTTGCCTACGCCACCTTTGCCTGATGTTACGACAACAATTTTCGCCACCGAATCCACTCCTGTTATGGTTTAAATCCCCTTATTTATCATTTGGGGCTTTTGGTGTTTATTTATACATTAAAATTCAAGCGCTTCAAATACAAGCTCTTGTTGATCATTTAAGTAAATATGTGTTGGGCGTTTTAAATGCTGCTGAGGAATATCATCTGCGACACAATAGGTTCCTGCAATTGAAACCAACTCAGCTTCTAAAGCATGGCAGAAGATACGTGCAGCAGTGTTTCCACCCGCGCCGGCAATGACTCTACCACGAGCACTGCCATAAATATGTATATTTCCTGAAGCAATTACTTCCGAGCCACTGTTAATGCCCGCAGTAATAATGATATCGCCTTGATTTTGAACCAAGCACTGACCCGTACGTAAAATTTCGTCATGGTATGAGGTCGCATGACGAATCACAGAGGCTGCCGCAACTGGAGCATTGGCAGACGGTGTGGCAACAGGAGCAGGGGCTTCAACCACTTGCTCTTTGGTTGCTTTAACTTCTTGTAGCTGTGCACCTACCGCATGACCTTGGGCTGGAATTACGGGGAACTGAATGGCACGTGCTTGTTCAGCCAAAATCCCATCTTGTACTGCCATTGGTTGAACATCCAGATCAAGCAGTAATTGGATGAGCGAAATTAACTCTTGCTCAACAGTACTTTCTAGAACCACCAAAGCTCCAGCAGTTGATGCACTTTGTAATGTTTTAGTTAACTGCTGTCGGATTGCATCATGATCATTGGTGTCAAGGGTAATGCGAATTGCATTGACCATTCTGCCGGTTATCCGGATATCAGCCATAATTTTTCCTTAAGACTTCTCAGATTTATTTTTTACTAAAGAAGTGATGTTGTAAATAGAGCAAATCCTAGAACAAAATGAAGGATTGCACTAGCTACGTTTGTAATATTTTTAGCTTAATGCTTATTCTTTGGCTTGATCATCTTTTTCTAGCTCTTCTAGCCATTGTTTCACTTTAACTTGCTTACGAATTGCATCCAAACTTTCATAGACCACAGACTCAACCAATTGCTCCAATGACTGATTGTCAATTTTTAAATCACTGACCTTTTCCGCAATTAAGCGGTAGGTTGCATTGGGTTGTGCTGGGTTTCCCGTAACCATTGGTTCTAATAAGCCTTGAGTGATATTTTCACCGAGACGTTGCCCGATACTTTGAATTTGCTGTTCAATTCGTCCTCCCACAATTGGAATTAAACGCAGTAATTGGGTGAGTTCGGGGGTATCTTCAATCGCACGGTTCACAATCAGACCGACATTTTGTGCAATAAAATACTGACGCTGTTTCAGTTCAGTCGCGAGAGATTCTTGTAGAATTTCGGCCAATGCTTGTGCAAATAAAGTCCGATGATGATCGACAAGGTCATGGATAATTTTTTTATGGGTCGAGCTGGTATTTAATTCGTGCTTAACCCCATCCAATACGGTAATCACGACGCGGTCAGACAGTTCCTCCATCACCACGCGGTAGTAAAATTTGCCCTTAGCTTGTACCGATTGAGGAATGACGTTATAGCCTAATTCGTGCAGGCGAAAAGCAATCACTCCCGCGCGGAATAACCTTAAAAAGCGTAAATGAGGAATAATGGCTAAAATTTCGTACCAATGGATGAAAGGGAAGAAAAACCAGCGACGATGGTGCTTATAAATAATAGCAATACCCCAACGTACCAGTAATTCAGCAATCAAGAACAGAATAAACCAAGCCTCGGTGGTAATGACCCACGGGTGCAAATGTTCGCGATAAAACGCTAAAAAATTTTCAAGATGAATGGCATGGAAAAACCATCCACCAATATTGCTCATGATAAAAAAATTAGTGCACAAGCAAAACAAGTTAAAAATGATGAGAAACACCATAAAAATGTCATAGATCAAAAACAGTTTGAAATACAAACTTTGTGGATCGACCTGATGATATTTTGATTTTTTGGCTTGGTTATTCTGCATCATGCATAGACCCTTACTGGGTTGAGTGGGAAGGTGAATATTTGGTTTTCATTTGTTCAATCAATTGGTCTTTTTCAGCCCAAAGTTGGTCAACCCATTGTTGAAACTGTTCACGAAAGCGTGCATCGTCTTCATAATTTCCAGAAAGTACCCACGCAGGGATGTCAATTTTACGCAAATTAACTGCAATCCGTGGGACTTCGCCAAGCCAAAATTCACTATAGCCAGGCACACCATCGGGATAGACAATGGTCATGTCTACCAACGCATCAATCTCCTTACCCAAAATCCCTAAGGCCAAAGCTAAACCGCCTGCTTTGGGTTTGAGCAAATGTTGATAAGGGGATTGTTGCTGGTCATGTTTTTCTTGGGTAAAGCGTGTACCTTCCAAATAATTTAATAGGGTAAATGGTTGACTCAGTAATTGTTCACAAGACTTGCGCGCTTCAATCATATCGCGTGTTTTTAATGCAGGATTTTTCGCAATTTGTTCTTTACTATGCCTTTTCATCATTGGAAAACCTAGAATTTTAAAGGCTTGTCCGACAAATGGAATAAAAATAAGTTCCCACTTGGTAAAGAAGCGAGTGAGGGGCATACGGGTTAAGCCGAAGTACTGATTGACTGTGGTATCGACCCAACTTTGGTGGTTACAGGTCATGAGATAACGACCTTGCATACTTAGCTCAAGATCTTCATCGACTGAAATATCCCATTGGGTATCAGGTAAAATATGATCAATTAAATAATTGTTCACTCCTAGCCAGCTGTTGGTAATTTGAATATTGGTTTCATCTACTTTTTTTGATTGTTTAAACAGTTTTGTGAGACCAAGTGCCAGTACGGGTGGGCCGTGAAAAAAAGTACTTCCTGTAATGACTGAACCAACAGTTAAACCACGTGTGATTTTTTTTAATAAAGGTTGTTTTTGGTTTGGCGATGACATAAAAATAAACCCTGAAATCTAATGTGTTTTACAACTCGTTCTATTTTCTAAAGGTCAATATAGTACGGGATGATCAAATAGAAAAGCACCAAACATTAACTGTGTAGGAAATGTGACGAAGAAAGCCTTGAAAAGGAAATTTTTTATTACATATTGTAAATAAAGGCTTTATTATTAACAAAAAATCAATGGTCTATTTTATCGTTTTACGACAATATTTGTTCTATAAACAAAACACACAAAGAAGGAGGCATGCGATGCGTGCACTAGCAATTTCCGCAGTCGTTGGGGCAATGGTTCTTACAGGTTGTCAAAGCACTGGCAATAACATTGGTGGTGTAGAATACGATAAAGCTGCTTTAGGTACTTTAATTGGTGCTGCTGCGGGTTATGGTATTTCTAAAGGTAATGCGAATAGTAGCCGTCAAAACAACCGTGCTGCAGCGATTGGTGCTGTATTAGGTGGTGCAACGGGCGTTTACCTTGACAATAAAGAGAAAAAACTTCGTCAACAAATGGCGGGTACTGGTGTAGAAGTTAACCGTAATCCAGATGGCTCTGTAGGTTTAATCATGCCAGGTAACATTACGTTTGATACCAACAAATCGAACATCAAGCCAAACTTCTATTCAACGTTGAACAAAGTTGCGCAAACTTTAACTGAAGATAACAAGAGCGGTATTCTTGTAACAGGTTATACCGACAGTACAGGTAATGACTCAATCAACATTCCGCTGTCTCAAGCGCGTGCGCAATCTGTAGCAAGCTACTTGGCATCTCAAGGTGTTTCTACAACACGTATTAATGCGCAAGGTCAAGGTTCAGCAAACCCAATCGCGTCTAACGCAACTGCTGAAGGCCGTGAGCAAAACCGTCGTGTAGAAATCAGCATCTACGCAATTCAATAATTTTTATTGAAGACTGAAAAACCACCTTCGGGTGGTTTTTTTATGACGATTAAAATGTGAATTTGCATTATGCATCTTGAGTGGAGATGACTATAATCGAGCTCGGAATGAAATAGAGGAAAGACTATGTCACTGGCAAGTCAGTTAAACGACAAGCAACTTGAAGCCATGAAATATACTCAAGGACCCTTGTTAGTACTTGCAGGGGCTGGTTCAGGTAAAACTTCGGTGATTACCCGTAAGGTTGCTTACTTGGTGAAACATTGCGGTATTCCAGCGTATCGCATCACAGCGATGACGTTTACCAATAAAGCAGCACGCGAAATGAAAGAACGTGTCACTAAATTACTTTCACGCGAAGAGGCAAAAGGCCTTTCAGTTTCGACTTTCCATACCTTCGGTCTAAACATGTTGCGTTTAGAGTTAAAACACACACCATTAAAAAATAATTTTTCTATTTTAGATGCAGACGACTGTAAGCGTATTTTGATGGACTTGATGCACCGTGACAATTTATCTGGTGCGGAAAGTAAAGAGCTGATTGCGAAAGCCATGAAGATGATTTCAGATTGGAAAAACGATCTGATTCCACCTGAGCAAGCACACACCACTTGTGAAACTGCTGAAGATGTTCAGTTTGCGCATTTGTATCAACTGTATGAACGTAATTTACGTGCTTATAATGCGGTCGATTTTGATGACTTGATTGTGATGCCGACGCGTCTTTTACAGGAAAATGCAGAAGTTCGTGAACGCTGGCAAAATCGCATTCGCTATTTATTGGTCGATGAATATCAAGATACCAACACTGCACAGTATATTTTGGTGAAATTACTGGTGGGGGTGATGGGGCAGTTCACCGCAGTGGGCGATGATGACCAATCCATCTATGCATGGCGTGGGGCTAAGCCTGAAAACATGGCTTTGCTCAAAGAAGACTTTCACAATTTAAAAGTGATTAAACTGGAGCAGAACTATCGTTCGACCAGTCGCATTTTAAAAGCGGCCAATACCGTGATTGGTAATAATCCACATATTTTTGATAAAAAACTGTGGTCAGATAAAGGCCATGGTGAAGTCATTCGCGTGATTACGTGTCGCAATGATGACGATGAGTCAGAGCGCGTGGTGAAAGACTTGATTACGCATAAACTGATGAATGGCAAAAATTGGAAAGATTATGCCATTTTGTATCGCGGTAATTTCCAAGCACGTGCACTAGAAACACAGCTCCGTCAGATGCAAATTCCATATAAGTTATCAGGCGGTCAGTCGTTCTTTGCGCGTGCTGAAATCAAAGACGTGATGAGTTATTTGCGTGTCATTATTAACCCAGAAGATGACAGTGCATTTTTACGGATCATCAATACGCCTAAACGCGCCATTGGCCCTGTGACTTTAGAAAAACTGGGTTTATTTGCTCAAGAAAATCATTTGTCTTTGCTTTCAGCAGCGGGTGATCAGCGTCTCACCATGGTGATTCCTAAAAAAGCCACCACGCAGTTGGCGGAGTTTGCAGACTTCATTACCACCTTTACTCGTGAGTTGCTTGAGGATGATGAACCAGTGCCGATTATCCGCAAGATGATGGTTGAAGCGGGTTATATCGACTATGTCAAAGAGTCTGCGGCGACGCCTGCACAGGAAAAAACCAAGCTAGATAATATTGAAGTACTGTATAGCAGTATTCAAAGTTTGATTAACCGTGCTGAAGATGTTGATGAGAAAAACATTGAAAGTGTGATTCGTAAAATGGTGTTGCTGGATATGTTAGAGCAGCAACAAGAAGAAGAAGACACCGACAAAGTAAACTTGTTGACGTTACATGCATCCAAAGGTCTTGAGTTTCCATATGTCTATCTGATTGGTCTTGAGGAAGAATTGCTGCCGCATAAAAACTCGATTGCCGCAGATACGGTTGAGGAAGAGCGTCGCCTGATGTACGTGGGTATTACTCGTGCGCGTCAGGGTTTAACCATTACGCTGGCAGAACAACGCAAAGCGGGCGGGCAGATGAAGCAAATGACACCAAGTCGTTTCTTGGATGAGTTGCCGCAAGATGAGTTGGAATGGCTAGGGCGGAAAAAGAAACTGGCGGGCAATGTCGATCCGAAATTACAAGCGCAGCACTATTTAGACAATTTACGTGCGTTGATTAAACGCTAATTTTTTTTGTTTTTGAAATTTATTGTACGAGGAAGAATAGAATGAAAGTTCAGGTTAAAGTGTTGGATTCACGTTTAGGCAATGAATGGCCAATGCCAACTTATGCGACAACGGGTTCAGCAGGTTTAGACCTTCGTGCATGTGTCGATGTTGCGACCGTCATTGAACCGGGACAAACAGTTTTGGTCAAAACGGGTTTATCTATTTATATTGAAGATCCACATTTTGCAGGTTTAATTTTACCGCGTTCAGGTTTAGGTCATAAACACGGTATTGTTTTAGGTAACTTGGTGGGTTTAATTGATTCGGACTACCAAGGTGAATTGATGGTTTCAGTTTGGAACCGTAGTCAAACGGCATTCAGTTTAGAACCAGGCGAGCGACTTGCACAGTATGTACTTGTACCTGTGATGCAGGCACAGTTTGATATTGTAGAAGAATTTGAAGCGACAGAACGCGGTGCAGGTGGTTTTGGACATACAGGTCAAAACTAAACGGTCCGTGAAAATGTAAAAAAGCCTCTCATCTGAGGGGCTTTTATTGTTTCTATGCTGAGTGCTCATTTTTAGTTCATAAAAAGTTACACCTCGTTTTTGAATCCTGAGTAAAATTAAAAAAAGCACAAAGCCATAAAAACAAGGGCAGTTGAAAATGAGCTGCTCGAAATGAACAGATTAGAAGTTAGAACTATGCATTATCAGCCGAATTTCCCTGCACATATTTTCCGCGCCTATGATATTCGTGGCAAATTGGATGTCATGAGTGCTGAGTTGATTCGTGCCATTGCGCAGGCGCTAGCGATGCAATATTTAAATGCTGGCCAAACCCGTTTAGCGATTGGTTATGATGCTAGGCTAAGCAGTCCCGCATTTGCAGAAATTATTTATCAAGAATGTATTAAACAGGGGCTAGAAGCACATGATATAGGCTGTTGCGCCAGCCCTGTATTGTATTTTGCAGCGCGTCAGTTTGACGGCAATGGCATTATGGTGACAGCCAGCCATAACCCGAAGTCGGATAATGGTATTAAATGGATTGTGCAGAGTGAACCTCCTTTACCTGAAACAATTCAGCAAGTGGCATACGATACAAATGCGTGCTTGGATCGTCATGCAGAAATGAACTGGCAGATGTTGCCACATGAGGTCGTGCCTGAATATTGTTTAGCTTATCAAGATGCATTATTGAGTGATATCCAACTGCAGCCCCAAGCTCGACCATTTAAGGTGGTGGTAGATGGGCTACACGGATCTGCGGGGCGCTGTGCAGTCTTGGTTCTAAAAAAGTTAGGTTGTGTGGTTCACCCGTTACGCTGTGAGGCCAATGGTGAATTTCCTGAACATGCCCCTGATCCATCTCAAGCCAAACATCTAGACCTGCTACGCCACGCCGTGCAACAGCAGCATGCGGATATCGGTATTGCCTTTGATGGAGATGGAGACCGTGTTGTTTTAATTGATGAAAACGGAGTGATTATTTCAGCTGATCGGTTACTGTCACTGTTTGCGCAAATGTGTTTGTCTCAACATCCCGAGCATGAAGTCGTGTTCGATGTGAAATGCTCCACGATGGTTCGCAACACAGTACTGGCTCATCAGGGAACTCCCAAAATGATTCGCACAGGTAGTTCATTTCTACGTAAGTATTTGGCGCAGTCTAAAGGACAAGCTATCTTTGGCGGTGAGTATGCTGGGCATTATGTGTTTAATGATGGGCGTGGTTTCGGTTATGACGATGGTTTGTATGCTGCACTACGAGTATTGGAATATTTAAATTTACATCAGCTAACTTTATCAGAAGCACTGGCAGATTACCCAGAACGTTCGAGTACTGAAGATATTTATATCAGTACCCATCAAATTTCACCTGCGCTGGTTTTAGCGAATGTAGAAAAACAAAGTCAGCACTTTCAAGCAGAAATGAGTAAAATTGATGGTGTAAGACTTGATTTTGAGGACGGATTTGGCATTATTCGAGCATCGAATACGGGCGAGTATTTTACCGTGCGTTTCGACGCGGACAGTGATCAGCGGCTCAATCAAATTCGCCATAGCTTTGTGCACATGCTGACGGCAGATTATCCGCAGATTGCACAAGACATATTAGACGCCCATTAAGGAGAGGCACATGCCACATCAACATACTGGCCTCGACAAAGCACAGGTTCTGACTGAAGCTTTGCCGTACATTCAACGTTTTGCTGGAAAAACGCTAGTTGTAAAGTATGGTGGCAATGCAATGACCGATCCTGAGCTTGAGAGCTCGTTTGCACGTGACATCGTTTTGTTAAAAACCGTTGGATTGAACCCAATTGTAGTCCATGGCGGAGGTCCACAAGTCGACTCGTTTTTAAAGCAGTTGGGACGTGAGTCTGACCGTATTGATGGCATGCGTGTGACTGATCCAGCGACCATGGAAGTGGTTGAAATGGTGCTGGGTGGTAGTGTGAATAAATCTATCGTGAACTTGATTAACCAACATGGCGGTCGTGCCATTGGTTTAACGGGTAAAGATGGTAATTTATTGCGTGCACAAAAGTTACTGATGGAAAAAACTGCGGAAGATGGCACAGTACAAAAAATTGATCTTGGCCTAGTCGGTGAAGTGACCAGTGTTAAAACTGATGTATTGGAGATGTTTAGCAGTGGTGATTTTATTCCTGTGATTGCACCCTTAGGTGTGGATGAAGAGGGCAATACCTACAACATCAACGCAGATTTGGTGGCTGGAAAAGTAGCTGAAGCCCTTGGTGCTGAAAAGCTGATTTTGTTGACCAATATTTCAGGCGTTCTAGACGAAAATAAAAATCTGCTGACAGGACTTACCACCCAAGAAGTTGACCGTCTTATTGAAACGGGCGTGATTTATGGCGGGATGATTCCGAAAGTGGGTTGTGCGCTAGATGCGGTGAAAGGCGGTGTGGTGAGCGCGCATATTGTGGATGGTCGTGTGCCACATGCAACACTGTTGGAGATTTTCACCGATCATGGTGTGGGTACATTGATTACCAACCGCAGTAAACACTAAGTATTTTGAAAGCCTCCTCGGAGGCTTTTTTTAAGCCTATACGTTTTATAAAAATGGTTTTATGCCCGAATGTGTTCGGGTTATGAAGCATTGTGAATTGCAAGCCAGTCAGGACTCATGCACAATAAAACCATCATAAATAAATATGTTTGAAATAAGATCAAGATTATGTGCCAACTGCTCGGAATGAATTGTGCAACACCGACTGATATTACCTTTTCATTTCGAGGCTTTTCGCAGCGGGCGGGGATTACCTCAGATCATTGTGATGGTTTTGGAATTGCTTTTTTTGAGAATAAAGCCTGTCGTTTGTTTGTTGATAATCAATCTGCAGTTGAGTCACCGATTGCTGAATTAATTCGGAACTATCCGATCAAATCACGCAATGTGATTGCCCATATCCGCAAAGCGACGCAGGGAAAAATTAACTTAGAAAACTCACATCCATTTAGCCGTGAGCTATGGGGGCGACAGTGGATTTTTGCGCATAATGGCGATTTGCATGACTTTGATCCTGTACTGTCAGGACGTTTTACCCCTGTGGGGAATACTGACAGTGAACGTGCATTTTGTTATTTGCTAGATCAGTTAGTGAACAAATTTGGTTATGTTGAGCCAAGTTTAGATCAAGTTTTTGATTTATTAACCGATATTTCTCCACGGATTGCGGAACATGGTACGTTCAATTTTTGTTTGTCTAATGGGCAGGCACTTTTTAGTTACGCTATTACCAAACTGCATTGGTTGGTGCGAGAGTACCCATTTAAACCTGCGCAGCTGATTGACCTTGATGTTGAAGTGGATTTTAGTCAAGTCACTACTGCAGAGGATCGAGTCGCTGTGATTACTACAGAGCCTTTAACTCAAAATGAAGCATGGACGGCCTTTGCACCAGGGGAAATGATTTTATTTCAATATGGCAAAGCGATACGGCATGAAATGACGCATGTAGAACGCTTAGTCCGGGAAGCTAAAGACCCATCATTAAAAAGAGTGACCAAAGCAGATCAATATTAAATTATTCCAAAATAGATAAAATATAAAAGCATGCTGATAATAATGTTAAGCATGTTTTTATTATTTTTTGTGTATTAAAAATAATAAATTGGTTAAAAAATAACTTATTCTTTTGCTCGGGTTTAAATTAATATTTTCATATAAAATAATCACTTATGTTGAATATGATGCTAATATCAGAAACCCTACTAAATTGATTCACTTTTATTTTCATCACTAACCGATATGATTAATTCATGTAATTAATCTATTAATTTTTATTGGGTGGTCGGAATGATAATGAAGTGGGTTCCAGAATATAATACTGGTATCGATGTGATTGACGATCAGCACCGTCGTATTTTAGATTACATTAATGAAATTGAAGCAATTGATGTTGATACTGATCGTGCACGTGTAAAGCAAATTCTAGAAAATATTATTGATTACACACAATCTCATTTTACTTTTGAAGAATCTCTTCAAGAAGAGGCGGGTTATAAATACCGTGTACCACATAAGCGTGTGCATGATTTATTTATTAAAAAAATTGAATCTTATCGTGACCGTTTTGAGTTAGGACAGTCGATTGAAGCTGAGTTGCATGAAGTATTGTCGAAATGGCTGATTAATCATATTCAACACGATGATGCTGACTATGTCGGGGCAGTGAAAGAAAACATGATGGGGATCATCAAAGAAAAAGAAAAGAAAAAAGGGAAAAACTGGTTTGCTCGCTTCTTTTCATAAGTGAGCATAACAAGGGATAAAAACAATAAATTTTAATTATATTTAGCGCAGCAAATCATCAGTTTTGGTGGTTTGCTTTTTGTTTTTGATTTTCATAAGAGAGCAAGGCAAAATAGCGCAAGACTTATTGAAGGAACGCATCATGCAAGACAATGCTATGTCACGATGGTTATCGCCGCTGATGGCATTTTGTTTATCATTTATTATCATTGCCACACTTGCACCCTTGGTGGGAATTCAGGTTGAACGTCAGCTCGACTTTTGGTTGCTCTGGTTATTTACCATGCTGATCTTGGCTTTACCTGTGTGTTATTTAGAAATTGCCTTAGCAAAGCGTTCAAAAACTACGGCATTAAACGCATTATCAAGTTTAACCCGTGATGCAGATGCATCACAAACTTGGCGTCTTGTGGGTTGGCTTGCGGTTGTCTTTATTCCTTTCTTGGCAGGTGGCATGCTCTCTAATGCTGCACAGCTCCTGAATCAATATGCACTGCCAGATAGTATATCACCCGTGATTTTTGGTGGTTTGGCTGTGGTTGCCATCGCTTTGTCTTTTGCACCACGGAAGCTAATTTTAGCCTTAACGGCTATTGGTGTAATCGTTTCATTAGTCGTAGCCAATGTCTCTGGAGTAAGTGCGGCTGAATGGCAAGTGACGCCTGTTGAATTCTCAGAATGGGGCAGTGCAACGGTATTGGCATTAGTGGCAAGTGGTTTAGGACTCGGTCTGTACTGGCAAAATAGCCTACTACAGGTTCAACAGCAAGATGCTGCAAGCAAGACGGTTCTACCTATTTGGATTGCACAAATTTTAGCTGTGGTTGCTTTTGCATTTTTTGCAGTACAAGCAGCATTACCTGCGTATGCCATTGCGTTGACTGCAGTTGCAGCAGCGGCCGTGTTGTTGCAGATGGCACGTGAACAGTTGGCACAGCGTCAACTGAATGTGGTCATTCAATGGTTGATACTTCTGGCTGCGACATTGGTTTGGTTGATTCCAGCGACTGGTCCGATTTTTAACATCTTACTGATGCTTTGGGGCTTAGTGATTTGTTTGATTTATGCCATTTTTGCTGGTTGGATTATGAAAATTAGCCATTTACGTAAGTCAATGAACTTTAGCAATGAAGCTTTTTATAATATTTGGCGTATTGCGGTGCGTGTGATCTTACCCGTTTCTATTGTATTGGCTATCGTGGCTGTGCTTGGAAAATTGATCTAATGAGCCAGCTTCACTACGTCTGGGTTGCTTATGCAACAGCAAACCAGCAGTTTCATCTCCGGGTTCCGTTTGCTGAGGGGATGACGGCATTGGATGCGATTCAATTGAGCGGTATTTGTTCTCAAGTTGAATTACCAGAGCCATTACAACTGGGTATTTTTGGTGTTCGTTTGAAAGAGCATGCGCAGATATTACAAGCTGGGGATCGCGTTGAAATTTATCGAGCTTTAAGCATTAATCCTAAAGATATTCGTCGGATACGTGCAGAAAATAACCCTGTGGGGCGCTTTGCCAAAGGCAATCGCTTAAAACAATCGAAGTGATATGAAAAACCCCTCAGTTGAGGGGTTTCTTTTTTATTATAAGGCTTTATAGTGGGGGCGCGTTTAGAATCGCTTCTTTCGATGCTGGTAAGCCTGGCTGAGATTCAGGGATGCTTTCTAAGCCTTCAATTTTTTGGACAATACCATTTGAGTCAAAGTAGATTTGCAGGTGTTGCCCATGCGCAGCAGGAATCTTGGCTTTTTTAGCATAGGTTCCTGGGGTATAATTGTAGATGTAGTCCCAACGTAGTGGATTCATTGGATCTGAAAGCGTAGGGCTGCCAAGTAAAAAGCGAACTTGTTGATGGCTCATGCCAACTTGTATTTTTGACGCTTGTGCTTGAGTTAATGGTGTACCTTGAGGAATATCAACTTTATAAACGCCCAAGGTCGAACAACCTGCGAGCAGTGAAGTGACGAATAACGTCAACATGATTTTTTGCATTTTGCTACACTATCCCAAATTAATTATGATGCAATTGAGCCACGGATAGATCATACTGCATCTACACTTTGTTGCATATTCTAACTTTAAATTTGTTGAGAGACCTTTTTACATGCCAATTTCAAATCAAGATCTACGCAAAGCTGGACTTAAAGTTACACTTCCACGAATTAAAATATTAGAACTATTAGAAAATTCAAAACAACACCATTTAAGTGCGGAAGATATTTATAAGACTTTACTTGAACAAGGTGAAGATGTCGGTTTAGCAACTGTTTACCGCGTGTTAACGCAATTTGAAGCAGCGGGTATTATTCAGCGCCATCACTTTGAAAATAACCACTCTGTTTTTGAAATTATGCAAGATGATCATCATGATCATATTGTGTGTCAAAACTGCAACAAAGTGGTTGAATTTACGAATGAAGTGATTGAGCACGAGCAGCATGAAGTTGCTGAAAAACATGGCTTTACTTTAACGGGACACTCGTTGAACCTGTACGGTTATTGTGATGCTACTGAATGCCAAGACGCGCTACGTAAAAAGTAAGATGTTCATCTAAGATATAAAAAAGGGCTTCATGAGAAGCCCTTTTTTTAGTTTGAAGGAATAAAATTAAGCTTGTCCATCAAACGTGATATTTGCACTGGCATGCAATAGACGATCGCCGCCTTCTTCTGATAATTTGATTTGTAAACGTAAGTCGTTTGGTGAGTCAGCGTGTTTCAGCGCATCTTTATAGGTAATCTGCTTGGCTTTGTACAAATCAAACAAGGCTTGGTCAAAGGTTTGCATACCAAGTTCACGAGAACGCTTCATCAAATCTTTAATTTCGTGGATTTCGCCTTTACGGATCAAATCGGAAATTAACGGTGAGTTAATCAAAATTTCAATGGCAGCACGACGTGAATTACCGTCAGGTGTTGGAATCAACTGCTGAGCAACCATCGCTTTAAGATTTAAAGATAAGTCCATAAACAATTGGCTATGACGGTCTGCTTCAAAGAAGTGAATAATACGGTCGATGGCTTGGTTGGCGTTGTTGGCGTGCAGTGTTGCAAATACCAAGTGACCTGTTTCCGCGAAGGCAATTGCATAATCCATGGTTTCACGGGAACGAATCTCACCAATCAGGATCACATCAGGTGCCTGACGCAAGGTGTTTTTCAGCGCGATTTCAAAAGAGTCCGTATCAATGCCGACTTCACGCTGGGTAATGATACAGCCTGCATGTTCATGAATAAATTCAATCGGGTCTTCAATGGTAATGATATGACCTTTCGAATTCTGGTTACGATACCCAATAATTGAAGCCAACGAGGTTGATTTACCTGTACCTGTTGCACCCACAAAGATGATGATGCCACGTTTGGTCATCGCTAGTTCTTTGAGTACAGGTGGAAGTTTTAACTCGTCCATGGTTGGAATCTTGGTCTCAATTCGACGCAAAACCATACCAGGCATATCACGTTGTTGAAAGGCACTGACACGAAAACGCGCAGTTTTATCACGATTCATAATCGCGAAGTTACACTCACGTGTATCCGCAAATTCTTTACGCTGCTTCTCGCTCATGATGGAGTTCAGCAGTTGTCCTGCGACATCACCTGTCAGTTTGCCTTTAGCTACAGGCACAATTTGACCGTTAATTTTCATTGAAGGTTCAACATCAGCGGTGATAAATAAATCTGACGCTTTTTGTTGAATCATATAATTGAGTAAGTCGTTAAAATCCATATCTCTACCCCAAATCCATTGTTTTCTTATAAGAATGTTTCAGGTTGTTTAGCAGCAGTACGTGCGGTCTGTGGACTAATCACCCCTTTAGTGACTAAGTTTTTCAAACTTTGATCCAGTGTGGTCATACCGTAGTTTGCACCAGTCTGAATAGCAGAATACATCTGTGCCACTTTGTTTTCACGAATTAAGTTACGAATGGCAGGAATACCAATCATGATTTCATGCGCGGCAACACGTCCACCGCCATTTTTTTTGAGTAAGGTTTGAGAAATGACGGCCTGTAGCGATTCAGATAGCATGGCGCGAACCATGTCTTTTTCTTCAGCAGGGAATACGTCAATCACACGGTCAATCGTTTTTGCAGCAGAGGTGGTATGTAATGTACCAAAGACCAAGTGACCTGTTTCAGCTGCTGTGAGTGCCAAACGAATGGTTTCAAGGTCACGCATCTCACCTACGAGAATAATATCAGGGTCTTCACGCAGAGCAGAACGTAGTGCTTCATTAAAGCCATGTGTGTCACGGTGCACTTCACGTTGGTTTACGAGACATTTTTTTGATTGGTGCACAAATTCGATGGGGTCTTCAACGGTTAAAATATGGTCATAACGGTTGTCGTTAATGTAGTCAACCATAGCGGCCAGTGTAGTTGATTTACCCGAACCAGTCGGACCTGTTACCAGTACGATACCACGCGGAAATTCACAAATATCTTTAAAGATTTGTCCCATACCCAAGTCTTCGATAGTCAGAACTTTGGATGGAATAGTACGGAATACAGCACCAGCACCGCGGTTTTGGTTGAATGCATTCACACGGAAACGTGCAATGCCCGGGACTTCAAAGGAAAAGTCTGTTTCTAATAATTCTTCAAAATCACGACGTTGTTTGTCATTCATGATGTCATAAACCAACTTATGCACTTCTTTGTGTTCTAAAGCTGGTAAATTAATTCGACGAACCTCACCATCGACACGAATCATCGGTGGCATACCCGCAGATAAGTGTAAATCTGACGCCCCGTTCTTAGCAGCAAAGGCTAGTAATTCTGTGATATCCATAATTTCCCCGAGATCATATAAATGCTAATTATTTTGATAGAATAATAAGGCTTTCAAACAACTTAACCAACAGTTTGTTGAAAGGCAAAGCAAAAAAGATGACTGAAATGAGACCCTCGTCAATGAATATCCTGCAAAACTCACGTCAACATGTGTTATCCCAAATTCAGCAGGCCTGTGAGGTTTCAGGGCGTGATGTGCAATCTGTGCAGCTTTTAGCCGTTTCGAAAACACATCCAAGTGAAGTGTTACGAGACATGTACGTTTGCGGTCAACGTGCCTTTGGTGAGAACTATCTGCAAGAGGCTCTGCAGAAGATTGAGGTGTTACAGGATTTAGATATTGAATGGCATTTTATAGGACATGTACAACGCAATAAAACCAAACATTTGGCTGAAAAATTTGCATGGGTGCATGGGGTAGATCGTTTAATTATTGCTGAGCGGTTATCGACTCAGCGACTTGCCACCCAAGCAGCCTTAAATATTTGTCTACAGGTTAACATTGATGGTCAGGACAGCAAAGATGGCTGTCAACCTAACGAGGTTGCTGAGCTGGTACAAAGCATTAGTCAGTTGCCTCACATCAAACTGCGTGGTTTGATGGTCATTCCAGCACCAAACAATGTGCAGGCTTTTACGGCGGCGAAAGTGCTATTTGAGCAAGTGAAAGCACAGCATGCACATCCAGAAGACTGGGATACGCTTAGTATGGGGATGTCGGCAGATATGAATGAGGCAATCGCTGCGGGTTCAACCATGGTGCGTGTTGGAACAGCTTTGTTTGGGGCGAGAGACTATTCACGACATTGAGTTGTTGAGGCATTAAGGTCAAAAAAGCTTCTTGGTATTCAAATATGCTGAGAAGACTTAACTTACAATTTTATAAAACTAAAACGCTGCTGAAAAAATAGGCTTCATTTAAACTGATTGAATTGCTTGTAGATTTAAGTTACTGAGTTATTGGAACAGACACTCTGACAATGATAAAAACTGCATTTAGGATGAAACCAAAAATGGAAAAAATTTATTTATTTCTCTCTCTGATGCTGAGTTTATTTTTGGCAGCGTGTAGTAGTACAAATACTCACATGGAGGAAGTGACAGCGGAACCAACAGCATTAAACGCGACGGTTTCTCGAGCTGAAAAATTGGGTACGAAATGGGGTGATGAGCTTCGTTCAAACGTAACAGAAGTGAATTTAAAACGTTTATCCAGCAGTCCAATTGCTGAATCACAAGTTCGCTATGCCAGTAAAACATATACAGGCAAAGCGGTGAATAGTATTTCTTTGGCGGCCGGAAAAATCAGTTTTTCAATTATAAATGATGCACAGCGTCCACTGCCTTTATTTCGAGATGGTCAGCAGTATTATTTATCTGGCAAAGATGGACAAAGTTATCAACTCAAATACCAAAACCATAGCAATAGCACCTTTGAAGTGGTTGCCAGTGTAGATGGTTTAGATGTGATTAATGGGCGTTCGGCATCTCGTAGCAACTCAGGTTATGTGCTTCGTCCACAGGGTGAGCTGATCATTGAAGGTTTCCGTAAGAGCGACTCCGCGGTGGCATCTTTTACCTTTAGTCGACCTGAAGATGCTTATGCGGCAAACTCAGACCACGGTTCAATCCAAAACACAGGTGTGATTGGTACAGTCATTTATCCGTTAGAGTCTGCTACGGCAGTGGACAAGGCAACTGATGCATCTAAATATGCACCACCACCAAAAGCATTCCCAGCGGATTAAAAGTTGGCGTTCTGCTTTCTCTATTGAAAATGGCGTTTAGTGGGAGCACTTACATTAAGTAGGATGCTCCTATTATTTTTAGCAGGGAACTGTATCTTAAAAAAAAGATCAAACTTTGATCATTAAAAAAGTTGAAATTATCCCACCACCTCAATGGTACTGGCACCTGCGCCTAGAGCTTTAACTTGGATTTGGACAGGAATACGTTCATGCATTTCTTGGATGTGTGAAATCAGCACCACCTTACGGCCTTGGTTTTGTAGTTGATCGAGAGCATTCATGACCATGTGTAGCGATGATGCATCTAAAGTCCCAAAGCCTTCATCAATGAACAGCGATTCGATTTTCATTGAGCCCGAGGCCATATTGGCGATGGCAAGAGATAGGGCAAGGGCAGTCAAGAAAGACTCGCCTCCTGAGAGTGATGCAACGGAGCGGGTTTCTCCATCCATGTCATGATCAATAATAGCTAGACTGAGCGAGTGATCCAAACGCTTTAAGGTATAACGCTGTGAGAGTTGGTTGAGCTGTTGGTTCGCATGTTCCAGTAAAATATCAAGGTTATATTGCTGCGCATAATCACGGAATTTCTTGCCCGTAGCATCGCCCATCAGACCTGATATTTTCCCCCAACGATGTTCTTCTTGTTGAATGTTTTGAATTTGATCGACAAATTGTTTTTGTTTCACCACATTTTGCTGATGTAACTCAAGTTTCAGTTTGAGCTGATCGCGTATTTCAAGTTGATTATTGAGTGCAGACTGATGCTCCTGCATGTGTTGCTCTAACTGTAGTGGATCAATCTCAGGTTGATACTTGAGATGTTCTTGCAATTGTTCTTGTATGGTTTTCAAAGCAGCATCGGCTTCATTCAGTAGGCGTTCAGCATGCTGTAATTTTTGACGGATCTGTTGCACTTGTGCAGGGTTAATTTCAGCAAGCGTTTTTAAGTCTTGCAGTTCAAACTCAGGATGTTCTTTGAGCCAGTGCTGGATTGTATTTTCCACATCATCTGCACTACTTTGGTTTTGCTGTAATTGTGCTTGAAGTTGTTCTAGCTGACTTTTGTCTTGCTCAAATTGATGACGTAATTGCTCAAAATGTTGCTTGATCTGTTGGTAATGGCTTTGTGTCTGTTGGCGCCGATGATCGTGTTGAATAAGCCATTCGTTGGCTTTAATACCCGTTAAGCCTGTCATCTGTTGGATCAATTGATTGGCTATTTCTGTATTCTGCTGTCCTTTTTGTTTGATCTCACTAAGCCGTTCAGCGGTTTCTCTGATGTGTTGGCTCGTGTGATCAAGATTCTGTTGATTGGTCTTGAACTGTTGATTGGTCTGATCGAGTTGCTGACGCCATTGTTCCAGTTGTTCTAGTTGCTGTGCACGAGTCTTTAGACGTACTAACAGTTGCTGTGCAGCCAAGCTAGTCTGTTGTTGCCAAACTGTTTTTTCAGCATCAGATAAATACTGGGCAATGTGTTGAACTTGGTTTTGCAAACTATTTGCTGTGTGTAGCAAGTGTTCAGTCTGTTGAATGTTTTGGATGCAGTATTGCTGGGTTTTAATATTATGTTGGCACTGCTCAGATTGCTGTTTGAGTTGCTGTAGATCGAGCGTATGTTGCTGAATGATCTGCTCAAATTGCATGTTTATTTCTGATTTTGTTTGTGTCAGGTCGAGTGCAATATCTGCTGTTTTACCGTGTGCAATCAGCACGCTTTGTAATGGGCTGATTTTTTCAGAAAGTTGCTGGATTAGTGTTTTGCGTTGTTCTATTTCTGCATTGAGTTTGGTGAGTTGTTGCTGTGCTTGCTGCCAAGCTTGAAAGCTTTCGAGCTCTTTTTGGTTTGCTTGTTGTTCCTGCTGTTGTTGAAGCTCAAACAGGGCTTTGGAGAGCGCAGTATCTTCCATTTTATAAGGATGTGATGTACTTCCACAGACAAGACAAGGTTCGCCCTCTTGGAGTTCAGCACGTAAATGTTCAACATTCTCAGCATGTAAAAGCCGTTGCTGTTGTAAAACTTGTTGTAGTTGGATGCGTTCACTTTTGGTTGATTGAAAAGCCTGATCCGCTTGCAGCGTATGCTGTTGTAAGGCTTGTTGCTGAGTTTGAGCACTGTTGAGCTGTTCTTGCTGTTGTGCAATATCAGTCTTCAATTCAAAAAACTGTTGAACTTTTTGCTGAATTTGCTCAATTTGACTGAGCTGATTGATCTTCAACTCTCGTTGCTGCTGTGCTTGCGCAATTTTAACTTCCAGTTCTTCGATGTGACCAAACTGTTGTATGGACTGTTGTAATTTTACCTTTTGTGCTGACAGTTGCTGTTCTACTTGAGCTTGTTGCCCGAGTTGATATTCAATGTTTTGGTATTGTTGAATAAACTGTTCGAGTTGTTGGACATGGGCGCTGAGGCCTTGGTCTAAGCTTGTAAACTGTTGTGAACTTTCCAGTTGCTGCTTACACTCGGTTTGCTGACGCTCAATGTGCTGAATCTGCTGTTCAAGCTTTTGTTGTTGCTGGGTTAGGGGCAGTTTAGACTGTTCTAAAGCCTGCAATTTTTCCTGAGCTTTCTTAAACTCAGCCCCGATAAAATCACGTTCTTGAATACATTTACGTACATCATTCAATGCATCATGATGGGTACTTTCAAACTGTTGTAGTTCATTCACTGCCGTTTCAGCTTGCATGAATTGAGCTTTTTCAGTCTCAAATTGCGTGAGTAAATGATCAAATAACTGTTGTTGTTTTTTCAGGCGGGGCAGCAGTTGTTGTTTGGTTTGAAGTAGCTGTTGTTGTTGGAACAGCATAGGTCGAACTTCAGCGAAGATCTCTAAACGAGCCAAGCGTTCACGCTCAGGGTTTAATTCCTGTTGTAACTTATACTGTGCTTCGACCAGTTGTTGTTTAATGATGATTTCACTGTCGAGTTTCTGCTTGCTTTCAAACCATTGCTGTTGTTTTTGCAGTTGTGACTTTTGGGCTTCGAGTTGTTGATAGCTGTGGTCACTATGTTGGAATTGTGCGGATAGTTCTGCAACTTGCTCATCGGTTAACAGTTCAATATGACCCAATACATTTTCTAGCTCTTTGCGCTGAGTCGCGACCAGTTTGGTTTTCTCATAAGCCAGTTGTCCAATTTTGCCAAAAATAGCCGAATTGGTGAGATATTCCAATAATTCGCCGCGCTCATTGTCTCGTGCTTTTAAAAAAGCAGTAACTTCGGATTGTGCCAGTAGAACAGCGCGCGTGAATTGTTCAAAGCTCAACTGGGTAATACGTTTGATGTTTTCATCGACGGCTTTGGCTTTATCCGCAACAACGACACCATCGGTGACACATTTTAAATAGCGCTGTACGTTTTGTAGTTTCCCGTCAGCTTTTTCTCGTGAACGTTTCAATTCCCATCGAGCGATATAGCGTTTTTGGTCTTGTGCAATAAAGCAAAGTTCAGCATAACCATGCGCGGTACCACGACGCAGTACGGTCAGTGGGGAATTGGTGAGTAGTTCTGAGCCATCGACATCTTGAATTTTTCCATCGCTGTCTTTGAGGCGTGGAATACGGTTAAACAGTGCCAAACACATTGCATCTAAAATGGTAGATTTGCCTGCACCTGTTTTCCCTATAATGGCAATAAGCCCTGCACTGGCTAAAGGATCACTTTCAAAATCAATCAAGTGTTCGCCAGAAAGTGAAGCAAGGTTTTTTATTCGAATGGAAACAATATTCATAGTAAACCTTTAAGCCTCGTATCCATCTTCAAGGGATTGTTCAGCTTCACGCATTAAACTCATAAAATCCTGTAGCACAGCGGTATCATGCTGATAACCCTGTTTTTCCCAAATTTGCTGAAACAGTTTTTCTGGTGTGGGTGGTTCTAAACTTACTTTAGCGGGGGCATTGGGGTCTTGCTCCGTAGCTAAGTACTGACGTGAAATACGGACTAAACGATAACGATTTTTAGGCAGTGCATCTTCAAACTGTTGTCTTAAATTGGGCTGAGGCGGAACAGCTGTATGATATTCAATATCGACATATTCACGTTGATCAATCAGCTCAATTTCACCTGCTGGTAAGGCTTTGAGTTTGTCCAGCACCTCATTTAACTCCCCCCGTATTTTATGCAGTTGAATACTACGTGGTATAGCGAGTACATTTAACTGGAAACGTGAGGCATCTTTCTGTACAGGGTCAAGTGTCACTTCAAGAACTTGATGTTTGTAGTTAATTTCACTAAATGACAGGGGGATGGGGGAGCCGCTATAACGGATATGCTCTTCACTGACTTTTTGTGGTTTATGTAAATGTCCGAGTGCTACATAGTCAATGATTTCATCAAATAATGCTGTTGAGAGTGCTTCTTCATTACCAATCACAATCGGACGTTCAGAGTCTGAGGTTTCGCCACCTTGCATATGTGCATGAGACATTAAAATCAGGGCTTGATCTGCTGTTTTGCGGGCTTTGGCCTCGGCAATCAGTTGTTGATGCAAATAGGCAATCGCGTTTTGGCTATTGGTGGTGTGTTCATTAACGCCTGTAATTTCAGCGGGGCGTAAAAAGGGCAGGCTCAGACACCATGCCACAATATTCTGTTGTTCATCTAAAATGGGCACCAATAAATGTTCAAGGTCGATTTGTTGTTCAGTATTTTTATGAATGACACCGACTGCTTTGGCATTGTATTTCGCCAGTAAAGGTTCAACTTGTTCAATGCGATAGCCTGAGTCATGGTTGCCTGCAATCATGAGCGTTTGCATGTGGGGGGCACGTGCATGCGCATCGGCTAAGAACTGGTACAGTTGTTTCTGTGCACTGGATGCAGGATTGATGACATCAAAAATGTCTCCTGCAATAAGTAAAGCATGCGGTTGTTTTTCACTGATTTGTTGTAGTAACCATGCTAAAAACTGTTCATGTTCATACTGGCGGGAATGGTTATAAAAGAACTGTCCCAGATGCCAATCCGATGTATGAAAAAAACGAACAGCCATAGATGCCCCAAGCTCAAAACGCAATAGAGCTATAAGCTAACATAAATCAAACTTTTTCGAAGGATAATCATCAGCTCTACGTCAAACCTTGACGTAGATGATTGAGCTGATAGTTATAAGTCGCATGACACCGAGATATGGCGAGATTATTATGTGAAAAGGAAAGTGATGGATGTGTTTGATTAACACTATAGTAAAAAGATTAAATATGATTAAAAAATGTTCTTTTTATGAGCTATTATGTATCTGAATGAAATTGTATATCATTTCGTATGCATAAAAAAATGTAAAAATTGATTAAGTATTCAATTTCAATAATTTATAACAATGATTTATGAAAAAGGTTAAAAACAATAAATCATTTATCGAGTAAGACTGGGTATAAGGAGAAAATAACTATGTCTGATTCTATTTTCAATTCGCCCCGTATCGTCAATGATCTGGTGTATAAGACGCTGATTGAATCAACACTTGCTATTCCTTGGAGCATAGATTGGGAAACCAAAACTTTTAGTTATATTGGCCCACAAATTGAAAAAGTATTAGGTTGGAAACAGGATTCATGGAGAACTGTTGAAGACTGGGCAATGCGTATGCATGAAAATGACCGGGCATGGGTGGTTGATTTTTGCGTGGCACAGTCGATTTCTGGTGTCGACCATGAGGCAGACTACCGTGCGCTGACCATTAACGGGGAGTATATTTGGATCCGCGATGTGGTTCACGTGGTTAGAAAGCCAGATGGGGAAGTGGACAGTCTGGTCGGATTCATGTTCGATATTTCTGAGCGCAAAAGACAGGAACAAGAGTTAGAAACGCTGAAAAAGCAATTGGAAGAATATTCGTATCAAGATGGCCTTACGGGTATTGCAAACCGTCGATTCTTTGAAGATTGCTATCAACGTGAGTGGCTTAATGCGCAGCGTGAGCAGAAACCACTGACATTAATGTTATTAGACATCGACTATTTTAAACAGTACAACGATTATAATGGTCATATTTTGGGGGATGCATGCCTCAAACAAATTGCACAATTGTTGAAAAAAAATGTGTCGCGTCCACGTGATTTAGTTGCACGTTTTGGTGGGGAAGAGTTTATTTTGGTTTTACCTGATACATCGCAAGATGCTGCCATTGAAATTGTAGAACGTATTTTGCAGAGTATTCGGACAGCCGATATTTGTCACAGTTCATCGCCATTAGATCAGCGTTTATCCGTCAGTCTAGGAGTAAAGACAATTGTGCCTATGTTTAATCATGACAAAATGACCTTCTTAAAAGAAGTAGATCGAAATTTATACTTGGCTAAAGAACAAGGACGAAATGGCTACGTTATTCAAGATGAGTCTGCTGTTCAACATTTAACGTATTATTAATCTATTCTTTGCTTCCTCATCTGTTGATGGTGGGGAAGTTCTAAAAAATCAGTTGCCCAAAAAATAAAGACCGACGATTCGAGTGATGATGAAATCGTCGGTCAAAGAAAACTGCTTCACGTTTAAATGTTGGCTGCTAACAACATTTAAATTTGGAGCCAATCTTATTGCTCTAGGAAAGGTCACCGTACGTATTGTGGATGCCGGTACAATATTTTGACGGTTGCTGCGACCTTGTACCCTATTTAACGCAACTCAACTTCAATTGGTTGACATGAAAATGAAAAAAAATTGAATTTTTTTTATAATGAGTTTTTAGCTAGGTTGTAAGCAGCGCTATGGTATCACTAACACGATATTTTCTTTGGTTTTTTTTCTTGTGTTTTATTTTTAGCTGCGTATGCGGTGTGTTAGCAGCACTGCTACCTACAGGTTTGGGCGGTGTATTAACAGCTGTACCGTATTTGGTGGCTATGATTTGGGTGCTCCAAAAATTTATTAAACAACAGCGCCGTGCACCGACCCAAGCTGAACGTAAAAAATTTACTTTGGGTTTTAGTCTGATATTTTGGGGCTATAACTTGGCGTTTCTCTTGCTTGGTTTATTCATTTTTGCCCAAGCTGATGCTGAAGTGGGACAAAACTTTATGCTTTATCTACAACAGCCACAGTTTGTCGCGATTATCGTAATTATGTTTTTACTGGTTGCCATTCCACTTTGTTTGCTGACCTATTGGTTCTATGGCAAACAAGCAGAACGTATGGCGGCAAAAATTGTCGCTTAATCGTAAAGCTTTCTTCTAAATGCTATAGTCTGATGAAAAGTATCATTTGAGATCACGCTATGCAAAAAGAACGTGTATTGGTGACAGGAGCGAGTGGTTTTATTGGTTCAAACTTGCTTAATTATTTATTAGAAAAAGATTATGAAGTCATTGGTTTAAGTCGGCAGAAGAATCTTTCAAAAATACATCCACATTTAATCTGGATTCAAACGTTGGATGAATTGAAACATGATCGAATTGATTATGTGGTAAATCTGGCGGGGGAAAGTATTGCTCAAGGGCGTTGGACAGATGCCCGCAAACAAAAGCTGATTGCCAGTCGTGTTGAAATGACGACAACACTCTATCAGTATCTAGCCAAAAGAAATATCCAACCGAAATGCATTATTTCAGGCTCAGCGGTGGGCTATTATGGTATTGACCCGACTGAACAATGGACAGAACGTTGTACAGAACAGTCTCCACCGCAGTCGATTTTTATGTCGGAGTTATGTCAAAAGTGGGAGCAATCTGCTCGGCAAAACACAACGCAAAATACCAAAATCATCCGCTTGGGGGTGGTCTTTGGACGCGGGGCGGGCATTCTGCCGCAAATGTTGTTTCCGATTAAAATGAATCTGTGTGCTCGAATTGGTTCAGGACGACAACCTGTGGTGTGGGTGCATATTCAAGACGTGTTGCGAGCGATCGAGTTTTTGATGCTACATGAAACGACTGAGCAGGTCTTTAATGTCGTCAGTCCAGAAAAAGTCACCCAGTCGGCGTTTGCACAAACCGCAGCTCAAATTCTAAAACGTAAACCTTTACTTTCTTTGCCTGCTTTTGTGTTGAAATTGCTCTTAGGCGAGCAGTCTCAACTGGTGTTAAATGGTCAGTTTGTCCGTCCGCAAGCGCTGAGCAATCAAGGCTTTGAGTTTAAGTATCCGACTTTAAAAGAAGCATTGCTTCATCTCATTCAGCCCAAAGCGTGATTGTGGTGAAGTCATCATCACGCAAAATGTGCTAAACGTTCTGGAGTATAGGCAGTCGCATCAACAGTTAATGGGTGCTCTAACATTAACTCACGCAGTAGCCGTGCAGATGCGGGTCCCATACACAGACCATTTCGATAGTGGCCGAAGTTTGCCCAAAGATTGGAAATTTCAGGAAATGCTCCGATATAAGGGACGCCTGTTGGTGAACTTGGGCGTAGACCTGCCCAATGCTTCACAATTGGGAAATCAGCCAGTTCTGGCACCATGTCCAAGCAGGCTTTATAAATATTTTGTTGGGTTTGTAGGGAGGGGCGTTGGTCAAAACCGACATCCGCCATGCTTGAGCCACAAACGATATGACCGTCTAAACGTGGAATCAGATACATGACCTGATTCATACACATTGTTGGGAGCCAGTTTTCAGGGGTTTTAAACAGCAACATTTGCCCTTGTACAGGGTTCACTGGAATGCTGCATTGGAGTTGTTCGGACCAGTGCTGTGACCATGCGCCTGTTGCAATCACCACATGATCTGCATGATAACTTTGACCATCAGCAGTTTTTACCCCTTGAACTTGCTGATTGACTATGTCAAACCTATGTACCCATGCTTGCTCATGGAAAGTGACTTGTGATAATTGTTTGAGATATTCCACAATCGACTTGAGCAGTCGGGGATTGCGGACGTTAGCTAACTGTGGAAAATGGATGGCTTGTTGAAAGCGCGTTGAAATACGTGGATTGATCTGTTCCAGTTGCGTGCGTTGTAAAAGTTCACACTGCTGCATCGGTTCCTGATGTTGTTCTTTATAATTTAGACCAATATCAAAATCAGCTTCGTCAAAAATTAGCATACCTGTTTCATGGATTTCAAAATCTATCCCTGAAACGGGGCTAATTTTTTCATTCCATGCTTGATACATGCTTTTGCCATATTTGGCGAGGTCATTGACACTTTGTGGATAGCGCCACGGGTACATCGGAGAGAGAATACCTCCACCTGCCCATGAGGCCGCTTGTCCTGCTTGTTGTTGGTCAAAAATCTCCACTGAACAACCGTGTTCAATCAGCTCAAGCGCTGTCAGTAATCCACTGATACCTGCACCAATAATGGCAATATGCATTGCAACTCAATCCTTCTGGTGTATTTCTTTTACTTCATGTCTTTCAGTTTGAGTGCCGCTTCTTCTGCAAAATAGGTCCAGATGCCATCGGCACCTGCGCGGCGGCAACTCATCAGTGATTCAATAATCACGCTGTCCGATAACCAACCATTTTGAATGGCTGCGGCAAGCATGGCATATTCACCACTGACTTGGTAAACGAAAGTCGGGACGCCAAAAGTGTCTTTGACTTCACGAACAATGTCCAAATACGGCATACCCGGTTTGACAATTACCATATCCGCGCCCTCTTGAATATCAAGGGCGATTTCATGTAGGGCTTCTGCGCGGTTGCCGACATCCATTTGATAGTTGTATTTATTGCCACCTTTAAGGTTGCTCGATGAACCGACTGCATCGCGGAAAGGACCATAGAAGCTTGATGCATATTTTGCTGAATAGGCCATGATCGAGGTGTAGATATGGCCATTGGCTTCAAAGGCTTGACGGATGGCACCGATACGACCATCCATCATGTCACTGGGTGCGAAAATATCAGCACCCGCTTCCGCGTGGCTTAAGCCTTGTTTAATCAGTGCCGCAACGGTTTCGTCATTGAGTACATAACCTGTTTCATCAATAATGCCATCTTGACCATGCGTGGTATATGGATCAAGTGCACCATCGGTAATCAGCACCATTTCAGGCAATTCTTTTTTGAGCAGACGTAGCGTGTTTTGAACCAAACCATCTTCACACCATGCTGCTTCGGCACTGAGGCTTTTATCTTCTTGAGGAGTTACTGGAAATAGTGCGAGTTTCGATACACCAAGTTCAAGTAAACGCTCCGCCTTTTTGACAAGTAAGTCAGCAGATAAGCGCTGAATATTTGGCATACTGGGAATATCTTGGGTTTGCTTCTGTCCTGGCAGGACAAATACTGGATAGATGAGATGATCTGGCGTTAAATGAGTCTCACGGACCATAGAGCGCAGATGTTCATTTTTACGAATACGACGCATGCGAGTAGCGGGAAACGCGGGACGATTGAACGTATAGGTCATAAAAATCTCGATAATCAGTATTAAACTAGGTCAGTATTGTAGACCTATCTGGTGGTTTTGGGCAGATTTGGATAGGTTTTTATTGTTTGCATGCTAAAGCAGGGTGTTATGAATAGTGGTGAAAAAAGCTGGACGGGCAGCATACACTTAGGAGCGAAAGTGGATATTGATGTGGTTTTTGAGCAATTGGTCAAGGCTTTTAATGCATCGCCATTTTTTAAGCACAACAGTATGAGCATGCGTGTAGTCAATGGACAGATTGAAGCCTATATAGATATGCAGGATTACTTAATTGGTAATGTCGCGTTCCAAATTTTACATGGTGGCGTGGCTGCAACGATTTTGGATAGTGTTGGTGGTATTGTGGCGATGGGGGAGCTGTATAAAAAAGCCGAACCTGACACGATTGCAGATACCATCAAAAAAGTATCACGTTTAGCGACAGTAGATATGCGGGTTGATTATCTTGCGCCGGGACGTGGAAAATATTTTATTGCACGTGCTGAAACCCTGAGATTGGGGCGTAAAGGTTGTACGATGCGTATGACTATGGTGAATGATGAAGATCGAGCGATTGCAACAGCTATTGCTTCGTATGCATATTAGGTCTATATGACTAAATGATTAATAATTAAGTGAAATTTATAGCACTCAGCAGGAAGTTGGGTGCTAAAAACTAAAAAAGACTGTGCAGTTACAAATTATATTCTCAAAATATGATTATCTAATCGTAAAATGCATCAAATTTTATAGTGACTTTCTCATCGACACCAATGCAGACAAGTTTTTTGTCTGATGTCCCTTTAGAAGGGATGATGCCGGCTGACCAAGTCTGTTAGATTTAGGAAAAATCAATGACAGATGCCTCAAATACACTGCCAGATACTGATACAGCCAATCAAATTAGTGATCAAACACTGAAAGCAAAACGGAAGAAAAGTTTAACTTTTGTTGCTCTAATTCTGATTATTGCTGCCGTTTTATACTTGGTTTGGAAACTGTTTTTTCAACATTCAGTTTCTACAGACAATGCTTATGTGGGTGCAGAAACGGCATCCATTACCTCTATGGTGACAGGTCAAGTTGAAAAAGTCTTGGTCAGTGATACTCAGAATGTGAAAAAAGGTGATGTGCTGGTTTTAGTGGATCATCGTGATGCTGAAATTGCTGTAGCCCAAGCTCAAGCTGAACTACTTAAAGCAAAGCGCCAATATAAACAAAGTGCCGCCAACAGTAGCTCTTTAAACTCGCAAGTCTTTGTGAGTGATGACGCCATTCACAGTGCCGAAGCGCAAGTGGCTAAAGCCCAAGCTGAGCTAAATAAAGCAAAGGATGACTTGAACCGTCGCCAGCAGTTGAGTGCAACAGGGGCAATTTCCAAAGAAGAGTTGAGTACTGCACAAGCCACATTTAATAATGCGCAAGCCGGCTATAACTTGGCACAGGCTGGTTTAGCTCAAGCAAAGTCGAGCCAAAAAGCGGCACAAAGCAATTTGGCTGCCAATGAAGCCTTAATTCAGGGTAGCAATGAAAACTCGATGCCTGATGTTTTAGTGGCACAAGCAAAATTAAAACAAGCTTTGTTAGACCTAGAACGTACAGAAATAAAAGCGCCTTTTGATGGTGTGGTGACAAGCCGGAAAATCCAAGTTGGACAACGTGTGGCACCGGGTTCAGTGCTCATGATGTTGGTTCCTATTTCACAGTTATATGTCGATGCGAATTTTAAAGAAAGTCAGCTTGAAAATGTACGTCCAGGTCAAAAGGCTATTTTAACCTCAGACTTATATGGGGATTCGGTTGAATTTCATGGCACAGTCTTGGGCTTTTCAGGCGGTACGGGCTCTGCCTTTGCATTGATTCCTGCTCAAAATGCGACAGGAAACTGGATCAAGGTCGTACAGCGCTTGCCTGTGCGTATCCAACTTGACCCGAAAGAACTGACTGAGCACCCTTTACGTGTTGGCTTATCTATGGAAGCTCAAATCGACTTGAAATCGAAGTAGTTGCTTATGAATAGCTACGTTCCCTATGGCGACTTAAAAGGTGGTCGCCTCATGCTGGCAGCCTTTGTTCTTGCTTTGGCCAACTTTATGGTCGTGCTAGATATGACGATTGCCAATGTCTCTGTGCCTCATATTACGGGAAGCCTTGCTGTATCGAGTTCGCAAGGGACATGGGTGATCACCTCCTATGCTGTGGCTGAGGCAATATGCGTTCCTTTAACGGGATGGCTTGCAGGTCGTTTCGGTGGGGTCAAAATTTTCATTTTAAGCCTAATAGGCTTCACGGTATTTTCAGTACTGTGTGGTTTATCAACCAGTTTAGAAATGTTGGTTTTTTGCCGAATCGGTCAAGGTCTATTTGGTGGTCCGATCATGCCACTTAGTCAGATGTTGCTGATGCGAATTTTCCCTCCTGAGAAACAATCTCAAGCGATGGGTATGTGGGCAATGACGACTGTGGTTGGTCCAATTCTGGGTCCAATTTTAGGCGGAACCATCAGTGACAACATGTCATGGCATTGGATTTTCTTTATCAATATTCCAGTCGGTATTTTCTGTGCATTTGCAGCAATGCGTTTATTAAAACCAGCAGAAACAGCAACAGCAAAACTGAAAATTGATATGGGGGGCTTATTGCTATTGGTGCTTTGGATTGGGGCATTACAACTCATGCTCGATCTGGGGCATGAACGTGACTGGTTCAATAGCCCTGTGATTGTGGTATTGGCTTTAACCGCTGTGATTGGTCTGGTGATCTTTACCATTTGGGAGCTGACCGAACGACATCCAGTGGTGAATATCCAAATCTTTAGATACCGTAGTTTTACTATTTCTGTTTTAGCATTGGCCTTTGGTTTTGGTGCTTTTTTCGGTAGTATTGTGCTGATTCCACAGTGGCTACAGATCAATTTGGGTTATACCGCAACTTGGGCAGGTTATTTAACTGCAACTATGGGGTTTGGTAGTTTAACCATGTCGCCGGTTGTGGCAAAGCTAGCAACCAAATATGACCAACGCGCACTGGCGAGTTTTGGTTTGAGTATTTTGGGTGGGGTGACGCTGATGCGTTCATTCTGGACCACAGATGCAGACTTTTTCGCATTGGCATTACCACAAATCTTGCAAGGTTTTGCTGTGCCTTTCTTCTTTATTCCACTGTCGAATATGGCATTATCGTCTGTGTTGCCACATGAAATGGCATCTGCCGCAGGTTTAATGAACTTTTTAAGAACTATGGCAGGGGCAATTGGGGCATCAGTTGCCGTTACCATTTGGGATGACCACACTAAAGTTGCACGTAGTGAAATGGTAGGTAGTTTACATACAGACCAGACCCAATCCCTGTTAATACAGCAGGGGATGAGTTCGGAGAGTGCTTTAGCTTATATTTCCAGTCTAGTCGATAAAGAAGCATTAACCTTATCCGCAAACTATATTTTTCTGATCTTAGCATTAGTATTTCTTTTCGCTGCTGCCATTATTTGGCTTTGCCCTAAACCTAAATTGGGTGCCGGTGGTGGAGGGCATGCACACTAAGACCATAAAAAATCACTTAAAAAAGAACATGCCAGTCAGTTCCTTAACTGACTGGCATATTCTTTTTCAACCCTAGATTTTATTCGATAGAATTAGGAATTAAATTTCAGACTTTGCACGTTCTAATGCAGACTGCCATTGCTGTAAGTGAAAATCACGTTGATCTGTGCTCATTTGAGGTTCAAATGCACGCTCAAGTTGCCAAGACTGTGCAATTTCATCTAAGTTAGAAAAGATACCAGACCTTAAACCTGCCATGGCAGCAGCTCCCCATGCTGTAGATTCTTGCATTTTAGGGCGTAAAACAGGCACATTTAAAATGTCTGCCTGAAACTGCATAAGCATATCATTTTGACTCGCACCGCCATCGACACGTAATTCTTTGAGTGGTTGCTGAATATCAGCTTGCATGGCGGTCAGTACATCTGAGACTTGGAAGGCAATAGATTCTAAAGCTGCACGTGCAATATGGGCTTTGTTGGTTCCACGTGACATTCCACATAGTAATGCACGAGCTTCACTGTCCCAATGTGGCGCACCAAGTCCAGTAAAAGCAGGGACAAGGATAACACCATCGGTATCCTTAACTGTACAAGCCAGCTTTTCGACATCGCCACTTTTTTGAATAATGCCTAAATTATCTCGTAGCCACTGCACAATTGCTCCTGCCATAAATACGCTACCTTCTAAGGCATAAGTAGTTTGATTTTGCGTTTTCCAGCCAAGTGTAGAAAGCAGTTTATTTTTACTGTACTGAACGGTGTCCCCCGTATTGAACAACATAAAACAACCCGTGCCATAGGTATTTTTAGCTGTACCACTTTCAAAGCAAGACTGGCCAAACAGCGCAGACTGTTGGTCACCTAAAATCCCTGTAATTGGAATATTGGCTCCAAGTAGTCCTGTTGCAGTATCGGCCACATAGGTATCTGAATTGATAATTTGAGGAAGTAGTGTAGATGGAATATTAAAGAGTTCTAATAGCTCTTCATCCCACTGCTGGGTACTCAAATTCATCAGCATGGTACGAGATGCATTACTAACTTCGATGACGTGATTTGCGCCTTGAGTCAGGTTCCAAATGAGCCAACTGTCAATGGTACCAAAAGCTACATGACCTTCTGTCGCCAATTTACGGAGACCGTTGACATGTTCAAGTAACCATACCAATTTTCCAGCACTAAAATAAGGATCAATTCGAAGCCCTGTTTTGGATTGAATTTTGTGGCTCATGTTTTGCTGAAGGAGTTGGTTGCACCATTCAAAAGCACGACGATCTTGCCAAATAATGGCAGGTGCAAGTGGTTGCCCTGTGCGTTTATCCCATACGACAGTCGTTTCTCTTTGGTTGGTGAGACCAATGGCTTGAATGTCTTTGGCAAGGATGCGAGCCGAGGCGAGTGCTTGCTGTACAACGGCAATTTGTGAGCTCCAAATCTCTTGGGCATCTTGTTCAACCCAGCCAGATTGAGGGGTGTGTATGCGTGTTTCGCGTTGTGCCGTTGCCTGAACTTGACCTTGTTCATTGAAAATAATGGCACGACTCGAAGTGGTTCCTTGGTCGAGTGCAAGTAAGTAGCTCATAAATTATTTTATTGTTGGACTTGAAAACCAAAATATTAACGCAATTATGTAATTAAGCGCATCAATATGTGTGTTTGTTTAGAAAATAGATCGTATTTTCTGGCAACTATGCTATGATTGACGCTACTTTGGGGGTGTTTCTGGCTTCGACGCTGGTGATGAAACTCATAGATGCATGTCGAGAGCGCATTTTCTCTCGTAAATCAAATTTGCATTTTTTAGTCGCAAACGACGAATCATACGCTCTAGCTGCCTAAGGGCAGCTTGTCCGCCTCTCTGAATACTTGTGGTTAGAGAGTCCGACTGAAGCGCACGCACACAAGTCCGTATAAAACCAAGCCTCGGGGTTTTGTACTAAATTAAGAGGATCGCGATTTGTACCCTGTTCGTCGGGTCACAAAGAGTTAAAACAGTAGACGATATCTAAGCATGTAGTATTCTCGAGCGTAGTGCTGGCGGACGCGGGTTCAACTCCCGCCACCTCCACCAAAATTCTTTATATAAATCAGCCACTTGTGAAAGTGGCTTTTTTATTGCCACATTTTTGCCGCACTTCCCCACAAAACCCGCCACATTTTATAGGCATTAAAAAATGCACCTTAAGTACCATTTGTAGTATTTAGTTTCGCCATTCCTATCCTGTTCTTATCTCCATGTATTCATTTTGCATATCGCTTAATCAGCATTGGGAGACTGTGGCCAATCCCAACTTGGGGTGTTCTACTCATGTTAGATACCTGCTAAATAAATACGAATAAGCAAAGCAAAGCGGTAATGATTCGGTTCAAATTTTCTTGGTGAAATATTTAAATGTCGAAATTGGTATGAATAAGCATGCAGATTGATGGGCTAGTGCAGACTTTTGGATGCTCTCTGCATACAAAAATAAGCTATTTGTTGAATCTATCTTGGATTTAAGTGAAATCTGCACTGCTGGATTCGATGGTGGTGGCTTATCCGCTCGCATCAATGATCAGGAGTAAATGTCATGAATGCGTTTGTTGGTGAAACTTTTCAAATGAATCAACTGATTAGTATTAAAGAAGTCATTAAATATGTAGGTGTAGGTTGTTCAATGATCTACGAGATGATGGATGAGTTCTCACCGTATTACGATCCAACTTTCCCGAAGAAAGTTAAAATTACTCAAAACCGTATTGGTTGGTCTGCTTATGAAATTCATCAATGAATTATGATTTTGAAAGCTTTTTATATTTTTGTAGGATTTGATCTTTGCTTAAAGTTGCAGTGGTTGCTGAAGGAGAAAGGCCTTCAAGTTTTAGGTTAGCTCTATAATTTTGTAAGCGTGTTGCTTGAATATATTTTTTTCTGTTCAATTGTCTTAAGCATGTTTAAGCTTCTTAAGTCAAAAAAGTTTAATCAGTATATCAGATTTGGCTTATATCAAATGATGGCAGTCGAAATATAAAAATAAAAGCGTTGTAGTGATTAAATTTAATTGCGACAGTTTGTGTCTTTCACTCTCTGTTTTTTGCTGAAAAATAATTAAATTTCGGTAAACTATTCACGTTTCATTCTTCTCTTCGGACTTCAATAACAATGACCCAAGTACAACTGCAACAGCTACAAAAACAACTATGGAATATAGCCAATACTTTACGTGGCAAAATGGGTGCAGATGAGTTTCGTGATTATATTCTTGGGTTTATCTTCTTTAAATATTTATCTGAAAAAGCGGTCAACTTTGCCAATGAATTACTGGATGGCGAAGACATTGGCTTTTTAGCGTTAGATGAGAATAACGCTGAGCATGTGCCATACATCGAAGAAATCAAAAAAAATGCCATTGAAGAAGTGGGTTATGCGCTGACACCAAAGCAACTATTCCATACGCTTGCAGAACGTGGTCGTAAAGGCGATTTCATTTTGGATGACTTGGCAGAAACGCTGAAAGCGATTGAACAAAGTACGCTTGGTTCAGACTCTGCCGATGACTTTGCCAATCTGTTTGAAGACCTCGATCTAAATTCGACTAAGCTGGGTAATACAGCGAGTGATCGAAACGAGCTTGTGGCGAAAGTACTCAGTCATTTAGATGATATTGATTTTGATATTTCCAATACTGAATCGGATGTATTGGGTGATGCCTATGAATACCTGATTGGTGAGTTTGCATCAGGTGCAGGCAAAAAAGCAGGGGAGTTTTATACGCCACAAACGGTATCAACTTTACTGGCTAAGATCGTTACGCAAGGTAAAACCCGTTTACGTTCACTCTATGATCCGACTTGTGGTTCAGGTTCGTTGTTGCTACGTGTAAAGCGTGAAGTGCAAGATGTGGATATGATTTACGGTCAGGAGATGAATCGTACCACTTACAACTTGGCACGTATGAACATGATTTTGCATGATGTACATTTCGCCAAGTTCGACATCAAGCAAGAAGATACCTTGATTCGTCCTCAGCATTTGGACAAGCGTTTTGATGCGGTGGTTGCCAATCCGCCATTTTCGGCAAAATGGTCTGCTGATCCGTTATTTTTACAAGATGAGCGTTTTGCTGCTTATGGCAAACTTGCGCCAAGTTCTAAAGCGGATATGGCATTTGTTCAGCACATGCTGCATCAACTGGATGAGCATGGCACGATGGCTGTTGTGTTGCCACACGGTGTTTTATTCCGTGGCTCGAGTGAGGGAATGATTCGTCAATACCTAATTGAACAGCTCAATGTGATTGATACCATTATTGGTTTACCTGCCAATATTTTCTATGGTACGTCTATTCCGACTTGTATTTTAGTGCTGAAGAAAAACCGTGAGCATAAAGACAATATTTTGTTTATTGATGCCAGCAACGAGTTTGAGAAGCAGAAAAATCAAAACAAGTTATTGCCTGAGCATTTGGACAATATTATTGGGGCATTTGAAAACCGTCAGAATATTGAAAAGTATGCGCATGTAGCAACTTTAAAAGAAGTTAAAGAAAATGACTTTAACCTGAATATTCCGCGTTATGTCGATACTTTTGAAGCTGAGGATGAGATTGATCTAAATGCGATTGCTCAAGCCTTGCAAGCTTTGGAAGTTGAAACTCAAAAGACGGATGCCGTAATTTCAGATTTCTGTAAAGAGCTTGGGATTGCTTCGCCGTTTGCGGAGGTGAAGTAATGTCTGCGCCTAATTTAAGATTTAAAGAGTTTGATGGGGATTGGTTAAGTTCAAATCTAGGTGAAATCTCTGATATTAAAACAGGCCCATTTGGCTCAACTTTACATCAAGAGGATTATGTCGATATTGGAACCCCAATTATTACAGTTGAACATTTGGGTGAAATAGGAATAACTAATCAGAATTTACCATTAGTTTCTGATGCAGATAAAACACGTCTTAAATCATATTTATTAAAAATAGGAGATTTGGCTTTTAGCCGTGTAGGCTCTGTAGATAGATGTGCAATTGTTACCGAAAAAGAAAATGGTTGGCTTTTTTCAGGTCGTATTCTAAGAGTAAGGCCTAATAATGAGTTAATTGATTCTAAAAATTTAATGTATGCCTTAAAAACAGAAGATGCACAGTATCGAATTAGAAGTGTTGCTGTCGGTCAAACAATGCCTTCTCTTAATACAGAGATTTTGAAGAATTTCCCTGTAATATTAAGTAATTCTAAAAACGAACAAACCAAAATCGCTACTTTCCTTTCAGCAGTCGATGAAAAAATTAACCAACTCACGCAAAAACATAAGTTACTCAGCCAATATAGACAAGGCATGATGCAGAAGTTGTTTAGTCAGCAGATTCGTTTTAAAGCGGATGATGGCAGTGAGTTTGGGGAGTGGGAGGAGACAACATTAGGTAAGTTGGCAAAATATTTTAAAGGTTATGCTTTTAAGTCTGAGTCGTATAAGGCAACAGGCATAAGGATAATTAGAGTCTCTGATTTAAGTAAAGATTCGATTAAATATGATAATGAAGCGATTTACTTAGATGAAAATGAATCTCTAAATCATAAAAGTTGGGCTATTCATAAAGGGGATATTGTTATTACGACAGTAGGCTCAAAACCTCATCTTATAGAATCTGCAGTAGGTCGTCCTATTTACATTAAAAAAAATAATGAAGGATTGTTAAACCAAAATTTATTGGTGTTACGTCCAATTGATGAGAGTGTAGAGATGTATTTTATTTTTTCTCAGTTGTTGAGTGTGAAGTATTTAACACATATTGAAACTATTCAGCGTGGGAATGCAAATCAATCTAATATTACAGTTAAGGATTTACTTGAATTTAAACTTTTCAAAGCTTCAGTAGATGAACAAACCAAAATCGCTAATTTCCTCTTTGCTATTGACCAAAAAATTGAAGTCGTGGTGCAGCAAATTGAACAAGCCAAACATTGGAAAAAAGGCTTGTTACAGCAGATGTTTGTTTAATATTTTCATATCAGCAAAGTGCGATAATTCACTTTGCTTTTTAATACTTTATAAAACTTAAAATAGGATCATCATGAAAAAACTTATACTCGTTGCTTTTATGGCATTACCGATGTTGGTACAGGCTCAACCTTTTAAATATCAAAAAGATAGTTCTGGTTTTAAGCAATATAAAGGGAACGCGACTTTAACAGGAACATACTCACGTACTTTAGACCCTGAATATTTAGAATATATGGGCGATGGGATTTGCTTTGAACCAGATCAAAAATCCTCTGCACTTGTTCCTCGTCCAAAAGGTGATGAACGAACAGCATGGTTCTGCTTTAGCAATTTTGAGCAAGCAAAGAAAACATTTAAATTGCCAGACACCATCAAAAAAGACTTTTGCAAGTATGAAGGTAAGGCAACCATTACCATTAAAGATTACAACTTATTTGTTGAAGAAACAGAAGGTTCTGATTTAACCCAACTTGTTTCAGCAAAAAATATTACACCTGCGAAAGCAGTCAAGTGTGAAGCTCAGTATTAAAGCTGTTTTGTTAAAGTATTTGCATAACTAAAACATTTGAAAAAGGTTTGTTGCAGCAGATGTTTGTGTAAGGGGAATTGTTATGGCGAATTGGTTAGTTACTGTTAATTACGATGAATTTGATTTAGAAAAAGCCTTTGAAGAGTTATCAGAAGTTTATTGGAGTAACCATTCCAAAAATGAAGATGCAGGGTTTCAAATAGACGATATTGTATATATTTATGTGACTCAGCCTATATCGAAAGTGATGTATAAATTTAAAGTCATTGGTCAATCGGATAACTTTTTTCCTACAGCACAAAGAAAATATTGGGCGAATAAGGACGATATAGATTCATATACTGGAAACTTTTCAGTGTTTGAAAAGATATGCAAAGTTGAAAAAAATACCTTATCTAGAACATTTTTTCTTCAGGAAAGTTTCATTAAAAAAAGTGATACCTTACAAGGGCGTAGAACTGATCGAGGTAAAGGGCCAAATGATCCTATTAAATTATTGCTTGATCATATTTCTCGCCAGTTTGCTGTTGAAATTATTGAAACGGATTACCCAGATGAAGCCAATTTAGAAAATAAATCATTTCCTGAAGGGGCAAAACAAACAGTTCAGGTGAACCGCTATGAACGTAATCCCGAAGCAAGAGCAAAATGTATAGAAATTTATGGTACTCGTTGTTATGTATGTACCATGAGTTTTGAGTTTACATATGGAACATTTGCTCGTGATTTCATTCATGTGCATCACAAAAAGGCACTACATCAAATTGCAGAGAGCTATGAGGTTAATCCTGAAACAGATTTAATTCCAGTCTGTCCGAACTGCCACGCAATGTTGCATAAAAATAATGACGGCATACCTATAGATATTGAAAAATTGAAAAGTTTTTTTAAAGCGGCACTCAATGATTCAAGACGATATAACTTTGATAATTAATAACCAATTCAACAATGAGAAATTGGTTAAAACAAATGTCAATTGAGGATGAATTAATGCAGCTTTATCAAACTCAAGCAGAAACATTAACGGCATTGACCGAAGATCCTTTTCGGCTAGAAAAAGAAATTCAAACGTTATTTGAAAGTAATTTATATAGTTTTACAGGTTTAGAGTTCGTCAAATCTGAATTTACCATCAAAAATAACCGTATTGATACTTTAGCTTTTGACTCAGAAAGCCAAGCTTTTGTGATTATCGAGTATAAACGAGAGCGTAACTATAGCGTGATTGATCAAGGGGTTTCCTATCTTAATCTTATGCTTGAATACAAAGCTGACTTCATTGTTGAATATAACGAGAGCCAATCTCAGCATCTTAAACGTCAAGATGTTGATTGGTCACAAACCCGAATCATCTTCGTTTCGCCGAGCTTTACTGACTTTCAAAAACAATCTACCAACTTTAAGGACTTAGGTATTGAATTGTGGGAAATTAAACGCTATCAAGGTGGAATTGTTTCGGTCAATCCATTACAGAAGACAAAATCAGCACCTTCAATCAAGCAGGTGCAAATAGTCGAGTCTGGAGATATTAAAAAGATTGCCAAAGAAATTCAGCAATATGACGAAGACTACCATTTAGCAGATAAAACAGATGACATTAAAGAGTTATATGAGCAATTTAGAAATTCAATTTTAAATCTTTCCCCTGATTTAGAGTTGAATATTAAAAAGGTTTATATTGCATTCCAAAAAAATAAAAGGAATCTTGTTTACTTTTCAATTCAAAAAAACCAAATAAAAATTTGGTTAAATGTAAAATTTACCGATATTGATGATCCTAAAAATCTAGTGAAAAATGTTACAGGCATTGATCATTATGGAAGTGGGGACTGTGAATTAAAGGTTTGTGATACAGAAGACTTGGAATATATTTTGAGTTTAGTTAAGCAATTATTGAAAGAATAAGAGAAAATATTGTGCAAGAAACAGGTCAATTAGAAGTTTATAAAAATCTACTTTTACATGCGGTTAAATACCATCAACAACCACGAGAAAAAACTTTTTTTGATACTGCAATTCGTAAGCATTATGAAAACCCAACCACAGAATTACTCAGCTTTTTTCTAAACCCTGAAAATGAGCATGGTTTAGGATCAGTATTTTTTGATGGACTAACCGATGCAATTAATGCTCTTACTCTAAATGCCGATGCAGATGACTACGGTAATGTAAACAATGTTTATACTGAATTGCCCACTGATTCAGGAAAGCGTATTGATTTATTAATAGAAACTGATACCGCTGTTTTTCTAATTGAGAGTAAAATTCATTACACGCAAAACAATCCTTTTGATGACTATGAAACTCACATTGCTGAAAAATTTTCTAAGTTAAAGCCATTTAAGGTTGTATTTTGTATTGATGGAAAATCATCAATACAAGGTTGGCAAGGGTTATCTTTTAGTGTCTATGCAGAACATGTTCGAACCTATTTGTCACACGCTGTATTGAAAAATCCCTACAACAAATGGGGGTTATTTGCGAGAGAGTTTTTAATGCACTTAGAACATTTTAGGGAAAAGAAAATGAATAATGAAGCCATGAATTTTGTGCAGGATAGCTACAAGCAAATATCTGAATTAATTCAATTAAAGCAAGATTTTTTTTTAGAAATAGCGAATCGAATAAATATAAAACTAGAAACTAGTATTGAAAACTATAAATCATGTAGTTCGCCGCCATATACATGGGATATAGATCAACAAAAGTATGAGGTTATAGATTTCTCAAACAGTCACTGGAAACATGTAAAAAGTTCAGCAAATCTAAGTCTACTTATTGATACTCAACCTTTACAATGTTCTGTCTGTTTATTTCTGCACAAACCCAACAATAATTTAATTAAAAAAGTAAAAGAAATATTGAATGTCAATATGCTCCAAACTTCAAACTATGAAGAATTTCTAAATAGAAATACTGAATGGTGGTTAGGTTGGGAAAGGATTCCGTTCGAATTTGATGAAGTGTCAAACAAAATTATAGAGATTAATACTGTATTACAAGAAATAGAAACAGTGTGGAGAAATACAGAGGCACAAGAGGTATGACCATTCAAAGCGAATATCAACTTGAAAATAAACTGATTGCACAACTGCAAGGGCTAGGGTACGCAACCGTTACCATCAAGGATGAACGCCAACTACTGTCTAATCTTAAAACACAAATTGAACTTGCCAACGGACTTGCACCATTATCAGAAACTGAATGGAAGCAGGTCATTAGCTTTCTTAATACAGGCACGGTATTTGAACGAGCTAAAAATTTACGTGACCAGTTTCCTGCCAAATTTGATGATGGTTCCAGCAAGCACATTTTCTTTTTATCAGATGACCCAAGCAAAAACTTTTACCAAGTCACCAATCAAATTACCGTAGATCATCGTGATTTTAATGGTCGAACCAGTCGTTTCGATGTCACGCTCTTGGTCAATGGTTTGCCTTTAGTTCAAATTGAACTGAAAAAACGCGGCATGGAAATTGCCGAAGCCTTTAATCAGACACAACGCTATATTCGTGAAGCGTATTGGGCAGGGCAAGGGCTGTTTGGTTTTATCCAGCTTTTTGTCATTAGTAACGGTGCAAATACTCGCTATTATTCTAATGGTACAACTGGGATTGAATTTGCCTTTCCGTGGGCAGATGTTGCCAATAAACATATCAATGAAATTGTTGATTTTACTGATGCCTTTTTAAATCATAAGCATCTTACAGATATGCTGACCCAATACATGGTGATGTTGGAAACCAGTAAAAGTTTAATGGTATTACACCCATATCAAATTTACGCCGTGCAAAAGATTATTGCCCATGTACAAAATTCAGAACAAAATGGCTATATCTGGCATACCACAGGTTCAGGTAAAACACTGACATCATTTAAAGCCAGTCAGCTCATCATGAAAATGCCTGATGTGGAAAAGGTATTGTTCGTAGTAGATCGTAATGACCTCGACACACAAACCTCACGTGAGTTTAATGCTTTTAAAGCCGAGAGTGTGGATAGCACAGACAGCACGCATACTTTGGTGAAGCAACTCGATCAACGTCACGACAAGCTGATCGTGACCACCATTCAAAAGTTAAATCGCGCTATTAGCACTGACCGATATTTAGAACATATCAATTATCTAAAAGACAAAAAAGTGGTGTTCATTTTTGATGAATGTCATCGTAGCCAATTTGGTGATACTCATCAAAACATTAAAAAGTTTTTTAGTAATGCGCAGATGTTTGGATTCACGGGAACACCGATCTTTGAGGAAAATAGTCAGTCCAAAGCAGGTTTGAAACTCACCACAGACTATTTGTTCAATCAGTGTTTGCATCAATATGTCATTGTGGATGCGATTCGAGACCGTAACGTACTTCAATTCCAAATTGATTATCGTGGCAAATATACTGCTAAAGGTATGCAGAATAACCTTGATTATGACGAAGATGTTGAGGGGATCGATACCAAAGAGCTTTATGACAATCCGCAGCGATTAGAAATGATTGCTCGTTATATCGTTGATACGCATGACACTAAAACCAAGAACCGTGAGTTTACGGCGATGTTCTGTGTCAGTTCAGTGGATACCTTGACGCAGTATTATGAGTTATTTGAAAAAGTCCAAGCTGAAAAGCAGCAACAAGATGAGGCGCAAGGTCGATTATTTAAACCTCTCACCATTGCGACTATTTTCTCTTATGGTTCGAATGAAGCGGTTGAGAACAATGACCAAAATGGATTGATTCAAGAAGAATCAACTGATGCTCCGAGCCAAATAAATCAGTCTAGTCGTGATAAATTGGATCGCTATATTGCCAATTATAATGCTCAGTTTGGCACTAACTATAACTCTGGTGATGGATTCTATGCTTATTACCGTGATATTGCAGATCGGGTAAAGAAAAAGCAGATTGATATTTTACTGGTCGTAAATATGTTCCTTACAGGTTTTGACTCAAAGCCTTTGAATACCTTGTATGTCGATAAGAACCTTAAATATCATGGTCTAATTCAGGCTTTTTCACGGACTAACCGTGTTTACAATGATAAAAAACCATTTGGGAATATTATTAGCTTCCGTAACCTAAAACGTGCTACAGATGAAGCATTGGCATTATTTTCAAATAAAGAAGCCAGAAAGACTGTACTCGTCCCTAGCTTTGATGAAATCAAACAAGATTATGAGCAAGCGGTTGAAAAGCTCCTCAGTATTACGCCTGATTATCAGACTGTAGATAATTTAGTCACAGAAGAGGAACAACTTGAATTTATTAAAGCTTTCCGTGAGGTCATGCGTTACAACGCACAGTTGCAAACCTTTGTGGAGTACGATCAAGACCAGACGTTATTAGATAAACAGCACTTTGCTAATTTTGCTTCGAAATATGCAGACCTATGTCGAGAAATTCGTAAAACCACCAAGAAAGATAAAGTCTCGGTCCTTGATGATGTCGATTTTCAATTAGATTTACTGCACAGTGATCGTATCAATGTTGGTTATATCCTGACACTATTACAGATGGTGGTGAATGCTGAAACGGATGAGCAGCGTCAGAAATACGAAGCACAGGTACACGATCTTATAGGCAGTGATATTAGTTTGCATGATAAGCAAGATTTGATTCAAAAGTTCATTGAAGAAAACATGCCAAAAATGATTAATGGGCAAAGTGTACAAACGGCGTTTGCTCAGTTCTGGGATGTACAAAAAGAACAGGCTTACCAGCATTTCTGTGAGCAAGAAAATCTAAAACCTGAAGCGATGAAGCGGGTCTTGGATAATTATGAGTTTAATCAACGCTTGCCACGTAAAGAAGAAATGAAGGAATTACCTAACTTTAAGGTGAAGTTGTTTGAGCGAGATAATGTCTTGACCAATTTGCTGGCGAAAACGAGACAGTTGATTGAGAAGTTTTATGTCGGGTTTTAATAGAGGTAATAATTGGGTCAAAGCAATTATAAAAATTAAATTTATTAATGAGTAAGGTGCCAGTTCATCTGCCACCATCTCAGATAGCTCAGTTTAATTTATATGAAGTCTTTACTTAAAAGATATCAGCCTAAAGATTCAAGGCATATTGTTACCAATAGAATAAAAAATCGTAAATAATCTTTACCTTTTAATATCGAGGATTCCTAAAATCCACGAGCAGGATTTAATATAATACTGAACTTTATAAGTGAAATATTATATTAAATAAATCCTATTACTTCTGAAATCTGCAATCTTTTCAAATTCAGTATTTATTTTATTTACTGTGTTTATATCAATTTTAGCTAAAAAATTGACATGGATGTGAGCATCTTCTACGCAAGCGTCTTACTTTCATCTAACAACATTTCACATGAAAGCTTTCCTTAGATTGAATCAATGATTGCGCCTAAGATCAGTATTGGGATAAATTTTTTTCTTACAAAGAAATGCCTGCACTATCAGCACAAAAAAGTTGAATTTATTTGAAATTTTTCAAAAGTTAATTTCGATTAGTTAAAGTCATTTACTCATAGCCTACCGTTTTTTGATGCAGAAAAAAATGCGTTGGCTTTTTTGTAATAATTAAAAAAGTCGAATTTTTTAATGGAGTTAAGGTTCTTTTTTGTTTATTATCTGTTTGTTTTTTGTATATGTGAAATATCACTTTAAATCTAATAAAGAAATTATAGTTCTAGCTTGAAGCTTTAACGATGAGGGGAATTATGAAAAAGGCTATATTGACACTATTGTGCTTGGGTATTGTTCAAGTTAGTACTGCTGAAATCGTTAAAGCGAATGGGGAAGGTAGTGCACCTATCGTTAAAAAAGACCTAAATAGTACACGTAATCAAGCATTCAATAATGCAAAAAAGGATGCAGTGATTACTTTGATTAAACGTATTAATGGCCCTCAAGCTATGAACGATGCGAATCAATATTTGGATGATATTGTAAAACAAATTGATAGCAGTTATGTGTTGAATCGAGGGAGTAGTACTAATAGTAACAATGAGTTAGTTACCCAAGTTAGTCTAGAAGTGGATGATCAAGAATTTCGTTCAATTCTCAATGATTTAGGGCTGGCGAAGAAAAGTAGCCGAACGAGTCCAATTATGATTGTAATGGATGAATATTTTGGGGTACCAAAAGATAACTCAAAACCTGTTAAAGAGTTCACATCATATTTTTCTGATCGTAGTTATAGCTATGATGAAGATGCGAGTTACAAAGCTAGCGAAAGTGCCAAAGCCAGTGCTTCAGATTCTTATTCTTCAAAAGGACGTTCAGCTGCTGCATCTGGTTATGCTTATGATAATTACTATGGGGCGGGTGTTGGTGTTTCCGCTCGTTCAGCAAGCCATAATAATTCAGGTAAATCAGCTTCTTCAAGTAGCTACAACGCTAGTGAATCAGCTAAATACAGTCAATCCGAACGACAAAATGATATCCAAAGCTTTGTGAAATATGTGGAATATCAGACTCCAAGTACTAAAGCTGAGCGTGATAATCAAACCTTAAATTCAATTGCGAGTTCTGCTTCACGTTATGATTTGCGGTTGCTCGATTCTGACCGTTTTAGAAGTCAGTATTTGAATGGTCGGAGTATGTCGATTCAGCAACTGATGAGTGATACAGAGTTGAATAAACTCGTAATCGCTGCACGAAAAGAAAAAGCAGATTGGTTTATGGCGGGTAGCTCTTATATTTATGATCGTGGTCGTTCGAGTGCTACTGGGCAATTTGTCTGTGATGGTGCCGTTAGCTTCAAAATTTATTCAGTCGATGATTCAACTTTGATGGGTGGTGAAACTCGTACAGAATCTTCGACAGGTGCGACTACAGATTCTTGTCGTACGAATGTTGCTAAGAAACTTGGCGAATTGGCCGTTAGCCAAGTAGGACCACAGATTCTGGGTTATGCAAAAAATCGCACTATGTATGGTAAAGAAATTACCATTTTTGTGAAAAGTGTTTCTGGCAATGTTTCTTCTCGTTTAGGGGACGATTTATACATTGCCTTAGATGAAATGGATGGTGCAGAAAATATTGATATTCGCACTCAGGATGGAAAATTGGTCGAAATGACCATGACTTATAAGAGTGAGAAACCTGTTAGTGCAGAATTGGCTAAAGCACTACGTAAAGTAAATCCAACTCTATCAAGTGCTGAGCGTTTACAAGCTGGCAATACGATTACGCTTTGTATTGGTGGTACACAATGCAAATAAAGTTAAAAGCTTTATGTTTAGCTATGCCGATGCTTGTTTCGGCATGGGCAAATGCGAATATTCAAATTTACCCATCGAAAGGAATTTTTGGGCTAGAGCAACCTTGTCGTAATGATCCTAGCAAATACGAAGCGAATGGGTCTTCAATTGTATGTGACTTCAGTCAAGCGATTGACAATGAAAGCATTCGTAAACAAGTTGAGCAACTTTTTGTACAAAGTTTAAAGGAAGGTTTTGATGAACAGATAGTCGATACTATTTCACAAAAAACGAAAAACCGCACTTATATTGCATCACTAGAAGTTTTACGCGCAAGTGAATACATTGTGAAGAAGGATTCGACTGCCGAAATTTTTCTTCCAGTGACCTTAAGTCTAAAACTCACCAATGTGTTATCTGGAGAGGTTATATATAGTGACAGTAAGACCTTGTCACAACCAATTCAAGTACTTGCTACAGAGATTGATTCTAGCGTAACCAAAACAGCAATTAAGCAGAAATTTCAAAGTACTTTGTTGATGCTAACGCAGCAAGTGACTCAAGAATTAAAATCAAAACTTAAAGTTTCTGAAACAGGAACTCAAGTGATTGATCAGTGGAAATCCTATTTTGTTTTAGATAAAGGCTTTAAGCAAGGAATTGCTGCACAAGCTGAACTCAGCTCAGCAGATGGTGATTTGATTCGTGTTGTGCATGCTGACAGTGATTATGCTGTGGCTGTACCAGTCTTGATGCAGAACAGTAGTAAGCACTTTAGTAAAGTTTCAACCAATACACGACAGGCTATGAATAAGCCCAAAGCTTTAGTGGTCGATGTGCTGACTTATCAAGGCGAATCGAAAGACTTAATAGAACAAATTTTTTCTGATGCAGTGGGTGAGCAAGCCTCATTTACTTTAACACCAGTCAATCGACGTTATAGTGCGATGACACAAAGTATTAGTGAGCAAACTGGATTAGCGCAAAGTGAAGACATTAACCAACGTGAATTACCTGAATTTTTCATTCGAATAAATGTCATCCCTGTAATTGCTTATCAGCAACAAATTGGAAAAATAACTCAGCAACAGGTTTTTCATAGTGAAGTCTTTGCTGAAATGATTGATCGTTCTGGCCGGGTAATTTACTCCGCGCATGCGACCGATGATATCAAAGATGTGATTTCAGATGGAATGGGATTTTCTCTCGAGGCTCGTAAAGAAGTTGTATTGAAAAATGCACTTTTGAAATTAGGCCAACAATTTCAAAAAGGGATTCAATTTACTCGTTCTGATTTAAAAGTCTCTGGATCAAGTGGTCAGAACATCGTTATTGATGATGCTGGCGAGCGCTTAAGTACAGGAATGAAAGTCCATGTTTATCATTCAGATAAAGCAGCAGGACGTAATATTTTAATTCCAACATGGGAAGCGACCGTTTTAGAGCGTCAAGGCACGAAAGTTAATGCACAATTAGATTTTCCAGTTAGCAGCAGTGATCGTTTACCTGTGCGTTCTGGAGACACTGTTTTGCTTGATAGTTCTGCCCCAGTGGGAGATTCAAAGCAATCTCGTGTTTTATGTTTAGGGCTGCATACTGAGCAAATTGGTGAAATTCCATTTTATGGTTTTGGTCCATTGATTTATCACGCTTTTACTAGTCAATCGAAACGACCATTCTATGCGACAGGTTCAGGCTTTAAAGGACAGACTTTATTAAAAGACTCAGTGATTGCTATGACTGAAAATGCAGGTTTTAAAAAAGATATGAAAGTTAACTTTCATATTCCAACAGATGAATGTTTACAGCCAGTGCTTAAGCTCGAAGTGAAACAAGACAGTATTAGATGTAATGCTGACAAAAGTAATTGTGATGCCACATTAGTTATGGCTAGTGGGGCGCGTAGATTTAACCAAAAGGCTGAGAAAATAGGGGCTTATGGTTTGCAACAAGAAATTGGATTGAAGGGTATTGATTATCAGCATCGTCATGAAATGTATAACATTCAGATGTTTGAGGCTTTACCAAAAATTTTAAATCAAATCGTGCAAAAAGCCGATTCTTCACAATAGGGGTAACAGGGTATGAAAAAAATTGCGATTGTTTTAGCAGCAAGTGCTTCAATAAGTGCATCAGGTGTCTATGCAGGTTTTGGGTCGTTGAGTAATCTTTCGTCATCATTATCTGAATCTGTAACTGGCGTATCTTCTTCAAATATGGACCTCAATGGTTTTTTCACGCAGGCTAAAGCAACAAATGCAATGTTTATTCAGAGTCGTACGGCTTTAGCTTCATTGCTTGCAAGTAAGCAGGATTCAGATGAATTAAAAGCAAAACAGAAAAGTTTGAAAACAACTTCTGATTTGAAAGAAAAAGAAGCAATCCAAAAACAGATTGTTGCATTATCAGATACTGTTTTAGAAGCTTCACAAAAAGATGAGGAAGCAACTGTAGCTAAACTTTCGGCACTGAATGCTGAGCAGAAAAAACATTTATTGAACTCTGCAACTAATTTTGCCATTGCAAGCCTAACTGCTCGCGAATTAGCTGTAGGAGCTAAAAAGGTGAGCACTAGTTTAATTGCAAATCCAAACAGTCTAACCAATACTGGAATGTCTTTAGTTGATGCTAAAAGTATGGTTGGTGATATCACAGGTATTGCTAAAAATTCAACTATGGCTTTGGTGGAATACCCGAAACTGTTTAAAAAAGCGGGTATCGAATTTAAAGTCCCAACAAGTTCGTCAGAAAAACCAAAAACTCTTGATGATATTTAAAAATATTATTTAGGTTAATGCTTGTAAAAATTCTAAATTCTAAATTGTAAATGATAATTAAATCAATTACTTAACTAAAGGAAACCCCGAAGTGGTTTCCTTTAGTTTTTTATAAAATCAAGATGCATTGCATCAAATTATTAGGAGATAAGCTGACGGCAAGACATTTTCAAAGTCAGGTCAATGAAATTCATGCGCGTGTGGCAGTTCTGAATAGATTTACGGAATTAGGTAGACCTGACACCCAAGTTGTCACTTAAATTTGAATGGATTGGGGAAAACTCAGCTTTTGAATGTTTATGCAACAAAGCCATATTAGTATAGAAGATTGGCGAATTCCAGTAAAAGGGCCACTCTGTTTAAGAAAATTTATGGCTTTTATTGTAGAAAATTTTTATCCTCACTTACCGCTTGAAGGGAGTTTAGTGAACGATCTTCCAAGCTGGTTTTCAAATGATATGTTAACTGATCATCATAGGAGTAAATTCCATCTTCATAGTTTATAAAGATGGTTTTGTATCTCATAAATTTAATTTCTATTTTAGAATAAAAAAAACCGCCATTAATGGCGGTTTTTTATGACAAACAATGCGTCGTCTTATGACAAACAATGTGTCATTTTTGACAAACCTTGTGTCGCATGACGGCTCGTCATGCGACACATAAGTTGTCATTGGATCGAATAGAAAATCATATACTTAAGCATCATCAGTGAAACTTAATGACAACTTTTGCGACACATAAGCTGTCATTATTAGGATTTCGCGACACATAAGCTGTCATTACGTAAAAAACAGGTTTTGATTCGGACCTTACTTACACAATAATGAAATGTTCTTTATACTTTGCATCAAAATACAAATACATAAGGTATTATTAGAAAATTAGATAAAAATTATCATTCTTGGGGGGAGAAATGAGTCAAAAATTAATTCAGTTTGGTTTTGATATTCATGTTGAGATGTCATTAGATGAAATCATACAGGCATTGAGATTCTGCCCAATTACATACGAGGTAGAACGATTAGATTCTCAGTATTTCTGTTTTAAAGTTGAAGATTCGTATCAAAAAAATTTAATTCTTAATTTCTTAAATGATTTTAAATTACGTAAAGAGTTAAATAAGCAAGTTAGTCCTCAACAGAAGTCTTTTGTTGATGCAATTATTTTAGCAAGTATAAGTAAATAAAATGATTTTTAAAAATGTGGAATTAATGCCATTTAACTTTAAACGAATGGCAGATGATAATTATCTCATAACAAGTGTTACGGGTGATTTTGAGTTTATTTCTCAGGATAATTTAAAAAAAATTATTGCTAAAGATGAATCATTAGATATGGATATCTATCTCAAATTGAAATCCAAATTTTTTCTGATGAGTCAAAATGCTATTGGTTCAAAGCGAGCTTTAACTTCAAGGTTACATGCAAAAAAATCAACAATTCTAGAAGGAACTTCGCTTCATATTATTGTTGTGACGATTCAATGTATGCACTCATGTTCTTACTGCCAAGTCAGTCGCCAACAAGCAGGAGATGAGTTCACTATTTCTAGAAAAGATTTACTCTTGGCCTGCGATACTATCTTTGAAAGTACATCAGATACTTTAACAGTTGAGTTCCAAGGGGGAGATCCTCTAATCAAATATGATTTAGTACAACTTGCTATTGAATACATTACTGAAAAAAATAAAGAGCACAATAGATCTATTCGTTTTGTGGTAACTACAACATTGCACCAGTTAACCTCTGAAATGTGTTTATTTTTCAAAGAACATCAAGTTGTATTGTCTACAAGTATTGATGGTCTTGAAGGCTTACATAATAAGAATAGACCGATTGCTAATCGAGATGCTTATGAAAGAACTATTGAAGGCTTAGAACTAGCACGTCAAGAATTAGGCCAAGACTCAGTTTCTGCATTAATGACGACTACACGTAAAAGCTTGAATTATCCTAGTGAGATTGTAGATGCATATGTTCAATTAGGATTTAAGGATATTTTTATTCGTGGTTTGAGTGATTATGGATTTGCTAAGAAGAACTCAAAGCGACTTGCCCCAACTCACGCTGAGTTCTTAGATTTTTATGAGAAAGCATTGGAACGTGTCATTCATTGGAATGATAGAGGATATGAACTAATAGAAGTTCATTCAGCAATTTTATTAAACAAAATCCTTTCTCCATTTGATCAAGGCTATATTGATCTCCAAAGTCCATCCGGCGCTGGATTAGGGTGTATTGTCTATAACTATGATGGATACGTATACCCTAGTGATGAATCTCGTATGCTAAAAGAAACAGGGGACACTTCTTTACGCTTAGGTAAAATTGGTGAACCTTTATCTCAATTGTTAAGCTCTGATCTACAAAGAAATATCATTAATTCGAGTTTGAATTTTAATGATCCTAGTTGTAGTCAATGTGCTTATCTACAGTATTGTGGGCCTGATCCAATCAGTGCTTATAACGAGTTTAAAACAATGACACCCCCTACACATTTAACCAGTCATTGTAAGCGTTACATGGGTTTGTTCGATTTGATATTTAACAAGTACCAAAATTCTGACAAGTTTAGAAAGTTAGCAAACCAGTGGGCCTTTAGTAAGTAGATAAGATGAGAAAAATAAAGTTAGACTCAGTCACAAAACATACCCCACAAATCTTTAGGGTACTTAATCTGGATAAGTTAGATGTAGAGTGGTTGCCTAATCAATCTATTTTAGTGCCAGTTACTAATATCCAGGAAGTTGAAATCTTTGATCGATATATTCAGGCTGGGCTAGATAATCTTTATTCAATTTATAGCCCAGACTTGCTCGAAAGGGTTGGTGCAAATAATCTCTTTATTCCAGAACAACAAGCACTAGAATCAAATGACGTGGTTGCTATTGATCCATATAAAAAGAACCTAAGCGTACTTTTGAGAGCAAGTGATACTCACCATACTTTGTTTTTAACTAACAGATGTAATAACTATTGCATCATGTGCTCTCAGCCACCTACTAAGCATGATGATTCATGGTTAGTACAACAAGCATTAGAAATTATTGATCATCTCAGCTATGAACCGATGAATATTGGTTTAACGGGTGGCGAGCCATTACTACTAGATACTCAGTTAAGGTTAATCATCGATACCATTCATAATAAATTTCCTACAACCAAGATTGATGTATTAACGAATGGTCGCTTGTTGAGTAATCCTAAGATAGCTAAATCAGTGTTATCTAATCTTGAAACAAAAGTGAATTGGCTTATCCCATTATATGGTCACGCAGATCTTTTACATGACTTTGTCGTGCAGCAACATTCGGCTTTTGAAGAAACACTAGAAGGTCTATATGTCCTCCAGCATTACGAACAACCGATACAATTAAGAATTGTTTTAGTTAAGCCTGTATTGGAGAACTTAATTGATCTTTGTACCTATATACGAACCAATCTTCCATTTGTGAATGAGGTCGCTCTGATTGGATGTGAACCTATTGGTTTTGCACTTGCGAATAAGGAACTTAGCCAAGTTGATATTAAGGACTGGTGGGATCAACTAAATGCGGCAGTGGATTTATTGCTAAGTACTAAAACTCGGTTAATTTTAATGAATATTCCGCTATGCTGTTTGCCGCAAAGCTTATGGCAATATGCAGCAAAAAGTATTTCTGATTGGAAAAATACCTATGATGATGTATGTAATAGTTGTGAAATTAAAGCTGATTGTTGTGGACTATTTAGTTGGTACAAATCAGGATGGATGCCATCTACGTTGTCGCCAATTAAACTTGTTGATATTATGAAAACTTAAATTGCATAATATATTTATTAATTAGTATCTTATTATTTTTTGGGGCGGTGGAAACTTGAGTAAATTTATAAAATCGTTAGCTCTTTTTGCTGTATCAGCTCCAATCGTTCATAATAAAGCGGAAGCAATGGCGAATGTGACTGTTGATTCTTATGATAACTTAGAGCCAGTATCAATTCGTCCTCTCAATTATGAGTACGAAAATGTGTTTGCTGCACATCGAAGTCACTCAAGTCATCGTAGCCACTCAAGTCATTCGAGTCATTATTCTGGTACTGGTTATTCGGGCTATTCAAGTTCTAAACTTCCAACCTATTCTGTACCGACTTATAGTGCACCAAGTACAAGTAGTTCATATGCTGGGACTACTTCAACTGCGAAAAAAAGTTCAAATATAACTGTAAAAACATATAGTAATGTACCTACACGGACTGATACAGCCTCTAATCCTTTCTATGGCAACTCTACTTCAGTTAATATTGGAGCAACAGAAGACCCGGTATTAGCTCGTGTGCTACAGGTGAAACGTGTACAAATGTCTTTACTACGACTCGGTTATTATTCCGGAAAAATTGATGGTGATTTGGGTAAAAACACAAGAAAAGCTATTGCAAATTATCAAGTTGATAAAGCATTAACAGTTAATGGTCGAATGACTACAGAATTATTAAATAGTCTAGGAATTCCAGCGGTCAATTTTGTTGAAGACTCTTATTAAGAATTTAGATTCAAAAAAATAAAAAATGTCAGAATTTCTTAAATTTCTATTCTTGAAGATAGAATGGCTAATAGGATTTAGTGGGCTAATTACTAAGTTTATCATTGGTTTTGGTGTATGCCTTATACTTTGCTATTTTATTTATATTGATTATTTTCCAACAGATTTGTCGTTGGGGGATGGTCTTTTATTCTTTCTTATCACAGTTAAATTTTGTTTTGTGTATCTGTTATTTTTAGGGTCACACTATGCTCTCGGAAATACTTTAGTTGGTTTATTAAGTGTATTAAAAAATATATGTATCACCTTATTTTATTTTAGAGAAAAGTTAGCCAAAAAATTATTGAATCTTTTTTTTATCAAATTAGATTTGAAAGAAAGTGTTGATCGAATTGGAAAATTTTTTATCAAGTTTTTACTTTCTGTTTTTGGCTTGGCCTTTGTGTTTGCTTTTTATGGTGGAAAATTATTGAATTTGATTACAATGATTTTTTTAAGTTTATTACTAAAATTTTATATTGATAAAATCATAAATCAATTAAAAACAGAAAAATTAAATAATGAAAATTTAACTGAGAATGAGAAGGACTATAAAAATAAAAAATTATTATTAATGTTGGTTTATGTTTTAATCGTTCCTAGTGTCGTATATCTTTTTTATGCAGGAAAAGATACAAATATTTTTATTAAGAATACACTAGGTTCTGTACGAGAAGATGATAAAAATAGCCTTATTTATATCAAATTAGTATTCAAAGATTTTTTTCCTGAAGCCAGAATTGGAGAGAAGAAAGGTGAATACATAGAAATTAAAGATGCTGAAGTCTTGTTAAGAGGTGTTGGGAAAAATGCTTTAGTCCAATATACATCTAAAGCTAAAGATCAAAATGGGAATATGGTTCCTATCAAGGTGAAAGTAGAAATTCCAAATGATTCACTTTTAATTATACGAAGAACGCATAATCAAAAGTGATAATCTATTTTATATGTACTAGCTCAGACCTAATACATCAGAACGTTTAAAAAGCCTAATTTTTTTATCAGTTTTACCCATGTAATAGGTTTTGATAAGTCCTTGCTTTTGCAAGTTTGTGATATGTGAATGACGCATACCTAGTAATGCACTAGCTTCAGTACCTGTCATATAGACTTCCTTCAATTTAAGTACTTCACTGAGTTCTTCTCGCGGAATGAGCTTCCAATAGACTAAATCTTCAATGCTTAAGAAGCCTGTATTGCACCAATATTTTTTCATCCAGTTCATGGGACAATTTAATTGCTTTGCTGCATCTACATAGGAAATATAATTTTCGCTATTGAGTTTGTTCTTCAGACTTAATAGAGAGCTAGCTTCTATTTGAACTGATAATGGATTGTTCTTATCTTTGATCAGAATTCCTTTTTGAACAAGTACAGCAACCTTATTGGGGCTGATTTCTAAGAGTGCGGCAGCATTTTTTAAAGAGTAATAATCCTTACTATGCGATATTTCATTTAAGGTAGTTTTTTGCCTTCCAGAACGAGTCGGATAACCTTTAATCATATTTAAGTCATCTGGCTTTATATCTTGGACATCAATCTTTAAAAAAATATTGATTGCAGTTGAATCTATATGTGGACCATTAGTAGGAGTAAAACCTAAAGCCGCTAATTTTTCCACTAGATTAGTTGGAGATGCTTTTAGCTGTGTTGCTAGTGGACTAACGAGTATGTAATTTTCTTTGAATTCATTCACCTTTTCTTTTGAATATTTTTTGAAAGTCTGTGGTATTTCATTTGTATTCTCTAATTTGAACCATCCAGCTTTTGCTAGTTTTCTAGCAATGTCATAATTGATACCTAACAACTTAGCAACATCCTTTAATTGCATACTATCATTGTTTGCGGGTGCTTCGATGTTAGTGAGAAGTGCAGATTTAGGTTGAGAATATGTATCAATTAAGAAGTGTTCTATGTCTCTGCTAGCAATATCTCCTTTGTAGAGTTCTTTCTGTCCAAGCTTCAAAAAGTCATTTTCTATCAATTTCTCAAGCTCAAATCGAGAAATATTTAAGATCAGTTGTATTTCATAATTTCTAAGATTTCTGGAAATACTATTTTCACTAATTCTATATTCTGAAGAATTCTTTTCGGTGATTTTAATATGCTTGTTGAAAAGTTTTTTATGTTTTAGAAATGGTAGCAATAGAATACGTGGATGAGAATTCTCACTTCTACTGTTAATATGTTCACTTAATTTTATGGCAGAAGTCTCTGGGTCAGAAAAATATTCATACACTTTAAAAAAAATATTTTCATTTGTATTGGAATTATCATCTTTTAAGAAAGAATTGAATGCTTTCCAGCATGATGCAAAATCTGAAAAAACTTCATTTGAACTATGAGTCAGTATGTCAAGAAACCAATAGATACTTTCCATTGATTTTACTTTTTGTACAGGTCCTTTATCTAATTTAAAACCGCAGAGAGAACAGTTTAGAACCCCTGTTTTGGGGAGAAGAAAATTCTTACATTGAGGACAAGAATAAATTAACAAACAAGAATGTATTGGGCATGCATGTATAGGCTTTAATGTCCATATTTTTCTAAGATATGCTTTTTCAGAAAGACAAGTGGGACAGTAGCGTAAACCTTCTAATTCTAATAATTCATGGGGGACTTCAATTGTTCCAATCATTATAGGAGATCTATTGGTTGGCCTTGATCTTTCAAAAGCTAGAAATTTATAAGAACTATCAAGATTTAATGCTTCTAAGACTTGAGTGAAGCGTTTCATATCAGAAATATGATAATTCAAAGACTGACGAATGATAGATTGATACTTTTCTTTGCCTATTAAATTAAAAATTGAACTATGTGCATTGAGTTCTGCTGTTCTTAACAAGAAACTCATTGGTGACTCATCTTTATGAGGTATTGCTTGTATTAAAAGAGGATTTTGCATAATTTTGACTATTAAATTAATGAAATGATTTGTGAAATATTCATTTCAAATGGATTTTTATTTTGTTTGCTAATGTAGAGCGTGATGCCTAATTTCCATGCATAACTGAAATCAAGGGGAGTTATTACTTGCCTATTATCATGTAAAGCATGTGTAATACTTTCCCTAATCAGGCTCATTACATATGAGTGATAGCCTTTCGTAGCTAATTGAATTTGCATGCCTACGAGTTGGCTATCTAGTGCTGGTGAGAATGTGATATTTTGCTTATTGAGTGTTCTTGAAACTTCAGCGAGAAATGCAAACATGCTCCCGCCATTTGAAGGGTCAACAGTTAATGGATTTAGGTGGTAGATGAAAGGGAATCTACGAGCAATCTGGCTATCAACTTGAAGTAGTGGGACAAACTCAGGTAAACCAACTAAACAAAAACTAATCCCTGTTCGGTTTACTAGCGTTTTAAGCCAATTGCCTGTAGTCCGATTCATTCTTGTAGATGTTGGTTTACGCTCAAATAAATGGTGAAATTCATCTAAGAATATAAGCTTAGTTTCGCATTGTGCGAGTAAATAAATAAGCCTGCTAGTTAAGTATTCAGTAGTGCCATACCCATTTTCATAAGTAGGATCGCCAAGCTCTTTGAGCATCGTTATTGCTAATGATTTAACTGTGGCAGGCGATGGTACCTCTACATAACATACAGGGATGATATTTTTCTTATGATCCTTCTCAATTTTTTCTGTACGAGGCATCAGACTTAAGATCGTTTTACAGAGCGTAGTTTTTCCAAGTCCTCCTTCAGCTAGAAGCATACTTCCAACAGGTTCACTAAATGAAATACTTCTTTTTACACAATCTTGTATACCTGTGAAAGCGGTCATGAATTCATTAGAAGTAATAACAATATTGTTAATAGATCGAATTTGTTCAAAACGATTCTCAAATTTTTCCATGTTTAAAAACCTCCAATGAACCAAATTGATTAATTGGTGTAGGTACATTTATTGAGGAAACAGCTTGTTCAGCAATATCCTTGTCTTTTGAGAATAGTTGTTCTTCGATCCTCTGTAGCTGCTTGGGAAGCTCAAGAGTAAGTGGTTTCAATCTTGGCTTTCGTCTCACAAGATTAGTTTGAATCTCATGCATAAGTTTATACAGATAATATAAATCGGACATCGAACCAATTTTTTGTTTATCAGATTGAGATTGGATTTTCTTTAGTTTTTGAACTTCAAGATGGGTTACTCGTGTTAATCCAAATGTATAGTCTTGATTGGTTGAATCTGCTTGAATGATTACATCGTTTTTGTCGGGATCAATGATAAAAACTTCATTTAAATTTAAATCATCTATAAGCACGGTAACTTTTTTTATGCCTTTAGCTTGTAGTGTAGTTAGAGCATGTGAAAAATAACTAATACCATCTACATGGACTTGACCGTGATTAATGCTTCTTTCCATAGGCCTACGGCATAAAATTTTTGCATCTATATTTGTAAGAAAACTCGGTCTTATATCTTCAATGGCATCTTGCCACATAATGATAGGTGAACGCCCTGTCGTGTGGTGGATAGATCGGTGATAAACCTCATGAATCCACGTATCTATATATTGTTTTAATTGTTCTAAAGTTAATTGGGCAATTTTACTTGAATTGTATTCACCTCTATTCATTGGATTGGAAAAAGTTGTTCCCGGTAGTTTTTGTATAATCCCATGTGTGAGCGTACTAAAAAAACGTTCAATATGAGGTTTGTTATTAGGTGTACCTACTTGGGAAGGAGTCAAAGTAATTTTCAGCTGTTCACAGACTCGTTCGAGAGCATTGTTTTTAAACTCCACACCATTATCTGGAATGACGATACTTGGGATTCCTCCTGGTAACTTTTGGTTTGGCCGAGTAATCATATCTTTGATGACTTCTAATGTAGTTGCAGCACTAGGGGGATACATATTGATATAAGTGCCAACAATGGCTCTAGAGTAGATATCAATTGCACATGCGAGAAATGGTCGGCCTAAAGCAAGTTTCGTCTTCGGGTCAATAACGATTAGATCTAAATAGTGTGTATCAATTTCGACCATATAAAGAGCGAATGGACTAATGATACTTTTGCCAGCAGCTTGAAATTTTTTCTTCGCTATTCGGGACCCTTTTTTCATTTTAAATTCAATATAAGGATCTAATTTTTTGATATGTCGCTGGATACTACGAAGTGTTGGTAACTGTTCTAATGGGATGCCTTGTTCCATGAATCGACCAAGCATATAGGCAAGTACGTCTTTACCACTTCTGTATTCAGGCTTTAAATAGATTTCATTGATTGCTTGATTTAGAATTTGATAAATTTCAGGAGAGAATCGTAAACTGCGATTACCTGAATGTTTATTTTGTAAGCACAGTTTATTCTGAGAAGAACTTTGATATTTATTGATCCATCTTGCTACAGTACGGCACGAAGGTGGGTTAAGGTCATTAATGTCGTAAGCTATTTGGGGAATTAATTTGGAAAGCAGATTAATACTTGTAGGGTGCTCCAATAGTTGTAATGCATTAATAACATAGCGTTCTTTGCGATGAAGTTCTGAGCTATATTTGGAGTTGATTATGAGTTTTTCAGGTGCAAATACACATAAAATTTCACCTAATTTATAGCGGCTTTCGAATTCGGTGGGTGTTATTGAAAATGATTTTCCACCAGCTATAGCAGCATATCGAATAGCATTATAGGTTATAGATCCGATTTCAAAAATATAGTCGGGATGTGTTTTAAAATAAAAACGAAAACCAGATTGGGGTATAAAAAGAGAGTTTTCCATATTAATAGACCTTTCGACTATTCATATTTTCTGAGCGAAGCTTAATTTTTTTATGAAAAAATAAATAATCAGCGAGTTCTTGTTTAAGACCTATTGATTCAAGTGTTTTGTAGACTTGCTGTGAGGTATAAAATTCTTCGAAATTTAAGTGACGTAAGGCGTAATTGATTTCGAAGGTGTTCCAATTGAATCTATGTCCTCTTTGATACCAGTAAAGTAGCTGCGAAATTTCTGATTCACTTGGTAAGTCTGTGTGATCTATTAGCTTAAAAGTAATATCAATTGAGTGGAGTAGATCAGAAAGTTTTGCAAAGCGGTTTAAGTCATCAGTTGACAATGATGCTATGGATGGTTTGACTTCATGAACTTCATAAGCACCTTCTTTGGTTTGAACCAAGAAATCTGGAAAACAATACTGTTCGTTGACTAGTAAAATTTTTAATGCTTGTGATCGATAATTAATGACGTTTGGATTTTGTTCTAAACTGATCGCATGAGCCAGTTCAAGACGGCTTTCTAGTGGTATTGCACCGCAACACTTTTGACTAGGGAATAGGGACGTTCGACGGCCAAAAGCACCTTGATAGATTTTACGTTGTCCATGAAGTGTAGCTGCTACATTTGCTGTTGATTCAAATGCAATCCTGATTTGTTCAAGGATATTTATTTGAATATCAGTTTTTGAAAAAAATGTTTTATAAGACATATCTGTTTATCCAGAAGTAATCCTATTCTCAATAAACATTTGAGAATGAGCTAATCTGTACTATTCCAATGGAATAGTACTTACTTGACTGGTGACGATATAGAGAAGATACTATGATTCTCAGGTCTTTATATGCTTCTATATAAAGTCACAAACGGATCCTTTTAGGGTCCGTTTTTTATTGATTTTTGGTTTAGTTTTTCATGATGACTCCATAATAATTTTTTGAAAAATGACAATTTAGTGGTTATGGTTCGGCTCTAAAGATGAGTTTCTTTGGTTTGCTAGCCATGTAGCAACATCTTTTACTAACGCATATTTTCCACGACGATTTGGGAAAGTGAAAATAGGAATAGGAACAGTTTTACGTGTTAATGCTTGACGAAAAGCATCTGTGGTTTTGTAACCTAAAGCAATTCTTAAAGCATCATCAGCTATTAGTGGGCCGTAACGGTCAAATAGCTCTTTTTCAATTGTTGTTGCATCAACTATTAAATGGTTTTGCATAGGGCTTCTTGTATTGTCCTGTCACAACAGAAGCATATATCTTTTAAAAAAAGTTGTGTAGAAAGTAAAATCAGCTCAATCTTTTACTCTACACAAATTTTTAATTTATTGTTTTTAAATTATAAATAACTATAGTTAGAGTTTTTTTTGAGACTGACTAAAAAATGAAAAATACACAAATGGAAAAAAGAAGCGAGTTAGATATCGTTCGAGTTTCATTATGGTATTGGTATATCAGGGTCAATTTATCTAAAAATTCAGATTATCAAATTGAAAAAGTAATTGAGCCAGATGCTTTTAACAAAAATAAGCATGGTGATGCTTATCATAATAATAAATGGCGAGGTTATCGCTTAGGTAAACATACCCCAAGTCCTATACTTATAGGCCAAGCAGAATCTCATGTGCAAGGCAGCTCTATGCTTCTTAAACATACGCTTTGGCAAGTCATGAATAACTCCATTAGTATTGATTCGTTGTTAAGTGATGAGCTTAGAAACCTATCGTGGGAAGTCCAACGTACTCTTTATAAAGCTAACAAATACGATTGTGGGAGTGCATTAGTCACGCATCTATCTAAAAGAAAATTACGCCAACTAGAGTATTTAGCTGGATTGGATGCATTGGCAGCACAGATAATTTTTTTTAAATTGGCTGTTCAAAGGGAAGAGGATACTTCTGCATTAAGTCAGTCTATTTATAGGACTTTACTTATTATATGTACTGAACTTCCATTCTTTAATTATCGTGAGCACTTTATTTCCTTAGTTAATTGGAATGTCTTTTCTTTAGTTAGCTCAACAAAGGAAGTATTGGGTAAAAGTTTTGTAGATAATTTCTCAAAAAATTTGAGAATTTTGATAAATCTATTGTTAGCAATGGAAGATAAGGGGAGAGTGGGTATTACAAGGAAGGAAAATATAAGAGCATTATCAGATTTGTTGCATGAAAAACGAGTTCTAAGTCTGTTTGAAGGGGCTAATATTTTGACAACAGATGCAATCTGAACTGCTTCGAATGCAAATTATCTTTGAAATTTACATTCGAGATTTTTAACGAGAGATATTGCACCGTGAAGAATAGGTGATAAGAATCATAAAATGAATAAGTGTATTAAAAGCTCTATATTTCTAGGCGCTTAGACAGTCTTTCTTCGGCATACATTTGTTTAAGAACTAAATTTTCTTGTTCCAATTTATCTAAGCGAATAAGAATTTGCTCATTAATATCTATATAACTTGCTTTCCAACGATAGAAAGTAGCGACACTTATTTTATACTCTTGGCACAGTTGTTCGACAGTTGCACCTGCTAAATTCTTTTTAACAATACTGTTGATTTGAGCTACAGAAAATTTTTGTTTCATAGTGAATTCCTAAACTATCGTTCAATCATTATCCATAAGAAAAATTTCAGCAAACAGATAGGGTTAATTAAAAATATCCTATTTTGGGATATTTTTAATTGTAACTGATATTGAGCCATGCGCTCAATACACGATCCTAGGTATCAAGACCTAATGAAGAAACTTATAGAACTGCGTGAGTCACAAAATGTGACTCAGGTTGAGCTGGCACGTCTTTTGAATAAGCCGCAGTCTTATGTGTCTAAAGTAGAAATTTTAGAAAGAAGACTTGATGTGATTGAATTGATAGATTGGTTGTCTGTTTTAAAAACAAATATTGCGGAATTCATTTCTTAAAAGCCTTAAATTATATTTAATTAGGTTGTTGAAATTATTATTGTTTGTAGATAAAAAATAAATCATGGGCTATATTTGGTTATTTTAAAATAATTAGGAGCTCATATGAAAATTGAAAAAGTAGAGATTAAAAATTTCCGAAAACTAAAAAACTGTTCACTGAGTTTTTCATCAGATCAAACAATTCTTGTTGGTGCAAATAACAGTGGAAAAACCTCTGCGATGAAAGTTTTAAAATTATTTCTAAAACATGATGCTTCAAATGAAGGCTTTAAATACACAGATTTTACATTTGATAATTGGGTGGAATTAAACAAAAAAGCTCAATATTGGTTTGATAAAACCGTTGTAATGAATCCAAAAGAAGAATTACAAGAGTGGAAAATTCTGTGCCCTACTTTAGATATAATTATTAGTGTTGAATCTTCTGAAATTCACCATGTAATAGAGTTTTTACCTTCTTTAGATTGGGATGGGGGGCTCATTGGTTTGAGATTAAGGTTAGAACCTAAAAATATAGAAGAATTGCGGAATGATTTCGTTGAATTATGCAATGAGAATAAGAGAGTTAAGTCGGAAAATGGACAAATAGAACTTAGTAATCTTTGGCCAAATGAAAATATACAAGAGTTTTTAAGCCGTCATCTAGATAAATATTTTAGAATAAAATCATATGTTATTGATCCAGATGTTGAGAATTCAGAAGAGTTACAATTGGAAACTAGTGAACCTCTGAAAGGTTTAATAAAAATAGATGTCATTGGTGAAGATGCTGGTTTTTTTAATAGCAATGGTGCAAAAAATCTATTATCAACTATTATTCAAAGCTTTTATAAATCACATTTTGATAATGATGATCGTAGGAAAACAGCTAATGATTTGGTAGCAATTAGAGCTGTAAATGATTCTAAAAGTGCTTTCGATACAACTTTAACAGAAACATTTTCGGAAATATTAAGTGAAATAAGAGATTTAGGTTATCCAGGAAGTAAAAATGATCCTAATATAAGTATTTCCAGTAAGATTGATCAAATAGAAACATTAGGTCATGAAAGTGCCATACGCTTTAAGATCAATAATGATGATGGTGACGAGGAAATTAGAATCCCCGAAGGGTTAAATGGATTAGGTTTTCGGCGCTTAATTTCTATCACTTTAACATTGATAGATTTTCGTGAATCTTGGTTAAGAAGTAATAGATTAGATCAAGAACCTATAGAACCTTTACATTTAGTTCTTATTGAAGAACCTGAGGCTCATTTACATGCGCAGGTTCAGCAAGTTTTTATAAAAAAAGCATATGAAACCTTGTGTCATGGTCAACCTAATCATTGTAGAACACAATTATTGGTAAGTACTCATTCAAGCTATTTGGCACGAGAACTAGACTTTTCAAATCTACGTTACTTTAAAAGAAAAAATAGTGACTTAATACCATATGCAGAGGTAGTAGATCTTTCTAAAACTTTTGATGAGAATGCATTACAAAACGAGAAGTTTGTTACTCGTTATATTAAAACTACTCACTGTGATTTATTTTTTGCGAATGGAATTATTTTAGTTGAAGGTGATGCTGAAAGGTTGTTAGTTCCTCATTTTATTAAAAATCATTTTCCTAAACTTAATAGTAGTTATATCTCAATCCTTTCAGTTGGTGGAGCACATGCTCATAGATTGCAAAGTTTGATTGAAAAAATTGATTTACCCTGTTTGATTATTACTGATTTGGACTCAGTTATAAAAACAATTCAAGTAGATGAAAAAGGGAATATTAAAATGAATAAAGATGGTACTGAAAAAGTAAAGTATGAGAAACGTATTCCTCTTCTTAATGCGAACCAATTAACGAATAACGATACACTAATAAAATGGTTCCCGATGAAAGATAAAATTGATGAACTATTAAAATTGGGATATGAAGATAAAGCTAATGGAAATATAAGAGTTAGTTACCAAACTCAAGTCTCTTTTGATTTTAAAGGTGAACAGAAAATAGCATTTCCTTATACATTTGAAGAGTCAGCTTATTTTGAAAACAGAACTTTGATTAATAATGTCTTTAAAAAAGATATAGATAAAGATGATAAACGGGTAAAAGCAACAGGCGTTCTATTAAAAATGATGAAGGCTGAGGAGTGTGAGGACGTTGATGATTTTAGGCTGAGTATTTTTTCTGCGTTAGACAGTAATAAGGTTGATATGGCGATGGATTTAATTTATGGACTAGAGCCAAAAGAATTAAAAACACCTCAATATATTGATGAAGGGCTAAGTTGGCTAGAAAAGAAAATAACAGGTATTGAAGAGTTGGTAAAAGGGGAATTTAATGCAGACTGTTGATACTGTTGTTTTAGAAGATTTAATTTTTGATTATATATCTTCAACGCCCCCTCAAAGTTTTGTTTTATATGCAGGTGCTGGTGCAGGCAAAACACATACGTTGCATCAAACACTCAAGAAGATAAAAGAAAATATTCTTTTGTCTCTGAGTCGAGAAAATAAAAAACTTGCTGTGATAACATATACAAATGCTGCCTGTGATGAAATTAAAGAACGGATAAACTTTGATAGTAATTTTTTTGTTAGTACGATACATAGTTTTGCTTGGAGTTTAATTTCACCTTTTACAAAAGAAATTAAAGAGATTATTAGGGAGAAATTGCAAGAGACTGTTCGTGATGAGGAAGAAGCCTTAAGTAAATCTAAAAATTTACAGAATAAGACTAGTTTAAGTAGGCAGGCGAGAATTGCAAAGTCTTTAAAAAGGTTATCTACTCTAGATTCAACTAAACGCTTTTCTTATAATCCGAATTCTTCAAATGTTGAGGAAAGTTCATTAGAGCACTCAGAAGTTATAGATATCTTTTCAAGATTATTAATAGAGAAGAAGTCTTTTAAAAAAATTTTAGTGAATAAATATCCAATTCTCTTTCTTGATGAAGCTCAAGATACCTATGAAAAAGTAATTGAAGCATTAGTCCAAACACAGGTTGAGTTTCATAATCAATTTGTGATTGGTTTGTTTGGCGACAATATGCAACGTATTTTTACCAATAATAAAAAAGATTTAGATGCCTTTGCACCTGAAGATTGGAGGCGACCACAAAAGGTTGAAAATTGGAGATGTCCGAAAAGGGTGGTGACATTAATTAATAAAGTAAGATTCGATGCCGATAAATTTCAACAAGAATCTAAAGTCAATCATGATGGGTTTGTTCGCTGCTTAATTGTTGATACTAATAAGCCAAATTTGAATAAATTGTTAGTTGAAGATGAAATATGCAAAACCATGAGAGAAATAACTAATGACGATAAATGGAATATAAGATCTGAGATAAAGACTTTAATTTTAGAACATCATATGGCTGCAACTCGTTCTGGATTTCATGTATTTTATAAGCCACTATATGATGATTCTGCATTGCGTAATAAATTAAGTACTGCTGATACCCAATCCTTAAGATTCTTAGTGGGTATATTCTGTGAGTTCATTAATTCTATAATGTCTCAAAATGATTTTGGTATCATAAAAGTTTTAAGAACTAGTTCAGATATTTTCCGAAACTTTTCCATTATAGAAAACCAATTGGATTATTTAAAAAGCATAAGAGATAAAAAAAATAAACTGTTTAATTTATTGATGGATGATAATAATTCTATAAAAATTATTCTTACTTATATTTATGAACATAACCTCTTGAATATTCCACCATCATTATTACAAGCATTAATTTTGGATATTCATGGTCTCGATGAGGAAGAGATATCCTCAGAACTTCTTGCATATAGCCAGGCCTTGGATGCCCCAATAGATCAATTATTTAAATACGCATCCTATATTGATGGAAGTTCAGCTTTTGATACTCATCAAGGTGTTAAAGGCTTACAGTTTGAGAGAGTAATGGCGATTCTAGATGATGATGAAGCAGGTGGTTTTTTGTTTGATTATGAAAAATTTTTAGGTATTAAAGACTTAAGTGTAACAGATATAAAGAATGAATCTTTAGGACTCGATAGTGCTCTGTCTCGTACTAGAAGATTATTCTATGTGATTTGTAGTCGTTCTGAAAAAAGTTTAGCTGTTGTTTGCTATACAAAAAATCCTAATTTATTAAAAGAAAAGCTAATTCAGAAAGAATGGTTTGAACAAGAAGAAATTATTTTGCTTTAAGATGAAAAACCGCCATGAATGGCGGTTTTCTCAATGACAACTTATGTGTCGCGCAATGACATTTTATGTGTCGTAAATGACAACTTATGTGTCGCGTGACGCGGCTGTTTTATTTTACCAGCTCAAAGCTCCCCCCGTTTGGTAATCCGTTACACGTGTTTCGAAGAAGTTCTTCTCTTTACGTAAGTCCATCATTTCAGACATCCACTGGAATGGATTGTTTACACCAGCGAACTGCTCTGGTAAACCAAGCTGCGCTAAACGACGGTTACAAATGAATTTTAAGTATTCTTCCATCATTGCTGCATTCATACCCAATACACCGCGTGGCATCGTGTCACGTGCGTATTCAATTTCAAGCATCGTGCCTTCAAGAATCATTTGAATGATTTCTTCTTGGAATTCGGCTGTCCAGAGGTGAGGGTTTTCAATCTTGATTTGGTTAATCATATCTATACCAAAATTCAAGTGCATCGACTCATCACGTAAGATGTACTGGAATTGCTCAGCAACACCATTCATCTTATTACGACGGCCCATCGACAAGATTTGGCTGAAGCCACAGTAGAAGAAAATTCCTTCCAGTACGCAGTAGAATGCGATCAAGTTACGAAGCAAAATCTGATCGTTTTCAGGTGTGCCTGTTTTGAACGAAGGGTCACTTAAAGACTGAGTATATTTGAGGCCCCAAGCTGCTTTACGTGCAACACTTGGTACTTCGCGGTACATGTTGAAGACTTCACCTTCATCCATACCCAAAGATTCGATACAGTATTGGTAAGCATGTGTGTGAATTGCTTCTTCAAACGCTTGACGCAAAATGTACTGGCGGCATTCAGGGTTAGTAATGTGACGGTAAATTGCCAGTACTAAGTTGTTGGCAACCAAAGAGTCAGCAGTTGAGAAGAAACCTAAAGAACGCATGACGATGGTACGCTCATCTTCAGTTAAGCCATTTTCAGACTTCCAAAGCGCGATGTCATGGTTCATGTTTACTTCTTGTGGCATCCAGTGGTTTGCGCAACCATCTAGATATTTCTGCCAAGCCCATTCGTATTTGAACGGTACAAGTTGGTTGAGGTCAGCACGACAGTTAATCATCGCCTTGTCGTCAACTTGTACACGTTGCGCACCCATTTCTAGTTCTTCTAGACCTGGAGCAACATCTAAGCTTTCTAAGGCGTGAGATGCTCTTGCCAACGGATCGGCTGGATTTGTTGATCCGCTTCGAGGGGTTGAAGCGGATTGTGTAGTTGCCACATTCTTCTGTGGTTGCTCTGCAGCAGATACCATCTGCGGATTAGCCGCTTTTTGCGGTTCGACGGGCGCAGACTTGTGTTCAGGTGCAGCCGGTTTTTGCGAATCATTTTCGAAATCGTCCCAACTTAGGATAGACATATCAATTCTCTCTACGTTGCTTTATATCTTTTATTGACATCCAGCAAAGCTGAGATGTCCTACTATACGCTTAATTTGTGAAAGCAAAATTAAGTTTTGCCAATCGTTACTCTAAAATGATGTCTAGAGCATGATTCTCATGACTTATTTTGCTTTCGCTTTTTAGCTTGATTGACTTTCACCCAAAAATAGGCGATTGGCATGTAAAACAAAACCACAAAGGAAAGCACCAAGGCTGTAAGACCTAACATGTAGTTATGTGTCATATGGAGCATGGTAATTTCCTTGGGTATCTTTAACTTTTTAATCTCCCTAAATCCCTCTTTATAAAAGAGGGACTTTACACCTCAATAAGTTTGGTGTAATTCCCCTCCTTTTAGGAGGGGTTAGGGGAGGTTATTACTGACAAGCCTCACAGTCTGGATTGTCAATTGAACATGCCATTGGCACTGGAGCTGCTTGACCGAAGCCTTCATCTTCAGCAACCACTTCTGGTTTAACTTCCTGAGCAACTGCTGCAACAGGCGCTGCCGTTACAGTTGCAGGTTTTACTGCATTCAATGCACCTGTGTTAATGGTTGATTTTTCGGCAGATGTTGCACCTAAAGCACGGAGGTAATACGTCGTTTTTAAACCGCGCAACCAAGCCATTTTATAGGTCAAGTCAAGTTTCTTACCGTTTGCACCAGAGATGTAAAGGTTTAGAGATTGTGCTTGGTCAATCCATTTTTGACGACGTGATGCAGCATCCACAATCCAGCGTGGCTCAACTTCAAACGCAGTCGCGAAGATCGCTTTAAGCTCTTCAGGAATACGCGAAATTTTCTGAACTGAACCCTCGAAGTGTTTCAGGTCATTGACCATCACAGAATCCCACAAACCACGGTCTTTCAACGCACGTACGAGGTACGGGTTGATCACAGTGAACTCACCTGATAGGTTAGATTTTACATATAAGTTTTGGAATGTTGGTTCAATCGACTGAGAAACACCACAAATGTTTGAAATGGTTGCAGTCGGTGCAATGGCCATCACGTTTGAGTTACGCATACCATCTTTTTGAACTTTGGCACGTAAAGTGTCCCAGTCCAAACGTTGAGTACGGTCAACTTCAAACATACGCTCAGGGCGTGATTTTGCAACAAGGTCAAGTGAGTCAATTGGTAGAATCCCTTGATCCCACAGTGAACCTTTAAATGTCTCGTAAGTGCCGCGCTCAAGTGCGAGATCGCTTGATGTTTGGATCGCATAGTAGCTGATCACTTCCATCGACTCATCAGCAAAGTCTACTGCGGCATCAGAACCATAAGCCAGTTGCATTTCATATAGCGCATCTTGGAAGCCCATGATACCCATACCCACTGGGCGGTGTTTCAAGTTTGAGTTTTTCGCTTGAGGAACTGCATAGTAGTTAATGTCGATTACATTATCGAGCATACGAACCGCTGTTTTTACTGTACGTGCAAGCTTTTCACGGTCTAACACACCACCTTGAACGTGTTGTACAAGGTTGATCGAACCTAAGTTACATACCGCGATTTCATCTTTGCTTGTGTTTAATGTGATTTCTGTACACAAGTTAGAAGAGTGAACTACACCAACGTGTTGTTGTGGTGAACGTAAGTTACATACGTCTTTGAATGTGATCCACGGGTGACCAGTTTCAAACAACATCGACAGCATTTTGCGCCACAAATCTTTTGCACGGATTTTCTTGTGCAACATGTTTGTTTCTTTTGCAATTGCTTCATAGTGTGCATAACGCTCAGCGAATTCTGCACCTGTTAAGTCGTGTAGGTCTGGTGTTTCAGACGGCGTGAACAGTGTCCATTCTGCATCTTCAAAAACACGTTGCATAAATAAGTCAGGAACCCAGTTTGCTGTGTTCATGTCATGCGTACGGCGACGGTCATCACCAGTGTTTTTACGTAGCTCTAGGAACTCTTCGATGTCTAAGTGCCAAGTTTCAAGGTATGCACAGACTGCACCTTTACGTTTACCACCTTGGTTTACCGCAACAGCAGTATCGTTCGCCACTTTAAGGAATGGAACGACACCTTGTGACTTACCGTTTGTCCCTTTGATATACGAGTTCAAGGCACGAACTGGCGTCCAGTCATTACCTAGACCGCCTGCCCATTTAGATAGCATTGCGTTATCACGCATAGCGCCATAAATGTCATACAGGTCATCATCAATCGTAGTCAAGTAACAGCTAGACAACTGTGGACGTAGCGTACCTGAGTTAAACAGAGTAGGCGTAGATGCCATGTAATCGAAGCTAGAGAGTAAGTTATAGAATTCGATTGCACGTTCTTCACGATTTGCTTCGTTGAGTGAAAGACCCATCGAAACGCGCATGAAGAATAATTGTGGTAATTCGAAACGTACGCCATCTGAGTGGATGAAGTAACGATCAAATAAAGTCTGTAAACCTAAGTAAGTAAATTGGTTTGAACGTTCTGGTTGAATCGCTGCTGCCAATTTTGCAAGGTCAAAGTTAAGTAGCTCTGGTGAAAGGAGGTCTAATGCAATACCTTTCTTCAGGAAGGTTTCTAAAGCATCGCCTTCAGCTGTGTCTTCAGACAAGCCAAGGAACGTTAAACCTGTTGCAACCAATTCATCACGCAGTAAGCGAGCCGTGACATAGGTATAGTTTGGTTCTTGTTCGATACGTGTACGTGTAGCCATCATCATCGTCGTTGCGATGTCAGACGCTTTTACACCGTTGTAGAGGTTTTTAATGGTTTCGTCGATGATCGCTTGAACATTAATGCCTTCTAAACCTTCAGCCGCTTTGGTTACTGTTGCTTCAAGCTTACGCATGTCAAGCGGTTGAAGCTGACCATTGGCGTCAGTGATTTGTAGTGTTGGGTGATGGTTTTCACCTGCTTGTTTACGTGCGTCAGCACGTTGATCGCGGTAGATGACATACGCGCGAGCAACTTTCTGTTCACCTGTACGCATTAGCGCAAGTTCAACTTGGTCTTGGATTTCTTCGATGTGGATTGTACCGCCAGAAGGTAAGCGACGCGTAAATGTATTTAATACCATCTCGGTAAGTTGTGAAATACGATCGTGGATGCGGCTTGAGTCAGCACTTTGTTGACCCTCAACAGCTAAAAATGCTTTACCAATAGCAACAGAGATTTTTTCTGCGTCAAAGCTGGCAACATCTCCAGTGCGTTTAATCACCTGAATTTGACCAGGGGTTGAATTTGATACGCTCATGCTAGCATAGCTCCATTTTGTCATCTATTTTTATGTCTATGGACCATTTGAACTGGGCAATTTTTATGCCACAGTGTTTGAGGTTTAAACACAAGACCTAGTGGTTTAAAAATTAATTGAACACAAGATACGGGAAAATTCGGGGTAGATCAATATTGACATTTTATTAAAAATTTCGATTGCTCTTGTATTGAAATGGTCGCTAAAAAAATCCCTTTTTTATGATTCTTGTATTAAGCCTTATTAGACAAGGCGATAGCATAACAAAGCTCGGTTTAAGTACTTATAGATAACATTGTGGATAAGTGAAAAAGAGATGTGCGGAGTAGAAATAAACGGTTGAAAGCAGTGGTTTGGCGTGAAAAAACATCAATTTGTAAAGAAACGTTTCTTTGCTTTGGTTGGATATAGAGCAAACGCGAGAAAGTGCTTATTTTGTGCTTAAAAAAATGTATAACAAAATGCTACTTTGATGTATCAGTTTGGTGAACAAGATCTTGTTTACAATGTAAACGTGTGTATATTGCAAACTATATCAGAGCGTATCCCTTGGATTTTAAAGGATACGTTAAGTCGTCAAAATAAAGGGGCACTCCATGAGCCAAGAAGAAAAGTTACCAAAAATTTTAATCGTAGAAGACGATGAGCGTCTAGCTCGCTTAACTCAAGAATACCTGATTCGTAATGGTCTTGAGGTTGGGGTAGAGCCCGATGGTAACCGTGCCATTCGCCGTATTATTGCAGAACAACCCGATATGGTGGTGCTAGATGTCATGCTTCCAGGTGCTGATGGCTTAACGATTTGTCGTGAAGTTCGTCCACATTACCATCAACCGATTTTGATGTTGACTGCACGTACAGAAGATATGGATCAAGTGCTTGGTCTGGAAATGGGTGCAGATGACTATGTGGCAAAACCAGTTCAGCCACGCGTTTTACTTGCACGTATCCGTGCATTATTACGTCGTACCGACAAGGCGCCAGAAGATGAAGTTGCGCAGCGCATTGAATTTGATGATCTGGTGATCGACAACGGTGGTCGCTCAGTGACTTTAAATGGTGAATTGGTTGACTTCACCAGTGCTGAATATGATTTATTGTGGTTACTTGCTTCAAATGCTGGTCGTATCTTATCGCGTGAAGATATTTTTGAGCGTTTACGCGGTATTGAATATGATGGTCAGGACCGTTCAATTGATGTACGTATTTCACGTATTCGTCCAAAAATTGGCGATGATCCTGAAAATCCAAAACGTATTAAAACGGTACGTAGCAAAGGCTATTTATTTGTTAAAGAAACCAATGGTATCTAAGTCATCTATTTGATTCGTTAAAGTGGGACATTTTTAGTGTTCAAACACAGTATATTCTTGCGTATCTATGCAGGGTTAGTCGTGCTGGTTGCTATCGTAGCTCTCATGGCGTATTTGCTTGTGCAAATTATTAATTATCAGCGAGTGCAAGAATATCGCGAATCATTAACAGATGGGATTTCCTTTATTATTAGTGAAGGTGTATCTCGTCAAACCAACGCGCAGCAAAAAGCAGACTGGATTTCAGATGCGTCTGATCTGCTTGAACTGCCCATTAATATGATTCCTGCAAGTAAAGTTAATTTAACTCGAGCAGAGACTAAACGGATTAGTGAGCGTAAAGCCGCTGTACGTTATGATGCGCAAACGCAAGTTGCGTATCTGATTCTTGGTCTAAAAGATGACCCAAATCATTTACTCTATATTAAGGTAGATAAAATTGGGGAGTTGCAAATGAAAGCACTCCCGATTTTTATTCTTGATTATTTGGTCTATTACCCAGGTCAAGAGGAAGAGTATTTAGCGAAAATACAAAAGTATTTCTCTTATCCTGTACATATTGAAGAAGTGCAAAATCTTGCGCTTGAGTCTGAGCAAATTGGTCGATTGCGTTTAGATCATAGTGTGATCTTATATCGCGATAGCGCTTCCGTGCGCGGTACAACCATTTCTATTGTTTCTCCTCCTTTGCCAAGTTCACCGAATAAAGTGTTGGTGCTTGGGCCTGTACCTATTTTCAACTGGATGCCATTTCAGCTTGCAGCAGGGATTACCTTATTAAGTTTGTTTGTGCTCAGTTTAGGGGTATATGGTTTGCTAGTGCCTATGCAACGTAAGTTGCGAGAGGTTAATTATGGTTTGAACCGTATGAAAGCAGGGGATATGACTTTACGTTTGCCTGTCGATGGTAAAGACGAAATGGCGAGTCTGGCGAATAGTTATAACAGCATGTCCGATCACATTCAGCGTTTGATTGAAGCACAGCGTGAACTCATGCGTGCCGTATCCCATGAGCTTCGTACGCCTGTTGCGCGCATCCGTTTTGGGATGGAAATGTTGGCGGAAGAAGACGATTATGAATACCGCCTGCAGCAAGTTGATATGATTGATAAAGATATTGAGGCCTTAAATACTTTAATTGATGAAATTATGACTTATGCCAAATTAGAGCAAGGTACGCCATCACTCGATATTGAAAATATTGTCTTGTTTGAAGTGTTGGATCAGGTGGTGGTAGAGACTGAAGCCTTAAAGACTCAAAAGGAAATCAACTTAAATGCACCACCTTTAACGTTACAGGTTGAAGCTGAACGTCGTTACTTACATCGTGTAGTACAAAACTTAGTCGGCAATGCCGTACGTTATGGTGACCATCAGGTGTTGGTGAGTGGTGGTATAAATGAAAATGGGATGGCTTATGTCTGTGTGGAAGACGATGGGCCAGGTATTCCCGAAGATGAGCGTGAGCGTGTTTTTGAGGCATTTGCTCGTTTAGATGATAGTCGGACTCGTGCATCTGGTGGTTATGGTTTGGGGCTTTCAATTGTGAGTCGTATTGCTTACTGGTTTGGTGGGCGTGTAATGGTTGATCAAAGTCCAAGTTTAGGGGGCGCGCGTTTTACCATGACATGGCCAGCACATCGTTTTAGTAAGTCTAAAAAGAAATATAATGTCAAAGAAAACACAGACACCAAAAACTAATTTTTATGTGGTATGAAAAAGCACCGAGGTTCGGTGCTTTTTTTTCATTATTTTTTTATTCTTGAATAGTGGCATCAGGAGAAATAATTTGCTTGCCTTGCTTTAGGCTTTCAAGCGCACTGGCATTAAAGTCAATCAGCAGAGAATTGTTTTGTATATCTATGCCATAGCGGCTAATGAGCTTTTGGTCACCATTGATCGTTTCAATTTTGTATTCATCTACAATATTCATAATGCCATCGAGATTGGTGGTAGCTGAAGCTTTGTCTTGACGAAAAAGTTCATAAATGTCGCGTAAATCAAAAATAGCATTATTGGCATCGGGGTGTTTACGGACATAGTTTTCAACATGGCGAATAAGCAACTGGGCAAATAAAAAATAATTAGGTTTATGGGTGAATTCTAGGCTCATTCGGTGCTCCTTATTCTTTGTTGTTGGTTATTTATATCAATAGCATAAGAAAAAGCTGAGTGCATCTATTGATTGATTTGATTTGCAAATAAACACAAAAATTATGAGTGACTTAATTTGCTTTTATCTATGTTTGATGAATAAAAAAACGGTTGGTTCGGTTGATTTTTCTCGTTTTGGTAGATGGTCTGCCATGTGTAGAGAGATGGTGTAAATGATTTGAGGGGCTTCCACAGGTTTGTGAATTCCAGCTGTAAGATGAAAATTTAGAAAAATAATAGAATAGTACTGTTTTATTTAAGAAAACGATCAGTTTTAAAATAAAAGGGCTTGCATAGAAAAAATCTCAAAAAACGACGAGAAATCATCCTAAAGACGAATATCTATAAGCTAGCAACTTACGTCATCAATCGGGTACAATTGGCGGGATTAATTTTGTGTTTGGTGTATTTGAAGGCCAATACATACATTCTTTGTTAATAAATTAGGCCTGCCAGGAGTTATCCCCGCATGAGTGCCATTACTCCATACGAATGGGCAATTATTGCCTTCGTGATCGGCGTTACATTTCTTTGCGTCTTTATGCTGACCGTTCCATTACTCCTTGGGGGTAAGTCATGGGGCCGTGCCAAGCAAGAGCAATTTGAATCAGGTGTGGTTGGTGCTGGTGGTGCACGTATCCGCCTATCAGCAAAGTTCTATTTGGTTGCTATCTTCTTCGTCGTATTCGACTTAGAGGCGCTTTACCTTTACGCATGGGCGAACTCTGTTCGTGAAGTGGGTTGGGTTGGGTTTACAACAGCAGCAGTATTTATTTTAGTTTTACTCGTTGGTTTGGTTTATGAGTTGTCTACTGGTGCGCTTAACTGGTCGCCTTCAGACAAGCGTAAAGCAGCAGGGATTAAACCTAAAGTTGGTTCTCCAAATATGAACATTGCAGAAATCACTCGCTTTAATTCAATTGAAGAGTTGGTTATGGATCCTACGGGTCAAATCCCAGCTCAATCATCTGGTCGTGTGAAAGATAAATCACCGGCTAAATCGTCTGACAAGGAGTAACTCGGGATGAAATATACATTAACCCGTGCGAATCCGGATGCTGATCAATATCCACTTCAAGAGCGTCAAATCGTAACGGATCCGCTTGAAGAAGAAGTGAATAAAAATGTGTTCATGACTCGTTTAGAGGACGTGGCACATACAGCAGTGAACTGGGGACGTAAGAACTCAGTTTGGCCGTTTAACTTTGGTACATCTTGCTGCTACGTAGAGTATGCAACGACTTTGACAGGCGTGCATGACTTGTCGCGTTTCGGTGCCGAAGTAATCCGTGCTTCACCTCGTCAAGCGGATTTGATGATTGTTGCAGGTACATGTTTCGTCAAAATGGCTCCAGTTATTCAACGTTTATATGAACAAATGTTGGAACCGAAGTGGGTTATTTCAATGGGCGCATGTGCAAACTCTGGCGGTATGTACGATATTTATTCAGTTGTACAAGGTGTGGATAAAATCATCCCAGTTGATGTTTATATTCCAGGTTGCCCACCACGTCCAGAAGCATTAATCCAAGCATTAATGTTGTTACAAGACCAAATTCAACTAGAGCGCCGTCCACTTTCTGCCGTGATTGGTGATGATCTTAAGCCAGTATATAAGCCAAAGATGATGCCAGAACGTGACCGTAAGAATGCTGAACGTATTGCAGTGAAAAACTTACGCTCTATGGATGAAATTAAATAATTTAAACGATAAATTTTGATGCACCCGGCTTGGGTGTAATTGTCGTTTAGGTTGAATGAATTTGTATTAAATAGGAAGCCAAGCCAATGGCTGAAACTGAAAACGCTATGCCAGAATCACCGCAAGTTGATTCACGCCCAGCATTTGCAATTGTAGAAGAGCTCAAAACCAAATTTGGTGAGAACTTCTATGTGCAAACGACTTTTGAAGACTTTCCAACAGTCTGGGTTGAGCGCGCGCGCGTACAAGAAGTTTTAATGTTCTTGCGTACAGTGTCACGTCCATACGTGATGTTGTTTGACTTGTCTGCGGTAGATGAACGTTTACGTACACACCGCGACGGTTTGCCTGCGTCTGACTTTACTGTGTTCTATCACTTGTTATCGCTTGAGCGAAATAGTGATATTCGTATCAAAGTTGCGTTGAATGAAAATGATGTAAATCTTCCAACGGCAACCAACATTTGGCCAAATGCCAACTGGTACGAGCGTGAAGCTTACGATATGTTCGGGATCAATTTCGAAGGGCATCCAATGCTTCGTCGTATTTTGTTGCCAACATACTGGGAAGGTCATCCACTTCGTAAAGAGTATTCTGCGCGTGCTACTGAATATACACCGTATATGCAGAACCAAGCGAAGCAGGACTATGAACAGGAACACCTTCGTTTCGTACCTGAAGATTGGGGTATGAAACGTGGAAATGACGACGAAGACTTCATGTTCCTTAACTTAGGTCCTAACCACCCATCTGCGCACGGTGCTTTCCGTGTAATCTTGCAGTTGGATGGTGAAGAAGTGAAAGACTGTGTGCCTGATATCGGTTATCACCACCGTGGTGTGGAAAAGATGTCCGAACGTCAAACTTGGCATTCATTCATTCCTTATACCGACCGTGTGGATTACTTGGGTGGTTGTGCGCAAAATATGCCTTATGTGATGGGTGTGGAGCAAATGGCGGGTATTACTGTACCTGACCGTGCGCAATGTATCCGTGTCATGATGTCTGAATTATTCCGTATCAATAACCACTTATTGTTCATCGGTACTGCAATTCAAGATGCCGGCGGTATGACACCTGTCTTCTACATGTTTGCGGATCGTCAAAAAATATATGACGCAATTGAAGCGATCACTGGTTACCGTATGCACCCAGCATGGTTCCGTATCGGTGGTACAGCGCATGACTTGCCAAATAACTGGCAGCATCTGATTCGTGAAATCCTAGATTGGATGCCGAAACGTATGAATGAATACTACACAGCAGCACTTAAAAACTCTGTGTTTGTGGGTCGTACGCGTAACGTAGCTCAATATGATGCGAAATCTGCATTGGCTTGGGGTGTGACTGGTACAGGTTTGCGTGCAACTGGTATTGATTTTGATGTTCGTAAATACCGTCCTTATAGCGGTTATGAAAACTACGACTTCGATGTGCCACTTGAGTACGAAGGCGATGCTTATGCACGTGTGATGGTTCACTTCCGTGAAATTGAAGAATCTCTCAAAATCGTGAAGCAATGTTTAGACAACATGCCATCTGGTGCATATAAAGCAGATCACCCATTGGCTGTTCCACCGCCGAAAGATAAGACTTTACAAGACATTGAAACCTTGATTACGCACTTCTTAAGCGTATCTTGGGGTCCTGTAATGCCTGCAGGTGAAGCATCTGTAATGGCGGAAGTGGTCAAAGGTGCGTCGAACTACTACTTGACTTCAGATAAGTCAACGATGAGTTACCGTACTCGTATTCGTACACCAACTTTCACGCATTTACAGCAAATGCCTTCTGTGATTAACGGCAGTCTGGTATCTGACTTGATCATTTATTTAGCGACAATTGACGTCGTTATGGCTGACGTGGATCGCTAAGGGGTAAACGCATTATGATGATTTTGACTGATAAAAAGCCACGCGTGAATGTTGAAGGGATTTTGACTACGGACGAAATCCATGAAATCGAACATCACATTAGTCACTATCCGTACCCACGTGCAGCATCTTTGGATGCTTTGAAGTGTGTACAACGCCGTAATGGCTGGGTAGATGACGCGCAGCTAAACGCCATTGCTCAGTTATTGACAATCAGTGTTGCTGATTTGGAAGGTGTTGCAACTTTCTATAACCGTATTTACCGTCAACCCGTGGGTCGTAACGTCATTTTACTTTGTGACTCGATTGCATGTTTCTTGATGGGTGCGGAAACTTTAGCAGAAGCTTTTCAGCGCGAGTTAGGCATTCAGTTTGGTCAAACGACTGCTGATGGTCGTTTTACTTTGCTGCCGATTTGCTGCTTAGGTAACTGTGACAAAGGCCCAACCTTGATGGTGAATGAAGACACTCATGGTTTGGTTGAAGTTTCTTCAGTGAAACAGTTATTGGAGAAGTATGTATGAATACCGAACCAAAACCAATTTATGGCGAAGGTAACCCAGAAACGCATCCATTAACTTGGCGTTTGAGTAAACAAGAGCACGTTCGTAATGCAGATGATTACGAAGCGCTTGAAGGTTACGCGGGTCTAAAAAAAGCAATCACCATGCCACCGAAAGATGTGCTTGAAGTGATTAAAGCGGCGACCGTAAAAGGTCGTGGTGGTGCGGGCTTCCCAGCTGGGATCAAATGGTCTTTGATGGCGCCAAATGACAACTCAGGGCCACGTTACCTGATTTGTAATGCCGATGAGATGGAACCAGGGACCTTTAAAGACCGTTTGTTGATGGAAAAACTTCCTCACCAATTGATTGAAGGGATGTTGATTGCAGCGTATACGCTTGAAGCAACTCATGGTTATATCTTCATTCGTGGCGAGTACATTGAAGCGGCTGCTTACTTAAATGAAGCGCTTGAGCAAGTTCGTGCCAAAGGTTACTTGGGTGATAACATCCTTGGAACGGGTTGGAACTTCGAGCTTTATGTACACACGGGCGCAGGTCGTTATATTTGTGGTGAAGAAACTGCATTGATTAACTCGCTTGAAGGTCGTCGTGCAAACCCACGTACCAAACCGCCATTCCCGCAAGTTGCTGGTGCTTGGGGTCGTCCTACGATTGTCAACAACGTAGAGACCTACAATAACCTACCTGCAATTATGCTGCGTGGCCCTGAGTGGTATATCGGCTTATCTGCAGGCAAGTCGAAAGATCCGGGCACAAAAATTTATGGTGCATCTGGTAAGGTGAAATTCCCAGGTCTTTGGGAACTTCCATTTGGTACAACTGCGCGTGAAGTGATTGAAGACTATGCAGGCGGTATGCGTGATGGTTTGAAACTGAAAGCATGGTTACCAGGTGGTGCATCTACAGATTTCTTGGCTGCTGAACACATTGATCTACCGATGGATGCTGAGAGCATCATGAAAGCAGGTTCACGTTTAGGTACGTGTTTGCTGATGGTGGTTGACGAAACGCAATGTATGGTTTCAGCGACACGTAACTTAGAAGAATTCTTTGCACGTGAGTCATGTGGTTTCTGTACGCCTTGTCGTGATGGTTTACCGTGGGCGGTGAAAGCACTGAAAGCATTGGAAGATGGTACAGGTAAGAAAGAAGATATTGATCACTTACAAGAGCTTACTCGTAAGCTTTGGATTGGTAAGACTTTCTGTGCGCATGCTCCAGGTGCAATGGAACCGTTGATGGGTGCACTCAAATATTTCCGTGGCGAGTTTGAAGCAAAAGTGGTGAATGCTGCTGCGCAAACTAGCAACGTAGAACAAGCTTAAGGAATTCGACTATGGCTACAATTCATGTCGATGGCAAATCGTACGAAGTCAATGGCTCAGAGAACTTGCTACAAGCATGTTTGTCTTTGGGTATTGATATCCCGTACTTTTGTTGGCATCCATCCTTAGGTTCTGTCGGTTCTTGCCGTCAATGTGCCGTGACTCAATACGCGAATCCTGAAGATACGCGTGGTCGTTTAGTCATGTCATGTATGACACCTGCATCTGACAATACCTACATCTCGATTGAAGACAAAGAAGCGAAAGACTTCCGCGCGTCAATTGTTGAGTTCTTGATGACCAACCATCCACACGACTGTCCAGTCTGTGAAGAAGGTGGGCACTGTCATTTACAAGATATGACTGTGATGACTCAACACGACCGTCGTCGTTACCGTTTCACGAAACGTACGCACTACAACCAAGAGTTAGGCTCATTCATTTCTCATGAAATGAACCGTTGTATCGCATGTTACCGTTGTGTTCGTTACTACAAAGACTACGCGGGCGGTACAGACTTTGGCGTATATGCAAGCGCGTCACGTGTTTACTTTGGTCGTCCTGAGTCGGGTACTTTAGAGTCTGAATTTTCGGGTAACTTGACTGAAGTATGTCCTACAGGTGTATTTACTGATAAAACGCATTCAGAACGCTATAACCGTAAGTGGGATATGCAGTATGCGCCAAGCGTATGCCAAGGCTGTTCTTCGGGTTGTAACATTTCTCCGGGTGAGCGTTATGGCGAACTTCGTCGTGTCGAAAACCGTTTTAATGGTGATGTAAACCAATACTTCCTTTGTGATAAAGGTCGTTTTGGGACAGGCTATGTGAACCGTGCAGATCGTCCACGTCAACCACAGTTCCGTAATGCTACAAACATTGAAACTGTTTCTGTAGATACTGCTTTAGATACGGTGATTGCAAATATTCAAGGCAAAAAAGTCTTAGGTATTGGTTCTCCACGTGCATCACTTGAGTCGAACTTCGCACTTCGCGAATTAGTTGGTCAAGAGCACTATTCAACAGGTATGTCTCAAAAAGAGCAGAACTTAGTTGAATTGGCTGCATCTATTATGCAAACCGAAGGTGTATATAACCCAGGTATGCGTGAAATCGAAAGTTATGATGCTGTGCTCATTTTGGGTGAAGACTTAACGCAAACTGCGCCACGTATGGCGTTGTCTGTTCGTCAAGCGGCGAAAAACAAAGCCAAAGAAATGGCTGCGGAACGCCGTACCCAAGACTGGTTGGCAGAACCGCTACAACGTATTGCTCAAGATGCGAAATCACCAATTTTCATCCTCGCTGCAACGCAAACTCGCTTAGCTGATGTGGCTACAGGTGAAGTGGTTGCATCTCCAAACGACATCGCTCGTTTAGGTTTTGCTGTTGCTGCTGCTGTGAAAGGTGATGCAATTCTTGGTCTAGCAGATGATGCGAAAGCCTTTGCTCAGAACATTGCAGAGACCCTAAAAGCGGCGAAGAAACCACTGATCATTTCAGGTACAAGTTTACAAGACGCATCCATCATGGAAGCTGCTGCACAAGTCGCGCAAAACCTTGGTGAAAATGCTGGTTTAACCTTGACGGTTCCTGAAGTAAACTCTATGGGCTTGGCGATCTTTGGTGGTCAAAGCTTAGAACAAGTGTTTGCACAAGACTATGACACGGTTGTGATCGTTGAAAATGATCTATTCCGTCGTTTGCCAGCGGCACAAGTTGAAGCGGCACTTGCAGATAAAGAAGTGATTGTTTTAGATCATTCTGAAACTGAAACTGTCAAGAAAGCCGATATCGTACTTTCTGCTGCGTCATTTGCTGAAGGCGATGGTACGGTTGTCTCTCAAGAAGGCCGTGCACAACGTTTCTACCAAGTGTATGACCCGAGCTACTATAAACCTGAACTGGCGATCAAAGAATCTTGGCGCTGGTTACATGCCATTGAAACTGGCGTGAAGGGCAAAGCGATTTCTTGGACCTTGCTTGATGACGTGATTGAGTCAGTTGCGAAAAACGTACCTGCACTTGAGGCGATTCAAGATGTAGCTCCAGATGCGGGCTTCCGTGTCCATGGTTTGAAAGTTGCGCGTGAACCACGTCGTTACTCTGGTCGTACTTCTATGCGTGCACCATTGAACGTGCATGAACCGAAACAACCGACAGATATCGACTCTGCATTAACCTTCTCTATGGAAGGCTATGTCGGGAACCAGACGCCGTCTCCACTGGTACCATTTGCATGGTCAGCAGGTTGGAACTCACCGCAAGCTTGGAACAAATTCCAAGATAACGTCGGTGGTCACTTAAAAGGTGGTGATTCGGGTGTGCGTTTATTCGATCGTTTAGCGAAGCGTCCAGCACGTACTTTCGTAGCTCCTGCGGTTGTGGTTGCAAACCCTGATAGCTTCCGTTTAGTGCCAATGCATCACATTTTTGCTTCTGGTGAATTTACTGTGAAAACACCTGCAATGGAGTCGCGTATTCCTGAAGCAGTCTTTGCAGTGGGTGAGCAAGATGCAACTCGTTTGAATGTTCAAGATGGTCAAAAAATCACTGTGAAAGCAGGTGAGACTTCGATTGTACTTCCAGTTCAAGTGATTGATTATTTACCTACAGGTTATATTGGTTATCCAGTTGGTCTTGCACCTACGGTTTCACTTGCTGAGCCTGTATCAGTCGCGGTAGGAGCGTAATTCATGCAACAAGAATTAATCCGTCAAACGCCGCTTTGGGCTGAGAACTGGCCAATTGCCTACTCAGTCATTCAAGCGATTGTGATTTTACTCGTTGTAGTACTCATCGCTGCGTTGATGTCTTTTATTGAGCGTCGTTTACTGGGCTTATGGCAAGACCGTTATGGTCCCAACCGTGTAGGTCCTGGGGGGATGTTCCAGATCGTTGCTGACATGCTGAAAATCATGTTCAAAGAAGACTGGACACCAAAGTTTGCTGACAAATTGACTTTCCGTTTAGCTCCTGCTGTTGCCATGGCAACAGCGGTGCTGTCGTTCATGGTTATTCCTGTATCACCATACTTAGGTGTGTCAGACATGAGCATTGGCCTATTGTTCTTTATGGCAATGGCCGGTATTGCAGTCTATGCCGTATTGTTTGGTGGTTGGTCATCAAACAACAAATATGCATTGCTCGGTGGTCTACGTTCAGCAGCACAAACCATTTCTTATGAAGTGTTCTTGGGTATTTCATTGATGGGTGTGGTTGCGATTGCAGGCTCATTCAACATGCGTGAAATTGTAGAAGCACAAAAAGATGTATGGTTTGTTATTCCACAGTTCTTAGGTTTCTTAATCTTCGTGGTTGCAGGTGTTGCGGTTACTCACCGTCACCCATTTGACCAACCAGAAGCAGAACAAGAATTGGCGGAAGGTTACCACGTCGAGTATGGTGGTATGAAATGGGGGATGTTCTTCGTTGCAGAATATGTCAACGTGGTTCTGATCTCTGCATTGATCGTCACGCTATTCTTCGGTGGTTGGTTAGCGCCATTTAACATCGACATTCCGTTCGTTCCACCCGTATTCTGGTTCATTATCAAAACAGCATTCTTTGTGATGATGTTTGTCTTGGCTCGTGGTTCACTTATGCGTCCACGTTATGACCAAGTGATGAACTTTGGTTGGAAGATTTGCTTACCATTAGCGTTAGTTAACTTATTAGTTACTGGCGCAGTGATTCTGTGGTAAGGGCAGGGAGAATAAAATGTATAAAATTCTAGCTGGGTTCGGGTCAATCGTACGTTCACTGTGGATGGTTTTCTCACACGTGACACGTAAACGTGACACCATTCTTTACCCAGAAGTGCCAGCCGAACAAATTGTTCCACCACGTTTCCGTGGTCGTATCGTGTTAACACGTGACCCAGATGGTGAAGAACGTTGTGTTGCGTGTAACTTATGTGCAGTTGCATGTCCTGTTGGCTGTATTTCACTACAAAAAGCAGAAAAGGAAGATGGTCGTTGGTATCCGGAGTTTTTCCGTATCAACTTCTCACGTTGTATTTTCTGCGGTATGTGTGAAGAAGCATGTCCGACGACTGCAATTCAAATGACGCCAGATTTCGAGTTGGGTGAATACGTTCGTCAAGACTTGGTATACGAGAAAGAAAACTTACTCATTTCAGGTCCTGGTAAATACCCAGACTACAACTTCTACCGTGTAACAGGTATGGCTGTAACTGGAAAAGACAAAGGTCAAGCGCAACGTGAAAGCGCACCAGTTGATGTACGGAGCTTATTACCATGATGTGGCCATTTTATTTGATGGCACTTGTGGCCATCGTTTCTACGATTCGTGTTGTGACCAACGCGAATCCTGTACACGCTTTATTGAGCTTGATCGTGTCACTTCTTGCAGTTGCAGGCATGTTTATGATCGTGGGTGCGCCATTTGCTGGCGCGCTTGAGATCATCGTCTATGCAGGCGCGATCATGGTGTTATTCGTATTCGTAGTGATGATGTTAAACCTTGGTCAACATACCGTTGAACAAGAGCGTAAATGGTTAACATCGTCTGCTTGGGCATACCCAGCACTCATGAGCTTCTTAATGGGCTTGGTGTTGGTGTGGATGCTCGGCTCTGACTACACAGTGGCTGGCCCTGCTATGGGTACCGAAGTTGTGGGTCCAAAAGTCGTTGGCCAAGCACTCTTTACTCACTATTTATTATTGGTTGAAGTTGCTGCCATGTTATTGCTTGCTGCATTGGTTGCAGCATTCCATCTTGGTAAACGTGAACCAGGTGCAGAAGAGGACAAACAATAATGGGCAACATCCCTTTAGAACATGGTTTGATTGTTGCAACCATCCTTTTTGCACTGGGTTTTTACGGTGTGATGGTGCGACGCAATCTATTATTTATGTTAATGAGCCTTGAAATCATGATGAACGCAGCAGCGCTTGCGTTTGTTTTGGCTGGTAGTGCATGGGTACAACCAGACGGACAAATCATGTTTATTTTGATCTTAACGCTTGCTGCGGCAGAGGCTTGTATTGGTCTTGCGATCGTCCTTCAGTTCTACCATCGCTTCCATCACTTGGATGTGGATGCTGCTAGTGAGATGCGCGGATGAGTTTTTTATATTTAACAGTATTATTCCCGCTCATTGGTTTTGTCCTTTTAGCGGCAGGTCGCAACAAGCTTCCTGAAAATGTTGCTGCCATTATTGGTGTGGGGGCAGTTGGCCTTTCTGCATTGGTTGCTTTGATCGCTGGTCTAGACTTTGTTAATAACGGCAAAGTGACTTATGTTCAACATCTGTGGACATGGTTCAATGTCGGTAATCTAAGCCCAGGCATTAGCTTACATCTTGACGGTTTATCACTGCTCATGATGGGTATGGTGACGGGTGTGGGTTTCCTAATTCACATCTTTGCGTCATGGTACATGCGTGGCGAAGAAGACTTTGCACGTTTCTTCTCTTATTTCAACCTGTTCGTTGCTAGCATGTTGCTGCTCGTATTGGGCGATAACTTAGCGTTATTGTTCTTAGGTTGGGAAGGCGTGGGTCTATGTTCTTACTTGCTGATTGGTTACTACTACCAAAACCCTGCAAATGGTTTTGCAGCAATTAAAGCATTTACCGTAACACGTATCGGTGATGTGTTCTTACTGATCGCTTTGTTCTTAATTTACCAACAGTTCGGTACATTAAACATTGCGGAAGTGGTTGCAGCTGCACCAACAGTGATGACACAAAGTTCATCTTTAACCATTTGGACAGCACTCATGTTGTTCTTGGGTGCAGCAGGTAAATCTGCACAGATCCCATTACAAACATGGTTGGCCGATGCGATGGCAGGTCCTACACCTGTATCTGCATTGATCCACGCTGCAACGATGGTAACTGCAGGTGTTTACCTGTGCTGCCGTATGCATACCGTGTTTGAAATGGCACCAGAAGTGATGATGTTTATCTCAATCACAGGTGCGGTAACCTTGTTGGTGGCTGGTTTTGCTGCATTGGTTCAAACAGACATCAAACGTATTTTGGCTTACTCTACAATGAGTCAGCTCGGTTATATGTTTATGGCTGTGGGTGCTGAAGCTTACCAAGCAGGTCTATTCCACATGCTGACTCACGCATTCTTCAAGGCATTGTTATTCTTGTCTTCAGGTGCAGTGATTTTGGCTTATCACCACGAACAAAACATCTTCAAGATGGGCGGTTTGTTCTACAAGAACAAATTCCTATTTATCTGTTTCGCCATTGGTGGCGGTGCATTAGCCGCGATTCCATATATCACCGTGGGCTTCTTCTCGAAAGACGCGATCTTGGGTGCAGTTTGGGTTCAAGGTGAATCAATCGCAGTGTATAACTCATTATACTGGGCGGGTGTAGCAGGTGCATTCTTAACCTCGATTTACACATTCCGTCTGATTTGGGTTGTGTTCTTTGGTAAAGAAAACACCCCATATCATGCGATTAAAGGCATCACATACTGGGGACCTTTGGGTATTCTTGCAGTACTTTCAACCTTCATTGGTGCGGTACTTAAAGCACCTGTAGAAAGCATTTTAAATGCAGCAAAAATCCCAGCATTTGTAATCCCAGAAGCATTAGAACATGGCATGCACAGCGCTGAATGGACTGCTGTTGGTATTGCATTGGTTGGTTTAGCGATTGGTGTGGTGTTATTTGCATTTGCTTATAGTGCTGTGAAAAGCTTCGCTAAAACGTCATTCGGTGCAGGTCTTGCAAACATTTGCCGTAATGCGCTGGGTTTCGATGCGCTTTATGACATCGTTTTTGTGAAACCATATTTGCTTATTGCGAAGATTTTAGGTCGTGATCCAATTGATCGCTTGTGGTTAGTCTTGCCTGCTATTGTGAAAGGTGGACATAGCTTCACAAGTTCACGTCAAACAGGTTCATTGCGTGATTACGCATCAAGCATGGCATTAGGTATCTTTGTATTACTAATGGTCTTGATCGTAACTCAGATCGTGGGGAAATAAGATGGAAATCACAAACAACTGGATTCTACCCGCGCTGATCTTAGTTCCGTTCATTGCTGGTTTTATTTGTTGGTTAGTCGACAAACTCGACGACAAACTGCCGCGTTATATTGCGCTGATTGGTATGCTCATTACTTTGGGCTTAACTGTTGCGCTGTGGCAAACAGGTACATTTAACTACGAACTTGGCGCGAAAGTGCCATCGTGGTCTGCTGAATTCATGTTGCCATGGATTCAAACTTTAGGCATTAACATCCACTTAGCGGTGGATGGCCTATCTCTATTAATGGTGGGCTTAACGGCACTTTTAGGTGTGTTAGCTGTCGGCTGTTCTTGGGGTGAAATTCAAAAGAATGTTGGTTTCTTCCACTTAAACCTTTTATGGTCTTTGGGGGGTGTGATCGGTGTCTTCTTAGCGATTGACATGTTCTTGTTCTTCTTCTTCTGGGAGATGATGCTTGTACCTATCTACTTCTTGATCGCGCTTTGGGGTCATAAAGGGGCAGAAGGTAAATCACGTGTTTACGCTGCAACCAAATTCTTTATCTATACGCAAGTCGCTGGTCTTATTATGTTGATCGGTATCCTAGGCCTCGTGGTTTATGGTTACATGATGACAGGTATGATCGGTTTTGATTACAACTACTTATTAGCTGTAGCCAACACTTTAGACAAAGAATTACCTACCGTTGCTTATGCATTCATGCTGTGTTTATTTGTCGGTTTTGCGGTAAAACTTCCAGTTTTCCCATTACACGGCTGGTTACCAGATGCGCATGCACAAGCACCTACAGCGGGTTCGGTTGACCTTGCAGGTATCTTGATTAAGACGGCTGCATACGGTCTACTTCGTTTTGTGATTCCATTCTTCCCAGCGGCTTCTGCACAGTTTGCAGATATCGCGATCATTTTTGGTTTGATCGGTATCTTCTACGGTGCTTGGTGTGCTTTCCAGCAAACCGATATGAAACGTTTACTTGCGTACACGTCAATTTCACACATGGGCTTTGTTTTACTTGCGATTTACGCAGGTAACATCTTAACCTTCCAAGGTTTGATGATCATGATGTTGGCACATGGCTTGTCATCTGCTGCATTGTTCATTATGTGTGGTCAAGTGTACGAGCGTGTTCATACACGGGATATGCGTTTGATGGGCGGTATGCGTGGTCAATTCCCATATCTTGCATTCTTCCTCATGTTCTTCGTGGCGGCGCTTGTAGGTATTCCGGGTCTAGGTAACTTCATTGGTGAGTTCCTGATCTTGATGGGTTCTTATGCAAAATTCCCAGTGTTTACTATTCTTGCAGCTGTAAGCTTAGTATTTGCAGGTCTTTATGGCTTGATTCTGATCCACAAAGCATTGTTTGGTACACCGAACGAAGAACAACAACAGCACTACAACAACCCATTGAAAGACTTAAATGCGCGTGAAGTAGTGATCTTGTTAATCTGTGCTTTCGGTCTGTTATGGCTGGGTCTATATCCACAAAGCTTCCTTGATATTTCAAATTCAAGCATGGCGTGGTTAGCAAACAGCTACATTCCTGTACAAGAAGTCGTTGATGTTGCAAGTCAAGCAACTGTTCAACTCGAAAATGTGGAGATGCAATAAGTCATGAACTTCACAATGTCATTTTCTGAGCTTATGCCTTTAGCTCCTGTGATGATCGTTGCTTTAACAACGATCGTCGTGATGATTCTTACTGCAATTAAGCGCAACCATAACTTAATTGCAACAGCATCAGTTGTGGGCTTAAACCTTGCAGCAGCTTATGTGCTTTTCACAATGTTTGGTGGGGCTTTTAAACCAGCAAACGTGATGGGTATGTTCATGGTGGATGCGTTCACCTTGTTATACCAAGTGATCATTTTGATTGCGGCACTGGCATGCTGTACTTTGTCTCATGCCTATATCGAGACCTATAAAGATAACCGTGAAGAACTGTATATCTTAATGTTGTCATCAGTGACTGGTGCAATGTTAATGGTCGCAAGCTCTCACTATGCATCGTTCTTCATTAGCCTTGAGTTGATGTCGATTCCTGTATATGGCTTATTGGCGTATACACACCAACGCTCTAAATCTTTAGAAGCGGGTGTGAAGTACTTGGTGCTTTCAGCAACCGCTTCGGCAATGTTGTTGATGGGTATGGCTTACATTTACGCGTACACAGGTTCAATGTCGTTCTATGACAATGTTCAAGCGTTAATGCAAAACATCCAGCAACCGATGGTGCTTTTAGGTTTAGGTTTCATCGTATTTGCTGTGGCATTTAAACTGTCTTTAGCGCCATTCCACAAATGGACACCAGACGTTTATGCAGGTGCACCAACACCGATTGCAACTTTCCTTGCAACGGCTGCAAAAGTCGCAACAATTGGCCTGTTTGTACGTTACATTTTAACTTCAGGTGCAATCCTAGTTGACTCTATCATCACGATCTTAACTGTGATTGCAGTGTTATCAATCTTGGTGGGTAACTTCCTTGCAGTGAAGCAAGTAAACTTGAAACGTATCTTGGCATACTCTTCAATTGCGCACTTTGGTTACTTGTTGATTGGTTTAATCAGCATGACCTATGCAAGCCTTGGAAACGTATCTGTTTATGTAATCACTTATGTATTAACTACAATTGGTGCGTTCGGTGCAGTTGCATTGATGTCTAGTCCATATAACAACGTGGATGAAGCAGAAAGCCTAGCAGATTACCGTGGTCTATTCTGGCGTCGTCCAGTGTTGACCGCAGTGTTAACGGTGATGATGTTATCGCTTGCAGGTATTCCATTGACAGCGGGCTTCATTGGTAAGTTCCTAGTGGTGATGGCTGCGGTAACGACTCAACATTGGTTCCTTGCTGCGATGATCATTGTTGGTTCTGGTATTGGTCTGTACTACTATCTCCGTGTGATGGTTGTGATGTACATGACACCACCAGACGCACCGCGTGTCGACGCTGTGGATCATTGGGGTCAAAAAGTGGGGGGGATTATGGTGCTTTTAGCTGCGGCAGCAGTACTGGTGATTGGTATCTATCCAGATCCAATTATTAAGCTTGCGCTTCAGTCTGAGATTTTATCTCCAATCCACTTTATGCTTTCTCAACAGCACTAATCATTCAAAACGTTTTGTTTTAATAAAAAAGCCTCCATCAATTGGGGGCTTTTTTGTTTTTATCGCACGATAAAAAGCTTTATAATGTCAGGAATTTTATTTTACCTTTTAGGTGCTCTCCCGTGGCTATCCATGAAATTTGTCATCCGTTGATTCGTCATAAGCTTGGTCTTCTTCGTCGTGCAGATATCAGCACGAAAAACTTTCGCGAGCTGGCTCAAGAAGTGACTATGCTGTTGACCTATGAAGCAACTAAAGATTTACCTGTGTGTGATCATGAAATTGATGGTTGGAATGGTAAAGTCATCGTAGATCGTATTGTGGGTAAAAAAATTACGGTTGTGCCTATTTTACGTGCGGGTATTGGTATGTTGGATGGTTTCTTAAACCTGATTCCAAGTGCAAAAGTATCTGTATTGGGTTTAGAGCGCGATGAAGAAACGCTTGAAGCGCGTACTTATTACAAAAAATTGGTGCCAGATGTACAAAACCGTTTAGCCATGATTATTGACCCAATGCTTGCAACAGGGTCTTCGTTGGTTGCTGCGATTGATGTATTGAAAGCAAGTGGTTGTAAAGATATTCGTGTAATGGTATTGGTTGCTGCGCCTGAAGGAATTAAACGTGTAAATGATGCGCACCCAGATGTCACTATTTTCACGGCTTCAATCGACCAAGGTTTAAATGCTAATGGTTATATCGTGCCGGGTCTAGGCGATGCGGGCGATAAAATCTTTGGTTCAGTTCAAAAAGATTAATGATTAAAATGAATGCATAAAGGAGGCTTTCACAGCCTCTTTTTTATATACTGGCTATCTAGCCATGTACAGATGAGGATCGGGTAATGAAGTCTGAACAATATCAAGGAAAAGTGAAGCAATATAATGCGGATAAAGGTTTTGGTTTTATTTCCTCACCTGAAGGCGACGTATTTTTTCATATCTCGGATTTCCCAGCAGACTCAGGTGAGCCGAAACGCAATGAACGTGTAAAGTTTAATGTGGTTGAAAATGGCGATCGCTATAAAGCAATTAAAATTGAGCGGGTTGAAGACAACTCTGCCAAAGCTAAGAAATCGAAAGTCTCAAGCCACAATAAGTCGATTACCACAGATTTATTGTCTAATTTCAGACGTTAAAATGGGTAAATTGAGTATGCACATGCTGCAAAATTAATCTGCTTATTTTGATTGAAAGAGGCTTTTTAGCCTCTTTTTTATTGATTACAATACTCGAAAATACAGTTGATTAGCGCATATTATGTTTCTGAACGGGAAAATCAAAAGCTTTAGCCCCTCACGTGGTTTTGGTTTTATTGAAGTAGACGGGGATGTTGATGATGTGTTTTTTCATATCAAAGATTTGCCACAGAACAACATTGAACCCAAGATTGGTGAAGCGTTGCAGTTTATGATTGTGGAAGATCAAGGCAAGTTTAAGGCTGGAAATATCCAGCGGTTGAATCATCCAACAGAAACTCAAAAATTAGGTGAGTTAAAGAAAAAAGTAAGACCGAGTAACTCATCTGTTCGCTATAACAAGGCAGGACATAAAAGTACGATCATTACCGTGATCGGTGTAATTGTGATTGCAGTGTTGGGATTTCTGACTTATGGCAAATATCAAAGCTATACTATCGAAAAACAGCATAAAGCTGAGCAATTGATGCTTGAGCAACAGCAGATTGTAGAAGAACAACGTAAGGCTTTAGGTGAGTTACCTGATCAGGTGCTTACAGAGCAAGGTAAACAAAACTTAGATGCTGAGCTACATCAAACCAATCAACCTCGCTCAGAACGTGTGACGCAGAGCATTGATAAACAAAATGGTCGTTTACCTGTCAGCACAGGAAAGTTCAAATGCGATGGACGAACTCATGGCTCCCAAATGCGTTCCTATGAAGAAGCGCTTTACTTCTTAAGGAACTGTCCAAATACCAAAATGGATGGGAACAATGATGGTGAGCCTTGTGAGCGCCAATTTGGGAAATAAAAAAAGCACCCTCGGGTGCTTTTTGCTTAGTTATTTTTCGCAAAACTTCATAAAGGCTTTGAGTCCTGGGCCTTGGTACTTCTGACGATGCACCAACATGAACAGTGGACGTGTTAGAGACCAAAACGGTGTATCAAGTACCACCAACTGGCCTTTTTCACGCAAAGGTTCCGTTGCCAGTTTTGAAATACAGGACATCCCTAAACCACCCGCCACGATTTTTAAAATCGCTTCATTATGACCCAAGGTCAGACGGATATTGGCATCAGGCAAGTCTTTCAAAATAGCGTTATCAAATACTTCACGCGTACCTGAACCTTCTTCACGCAAGATCCACTCGACCGATTTAAAGTCATCTGCGGTCAAAGTACGGTCTAGTTGTGCAAGAGGGTGGTTGGGTGCACAGCAGACGGCTAATTCATCGTCACGCCAGTGAATGCATTGCAGTTGTGGTAAGTGACAAGAGCCTTCAATCAAGGCCAAATCCAGTTGGAACTGATTCACTGCCTCAATCATTTGACGGGTATTACCAACTTGTAGCTGTAAATGGGCTTGAGGTTGAATTTGTAAGAAGTCAGCCATCAGGTCAGGCATGAGGTAGTCACTGATGGTCAGGGTTGCACCTAAACGTAAATCAATGCTTTGTAACTCACCTTTAGCGGCCTGCTCGAAAGCATCACAGCGACCCAAAATTTCTAAAGCTTGTGGCAGCAGGAAACGACCCAAATCATTGAGTTGAAGACGCTTACCTAGACGGTCAAATAAAGGAGCCCCCAAACCGTCTTCTAGATCTGCTAAAGCCATACTCGCAGCACTCTGGGTAAGTCGAACCGCATCACTGGCTTTGGTTACTGTGCCTTCTTGAGCAACTGCTACAAAAACCGCCAACTGGCGTAAAGTCATGCGCATGAATATAGCCTTAACATTTAAAAAATATTAACAAATTATGTGGTCATGCTAACATGAGCAACGTCTTTGATGCCACGCTGAAATCATGTCAATTGAAAAATTTAGCCTAGAAAAGGTTTTATCCGTACACCGTTGGACCAATACACTTTTTAGTTTCACCATGACGCGACCTGCACATTTTAAGTTTAGCGCAGGACAATTTGCCCGTATTGGCATCAAAGTGGGTGATGAATTGGTGGTTCGAGCGTATTCGGTGGTGTCCTCTCCCTTTGATGAAACTTTAGAATTTTTCTCGATTGTGGTGCCAGAAGGTGCCTTTACCTCAAATTTACAACACTTAAAAGTTGATGATGACATCTACCTTGAAAAGATCCCGTACGGCTTTTTGACTTTGGCGCGTTATCAGTTGCCACTACCAAAAGACTTATGGTTACTGGGCACAGGGACAGGGCTTGCGCCTTTTATTTCGATGTTGCAAGACTTTGAGACGTGGTCGAAGTACGAGAGCATTACACTGGTCTATAGCGTACGTACAGCTTCTGAACTGGCCTATGCAACACGTATTCAGGAAATTGCAGAGACCTTTGGCGAGGGCCATACAGGCTTTAAATTTGTGCCGATTATTACGCGTGATCCGCATGCGCCACTACATGACCGCTTACCCGTACTGATTGAAAATGGTGAGCTTGAAAAAGCAGTTGGTTTGAGTCTGAACCCTGAAACTAGCCATGTGATGCTGTGTGGTAACCCGCAAATGGTCGAAGACACCAAAGAAGCCCTAAAAGCACGTGGCCTGACTATGAATCGCCGTGGTGAAGGAAATATTGCGGTCGAAAACTATTGGTAAAGCTATTTCGCTAATAAAATGCTCATCGAATGATGGGCTTTTTTTATTCTTAGATTAGCATTTGAATCACTTAGATTTTAAACTTGGCTTAAAAGAGAGATCACTGCTTGTACGCTCAGATCGCGCTATAATTTCTCTTTTGTACTGGGTTGGATGGGTTATGTCTTTAGCGTTAAAAACGACGGCTCAGCTAGAGGTTCAACTCAGTCCACAGCAGAAAAAATTAAATCGTTTGATTGAACGCATTGAACAACAAAAACAAGAACTGGCAACATGGCAAAATGTGCAAGCCGACATTCAAAATTATACGCGCAGTAAGCTTTTGCCCATTTATAGCGAGTTACATACGGTTCTATTTACACAGCTAGATACTCTGTGGAATCACATAGCCAGTGATGCCTTTAGCAAAGCTGATTTGGCGCAGATAGACACCAAAATAGCCGCCTTAGCCAAGATGCTAAAAAAATCTCAGATGCTAACTTCTGAGCAAAAAGAACAAGTAGAGAAAATTGATACTTTCTATATACAGCATGAAGAACATATACGCGCGAAGAAAGCCAAAGCAAACTCAATACAAAATCATGACCTTGCTGAAACGGTAGAACAAAACGTAGATGTAGACTGGGAAAATTATGAATATGATTCTACCCAGTATATAGCAGAGCGAGAACGTGCCAAGCAGTTAAAACAACAAGAAAAACGTGAGCAAGCGGTTAAAATGGCAGAGCAGTCTTTGAAAACCGTATATTTAAAAATTACCGCGATGATTCACCCTGACCGTGAGCCTGATGAAGCCAAGAAGTTGGAAAAAACTGAGCTTTTGCAGAAGGTCAATGAAGCTTATGCAGAGCAGGATTTATTTTATTTATTGAAACTCCAGTTACAGCTTGAAACCAATAGGGGTCTAAGCTCAAAGGCGTTAAGCTCTGAGCAAGTCAAGTTTTATCAGTTGGCTTTGGAAGCACAGGGTCAGAATTTGCAAAGCCAGTTAGAAGAGATCTTTACGTCTTTTCATTTGAGCAGTCATGTTAATACCAAACAGCTCAAAATGAGTGATGTGTATAAGGTGATTGATAAGGATGCTGCTGAGTTAAAACAGCTGTTGAAGTGGGAAAAGGAACGTTTAAAGCATATGAAAAAGGTGAGTGGGGTAGAGATGTTGTTGGCGCATGGGGTGTTATAAAATCCCTCACCCCAACCCTCTCCCATAGGGAGAGGGAGCCGTAAGTGATTACATACCTGCATAAAATTTATAATGAACATTCCCTCTCCTTTTAGGAGAGGGTTAGGGAGAGGTAATAATAAAAAATGAAACTAGACCCACAATTATTAGAGTTCGCTAAAAACATGAGAAGTAATGCGACTGATGCAGAGCACCTAATGTGGCAACTACTTCGTGCTAAACGATTTATGAATCTTAAATTTCGCAGACAGCTTTATATTATTGATGGATATATCTAAAAAAATTACTATTTATAAGAAAGTAGTATTTCTCTAGCTTCGTTAATTAGATGTGCTTGTTCCTCTAACATTTGTTTGACTGCGGGAGTAACATTAGTATTTCGGTCTGGATGAAAATCCTTAATTTTTAGACGATAAGCTTTTTGTATTTCTTCAATCTTTGCATCAATAGAAACACCCAAAATCTTTGCTGCTTTTTCAATTTCAGATGTATTAGTAGACGGCTCCTCTTGTTGATATATGTGTTCATTAACAACATTTTGACAATATTGATATTCAAGACCTATGTTAGATCCAAAACTTAAACTTTCTTGCCTAATAATTTCGGCATTCTTACAAGTATTAATTAATAGTATAACAACAGCATTGTAAATTATTTTTTTATCATCTGTGGATGGTTTTGTTTTTAACCAGAGTGAAATATTATATGAAAGGTCTGGTCTTGTGTTTAATTTTAAGCGGTTTTTTAGAAAATCTTGTTCAATACTAGTTTGACATATGGTTTTAAATAAGCCTTTAATATACCTAACTTTTTCTGGATTCCATTCTTTCTCATACTTTAAGGAAAAATAGCATAGTATATCGATACATGGGGTTAGTGTTTCAATATGGCGTTGATGATGTTCAGGAGGCGTAGTTTGAGATGTATCAGTGTCATTTTTTTGCGAAAGAATATACCAAATTATACCTAGAGATATCAAAAAACCAATTGGTCCTGCGATCACCGTTGCGACTACAACTATAGCTAATAACCACATATATGTGCCCCTAGAATATTAAATTTATTTATCAGTAATCTGCTTTTTAATTACCATAGAGGGTTCTTCTTTTTCAAATTTAATATCGCTATTCTTAAAAAAAGAAGTTTCATTTACTACTTTTGGAGCTATAAAAATATTTTTAAGAGCTAGAATGATGCAGTATAAAGAAACTATATAAGCTGGTTGAATAATGAGCTTATCACCAATAAAGCCATTAAATATAGGATATAACCATGCTAGGTATAGGGCAGCGAGGACCCAATTAATTGTATTGCTAATTTTTTTCTGCTTTTGAATAAGGTATTTATGGTTTAAGAAAGGGATAATTAAGAATATACCCCAATTTATAATACTCCATATGCCTAGGAGGGATGAATTGTTATCACTTAAGTAGAAAGCACTCCAAAGATAGAAGAACCACAGTGCAGAAAAAAATAGAGTTTTCTTTAGGTAAGTAATTTCAATATTTTTCATTAATTTTGTCCTTAGATTAAATTTTATATTTGAATTGTATATGTTTTTTTTAATATTTCAATAAATGCTTGATTTTTTGGTTGAAGAAAATAAGAGGAGATTTAATAAAACTTTGCGTGTTTAATTAACTCAGAAGAGAGATATTTTAATCTTTGCCCACAGCCGAAAAAGCAATAACTATAAACTGTAAAATCATAAGATGTGGGAAAAATACATGTGTTAAATTCCATATACAAGCCACAGGACCCTTAATTAATCTGCCAATAGAGCCAAAGGTTACAATAGTACCAAAAATAACAGCAACACTACCAATCCAAAGTAGTAAAAATCCAAGTACAAATGCCATTATAAGTTAATTCTCAAGTATATTTTTTGATTTTCAAAAAAATCCCCTCAATTATGAAGGGATTTTATCTTATTTTTTAATCTTTTAGCAATTGGTTAAAGCGCTGCAATCTGCTCCATATTCGCTTTAATCTTCACTAACTGGTCAGCAAACTCAGCCAGTTTCACTTTTTCACCTTCAACCACAGCCACAGGTGCTTTCGCCACAAAACCTTCATTAGAAAGTTTGCCTGCAATGACATCATGCTGCTTTTGCACTTTGTCTAAGTCTTTCTGTAAACGACCCAATTCCGCTTTCGGGTCAATTAAACCTTTCATAGGAACAAAGACAGACGCATGGCCTACAACACTCGATGAAGACAATGGTGGTTGCTCACCCTCAGCCAAGAACGTGATGCTTTCCACTTTCGCCAAGGCTTTAAACAACGCTTCAATACGTGTGATCTGTGCTTTCTCAGCTTCAGTTGTGTTTTGTAAAAGCACTGGTAATAAACGCGCATTACCTAAGCCCATTTCACCACGAATGTTACGTACCGCACCAATCAAACCTTGAAGCCATTGCATATCGGCTTCAGCCTGTTCGTTTACACGCTCAGGGTTAGCAACAGGGTACTGCGCAAGCATGATGGTTTCGCCAGAAATACCAAGTTTCGGTGCAAGCGTTTGCCAAATTTCTTCAGTCAAATACGGCATGATTGGGTGTGCAAGACGTAAAGAGGCTTCCATCACTGCAAGGAGTACACGACGAACTTCAGCTTTACGCTCAACCGACACATTTTCATCATTCAGAACAGGTTTCGTTAGCTCGACATACCAGTCACAGTATTCATTCCAAATGAATTCATAAATGGCTTGTGCAGCCAAGTCTAAACGGTAAGTCGCAAAAGCTTGTTGAACCGCAGCTTCGGCTTTTTGCAGACGGCTCACGATCCACTGTTCAGGCAATTCCCAAAGGTCTTGACGAACTTCAGTACCAATCACTTGCTCTTCACAGTTCATCATCACGAAACGGGTTGCGTTCCAGATTTTGTTGGCAAAGTTACGGTAACCTTCAACACGTTTCATGTCGAACTTAATGTCACGACCTGTGTTGGCAAGCGCACAGAAGGTGAAACGCACTGCGTCTGTACCATAGGCTTGAATGCCTTCTGGGAACTCTTTACGGGTCGATTTTTCAATCTTCGCTGCTTGTTTCGGGTTCATCAGACCTGTAGTACGTTTTTGTACCAAAGTCTCAAGGTCTACACCGTCAATCAAATCTAATGGGTCAAGCACGTTGCCCTTAGACTTCGACATTTTTTGACCTTCGCCATCACGGACTAAACCGTGAACATAGACCGTTTTAAACGGAACTTGCGGCGTACCGTCTTCATTTTTCATGAAGTGCATCGTAAACATAATCATACGAGCAACCCAGAAGAAGATGATGTCAAAACCAGTCACCAATACATCCGTTGGGTGGAAAGTATTGAGGAAATAGTTTTCCGCATCTTTCTTGGCATCGCCAGTCCAACCAAGGGTTGAGAAAGTCCAAAGTGCAGAAGAGAACCACGTATCGAGTACATCTTCATCTTGGCTAAGCGCAACATCAGCAGGGAGGTTGTTTTTGGCACGTACTTCAGCTTCGTCACGACCCACATAGATGTTACCTTCAGCATCGTACCAAGCAGGGATACGGTGTCCCCACCAAAGTTGACGAGAGATACACCAGTCTTGGATGTTGTTCATCCACGCCATGTACATATTGCTGTACTGTTCAGGCACGAACTTGATACGACCGTCTTGAACGGCTTCAATGGCAGGTTGAGCCAATGGTGCAATTTTTACATACCATTGATCTGTCAATAATGGCTCAACGATTACACCTGAACGGTCACCGCGAGGTGGTTTCAACGTATAAGGTTGGATTTGCTCTAACCAACCTTCAGCTTCAGCTTGTTCAACCAGTTTTTTACGTGCTTCAAAACGCTCTAAACCAATATAGTCCGCAGGGGCAGCAATGGTTTTTGAGATTTGCTCGCCTGCCTTGGCGATGTATTCAAATTCAGCCAATACTTCTGCATTTTTATTGAAGATATTGATGATAGGCAATTCACAACGCTTACCGACTTCATAGTCGTTAAAGTCATGCGCAGGGGTGATTTTCACACAGCCTGTACCGAATTCTTTATCGACATATTCATCTTTCACGATGGGAACAGCACGACCTGTAATTGGCAGGATAATGTTCTGACCCACAAGGTGCGTATAGCGTTCATCATCCAGTGCCACAGCAACCGCAGTATCACCGAGCAATGTTTCAGGGCGTGTGGTCGCTACAACGATGTGGTCTTTACCATCATGGGTACGTAGGTTTTTATCTTCAAAGAAATATTTGAAGTGCCACAATGAACCTGCTTCTTCTTTATCTGACTCAACTTCGAGGTCAGAAAGCGCCGTTTGTAATTTTGGATCCCAGTTCACCAAACGTTTGCCACGGTAAATCAAACCGTCTTCGTGCAGTTTAACGAACACTTCTTTGACCGCATTCGATAGACCTTCATCCATGGTAAAGCGTTCACGCGACCAGTCCACTGAAGAACCTAGTCGACGGATTTGACGAGTAATCGTGCCGCCTGATTGTTCTTTCCATTCCCAAACTTTTTCAATGAATTTTTCACGGCCGAGGTCATGACGGCTGACACCCTGAGCGCCCAATTGACGTTCAACTACCATTTGCGTTGCAATACCCGCATGGTCTGTACCCGGCTGCCATAAGGTATTTTTACCTGACATGCGGTTGTAGCGAGTTAACGCATCCATAATGGCATTGTTAAAACCATGACCCATGTGCAAGCTACCGGTGACGTTTGGTGGCGGAATCATGATACAAAATGACTCACCTTTTTCAGAGGGCTTAAAATAGCCACGCTCTTCCCAAGTTTGGTACCATTTTTTCTCGATCTCGGTCGGATCGTAAGTTGTAGCGATATTTTGCGCTGAATCAGTCATAGTTCAAACAGTTCAAAAGTAGATAAAAAATTGCATCTATTGTAGCAAAGAAATCGTAAATGGGGGCATGTAAAGCAAATGCGTTGATCTAGCAATTGCGACATGAAGCAGAGCGCTTTATGATGTGCTTACACCTAGAGTGCGCATTGTTCGCAGTAAAAATCAAAAAAAAGGGGGGATCACGATGACTTATCAAATTTCTTTAAAATTAAAACCCGAAACTCACCAGCGCTTTACCCATATTCATCAACAGCTCAATGCAGGCGAAAGCCAAAATTTAGCAAAACCACTCGGTGAAGTTCTAGCAGATATTTCATGTGAAGTAATTGATCAGGTCTTTGGGGATTTAGCCCGACTCTCAACTTCGGGCGATGGAGAGTCGGAAAAAGTCATCAAGCAGATTGTGGATACGATGCGTAAGTACATGCCGTGGTCCGTGTCTTTTTTTTCAAATGACCGTCTAATTCCCATGGTGAATTATCTAGAGCAAATGATGTATGACACCGAGAGTACACATTTTTTAAGTTATCCTGTCGAAAAGACTTTGGTGAATGAGCTTTTGGGTTGTGCGGAGCAGATGGATAAAGGCAATAATCAATATGTATCACCTGCTTTAAAAGCATTTACTCAAATTGTGGATCAGGGGGTGACCAGTTTGATCCGCGAACCGAAGAAAATGTTGAAATTTAATGTAGTGGTGGATAAAACACTTAATGGGGTGATTAGTTTTACCACTCAATTGGGTTATAAACGCTTTGACAAATTAGGTCGTATTTATGATGCGCAGATGATGAGTCAATATTTTGATCATTTTCTAACTTTTTTAAATGATCAACCTACAAATAAAACTTCGGTATGAGGCAATAAGGACATGGCACAGTTAAACAGTTTAGATGCGAAAGTGGTGTGGATTACAGGAGCATCTTCAGGGTTAGGGGAAGCACTGGCTAAAGAATGTGCCTTACAGGGGGCTGAGGTCGTACTCACGGCAAGACGTTTGGATGAACTCGAAAAAGTCCGCGTTGGGCTGCTTAATCCAGATCAACACATTTCTATTTGTGCCGACATTACCGATGAGACGAAGGTCCGTCACGCCTATGAGCAAGTGCTCCAGAAAAAAGGTCGGATTGACTGGCTGATTAATAATGCTGGTTTAAGTCAACGTGCCTTGATTGCCGACACGACCATGCAAACTGAACGCGCAATTATGGAAGTCGATTATTTCTCGCAAGTGTTTTTAACCAAAACAGTTCTGCCGACATTCTTAGCACAAAAATCCGGTCGTATTGCCTTTGTGTCAAGTGTGGCAGGTTTATTGGGGACGCAGTATCGTGCCAGTTATTCAGCGGCCAAGGCTGCTATTCACATGTGGGCAAATAGCCTACGTGCCGAAGTGGCCAATGAAGGTGTAGATGTTTCGGTGATTTTCCCAGGTTTTGTTAAAACCAATGTCTCGTTTAATGCTTTAAATGGCGCAGGTAAACCGCAAGGTCATCAAGATGAAGCGATTGAAAATGGTTTAGAACCAGATATTTTTGCGCAAACCGTAGTAAGTGCTTTGCTTAAAGGTGAAGAATACATCGTAGTCGGTGGACGTAAGGAGAAAATGGGTGTTCTGGTGTCTCGTTTATCACCTAAAACATTGTATAAAATGATTCGTAAGATGAAAGTGAAGTAAAGTGAAACGGGCAGGGAGAAATATGTTCCCTGCCCGTTGAATTGATGTTTTCTTATAGATATAGTTTGGGATCGGACTTTTACTTACTGATTTTATTTAAATAATTTAAAAATAATTCCGCATTTTTCCCACGCACTTGCCAAGACATACAACGCACGCCACCGCCCATATGACAGACATTAGCAGACTGTACTGGAATCACGGTACGTTTGGTAACACTACGAATTTGCTTTAAAGCGATAGCATCCTCTTTAATGCCAAATTGCGGGAAGTAAATCCGCTCAGGTGTGGCCAGCATGTTGGTGTATAAGCCACATGCAGAACCAAACTTTTCATCATAAATCTCACTGCCATCATAAGGGGTGATGATTTCACGAATTTTTACATTGGGAATGCCACGTTTTAGGTCTGCTTTAAGCTGCTTGGCATAGTCGGGATCTTCAGGGTAGGAGTTTATTACCAGTGTATTTTGGTCCACAAAACTGACCACACCGTCCGCATGTTCCAAGCCACCTTGTTCATCGGCTTCAATGAATGCAATTTGTTTGGCTCCTGTCAGTGCCATGAGTTTCTTACGCGCTTCGTTTTCGGTTAGCTTGTTATCTGCTAGAAACTTGGTGCTGAGGACGACATTGCCATAACCATCTTCCACCCAATTACCACCATCATTCAACAGTTTGGTCTGAGTAAACTGTAAGCCTGCTTTTTGACTGTAGTATTTAAATTCATCCTGCACTTCATCTGAAATAGCCTGACCTTTTTTAGCCCCACCTTGCCCAGCGGCCGTGTAGCGAAACATGACGGGTTGAGCTGGATTGGCGCTGGTGAAGTCACGCATCCAAATGTCATGCATCGGTGCGATTGCTACATGCTTTTTTCCCAAAGCTTTGACATAGTCGGGGTAGAGCTGTTTGTCTGTCAGAACAACGACATTGTCTCCGTTTTTAATAATTTTTTTTGCATAATCGACGTGGAAATCGAAAATATCATCAATCATTTTTGCATAGTAAGCATCATTACTTTGAGGGGATGCCAATACAATTAATTCAGCTTTGGCTACAAGTGGGATCATGCTGAGTACAGCCATACTTATTTTTAGTGCTAAAGATTTCATTATCTGTGACCTATTTACAGTGTAGGTGAAGTCCATTTTTATTTTGTTCAGTGTAGAGAATTATGCTCTAGCTGTACGATAGAAGGTGACCGAGCATGAGCGATTTTGCGCACTCATGCTGTTTGAGTTTAGTGAATGGAGGATTGGTTCATAGTCGCTGTTTAAGGAATTTGAATGGCGGTCCCATAAGCAAAGACTTCGACCATACCACCTTGCATTCCCATTTCTGTAGTCGCCAGTCGAATACAAGCGATGTGTGTTGCGCCGTGCTTTTCTGCTTCAAGCTTAAGTCGGACAATAGCTTCACGACGGGCACGATCTACCACACTTTCATAACTGGTCAGCCGACCGCCCAAAAAGTTTTGCACAGTGGCCAGTACGTATTTGAAGTAATCATGTGAAATCACCACATTGCTACTGATCATGTGTCCAGACTGTGCAAAATTCACTTTGCGCAGATTACCCACAGTGATGTAGGCAAGTCGCTTTTCATTCTGTTCAAGCTCTGCCAAATGTTTACGTTCGTTATATCGGCCAAAGCCAAAACCGACGCTAAACAGCACCGCAAAGATCAGCAGTTGGAAAATTAAGCTTTCCATCGTTTAGGCCTGCTTTGGAAAAGGGTCAGGGAGATGGTTGTTTAACGGTGTGACACGGACGGCAGTGCCATACACAAATAATTCTGATGCACCTTGGGCAATATTTGAAGTTGAAAAACGAATTCCTACGATGGCATTTGCACCTAGGCCTTGTGCTTTTGCAATCATACGATTCATAGCTTCTTGGCGTGATTCTTCTAAAAGTTCAGTATAGGCCGTGAGTTCACCCCCGACGATATTTTTCAGGCCTGCCAGAAAATCGCGTCCGACATGTTTACTCCGAACTGTACTCCCATAAACCACGTCCAGTTGCTGAGAAATCGTATGTCCAGGTACAGACTCAAGGTTACTTAAAAGCATAATGTCCATTATTTAAAAGTGAGTATTGTCTTTGAAGATAGGAAAAAGCCGATGAAAAAGCAATAAAAAAGCCCACCGAAGTGAGCTTTTCATACCGCAAGCGTTAGTTTGCAGTTTTGTTATATTTTACATCTGAAGAAGAGGGCTGTTTCGCCACTTGATCAGCTGTATTGGCTTTCACACCACCACCAAGCGTTTTATACACTTCAACTTGGTTATTTAAGTTTGCTTGTTCAAGCAATAACAGACCTTGTTCCGCCGAGTACGAAGTACGCTGAGCATCGAGTACTGTTAAGTAGTTGTCGATCCCTGCACGGAAGCGTGCTGTTGACAGCTTATAGGTGGTATTGGTGGCATCCACAAGACGACGTTGTGCAGATAGACGATCACCAATATTTTCACGTACAGCTAATGCATCATTCACTTCACGGAAAGCCGTTTGAATGGTTTTTTCATAATCTGACAACGCAATTTTTTGGTCAGTTTCTGAAATCTTCACATTGGCACGACGTGTACCCCAGTCAAAGATAGGGATATCTAAGCTTGGGCCAAGTGACCAAACGAAGGCACCTGATTTAAACAAGTCGCTTAAATCTGTCGATGCATAACCTGCTGTACCTGTTAAGCTAATTGTTGGGAATAATTGTGCTTTTGCCGCACCAATATTGGCACCTGCAGCAGACAATTGATACTCAGCAGAGCGAACATCAGGACGGTTATTCAACAAGTCACTTGGTAATCCAGCAGTTAAAGCTGTACTTTGAGTAATGCGTTTAACTGGTTGCGGTGCCAATAAGTTAGCTGGTACAGCCTGACCCACCAACAAGTTCAATAAATTCTGCGCTTGGGCCACTTGAGTCTTGTAGTTGGCAACATCATTACGTGCAGTTTCAACTGAAATTTGCGCTTGACGAACGGGAACTTCACTGTCGATACCAACATCAAAACGTTTTTTGTTCAGATTGTATGACTCAAGCTGTGCTTTAAGCGTTTGATCTGCCAGTTTTAAGTTAGCATTGGCAAATGAATAGCTGAGCCATGCTTGCGCAACTTGACCAATCAACGAAATTTGTGTTGCATCACGCGCACTTTGGGTCGCTAAATAGCTGTCCAAAGCATTGTCTTTTAAGCTACGTACACGCCCCCAAAAGTCTAACTCATAAGCGGTGACACCAAGGCCAACATTATAGGTTGTGACTGGCTTAGTCGTACTTAACGTATCTTGACGAAGCACACTACCACTTGCCCCAATAGTGGGTAGTTGGTTGTTTTCAGTAATTTGATACGCTTGTTGTGCACGTTGAATATTTAAAGTTGCAGTGCGTAGGTCACGGTTATTGGCCAAAGCCATTTCAATGACTTGTACCAATCGTGCATCAGCAAAAAAATCTTTATAACCTTGCTCAGCAATAGACGGTCCTGTAGCTGAACCAATATATCCTGTTGGGATATCCGCTTGAACGACGGGTTCTGGACCACGCATGCTTTGACATGCAGTCAAAGCAAGCGCAAGTGCAGATACCGCAATGCTACGACCTGAAATAGACCATACTTTTTGCATCACGATGTTTGCTCCTGATTATTTTGTTTCTTCGGTTTGTATTTGAAAATGCTGCGAATCCAAACAAAGAATACTGGAATGAAGAAAATACCCAAAAGTGTAGAACTAATTACACCACCAAGTACACCATAACCGACAGAGTGTTGACTACCTGCACCTGCACCTGCTGAAAGGGCAAGAGGGAGTACACCAAAACCGAAGGCAAGGGTGGTCATAATGATTGGGCGTAAACGCATTTTTGCAGCATGAAGGGTTGCATCAAATAAGTCTTCACCTTTTTCTTGCAACTCTTTTGCAAACTCTACAATCAAGATTGCATTTTTCGCAGAAAGACCAATTACGGCAACAATTGCGACTTGGAAGTAGATGTTAAATGACAGGTTTGGATCGCCTTTGATGATCATACCTAACCACGTTAAAGTAAATGCACCAATAATACCAAGTGGTACAACCAGCAATACTGAAACAGGGATAGACCAACTTTCATATAAAGCTGAAAGACAAAGGAATACGATCAACATTGAAAGAATGAGTAATGGTCCTGTTTGACTACCAGAATCACGTTCTTCTAAAGATAAACCCGTCCATTCATAGTCGAAACCATCTAAGCCCATTGACGGTAACTTGCCAATAATTTCTTCCATTGCAATCATGGCATCACCCGAACTAACGCCTGGTGCAGGAGTACCTTGGATGTTGACTGATGATACGCCGTTATAACGCTCTAGACGTGGGGAACCATAAGTCCATTCGCCTGTTGCAAATGCTGAGAATGGAACCATTGTGCCGCTACTATTACGTACGTACCACTTGTTCAAGTCTTCAGGCATCATACGTGCATTTGCTTCGCCTTGCACATAGACTTTTTTCACACGACCACGGTCTACGAAGTCATTAATATACGAACCACCCCAAGCGATACTCATGGTTGTATTGATATCAGCAATACTTACACCCATTGCGCCTGCTTGTGCTTGGTCAATACTAATTTGATACTGAGGCGTATCTTCTTGACCATTTGGACGCACACCTGCAAGGCGTTTATCCTGTGCTGCCATACCTAGAATCGCATTACGTGCAGCAATCAGTTTTTCATGACCTTGACCACTCGCATCTTTTAATTGGATGTCAAAACCAGCAGATACACCTAATTCAGGCATTGCAGGTAACTGTAATGGCATGATGTAAGAGGCATCTTTCACGATCATATTCAATGCCATACCACGTTGGATGATGGCACCAATTTGTGATTCAGGTGAGGTACGCTCACTCCAGTCCTTCAGCTTGATAAACGCAAGACCTGCGTTTTGACCAACACCTGTGAATGAGAAACCAGAAACAGTAAAGATGGACTCTACATGTTCTTTTTCTTTATTCATGAAATAGTCTGTCATTGTGGTGATGACTTTATCGGTACGTTCAAGGCTTGCACTTGGTGGAAGCTGTACGAGTGTCATTACCACACCTTGGTCTTCGTCAGGCAAGAATGATGATGGTAAAGCTTTATATAGGCCAACTAAGCCTGCAATCACCAGTAAATAAACCACACCAGAAAATACTTTATGATGGGTCATACGGTTGACACCACCTTGGTATTTTACGGATAGCTTTTCAAAGCTGTTGTTAAACCAACGGAAGAAACGCGCAAAAATATTATTACTTTCTGGTTTGTTTGCATCATGTTGTTTTAACAAGGTTGCACATAAGGCAGGGGTGAATGTTAATGCGACGATCAATGACAGAATCATTGCTGTCACAAGTGTAATCGAGAACTGACGGTAAATAACACCAGTAGTACCACCGAAGAAAGCCATCGGTACGAATACGGCTGTTAACACACTGGTAATACCGACTAAGGCACCAGAAATCTGTTGCATTGACTTTTCAGTGGCAACAACAGGGTCGAGATGCTCTTCTTGCATGACACGTTCGACGTTTTCCACCACAACAATCGCATCATCGACCAGAAGACCAATCGCTAAGACCATTGCAAACATGGTGAGTGTGTTGATGGAGAAACCGAAAATGTTAATGACAGCAAAGGTACCCAATACAACCACAGGAACAGCAAGTGTTGGGATAATCGTTGCACGCCAGTTCTGTAGGAACAAGAACATGACAATGAACACCAAAATTATGGCTTCAATTAAAGTGTGAACCACACTTTCAATCGAAAGCTTAATAAATGGAGTTGTGTCATAAGCCAGTTTATCTTTTAAACCATCTGGATAGTTCTTACGAAGTTCACTGAGGCGCTTTTCTACAGCTGCTGCTGTATCTAGTGCATTTGCACCAGTTGCCAGTTTAATCGCTACACCACCAGCAGGTTTGCCATTGAATTTAGAGTCAAATTGATAGTTATCTGAACCAAGTTCAACACGTGCAACATCAGATAAGCGCACTTGAGCGCCAGATGCTGTATTTTTGAGGAAAATATTTCTAAATTGCTCAGGGGTCTGCAACATACTTTGCGCATTGACCGTAGCATTCAGAACTTGTCCCTGAATTGATGGAGCACCACCGAGTTGACCCACAGCAACTTGTGAGTTCTGCGCATTAATGGCAGTTGCAATATCACTTGGTGTAACTTGCAGACTGGTCATTTTCGCTGGATCAAGCCAAATACGCATCGCGTATGAACCACCAAAAACTTGTACTTCACCCACCCCAGCAACACGACTGAGCGGTTCGGAAATGTTGGAGTTTACATAGTCTTTAATGTCAGATGCAGAAAGGCTTTCATCTGGAGAATAGAATGCCACAACTTGCATAAAGCTTGCGCCAGATTTGGTGACTTTGACACCTTGGCGTTGCACATCTTCAGGTAAGAGTGCAGTTGCAGATTGTAGCTTGTTCTGTACTTGAACTTGTGCAATGTCTGGATCAATGCCTTGCTCAAAGTTCAAGTTAATAGATGCCTGACCATTGCCAGCACTGTTAGAAGAGATATAACGTAAGCCATCTAGACCATTCATTTGTTGTTCAATGATCTGAGTCACGGTATTTTCAACCGTTTGTGCAGAAGCACCTGGGTACGTTGCAGAAATTGTCACCGTGGGCGGTGCAATCGTCGGATACTGGGCAACTGGCATATTGGTTAGCGTAATAACACCCGCCAACATAATCACCAGTGCAATCACCCACGCAAAAATGGGGCGATGAATAAAAAATTGAGCCATTCAGTCTACCCCTTATGTGTTTGAAGTAGCTTTTTGTTCTGTTTTCGCACCAGCTTCTGTCTTTTTAGCCTCAGTTGTTGGAGCTTGAGGCGCTGCTGCTTGAGGTTGATACGGTTTCGTAACAACTTTTTGTTCAGCTTTAACTTTCGCTATACCGTCAACAATAACTTTTTCACCTGTTTTAAGACCTTGAGTCACAATCCAGTTTTGGCCTTGAATGCCAGATGTGGTGATTGGGCGAGACTCAACAACACCTTTGTCATTCACAATCATCGCGATGGCTTGACCAGTAGGTGTACGTGTCACAGCAATTTGTGGCACTAAAATCGCATTTGGGATCACCCCTTGCACGATTTGAGCGTTGGCAAACATACCAGGAAGTAATAAGTGATTTGGGTTCGGGAACACTGCACGGATGGTTACAGTCCCTGTATCTGGATTGACACTTGCATCAGAGAACGCTAAACGTCCTTCGACTGGGTACTCACTTCCATCTTCTAGTTTAAGTTTTACGCGAGTGTTATTACTGCTGTCTAAACTACCTTTGCTTAGTTGTTGGCGTAAGCGTAGAAGTTCAGAACTTGACTGGTTGATATCAACATAGATTGGGTCTAAACGCTGAATCGTCACCAAAGGGTCAGTTTGATTTGCTGTAACCAATGCGCCTGCTGTAACTGTTGAACGGTTCGTTTGACCTGAAATAGGTGAACGAATGGTTGAGTAGCCTAAATCTACTTCAGCATTTTTAACTTGTGCACGTGCAGCAGCGACTTGTGCTTCTGCAACATTCACTTGACCGACTAAGTCATCATAATCTTGTTTCGCAACAGCATTGCTTGAAACCAGTTGTTGATAACGATTGAGTTTGGTTTTAAGTGAGCTTAGATTTGCTTCTTGTTGTAATAATGCTGCTTTGGCATTATCAAATGTTGCGCGATTAGTACGAGAATCAAGTTCATAAAGTGCCTGTCCTTCACGTACATAGCTGCCTTCCGCAAACAAACGTTTTAGAATAATTCCACTCGTTTGTGGGCGAACTTCAGAGACTTCAAATGCCGTGGTTCTGCCAGATAACTCTACAGATTGTTCTACATTTTGCGGTTGTGCAACAATGACACCGACTTCAGTAGGTGGCATTTGTTGAGAAGCGCCTGCTTGCTGCGCATCCTTTGGGTCTTTGCTACAACCAACAAGTGCAATACTCGTTGCTAATGCGCAAGCGGTAAGGGCTGGGGCCCAAAGCTTTGCCGACATCATTGTTCCACCTCGATTAGATTTTTATCTAAAAATAATTTGTATTTGATTGGTTGTATCTGCCATACATAATGTAGAGCAGTGAAATCCATATAATACTGATACTCCATCCCGCAAGGACATCGGACGGGAAATGTACCCCAAGATAGACTCTTGAAATTCCCATCATCAGCATCCATAAAAGAGCAATGCAGACAATAAAACGATGTGCAGGAAATGGGCGACTTAAGAAAATGGCAAGACACGCCAAAGTGGCAGCATACATACTGTGCGCACTTGGAAAGGAAGCACCATAGCTCGTCACTAGGTGAAACATTTCTGGTGGGCGTGGTCTTGAAATTAAAAATTTAAGTAGCCAAACAGAAGCAATGCTTCCAACTACGCCTAAACCTATAAAAATGACATCTTTATACTTTTTATACCATGCACGATGGAAACACCATAGACAGGTTAAAAATAATACAAATGGCATGCCGCCGAGTGCAGATAAAAGTATTGCAAACTTATTTATAGGCTCAGTTCTCAACGTACTGAAATTTTCAACTATTGTTAAATCTAGCGATGTTAATGGTTGAAAAAATAATACTAATATGCTGATTATAAATAGAATAATACCGATAAAAAGCAACAAATAAGGCATGCTAAAACTCGTGTCATTTGAACCGATTTGAGCGCGGTTATTTACTGGGTTAAAGTGTACTCATCAGTACACTTTAATTCAAGTGTTGATTAATAATGCATAAAATTTTGTTCATAGTCTAACAAGTGCTCAAAATGGGTACAAAATCATTTTGTATGGTGTTTTGTACTGTTTGAACTTTCTTCAACTTCAAGTGGTACTTTTGGGGGCCAAAAGAAATCACTTGGGCGAGTCAGAAAATGGGTGAGTACCAATTTTGCTAAAGGTTTCCATTGTTCAAAACGAACTCGACGTGCACGTAAAGCCACAATAATAGTCAAGGTAAAACTGACGAATAAGTTTGTTAGACCAATGCACAATACCCCAAGGAAAGATACAATAATCAAGCCAATTTCAGGACTGCCATTAATATTCATTAGCCCTTGAATAAAGTTTGCTGAAGCAAAGGCAATGTGTCGAATATCTAAAGGTAACCCCAAAATGTAGCCAATGGTTCCCATACTTCCTAGCATAATCCCGAATAAGAAATTACCTGCCAACGCACCTAAGTTACGTTCTATATAACCTGCAAATTTATCGAGCCGTTCTTGTCGCATGATGGTTTTGAGACGGGGGTGTGCTTTTAAGCGAGGACCAACTTTGCGGTAGACGGCCATATTATCGAAATAGCCCGCCAGCAGACCTGACAAAAATAAACATACGCCAGCAATAGCAGCATGGGGAATGGCTAAAGAGGTAAATGGATTCAGGTCGTGTAGTGCTTTGCTGGCTTTTGCATGTGTCATCAGAGGTTCGTGTAGCCCCGTTGCCCAAGCCCATGCAATAAAGGCTGCAACGGGTATGGCAATCGAGATATTACCCAAAATAGCAATGAACTGGGTACGGATAATATTGATAATCAATGCTGCTAATTCAGCAATTTGCGCGGTTTTAGAACCTTTGCGGTGTTGTACTGTTGCTGCAAGGGCTGCAGCAGTCATCGCGGGTTGTTTAGTCGCTACAGTAAAGTGCAAGACATGAATCAGCATAAAACCTAGTGAGTAATTCATACTGTAAATAAAGGCTTGCATGAGTGGTGCCATGACCATACGTGCCGACAAGGTTTTGAGCGTTGCCATAATGGCAATAATAACCCCTGCACCTGCTGCCGATTTGTACATGGCCAAAAAGCCTTGTTTGTCTGTACTTACATAGTGTTCACCTGTTTTACTGGCATTTTCAGTTACCTGTAACGCAATGAGTTCACTGTTGGTAGTGAGTAGAGAACGAACACTGCGTTCGCTATAAATTGCAGCGGTAATATCGACCAGAAGGTTGCTAATGGCTTTATAGTGCGCTTCACCTTCTTCTACAATCAAATTGAGCAACAGTTCAACGCGGTCTAAGCACTGTTCTAATAAGGATATGAGATAAGTTAGGCTCACACTTACCCCAATGCGTTTGGTTGAGCGACGAATTTTTAGAACTACATCACGACACTGCTCAATCATAACCAATGCCTGAGATGCATCGGGTGGTGCAACCACACTGGAAACATCGGCGTCGTGATGAGCTTTTTTATACTGTTGAATGAATTCGATCATTTCGCGATTCTGAACTAAGAAAGGCGATTCATATTCAGTCAGTTCAGGATGTGCATTAATAAATTCAGGATATAAACCAATACCACTAATCCGATAAGACAGCACCGTGATGGCTTTAATCACTTCACTGCGAATTTTGACTTTTTCTTTTTGATTGGCATGGCCATGATTGAGCAGGTTCAGCAGTTGTAGCCAGTCACTGTCTTTGATGTTATCAAGCCAATATTTATCACTTCGGTTGGGGAAAACACGACGGACTAAATCTTGCAACTGCGTCTCGTCGTTAATCAGCGGTAAAAAATGTGCGCCTAAACGCTGCGACAATTGATTCCAAAAACCATCTAAAGACAAAATGCCAGTATCGGCATACAGACTGGTTTGTTTGTATTGGGAAATCAGGCCTAAGATGAAGCTTTGCAATGTTGAGCCTGCATCAGGCGTAATCAACAAAGCATGAATTAATGCTTGTATTTTTTGATGAATTTCATCAGTTTGATATGAGTCAGTAGGGCGAATACGTTCCACCAACTCAATTAAAAGTTGGTCATTTAAAGCAACTTGAGGATGCTCAAGTTGCTGCTGCATTTGAGAGAAAAGATCATTAAATTGTATATGCATAAGCAAGTTAAAAACGTTCTAAGGCATGATTTGTTATTGAATTCGATGCAAAGCCAGTTGGGTTAGATTAACCAAAGCTTGACGATATTGGCTTTCAGGTAAAGCCTGTAAAGCGTCTAAAGCAGCTTCGGTTTCTTCGTGCGCACGCTGACGACAATAGTCCAGTGCACCAGAATTGTTCACAATTGCAATGACTTGTTCAAGATCTGCCGTTCCACCTGTGGCAATACTTCTACGAACGACATCATGCTCTGCGCCCGTTGTGTTTTTCAATGCTGAGATTAAAGGTAAAGTTGGTTTACCTTCCATCAAATCATCACCAATATTTTTACCTAATGTTTCAGCATCTGAGGTGTAATCTAAAATATCATCAATAATTTGGAAGGCATTGCCGAAGTGACCTGCGAATAAACGCAGTGCTTCTCGATACTGTGGCGTACCTGAAAGAATAGCAGCACCTTCAGTTGCCAGTTCAAATAAACGTGACGTTTTACCGTGAATAATATCTAAATAAGTTTGTTCTGTGGTTTCAGGCTGATGTTGGGCTTGAAGCTGTAGTACTTCACCTTCCGCAATTTCACAGGTTCCTGTAGAAAAATCTTTGAGTAAAGTCATGTCGCCCAAATCGACCAACAGATCAAAGGCACGTGAAATGAGGAAGTCACCGACCAGAACTGCAGTCTGATTGTTCCAAGTCGCGTTCGCTGTTGGTCGACCACGACGTAAACCAGACTCGTCCACTACATCGTCATGAACTAGAGTTGCGGTATGAAGCATTTCAATGATTGCAGCAAGTTTACGTTGACGTTCTAAATCTTCTGCACCACAGGCTTTTGCTGCTAATAAACACATAATTGGACGCATGCGTTTACCACCTGCTTCAACCACATGTTTACTCACTGCCATGACTAGAGCCACTTTAGAGGTAATTCCTTCATTAATAAATGTGTCCATCATGGCAAAGTCTTGAGCTACTGGGGCGAGAATATCTTGCTTAAAATCGACGGTCATTTGAAGAGAAGCCTCATCTATATAAAGTGATAAAAATCAGCAATACAATTATGGTTTAAAATAAGGACACATGTCTAAATCATTCATTTCAATCATAAATAAGGCTAGCATTGTGCGAGGCTATATTTTAGAAAGACAGTTCCTTATTTCCCCGATGTATAAGCGTACCGTATTTGTACGTCTATTTATACCTTCGAATCAATTCCTTCATACTATAGCGAATTGATTTTAAAAATCTATTTCATTGTAAGCAAACTCTAGCCAGAGTTGAACTGTAATTTGTTGATTGAGTTTTTCCCGATTATTAAATAATCGTTAATTTAGTCGAATAAGTTTGGCAAATCTCTTGTTGTTTGATCAAATATCACTTAAAATCCTTGCCCTTGATTAACCCCAGTGGCGTTCGTATTAAGATCGGTATATTCCTTTATCGGCACGACGACACGGGCATGTTTGGAGTACATTATGTACGCAGTAATCCAAAGCGGTGGTAAACAGCACCGTGTTGTAGAGGGTGAAACCCTTAAAGTTGAATTGTTGAAAGCTGAAACTGGCGCAACTATTACGTTTGATGACGTACTAATGCTAGTAAATGGCGACAGCATTCAAATCGGTGCTCCAGTTGTTGCTGGTGCGACTGTAACTGCTGAAGTAGTTAGCCATGGTCGTCACGACAAAATCCGTATTGTAAAAATGCGTCGTCGTAAACACTACCGTAAACAACAAGGTCACCGTCAATGGTTCACTGAGTTGAAAATTACAGCTATTTCAGGCTAATCACGAGGAGTAATGAGACATGGCAACTAAAAAAGCCGGTGGTTCGACTAAGAACGGTCGTGATTCGAACCCTAAAATGCTTGGTGTTAAAGTTTACGGTGGTCAAACTGTAACTGCTGGTAACATCATCGTTCGTCAACGTGGTACAGAATTCCACGCTGGTACAAACGTAGGTATGGGCCGTGACCATACTTTGTTTGCTACTGCTGATGGCGTAGTTAAATTCGAAGTGAAAGGTCAATTTGGCCGTCGCTACGTAACTGTTGAAGCGTAAGTTTTAATAGTAAAAAAGCCCACAATTTAGTGGGCTTTTTTTTGTCTTTTAATAACAAGGATCTGTTCTTTACTTCTGCTTTCCTGTAATTTAAGTCTCAAAATCACAGTAAATAGTGATGTGTATCACATAGAATAAGCGTGTAATAGAACTGTAAAACTAGAAGAAAAGGCAGATAGATATGGACAGAATAGATAAAAATGTCTGGCCTGATTCAGGCAGCCATATGGCAGAAACTCTTGGGCATAAGTTCAAACAAGAGCAAAGCCATATCAGTGCCGCAGTAAAAGACATTATTCAGCGACGTTGTTTTTTATTTCATCATGATTTTCATCGAGAAAAATTCACTTTAAAAGCAGTTTTGTTGGGTGCGATGCTCATTACAGCACATGGTGTGTGGGCTGGTGGGAGTGAAAATAATTGCTATTTTAAGAATGACTATTGTGGTGGTCAGGTTGGACCTGCTGGGCCTGCGGGTGCAGATGGTCAAGATGGAGATAGTGCCTATCAAATTGCTTTAAATAATGGATTTGTAGGAACTGAGCAAGAATGGTTATTAAGCTTGCAAGGAGCGGATGGTATAGATGGTCTTAATGGTAAAGATGGTATCAATGGGGCTGACGGTCTAGATGGACAAAATGGTGCAAGCGCTTATCAAGTTGCAGTCAATAATGGATTTGAAGGTAGTGAAACACAATGGCTTGAAAGTCTACAGGGTGATACAGGAGCTACAGGCGCACAAGGTATCCAAGGTGTGAAAGGTGATACTGGGGCAACAGGCGCAACTGGAGCGCAAGGTGAACAGGGTCTCCAAGGCTTACAGGGCGAACAAGGCCTCCAAGGCTTACAGGGTGAACAAGGCATCCAAGGTGTGAAAGGAGATACTGGGGCAACAGGCGCGACTGGGATGCAAGGTGAACAGGGTCTTCAGGGCTTACAGGGCGAACAAGGTATCCAAGGTGTGAAAGGTGACACTGGTGCAACAGGTGCGACTGGGATGCAAGGTGTGAAAGGAGATACTGGTACAACAGGCGCAATGGGTTACAGTGCTTACCAAGTTGCGCAAGTAAATGGTTTTGATGGCACAATTACCGAGTGGCTTGCCAGCTTAAAAGGTGATACAGGTAACACGGGTATGACTGGTGCTTCGGGGTTTAGTGCCTATCAAGTTGCTGTTGGGGATGGTTTTGATGGAACTGTAACCCAATGGTTGGCTAGCCTTAAAGGTGCAGATGGCACAAATGGCATAACAAAAGAGGTGATGGATGCAGCGGATACCTACATCCTTAATGAAGCAAAAACCTATGTGAACCAAGTCGGGGAGCAAACTCTCAATCAAGCGAATGCATATACTGATAGTCGTGTAAATGCTTTGAATCGAGACATGCGAAAACTTGAGGACCGAACCTATGCAGCAGTTGCATCAAGTATTGCGATAGCATCTTTACCGCAACCGACAGATGCAGGTTACAATATGTTGAGTGCTGGTGTGGGGACTTGGGAAGGTGAACAAGGCTATGCTTTCGGTCTTAGTGGTGTGACCGAAAACAATAAATATGTGTACAAAGTCGCAGTGACAACCAATAGTGAAGGTGACTTCGGCGCAGGTGCTGCAATTGGTTGGCAATGGAAATAACAATGATTGATCTTGATTTAAGCTAAAAAGCCTCTGCTTATTCAGAGGCTTTTTAATGTCTAAAATACAACTAAGTTCTCCATCATGATGGATATTTCACAACACTAAGCACCAATAAATATACAAATCTTCTTATATTCTCAATTATTAGCCATAAAATTTGATTTAAGATAGCTCATCTAACAAATTGCGGCTGCGCAAATTATAAAAGGTGAAATTATGAAAATGCTTCGTAAGACTTTATGTGCGATGACAGTAGGCGTGGTAGCGCTGGGCCCTGTTATGAGCAGTACAGTATTTGCAGCTTCGGTTGCAGCATCGGAGCAACAAGCGACGACGAGTTTAGTCAAGCAGTTGAGTGGTATTCAAAGTATCAGCTCTAATTTTGAGCAAACCACTAAAGTGACGAATGCATCTAAGGCGCCGAAGAAACAAGGTTTATCTGCTCAGCACATGAATCAGACCTTTAAAGGGGTGATGAAAGTTGAGCGTCCTGGAAAATTCTATTGGGAAACCACCAGTCCTGCGAAACAAACGATTGTTACCTCGGGTAAAACGGTTTGGATTTATGATCCAGACTTACAGCAAGCAGTTCGTCAGACTTTAGATGAACAGGTGGCGAATACACCTGCACTATTATTGTCAGGGAATACCGAGCAAATCCGTAAGTCGTATCGTATTACTCAACCAAATAAGAGCAAAACCTACTATACCTTATATCCAAAGAGTGATGATGGTGCATTTCAAAGCTTGACGATCAGTTTTGGTGCAAAAAGCGCACCAACGCTAATGATCTTAGAAGACTCTTTGGGGCAAACGACTTATGTGCGGTTTAATAACACTAAAGTCAATGCCAGCATTCCAGCTTCAACCTTTAATTTTACACCGCCTAAAGGCACCGACATTATTGATCAATAATGTTGAACAGTCCGTGAAAACCACCTTTGGGTGGTTTTTTTATCGGATGCAGTCCAGTTACATAACGTGGTGGGAAGTTTTTCCTGTGCTTTGTATAGTCTTTGATAAATGAATATATGACTGAGGAAAAGTAATGACATCACTTCATAACAATAAAATGCGATCAGTCTTTGCTGTGGTGCTATGCGGGGGGTTACTCAGTGCTTGTCAGCCACAAAATGACAGTGCTGCGGCAAAAAGTGAAGAGACCGCTAAGCCAGCTAAAGTTGCACAGAGCTTACCGCTGATTGAGGCAAAAGTTAGACCATTACCATTGGCGCATTCTATTGCTTGTGATGAAGAAGGTTGTACCCAATACCAGTTGTACAGTTTGGAAACCAATGTTCCGTGGATCAATGAGTATTTTGATGAACGGATGAAAAAAGCCAATCCTGTGGCATTTGAAAAAACCAAGCAGTCAGTAAAGCAGCCAGACGAAAGTATGCTTAGTGAAACTTTGTCGGATGTCCGTTATGTGGCGCAGCGTGGCAAATATGCAGATTTTGTTTTGATGGATTATTACTATCCAGCACGTGCGGCGCACGGTATGTATCATAACGAATACATTACTTTAGATTTAGCAACTCGAAAACGGGTTGCACTGAGTGATATTGTGGTGGAGAAGACCGAGTCTAAACTATTAGATGCATTGTATAGTGCCAACAGCATGTGGTTGTCCGAGCATAATATTTCACGCGAGCAATTGAAGCTAACAGACAATTATTATATGAGTGCTAAGGGTATTGTCTTTGTTTATCCCTTATATGAATTAGCCTCTTATGCAGAAGGGATGTCTGAATTGGTTTTACCGTATCCACAAGCCAGCGGCTTAATTAAGTCGGAATATTTACCAAGTTTTGTCGATTATGCCGCTGAGCGAGAAAAAGCGGGTAAAGAAAAGCCATGAAAATTGCTGTAATAAGCCACAGCTAGTGATCGCGTGACTGTATTTTTTGGCTTGAAGCGCTTACACTATAGCCAGTTTTTTTCTTTGCAAAAGATTGGCTATGATCGACCCGAAATTACTCAGAAATAATATTGAGGCTGTAAATTTAGCCTTAGCAAAACGTGGTGTACAACTGAATGTTGAAGAATGGGCATCACTAGAAGCTCGCCGTAAAGAGATTCAATCCAAAACTGAATCTCTTCAGGCAGAACGTAATTCGGGTGCAAAACAAGTTGGCCAAATTAAGAAAGCTGGTGGCGATGCATCTGAAATTATGGCGCGCATGTCAGCAATTGGTGATGAAATCAAAGCGGCGGAAGAGGCTTTGTCTGAATTACAAGCTGAACTTGAAGCGAAATCACTCAGCATTCCAAACTTGCCAGATGAGTCTGTTCCAGAAGGAAAAGACGAAAGTGATAACGTGGAAATCCTCACATGGGGTACGCCACGTACGTTTGACTTCGAAATTAAAGATCACACTGACTTAGGTGAGTGGATGGGCGGTCTTGAGTTTGAAACAGCGACCAAATTGACAGGTTCTCGTTTCAGTGTGCTTAAAGGACCACTTGCGCGTCTACAACGTGCGATTACCCAGTTTATGTTGAATACGCATACCTTAGAAAACGGTTATACCGAAGCGTATGTGCCGTATTTAGTCAATGCTGACTCACTCCGTGGTACAGGCCAATTGCCTAAATTTGAAGAAGATTTGTTCAAATTACAAGGTGAAAAAGAGTATTACCTCATTCCAACTGCGGAAGTGCCTGTAACTAACTTCGTGCGTGATGAAATCATTGATGCAGATCGTTTACCACTGAAATATGCAGCACATACGCCATGTTTCCGTAGTGAAGCGGGTTCGTATGGGCGTGATACACGTGGTTTGATTCGTCAGCACCAATTCGACAAAGTAGAAATGGTGCAAATTGTTAAACCTGAAGACTCAATGCAAGCGCTTGAAGAGCTTACAGGTCATGCTGAAGGGATCTTGAAAGCACTAGGTTTGCCATACCGTAAGATCATTCTTTGTGGTGGTGATATGGGCTTTGGTGCAACTAAAACTTACGATCTTGAAGTTTGGGTACCAAGCCAAAATACGTATCGCGAAATTTCTTCATGTTCAAACATGGGTGACTTCCAAGCGCGTCGTATGAAAGCACGCTATCGTGCAGACCAAAAGAAAACTGAGTTTGTACATACGCTGAATGGTTCAGGTTTGGCTGTGGGTCGTACTTTACTTGCGGTCATGGAAAACTACCAACGTGCTGATGGTTCGATTGAAATTCCGACCGTGCTTCGTCCATATATGGGCGGTGCTGAGTACATTGACTAATAAAGTCGATGTACTGCACCATTTTGTGCACAATAATTGCTTTAAGACAGTCAGATAAAACTCATTGAGGTCGTGTGTGGATATTTTTCCAATCTCTTTAAAGTTGCAGCAGCAACCTTGTCTGATTGTCGGTGGTGGGCATATTGCTTACCGTAAGGCAGTGTTGTTACATAAAGCAGGCGCGGTGATTCATATCATCGCTCCTGATATTGATGCAAATTTATTGCAACTGGTTGAAGAAAGCCAAGGGCAATATATCCAAGCGCTATATCCTGCGCAGATTCAACTCAATGACTATCGTTTAGTGATTGCTGCAACAGATGATTATGCGGTGAATACTCAAGTCTTTGAGGACTGTGAAGCGCTGAAAATACTGGTCAACAGTGTTGATGATCCACCGCATTGTCGTTTTATGGTTCCTGCCATTGTTGATCGTTCCCCTTTGGTGATTTCAGTTGCCAGCAATGGGACATCTCCTGTTTTATCTCGCCAAATTCGTACCCAGCTTGAAACCAGTATTCCACATGGGATGGGCAAGTTGGCTGAGTTTTCAGGAAAATGGCGTGCAGCGGTGAAAGCGAAAATTTCCAGTCCTGATGAGCGCCGTGTTTTTTGGGAAGACTTATATGCAAGTCCGCTGAAAGAACAGGTTTTTCATGACAACCTTGCTGAAGCAGACCGTTTAATCGAACAAGCGTTGGCAGAGTGGAAAACACCAAAAGGTGAGGTGTATTTGGTGGGAGCAGGTCCTGGTGATCCTGAGCTGCTGACCCTCAAGGCTTTGCGTTTGATGCAACAAGCTGATGTGGTGATCTATGATCGTTTGGTTTCCCCTGCGATTATGGAACTTTGCCGCCGTGATGCAACTAAGATTTATGTGGGTAAAGCGCGATCTAACCATGCTGTGCCACAAGAAGGTATCAATGCCTTGTTGGTGGAATATGCTTCGAAAGGTCAGCGTGTTTGTCGTTTAAAAGGTGGTGATCCATTTATTTTTGGGCGTGGTGGCGAAGAAATTCAAGAACTTTTTGCCTCGGGTGTACCATTTCAAGTGGTTCCAGGGATTACCGCAGCTTCAGGCTGTTCCGCTTATGCAGGCATTCCACTTACCCATCGTGATTATGCACAAAGCGTACGTTTCCTTACGGGGCACTTAAAAGAGGGTTCACCTGAATTACCGTGGGATGAGTTGGTTTATCAAAATCAAACACTTGTATTGTACATGGGCTTGGTTGGTTTAGAAAAAATTTGTGAAAAACTGATTGCGCATGGTCAACGCCCAGACATGCCAGTTGCGTTGATCTCGAAAGGAACAACGCCTGAGCAAAAAGTCGTAGTAGGTACTTTGGCCGATATTGCATCTAAAGTTGAAGAGCATCATATTCAAGCACCTACATTGACCATCATTGGCGATGTAGTGAGTTTGCGTGAACAATTACAATGGCAAGATTAACTTTTGCCAAATTGAAAAAGTAGAGAAAAGCTGTGATCCATGTTGTTTTATACGAGCCTGAAATTCCTGCAAACACAGGAAATATCATTCGTTTATGTGCTAATACTGGAGCGCAGCTACATTTGGTAAAACCATTGGGCTTTGAACTAGATGATAAAAAGCTCAAACGTGCGGGTTTGGACTATCACGAGTGGGCACGCATGCAAATTTGGGAAACATTCGATGAGTGTTTAGCAAATTTGGCAGAAAAGGGGGTTGATCTAAATGCGATTTATCCTTTAACCACTAAAGGAACAGAAACACCGCATACTTCGGATTTGAATCGACCCGTGGCTTTACTCATGGGGCCTGAGACGCGTGGTTTGCCTGAACAGGTTCGTATGTTATTTCCAAAAGAGCATTGGATTCGTTTGCCCATGGCTGAAAACTCGCGCAGTTTGAACTTATCCAATGCGACAGCTGTAATTGTTTATGAAGCATGGCGTCAGCAGGGTTTTAAGCCTTTAGCCTAATCAAATTGCTGTGACAGAGCCTGCTTAAGCAGGCTCTGTTTTTTCTAGCTTTTGATCGAATCCCGCTCTGGATTTTAAAACTTTAAGCATATTGGCTTCGACCCAATCTTTCATTTGATAGGCATTTTGAGCAAAGTCTTTGCCAATCTCAGTTAAGGCATACTCCACTCGTATCACGTTATCTTCATGAATGGTTCGCGTCAGAAAACCATCGCGCTCTAATATCTTCAATTTTTGCGAAAGCACTTTAGGTGAAATACCTAAAACGTTTTTCTTGAGCTCATTAAAGTGCTGCGATTCTTGATCCAACGTATATACAATCAATAAAATCCACTTGTCTGCAAATTTTTCAAAAAAAAGACGAGCAGGGCAGTTTGGATGAAAAATATTAAATTTCATGGGTTTATTCATCTGTAAATATGTTCCTTTTACGTTCTATCTTCATCTGAAACAGTGAATTTGACCAGTTACCAAGTGGTAACTAATTGATACTAGGTTTCATAAGTGTATCATAAATACAGACTTAATGCAGCGTTGTCATTAGACGATGCTTTCGCAAGATACTGGCTAATTGGATGGATCATAGGATGAATGTTTCAGAGGCGGTTGTTTTTATTACGGGTGGAAATCGTGGCTTGGGACTAGCCATCGCTCGGGAAGCTCGTCGTCAGGGCGCTAAAAAAATTTATGTAGGGATGCGTCAGATCGGTAGTTTTCACGAAGAAGGCTTAATCCCGATTCAACTCGATGTGAATGATGAGGGATCTATACAGCAGGCTGCCGAACAATGTGCAGATACCACGATTCTTGTGAATAATGCAGGCATTGCACTTTTGAATGAGCATCCTGTTGACGCCAATATCATTACAACTACGCAAAAGATTTTGGAAACTAATTTATTGGGTTTGATGCGAGTGACCCAAATTTTTGCTCCAATCTTGCAAAAGAGCCAACAGGCTTATGTGGTCAACATTCTCTCAGATGTGTCATGGGAGCCAAGCACTGTTTTGACTAGTTATGCTATTTCCAAAGCAGCAGCATGGTCCTATACCAACTCAAGTCGCCAGTGGTTGTCTCAATTTAATATTCAGGTGATGGGCGTACATGTGGGTTTTATTGATACCGATCTGACTCGTTCATTACCTATTCCGAAGATTGCACCGGAAACAGTGGCTCAAGAAATTTTCCACGGCATCCAGCAAAATGCTTATGAGGTTTTAGTTGGAGAAAAGACTCAACAGCTTAAACAAGGTTTAAGTGCTGAAGTGGCAAGTTATGTGAAACTTAAGCCTGATCAGGCAAGCGTTTAAAATATTACATATGATTTATTTTTAATGGTTTACATGGTGCGATGTCACAATTGATTGGCCCATGCAAATGATGTGATTTAAAAGAGGAAACTAAAATGTCGAAAATTTCTGTTGTTTATTTTTCAGGTTATGGTCATACCAAAGTGATTGCTCAAACGTTTGTGCAAGAAATTGGTGCAAATCTGGTAGAGATTGATCCAAATGGAGACATTCAGGAGCAAGATTGGCTGACACTGGATCAATCTGATGCAATTGTATTTGGTGCACCGACTTATATGGGCACTGCACCGTGGCAGTTTAAAAAGTTTGCTGATGCATCTTCAAAGAAATGGTTTACCCGCGCATGGCAAGATAAGATTTTTGGTGGATTTACCAATAGTGCAAGCCTTAATGGGGATAAGCAAGTGACCTTAATCCAATTGCAAACACTTGCGTCGCAGCATGGTGGTATTTGGGTGAGCTTGGGTTTATTGCCAGCCAACAGCAAAGCTGCAACCCGTCAAGATGTGAATAACTTGGGTGGTTCTGTAGGCTTATTGGTGCAAACGCCTTCAGATGCAAGTGTGGATGAGATCCCAACAGGGGATTTAGAGACTGCAAAAGTTTATGCACAACGCATTGCCAAAATTACTCAACAATTTAAGGGTTAGTTTTTTAGCTATATCCTTAAAAAGAAAAAGACGCACTTGGCGTCTTTTTCTTTTCTGAATGAGAGATTATGGATGATCATCAAATTCATTATGTTGTGGTGCTGGTTGCTTAAAGCCTTTGGTTTTATAACCTAAGTATAAAATACCAAACATTGCCCACCACAAACCGAATTTCAATGCAGTTTCTTCAATCTCTAACCACATGGCAAAGATACTGAGGAATCCACACATTGGAATGACCACAAAGCTCAAGATATCTTTAATATTCTTTGTGCGACCATCACGCAGAGCATAACGCGAAATAACGGATAAGTTTACAAAGGTAAATGCCGTTAAAGCCCCGAAGCTGATCATCGAAATGACGATGTCCAAGTCCATGAAGCCCGCGGTTAATGCCACAGCACCTACAATTAAAATATTATAAGATGGTGTGAAGCTTTTCGGACTAATATGACCAAAAATCTTCTTGTTAATCACGCCATCACGGCCCATTACATACATTAAACGTGAAACGCCTGCATGTGCCGAAATACCTGATGCCATAACAGTCACAATTGCGAAGTACAACACCACCGTTTTAAACGCCACGCCACCAACGGCTTGTAAAATGTCAGGCTGTGTTGCAGCAACATCTTCAAAGTACGTCTTAGGATCGTTCGGGAAGTAAATCTGCATGAAGTAGGTGCTGATAATAAAGATCACACCTGCAAAGAGTGCTGTTAAGAAAATCGCTTTAGGTAGAGTTTTCTCGGTATCTTTTGTTTCTTCTGCAAGTGAGCTAAGTGAGTCGAAACCAGTGAATGAGAAGCACAGTAAAGTCGCACCAGTAATTAGGGGACCCAGTGTAGTAAGTTCATTCCAAAATGGCTCTAAGCTCCATAACTGATATTTCGCATTGACCAAAGTACCATCAGCATTGATGCCACTTGCAAGTAAGCTGTAAACCATCCAGGTAAAGTATGCGATAACTGCTAACTGTACCAAAACGATTAAGCCATTAAAGTTTGCAACGAAGCGCGCACCGCGTAAGTTGACCGCCGTCATAAATGCAGTTAAGCCTACTACCCAAACCCAATGGTTTACATCAGGGAATAAGGCTTCTAGGTAAATCACAGCAAGAATGATGTTGACCATTGGAGACAATAAATAGTCTAACCATGATGACCAACCCACCATAAATCCAACATTTGGATGGATGGATTTTTGTGCATAGGTGTAGGCTGAACCCGAGGAAGGGTAGCGACGAATCATGTGACCATAACTGATCGACGTGAATAAAATTGCGATTAAAGCAATGATGTATGACGTCGGCACATGATAATGACTTTCTTCTGATACTAAACCGAAAGTATCAAATAATGTCATTGGTTGAATATAAGCTAAACCAATAATAATGATGTGCCAGAGACCTAGCGTTTTTTGCAGTTTAGCTGCCGATTGAGTCCCAGAAATATTAGTCAACGGCGTTATCCTCTTTATCGTTGATCAAGGATCAGTCATGTTTATAAGGATCGTTTGAGACGAACGATCCCCCCTATGTTTAATTTCAAAAGTGCGCCAATCTACATTAATTTGGCATCTTTTGTCAGTAACTTTTTCAGATTTTTTAGCAGTTTTTATGCCAATAAGTTTATGCATAGCATTATTCCTTATGGCAAATAAAAGCCCGATGTTTAAAAAAGCATCAGGCTAAGATTGTCGCTATATTGGCTGATTTTATGCCAATTACCAAGCTTTTTCTAAAATTGCTTTTAAATCTTTTAAGCTGGCTTCTTTCGGGTTGTAAATAATTGAACCATCGTTGAGGGCTTTTTCTGCGACCTCATCGAGTTGTTCTAAGGTCACTTTTCCTGTTTCACTCAACGTACGCGGTAATTTGGTTAATGTGAATAAGCGATCACGCATCGTGAGTAATGTACTAATGGCTTTGTCTGCACGTAAGTGAGCAGGAGTCTGCGCATAGATATCTGGCCCTGCAAGCGGTAATAGGAGGTCTGCAATCTTGTCTCCATTCACTTCTTTATTAAACTCAAGCACATAAGGAAGGAACAGGTTCATACATAGTCCATGCGGTAAGTGGGCAACTGCACCTAAAGCATGGCCTAGAGAGTGAACGAGACCGACCATTGAGTTTGAAAATGCAATACCTGCCATAGTGGAGGCTTGAGCCAATTCTAAGCGACCGTTCGCGTCGTTTGGATTATCCAGTACATTAAACAAATGATTGCTGACTTTTTTAATTGCAGCCGTAGCATATGCATCTGAAATTGGATTATGTGCCATACATGTATAGGCTTCGACGGCATGGGTCATGGCATCCATCGCGGTCATCGCGGTTAGGTGTGGTGGCAAGGTTTGGGTCATGCGTGGATCAAGAATCGCAGCATGTGGCATTAAATAGTACGATGCGAAAGGTAGTTTGACATTTTTCTCTGGATCAGACACCACCGCAACCATGGTAACTTCAGAACCTGTGCCTGACGTGGTTGGAATCACAAAAAAGGGTTTAAGTGGCTTAGGTAAGTTGTGTGCCCCAGAGTATTTGAGTAAATCATCGCCACCTTCAGACACCAAAATATTGGTGGCTTTAGAGGTATCAATCACTGAACCCCCACCGACAGCAATAATGGCATCACACTGGTGTTCACGGTATAAATTGGCCGCTTTACGTACTGTCTCTAAGCTTGAATCAGGCGGAACATCATCAAAAATTGCGCCAATCACTGCATCGGTAGATTCAAAAGCTGCTTCAATTGGTGCAAGTAAATTGTTGGCACGTACGCCTTTGTCAGTAATGATTAAAGGTCGGGTTGCCCCTAATGTTGCCAGTTCAAACGGAATGTGTTCCAAAGCAGCATGACCAGCGATCACTTTTACAGGACAAAAAAATTCGTAATAAGGCTTCGCCATGTTATGCACTCCGTTTTAAATATGATTGGGCTACTTTGAGGTAAATATTTGCAGCGCCTGTGAGTTTTTCTTTTAAGCTCAGTTCTGTTGGGTATTCTTTGACTGCAAGTTCTGCAACCATTTTTGGTAAAATCAAGGATTCCATTTTATTTAGACAGCGGACGAGGCGAATTGCATAAGAAATATCGCCATCTGCGATCATACGATCATGGGCAAATGCTTGTGCTGTACTTTCTTGAAATGAAAATACTAAAAAGGCATGACTTAAATGTTTAAACGTAATCGTTAAATCTGCTTTTAGACTGCCAGGTGTCAGCAGTTCAAGTTGATGGTCTTCGGTCACTTTGGCTAAAAAAGCAGGCCCATTTGGAAAAACATTCATAGATAGAGTGAAATTGGCTGGAAATTTTGCAACTTCTTGCTGAATTTCACTATCGACTTGGCTGGCCATGACCAATCCTCGGCCAATCACATCCATCATAAGTTTGACATAGGTTAATTGCAGAGCGGGTTTCACTGAATTGAGGTTAATCACTCGCTGTCCTTTCTAAAAATAATTATTAGTTTAGAGTAAATACTCTAATTTATTTTTCCATGAAAAGCAAAGCCTTTATACATGCTGTACTTGAACATCTTTAAAGTAACCGCTGTGCTTTAAAGTTTCAATAATATCGGCACATAAGTTTTCAAAACGTGGGTAGTCGGTTTTGAGGTCTGAGATACGCACCATTTCCAAACCTGCATAACCACATGGATTGATGGTCTGAAATCCGAACAAATCGCAGTCAATATTTAAGGATAAACCGTGATAACTACGGCCTTTACGTATTTTAAAACCTAGTGAGCCAATTTTACGTCCATCAACGTAGACGCCAGGTGCATCAGCTTTGGCATAGGCTTCAATCTCATATTTTTTGAGTAACTCAATCATTAAGTTTTCAGCATAAGATACTAAAGTACGGACGTTCCAGCCAAGACGGTTGAGGTCAAACATAAAATAGGCAACCAATTGACCGGGACCATGCCATGTCACTTGACCACCACGGTCGGATTGAACAACAGGGATGTTGCTGTTCATCAAAATATGTTCAGGTTTTCCTGCTTGACCTTGGGTGAGAACATCATGATGTTGCAGTATCCAAAGTTCATCAGGCGTATCCACATCACGTTGTTCAGTCAATGTCTTCATTTCAATAAAGCGGTCAGCATAGGGAGTTAGGCCATCAAACTGACGAATAATGAGTTGTGGTTTGAGAACGACATCTGACGACACGGCACTTGCGTCCTTATAAAACAAAAAGTATGGGTTAAATTATAAAGAAAAGATCAATAGTGTAGGGGGATTTCTTTAGTGAATAAGTTGAATTCTTGGGATTAAAATATAGGCACAAAAAAAACACGCTCGTAAGCGTGTCTCATTGATACATCATTTGAATTACAGTGCAGTCTTAATTAACGGACAAGCTGCAAGATCTGCATATAACTGATGCACTTGTTCTAACTCTTCAAAACGCAATTGTGCAGTCAAAGAGTGATATTTACCAGTACGTGATGGCTGAGTTTGAACCGATTCAGCATCAAACTCTGGAAAATGTTTTACTAAAATTTCAACTACAGCAACACGTAAGTCATCGCCAGCAAGGCCAATGAGTTTAATTGGGTAGTCCATAGGAAATACCCAAAGATGTTCTTGTAATTCACGAGATGGTGTGCGGTCTAACATAGTCATGAGCGTCAGTCCCCCCTTTATTTCAAACGCCTGCGAAAGTGCAGGCGTTAGGTGTTGCGCTTAAAGACTTAAATGGAGACAATTGATAAAATTTCAAGTCTCCATCGCGTCCATATAAATTAGTCGTTTTCCAAGAATGAACGTAAGTGTTCTGAGCGAGAAGGGTGGCGAAGCTTACGTAATGCTTTCGCTTCAATCTGACGGATACGCTCACGCGTTACATCAAACTGTTTACCTACTTCTTCTAAAGTATGGTCGGTTGGCATGTCGATACCAAAACGCATTTTTAGAACTTTCGCTTCACGTTCAGTCAAGTTTTCAAGCACTTCACGTGTCGCTTCTTTTAAGCCTTCAGACGTTGCAGCATCGACAGGTGAAGTGATGTTTGAGTCCTCAATGAAGTCACCCAAATGCGAATCTTCATCATCGCCAATCGGTGTTTCCATCGAAATTGGTTCTTTGGCAATTTTCAGCACTTTACGCACTTTAACTTCGTCCATTTCCAGACGTTCACCGAGTTCTTCAGGTGTTGGTTCACGGCCCATTTCTTGTAGAAGTTGGCGTGATACACGGTTGATCTTGTTAATGGTTTCGATCATGTGTACTGGAATACGAATGGTACGCGCTTGGTCGGCAATCGAACGAGTAATGGCCTGACGAATCCACCACGTTGCATAAGTCGAGAACTTATAACCACGACGGTATTCAAACTTGTCTACCGCTTTCATCAAACCGATGTTACCTTCTTGGATCAAGTCCAAGAATTGTAAGCCACGGTTGGTATATTTTTTCGCGATCGAAATTACCAAACGTAAGTTCGCTTCTACCATTTCTTTTTTCGCGCGGCGTGCTTTTGCTTCGCCTACAGCCATACGTTTTGAAATGTCTTTGATGCCTTTAACATCAAGGCCCAAATCTTTTTCAATGTCTGCAATTTTTTGTTGGAACGCTAAAACATCTGGACGTACTTTTTCAAGATAGCCTTTTTGATCTGGCGACGCTTTCGCAATTTGTTCATCCAACCAAGCAAAGTTTGATTCTTGACCTGGGAAAGAGGTGCGGAATTGCGTGCGATCCATACGACCACGGCGAACTGCATAGCGCATTACTTCACGTTCAGAGGTACGAATTTGTTCATGCGTACCACGAATCATTTCTGAAATGATGTCAAATAAACGAGGTGTAAATTTGAACATCATAAACACAGTTGCTAGTGCTTCTAATGCATCTTCAGCTGGTTTGCTTGAACGACCGTGCTTTTCGATTACCGCTTGGGTATTTTTCCAAGCGGCTGCCAATTCGTCAAAACGAACTTTTGCAATTTCAGGATCTGGGCCAGACTCGCCTTCAGAATCATCATCACCTTCAGACTCTTCTTCTTCCTCGTCATCATCCAGTTTCACATCTTTGGTTGATTTGCTCGAAGACTCTTCTTCGTCATCAATCTCAGATTCTTCTTCGAGGACTTCTGGAATGTCTTCATCTGTTTCTGGATCTAAATAACCAGAAAGGATGTCTGCAAGGCGACGTTCGCCTGCTTCATAATCTTTGTATTCTTGTAATACCACTTCAACCGCATTCGGCCAGTAAGCAATCGAATGAAGAACGTCGCGAATGCCTTCTTCAATACGTTTAGCAATGCTGATTTCGCCTTCACGCGTTAACAGTTCAACTGTACCCATTTCACGCATATACATGCGGACTGGATCTGTAGTACGACCAGGTTCATTTTCTACAGAAGCGAGAACAGCTGCGGCTTCTTCTTCAGCAACTTCATCGGCAGCTTCATTACCACCTTCAAACATTGCATCGTCAGATTCAGGTGCACGCTCATGCACAGGAATACCCACGTCTTGAAGCATTTGAATAATGTCTTCAATCTGTTCGCTTTCAGTAATCGAGTCTGGGAGATGATCGTTAACCTCAGCGTAAGTTAGGTAACCTTGCTCTTTGCCTCGGCTAATCAGAGCCGCTACTTGCGAAGTAGGGGAAGTCATATCGCTCATCTTTGCTTACTCTTCGTTGAATCTGTGGCAGTGGAAAACCGTGCATTTTAGCACAATTTGCTTCATAAATTTAGCTGTCAATAGCTGTCTATTTCATCAGGATAATTCAGCAAAAGTGCGACCTGATAAAATATTAAAATATAAATTCAGTAATTTAGATGGGGGTGAAATTGTTGTTTTCAAGTTCATCCCTCACGCGCTTAAGTTTAAAACCCAAATATGAAATAAAGGATATTTGGCGTTTATTTGGCACAAACAAGCCGTAAAACTAAACAGACGCAAGGTGGATTATATCATGCCATAAAAATTGCTTAAAAATAAAGAGCAAAAATCGAATTAATTGCTCTAAATGCAAATAAAACTTGACAAGGTTCTATAACCCATATAAATAGCGCCTAAGACCCTTCACATTTTTTCACTATGAGGTAGTTTTAGTGTCTTCTACAGATTTTGAACTAGATGATAACTACGCTGATGATGATGTTAATTTTGATGAGTCATCAAGTAAAATTAGTGCGAAAGAATCATTAGAAAAACGTCGCCTGATTGATGACCTTCTTGCACAGCGCCGTTTGGAACGTGAGCTTAAAGATTTTGATTACGACATCGACGATGACGACGATTTTGACGACGAAGAAGACTAAAATCAGATGTAGCATCGTGTCTGAAAATGCTATGCTAATGCCCTAATCAGTTTCTGAATTTGGATTTGAAATGAGTGCTTTAGATTTAGACTTATTGAGTGAATATCTAGATGGTGACCAAAATGAGTATGGTCTAGATTTTGCAGCGACTCATGGTTTTTTGTGTGCAATTGCAGTTGGTCCTACTTTTGCAAAATGGTTGGATGAACTTTTTGATAATAATCAAAAGAAAGTGCCTGCCGAGATCATCGTGCAAGTGAAAGCTTGGCTTGAGTCTATTCGTCAAAACCTTGCCAATGAAGAGGGAATTGAGTTTCCTTTTGAAATTGAAGAAGCAGATGTAGAATCAAGCTTGGGCGACTGGAGCGTTGGTTTTGTTGATGCAATGTTTTTAAACGAAGATGCTTGGTTCACGCCTGAGTTTGAAGAACAGCTGGTCGATCTTACCTTACCAATTATGGTGTTTAGTGGGATTGATGAAGAAGACCCGCAGATGGAAACCTTCCGTCGTAACGGTCAGTTAATGGATGAACTTGCAGAAGAAATTCCAGAGAACTTAAATGAACTTTATTTGATGTATCACACACCAAATTAAGCTAAACATTTATTTTATATTTAACTCGGGTAGCGAGCGCTTTGTTGTGCTATCCGAGATTAGCCATGTATGCAACCAAGTCCTCCACAACCACGCGAACACGCGTTGGTAGTAATTTTTGTGATGGCCATATTGCATAAATATCACGAACAGGTGTTTGCCACTCAGGTAACACTTTTATCAAACGTCCCGACACTATTTCCGCTTTACACACATTTTCTGGTAAATAGTACAAGCCTAAGCCATGTAAGGCTAATTCTGTACAAATCTGCATTTCATTTGTAATCTGCGCTCTAAAATTTTCTAATTTGAACTCTATTTGTTCATGATTACGTTGTAATTTTATAGTGGATAATGGTTGCGCGATGATCCAGCTATGATTTTTTAAATCGTTCGGATGATAAATATTTGGGGCTTGAGCAAGATATTGCGGTGAGGCCACAATCATCGTTTGAAGACTACAAATATATTTTTGAATATACGAAGTATCTTGCTGTTGACCTATTCGTAAAGCTAAATCTGCCCCCGTACTTAAAAGATGATCCTTTTTGTTGTCTAAACAAATTTCTAAGCGGATATCTGGGTATTTATGTAAAAAACTCGCCCAGAAAGCTTTAAGAATTGTATTGGCGAGATTGATTGGTGCTAATAATTTTACTTGACCAATAGGGTCTAAAATATGATGGCTTAGTTCTTGAGTCGCTTGCTGCAAACTAGAAATAAGGGGTTGGCATCTTTCGTAATAGCTTTGTCCCTCATGGGTAAGTTGAATACCTCGTGTTGTGCGGTGCAGTAGTTTACATCCTAATGTTTTTTCGAGCTGTTGTAGGCGTCGGGTTAATGTTGCTGTTGGAATAGACTGATTTTTAGCGGCTTGACTCAAGCTGCCTGCTGCAACGATAGCAATAAAGAGTGAAAGATCATCAAGCATTTCATTTTTGGAATTAATGTTTTAATTTATAGCGATTCTATCAAATATGAAATTAAGTCACAATTTCTCAGTCGTTGATTGAGGAAAAAAATATGACACTCAGATTTCGCTTGCTTAATACAGCTTTAATGTCAATGCTATTGTCTTTCTTGATGACATTATGGGTGACTTGGCTAAATTTAGGCTTCATTACCGACTTTATCCAACATTGGTTACATGCATGGTTAATGGCTTGGCCTGCTGCTTTCATTTGTGTAATGCTTTTAGCACGGCCTGTATTGTTAATCAGCCAAAAGGTTTTGGGTGTACAAAAGTAGTCTAAAAATGGACATGCTCAAGTTTTATTTCGATAGGTTATGTCCATTATTCAGCCTAATGGTTATGTTTTTGATCATAAAATGTTGCATACCATCCATAAGCAATATGGAAAATAGCACCATGAATCGCGACCATACACAACATCACTACTGCTGTGAGTCCGATGCCAGCATTATCGACAGATTTCATAATGGCTTCAGCATTGGGATTCATCACAACTAAGAATAGGACAAAAAAACTGCCAATGATAATGGCAACAGCACTTGAGCCCCACACCAGCTGAATCTTTTCATGATTACTTGGAACGCGTTTTTCTTTTTTAACGAAGTGTCCCACAGTGATCAAAGCACAGGCTACTAAGGTTGGAATTAAGGTAAAACCACCAAGGTTTAAACCAAAGATGAGTACTGTGATTAAGAGTACTAAAGCAATGCTATATACTGCGGCGAAGTGCAGTAAGTAGTGTTTCATGTATTTCCCCAAAATAAAAAAATTAACTGCGAGTTTTGCGTAAATGTTTGCGGTATAGAATCCATGAAATAAGCACAGCAACAATGGTAATAATCACATAACCGACTTTACTAAAAATTTGATGCATCAATGCTTGGTTTTCACCAAAGTAATAACCGACTGTTGCTAAAAATGTTGTCCAGATAATCGTACCGAGTCCACTATAAAACATGAACTTCCAAAAGGGCATACGGCTCATCCCTGCGGGAATACTGATCAGTGAACGTACCGCAGGAATCATCCGACCAAAGAACACAATACGGTGTCCATATTGTTCAAACCAGTCTAAAGATTTTTTGACATCGCTGGATTTAATAAATAAGTATTTTCCATAGCGGTCAACCCATCTAAAGATGCTGTCTTGTTTAAACTGATAACCAACCCAATACAGTAGAGCTGCTGCAAGCAATGAACCGATACATCCTGCAATAATGACCCCAGTTAAAATGAGCTGCCCCTGAGATGCTGAGTAACCTGCAGAGGGCATAATGATCTCGGATGGGATGGGCGGGAAGACATTATCAAGGAACATGAGTAGGGCAATTCCGACATAGCCCAATTGTTCCATGATAGCGATGATCCACTCGGTGAGTTTCATAAAACGTGTGAAAAATAAATGCGATAAGTTATCTTAAGGACTTATCGCATGTGGGTAAAGATTTGCAATGTATTGTTTTGCTATTCATCAAAACGCGTATGTGTCAGGGTGTGAATATATACTTTGCGTAAAGTGTAAGCGAATACAATCGGAATGAGAATGAGTAGCCCATAATTGAAGATCGTTGAGTCTAAGTGATAGCCAATCCCAAGTGAGATACTTGAACCAATCAACATGCCCAAAACCACAATAAACAAATGTGTACGTTGTTCAAGCTTGGCCTTAATCTGATTGAAACTGGTATGGTGATATTGTTCAATACGGTTGGCTGCAGCATTACGAATTAGATCGCGATGGCGCGAAAGGATCATTTTATGCATAGCAATTATCCTATGTTTCGTCGTTTAGGAACGTCATTTTTATTGTTATGTGGAGACTTTTAGTACACCACTTTAGGTTATTATTTGTACAGTATGAATTAGATTTATCAGAACGCCATGACAAAATTGTTAAATAATTTTAAAAACGTGAACTATATAAAAAAATAAGCCCTCAAATGAGGGCTTATTTGGATAAAGCGAGCAAATGATCAAAGGCGTTTACGTTTTGCTGCTGCAATTTGTGACTGGCGCATACGGAAGCCTTCTTTTTGTTTTTCAGTGGTTTTATCAATGCAGTATTTGCATGATACGCCGTGTTCATAACTGGTTTCTTCAGCTTCTACTGGAAGAAGTGGCCAACCACAAGCATGGCATTTAATGTTTAGACCTTCTTCGACACCATGTGTGACAGCTGTACGACCATCAAATACGAAACATTCACCTTCCCACATGCTTTCCTCAGCAGGGGTTTCTTCTAAGTACTTTAAGATCCCGCCTTTAAGGTGGTAAACCTCATTGAAACCTTCTTGAAGAAGTAATGATGTAGATTTTTCACAGCGGATACCGCCTGTACAGAACATCGCAATTTTTTTATCTTTATGCTGTTCTAAGTTTTGTTTTACATAATCAGGGAATTCGCGGAAGGTTTCCGTTTTCGGGTCAATGGCACCTTTAAACGTTCCTGCTTTGTATTCATAGTCATTACGGGTATCGACCAAAATGACATCATCGCGCGCAATCAGTTCATTCCACTCTTTCGGATCAAGGTAGTGACCGACTAAATCGCGTGGTTTAACTTCCACACCTAAAGTGACGATTTCTTTTTTAAGTTTGATTTTCATCTTACGAAATGGTTTGTCTGCACTGTCAGACTCTTTGTATTCCATATCATTGAAACCTTCATTTAGAAGGAATTGATGAATAGTGTTAATCGAAGCGCGATCACCAGCAACCGTACCGTTAATACCTTCGCCAGCAACAATCAGAGTACCACATAGGTTGATGGTTTTTACCAAGTCTAAAAGACGTTGTTGCAGATCAGCAGGATCTAGAACTTCTTTGAATTGATAAAGTGCGGCAACAACCCAACCAGTCGTCGCTTGCTGTTCTACAGGTGCAAGCTGTTCTACAGTAGCGTTCATGGAGTACTCCAATGTATTTTGATAGATAATTTTAAGGCCCATATTTTACATGGAATTCAATCAAGATGCGAGATAAGTAAACATTTTAAATGGCTTCTCAAGTTGTAGGTGAGCGTGTATATTCAGTTGCCGAAGACAAAATCTATTTTGTTTTGGTAGATTGCTTATCAGGAGTATGTTTTGAGTACAGATCGTCGAATTGCCTCTTTGACCCCATGTGCAGGGCGTTGTTCAACGGTATTTGGTGATTCTGTGTGTCGTGGCTGCCGTCGTTTTAATCATGAGGTAATTCAGTGGAATACCTACACTTCGGAGCAGCATAGTTCAGTTTGGCAACGCTTAGATGCACAACTAGATCAAATTTTAGTACCGATGTTGCCATTTGCAGATGTACAGCAGGTCGAAGCTTTTGTTTTATCCAAACGTGTTCGTTTGCGTCCCGATGCATCAAAAGGACGTAAGCTTTATCATGCTTTGAAAGTGTGTGAAAAGAATAAGAGTTTTACAGAAGAGAGTGGTTTAGGTATTCAGGCACAGCAAGTGAAACCACTTTGGCAAGAATTTGAACGCCGTGTTCTTGCCCTTGCGACAGCCAGTTATGATTTGGCTTTTTTACGCGCTGATGCCATTCGGCAACATCTCATCCATACCGAAGAGGACGAATAAGTCCTCTTTGTTTTTGTATAAAAAAAATACTCATGTCACTGAAATAGAGTATGTGAGCGTGGGCTGGGGGAAAGGATTTTTAGATGGTAAATGTATTTGAACTCATGCTGTACTGTATGGCTGTGGTGGTCATGATTGCAACACCTGGCCCAGTGATGTTACTGGTTGCCAGTGCAGGTCTAAAAGGTGGATATAAACAAGCCTTAAAAACCATTTTTGGGACGAACTTAGCCTCTTTAGTCCTTATTGTTTTGTCAGTGCTGATTTTAAAAGGCTTTTTAAATATTGCAGAGCATTGGCTAAATGCCATTAAAGTTTTAGGCTGCTTATATATTGCCTATTTAGGCTTTCAAATTTTAAAAGAAGCTGTTGCGCAAGAACCTGATACTGCACCTGTGCAGTTAACTGCGGTACAGGGAGGTTTTAAGCAAGGTTTCTTGGTGGGTATTTCCAATCCGAAAGATATTATTTTCTTTGCTTCATTTTTCCCACAGTTCATCGGGGTTACCAGCGATGTCGATGTCAGCCTTGTACTATTGACCATTCTCTGGATTATTCTAGACTTCAGCACCTTGTCTTTGGTTTATTTGGGTTTTAATAAACTCTCGCAGTCCGCTTTGTACAATAAGCTGTTAGGTGTTTGTGGCGCGATATTGGTCAGCATTGCGCTCTATGGTATTTATACTGTCTTTGCTTGATATTGATGGTACTGTATCAAAAAGCCTCCAATATGGAGGCTTTTTGATTGTGAGCTTAAAAACTAGACTCCGTGTTTAATGCGATACTGCACCAATTCTTCAATAGTGATCACGGTCAACTGATGCGTTTGTGCATAAGCCAACACTTGAATGCCTGAGGCCATAGTTCCATCGGCATTGGTCAGTTCACACAAGACACCTGCTGGCTTCAAGCCTGCTAAACGTGCTAAATCAATTGTCCCTTCGGTATGACCACGACGGGTGAGCACACCGCCTTGGCGTGCACGAAGTGGGAATACATGACCGGGGCGGTTTAAGTCGCTGGCAATAGCCCCATCCTTAATCGCGGCTTTGACTGTGGTAGTGCGGTCTTGTGCAGACACACCAGTAGTCACGCCAGTTGCAGCTTCAATGGTTACAGTGAATGCTGTTTTAAACTGACTCGAGTTATCTGACACCATAGGCACAAGCTCTAAGTGATCGGCCAATTCATCGGTCAGACATAAACAGACAATGCCAGAACCATCACGAATCATACGTGCCATTGTTTCGACGGTGAGAGTTTCGGCAGCCACAATGAGGTCGGCTTCGTTTTCACGGTCAAAGTCATCCATCACCAAAACAGGTTTACCTTGGCGGATATCTTCTAAAGCTTGTTGGATACGTTGTTCAGCTGGAGAAAGGGCTGAAAAGAAAATTTCGGGTTGAATCAAACTAGACATTGAAACGCTCGCGTAAAATTAAAGTACGGTTGAACATTTCAGGACTTTGAAAAATTGGCGTAGCAATAAATCCTCACAGGTTTGCACCTGAGATTCTATTGGTCACGTCGTCTTCTTTCATCCGGACTATACCGTCGGCTTTGGAGTTGAACCAAATCTGCGAGCCAAACAGATGATTTCTGCTTGGCTGGCTCGTGGGCTGATTCAGTCTGAGTCATTCAACTGAACTTACCACCGGTGGGGAATTGCACCCCGCCCTGAAGCGATGTAAGCCCATTATAGTGCTAAATATTTATAAAAACAGGGGGAGTTTTAGAATGATCAGTTTTATACATAGAACAATTTTTGCTATAGGGTTGTTTATGTTATTGGTTTGCTAAAGACCAACACTCTCTGTGTATGATTTCACTTAGTATGAGTTTAATGTTTGAAAATGAATACTTGAGAAGAACCATAAACATGAATAAGACGTTTTCTACAGATTGAATGATTTGAAATGATCAAGATAAAAATAAGAGAGGGGGTGGGAGTGATTAAAATTCAACAATACGATTATCCTTGGAATGCTGAGTCCTTCATCAAGCATCTTCAAGTTTTTGGTTTTACACTCATTGCGGTCAGTATGTTGTATTTGGTTGCTGCCAATTGGTTTATGTTGCCAAAGAATATTCAACTGGCTATTCCTCAGTTGTTATTATTCCTCGGTGCGGTTTTTAGCTTGTGGCTGACAAAACATGATTTTCTAGTGCAGTGTTTACATAGTATCTGTGGTTTGATGATTGGTTTAAGTTTGGCTGTGATTGGTCAAATTTATCAAACGGGTGCTGACAGCTATTTATTATTTCTACTTTGGTCTGTGCTGCTTTTACCGTGGTTATATCGTCCGAATATCGGGATGTTTTTCCTTTTATGTATGACCAGCCAATTGGCATTGTTTCTGTTTTTTATTCAAACCTTTTGGGGAGATCAATATCCAGAGCTTTTCTTAATCAGTATTCATGTATTTGCACTGATTCAATTCTATTTCTGCAATAAATATTATTCGAAACTCCGTTATTTATTCTTGCTGTGGTTTGCCATTCTCTCGGTTTGGCATATGGCGATGTATCTCTATGCTGATAAAAACATTCTTTATTTCATCGTGTCTTTTCTCTTGTTGGGCATTTCACTGGCTTACTATTATCAAAATAAAGATCAGCTATGTAGCGCACTTTCAGCCGTTGGCTTGGGTATTAGCTTTACCTTGATCATTGTGAAAGCAGTGACGGAGTGGTTTGGTCAGAATGAAATTTTTGAATTATTTTTTATCGCGCTGATTATTTTTGTGTGGTTTGCTTTCATCACTTATCTTTTAATTAAATTTATTCCACATAGTCGTTTCAATGCTATTCCGCTTGCGGTAGGAGCTTGGATTGCGGGCATCGTCTTTGCTACGTTGATGCTGACCTTTTGGGGGAATTTCTCTTTAATTATGGGTATTGTCTTTGTAGCTTTGGCTGCTTACTTGTTGAAAGCTAAACAAAGTTTGTTTTTAAGACAATTTGCTTATTGTCTCTGGGTTGCAGGACAAATTGCGGTGATTTTTCACACCGTTGATTTGATGAATCAAATTATACCTATTCTATTTTTACAATTGGTGATGCTTGCACTCGCCTATTTTATGCGTACACATTGGTTCTTTGTTTTTGTTCAAATTTTGGGTTTATATGCAGCAGGTGTGGCGTGTATTTGGGATATTAATGCACATCTCAGTTGGCGTAATATTGTTGAGAATTTTGTCTATTTAGCGCTTTGGAATTATGTTTTTTATCTGGGAATTCTGGCTATAAAATTTATACAGCCAACTGAATATCAACGTAGTGTATTACTTGCAGCACTTGGAGTTATTCTATTTTCCATGGGCTTTTATACTTTATTTGGGAAATATGAATTAGCGAAAATTGAGCACATTCCGATATTGGCTTTTGGTCTGCCGATTTTATGGTTTGTACTTTTTGTCTTTTTACATATTCAAAAGCAGTTTCATTTATTTGCGCACTTCATTTTGGTTGCTTTCGCAGCAGGACTGATTTTTTATGGCTATTTCGATATTTTTATTTGTTTGGCCATCATTTCATGGGCATTAAAAACACAAGATAAAGTGATCTATGGATTTGCACTGGCAACTTTCGCTGTAATTTTAGGGTTTTTATATTATTCCCTTGATGTGACCTTTCTGATTAAAAGTTTAAGCATGTTTTTGTCAGGGCTGATGTTGCTCTTACTGACATTGAGCTTGACTATATTTAAGCAAAAAGAGGAGTTTGGGGTATGAAAAAAATGATTCCTCTTGTTTTGGCACTACTTAGCATCGCAGTATTTTTAGGCTTAATCTTTAAAAATGAATGGCACATAAACCATAGTCAAAGCATATATGTGCGTTTGCAACCTGTAGACCCGCGTTCGATTATTCAGGGTGATTATATGGCACTAAATTATCAACTTTATTTTGCGCCACAGCATTCAAACCCAGAAAGTAACAACCAAGCCAACATCAATCAAGAAGATCAGATTTTTTCAGGTCATTATTTTGATGAAGTGATTAACAACAAGTCTTCGGTGCTCACTTATGTTGAACTCGATGCACATAGGCGCGTGATCCATAGCTATTTTGAGTCGCCTAAAAATGTTCGGACAGCTCGACTGATTTTACAAAACCCGAATAATCGTTATAACCAGCTTTATCCTGCATCGAGAAGTTTTTTATTTGCAGAAGGTTTAGCCGATTGTTATCAGCAGGCAGAATATGCTGAGTTTAAAGTCGATGAGCAGGGCAATGCGATACTTACGGCATTGAAAGGTAATCAGCTACAAGATTTAGGCTGTGAGAGTAAACGGGATTGGCTGAGCGGATTTCGTTCTGATCCAACTTGATACAATGGTATGATTCTGCTGATAAAAAAATCCGCACGCAGCGGATTTTTTTAATCTATTGGGTTTAAGCCACTTGTACTGGAATACAGTTTGCCATGTGACTTACAGTGTTATCTGGATTTGCATAAACCAAGCGTGGTTTATGTGCATTTGCTTCAGCTTCTGTAAAATCACCAAAGGTCGCGATAATCATTAGGTCACCTACATCAGCTTGATGTGCTGCGCCACCATTGACTGAAATGATGCCAGAACCTTCTTCACCACGAATTGCATAGGTACTGAAACGCTTACCATTTGTCACGTTCCACATGTGAATTTCTTCATATTCGCGGATACCGGCTAAATCCAATAAAAGACCGTCAATTGCACATGAGCCTTCATAATGGAGTTCAGCTTGAGTAACAACACAACGGTGGATTTTTGCTTTTAATAAACGAGATAGCATGACGAGCGTCTCCTGAGTGGACCTAAGATCGTTATCTTATGGTTAAATCAAACTGAACTTGCTGGATAAGCAATCAGGCAAGCGCATTTTGCCTTTAAAATGACACTATGGCAAGCAGTAGCGTTCAACAAATTTTTGACTTATCAGTTCGGTTTGTAAGCATTGATTTGATTCATGGCTGGCTGAATCTCACCATTCACCAGCATTTTAGTGCGAGCTAATGCGTGATGGATTGCGTCATCCATTAAATTTTGTTCATTGCTTGGTGCTTTGCTCAGGACATGTCCTGAAACACGTTCTTTTGAGCCTGGATGGCCAATTCCAATGCGTAAGCGATGGAAGTTTGGGCCGATATGAGGAACTATGTCACGTAAACCATTATGTCCACCATGACCACCACCTGTTTTTAGGCGAATGACACCAGGGTTCATATCGAGTTCATCGTGAGCAATCAGTATTGCTTCTGGAGCAATATTGTAGAATTTTGCGAAGGGAACAACACTTTTACCAACAAGGTTCATAAAGGTTGTGGGTAATAACAGACGGACGTCTTGACCTTCGATATTACCACGCCCACTCATTCCATTGAATTTTGGGTCTTTTTTTAGCGTAATGCCATATTGTTCTGCAAGGCGTTCAACAAACCAAAAGCCTGCATTATGGCGGGTTTGGGCATACTCAGAACCTGGGTTGCCCAAACCAACAATCAGTGAAATATTTGACACTAATTACACCAATAACACTTATGCGCGAACGAAGTCAGCGTGCATAGGTGTGTTTTTAGCTGGGTGACGTTGTAACGCTTTGATTTTAACGCTTTCAACTTTATCGCCAACTTTGATTTCAACAACTTCTTCGAAGAAAGCATTGCTTTCTAAAGCTTTAACAAGCTCACGAAGTTCTAAAGTAACAGCTACAGGTTCAGCAGCACCACCGTAGATGATTGCTGGAACTTGAGCAGCATGACGAAGGCGGCGGCTCGCACCTTTCCCTTGGTTAGCTGCTTCACGCGCTTGAGCGTTTAATACGAAGTTTGCCATGATAGACATCCTTAATTTAAGTTTTAAATAAACTAGATCTGCGACCGACCTAGTGAGACAAAGCCCTGCACAGAGCAGGGCTTTTAAAATTCAGCGCTATATTATAGATAAGAATCAAACATTGCGCTAATAGATTCTTCGTTGTTAATACGACGAATTGTTTCAGCAACCATACTCGCAACTGAAACTTGGCGAATCTTACCAAGAGCTTGAGCTTCTTCAGAAAGAGGAATGGTGTCTGTAACAACCAATTCATCAATCACAGAATTTTTCAAGTTTTCGATAGCCTTACCTGATAAAACAGGGTGAGTTGCATAAGCAACCACTTTGCGCGCACCAAATGTTTTCAATGCATCAGCAGCTTTACATAACGTACCAGCAGTATCCACCATGTCATCTACGATCACGCAGTCACGGCCTTTAACATCACCAATCAAGTGCATGACTTGTGATTCATTTGCCTTTTGACGACGTTTGTCGATGATAGCAAGGTCAATATCGCCCATTTGTTTAGCAACAGCACGGGCACGAACGACACCACCAACGTCTGGAGAAACCACCATGAGGTTATCATGTGATTGTTGACGAAGGTCAGCTAAAAGCGCTGGTGTACCGTAGATGTTGTCTACAGGGATATCGAAGAAACCTTGGATTTGGTCAGCGTGAAGGTCGATCATTACCACACGGTCAATTCCTACAGTTGTCAGCATATCTGCGACAACTTTTGCAGTAATTGGAACACGTGATGAACGAGGACGACGATCTTGACGCGCATAACCGAAATAAGGAATCACTGCGGTAATACGGCCAGCACTTGCACGACGCAAAGCATCGGCCATGACGAGGATTTCCATAAGGTTATCATTCGTTGGGGCGCAAGTAGGCTGTACGATAAATACGTCTTTACCACGAACATTTTCAGTAATTTCGACAGCAATTTCACCGTCAGAAAATTGACCTACAGATGCAGCACCTAGAGGGATGTGCAGGTGGCTTACGACTTTTTGGGCGAATTGTGGATGTGCAGATCCACTAAAAACGACAAGATTGGGCATGAAGCACCCTTGGCGGTTGGCAATTTGGAAATTAGATGGCAGGGGTAGCTGGATTCGAACCAACGGATGCCGATATCAAAAACCGGTGCCTTACCACTTGGCGATACCCCTAATGCGGCAGAACTTTAATATTTTTGCGTCTTTTTGTCAAGGTAAATTAACAGTCAAACAGCAAAGTGATGCTCTGTCTTTTTTAGAAAATGGCAGGGGTAGCTGGATTCGAACCAACGGATGCCGATATCAAAAACCGGTGCCTTACCACTTGGCGATACCCCTAAATTTGATCACTGTAAAATGGCAGGGGTAGCTGGATTCGAACCAACGGATGCCGATATCAAAAACCGGTGCCTTACCACTTGGCGATACCCCTAGTACAGTCATCTACAGGTGAAATAAATGGCAGGGGTAGCTGGATTCGAACCAACGGATGCCGATATCAAAAACCGGTGCCTTACCACTTGGCGATACCCCTATCAGGTAACTTTGAAATGTCGCATTGGTGACTCGTTCAAACTATTGACCAAGTAAGCTTTACATGGTGCATTTGCCAGAACATCATCAATGTTTATATCATTCGTTACTTCAGTAAAAACACAAGCACCTGTACCTGTAAGTTTTGCAACACCGAACTGGTCGAGATATTGCATCGCTTCATCTACTTCTGGATATAAACTTCTTGCCAAAGGCTCAAAATTATTTCCAAAATCAGACGGCTTTAACTGATAGGCGCAAAATGTAGAGCTCTTCGTGTTTCTTGTCAACGTTTTTTGTGAAAAAAGCAGTTGAGTGCTGATAAAACAGTCAGGTTTTAACACAATGTATTGTTTTTGATCTAAGTCTATGAATGTTAAGTGTTCACCGATGCCTTCAGCCCATGCATTTAAGCCATGTACAAAGATGGGAACGTCCGCACCCAACTGAACGGCTAAGTCTGCTAATTGTTCAGTATTGAGTCCGCACTGCCACAGTTGATTGACCACGATTAATGTCGTTGCAGCATCCGATGAACCTCCACCTAAGCCTGCACCCATTGGAATATTTTTTTCAAGATGAATAGATAAACCCGTAGGTGTTTGTGCATACGGTTTAAGTATCTGCGTCGCTTTATAAATCAAATTTTGATTCAAATCGACACTGTTTAAGCCTTCAATATAAATCTGTTGATCCGGACGAGACTCAAATTCTAACCAATCACATAAATCGACCAGTTGGAAAATACTTTGCAACTCGTGGTAGCCGTTTTCACGTCGACCTGTAATGTGCAAAAACAAATTCAGTTTTGATGGAGCTGGGACACGGATCATAACGAAGCAAATTAACGGTTTTGAATGACCATTGTAATACGGTTTTCTGCACCATTTTCAAGTGCTTGTTTTAAAATCAACCGATTTGGCATTTTAGCTTGCTCGTTATAGCTCAGTTCCACGTTCCAGCCATCTTCAACAATTTGAGTTGCACGTTTTTCAGCATCTCTTTTTATTTGAGCCTGAACTGTCGCAGGTTTGGCTTGAACCCAATTGACCAAATGGGTGATCGGTGCTTGCCAACCTGTGGCTATTTTTAAGAGTTCTTCGGGTGTTTCTGCTTGAATCAACCCAGTTTTAGCACTATTGAGGCTGACTTCACCCGGACGGCCTGTAATTTGTGTTTTACCCACACCTAAAATGCCACTCAGTTCAATATCAAACTCTTGTTGCTGTTGTACCCAGGTAAAAAAAGCACTACCTGTTTGTTCAGGTGTACGTACCCCAATTTTACCTTGTAAGCTAAATTGTTGATCTGTTTCGGTTTGTATGGTGTTTGGATCAAGCTGCGGTTTGGTAAATTGTTGACAGCCTGTTAGTGCCAAGCTACTTGCAGCAAGTAGGCTTAAACTCAGATTTGAGAAAATACGCATAAAAACTATGAGCTCTTTTTCAGTTGTTGGGGTAACAATAAAGTATTGAGTTGATCCAATTGAGGATCATTTGGATGTTTTTGTTTGAGTTGTTGTAACACCGTAGAGAATTTTTGCAGATCACCTAACATATATACAGAACGTGCATAACGCACTCCAATATTGACACTGCCACTGAGAATGTAGGCTTTTTCTAAGACTCTGGCTGAGGTGCTAAAGTCATTTTGTAAATAACAAATAAAGCCTAGAGTATCTAAGATGGAAGCTTGCTCAGGTGCATACTCTAAAGCGTGTTCAACAAATCTTCGAGCATCATCTAAGCGTCTGTTTTGTAATGCTAAAGTGTAAGCGTATGCATTTAAGTATGTCGGGCTATTGGGCTCAATGCTTAAAAGTTGATTGAGCAGTTTTTCAAGTTTTTCCTTGTCTGTATGTGCATCTAGCATCAGCACTTCAGAATAGACCAGCTCAGGGTCATCTGGTATGTTTTTAATCGCTTCATCCAATAGACGCATAGCAGCAGCTTTGTTATTCATACGCTTTAATATATCGGCTTGTGCTTGATACAAAAAACTTGCATGTTGCGGATAATTGACCCGTTCTTGGGTTAAAAAACGCAGTGCGTCATTGAGTTTATTTTGTTCACTATAAATGCTGATGAGGCTACGACGTGACACCGTATACAAGCTACCATCGACTAAACGATAGTAGGCCTTTGCTGTTTCAAAGTGTTGCTTTCGTTCAGCATTTACAGCAAGGTAGTAGTAGGCTTCATTTTGATATTCGGCTGAATTCCGTAGTTCAACCAAATATTTTTCTGCTTTTTCGTACTGTTTTAGGTCAATACTGGTTAAACCGGCAATAAATAAGGCATCTTCATTATCAGGCCACTTTTTAATAAGACTTTCAAGTTTGCCTAAGGCTTCATTGGAAGCATTTACTTTAATTAAGTATTTAGCTTCTGCTAAGCGAACTTCGACATTGTCACGATGCTTACGACTCGATTTTGCATACCAATTACGCGTTTCTTCCTCTAGACCCAGAGCACTGAGTAAATTGGCTTTCATAAGAATATAGCCTGTAACACGACCACGCTTTTTTAGGGCTTTATTGATCGTGATTAGTGCTTGTTCAAGCTGCCCATTTTGCGCTTCTAAACCTGCAATCAGAGCTAAAATAGAGGGATTGTTGCGCTCTTTACTTGAACGCAAGGCTTGAATTAAGACTTCTTGATCTTCAGGTTCTTCTGGGGCAATTCCTGCAAAAATTTGTTCCAAATCGGCATTTGCGTCAATATTGAGAATTTTGTCTAATGTTTCAGCAGCAAGCTCATATTCATGCGCTTTCAGTGCAATGTGGGATAGATAAAATAATGCAGGAACGTCAGTGGGTTCTTGCACCACCCAATGCGTCGCAATGTCGAGTGCGGCACGTAAGTCATTTTGTTCAAGGGCAATATTTAAAGCGCGTTGTTTAATGGTCGTGGAATTACTTTTAATTGCAAGGACCGTATAATTATGCAATGCCGTTGCATTATCTTGGTAGGCCAGTGCAAATTCGGCAATCATACTTTGTTGAATTGCATCATAATTAGATAGCGAAAATTCTCCAGCTGCTCTAAGATGAGCACTAGATGCCATGCTACCGACGAGTAAGAATGTGGTAGAATATTGCTTAATTCTCGCGCCGCTCAGTCGGCAATGTGTTTGACGCAATTTTTCTTGATCCAAGTATGCTTTTTATGACACCGTTATTGCACAATAGCATAAATTTAGCGAAATGATGATCTGATATGTCTTTCTTTGCATTGGGTGTCAACCATCAAACCGCCTCCGTAGAGTTGCGTGAACAAATTGCATTTAACCCTGAAAAGTTAACGCAACTGCTTGAGCAACAAGGCCAAAACCATGACTTAAATGAAATGGTGGTGGTGTCTACGTGTAACAGAACAGAAGTGTATGCTATGTCTGAAAACTCAGATATGGTATTAAACTGGCTCGCCCAAGCAAATGGTATAGATGTTAAACAACTGTTGAATCATGTATATCGTTATGAAAATGCGCAGGCCGTGACACACTTAATGCGTGTTGCAAGCGGTTTAGACTCACTTATGCTTGGTGAACCGCAAATTTTGGGACAGGTTAAATCTGCACTGTCGCTCGCTAAATCGGCACATACAGTTTCCCCTCACTTAAACCGAATTTTTGAATATGCTTTTTATGCAGCGAAGCGTGTACGCTCGGAAACAGCCGTTGGCAGTCATGCTGTATCCATGGGTTATGCTGTTGCTCAGCTTGCTTTGCAAGTTTTTAGTAAACCTGAAAAGTTGACGGTCATGGTGGTTGCTGCGGGTGAAATGAATAGTTTGGTGGCAAAGCATTTGGCTGAAATGGGAGTCGCAAAAATCCTGATTTGTAACCGTACCCGTGAGCGGGCTGAAAGTTTGGCTCAGGAAATTGCACATCGGGTAGATGTTGAAATTATTGAGTTTGATCAACTGGCGAACAATCTTTCACGCGCAGATGTCATTTCTAGTTGTACGGGAAGCTTGCATCAAGTCATTCATTATCCAGATGTGAAGGCGGCCTTAAAAAAGCGTCGTTATCAACAAATGTTAATGGTGGATTTGGCTGTTCCGCGTGATATAGACCCGAAAGTTGAAAGTTTGGATGGCGTCTATTTATATGGCGTGGATGACTTGCAATCGGTGATTGATGAAAACCTTGCTCAGCGTCGTCAGGCGGCGGTTGAAGCTGAGGTGATGGTGAATCAACTGGCAACGGAGTTGGTGACACAGCAAAAAGTCAATCTAGCAGGCGAAACCATTCATGCCTATCGCGAGCAAGGTGAACAGCTAAGACTAGAAGAATTACAACTCGCATTAGCTCGTATTGCAAAAGGGGAACAAGCAGAACAGGTGATGCAGGATTTTGCACATCGTCTGACACAGAAATTACTGCATCCAACCTCGATTATGCTACGTGAAGCAGCTAAAGCTGAAGATCCAAGTTATTTTGAACATATGCAAAATTGTTTAAATGAGACTTTTGCTAAACGACGTAAAACTAAAAAGTAAATCCAAATACAAAAATCTAATAGGTTTAAGTAATCAGTCTCAAGCCTATTTTTTTGGTCAGTTCAAAGAGTTTATGTTTTAAATTTCGTGTCTCAATTAATGAATTTGGGGCTTTAAGTTTAAGTTTTAAATATTTTTCTTCAAGCGACAGGGCATATTCACTAGCCAGTTTATCCGCCAGTTCTGGTGTTTTGGTTAGTTCTTCAATGTTGGTGCGCTGCATAATATCGGCAATTGCATTCGCATAACGGCTACACGCACCCAAAACATAATAGGTTGCCAGTTCTTGGTCATCGGGCAAATCATCAAAGATACCATCTAAGACTTGTAGCACATGTGCCAAAAGTTCATCTTCAGGTAGATAAGCGCGCAAAGTTTCAAAGTGAATATACAAAAATGGATGGTGGATCAGAACGGCGAGCGCGAAGTCTTCATCTTTGGTGCGAATATTAAAAGACAACGAGGCATCATTGCTAACTTGAGGTGTCCAGCGGCGACCAAAACCGAGTTTTTCTTTGAAGGATTGATTCAGCAAATAACGGAAAGAGCCCGTTTTCGGCAATAAGTCCGTCAGTTGACGCAACTCACTCATAACCTGACTTTTGCCTTCAGGACTACTGATGTCATGGTTCTGCGTCAGGTGGGCAAAAACAAAGTCTGAAAGTAGAGGAGCTTGTTGCAATAGTTTATTAAATTTTTCAATACCTTCACGACGAATCAATGAATCAGGATCATGATCACTCGGTAAAACAAAAAACTTCAGTTCACGACCATCATTGAGTAAAGGCAACGCGATTTCTAAAGTACGACGTGCTGCTTTTTGTCCTGCCAAGTCACCATCGAAGGCGATGGTAATACGGTTGTTTTGCTTAAACAGAATATTTAAATGTTCGGTGTTACTGGCAGTCCCTAAAGTCGCCACGGCACCTGCGATGCCATACTGCTGTAGCGCAATCACATCCATATAGCCTTCGACCATTAGCCAGTCTTGAGCCTTTTGTTTGCGACCTTCATATAAACCATAAAGTAACTGGTTTTTATGAAATACCTCAGAGTCTGGTGAGTTGATGTATTTGGGTTTGATTTCGTCATTCAGGGCACGACCACCGAAACCCACCACGCGGCCTTTGGCATCACGAATTGGGAAGATGACGCGGTCACGGAGTAAGTCAAAGTCCCGTCCACTGTCACTAGTACGAATCAATCCGAGTAGCTTTAAGCCTTCGATATCTTGCGGGAAGGCTTTTTCTAAGTGTTGCCAGTCTTCAGGTGCATAGCCTAAACGCCAATATGCAATAGTATCTCGACTGAGTCCACGTTGTTTAAAATACTGCTGTGCTGTACGACTATGTGGGAGTTGTTGTTCATAGTACTGTGCAATATTTTCTAATAGGTCGTATAAATTACCTTCTTGAACAGGGGCGGTGTTAAAGCCCTCAAAAGCTTCAAAATCTGCATAGCTCTCTTGGTAGTCCATGGACTGAAATTCAGCAAATGGATCATGTTCAACCTGAAATTCGGCTTGTGCAGGAGTACGTTCAAGCTTAGCTTCCGTCGCTTCTACTTTGGGTTGTTCGACCGGTTTGGCTTCGCGTTTATATACCAGTTTTTTCGAGTCACGATTGTCTTTAGGCAGTTCGATGCCTGTTTGACTCGACAAATCCTTCATCACATCTATAAAACTACGACTGTCGATGTCCATTAAAAAACGAATGGCATTTCCATTGGCCTGACAACCAAAACAGTGAAAATACTGTTTGTCACGGTAAACGTGAAAAGATGGTGATTTTTCCTGATGGAATGGACAACAACCTGAATAGGTACGACCTGACTTTTTAAGTTTCACCCGTTGACCAATCAGGTCGACAATGTCGGTCCGATCTAGAATTTGATCAATAGTATGTTGAGGAATAGCCATGTCGAGTCGTCAATCGCTGAAGTCTTTAGAAACGTGAAAAAAATAGAGAGATGGATGCTTTAAAAATGCAAAAAACCATCAAAGTTAAATTGTTTTGTATACCTTTTGAGCGTTTTGATCAAGCGAAAACAGCATAAAACAAAAGGGCAAGTATGATAACTTGCCCTTTGTAAAATAGCGAATATTTCAAATGAATTATTCAGCTCCAGTGCTTGCGTTGTCTGGTGTTTTAGGACGGTCGAGTAAACCGAAGCTGATGCGGTTGGTAAAACTGCGCTCAGTCATTTCTTTCGGTTGTTCAATTTTTTGCTCAGAACTATTTTGCTCTTCACGACCAAACACACCTAGAGTTGCACGGTTGATCCAACTTGCTTCTTTACGTGCTGCGCGTAAGTTTACTTCACCATTTGATTTTACTAAATTTGGATAATTCAGTTTGAGTACATCAATGTACTGTTGAGCGGTTTGTTTATCGCCCAATTGCGTATAAGAGTATGCCACTGTCGCTAAAGCTTCAGGTATTTGCGGGCTTTGAGGATAATGTTCAATCACCCATTGCGAACGCTCTAATGCTGCAACCCATGCTTTACGTTTGATATTAAAGCGTGCTGCATTCATTTCACTTTCAGCCAACTCATTGCTGATAAACTTCATACGCTGAGCTGCATCTACCGCATAAGTGCTTGAAGGATAGCGACGAATGAAATCTACAAAGTTTTGATAAGCAACTTTCAAATAACTCACGTCACGGTGTGACTGCTTTAAAGAGGTATAGCGTAGTAAACCATCATAGTTTTGCTCCATATTGGCTACACCACGTACATAGTAGGCATAGTCCACGTTTGGATGTTGAGGGTTTAAACGAATAAAACGGTCAGCCAGTGCAATGGTGCCTTCATAATCTTTCTGCTGGAATTTCACATAGAGCAATTCAAGTTGTGCTTGTTGTGCGTATTCGCCTGTTGGATAGTATGTATCTATGGCTTCAAGGTGTTTCGCAGCGTCGGTATATTGACCACTTTTTAGTGCTGTTTCTGCTTTTTGAATATAAACCTGTTCACTCGATTGTGGACCGGTATCTACCACTTCTTTCTTGGGATTGCTGCTACAGCCTACCATTGCCGATGCAATGCCAACCGTAAGAGCAAGCATTGTCATTTTATAATGTGGTAGCGACATAAAAATTCCTCTGTTAATGCGGGCAATGAGCTACAATTGCACTATTAAATCACTTTTGTTTGAATGATCAAATGACTCAAGCACAATCTTCCGATCCAAATTTCCCTGAAACTGATTTCAATTTACTTGAAGATTCTGAGGATGCAGATAACCATACTTCAAGCTCTACTGCAACACGTTTATCGTTGCAATTTCAACTGGATGAATCTTATCTAGGACAGCGTATAGACCAAGTTGCAGCACTGATTTGGAGCGACTTTTCGCGTGAAAAGCTCAAACAGTGGCTGAAAGAAGGCCATTTGTTGGTAAATGGTAACAGTGTCAAACCTAAATATAAATGTGAAGGATTTGAACTGTTAACCCTTGAAGTTGAACTAGAAGCACAAACTCGTAGCCTGCCTGAAGATATTCCACTGGATATCGTCTATGAAGATGATGACATTATTGTCGTCAATAAACCCGTTGGTATGGTGGTGCATCCAGGTGCGGGCAACTCATCAGGAACCTTGGTTAATGCATTGTTACATCATTATCCAAAATCGTCAGAACTGACTCGTGCGGGCTTAGTACATCGGATTGATAAAGATACGTCTGGTTTGTTGGTCGTTGCAAAAAACTTAGAAGCACAATTTTCACTGAGCAAGCAGTTGGCTAAAAAGTCGGTCTATCGCGTATATGACTTAATTGTATATGGCAATGTAATTGCGGGCGGTACGGTGGATGAACCGATTAAACGTCACCCTGTAGATCGTGTCAAAATGGCGGTATTGCCAGGCGGTAAAGATGCTGTAACACATTACAACGTGAAAGAACGCTTCCAACATTTCACCCGCATCCAAGCTCGTCTTGAAACTGGACGTACGCATCAAATTCGTGTGCATTTTAGTTATATTGGTTTTGGTTTAGTTGGTGATCCTGTGTATATGCCACGTGTACGTGTGCCTGCAGGTGCATCGGAGCTTTTAGATGAGACTTTACGTGGTTTCAGACGCCAAGCGTTACATGCAGCAGAGCTCGGTTTGAAACATCCTCGTACAGGGGAAGAAATGCTGTTTAAAGCGCCGTGGCCAGCAGACTTGGCGACCTTGGTCGATGTACTACGCACGGAAAATAAAGCTTACTGATTTATAGCTGAATCATCATAAGGACAGTATATGCAATTTGTTCAAGGACTTCCGGCAGGTGTTTTTGTGGGACAAACCCGTGTGCATCATGATCGTGCTTTAGAGACCACTCAAACTGAATTGCAAGGTTTTAATTTGGCTTTGCATGTACAGGATGATGCCGCACGTGTGCAACAGCATCGTATGATTTTGCTTGAAGAGTTTGCAGGCTATGGGGTCGATAAAATCACATGGATGACGCAAACTCACAGCACTATATGCCGGGTAGTGAATGAGCAAATTGACTTTGATGCTCAAGAAGGGGATGGTTTGGTGACACAGCGAGCAAACCATGCCCTGATGATGATGACTGCAGATTGTTTACCCGTAGTTTTAGGCAATGCTGACGGTACCGAGGTTGGGAACTTACATGCAGGTTGGCGTGGGTTGGCGCATGGCATTATTGAAAATACCATTGCCAGTATGAACACTCAGCCGACATGGGCTTGGTTGGGTGCAGCTATTAGCCAATCATGTTTTGAAATTGGCGCTGAAGTTAAAGATGCTTTTTGCTCAAAATATGCTGCGCTTGAATCTGCATTTCAAACAGGTGAGCAAGCTGGAAAGTATTATGCTGACTTATATGCAATCGCAAAATTCATTCTAAAACAGCACGGTGTTGAAGTAGTCTCTGGCGGTGATCAGTGTTCCTTTAGCCAGTCGGATGAGTACTATTCTTATCGACGTCATGCCAAAACTGGGCGTATGGCGACTTTTGTGTTTATGCAATAGTTTTGGCGTGTGATCAAGTGCTTGGCTGTTTTAATCCTTGTACTTACTCCCCACTCAGCGAGTGGAAGTGTTAAACTTAACTCAATTCTTTGCTCTTAAAAATTTCCATGTCTGTACCTGATCTTGTTTCTGTTGCACCTGTTCATGTGTGTGTGGTTTATCATAGCGCCTATGGTCATACGGCGAAAGTCGCTCAGTATATTGCACAAGGTGCAGAGCAGGCGGGTGCTGACGTGCATTTGATTTCTGTTGCTGCAGTACAATGGGACTTGTTAGATCAGGCCGATATTATTGTAATGGGTTGCCCAACCTATATGGGGAGTCTCACAGCGGCACTAAAACAGTTTATGGAAGATTCCTCTAAGCGTTGGTTAGCACGGGCTTGGCAAGGAAAATTAGCTGCAGGCTTTACCAATGGTGGTGGCTTAAGTGGCGATAAACTGGCGGTATTACAACAGATTAATCTATTTGCAATGCAACATGGTATGTTGTGGGCAGGTTTACCGTTTATGCCGACGGGACGTAGCCAACACGATATTAATCGGATGTCGAGCTTTTTAGGTTTGATGACTCAGTCAGACAATGCCAGTGTTGAAATAACCCCACCCGAAGGCGACTTGGAAACTGCTCGAAAGTTCGGAAAATATTTGGTCGAGCTAAAAGCGGATTATTAACAGTTCCAATAAGAAAAAACCTCCACATGGGAGGTTTTTTCTTACTTATGCATAATACGGGCTTTATCGCGTTGCCAGTCACGATCTTTTTCCGTGGCACGTTTGTCATGTAGCTGTTTGCCTTTCACTAAAGCGATTTCTAATTTCGCACGTGGCCCTTTCCAATAAGCAACAAGCGGAACGCATGAATAACCTTTTTGATTCACTGCGCCGAGTAACTTATCGAGTTCACGACGGTTCAACAGTAACTTACGGGTACGGGTCGCTTCAGGAACAATGTGCGTAGATGCACTGAGTAAAGGCTGAATTTGAGCACCGAACAGGAAAGCTTCGCCATTTTTAAAGGTAATATAACTCTCAGACAACGTCATACGACCTGCACGTAACGATTTTACTTCCCAGCCTTGCAGTGACAGGCCAGCTTCAAATTTTTCTTCAATAAAATAGTCGTGACGTGCACGTTTATTCTGTGCAATCGTCCCGCTGGTATTTTTTTTAACTACAGTTGCTTTCGCCATAATCAATTACTTCCAACAATGTACCTATTGTGCCTTAAAGCAGGGTTAAGGTGAAGTTTTTTCAAATTTATGGAGTTTCTTCACCTATAAAACAAGTTTTTGCTAAAATATGGCTCTACAAAATCAACAGAGTAAAAATGGATGTCTAAAACTCGCGTCATTTATCCGGGGACTTTTGATCCAATTACCAATGGTCATATTGATTTGGTCACACGTGCATCACGTATGTTTGATGAAGTGGTGGTTGCCATTGCCATTGGTCATCATAAAAACCCTGTCTTTAGTTTAGAAGAGCGTGTGAGCTTGGCTAAAGCATCATTAAGCCATCTTGATAATGTTGAGTTTGTAGGTTTTGATGGTTTGTTGGTGAATTTCTTCCGTGAACAAAAGGCAACGGCTGTGCTGCGAGGATTGCGTGCAGTGTCTGACTTTGAATACGAGTTCCAGTTAGCTAATATGAACCGTCAACTTGATTCACACTTTGAGGCGGTGTTTTTAACGCCGTCAGAGCAGTATTCATTTATTTCATCGACGTTGATTCGTGAAATAGCACGTTTAAAAGGTGATGTGACCAAGTTTGTACCGCAAGCTGTGGTTGCAGCTTTTGAGCGTAAACATCAACAAGGTTGGTAGAGTGTCTTTATATATAACCGATGAATGCATCAATTGTGATGTTTGTGAACCTGTGTGCCCCAATGAAGCCATCTTCATGGGGGAGCTGATTTATGAAATCAATCCAGACTTATGTACAGAGTGTATCGGACACTATGATAAACCCCAGTGTCAATTGTTCTGTCCAGTGGATTGTATTCCGCTTGATCCTAATCATGCGGAAACTGAAGATGAGCTCATGGACAAATATAAAAGGCTGATTGCTCAAAAAAGCGCAAGCAATTAAGTCTAAGATTTGATACTATGCGCCTCGAAGTGAGCCAGACGATCGCTGCTGTGGAGATCTCCGTGATTGAAGCAGGGGAGGAAAGTCCGGGCTTCATAGGGCAAGGTGCCAGGTAACGCCTGGGCGGCGTGAGCCGACGGAAAGTGCAGCAGAGAGTAGACCGCCTTCATTATGGTTTCGAGCAATCGAAATCGGAGGTAAGGGTGAAAGGGTGCGGTAAGAGCGCACCGCATGGCTGGTAACAGTTCATGGCATGGTAAACCCCACCGGAAGCAAGACCAAATAGGGATCCTTTAGGCATGGCCCATGCTGGATCCGGGTAGGTCGCTTGAGCGTATGAGTGATTGTACGCCTAGAGGAATGATCGTTCTCGACAGAACCCGGCTTATCGGCTCACTTCAACAAATTTTGATCAATTAAGCGCGCAAGGTACTTGACGTACTGGTGAGAACACCACATAATGCGCGCACAGTTTACGGCTATGTAGCTCAGTTGGTTAGAGCACCGCACTCATAATGCGGGGGTCACAAGTTCAAGTCTCGTCATAGCCACCATTTTTATAGATCATGCTCTCAGCATGATCTTTTTTTTTGTGGGAAATAAAGGCTGTAAAACTGTTTTTATTGACTGGTTATTTCTGAAGTGGCTTTGTGGTTTGTTGTACTGTTATTTCGATATTTAAAGCAAAGCTGTGACTACTGATATATTTTATCTTCTAAAATTTTCCCTCGCAGTTCATGTTTTCAGGCGTTAAATTGATCTGCATCTGTAAGTTGTGAATGTGTTGCCAGTTGGCTTGATGTTCGGGCAATGCAAAAATTTGATGATCGACTAAATTGAGTTTTTTTAAAGAGATGTGCTGACTTGCACAGTAGCGTCCTTCGGCTCTTTCTAAAGCTAAGTTTTGCTGTGCTGTTGGACTTAAGCGATCTGCGGTTAGTATTTGTTGTTGTCCTTTGGCATAGTTGACCAGTATCTCTCGGTCTTTTAGGCTAAAGAGTAGATTTGAGTTGATATAGGCCGCTACATCACGCCGTACACCGTTATAGTTGGTGATCATGGGGGAAATCAGCTGACAACTGCTCAATGCTACAGTGCTCAGGATGATGAAAAGACTAAAGTCTTTTTTCATTATCTTTCTCGTAAATATGTTTAAGTTAAATACAGCTTGCAGCATAAAAATAAGTTTAAAAAGAGTGGTTTGCTGAAAAATTGCTAGTTTAAAGTGTATTTGTTTATGGAATAACCATTTGTGTGTAAAAAGGGTTGACGCTTGTCTTTGAACTTTGCATAATGCGCGCACAGTTTACGGCTATGTAGCTCAGTTGGTTAGAGCACCGCACTCATAATGCGGGGGTCACAAGTTCAAGTCTCGTCATAGCCACCATTTTTATAGACCAAGCTCTCAGCTTGGTCTCTTTTTTTGTGTGTGAAAAATATATTTTTATTTTTTAAATGAAAAATAGCCCAAACATTTGTTTGGGCTGTTTTGATTGGGAGATAGCTTATACGCCAGCTTTCCATCCATTTACGATTGGGTAGCGACGTTCACGACTAAATGCACGTGAGCTGATACGTGGCCCAATTGCACCTTGGCGGCGTTTGTATTCATTGAAATCGACCAAACGAATTACTTTTGCAACCACTTCAGCATCAAAGCCTTTGGCAATGATGTCATCTTGGCTCATATCTTCTTCGATATATGCATACAAAATGGCATCCAGTACATCATACGGTGGTAAAGAGTCTTGATCTTTTTGATCTGGACGTAGCTCTGCTGAAGGTGGACGAGTAATCACACGCTCAGGAATCACAGGCTTGTCGGAAATGCTGTTACGGTATTTTGCAAGTTCAAACACAATGGTTTTATACACATCTTTCAATACGGCAAAACCACCCACCATGTCGCCATAGAGCGTGCAGTAGCCCACAGCCAATTCTGATTTGTTGCCTGTAGATAGCACTAAATTACCAAATTTGTTTGATAAACCCATCAGCAGTGTACCGCGGGCACGTGCTTGCAAGTTTTCTTCAGTTGCATCCGCAGGGCTGTTGCCAAAGAACGGATAAAGTGTTTGCATAAAGCTGTTCACAATCGGGTTGATTTCAGCAATCCCGAAAGTTACCCCCATACTTTTTGCTTGTTCAGCCGCATCTTCTACACTGATTTGAGCGGTATAGGTATATGGCATCATTACGGCTTGGACTTTGTCTGCACCAATTGCATCGGCAGCAATGGCAAGAGTCAGAGCTGAGTCGATCCCGCCTGATAAACCAAGAATCACTCCAGGGAAACCTGAGCGCTGTACATAGTCACGGGTCGCCATCACTAAGCTTTGGTAAATCTCGGCCATAGTGTCTAGAGCAGGCGGTAGCGCATTGACCTTAAAGGCTTGTTGTTCTGCTTCATATTCCGCGAAATATAGGGCTTCTTTAAAGCTTTCTGCTTGAAGTGTAATAGAACCATCTTTAGCGATTACAAAGCTTGTACCATCAAAGATCAGGTCATCTTGACCACCGACTTGGTTCACATAAACCAAGTTGAGGTTCATTTGTTTCGCAAGGGCAGACATGGTTTCAATGCGATGCTGAGGTTTACCTACTTCGTATGGTGAAGCATTTAAAATCAAAGCCGTTTCAACATTCAGTTGTGCCAGTTGTTGTACGGTTGAAAGTGACCAAACATCTTCACAAATCAACACACCAAACTTATGTTCAAGATATTCAAAAACAAGGTGTTGATGTCCTTCAGTGAAGTAACGCTTTTCATCAAACACGCTGTAATTTGGCAAGTTTTGTTTGTTATACACACCCAAAACCTGTCCATCTTTCATGACCGCAGCTGCGTTATAGCGTTGACCGTCTTCAGTTTGATTGACAAAACCAAAGACCATCACAATGTCTTTTACTGTTTTAAGTTGTTCAAAAACTTGTTGCGTGCGTTTGGTTAGGCTTGGACGTAGAAGTAAATCCTCTGCTGGGTAACCAATGCTCGAAAGTTCTGGAAAAATAATTAAATCAGCATTTTGTTTTTTTGCTTCATTGGCTTGTTCCACCATTTTCAGGGCATTTGCTTCGAGGTTGCCAATGTGCGGAGAGAACTGTGCAAGTGCAATTTTAAAACTTTTCATTTCCAACTAAATCCTATACCTATAGGGATATATACACGACGATTGAGTTTGTTATAGCTATAAGTTCAACGTAGTGCAATTGACGAAAAACAAATAGAAGTATTAATCAATAATAAGTGCGAATACTATATACGAAATGCGATTTTTTTTAAGGGATATTCTAAAAAAAATCCGTAAATGTCCTTAAAAAGAACAAATTATTCTAATGTCTTTATGGAGTGTGATTGTGTGGTTTCAACCGCTTTTACAAAAAATACAGCAAAAGTTTGAACTTAAAAACCGTCCTCTGACTGAAGCTGAAAAAAAGCTCGCCAGCAGTATTTTCGGGAACAGTCTGAACATGGATTCGGTTCGAATTATCGCACATCGAGCAGTGCTGCCGCATTATGCGATTAGCCCGAATGGACATGTCTATTTTAATATCAAAGACTGGTGCGAAAACTTTGCCGACCAACCGATTCATCAACAAGCTTGGTTGATTCATGAGCTGACACATGTTTGGCAAATTCAGCAGGGACTCGCTGTAGTCCGTAAGGCGCTTTTTAACCGTCAATATCGTTATGCATTAAAACAAGGGAAGCAGTTTTTAAGCTATGGCATCGAACAACAGGCGCAAATGGTGCAAGACTATTTTCTTAAAAAACACTATGGTGAAGAGTGCTCGGCCTATGAGCAGTGTATTCCTTTTGTGGCACACAAAGCCTCGTTTTGACCCCGATAGATAAATCTGCAGAGTGATTGTTAGACAACAGATTTTAAAGTCATAAATTGCAAATTATTTGAAGAAAAATGCCAGTGGCATAGGGGAAGTGGACTCTTATTTTGAATGCAAAGCACAGGTAAAAAATCGTGAGATTGAGCCTGAAAACGAGCTAAAAATAAGAAGGAATGTCCTATGCGTATCGCTCTTCCATTAAAAGGTAAAGCCAGCCGATTTTTTGCGGGACCAGTATTCGATGCTGAAAAACAGTCTGCGATTATTCCGATTCGGCATATGAAATTTGACTTTGAAGCGGAGAAAATTGATCCCAAATTCTACTTAAATGCCGAGTTGGCGAGTGCTTACTTTGCATCACTCTCGATCTTTCTGACCTATGGTGAAGACTTGGTGATTGATACCGCCCGTTATCACCGCGATTTCCTCACAGACTCTGTATTAAAACAACGTGTGACGTCTTTGATTGGTCAGGAGGCACTGCATTCAAAGTTACATGAAGAATTGAACGATACTTTCAAACAGGTGGATTTGCCGGTTGGCATTTTTCGTTATTTAGCCGAAATCGTTTTTGACTACGGTTTTAACCGTTTACCACAACCGATGAAATTGTCTTTGATGGCGGGCATTGAACATTTTACCGCAGTGCTGTCCGAATACATGATGAATCATGAAGAGATTTTCTTCGATTCTCAAGATGAAAAACAACGGGCGATTTGGATGTGGCACATGTTAGAGGAATCTGAGCACAAAGACATTGCGTATGATGTGTTTCAATCGCTTTCCAATAACTATGCTTTGCGTATTGCAGGCTTTTTTCCAGCGCTGATCACTATTTTACTGCTGATTTCTGTGGCATCAGTTTTTGTCCCGTTTTATCGCAAACCGTCTAATTTGCTGAGTCTCAGTTATTGGAAGGATGTGCCGCGGAGTTTCAGTCTCTTGTTTGGGCTGAAAAGAGGTGTTTATGGCAGTAGTTGGATGCATATTTTTGACTATTTACGTCCGAGCTTTCATCCGAATGATTATGATACCTCTGCATTTTTAGATTATTACAAAGAGCGTTTACTACATCCAGAAACAGGAATGTTAACCCCCTATTTCACCAAAGAATTTACTCCAGTACTGAAATCATAGAAGGGGGCGATGACATGGGACTGTTGAATAAAAAAAATAAACCAAGTCAAAAAGCTTATGCGGTTGTAACGGGTGCAGGCAGTGGTATTGGTCGTAGCTTTGCACTGGAATTGGCCAAGCGTGGTGGTGATGTCATCTGTGCAGATATTGACTTAAGCTCGGCACAGGAGACGGTAGATTTGATTCAGTCGATGACATCTTCGTCAGCCTATGCGGTGCACTGTGATGTTGGATTAAAAGAATCTGTACACACTTTGGCGGAGCAAGCGGAACAGTTTTTGGGGCATCCTGTTACCTTGCTCATCAATAATGCAGGAGTTGGGTTGGGTGGCAAGTTTGATGAGGTGTCGCTAGAGGATTGGCAGTGGTGTATGCACGTCAACTTGTGGGGGGTAATCCATGGTTGCCACTACTTTGTACCCAAATTTAAACAGCAAGGTTTTGGTGCCATTATCAATGTGGCATCGGCTGCGGGCTATACTGCAGCCCCTGAGATGACAGCGTATAACGTGACCAAGTCTAGTGTTTTGGCACTATCGGAAACACTAGCTTCAGAACTTCATACTTATAACATTGCAGTCAATGTGCTGTGTCCAACCTTGGTGCCGACCAATATTATGAAGAATGGGCGTTTGCCGAGTCGCTATTCTGGACTGGCTGACAAACTGCTGATGAACCATGCGTTTACCACCAGTGATGCTGTGGTCAGAAAAACCTTGAATCGTTTAGATGCAGGCAAGCTTTATACCATTCCACAACCTGATGCCAAATTGTTTTGGTGGATGAAACGCGCATCGCCAAGCTTATACGTCAAGCTTTTAGGTCTGGGTTATCCACTGTTTAATCAAATCACAAAATAAGAACAGAGAAAAATGAATATAGAAATGCAATTAGAGATAGAGCAAGCAGATGTGCAAGAGCCGTCTGATCAAATGCAAGATCAAACGACAACGTCAAAAAGTGCGGAAGCTCAACCTAAGCAGGCTCGTAAAAAGGCTGTACTTAACCCTAAAGCCGTACATACATACGATACTATTGTTGTGGGTGCTGGGATTTCGGGCATTGCTGCGGCTTATAAAATGAAACAAGTCGGCTATCAGGACTATCTGGTATTAGAAAAAGCGGAGAGCGTTGGTGGCACGTGGCGTGATAATAATTACCCTGGCTGTGGTTGTGATGTACCCTCGGCCTTGTATTCATTTTCCTTTGCACCTAGTCATCAATGGAGCCACTTATTTGCGAAACAACCTGAAATTTTAAGTTACTTGGAACAGGTGGTTGAGCAGTTTGAGCTGCAAGACAAAATCCGTTTTCAGCATGAGTTGCTCAGCGCAAAGTGGAATGAAGAGGCGAGTATTTGGCAACTCAAAACCTCTCAGGGGGCATATCAAGCACGAACCGTGATTTTTAGCACAGGGCCGATTACAGAACCATCCTTACCTAACATTAAAGGGATAGCGGGATTTAAAGGAGAAATGTTCCATTCAGCCCGTTGGAAGCATGATTATAACTTAACGGGAAAGCGGGTTGCCGTGATTGGAACTGGCGCATCGGCCATTCAGTTTATTCCACAAATTCAACCGTTTGCGAAGGAGCTGATCGTATTTCAGCGAACTGCGCCGTGGGTTTTGCCCAAAGCGGATATGCAATTGAATGCTAGCGTGAAATCGCTGGTGGCCAAATTCCCGATGATTCAGCAAGGTTGGAGGAAGAGTGTTTCCAGTATTTTAAATGGGATCAACTTTGGGCTACGTCATCCTTCACTGCTTGAGCCAGTCAATTTTTTAAGCCGTCAATTATTGAAATTGCAAATACAGGATGACGCCTTACGTAAAGCTGTAACGCCTGACTTTTCGATTGGCTGTAAGCGACTTTTATTTGCCAATAATTATTATCCAGCACTGCAACAAGACAATGTAACGCTGTTGCCACAAGGTTTGGTTGAGATTGATGGGCAGACTGTCATTGCTGCAAATGGTGAGCGATTTGAGGTCGATGTCATTATCTGGGGAACTGGTTTTGAAGTGGCACACCCTCCGATTGGACAACGGGTATGGAATGCCCAGTGTGAGCGATTGGCTGACCTTTGGAAGGGCAGTTCTCCAGAAGCGTACTTGGGGACAAGTTTGGAAAATGTACCGAACGCATTTTTGGTATTGGGGCCAAATATCTTGGTGTATGACTCTTTTATTGGGATTGCTGAAGCGCAGATTCAGTACATTGTAGATGGTCTACTAAAAATGAAGCAGCAAGGCTTTAAACGTATGATGGTCAAGCGAGATGTTCTGCGTTATCACAATGCCAAGGTGCAAACTCATTTGAAAACCACAGTATTTAACCGAGGTGGCTGCTCAAGCTATTATTTAGATCAAAATGGGCGTAACTTCGCGGCTTGGCCGTGGTCCTTGGCTGAGTTAAAGCAACATTTATCTGCACTTGAGCTAAAACACTACGATGTTGTTAAAGCTTAGAGTAGCTTTATTAACAGTAAAATCGCCTGAATTTGCACAGACTGCGAATATTCAAATGATGTTATTGATACATTGTTGATTTGAATTACGCCATATAAAAAAACCACCCATGCGGGTGGTTTTTTATCTATCAACGCAGACCGAATTAACGGTTGATGTCGCGTTGAACTTCGCCAGTGTAAAGCTGACGAGGACGACCGATCTTGTACGGACCGCTGTGCATTTCTAACCAGTGGCTGATCCAACCAACAGTACGTGCAAGCGCGAAGATCACTGTAAACATTTCTGTCGGGATACCAATCGCTTTAAGGATGATACCTGAGTAGAAGTCTACGTTCGGGTATAAGTTACGTTTGATGAAGTACTCATCAGAAAGCGCGATACGTTCAAGTTCCATAGCAAGAGCAAGCTGTGGATCGTTGATGCCAAGCGCACCAAGAACTTCGTCGCAAGTTTCTTTCATTACTTTCGCACGTGGATCGAAGTTTTTGTACACACGGTGACCGAAGCCCATGAGTTTAACTTCTTTAGTTTTCACTTTTTCCATGAAGTCAGCAACGTTCTCTACAGTGCCGATTTCATCAAGCATTTTAAGAACAGCTTCGTTCGCGCCGCCGTGAGCAGGGCCCCAAAGTGCAGAGATACCTGCAGCGATACATGCGTATGGGTTAGCACCAGTAGAACCAGCTAAACGTACTGTAGACGTAGAAGCATTTTGTTCATGGTCAGCGTGAAGAGTGAAGATACGGTCCATTGCTTTAGCAAGGATAGGATCTACTTTGTAATCACGGTCTGCTGGAGTAGCAAACATCATGTACAAGAAGTTTTCAGCGTAGCTTAAGTCATTACGTGGGTAAACGAATGGTTGACCTACAGTGTACTTGTAGCTCCACGCAGCCAAAGTAGGTACTTTAGCAATTAAGCGGATTGCTGTAATTTCACGGTGATCAACATTTTCGATGTCTAAGTTGTTGTGATAGAACGCAGAAAGCGCACCAACTACACCAACCATGATCGCCATAGGGTGAGCATCGCGACGGAAACCATTGAAGAAACGGCTAACTTGATCGTGAACCATGGTATGGTTACGAACTTTAGCATCAAATACTTCTTTTTGCTCAGCTGTTGGAAGCTCGCCATTGAGAAGTAAGTAGCAAGTTTCTAAGTAGTCAGCTTTAGTTGCTAACTGGTCGATTGGGTAGCCACGGTGTAAAAGCACACCTTTGTTACCGTCGATGAAAGTGATTTTAGACTCGCATGCAGCAGTAGCCATAAAACCAGGATCAAAAGTGAAGTGACCTGCGGCCAATACATCCTTAACGTCGATTACATCTGGGCCCAATGTGCCGCTGTAAATTGGTAATTCAATTTCTTTGCCATCAAGCTGTAAAACGGCTTTTTTGCCAGTTGCTTCAGACATTCAATAGATCTCCTGTCCTGGTGAATGTTTTATCTGACTCGAAATACTCATCTTTTAATGCACGAATCAGACGGATTAAAAATTTGCTCTAAGAGTAGAGAGTACTGAAATTTTGTCAATTATACTTATGGATAAAATGATAACTGCCGAGTTTATAGTTAAGATTTAATCCGTTAAAATTTGCATAAAATCACAGCACCGACACACTATAATAAGTTAATTCATGGAGCAAGTGCATAAATAAAAAATGTTGCTGGTGGAATTGTAAGCAGTTTTATATTCAAAAAAGTTCTTTAAAAGAGTAAAAAATCAAGTTGCAGTGTATTTACATTTATTATGATTCTCGTAACTTACGATAAATTTTTTACTGAAAATGGTGCTTTATTACTCATTGTTAAAAACAATAAATCCACTCAAAAAAAATATTTATTTGTATAAAAAAACAGCTTATTTACCATTTCGAAAACGATATATCAGTCACTTTTTTTATTTAAATGCATAGGGTAATTTTGTTTTAATTAAAATTTATTACGAGATATTTCAAGCTTGTAAGATATTAATCCATTGCACCAACATCATGCAGATTTATACCATTATATTAAAATAAAATAATGAACATTTTATATAAAAATAAAAAATGATTAAAATAATGCGATGAAATTTGTGACTCATAAAGCCAAATTTTTTTTGTTCATCTTTAGTCTAAAGTTGTTTTTTGTCGGTTTGGAGAAGGATTGTTCTTATAAAATTTATGTTTAATTTATAAAAACCAATCATATAGCTTAATAAAAAGCATAGAAGTGGATTGAGAATGGTATTTTTACACATGTTAATGATTCTTATTTAAAGAATTTTTATGCAAAAAGGCAAAGGGCATTGTTTGTATTTTGACAGTTCACGTCTTATAATTCAGTGTCGTTTTAAGTTCAAACGCTATTTAATTTAGAGTTTTAAAGTAGCTGCTGAACAATGCCAGCTTTCCTTCGAATTAATTCCAACAAACTCCGGATGGAGTTTTTACTTACAGGATGCCCGCTGTGAAAAGCAACAGACCTGTCAATTTGTCCATGGGTCAAGTTTTAGAAGTAAACTTAAAATCCCCTGTGGCTATTGCATCAATCTTACACCGTCTATCAGGTGTCATCGTATTTTTACTCGTACCGGTACTTTTATGGATCTTAGACAAGTCTTTGTCTTCGCCTGAAGGTTTTGCTCAAGTTCAGGCTATTTTTAATAGCTTCATTGTGCGTTTTGTCGTATGGGTATTTGTAGCCGGCTTAATTTTCCACTTTATTGCGGGTGTTAAGCACTTACTTGCTGACCTAGGTTTTGCTGAAGAGCTACAAAGTGGTCGCATCGCAGCTACTATTTCATTGATCTTGTCTGCAATTGGTATCGTTGCGGCATTTGTATGGATTGTTATCTAATGAAAAGTGCTACTGGTTTAACGGGTTCAGGTTCTCGCGATTGGTTTATCCAACGTGTAAGTGCTGTCGTATTAGCGGTTTATACAGTTGTTGTTCTAGGTTGGATCCTATGCAATGGCGGTTTTAGCCATGAACAGTGGTACGGCTTTATGATGACAGCTCCAATGAAGATCTTATCTTTATTAGCCGTCTTATCTCTTGTTGCACATGCTTGGATTGGTATGTGGCAGGTATTCACGGATTATGTGACTACTCGCCAAATGGGTCCTTCAGCTTCAGGTTTACGCCTTGTACTGACTTCAGCAGTAATTATTGCTGTATTTGCATATGCGATCTGGGCAATCCAGATTTTTTGGGCGAATTGATAGGAAGAGATCATGGGCGCTATAACCCCTAAAGAAGATTACACAAATATTCCACACGAAACTTTCGATGCTGTCATCGTTGGTGGTGGTGGTTCTGGTATGCGCGCGTCTTACCAACTTGCTCAAGCTGGTTTGAAAGTTGCTGTTTTAACTAAAGTATTCCCAACTCGTTCGCACACTGTTGCAGCGCAGGGTGGTATTGGTGCATCTCTTGGTAACATGCAAGAAGATAACTGGCACTACCACTTCTACGACACTGTTAAGGGTTCTGACTGGTTAGGCGACCAAGACGCAATCGAGTTTATGACGCGTGAAGCGCCGCAAGTGGTTTATGAGTTAGAACACTTGGGTATGCCATTTGACCGTAACGCAGATGGTACGATTTACCAACGTCCATTCGGTGGTCACTCTGCAAACTACGGTGAAAAAGCAGTGCCACGTGCCTGTGCTGCTGCTGACCGTACAGGTCACGCACTTCTTCACACGCTTTATCAAAGCAACGTGAAAATGGGCACTCAATTCTTTGTTGAATGGATCGCACTTGATCTGATTCGTAACGAAGCAGGTGATGTTCTTGGTGTAACAGCAATCGACCAAGAAACAGGTAAAATTGCAGTATTCCAAGCCAAAGCAACATTATTTGCTACAGGTGGTGCGGGTCGTGTTTACCGTGCATCTACCAATGCTTATATCAATACGGGTGATGGTCTTGGTATGGCGGCTCGTGCAGGTATTCCATTGCAAGATATGGAATTCTGGCAGTTTCACCCAACGGGTGTGGCTGGTGCAGGCGTATTGTTAACTGAAGGTTGTCGTGGTGAGGGTGCAATCCTTCGTAACGATGCGGGTGAGCCGTTCATGGAACGCTATGCACCAACTTTAAAAGACTTGGCGCCACGTGACTTCGTATCACGTTCGATGGACCAAGAAATTAAAGAAGGTCGTGGTTGTGGTCCGAAGAAAGACTATATCTTGCTTGATATGACGCACTTGGGTGCTGAAACGATCATGAAGCGTCTTCCATCTGTATTTGAGATTGGTAAGAAATTCGCGAACGTGGATATCACGAAAGAGCCAATTCCAGTTGTACCAACAATTCACTACCAAATGGGTGGTATTCCAACGAATATCCATGGTCAGGTGGTTGTGCCTGAAGGTTCTGAAACTGAAGCATTTACAGCACATTATGATAAAGATAGCGATATCTATTCAACTAATGCGGGCGATCGTAACTTTACCAAGCCTGTGAAAGGCTTCTATGCAATTGGTGAGTGCTCTTGCGTATCTGTGCATGGTGCAAACCGTTTGGGTACGAACTCACTACTTGACTTGGTTGTATTTGGTAAAGCTGCAGGTGAACACATCATCGACTACGTGACTAAACACCACGGTGATGAATACCAACCGCTTCCTACGACTGTACTTGAGCAAACTGTTGCGCGTATCCGTAAATTGGATGACTCAACATCAGGTGAAAATGCTCAAGAAGTTGCAGATGCAATTCGTGACATCGTTCAAGACCATGCAGGTGTATTCCGTACGACTGCGCTTCTTGAAGAAGGTGTGAAGCAGATTCTTGCGATCGAGCCGCGTGTACGCAACATTCACTTAAAAGACAAATCTAAAGTATTTAACACTGCACGTGTAGAAGCTTTAGAAGTTGAAAACTTGTATGAAGTGGCAAAAGCGACATTGATTTCTGCTGCTGCTCGTAAAGAGTGTCGTGGTGCGCATACAGTTGTAGACTTTGAAGAGTCGCCAGATCACCCAGCTTACCCGTATGGCCGTCGTGATGATGAGTGGATGAAACACACATTGTGGTTCTCTAGCGATAACCGTCTTGAGTACAAGCCTGTACGTTACAAGCCATTATCGGTTGCTGCAATTCCACCTAAACCACGTACATTCTAATTGGGAGAAGTAAGATGAGTAGAGGTACTCGTACATTTAATATCTACCGCTACGATCCTGATAAGGATAAAGCACCGTACATGCAAACGTTTAAGCTAGAGTTGACTGATAAGCACCGTATGTTGCTTGATGCACTTCTTGCATTAAAAGTTCAAGATGAATCATTAACATTCCGTCGTTCATGCCGTGAAGGTATTTGTGGTTCGGATGGTGTGAACATCAATGGTAAAAATGGTTTAGCGTGCCTTTGGAACCTAAATGATTTACCAGAAGTGATTACAGTTCGTCCTTTACCTGGGTTGCCAGTAGTTAAAGATTTAGTTGTGGATATGAATCAGTTCTACGATCAGTACAACAAAATTCACCCATTCTTGATCAACAACCAACCTGCGCCACCGAAAGAGCGTTTACAGTCTCCTGAAGATCGTGAACACTTAGATGGTTTATATGAATGTATTCTTTGTGCATGCTGTTCAACATCATGTCCATCATTCTGGTGGAACCCAGACAAGTTCTTGGGTCCTTCAGCGTTGTTGAATGCATACCGTTTCATCATCGACTCTCGTGATACAGCAACTCAAGAGCGTTTGGCTCGTCTTGACGACCCGTTCTCGCTCTTCCGTTGTAAAGGTATCATGAACTGTGTATCAGTATGTCCTAAAGGTTTGAACCCAACGAAAGCAATCGGTCACATCCGTAACATGCTTTTAGATGCTGCTGGTTAATCTTTAGACTGATATATTGGTCACAAAAAGCACACCCATGAGGTGTGCTTTTTTATTTTTGGTTAAAAATTTTTCTATTGCGTTAAATTTTTATGAAAAGACCGAAGTTGGCATTATTTTTGTTTATGGTGTGAGACTTTTACTGGAAATGCACCAGATCAGTGAAAAGCACAGTGATTTAAAACAAATGTCATAAATAAGTGCAAGGATGAGTCTGCAAAAAAGTTATGAAGGTGTTAAGATGGGGCTTGTAAATGAGAGGGCATATTGAAAGATGGTGCTCTCTTTTCGTATGTGTTTTTTAGAGTAGACTTTGGTCTACGTTGAAACTCATTTTTATTTAAAGCACCATATATTAGATGAAATTTTGATATGTGTATTTCGCCAATTTATGAAAGGTATATGTCAAAAAAATCAATTGAAATATAGGGAGTATGCTAAAATTTTTACACGTTTATATTTAAAAAATGTGTGTTAAATATGTACATTAATTCAACATTTAAGCTGGACCAGAACGCGTATAAATGAGTGGATTAGTCGCTTTAGAAAAAATAATGTAAGGCTTTATTTTTTCTAAGTCGATTTGCAAAAAATTGCTCGGTTTTGGCCGGGTATGAATGAGTGATGATGCCGCTGAGGGCGTTATGATTCATTGTCACATTGGGTAATTCTAATGTAGTGATAACGCCTCATGGCATACGCCTTATGGGGACTAATGTCATGTTACCAATTTGACATTAATAATCATGGGGTTGCTTAAAAAGCATCCTGAAATGTTTTTGCAATAGGAAATGGGTCCACAAATGCAAGAAGTTGCTGACGCATTGCGTCTTGACACTGAACTTTCCGCTGATAGTGCAGCGTATATTGAAGAACTTTATGAGCAGTACTTGGCTGCACCAGACTCAGTAGAAGCTGACTGGCGTGCATACTTCGATAAATACCCGAAAGGTGATCAACCACACAGCAATGTACGTGAGCAATTCTTATTACTAGGTCGTAATTCAAGTCGTGTTCAAGCAGTGGTACAAAGTTCTGTTAGTACAGAACATGAACGTCGTCAAATTGGCGTACTACAACTGATCGCAGCGTACCGTAACCGTGGTCATCAAAAAGCAAAGCTTGATCCTTTAGGTTTGGCAAAACGTGAAATCGTACCTGATCTTGACCTTGCGGCACACGGCTTAACCCAATCTGATTTTGATACTGTATTCAATACAGGTAATCTTTTGATTGGTAAAGACGAAGCAACTTTAGGTGAAATGGTTCAAGCCATGGAAGCGACGTATTGTGCTTCGATTGGTGCAGAATACATGCACATTGTTGATACCAAAGAAAAACGTTGGATTCAACAACGTCTTGAAGGTGCACGTGGTCAATTCAATTTTACAGCAGATCAGAAAAAACACGTATTAGAACGTTTGACTGCTGCTGAAGGCCTAGAAAAATTCCTTGGTAATAAATACGTCGGCGCAAAACGTTTCGGCGTGGAAGGTGGTGAATCTTTTATTCCAATGGTTGATGCTTTGATTCAGCGTGCAGGTTCTGTAGGTTGTAAAGAAGTAGTCATTGGTATGCCACACCGTGGTCGTTTGAACCTTCTTGTAAACATCATGGGTAAAAACCCAGCAGACCTATTTGGTGAGTTCGAAGGTAAGAGCTTACATAAAAAAGGTTCTGGTGATGTGAAGTACCACCAAGGTTTCTCTTCAAACGTAATGACTCCAGGTGGCGAAGTTCACTTGGCATTGGCGTTTAACCCATCGCACTTAGAAATCGTTGGCCCTGTGGTTGAAGGTTCAGTACGTGCACGTCAAGTTCGTCGTAAAGACATTGGTGGCGATGATGTATTGCCAGTCATTGTTCACGGTGATGCTGCATTTGCAGGTCAAGGTGTGAACCAAGAAACCTTCCAAATGTCACAAACACGTGGCTATACAGTGGGTGGTACGGTTCACATTGTGGTGAATAACCAAGTTGGTTTTACAACATCTGACCCACGTGATGCGCGTTCTACAGAATACTGTACAGACATCGCGAAAATGATCCAAGCACCGATTTTCCATGTGAACGGTGATGATCCTGAATCAGTATTGTTTGTTGCGCAATTGGCACATGACTTCCGTCATACTTTCCGTAAAGACGTTGTCATTGATATGTTCTGTTACCGTCGTCGTGGTCACAACGAAGCGGATGAGCCAGCTGCAACTCAGCCAATGATGTATCAAGTCATTAACAAGAAAACGACAACCCGTGCATTGTATGCAGATCAATTGGTTCAAGAAAGCATATTGGACCGTGCTAAAGCAGATCAAATGGTAGAAGACTATCGTTCTGATCTAGAAGCAGGTAAGCATGTTGCCAATGCGTTGGTACTTGAGCCAAATACAAAAATGTTTGTAGATTGGGCACCGTACTTAGGACATGACTATACAGACGTATGGGATACCACATGTTCTGAAGACCGTCTAAAAGAACTGGGTCGCAAAATGCGCGAGCTTCCAGAAGGTTTCGTGATGCAGCGTCAGGTTGCAAAAGTGATTGATGATCGCTTAAAAATGCAAACTGGTGAAATGCCATTGAACTGGGGTGCTGCGGAAACTTTGGCTTATGCATCTATTTTAGATGATGGCTATTTGGTTCGTTTGACTGGTGAAGACGTAGGTCGTGGTACTTTCTCACACCGTCATGCAAAACTGCATAACCAAGTTGATGGTTCGACTTATATTCCGCTTTGCCATATCAAAGAAAACCAACCACGTACAGCGATTTATGACTCATTATTGTCTGAAATGGCGGTGTTAGGTTTTGAGTATGGTTATGCAACGACTCTGCCTAAGAGCTTGGTGATTTGGGAAGCACAATTTGGTGACTTCGCAAACTGTGCACAGGTTGTAATTGATCAGTTCATCGCATCAGGTGAAACCAAGTGGGAGCGTGTATGTGGTTTAACGCTACTTCTTCCTCATGGTTTTGAAGGTCAAGGTCCAGAGCACTCATCTGCACGTTTAGAGCGTTTCTTACAGCTATGTGCTGAAGACAACATGCAAGTGATGACACCGACTACACCTGCACAGATTTTCCATGCTTTACGTCGTCAAGCGATTCGCCCAATTCGTAAGCCTATGATTATCATGTCACCGAAGTCTTTGCTTCGTCACAAGCTTGCAACGTCTACTTTAAGTGAACTTGCAAACGGTACATTCCAAACAGTGATTGATGAAATCGACAACATCAACAAAGCAGACGTAACACGTTTAGTGCTTTGTGGTGGTAAGGTTTACTACGACTTGCTTGAGAAACGTCGTGAGCAAGAGTTGAATAACACTGCAATCGTTCGTATTGAACAATTGTATCCATACCCTGAACAACGTATTGCTGAAGTTCTTGCTCAATATCCAAATGTGAAAGATATTGTTTGGACCCAAGAAGAGCCGAAGAACCAGGGCGCTTGGTTATTCATTGCACCGCGTCTATATGATGATGTAATGAAATCTGCGAAACCAGTACGTATCAGTTATGCAGGTCGTGAAGCTTCTGCTGCACCGGCTTGTGGTTCACCATATTTGCATGCAAAACAACAAGCTCAGCTCGTAAATGACGCTTTAGCGATCGTAGCTGAATAACAGGAGATTCTTAGTAATGGCAACCGAAATTAAAGCACCGGTATTCCCAGAGTCAGTTGCTGACGGAACAATTGCAACTTGGCACAAACAACCAGGTGAAGCAGTATCACGTGACGAAGTGATTTGTGATATTGAAACTGACAAAGTTGTTTTAGAAGTTGTTGCTCCTGCTGACGGTACAATTGCATCCATCATTAAAGCTGAAGGTGACACTGTTCTTTCAAACGAAGTGATTGCAGAGTTTGAAGAAGGTGCTGTATCTGGCGCGGCACAAACTGAAGCTGTTCAGTCTGAAGCGAAAGTGGAAGTTGCTGCTGCACAAACTCAAGCAGGTGCTGCGCCTGTTGTTGAACGTGCTCAAGTTGCTGATCAAGCACCAGCAGTACGTAAAGCATTGACTGAGTCTGGTATTCCAGCAGCAGATGTTGCAGGTACAGGCCGTGGTGGTCGTATCACGAAAGAAGATGTAGCAAATCATCAAACTAAACCAGCAGCTCCAGCTGCAGCGCCTTTAAGTGTTGCTGTGGGTGAGCGTGTTGAGAAGCGTGTTCCGATGACACGTCTTCGTAAGCGTGTTGCTGAGCGTCTGCTTGCTGCAACTCAAGAAACTGCAATGTTGACTACGTTTAACGAAGTGAACATGAAGCCAATCATGGAAATGCGTGCACAATATAAAGATGCGTTTGAAAAGCGTCATGGTGCTCGTCTTGGCTTTATGTCTTTCTTTGTTAAAGCAGCAACTGAAGCACTTAAACGTTATCCAGCGGTTAATGCTTCAATTGATGGTGATGACATTGTTTACCATGGTTACTATGACATCGGTGTAGCAGTATCTTCTGAGCGTGGTCTAGTTGTACCTGTGCTTCGTGATACAGACCGTATGAACTATGCTGAAGTTGAAAATGGTATCCGTGATTACGCTTATAAAGCGCGTGATGGCAAATTGGGTATCGAAGACATGACTGGCGGTACGTTCACGATTACCAATGGTGGTACATTCGGTTCATTATTATCTACTCCGATCTTAAATACGCCTCAAACAGCGATTTTGGGTATGCATAAAATCCAAGAGCGTCCAATGGCTGTCAATGGTCAAGTAGAAATCTTACCGATGATGTATTTAGCGCTTTCTTATGACCACCGTCTAATTGATGGTAAAGAAGCGGTAGGCTTCCTTGTAACAATTAAAGAATTGTTAGAAGAACCAGCTAAATTGATCCTTGACCTTTAATCTAAAGAATAAAACATGGGCTTAGGGCGATCCTCTAAGCCCATTTTTGGAGATAAACATGTCTCAACAATTTGATCTTGTTGTAATTGGCGGCGGCCCTGGCGGTTATGAAGCAGCGATTCGTGCTGCGCAGCTTGGTTTCAAAGTTGCGTGTATCGAAAAACGTGTACACAAAGGTAAACCATCTTTAGGTGGTACTTGCTTAAATGTGGGTTGTATCCCTTCTAAAGCATTGCTTGATTCTTCACATCATTATGAAGATACACTCCATGGCTTAGACGTTCATGGCATCACAGTTGAGAATGTACAACTTGACCTTGCTAAACTTTTAGCACGTAAAGATAAAGTTGTAGATAACTTGACAGGTGGCGTTGCTCAATTACTGAAAGGTAATGGTATTGAATGGTTGCAAGGTACTGGTAAATTACTTGCAGGTAAAAAAGTTGAATTCGCACCATTAGATGGCGGTGAAGTACAAGTTTTGGAACCTAAATTTGTCATTTTGGCAACGGGTTCAGTTCCTGTAAATATTCCAGTGGCTAAAGTTGATGAAGATCTTATCGTAGATTCAACGGGCGCATTAGAATTCCAAGAAGTTCCTAAACGTCTTGGTGTCATTGGGGCAGGTGTTATTGGCCTTGAACTTGGTTCAGTGTGGCGTCGCCTAGGTTCTGAAGTTGTTGTATTTGAAGCAATGGATGCATTCTTACCAATGGCTGATAAAGCGTTGGCAAAAGACTACCAAAAGCTTTTGACTAAACAAGGTTTAGATATCCGTATCGGTGCAAAAGTTGCTGGTACTGAAATCAACGGTCGTGAAGTGACTGTTCAATACAACCAAGCGGGTGAAGACAAAACTGAAACTTTCGATAAGTTAATCGTTTGTGTAGGTCGTAAAGCTTATGCTGAAGGTTTATTGGCTGAAGACTCAGGTATTAAGTTGACTGAGCGTGGTCTAGTTGAAGTAAATGATTGGTGTGCAACGTCTGTTGACGGCGTATATGCAATTGGTGACTTAGTCCGTGGTCCAATGCTTGCGCATAAAGCAATGGAAGAGGGTGTAATGGCGGTTGAGCGTATGCATGGTCATGCTGCTCAAGTAAACTATGACACCATCATTTCTGTGATTTATACTCACCCTGAAGCGGCGTGGGTTGGTTTGACTGAAGAACAAGCCAAAGAAAAAGGTCACGAAGTTAAAACTGGACAATTCCCATTTGCTGTAAATGGTCGTGCTTTAGCTGCGAATGAATCTGCTGGTTTTGTGAAGTTTGTTGCAGATGCAAAAACTGACCGTCTATTAGGTATGCATATCATTGGCCCAGGTGCTTCTGATATTGTTCACCAAGGTATGATTGCACTTGAGTTTGTATCTTCTGTTGAAGATTTACAATTGATGACTTTTGGTCATCCTACTTATTCAGAAGTGGTTCATGAAGCTGCACTAGCAGTGGATGGTCGAGCGATTCACGCAATTCAGCGTAAACGCAAATAAGATAAAAAAAAGAGCGACTACGGTCGCTCTTTTTTGTTTCAGGTGGTTGTCTTATTTTGCAGAATCATCTAAAAATAAAGAGAAGAAGTTTTTTAAAAAATCCAAAATGTTTACTGTGATAGTAAACAGCTTCGGTGCAACAAAAAGTAAATAAGTAGTAATAAAAAGGTTAGTCGATGAATTTACATGAATATCAAGCTAAAGTGCTATTGAAAAAGTATGGTATGCCAGTCCAAGAAGGCGTACTTGCAACCACTCCACAAGAAGCAGTTCAAGCCTTTGAACAAATGGGCGGCAAGTTTGCTGTAATGAAAGCACAAGTGCATGCAGGCGGCCGTGGTAAGGCAGGTGGTGTAAAAGTTGTTAAGTCAGCAACAGAAGCTGCAGAATATGCAAAGAGCATCATCGGGACCAACCTTGTTACCTATCAAACAGATAGCCATGGTCAACCTGTCAACAGTGTGCTTGTCGCGGAAGATGTTTATCCTGTAGAGCGTGAACTGTATTTAGGCGCTGTGGTTGACCGCTCAAGCCGTCGTGTGACTTTTATGGCATCGACTGAAGGTGGTGTTGAAATTGAAAAAGTTGCAGAAGAAACCCCAGAAAAAATTATCAAAGTAGAAGTTGATCCTTTGGTTGGCTTACAGCCTTTCCAAGCACGTGAAGTTGCATTTAAGTTGAATTTGAAGGATGGACAAGTAAATCAATTCGTCAAAGTGATGTCTGCGGCATATCAAGCCTTCATTGAAAATGACTTTGCTCTTTTTGAAATTAACCCACTTTCAGTACGTGAAAATGGCGATATTTTATGTGTAGATGCCAAAGTTGGAATTGACTCAAATGCTTTATATCGTTTGCCTGAAATTGCGGCGCTACGAGATAAATCGCAGGAAAATGAACGTGAGTTAAAAGCATCTGAATTTGACCTGAACTACGTTGCACTTGAAGGCAACATTGGGTGTATGGTCAATGGTGCAGGCCTTGCGATGGCCACTATGGACATTATTAAACTTTACGGGGGGCAACCTGCGAACTTCCTAGATGTGGGTGGTGGTGCAACCAAAGACCGTGTCATTGAAGCGTTTAAAATTATTTTGGCAGATACCTCTGTGCAAGGGGTGTTGATTAATATCTTCGGTGGAATTGTACGTTGTGACATGATTGCTGAAGCGATTATTGCAGCGGTTCAAGAAGTAAATGTAACTGTGCCTGTGGTTGTTCGTTTAGAAGGGAACAATGCTGAATTGGGTGCCAAATTACTTGATGAATCAGGTTTAAAACTTATTTCTGCAAATGGTTTGTCAGATGCCGCAGAAAAAATCGTTGCTGCAGTAAAAGCGTAAGGAGTATCAATATGAGCGTATTAATTAATAAAGACACCAAAGTATTGGTACAAGGTTTTACAGGTAAAAATGGTACTTTTCACTCAGCACAAGCGCTGGATTATGGAACAAAAGTTGTTGGTGGCGTAACACCTGGTAAAGGTGGCACAACGCACCTTGATTTACCTGTATTTAACACGATGAAAGATGCAGTTGCTGGTACAGGTGCAGATGCAACTGTGATTTATGTCCCAGCTCCTTTTGTCTTGGATTCAATTATTGAAGCAGTGGACTCAGGTGTTGGACTGATTGTGGTGATTACCGAAGGTGTACCGACTTTAGATATGCTCAAAGCTAAGCGTTATCTTGAAACCAATGGTAATGGTACGCGTTTGATTGGTCCAAACTGTCCAGGCATTATCACACCAGGTGAATGTAAAATCGGGATTATGCCAGGTCATATTCACCAACCCGGTAAGATTGGAATTATCTCACGTTCTGGTACCTTGACCTATGAAGCGGTTGCACAAACGACGAAACTTGGTTTAGGGCAATCAACTTGTATCGGTATTGGTGGTGATCCAATTCCAGGCATGAACCAAATTGATTGTTTGAAACTGTTCCAAGACGATCCGCAAACTGAAGCGATCATTATGATTGGTGAGATTGGTGGTACTGCTGAAGAAGAAGCAGCTGAATATATTCAGTCTCATGTGACTAAACCTGTCGTTGGTTATATCGCAGGTGTAACAGCGCCGAAGGGCAAACGTATGGGACATGCTGGAGCAATTATTTCGGGTGGTAAAGGGACTGCTGAAGAAAAATTCGCGGCATTTGAAAAAGCAGGAATGGCTTACACGCGTAGTCCCGCAGAATTAGGCTCTACAATGTTACAAGTACTTAAAGAGAAAGGTTTGGCTTAAGCACAGACTTAAAGCTTTAGAGAATCCCCAAAATTGGGGATTTTTTTATTATTTCATAGACATATCTAATAGAGTCCCGTAAAAAATCTCCGTTTTTCTTACATTTTTCATGACGAAAATTGGTTGGATTTCACTTACTACGAAAATACAATGTGATTGAAGTCACATAATTTAATTATGTGGTGATCTTTATTTACATAGTGTGAAAAGTATATGAATTATAAAAAGCCAATATGGATGATTTGTATTTTAGCTAGCACTTGCCCTGTAACACTTTTGCAAGCAGCAGATAACATTGATCAACTCCGAGAAGAGAGTGTTGTTTTGATTCGATCAGGTCAAGTTGATCAAGGTCTCGAACGGTTAAGGGCTTTATTGGCACAACAACCACAAAATCAAAAGCTCATTGCAGATTATATGGTCAGTGCCTATGCGCATCAGAAAGTAACTGCATCAGATCTAGCCCATTTACAAGATATTAGTGTTCAACGTTTTCCTGAATATGCATGGTTAAGTGTTGTGAAGGCTCAGCGCGATTTAAGACAGTTCAATACCGCTGCAAACTGGGCTGAAATGTTTTACCAACAGAGTAAACAACAGCAATGGTTAGTGTGGCAAGTTGTATTAAATGCAGAGGCTGGACAAACGGTTCAAGCAAAAAAATTACTGGCACAAGTCAAAACAGAACAACTCAGCCCTGACTATTTAGCACAAATGTCATATGCCTACCGCGTTCTGAGTATGCCGATTGAAGCATTGGAAAGCTCAGAGGCAGCACTGAACCAACAGGTCAATCCTGATCTACAAGAGCAATATGTTTTAGCCCTGATGGTGAATAGTGCTTATGTTGAAGCTGAGGAATATATTCAAAGTCATGGTTTAAATGAATTACGTCCAAACTTACGTCATAGTGTAAAGCTTAATGAGTTTTCTCAACGTATCCAAAATGCAATTCAGTCCCAGCGTATGTTGACCTATCGTGATCAAGGTATGCAAGCCTATAACAAGCTTGATCAAGTGATTGCGGCAATGCAGCGTTATGAAACTGAGTTACCCGAAGATCAGGCGCTTCGTCGCAAGTTTTATTATGACTACAGCTATGCTTTAAATGCACGACAAGCATCTCATGAGGTTTTAGCTGAATTAAAAAAAGTGAATTTGCCAATTGCGGATATGCCTGCTTATGTACGTCATGCTGCGGCAGACAGTTATTTGAGATTGCGTCAGCCTAAGCAAGCGGAAGTGTATTATCGCAGTTTACTATTAGAAAAAAATTATCCTAATTACGACGTCTATGCAGGTTTGTATTATTCTCTGATTGAACAAGAAAAGTTTAAGCAAGCTGATCAGTTGATTGTTCAGATGGATCATTTATTACCGACTTTTAAATACAGCAATGCAAAAGGTGTAAATAGAACAACACACGATGACCGTTTTGAATATTTGGGTTTAAAAGGTCTGAACTATGCCTATCGTAATGAACATGCCAAAGCTGAACATTATTTTGAGCAGTTGGTGGCACAAGCACCTAATAATGTGAGTTATCAAAACAATCTTGCTTTAATTCAGCGTTGGCGAGAAAAACCAAAACTATCTGAAAGTAACTTATCCCAACTACAAGGGGTAGAGCCGATTGATCAGGCAACGCGTATTAACCATATGCAAAATAACCAAGCTCTTGGAAATATTCAGGCTTGGCGTGCTCAGAATGCAGATTTAATGCAACGCTCACCTTTAGATACAGGGGTTCGACTTAGCCAGAAAGAGTTGAATGACCGTAATCGACCAACTATTCAGCACCAAAGTATGCTTTCAAAAAGCAAATCTGACAGTCGTGACTTGCTTGGGCAGTTAAAAGGTTCGCGTGAGCGCGAGCATCAAACGCGTCTGAATAGCCCTTGGTTTTATGATAACTATCGTGCTTATGCCATGCAGGACTATCGTTGGTCTGAGTTTGATGACGGCAAGGTGAAAGATAATCGGATTGGACTTGGACTTGAATGGGCATCAAAACGAAAATCAGCAAGTATTGCATTATCGCAGACTACAAACGGAGATCGTCTAGGTGCTGAACTACAATGGTCACAGTGGTTGAATGATCATTGGAACTATCATTTGGCTTATAACAGCCAAGCCGATATTCCCTTACAAGCTATACGCAATGGTGATGAAGGACAGTCTTACAGCTTGGGTTTTGACTGGCAGCAGAATGAGTCTCGTAAGGCAGGGGCAACTTATCAACTGACGGATATTGATGATAACAATACGCGCCAAGAAGTGGCTGCCTATTTTAGGCAACAGATTTATCAAGCACCACATCATATTACGCAAGCCATTTTACGGGGCTATTACGGTCAAAATGATGATGTCCGCGTGGATTATTTTAATCCTGAGTCGAATTACAGTTTAGAAGTCGGCTTAGAGCATGAGTGGATGACATGGCGTCATTATGATCGCCATTTTAGTCAGCACTTTGAAGCAAGTGTAGGGACGTATAAGCAAAAAGACTATTCGGCAGAAGCAATTTATAACATTTATTACCAACATGATTGGCAACTGTCGAGAACATGGAAGCTCAATTACGGCATAGGTTGGGGAATCCATCCTTATGATGGTGATTCTGAGAAACGTACTTATGGGGTGATTGGCTTTGAGGGGCGCTTCTAATGAAAAAATTCATCAATATATTAATCGCAATGAGTTTAACGGGAACACTTGTTGTTCCAAACCTTTCATATGCAGAATTGCAAAAACCTAAACAAATTAAATTACAAGATAATCAGTTTGTGACTTTAACTTTTCATGATGTACGGGATGATGTTGCAAAAAGTGGTGATCGTGATGTGTACGCGATTAGCACCAAAAATCTGGCGCAGTATCTAGAGTGGATACAGCGTGAAGGGTGGCAGCCGATTCGTCTAGAAGATATTTGGCTGGCAAGGCAGGGAAAAAAAATATTACCTAACAAGGCTTTACTATTAACTTTTGATGATGGGGCATTGAGTAGTTATAACCGGGTTTTTCCACTGTTAAAGCAGTATAAAACGCCAGCAGTATTTGCAATACCAACCAGCTGGATTAATGGTAATACCAAAGATGCCTATGAGGCATACGGTGTAGGCAACTTAATGACATGGCCACAAATGCGTGAAATGGCTGCATCAGGTTATGCTGAATTTGTATCTCACTCTGATAATTTACACCGTGGCATTTTGGCGAACCCACAGCAAAATATGGAACCAGCAGCCATTACTCGTCAATATTTTGAAAAACAAAAAACTTATGAAACAGAGGCTGAATATCGCAGTCGAGTGGTTGCCGACTTAAAAAAATCAAAACAGGTATTAGATCGTGAGCTGGCTATAAATAGTCGCGCTATTTTCTGGCCTTATGGTGCAGTCACTGCGGAAAGTGAAGAATTGGCAGCTAAAGCAGGCTTACCGATGTCTTTTAGTTTAGGTAGTGTTGCACCCCTGGCAGACTCGGTAAAAACATATCAACGTGCTTTGATTATGGATAACCCAACACCTGAAATGATTAATCAGGAAATGTTGGAGTTTTTGAATTATGTCCGAGCACCTTATAAGCAGCGGAAGAGTTTTTTGCGTTTTGATTTAGCAGAAATGCAATCGGCCGATAATGAGCAGTTTAATCAGAAACTCGGACAGTTATTGGATCGTGTTGACGGTTTAAAAACCAATACCTTGATTCTTAAAGCCGTGTCAGATAGCAACGGTGATGGAAAAATTGATGCTGCATATTTCCCCAATCGGCAGTTGAAAATGCAGCAAGATATGCTGAATCGTGTGGTATGGCAGTCACGAACACGTATTGCTAACCGTGTTTATGCCGAGCTCCCAATCAGCTTGGAAACTGAACAGAATGTAGACCTTGCGATGTTGACGGCTGACTTGGTAAAGAATAATAGCTCGATTGAAGGGTTAATGTTGGATACGGGTTCGATGCTAGACTGCGCGATCGGTCAGCAAAAATGGACTCCTAATTGCGAAGCTCAAGTAAATCGCGTCTTTAAAATCAAAGAGCGAAGCAAGGAGCAGGCAAAGTACTATGCCAATATCAGTAATAATTACCAAACAGCGCTGAAAGTTAATTTAGAAAAAACCCAGTTAGACGGTTTAAAGCCTTTATTAGACTATACCTTAGAGTATGCAGATTTTCTTTATGTTGAGCTAGATCCTATCCAACAACCAGAGGTATTTAATGCCTTTGTTAAACAACTTAAAACTTTGAATGAAAAAGAGCAGCAGTATTTGATTGCGAGCTTTAATGTCCAAACTCCGCTTAGCACCCAACAGGTAAAACAGCTCAAAAAGAGTTATCAACAACTGAGAAGTTTAGCGATTCAAAAAGTAGGTGTAAATAATTACAGCTTTAATCTTGCGAAAGTGATTCATCAAAATTTTTATCCTGAGCTGAGTTTAAATAGCAGCCCATTGAATTACCGCGATCCATTTACTCAAAAAGTTTTGGAGAAAAAATAATGCAATGGTTATTTAATTTAAGATTTAGCGACTACTATTTTGGTTTTGCATTTTTATATCCACTCTTTATGGCTTGGCTATGGATTGCAGGCGGAATATGGTTCTATTTAAAACGTGAATATCGGGAGAATGATGTTCCACAACCAAGTGAGCATGCCTGTAGTATTTTGATTCCTTGTTTCAATGAAGAAGATCAAGTTCGAGAAACCATTAAATACGCCATGCAAACGCAATATCCTGACTTTGAAGTGATTGCGATTAATGATGGCAGTAGCGATAAAACCGCTGAAATTCTAGATGAGTTACAGCAAACTTACTCACGTTTACGTGTGGTGCATCTGGCTGAAAACCAAGGAAAAGCTTATGCACTAAAAGCGGGAGCTATGGTCAGTCAGCATGAATATCTGATTTGTATAGATGGTGACGCTTTATTGCACCCACATGCTGTGCTATGGATGATGCACCATTTAACACGATTTCCACGTGTGGGGGCTGTGACGGGGAACCCTCGAATTATCAACCGTTCAAGTATTTTAGGCAAAATTCAGGTGGGCGAGTTCTCATCTATTATTGGTCTCATTAAACGTTCACAACGGACTTATGGTCGGATCTTTACAGTGTCTGGGGTATTGGTCGGATTCCGTAAAACTGCTTTGGATCGTATTGGATACTGGCGTGACGACATGATTACTGAAGATATTGATGTGTCATGGCGTTTGCAATTTGACCATTGGGATCTGCACTATGTGCCAAATGCACTCGGCTATATTTATATGCCAGAGACCTTTATCGGCTTATGGAAGCAACGTTTACGTTGGGCGCAAGGTGGAATAGAGGTCTTATTGGCCTATAGCAAACAAATGTTTAACTGGCGTTTACGCCGTATGTGGCCAGTCGCGATTGAGTCTATGATCAGTATTCTCTGGGCCTATGTGATGTTCGGTATCATTATTTTATATCTCTACGGTTTGTTTTTTCCATTACCTGGTGAGTGGGCGATTCAGTCCTTTATCCCGCAGTGGTATGGGGTAATTTTAGGGGTTACCTGCCTTATTCAGTTCTTTGTCAGTTTGATGATTGATAACCGATATGATCGTGGTCGTATTTTGAGAAATTATTTTTGGGTGATTTGGTATCCACTGTTCTTTTGGCTGTTAACCATGATGACAACAGTCGTTTCTGTACCGAAAACCTTATTGAAAACGCAAAAGCGTGCTCGATGGGTGAGTCCAGACCGTGGTTTTAGAGGAGAGACCAAAGATGCAAAAAACTGAAAACTTTAAAATAATTACTGATGAAAACTTACTAGACATCCCTAGCTATATAGACCGACCAGAATATGTTCGAAATAAAACAGCAGGTTATAGTCTGTTGGCGCTTGGATGGATCACGTGGATGTGGTTGTTTTTACCATTACTCACAGTTCTGTTTTGGTTATTTGAAGGAAGCTTGGTTTATGAGCAATTGATTGTGGCAGAAATGCCACGGAAGCCCTTGAATCTGTTTCATTTAACAGGGTTGATTACGTTTTTCATTCTGTGTCTGTTTATTTGGGCGAGTTATAATTGGTATCGGTTTCATAATAATGAAAAGCGCTTATTTCCGAGCAATGTCATGCCATCTGAACTTGCGCATAGTTTTCGTGTCAGCACGACAGATATTAAACGTTTGCAATATGCAGACAACATTACCTTACACTACAGTGAGGATGGTGAACTGACTACTTATGATCTAAATGATCAGGCGAAAACACTGGATTCAAAGCCGCTGCGTGTGGATGTTGTTGTACAAAATCATCTGGATAATAACCAAAATGCTTAACGCCGTGTTGTTTAAGTAACTGCATGGTTTCAGCGAGCTCAGAGCTGGAAATTTTCTGATTATTTTTCCAGTTGATGGCTTGAAGTTCAAAAATAGTACGATCCAAGTTTGGGTCGTATTTTTTGGCCTGAGCAATCAGGTCCAAGTAAAATTGACGATGATTCGGACTATCCTCCATATAAGGCATCGCCATAATTGCATTATAGTCATAATAGGCTAGGGTACTGGCTTGGGATTGACTAAACCACTGTTCACTCTTTGGATTGAGCACAACTGGTGCATACATGTTACGAGCAGTGAGTAAATTCGGCTGCTGTTTTCTTAAAACTTGGCTTAAGCCCGCTGCAAACTGGTCCAAATAAGCAGTTTTATACTGTGCAAATTTAAACTGTTCAGGGTGCTTTGGATCACGGAGCATAGATAGATCTTTAAATCCCCATGCTCCATACATTTTTTCGGCTACGATAGATACATCTTCATGATCATTAAGGGTTATGTCGTCATGGTACAAAATGCCGTCGACTTTATTTCTGCTTATAAAATCATTGAATATCTCAGTAACCAATTTTATATTCTTAGGCTCAAAGGGGCTGATACGAATATAAGCATTTGAAACTTTTTGACTGTTTTCCACATATTGTAATTGGTCTTGTCGAGGAAATTCCCATGCGATGAGAGGAAGCCATGCATAGACTTGCTTTACCTGAGTTTGTTGTCGAATTTCGCGCAAAACTTGCGGGAATAAATTATCACGCGTTGGAATATGTCTATTTTCAAAATAAACTTGGTCTGCTGAACCATTAGCATCTGGGTCGGCAAAAGCTTGTAGAAAAATGGTATTCGGCTGAATCTGTTGAATGCGAGAAATTAGGGTTTGAATATTTTGCTGTTGCTGTTTTTTATTGGGGTCGAAAACATAGTCTAGATCAATATGCATAATGCGCATCTGATCAATTTTTGTTGCGGTAGAAAGTTGAATATTTTGTGCTTGATACTCTGCAACAATGGTATCTATTGGGTGGTTTTTGATCAGAACGGGAGGCGTTGGTTGATGTATAACATTACATGCGAACAGGGGCAGTGTGGTTATACAGGTGAGTAATATGTTCAGTTTTTTATGCTTTAAAAAATAAACCATGGTGTTTCATGAAAAACAGAGTATGAATAAATACTGTAATCGAAAAGCCAAGCGTGAGGGGCGTTTTTATGTATGCTTGTGTGAGCTTAAATTTGTAGGTAGATTAAACCGCAAGGCATTAGAACTCTTGCAAAAGTTAAAAAATGATCATTCATTGGCAATAAAATAAGTGTTGAACATCACTTCTCTCTTGTTGAAAAGGTTAGAATGAAGGTGGATTCTTCCTATAAATCCTCTCTCTAGCCCTTTCCTTTACAAAGGAGAAGGAACTTTCATTGTGATTTCAATACAGCTCAAAAAATGACTGATGCAAGAAATCTATTGTATGGTCATAAGCTGCTAAAGCTGTTGAACAAAAACAGTGAGGATTGCAGCTAAAGCCAAAGTCATGGATATTTTGTATTGCTTGCGATCGCTATTTTATTGAATGGCTATGTTATATTCTTTATTTATATACTAATTTTTCGTAGAACAGTATTACAGATGTTGAATTCCATTCATTTGTGCTTTTGTCGTTTTTTATTGTTGTTATGGTTACCGATTAATACGGCCTATGCTGAAAATGAAGATGTCTATTTGGTTGAGTTTATGGGCGATGAAATCTTTCATCATTATCAGGACTTAGCGGAACAACATGAAGAAGAAGAAAAAAATTATACACTGATGAATAATGATTTTTATGAGAATGAGTATATCCGAGTATTTAACTATACAGCCTACAATGTAGATAGTTTGAGCCATAAATTAGGGACTGGAGAGTTTCACAGTTCTGATTTGGATGCGCTTAGCATTTCATTTGGTTATGGTGTAGAAATTAAGGTTAACAAAAGAAATAAAATTGGATATGAGTACCTTTCAAGTTTTCCCTATGATCGTGGGCAGTTGATACGAATTTTTTGGGTGCGACTGTTTTAAAGATTACGTGTGAATACAGAGTGTAGCTCAAATAGGTTCAGCATATTCTCAATAAGAATGCTTGCATAGGCTCCGTATAGGAGACTTTAAACATCAAAAATATGATGTTAGGTTTCGGCTAAACAGTGCTTTAATTTCAGTAGGGATGAGGGCAGTTTGGAATTTAAATCAGATGTTTAGTGGATTTTTTGAAATGTCTGTTTCCCTCTTTTAAGCGATAAAGCTGTGATAACGGAATAAAAAACGCGACTCATCGTCGCGTTTTTTAGATATGAAAATTTATGCACTTTTTACATTTTGTGGTTTTAAACTTTGGGTTAAGCCATTAATGTCACCGCCTTGAATCCCTAGTTCATTCATTAAACTATCAATCAAAGGTGCTTGAGTGCGATAGCGTAGGGCACTGTTTACCACCTGATCGGACAGTGCTACAGAGGATTGTTCTGTGCCATCTGCGGATGTTGATGATACTGCGCCTACATTTCCTAAGCCATTGACTTGTAAGATCTTAATGTCATCAATGTTTTCCATTGGTTTAACGCTTTCACGAATGATTTCTGGTAAGTATTTCAATAGCGCCAAACGAATTTGCATTTCCACCTGTTCAGGGGACAGTACATTGTTAGCTTCATTCACTGCACGTGTACCATCAGCATCGACTTGGTATTGTTTTTCCATCGCCTGCGCTAAAAGAATTTTGGCATCTGATTCACCTTTAGCTTTTAAGCGAGCTTGCTCGGCTTGAGCTTCTGCTGCAATACGAACTGCTTCGGCATCATCTGCAGCGGCTTGCTTACCTGCTTCAGCAGCCACGGTAATCGCAATTGCATCTTTCTCAGCGGCTTGTTTTGCAGCGACCAATTCAACAGCTTTTTGACGCTCAGCACGTTGTGTTTCACGGACTGTAATCACTTCTTCTTCAGCTTTAACCGCTTCAGCACGAGCACGGTCAGCAGAGGCTTTGGCTTCGGATTCTTCACGCGATTTTTCAGCAATTGCAATGGCACGAGACTGTTCTGCAAGTTCAATAGTTTTCTTCTGTTCAACCTGAGCTTGTTCAATAATTTGTGATTTTTGAATATTTTGACTTTCTACATCTCGTGCAGCACTGATGCGTTTTAGTTCAACTTCACGTTCAGCTGCAATACGTGCCTCTTCTGCTTCACGTTTTTTCACAGCTTCTTGAGAAGCAATCTCGGCCAGTTGTTCTGCACGACGAACCGCAATTTCACGTTCTTGTTGTAGTTTTGCGTATTCTTCTTCGCGTAAGATCTGCAAGCGTGCTTGTTCTGCTTCTAGGTTTTTGGTTTTAATGGCAAGGTCAGCATCTTGCTCGATGTGATTTCGTTTACGACGGCGGTCTTCAATGGTTTCAGTTAGCTTGGTTAAACCCTCAGCATCGAAGGCATTTTGCGGGTTAAAATATTTAAAGCCTGTTTGGTCTAGACCTGTTAAAGACACAGTTTCAAGTTCTAAGCCGTTTTTATGCAAGTCTTCAGACACCACTTGTTGTACTTTTTGCACGAAATCTACACGCTTTTCATGTAATTCTTCCATCGCCATTTCTGCGGCAACGGCACGCAGTGAGTCCACAAATTTACCTTCGACTAAGTTTTTTAACTCATTCGGCGACATGGTTTTTTGACCCAAGGTTTGCGCGGCAATTGCAATCGACTCAGCCATAGGCTTTACACGAACATAGAATTCTGCCATCACGTCGACGCGCATACGGTCACGAGTAATTAGTGCTTGGTCATCGGCACGACGAACTTCTAAGCGCAGGGTATTCATATTGACAGGGATAATTTCATGCAGGACTGGTAGTACAATTGCACCTCCACCTAAAATGACTTTTTCACCACCAAAACCAGTACGAACAAAAGAAATTTCTTTGCTTGAACGACGGTATAAACGGGCAATAATAATGCCGATAATGACGAGGGCAGCAAAGATAATCCCTGCAAGAATAAGAATGTTATAGAGATTGTTTGTGAGCATAATGATCTCGATTTTATTTAAAGTTATAAATGAAGAATTAAAAAGTGACTAAACGGAAATGGCCTTAAAGCCAATATGGGTTTTTTGGGTCAAAATGACTTCTTGACCTTGTGAAAAATGAATATCAGCTTCGGGTTCAACCATAATATAGTGGGTTTGTCCAAATTGGTCTTTTACGCGTGCCTGCGCAGGCGAGTTGACTTTCGCTTCTCCCAAAACAATCAAAGCTGTGCGACCAATCAGCTCTTCACTATAAATGGCTGTGGTTTCATCTTGAGGTAAAATCTTGGCAATCAGCATTGCACTATAGCGAATGAAAGGCATCGAGACGACAAGACAAAGTGGTGCGATAATCCATGCACTAAAATATGTAGCAGTGAAGCTCTGAATTATGGATTGCAGAATAAAGCCAGTTAAACTATATAAAGTCAGAAAGATAATCAGCCAGACCAATAAAGGAACACGACCGATAAAGAGCCAGTCTAATAAAGCATTCAGCCAGCCCTGATCAGCATCTAAAGCAATATCAACATCTTTAGACGTACTGAGATCATCGGGTAAGAATTGGTCGAGTAAACCTTGTGAACCTCCACCAAAAACCAATAAAATCAGTTCCAGAAGCCCCAATAGAAACATGAGGCATAAACAAATGCTAAAAATTAAATTAGAAGGGTGAGTAAATAATTCCCACATTTGAAAGATTCTCTATTTTTATGCTGTTGTCTGTTAAGTATAAATTTTTAAACAAAATTGTATTAAAACTGAACTTTAGCATAGCACCCAAATTAATGAATGTCTAAGCGAGTTACAGCATAAATTGGCAAGAGTTTGCATGTGGTTTTATAAAATTCAGACAAAAAAATACGCAATGATTGGGGTTTTCATTGCGTAGAACTACGAATCTGTTGTTACACAGTTTCGGTAAAAAGGAGAAATGTTATATCTCAGAGGTTAATCTAAGCTATGAAGTTATAATAATCGCTGAGGACGGTTATTTCATGAGTATTCACGTTAAGTACTGTAAATTTAGGTTAACAAGCGACGTAAAATGTCACTTTTAAGTTGAAAATAGCTTATTTTACATTCAAAAAAAGCCTTTCTCAAAGAGAAAGGCTTTTAGTTGCTCATTGAAACGTATTTTAATTGCGAATCAATTTAGAAGTGAAATACGCCTAAACCAGATTTCACTTCATCTAAAGTTTGTTGCGTAATGTCGCGACATTTGTCTGTGCCTGTTTTCAAAATATCCATGATGTAATCAGGATCTTTTGCAAGTTCCATACGACGTTCACGAATTGGGGTAATCAGTTCCTTCAACACGCCTTCAAGGCGTTTTTTCACAGTACCATCACCTAAGCCACCCCGACGATAATGTGCTTTGAGTTCTTCAACTTCTTCTTTGTTTGGATCAAAAGCATCTAAATAAGTAAATACAATATTGCCTTCGACTTGACCTGGATCTTCAATACGTAAGTGGTTCGGATCAGTGTACATTGCATTAACTGCTTTTTTGATGTCTTTATCTGATGCATCAAGCACAATCGTATTACCCAACGATTTAGACATTTTGGCTTTGCCATCAAAGCCTGGTAAACGGCCTACGTTCGAAAGTAGCGCTTTACACTCTGGAAGTAATTCTTGACCAATTTGGCGGTTTAAACGACGCACGATTTCATTGGTCTGTTCAATCATTGGAATTTGGTCTTCACCCACAGGTACAACCGTTGCTTTAAATGCGGTGATATCTGCTGCTTGTGCAACTGGGTAGCATAGGAAACCCGCTGGGATATCACGCTCAAAACCACGCATCTGAATTTCAGATTTGATCGTGGGGTTACGCTCTAAACGAGATACGGTCACAAAGTTGAGATACAACATAGTCAGTTCATTCAGTGCAGGTAAGCTGGATTGCACACAAATGGTGGTTTTGGTTGGGTCAATACCCACGGCTAAGTAATCAGTAGCAACTTCAATAATATTGCGGCGTACTTTTTCAAAGTTATCTGCATTGTCTGTGAAAGCTTGTGCATCTGCTAAGAGTAAATGCTGATGGTGAGAATCCTGTAAACCTACGCGAGAACGTAAAGATCCTACAAAGTGCCCTAAATGAAGTTGTCCCGTTGGACGGTCGCCTGTCAAAATCACAGGACGGTTGTCTTGATTACTCATTACTTTTTTCCAAAGTCGTCTTAGCGACATGCTATTTTCAAAGAATGCAGACATTGTACGGCATAATCTTTTTGAATGTCAGTGTTAAAAAAATGGGAGCGAAAAAAATATAAAATTCAGGCAAATTTCAAAAAACAAATATTCAAAAGGCTAAATCACAGATTAAAATGTCAAAATTCTTAAGATGGATAAAAATAAATGGCGAGTAGCTTATTAATATTACTAGACGATATTGCCACGATATTAGATGACGTTGCTGTCATGAGTAAAATGGCAGCGAAAAAAACAGCAGGGGTTCTTGGTGATGACTTAGCTCTAAATGCGCAGCAGGTGAGTGGAGTTCGTACTGACCGTGAGTTGCCTGTAGTTTGGGCGGTGGCCAAAGGCTCATTTATTAATAAACTGATTTTAGTCCCTGCTGCGCTGTTGATCAGTGTGGTTGCCCCGTGGTTGATCACGCCTTTACTTATGATTGGTGGTTTATTTCTATGCTATGAAGGGGTGGAGAAAGTTTTACACAGCCTGCATCATAAAAAAGCCAAAACTGAAGAAGAAGCTAGTCATGAAATAGCAGCGATTGAAACGGATTTGGCAACTTTTGAAAAAGATAAGGTCAAAGGGGCGATTCGTACCGACTTTATTTTGTCGGCAGAAATTGTGGTGATTTCATTAGGAACTGTAGCTGCTGCTACTTTTTCGACCAAAGTCATGGTGCTATCCGTAATTGCTATCATTATGACAGTAGGGGTATATGGTTTTGTCGCAATGATTGTCAAAATTGATGATTTGGGATTGTATTTGACTGAACAGGCGTCTTCTGTGAAGCAAAGTATTGGTCGTGGTTTATTGGCTTTTGCACCGAAGTTGATGAAGACTTTGACCATTGTGGGAACGATCGCGATGTTTTTGGTGGGGGGGGGCATCATTTCGCATGGTGTGCCTTTATTACATCATTTCACTGAAGGTTCAGTGGATTATGCTGAACATATCCCAACTGTGGGTAGCATCGTAGGTGCATTGACACCAACACTGATAAATCTGGTGATTGGTTTTGTGGCGGGTTTGATTGTTTTAGCTATCATAAGTTTGATTAAAAAAGTTTGGCCGACGTCAAAAAAGGCATAAACTGAATCAGTTAGGCATGAATTAGAAAAAGGAAGCGTGCTATGCGTTGGAAGGGACGTCGAGTCAGTAGTAATGTAGAAGATCGTCGCGGTGGTGGCGGTGTTAAAGCAGGTGGGATCAGCATCTTAGGGTTGATTGTGGCATTTGTGGCATGGAAGTTTTTGGGCGTCGACCCACAGCAGGCGTATCAAGCCACCAAGCAAGTGACGGCTCAAACGGGAGCATCTGAAACTCAAGGTTTGGAGAATCCGACACCTGACCAGCAAGAGGCTATTGAATTTGTTGGGACAGTACTGGCAGATACCGAGGACACGTGGAGCCAAGTGTTCCAACAGCAGTTAGGGCAGCAATATGTCCCACCGAAGTTGGTGATGTTTTCTGGCGCGGTGAATTCAGGTTGTGGTACTGCTCAATCTGCGATGGGACCGTTTTACTGCCCTGCAGATCAAAAAGTATATATCGACACCGCTTTCTTTAAAGATATGCGTACGCAGATGGGGATTGGTGGTGAACAAAACCAAACAGAACTGAACCGTCAAGACCAAGCGGGTGACTTTGCTCAAGCTTATGTCGTCGCGCATGAAGTCGGGCATCATATTCAGACGCTTTTGGGTATTTCTGAACAGGTGCAGCAGGCACGTGCGCAGGGTTCACAAACTCAAGGCAATGCTTTATCAGTACGCCAAGAGTTACAAGCTGACTGTTTAGCGGGTGTCTGGGCGCATCATAATAATCAACGTACTCAGTTCTTAGAACAGGGGGATATTGAAGAAGCCATGGATGCTGCAAATAAGATTGGCGATGATTACTTGCAAAAGCGTGCAACTGGTCAGGTTGTGCCAGATAGCTTTACCCATGGAACCAGTCAGCAACGTATGAAATGGTTTGAGACAGGATTCAAATCTGGCCAGCTCAACAGTTGTGATACCTTTAATCAGGCAATTTAAGCTATTTGTAATAAAAAAGGCGATTAAACGCCTTTTTTTATTTCGATATATTGGATTTTTATCGGTTTAAGAATTGTTTAAAGTTTCGTGCAATACGCACGCTCACATAAAGTGCGATGAGTGCAAATAGCAATACACCAAAAATCACATACTTTAAGTTACTCACATCCGCACGGTAAAATTGTTGAATCTGCTCTGCTGTGTAACGCAACGTTTTGATTTGCTGAGTACGAGTGTCGAGATAACTGACTTGTTGGATATAATTAAACGGACCTGCTTTGAAAAGTTCAATGGATTGAATTTGACGGGTATGTTGTTCGTTGTAGTCATCCACACAAATGTCAGTTAAATAATGATCGCAACTGAGTTTAGCAATATAGCCTTGATTCGCCACATGCAAATAAATATGCTCATCTGGGGCTTTATTATTTGAAAGTAAAACCAAAGTTTGCTCAGGGCTAGAGTTCATTTTAAAAGTTTGTGTTGCGGCAAAATTCTGGTCTGCTTGCCAGATATCTTTGCCTTTAGCAAAACAAGTCAAAAACAACGCAAAAGTTGTTAAGAAAATAATCAGTGCGAAGAACATTCGAAAGACTGTTTTAAAGGTGAATGGCATAGGAGATCAAACTTTAAAAATGGGGAAGATCACGCATAAAAGACATGCATCGGCACTATGTTAATTCATCATCAAAAGAAATGTTAAAAAAATTATTTTTTTCGGGCGTTGAACTGAAAAATGATTAGAATATTTTGACGAAGCATGTTTATGGCATCATTATTTATGGTCTAAATAAGGATCTAAAGTCGTAATCAGCCCCACCGCCCAATTTGGAAGTTCAATGGGAAATTATTTTTTTCTACAAGTTTTTACCGTTATTTTTGCATTATCTATTGCAACCACTATTTTTAATAAACGTATTTTAGGTTTTCCCCAAGCCATCGGCGTGCCGATTGTTTCTGCTATTTTTGTCTTTATTTTGCAGTGGGGTGCAAGTCTGCTAAGTGGCAATCAGTTTATAACCATCAATATTCATAACATTGAAGATGCTGTACGGCACATTGATTTTTATGACTTTCTAATCAATGGTGTGATCTGCTTCATTTTGACCTCATCCGCATTGAAGTTCAAAGTTTCAGATTTACGTAGTCATTGGAAACCGATCAGTATTTTAGCCAGTATTGCGCTGGTATTGTGTGCCGTGTTCTTTGGGGTGGCGCTCTATGGTTATCAGTTCCTGATTGGGCAGCATGTCGATTTATTGGTACTTTTACTGTTGGGTGCCGCATTGGGTGCAACGGATCCGATTGGGATCAAAGGCGTGCTCAGTTCTATACGTGCACCACATCATTTAATGGTCAAGCTCGAAGGCGAATCACTGTTTAATGATGCGATGTGTATTGCCTTGTTTATGACTTTATTAAATGTCTTACAAGGTGAAAACTTTACTGTTATAGGTGTATTACAGACCTTACTCTATGAAATCTTTGTCGCTGTTATTATTGGTTGGGCATTTGGTTTAGGAATTCTACGTTTACTGCGTGGTAAGCACGAAATGGAATCCCTCATTTTAACCACAGCACTCTTGGCTTGTGGTTCGTATTTGGTTGCATTGTTTGCGCATGCCTCAGCACCGATTGCATGCGTTATAGGTGGTTTGATCGTAGGGAACAAGTGGAAAGAAATTTTACAAGAACGTGAAATACGTGAAGTAAACCATTTTTGGCATACGGTTGAAGGGATTATCAACTCGTTCTTATTTACCTTAATTGGTTTGGAACTGTTTATTTTAGATCTCAGTTTTAGTTTGATCTTTGGTGGCATCGTCGCTTTTATTATTCTGCATGCTTCACGTTTTGCAGCCAACTATTTATCTTTTGCTTTTTTCCCATCTTTCCGTAAGAAAAGCTATAACGGTAGTTTGGCTATTCTGTCATGGGGTGGGGTGCGTGGGGGAATTTCTCTAGCGCTGATCTTAGCTGTTGCCAACGTACCCGAGTTGAGCGAATACAGCAGTATCCTGATCGGCTATACCTTTATCGCAGTGTTGCTCTCAGGGGTTGTTTGTGGTTTGGGATTACCGGCAGTTATGAATGCTTTTTACTACAATCCGAATGAGGAAAAGACTGGTTTTAAGGGCTGGTATCAACGATTATGCAATAGAATGAACCGTAAAGGGTTTAAATACATCATAGGTGAAGATACGCAAGGCAATGAAACTATTATTGTTTATCAGCCAGAGGCCTTGATTGATATTAAAGCCGATGATGGTATTGCAGCAGTGCATAATCCTGAGCGAGTCCAAGAAGTGAAACGTTTGGAAAGCCCTGATAATTTTTAGTTATTTGGCTGTACTAATACCATAATTGAGACATAGATGTTCTTTTATACATTTAATAGATGATGAAACGTATTGAGTTTCATTTATATCAGGCATTTTCAGAGAATATTAAATTTCAATGAAAATGCTTTTTTGTTTGATTACTTTTGATTTGGGAAAGAAATGGATTAGATGCAGTCTGCATGTAATGGTTATTTGACTGTATTAGAGCTCTTACAAAAGTCAAAAAATGATTATTCACTGGCAACAAAATAAGTGTCGAAAGTCACTTCTCTCTTGGTGATAAGGTGAGGATGAAGGGATATTCTTCATATAAATACTATCTCTAACCTTGCCCTTTAAAAAGGAGAGAGAACGTTCATTATGATTTCAATACAGCTCAAAAAACGACTTATGCAAGAACGCTATTAATCTGCTCGTATTGTGGATGGTGAGCCGTAAATATAAGGATGAGTAAGAGAATAAAAAGATGGTATGTGAAACGAACTAAATGACACAATCGAATAAAGTGGCACTTACAGGGTTGTAAGTGCCAAATCGAGTTATTCTGTTACTTCTACAGTCACGCTATAGGTGTAGGTTTGAGCGGCAGGTTGTTTGGTACTGTCTGGGCTTGCTTCTGGATAAGCTGTCGTAATTAAATAAATACCAGCTTCATTAAATTTAACCTCCACTTCACCTTTAGCATTGGTTTTTACAGGTGGTTGGTCGCGTTTTGCATTTGGTTGGTAACTACTTGCACCTTTAAATACATCAACCTCTAAGTTAGGAACGGCTTTGCCATTCATCAAAACTTGTGCTTTTAATGATTCGCCAGTAAATAGCTCATTAGGATGAGTTAAAAACTTAAACTCAAAGCCTTTGTTTTCAACATTCGGGATTGGGCTTGGTTTGCCTTTCGTCACAAAACTTTCAGCAATATAGATATTGGTTGTTTGTACAGTTTTTGCATTTGCAGGAACTTGGTCTTCCGCAACAAAACGAGGTGGCTGATTTGCAGGGGCTTGTTGAGGGGCTTTTTGTTCAGCATTTGCTGGCGGTTGTTGCATTGGTGCTGCATTTGCAGGACGTGGTGGGCGTACACGTAGCCAATGCCCATCAACTAAAGCGTATTTGGTTGGGTTCCCCGTCGCCTCTTTTGTACGGATCCGATAGGTGCCGTCATCGTTTAAATTGAACTCAGCGATATTAAATTTTTTCAGTTCTGCTGCGGCGTTGATTGATTCAGTTTTACCATTGGGATTTGTAACTTGATAACTGGTTTTGAAGTTACGGCTTGGAACAAAGAATTTTTCTACAGTGATACTACTTTGGAAACTTACACTATCAGATTTACTATCAAATACTTCTGGCAATAAAAAAGGGCTAGCGGTATGAGCAAAACTTAATGTTGGTAGCGCAGACAGTAATGCAATCGTAATGAACTGACGCATGAGACTTCCTTATAAAGATAAATAAGCAAAAATGGCAAATATTTGTGACAATTTACTTGATAACGAGTATCAATTTCAATATTATTTCGATAAATTTTTAATCAGCCATCTGAAAAAATAGATGATCAATTAAAAGTTATTTCCCTTGTTTGTGTAGCGTCTAAATTTTGATTGATCTTATTGATTTTACTAAAAATATGGTCAGCATTTAAACTGTGATATCGCTAAACACCAGATGAGCATTAAGATAGAGTTAAGAACATTACTTTAAAATTTATACAGCACTAAATTTGAAGTAAGTCTTGGAGCATGGAACCCCTAGTATGTCATCAACTCAACAACTTTTCCGCCCAGTACAGATAATCTTCCGTTTATCACCGTTGATGGCAGCGTTGGCTGTATTCATGTCACCAATCACAGCGACTCAAGCCAATGAGCAAAGTCTCAGTGAGAATGCAATACAACAGTTATCCGAGTCAGTTCAAGCCCCAAGTTATCGTTTCCATCAAGATCATGTGCTAGGCACTTCTTTAGATGTTGTGGTTACGACATCTCAGCAACAAGATGCAGAAAAAGCATTACAAGCGATTCAGACAGAAATTGCTCGACTTGATCAAGTTCTCTCGGTTTGGCGTGATGATAGTGAAATTAGCCAATTAAATCGTGAACACCAAATTTCGGCTTCATCTGAGCTTTATGATGTTATCGCAGCTTGTGAACAATGGCGCAGTGCAACGTGTGGCGGCTTTGATGCACGTTTGGGGCAATTGACCCAGCTATGGGAACAAAGCAATCAAGTTCAACGTTTGGATGACAATACTCAAGAATCATTATTGCGTCAGTTACAAACTCAGAGTATTGAACTGAATCCTGTAACCAAGCAGATTAAAACACCATCAGCAGTTAAAATCGTACCTGATGCTTATGCCAAAGGTTATGTGATTGATCGTGCTTTGTTGGCGGCAAAACAAGCTGTGCCACATTTACAAGGGATTCTGATTGATATTGGTGGTGATATGCGTGTTTGGGGGCAATCACCTCAACAAGCAGGCTGGAAAGTCGGTATACAAGACCCGAATGAACGTTTTGATAATGTTGCACCAACTCAGGTACTCAACCTGAAAGATCAAGCAGTGGCTTTTAGTGGTCAAGGCTACCGTGGATTCGCAGATCAATCACATTTGTTAAATCCACATACAGGACAACCGATTCAGAACGTTGAACAATGTGTTGTGGTTGGACAATGTGCTGCTGATTCAGATGCATTGGCAACGGCATTAACTGCAATGCCTGCATATGAAGGCATGCAATTGATTGAACAACTCGTTGGTTATGAGGCTCAACTGATTGCAACTGATGGCACACGTTATCAAAGTTCAGGATGGTCATCATTATTAGATGCCAATCAACCTGCTCTAATGCGTCATGTTGCGGCGAATGGCGCAGCAACCGCTTGGCCAAAGGGCTATCAAGCTCAAGTAGAAGTAAATATTCCAAAGATTGCTGTCGACAACTATCGTGCACCTTATGTTTCAGTTTGGGTCACGGACAGTGATAAAAAGATTGTGCGCACTCTAGCGGTTTGGGGTAAAGATGAGAAGTGGATTAACTCTAACTATGTTTGGTGGCGTCGATATGGTCGTCAAATGCCAAACCTAGATGCAGTTGCAAAACCTTCACGTCAACCAGGACAATATAAGTTGGCGTGGGATGGTAAAGACGAAGTGGGTAAAATGGTGAAAGCGGGTAAATATATCATTCATATTGAAACCTCGCGTGAACATGGTGATCACTCTTATCAAACCATTGAGTTGAATGTCACACCAAAATCAGCGACACAAACGCTTCCTGCTCAAGCAGAAATTGGTACAGTTAAACTGAATTTCCAACGTGGTGCTTAAGCTTTAGCATCACTCCATCTATGAGGCTAGTCCCTTGTATCAACGCCGTGATTTTTACCGCCATGCACGTTATGTGCATGGTTGGCTTTCTGCCTTTGCCTTTATCGTTTTGATCTTCTTTGCTGCCACAGGCCTATTTCTCAATAACCCTGATTGGTTTAAATCAAAGAATGAAGAGCAGACCACCACATTCACTTTGCCGCCAACACTGGTTGAGTCTCTGCAAAAACAAGAGAACCCAAGTCAAAGTATTGTTGAATATGTTCGTACAAAACAACCTTTGATTGGTCGTTATAAAAGTAGCGAAGTGATGGATGGTGAAGTGATGATTCGTCTCGAAAGCCCAGCAGGTTCAACAGACTTATGGGTATTGCTCGACAATGGTGATGTTGAGATGACGCAGAAACCAGCCACTACTGTTTCACTATTGAATGATCTGCATCGTGGAAAAAATGTTGGAACAGCTTGGCATTGGTTGATTGATATCAGTGCAATCATCATTATTTTATTATCGTTAGCAGGCTATATTCTGTTCCTGACCATTAAAACCCGTTTAGTGACACATTTGCTTTTAACAGCATGTAGTTTATCGGCAATTATTTTGCTCATTTGGTCTGCTATTTAAGGTGAAAGGATGACTCAAGCTGTACTGACGATTATTGTGATATTGGCAATATTATTGAGCCTACATCTTTTTATAATCGTTTGGTTGTTATGGCAACAACGTCATGCTAAGCAAAAAGCGAATCAAGATCACCCTGCTTATTTAGTGGTGTATGCCAGTCAATCGGGACATGCTGAATCTTGGGCAAAGCATACGACTGAGCAATTACGTTTAATTGATCATCACACTACAATTCGTAATATTCAAGAATTGAGCATTGCTGACTTAACCCAACATCAACGTATTTTATGGGTAGTGAGTACTTATGGCGAAGGTGATGCACCTGATGCAGCTCAGTCATTTGTCCATAAAATATTGTCCCAATCTTTAGATTTATCGCACTTATCATTTGCAGTGCTCGCATTGGGTGATAAACGCTATGCGAATTTTTGTCAGTTTGGACAAACATTGGAACAATGGTTAGTGAAGCAGAAAGCTCAGGCTTTATTTCCGACGGTTCTTGTGGATCAACTCAATAGTCGTGATTTAGAACAATGGTTACTGGGCTTGGAGCAGTTAACCACCACTCAGTTTTCAGCGCTATCCATTGAAAAAGAGAGTGTGGAATTAAAATTTGCTCATCGCCAATGCCTGAATAAAGGCAGTATCGGGGACGCAATTTATAAAATTCAGTTGAGTTTCGAACAAGATTTGGTTTGGTCGTCAGGTGATATTTTAGAAATTCAATGTGAAAATAATACGACTGATATTCACGATTTTTTAGTAGCACAACAGCAAAAAGATGCAGTGGATTTCATTCCTCAACTACGCCGCTTAAATTTAAGAAAACTACCACCTAGAGCCTCGCTTCCATTTGCAGAATGGATTACACAATTTGAATCTCTAGCTCAGCGTGAATATTCGATTGCGAGTTTGCCTGAAAATGGTTTAATCGAATTGGTGGTGAGGCAGCAACAGACTGAATCGGGTTTAGGTTTAGGTTCAGGTTGGTTGACGGTGGGGTTGGAGCAAGATCAATCACTGCAAGCCAATATACGTCATAACCCAAGTTTCCACTTAGCTCATGATGAGCGACCACTGATTTTAATTGGCAATGGTACGGGAATCGCAGGTCTAGTTGCACATTTACGCCAACGTGAGCATTGGGGATATAAAAACAATTGGCTGATTTTTGGTGAAAGACAGCAGCAGTTTGATCATTTATACCAAACAGAGATTCGCTATTGGCAGCAGCATGGTTTTCTGGATCAGGTGGATTATGCTTTTTCACGGGATCAGGCTGAAAAAATCTATGTGCAAGATTGTCTAAGAACACAATCGGTTCAATTACAAGCATGGATTGCACAAGGCGCAGCGATATATGTCTGTGGTAGTTTACAAGGCATGGCGAGTGGTGTGGATCAAGTCCTCAAAGAGATTTTAGGGCATGAACACGTAGAACAGCTTAAGCAGCAACAGCGTTATCAACGCGATGTGTATTAAGGCGTTTGATTAGTCAGGTTGGGCTAAGACCAGTGCTTTAATCTTGTCAGCTTTCTCAAAATGATTCAGTCGATGTTCGATGATCCACCAATGAGCAGCTTCCATTAAGCGTTCAGGATCATCATTTTTATTGGCAAAAAAGGCATAGAAAGAAAGTCCAACGTTACTGCCTTTTTTTGCAATTTTTTCATCGCAGACCTGTACGATTTTGGCTTTTAGTTCGGCTCTCATATTATCCTCTAAGCACTGATGAAAGTAGGGTGTAGATCATAGCATTCCCAATATCAGGAATTTTCATAATTCAATTTTTAATATCTAGCTTGAAATCTAAAAAGCCAGCTATAAAAATAGCTGGCTTGTGTTGATCAAGAATAAACCTAGCAGAGAAATTTAGAACTTCTTCTCTAGAGAGAATTGGAAACTAGGCATGCCTTGGTTGGTTCTTGCTTGATATAAACTACCGTCAGACTGATTGGTCAATCGTTCTTTATAATCTGTACTTAAAACATTGTTCAGATTCAAGCTTGCCGCCCAACCATGAGTAAAGCGTTTGGTTGCGCTCAGATCCACACCAAAACGTTCATTGGTGGTTCGATCATAAGGTTGACCATCTAAACCACGCGTAAATTCAGGTGTATAGCTCACATTGATACTGGTAGAAAGTTGCCATGGCTTAAAGTTATAAGATAAACCTGCGCTTGTGTTGTAGGGTGCAACATCACTCACTAAACGCTGATTGTGTTGCTCATCTTCAACTTTGGCACGGATGGTTGATACTTGCCCATTCAGCATAAATGAATGACCCGCATCCGTTTGTTTCAACGCATAACGCCCAGAAAGCTCAACGCCGTAAGTTGTTGCTTCATTTTGGTTTTGTGGACGCTCAACATAGCGAGAGCCTTCAAGTGCAATCACTTTTTCGATGTAGTCCTTAATTTTACGGTGATACGCCGTTAAGCTAACACCACCACTTGCTGAGTCATAAGCCAGTGTTGATTCGGCAGCACGGATTTTTTCTGGTTTTAAGTTTGGATTGCCACCGCGATCAGGGTTGTTTAATGAACCCGCATCACTATCTGTAGAAACAGTCACATTCGAAACAAGGCGTTCAGTCTTTGGAGTGTTAAACGCTTGGCTGAGATTGGTTTGGATCGACCATTGCTCAGTCAAGTCAAAACGGTAAGCCAGTACAGGACTCAAATGTTGATCTTGATAATTGACTAAACCTGAGCGTTTCAACCATTCTTGGCGCGCACCCAAAGTGACAGTTTGACGATCTGTAAAACGCCAACTTCCCTCAGCATAGAGGGCATAGCGTTGTTCATCTAAGCTTTCGCTGACATTGCTCTCTAGATTATTACTACGTAGGTCAGTACCAAATTTAATTTGACGATCTGGGTCTAATTTACGCATACCATCATAAGCTAAACCATATTCATGAATGGTTTCATCGGTATAAATGGTATTTTGAGGTGAGCGTGTGAGTTGAGTTTCGGTTTGGCGTTCAGCAGATAATTTGATTTTATCGCTGAGATCTTTGTCTTTACGCTCATAACGTGTGTTTAAACGAATGCTATCATTTTTATCATCTTGAGTTTGATTGGTAGAAGAACCTTCTATTTTCATGTTGCGATAGGATAATTCAGCAATCAATTTTTGTTGATCATCAAGCTCATATTCTAAACGTGGCATAAACATCTGCATGGTACGGTTAAGAGTACGTAATTGTTCTCGCGTTTCAGTTGCAGTTTCAGTTTTAGTAAGCGACGTATTATCAACCCACATTTGATTTGCAGCAACACTATATGACCAAGCATTGTCACGGCCATCGGCTTGGACACTGATTTTCTGCTCACTCTTAGATTGTTTTTCAGAGTTTTCATACTTGCCATAACCGACTTTGACTGAACCGCTTAAGCGATTATTCAGAGGTTCTTTTAGAATAATATTGATCACGGCTGATGATGCAACGGAAGCTTGGGCAACACTTGGTTGCTTAACCACTTCAATGCGTTCAATCATTTCAGGGGTAAGGGTATCAATAATAGACATCCCACCACGAGGCCCCCCTTGTACTGGCTCACCATTAATTAGAAATGTGGGACCAGCACCGCCGCGAAAACGCATTCCAGAAGCACCACCACCACCGCGAGGATCTTGCCCAGGTGTTGGAAGCTGAAAACCTGCAGAGCGGCGTAAAGCATCCATGACCGATTGATCGCCATATTGCAGCATTTCATCTCGGGTAATGACTGTTTTGGCTACAGCACTAATATCATCATCTTTTTGCTTTTGTGGCTCGTCATCCGCTTTAAAAGAGAGTGTGGGTAAAACTTTTGGGGTCGATTCATTATCAGGGGGAGCACTTGTATCAAGTGCAAATATGGATGAACTGATACTGAGTAAGGTAGAGCTAAGTATGCTCAGCTTTCCATAGTAGAACGGATGTCCCATTAAAATACCCCAAAGAAAAATCAAATTATTTTGTATGTAGCGTAGTGTAAAATTATGTAGAAAAATGCAACTTTTTCTAAAATAATTATAGTTGCACACGAATTTTTAGAAAATTGTTATTCGTGACTTTATGGTGAGTTATTTTTAGTCGTCAAAAAAAGGATAGGTCTGCATGGCGGAGGCGATAGTTAAAGAATTGGCACCCATGATTTTTCAAGTGATTGCCCAAATTCCGTATGGTCGTGTAGCGAGTTATGGACAAATTGCACGCTTAGCAGGCATCCCAAAACATGCACGTTTGGTGGGCTATGTGCTGAAACATATGGATGCAGACAGTAGTTTGCCTTGGTATCGGGTCATTAACTCACAAGGGAAAATTAGCCTAAGTAAACTCAATGATCAGGGACAGAATATTCAAGCACAGTTACTTATGGCAGAGGGTATTTTAGTGGTTGGGGATAAAGTGAAAATGAAAGAGTTTCAATGGAATATTTAAAATAGACATGCTCTACCTCCGTGGAAGTAGAGCATTTGATATATTACTGACGAACAACTAAAACAGGAATGTGCGCTTCACCTAAAACACTTTGCGCAACGCTACCTAGGAATAAACGCTTTAAACCTGTACGACCATGAGAGCCGATCACAATCAAATCTGCCTTAGATGTTTCAGCTTCTCTGATAATTTCACGGTGAATCACCTGACCTTCAAGTAGTTTTGCTTCAACAGGAATATCGAGATCACTAAATTTAGCTGCTGCTTCCTCTAATGTTTTCAAAACTGAAGTACGCGCACGTTCAATTAAGTCATTGGTTTGAGTTGCAGAAATATATTCAGCCGCAATATAAGGGTCAAGTGCAAGCACCTGAACGACTGTAATTTTACCGCCAAATGCTTTTGCAAGTTCAGCCGCTTGCGCAACTGCTGCATATGAAGTTTCGGAACCGTCTACTGGGACTAAAATGTTTTGGTAAGCCATTGTTGTTTCTCCTTATTATCCACTCTGATTATGTACAAACTGCTGTTCTAATGTATCACTGTTCAAATACAGCCCATACCTTGATATTAGCTGTATTTTTTAAAGAATAAAACCTAGTAATTTCATACGGATATTTGTATATGAAATGCTAATTTTTCACTTCTAAATTAGCATAAAAGCGCGTGAATAATAATCAATTTAACACTAAAGTTGAATGTAAATGTAGCGTTTAGGAAACGTAGGCTTTGTCTAAAAAATAGCTTATATTTATGAATGGCTTATATGTCGTTCTCTGTATAAGGAGAAATCGTTCTGCATCAGTCGCGGGATAACGGCTGAAAACACTTTCGTCATCTTTGAGGCGGACTGAAGTGTGAAAATTTTAGCGCTTAACTTAGATTTGGTTAAATTATCACTAGATGGGGGAATGGCTTTCATTGACAATAAAATATTAAGAAATTGATGAAAAATTCTAGCCAAATGAATCAAACTCAGATGGTGAACAAATAACAACCTAATCTAAGGATATGTTTTTATTTTTAATTAATTTGTAGGTGAATAAAAAACAACCTCCTAAATAGAATATAATAAAAAATATTTTTAAATAATTCTCTTTCTTATATTTTTTATTGAAATATTTTTCATCATAAATAATATTGTTGTTTTTAAGGTAAAAAGCATAATTTCTTGAGAAAAAATTGCTTTGAATATATTTGATATAAATTTCTTGATCAATTTTATTATAAAATGGGCAACTTAATTCTGAAATTGAACATTCAACTAGAATTATTGATTTATCTTGTTTATTTTCTAATGTTAGACTGTTATAAGATGATGGTTCAATTACACTATCCCTTCCCGTCATACTCCCCATTTGCCGTGTTCTAACTTTTGTCTCTTTAATCAAGTAGTAACCTTCAAAGACTTGACCATTATTCCAATAATAATTGGGATTTTTATAGAGCAATGACAGACAAGCATAAATTAAGCTTAGTAGCATTACTAGAATGATAAAAAAAGACTGTATTTTCTTATTTTCTAGATAAGCGCTTACAGAAAAAAGTACACCTCCATTAAATATTAATATATATGAGAAATAACTTTCAAAAAATAAGAATGTAATAATTATTTGAAAACCAAAATAAATATAAATAATTTTATGTTTTAAAAATTTCTCCATATTGTGTAATTCCTAGTTTTTAAGCAACTGATTATTCTTGTTCTTGATTTTTAAATAAAATATCTGATTTATCATTTTCAAACATTGTTTCATTCGATACCATTATTTGGATCTATTTAAATCATTACTCTGATTTTGAAGGAATTATCTCATGAAATTCTCGAAAAAATAAAGGATTACTATACGTCTAAAGAAGATTTTTGATGTCCGATATGATATTTATGGGGCTAAAGAATGATAAAGTTTTTCTACATCATCTGTCTGTAACTGCTCACGCATTTTTAAAAACTGCTTTTCATCTAGGTCATAGAGCTTCAGTGCAAGCAGTTTTTCGATGTCTGCTTCGGGAAAGCGATATTTAATAATCTTGGCAGGTACTCCACCCACAACAGCATAGGGTGGAACATCTTTGGTCACGACAGCACCTGTTGCTACTACAGCACCTTCACCTAACTTCACACCTTGCATAATCATGGCACGAGAGCCAATCCAACAGCCATCCCCAATGATGGTATTACCTGCGGGAACAAAACTACGCGTATCAAAGGGAAAAGCTGAAATCCAGTCAGTACGATGCAGTTGGTTACCGCCCATCATAATGACGCATTCTGCACCAAAACAAACGAAATTGCCGATATAGAGCTGATCAATCGGTTTATCTATGGTTGAAGGCTTATCATGTAAATAACGCACGACACAACGTTCAAAACCCTGATCCCAATACGCTGAGTAGTAAGAATAATTCCCTTTAATGTGAATATTCGGATTCTTCACCGTTTTAGAGATGAACTCAAACTCACACCAGTGTTTGACAGGAGAATTGATCAAAGGTTCAGACATAGAATGATAACATTGCAGGGTGTAGGGAATTATAACAAATAAAAGTCTTGCTTTGAAAAAGAGAGGGGAATGAATGCTTTAAATCTAACACTCTCTTGTTTGATGTACCTCATCCTAACCGTATTCTTTAGATGGAAGGAGTATCCATGGTGAATTAAATTTTGGGTTTTGGTAGGCAGGTTTGTATATCTTAAACCCATCGCATTTTTGTAATGAAATTTCCCTTGTCCATAATAAGAGGATAAAGGAGAGGTATTTGGGGAAATATAAAAACAAAAAACCCCTCAATCGAGGGGTTTTACAGCCGTAAATATCAAAGAAACTTAGATATATGCAACTTTTACAATTTCGTATTCAACTTCACCTTGAGGTGTTTGAATTTTTACTTCGTCGCCTTCGCTTTTGCCCAAAAGGCCACGTGCGATAGGAGAGTTCACTGAAATTTTATTGATTTTAAAATCAGCTTCGTCATCACCCACGATCATATAGGTCTTTTGTTCTTCGGTGTCTAAGTTTTCGATAGTGACTGTCACCCCAAAAACTACACGACCGTTTTGTTCAAGTTCTTTGACATCAATCACTTGAGCTGCACCCAATTTGCCTTCGATGTCTTGAACACGACCTTCACAGAAACCTTGTTGCTCACGGGCAGCATGGTATTCCGCATTTTCTTTTAAATCCCCGTGCTCACGTGCTTCAGCAATTGCCGCAATAATACGTGGACGTTCAATACTTTTTAATTGATGTAATTCTTTCTCTAAGGCTAACTTGCCTTGGGGAGTCATAGGATAACGTTGCATTGTTGTCCCTCAAGTCTGTGAGTGTAAAAAATATAGGTTTATAAATGAAAAAAGCCCGCCACCGAGAGGTGACGGGACTTCTCGGTAAACGAATTAACCTACAGTTTGTAAATCTTGCAAACGGTATACATCCATTGGCAATTGAATTGCAAAAGCTTGGCATACAGCATCAGCACCGTTCAAGGTCGTTGTGTTATACACTTTCGCTTGAAGCGCTGAACGACGAATCGAGAACGAATCTTGTTGAGCTTGTTTGCCTTCAGTTGTATTGATAATGAGGTGAACTTCGCCATTTTTCAAGCGGTCCACGATATTAGGACGACCTTCAGTGACTTTATTTACACGTTCACACTCAATACCAGCAGCTTTAATAAACTCGTAAGTACCGCCAGTTGCAAGTACTTTGAAACCAAAGTCTACTAATTTTTTCGCAATACCAACAGCACGAGGCTTGTCTGAGTCACGCACAGAGATAAATGCATGCTTTACTTCGCCTTCTGTAGGAAGACCCGGTACGCGTTCATTCGAGCCTAACACAGCTTTGTAGAAGGCTTCACCAAATGTTTTACCTACACCCATGACTTCGCCTGTAGATTTCATCTCAGGGCCAAGAATAGGGTCAACACCCGGGAATTTGTTAAACGGGAACACTGCTTCTTTTACAGAGAAGTGAGTCGGGATGATTTCTTTCGTGAATCCTTGAGATTCTAAAGACTGACCCGCCATACAACGTGCAGCCACTTTCGCTAAAGACTCACCGATACATTTAGAAACGAATGGCACAGTACGCGACGCACGTGGGTTCACTTCTAGGATGTAAACGTCTTCGCCTTTCACAGCAAACTGTACGTTCATCAAACCAACCACGCCAAGCTCTTTCGCCATCGCAACAGTTTGACGACGCATTTCGTCTTGGATTTCAACTGATAGCGAATATGGAGGAATCGAACATGCTGAGTCACCTGAGTGAATCCCTGCTTGTTCAATGTGCTGCATAATGCCGCCAATCACAACGTCTTTACCGTCAGATACACAGTCTACGTCAACTTCGATCGCATCATCTAAGAAACGGTCAAGAAGAACAGGCGCTTCATTTGATGCTTGAACTGCATCACGTAAGTAGCGTTTAAGCTCTTCGTCGTTGTATACGATTTCCATCGCACGACCACCGAGTACATAAGAAGGACGTACCACAAGTGGGTAGCCTACTTTCGATGCTTCAGCCATACCTTCTTCAGCAGATTTTACGATGCTGTTGTTTGGCTGACGAAGTTGAAGACGTTGAATCATTTGTTGGAAACGTTCACGGTCTTCTGCACGGTCAATCGCATCTGGTGATGTACCAATAATTGGCGCACCCGCTTCTTCCAAAGCACGAGCCAATTTAAGCGGAGTCTGACCACCATACTGAACGATAATGCCTTTTGGCTTTTCAGTACGTACGATTTCAAGTACATCTTCCAAAGTGATTGGTTCGAAGTACAAACGATCAGATGTGTCGTAATCCGTTGAAACTGTTTCAGGGTTACAGTTCACCATGATGGTCTCGTAGCCATCTTCACGCATTGCAAGCGCTGCGTGTACACAGCAGTAATCGAATTCGATACCTTGACCAATACGGTTAGGACCACCACCGATCACCATGATCTTATCTTTGTCAGATGGGTTTGATTCACACTCGTCATCATAAGTTGAATACATGTATGCAGTGTCAGATTCAAACTCTGCTGCACAAGTATCCACACGTTTGTAAACTGGAGTCACGCCCAAGTTCCAACGGTGCTTACGGAATTGTTTTTGTGAAATACCCATCAAGTTCGCGATGCGAAGGTCAGATAAACCTTTACGTTTGAACGAACGAATGTTATTCGCATTCAAATCACCAAAACCTAGGGTTTTGATTTCATTTTCAGTTTTGATGATGTCTTCGATTTGGATTAAGAACCAACGGTCAATTTTGGTTGCTTCAAAAACATCGTCTAAGCTAAAACCGTGACGGAAAGCATCAGCTACATACCAAATACGCTCAGGACCCGGAACTTTAAGCTCTTGAAGAATCTTTTCGCGTGCGCCTTCAGCACCCACTTCGATTTTTTCGTCAAAACCAGAAACACCCACTTCAAGACCACGAAGTGCTTTGTTTACAGACTCTTGGAAGTTACGACCAATTGCCATGACTTCACCCACAGATTTCATCTGTGTCGTTAAAGTCGCGTCTGCTTGTGGGAATTTTTCAAAGTTGAAACGTGGAACTTTAGTTACCACGTAGTCAATTGCAGGTTCGAATGACGCAGGAGTAGTACCACCTGTGATGTCATTTTTCAATTCATCAAGGGTATAACCAACAGCCAGCTTCGCAGCGATTTTTGCAATCGGGAAACCTGTTGCTTTTGATGCAAGAGCAGATGAACGTGATACACGTGGGTTCATCTCGATGATCACCATACGGCCAGTATTCGGGCAAATACCGAACTGAACGTTAGAACCACCCGTTTCCACACCAATTTCACGAAGAACTGCTAAAGATGCATTACGCATCAATTGATATTCTTTATCTGTCAATGTTTGCGCAGGTGCAACAGTGATTGAGTCACCTGTATGCACGCCCATTGGGTCAAAGTTTTCAATTGAACAAACGATGATACAGTTGTCGTTTTTGTCACGAACAACTTCCATCTCGTATTCTTTCCAACCAATTAAAGATTCATCAATCAATAATTGTTTAGTTGGTGAAAGGTCGAAACCGCGTTCACAGATTTCAAGGAATTCTTCACGGTTATATGCGATACCACCGCCTGAACCACCCATCGTGAATGACGGACGGATAATCACAGGGAAGCCGAAGCGCGCTTGAATCTCTAAAGCTTCTTCCATGTTTTCAGCAATCGCAGCTTTTGGACATTCAAGACCAATTTTACGCATTGCTTCATCAAACAGTTTACGGTCTTCAGCTTTTTCAATCGCTTCTTTGGTCGCGCCAATCAATTCAACATTGTATTTTTCTAAAATACCGTTGGCATCAAGTGCAAGTGCACAGTTTAATGCTGTTTGACCACCCATTGTTGGAAGGACAGCATCTGGACGCTCTTTTTCAATGATTTGCGCAACAGTCTGCCAAGTGATTGGCTCGATATAGGTTGCGTCTGCCATCGCAGGGTCGGTCATAATGGTCGCTGGGTTAGAGTTAACCAAAATAACACGGTAACCTTCTTCACGAAGGGCTTTACACGCTTGCGCACCTGAGTAGTCAAACTCACATGCCTGTCCAATGACAATCGGACCTGCACCAATAATTAAGATGCTTTTAATGTCTGTACGTTTAGCCATGATCGCTTCCTTAATTACTTCTTAGATGCTTCGATAAGTTCGATGAAATGATCGAACAATGGTGCGCAGTCATGCGGACCAGGGCTTGCTTCAGGGTGACCTTGGAAGCTGAACGCTGGCTTGTCTGTACGATGAATCCCTTGAAGAGTTTGATCGAACAAAGACTTGTGCGTAGCTTTTAAGTTTGCAGGAAGTGTTTCTGCATCCACTGCGAAGCCATGGTTTTGAGAAGTAATCATCACCGTACCATCTTCGATGTTCTGTACTGGATGGTTAGCACCGTGGTGACCATGCGGCATTTTCACCGTTTTAGCGCCAGAAGCGAGTGCAAGAATTTGGTGACCTAAGCAAATACCAAAGACAGGTAAGTTGCGAGCGTCTTCTACAATTGTTTTTACAGCTTTAATTGCGTAGTCACATGCAGCTGGATCGCCAGGGCCGTTCGATAAGAACACGCCATCTGGATTCAACGCAAGTACGTCAGCAGCAGGAGTTTGTGCAGGTACCACAGTGAGTTTACAACCGCGGTCAGCAAGCATACGTAAGATGTTGGTTTTGACACCGTAGTCGTATGCAACAACATGGAATTTAAGTTCAGGTTGTGTAAAGCCTTTGCCTAAAACCCAAGAACCTTCGGTCCATTCGAAGCCTGTTGGGTCACAGCATTCTTTCGCTAGGTCTAAACCATTTAAACCACCAAAGGCACGAGCTTTTTCTAAAGCTTGTTCTTCAGTAATATTTTCACCAGCAAGGATGCAACCATTTTGTGCGCCTTTGTCACGTAGAATACGAGTCAATTTGCGTGTATCAATATCCGCAATCGCAACGACATTATGTTCTTTTAAGTATTCGCCTAAAGATTGCGTTGATCGGAAGTTGCTATGCAATAAAGGTAGGTCACGAATGATCAATCCATTGGCCCATACTTTATGAATTCGACCTGACTCAGCGTCTTCATCATTACAACCTGTGTTACCGATGTGTGGGTAAGTTAGAGTCACAAGTTGTTGTGCATAACTTGGGTCAGTCAAAATTTCTTGATAGCCAGTCATGGCAGTGTTGAAAACGACTTCACCAGTCGTACTACCCGATGCACCAATAGACGTTCCTTTAAAGATCGTACCATCGGCAAGGGCTAAAATTGCTGGGGTGCTCAAACCAAAGCTCCTGAAATTTAGGCTGTAAAAAAGCGAGTAGACGAAAAAAAAGGAAGGCTATCTAAAAACCTACCCTCCCTATGTCTGCTCGCTTGAACTTAACACGGCATTATACGCAACTGCACTATTAAAGTCCATGCCAATAACAAGGAATAAATAATATAAAAGACTTGTATTTTGAGGCGAAAGCTGTTTTTAAAGTTTTGTGAGGAAAATGTAACAACAAATAATTGTCTGACAAATCAAAATCTAAATTTTATCAAATCACGTTAAGCTGTCACTGTCTATATAACAACAGGAATAAAATCATGACTGAACCAAAAGCTGAACCAAAAAGAGTAGCTAAACCAAAGCCTGCGCTGAAAGAAGTCGTCGCAGAAAGTACTGAAAAGCTAGAGCAAGTGGCAAAAGAAGCATCAGAGCAAGTCACGGAAGCTGTAGTTGAGAGTAAAGAAAAGCTTGAGGCAGAAGCAAAGCAGTTGAATGCCAGTGTGCAAGAACAATTGCGTCAGTTTAAACAAGAATTGTTGCAGCGTTTAGAAACCATTAAAGGGCAGTTGGCAAATTCTCAAAAAGATATCTCAGAACTAAAAGAGTTTGTAAAAACTGAGTTTACTGCAGTTTTAGATGATTTAACTAAACTGGGCAAAGAGCTAAAAGGTGATGTCAGTGAAATTTCGGTGAAGCATAAAGATCAGTTAACAGAAACCTTTAAGCGCTCTAAAGAACATACGCTTGAGGCTTGGAATAAAGTTTCAAGTAAATAATGGTCTTTGTGCTGACTTGAATCGAAATATATCCATAAAAAAGTGAGGTCAATGCCTCACTTTTTTATATGCTTAGTTTGTGTATAGCTTAGAACTGATGTAGCCAATCACGTTTGTTGTGAAAGTCGGCTTGTTGACCGCTATGCTGCATGGCATAGAACTGTTCACCTTGTGAGGTATTCAACACTGCAGATAAGCCTAGATATAGGTCAGCCCATTTCAGTTTGTGTTGCAACATAAACTCAGTCAGATCAATACTGACATTTAAACCATAGTGGGTGCGCTTCAATTGATTGAGTTCAATATCGTAAGCGACCTGTGGTGGCATATCTTCAGGATAACGATATTCCTCAAACTGATAGGCTTGCCAAGCTTGAGAAGGGGAGAGATTAATCTCGCGATAGTAGTCTTCGCCTTTTACCCCGATAAAGACTTCAAAACAGGTGTTTTCCCATAAAAAGTCTTGACGAGGATTTGAATTCACGACTTCGGGCCAGTGCATGTACACATTAGGGTCGCGTAGCCAAAAGCCGATATTGAGGGTATACGGGCTTTGTTGTTCGATCGCACCGACAAGCGAAATTGCTTGAAAACGACGATCAAATGCACTGAGTTCGTAACTTGCCATAAAAAAATTACAACTATTTTGCTGCGTGTGCGAAACGAACTAAGTTAGACAATTTGGCATTTTGTTTCGCCGCTTTTTTGTAAAGCAATGCAATTTTACCAATCGTTTGTACTACTTCTGCACCCGTAGTAGATGCAATTTCTGCAATGATTGCAGCACGTTCTTCACGGTCTTCGCCCGCGATTTTGACTTTAATCAATTCGTGGTCATTTAAAGCGCGTAAAATTTCTTCAACGACATTTTCAGTCAGACCTGAACCGCCGAGCATAACTACAGGGTTTAAAGCATGTCCGATTTGACGCAAACGCTTGCGTTCCTGAATGGATAAAGTCGCCATAAAGATAACCTAATTTTAAAAACGGCTTAGTATAACAAACTGCGCAATTAAACGCTTTATATTCTGTGGAAATAATCGATTTAGATAATAGAAAAAAACATCTAAAACCCAAGATTTGGATACAGATGTATACTGCAAGCCTAGAGAATTTAACGTACAATTAAGTTTAAGAAATTTTAATGTTTTAGAGAGATATGGCAACACGCATTACCAACCAAAAGTTATCCAAAAGTAGCCGTGCGTGGATGAGAGAGCATCTCGATGACCATTTTGTGAAAAAAGCGCAAAAGGAAGGTTATCGTGCGCGTGCAGCTTATAAGTTACTTGAAATTCAAGAAAAATATAACATTATTCGTCCGGGCATGACCGTGGTTGATTTGGGTGCAGCACCTGGAAGTTGGTCTCAAATTGCAGGGAGATTGGTCGGTGATAAAGGATTGGTGGTTGCATCAGATATTTTGGAAATGGATGCTCTGCCAGATGTGACCTTCTTACAAGGTGACTTTCGCGAACAAGAAGTATTCGATAAATTGTTAAATATTTTAGATGGACGTAAAGTAGACGTTGTAATTTCAGATATGGCCCCCAATACATCAGGTAATAAGGCTGTTGATCAACCGCGCCAAATTTACCTATGTGAGCTAGCTATCGATTTTGCAACGAAAGTGCTCGGTCCAAATGGTCAATTTGTTGTAAAGGTATTCCAAGGTACAGGCTTTGACGAATTCCGTAAGCAAGTAGTCGATAACTTTGATGTGTTAAAAACAGCAAAACCTGCTGCATCACGTGCCCGATCGAAGGAAGTATTCTTAGTCGGACAAGGCCGTAAGAAGGCTTTCAAATAAAGTTTACTTGCCAAGTCGTTAAAAATTGTGCATTTTGTACCTTTTTATATTTTGCGAAGCTGATCTTCAGCAGAAACTTTAAGGTCACCCGCTAGGGCATGATCAAATTAGATTGATATGGGAATAAAGCTTTGAGCGATCTCTTCAAGAATGCCATATTGTGGCTAGTGATACTGGGTGTACTGATCCTTATTTTCAGTAACGTCAGTAGCAATGAAAAGCCGACAGCAATGAATTATTCAGAGTTTGTTGCTGCGGTGAATGCTGGTCAAATTAAGCAAGTGACAATTGATGGCGAACGAATTCATGGCCAAAAATCAAATGGTTCAGAGTTTGAAAGTATTCGTCCTGCGGTTCAAGACCCAGAGCTTATGCCTAATCTGATTAAAAATAACGTTGTCGTTGAAGGTACAGCACCACAACGCCAAGGTTTATTGATGCAACTTTTGATCGCAAGCTTCCCAGTACTTTTAATCATTTTGTTATTCATGTTCTTTATGCGCAACATGGGTGGCGGAGCTGGTGGTAAAAACGGTCCAATGAGTTTTGGTAAGTCAAAAGCTAAAATGTTGGCAGAAGACCAAATTAAAGTCACATTTACCGATGTGGCTGGTTGTGACGAAGCAAAACAAGAAGTTGTTGAAATTGTTGATTTCTTAAAAGATCCATCAAAATTTAAACGTTTAGGTGCAACAATTCCTAAGGGCGTATTGATGGTGGGTCCACCGGGTACAGGTAAAACTTTACTTGCAAAAGCAATTGCAGGCGAAGCGAAAGTGCCATTCTTTAGTATTTCGGGTTCTGACTTTGTTGAAATGTTCGTGGGTGTGGGTGCGTCTCGTGTCCGTGACATGTTTGAACAAGCGAAGCGCCATGCGCCATGTATCATCTTTATTGATGAGATTGATGCTGTGGGTCGTCACCGTGGTTCAGGTACAGGTGGTGGTCACGATGAGCGTGAGCAAACCTTGAACCAAATGTTGGTTGAAATGGATGGCTTTGAAGGCAATGAAGGGATTATCGTCATTGCTGCAACAAACCGTGCAGACGTACTAGATAAAGCTTTACTTCGTCCAGGTCGTTTTGACCGTCAAGTTATGGTCGGTCTACCAGACATTAAAGGTCGTGAGCAAATCTTAAATGTTCACATGAAGAAATTGCCTTCAGTGACTGGTGTCGATGTACAAGTACTGGCACGTGGTACACCGGGCTTCTCAGGTGCGCAATTGGCAAACCTTGTGAACGAAGCTGCACTTTTTGCTGCACGTCGTAACAAGAACACTGTCGATATGCATGATTTTGAAGATGCAAAAGACAAGTTGTATATGGGCCCTGAACGTAAGTCGATGGTGATTCGTGAAGAAGAACGTCGCGCAACCGCGTACCATGAAGCGGGTCATGCGATTGTGGCTGAAATTCTACCGGGCACAGATCCTGTGCATAAAGTGACCATTATGCCACGTGGTTGGGCGTTGGGTGTAACATGGCAGTTGCCTGAACATGATCAAACCAGCCACTATAAAGACAAAATGTTGAATGAACTTTCAATTTTGTTTGGTGGTCGTATTGCCGAAGAAATCTTTATCAACCAAATGTCGACAGGTGCTTCAAACGACTTTGAACGTGCAACTAAAATGGCACGTGCGATGGTCACTAAGTACGGTATGTCTGACAAACTTGGTGTAATGGTGTATGAAGATGATTCTCAGCAATCATTCATGGGAAGTATTGGTAGCCGCACCATTTCTGAAGCAACTCAACAGCAGGTTGATGCTGAAGTCCGCCGTATCATTGATGAGCAATACCGTGTTGCACGTGACATCTTGGAAAATAACAAAGATATCGCGCATGCGATGGTGAAAGCCTTGATGGAATGGGAAACGATTGATCGCGAGCAAATTCGTGACATTATGGAAGGCCGTGAGCCACAACCACCGAAAGTGTATGTTGCAGAAAATCCTGTGATTGATGTAACACCAACAGATGGTCCAAGCACACCACCACCGTTGCCATCAGCAACTTAAGATTTAAATCTTGAAATAAAGGACCACCTTCGGGTGGTTTTTTATTGTGCATATTTTTGATGTTTTAAAGAAAAATAAGCACACAGCTCTGCTACACGCGTTAAGATAATCCTAGTTGAACTGGAGTAAATTAGATGCAATTGATGGATTTACCAAAGAAAATCCTACATTGTGGTGAGCTATCACTCGATTTGTCGGTACCGCAGGTGATGGGTATTCTGAATGTGACGCCAGATTCGTTTAGTGATGGTGGAGAACATAATGGTAAAGTGCAGGCGATTGCACATGCGAAGCAAATGATTGCAGATGGAGCAACGGTGATTGATGTAGGGGGCGAGTCCACACGTCCAGGTGCATCTGTGGTTGAGGTCGAGGAAGAAATTCGTCGTGTTGTTCCAGTGGTGGAAGCCTTGGCTGAACTTGATGTGGTTATTTCGATTGATACTTCTCAACCTGAGGTGATTCGAGCCGCTGTTGCCGCTGGTGCGCACATTTGGAACGATGTCAGAGCTTTGACACGCCCGAAGGCATTAGAGACTGCTGCTGAGCTGAATATTCCTGTAATTATTATGCATATGCGTGGTGAGCCGACCACCATGAATGGCTTAGATCACTATGATGATGTCACTCAAGATGTAATAACGGAGCTTTCCCAGCGTGTGGACGATGCCTTAAAAGCAGGGGTGCGGCCAGAAAATATTATGATTGATCCCGGTTTTGGCTTTGCTAAAAACGCAAAGCAGAACCTTAAACTTTTAAAAGAATTTCATCAACTGAACCAACTGGGTTATCCTATTTTGTCCGCATTGTCACGAAAACGCTTTATCGGCGAAGCTTTAGGTGGGGCTGATGCAAGGCAACGAGCTGTGGGTTCTGTAGCAGGACATTTAATGAGTATTCAACAAGGTGCGTCTATGGTACGTGCCCATGATGTCAAAGCGATGAGCGATGCGATTAAAGTTTGGAATGCAATGAACTTAGCTTAGCAGAAAATGCAGTAATGATAGCTTGAGCTATTAGCGCAGTTGACCTGAAGCATTTATTTAAACAAGCAGGATCTTGGGGTTCTGCTTTTTTATTTGGTGATTTGTTTGGTTTATGTTATACAGACTCGTTTTTTAAGTTTCTCGTTTTGAGTGCCTGTATGTTTGCAGATTTACTTCTCCCTATGTTTGATGATGAATACTATCCAGATATTCTTGTTGCCGAAGTGAAACAACATGTTGAAGCTTTTGCCAAGAAAATTGTGAAAGCAAAGTCTGAAGATGATATTTATCAATATGCCAATGCAACTGTCGCTGAAATAAATGAAATGAAGCCCCATTTTGAAGATCTGGATTCATCTTTGGATGATACTGCTGCAGACTTTATTGCAGAAGCCATGATGATGGTGGTGCAAGGTGCAGGTTATATGGATATTGAAATGGAAGAGTTGGTGGTCAATAGAGAGTGGTGAATCACTCTCTATATTCTTATGTTCGTGAGATAGACTGGATGAACGAAAGGTTTAAAGTTCATCTAAAAGGTCACTTAGATGACAGCTTTGATTTAGGTGCTCATTTTCAATTGCATCAACCGTCATCACATATTGATCTTGAATCATTTCAGCATTTGCACTGAGATTCAGCCAAAACTTTGGATAAGTTTTTATGAGTGTGCGTATGTGTTGTTCATCACGTGTATGGTTAAAACTTAATTTAAACTCTGCATCTACAGATTTACACGCATGTAAGTAAAGCTGTTGGTCTTTTTCAATGATGGTCCCTGCGAACAGATCATAAAATTTTTCAGTATTTATCTCTGAAGTCTTTGTTTCTGCGTGAGTGATGTTTGAAAGGCTCAGGATTAAAGTAATAAAGCTTAGAATTTTTTTCATATTGTTGTGGTTTAGTGATTTTGATTTATAAATTATAGGTATAAAAAAACCAGCATTATGCTGGGTTCTTTTATTGCACCATCTTAATTGTTTTAAGAATGGTGCCCGAGGCCAGACTCGAACTGGCACGCTTTGTGGGCGGGGGATTTTAAATCCCCTGTGTCTACCGATTTCACCACTCGGGCATGAGCGCAATAATAGATGAGGAAATAAATATTGGCAAGTCTATTTGTGCTTATTTGCTTTCTTTTCAATCAATTCAGCAGTTTATGTTTAAAAACTAGCACAATCATCTGTACTGCACTCGTTCAGGCTTCATAAAAATGTCATCGACTTGAGATATGCATGTCATCTTTTTCGCATAAATTTCAAGTCCATATCGTCTTTAGGCTATCCACATGACAAAAAAAATGAACCGCCGAGAACTGATTCAAAAAACTTTGGCTGGATTTGGAGCGTTATCTTTACCGATTTCACTGACTGCATGTGGAGGAGATGATTCAGATTCCGACACACAGCCGACAACTCAAGCACAGTTTTTACATGGGGTGGCAAGTGGAGACCCCTTACAAACGCAGGTCATCATTTGGACTCGTTTGACGCCTAGCGATACCAGTGCACGTTTAGAAGTACAGTGGGAAGTAGCAAAGGACACGGACTTTAAACAAATTGTAGCAACTGGGACGGTGCTGACCACTGCCACACAGGATTTTACCGTGAAAGTCGATGCCACTGGCTTAGTTGCAGGGCAAGGTTATTTCTATCGTTTTAAATATGCTTCAAATTATTCGATGATCGGACAAACCAAGACTTTAGCAGATGAGGTGCAAGCCGTTCAATTTGCAGTTTGTTCATGTTCAAACTATCCAGCGGGTTATTTCCATATTTATAAAGAAATGTCAAAACAGGATGTGGATGTTGTCATTCATTTGGGAGATTACATCTATGAGTATGGTATGGGGGGCTACGCAACAGAAGAAGCAGTAGCGATGGGACGTGCGCTGGCGGATGATAACAACTTAGAAATTATTCACTTAGATGACTATCGTAAACGTTATGCCTTATATCGCTTAGATCTAGACTTACAAGCTGCACATCAACGCCATCCGTTTATTGTGGTATGGGATGACCATGAGTTAGCCAATGATACATGGAAAGATGGTGCTGAGAACCATCAGTCAGACACAGAAGGTGATTTTGCAGAACGTAAATTTGCCGCGCTGGCTGCGTATTTTGAATGGATGCCGATCCGTCCGCTTTCTGAAAAAGATCATTTAAATATTTATCGCCAGTTTAACTTTGGTAATTTGGTGCAGTTGAATATGTTGGATACGCGCATCTTGGCGCGGAGTAAACAGTTAGATTATGCGGACTATTTAACCGCATCGGGTTTGGATGCTGTACGCTTTACTACAGATATGCAAGACCCAAATCGAACGTTACTCGGGTTGAATCAACGCGCATGGTTAACACAGCAACTTGCGAGCTCAAAAGCCACATGGCAAGTTTTGGGTCAGCAGGTGTTGATGAGCAAAATGCTCGTTCCAGCCGAAATGTTACAAGTACTCAGTGCAATCAGTAGTGGCGCGGTAACTCCAGAAGTTTTGGTGCAGGTGAATCAACTGATTAAAGAATTGGTCGAAATAAAACTGCGTTACTTAAATAATGACCCTTCTTTAACGGTAGAGCAGTTGTCTCGTATTAAGACTGTGGTTCCTTACAATTTAGATGCGTGGGATGGTTATGCAGTTGAACGCGAGACGTTGTACGGCACACTGCAGTATTTGAATAAAAAAGTTGTGGTCTTGGCTGGTGATACACATAATGCATGGGCATCGGACTTACATGATTTAACAGGGCAGTTTGTAGGCGTGGAGTTGGCGACAAGCTCAGTTTCCTCGCCCGGTATGGAAAAGTATTTGTCTATTCCGATGCAACAACTCAAAGAGTTTGAGTTTGCTTTTACAACCTTGATTGATGAGCTGAATTATTGCAATTTAAATCAGCGTGGCTATTTGAAAGTCAGTTTTACTGCTGAGCAAGTACAGGCAGATTGGATATTTGTTGATACCATTAAGCAAAAAGAATACAGCGTAGATGAAACACGATCATATCAAGTGATACTGGATCCAAGCTTATTGCCAGTCGGCAGTTTAAAGCAAACGGCATAAATGCTGTCTATAAAAAACCGAGCATCATTGCTCGGTTTTTTTATAATTTTTCATCAATATAACTATCCAGATCGAGATGTTTGATCTGTTTGCAATAAGCCTGTTCATACTTGAGAAGTTTTACATATAAATCTGCTTCATGTCCCAATTGTATTTTTCTGGCTTGGTAATGGCTAGATTGACTCGAAATTAGACGTAATTTAAGGCGCGATTTGACCGTTTGCTTGTAGGCCCAAAAGCAGATGCGTCTAAGTTGTTGTAGTTGATAATGCTCAAGCGACTGGCTATGGTCACGAAATAAATTCTCTTTATAGAAGCGGACAAAACCAAAGTTAACGCCAAAATAAAACAAGATCCACATCAGCAAACTGCTTTCAGTGAACATTAAATTCAGCCCACTCAAGAGAATTACAACTGCAAGCTTGATTGGTGCGTGACGTAACAGTTGATAGAGCGAGTGCGATGAGTGTTTAATTTGTTTAATGACAAAGGGTAGCACCCACATTAGTACCAATAAAATACTAATAATGGCATAGCTCTGACTTTGAAATGCATCCAACTTTTCCAGATGATTTGAGAAAAAATTTTGTAAAATAAGGCTGATCGGAATAAAAATCATCACCGCCAAGACCCAAGGAACGAGTTCTCGCCAGTCATCTAAAATACCACGTGTTTTGATTTGGCTATACAATAAAAAATTGCGCTTAAATGCAGCAGGGTAAAGGGTCTCTAATTGTTGCAGTAACAGTTGGACTTGTTTAGATTGCATCGTCAAAAAAAGAGCGTATGAAAAAATAGCCTTTACTATAGAGGATTTGCGTCGTTATCGTGCAAAAAAATACGATAATCAGAATATTCAGTATGAAATGATGAAGAATTTAATTTTTTCATGCCAAATTATGCGAAAATAGACGATTCAATTTTTTTGTCTAAGGGCAGTTCATGACTGATCAATCTCCTGAATCTTTAAGTGATATCGAAATTTTAGACATTTTGCAGTCTATGAAAGACGATGTGCTTGATACAGAGGCAAAAGAAGAGATCCGTAAAGGGGGGAAAGCAGGTCGTCAAGAAGCACATAAACTTGCGATTGTGGCTTTGAACCAATCTTTTGAAAGTAAGTTTGTTGAAGCTGTAGCTTTGGCATTGGGTCTTAATGATGCCCAAGCCAAAAAAATTCGCTACAAGAAAGACCGTATTCGCATTTTAAAAGTGCGTGGTATCGACTACATGGCAATTGATGGCGCGGAAACAGCACAAGTCTTGTCACAAGTTGCGCAGGCGATTGTACGTGAAGATGCAACCGTGACCCATGATTTACACAACATCTTCCCATTTTGGAAAGAAGGCTGGCCAATGGTTCAGTTTGACAGTGCCTATAAAATCTTAGCTGAAGATATTACCATTCATTATCAAGCGACTTTAGATCAATTACTTGAATTATATGGTCGTTAAGATCGCAGGATTAAAAGCACCTTCGGGTGCTTTTTTATCGACTAGTATTTAGGAGTTGAAAATCCACGCCAATAGTAGGCTGATAGGCCAAATAAAAAGTCGCCACCATGTGATGAGTGGATTCCAAAAATATTGTCCAAAAGACAGAGTATCGTTAAAGCTTCGTTGTCCACGTTCATAAGCATAAGGTGTGATACGCCATGCCAAAATCAGTAAAACAACAGCAGCAACAATCAGTAAGGTGTGACTGTACTGGAAAAAATAGTAATAAATTAAATACAGTGCAGAATAAAAAAAGGTACATGCCAGCACAGCAGGCAATGAAAAAGACATGAGTTTGACTCTATTTGTATAGTTATTTCAACGTATTATAAATGAAAAAATACCCGATGTGATCCATCGGGTATTTATGTGTGAAGATGATTCAAAATGGTGTGTTTTGAATCATTGCATGCTGTTTATTTAGCCCAGAGTTGAATAGAGTGGGAAAATACCAAAGATCACTGCAGTGACGAGCATCACTAAACACGTAATGATTGCCCATTTGATGGTAAATTCTTGGTGTTCACCAAAGTTAATACCGGCTAATCCACAGAGTAAATAAGTCGATGGCACCAAAGGTGAAAGTAAGTGTACGGGCTGACCGACAATCGAAGCGCGCGCCATTTCCACAGGGCTGATACCATAGTGTCCAGCGGCTTCAGAGAGCACAGGCAGTACACCAAAATAGAAGGCATCATTCGACATAAAGAAAGTCAGTGGCATACTAATCACCGCCGTGATTGGCGCTAAATATGGTCCCATACTTTCAGGAATAATGGCAACCAGTTCTTGAGACATGGCTTCAACCATACCTGTACCAGATAGAATGCCGGTAAAAATACCTGCTGCAAAGATAATCCCGACTACAGCTAAGGCACTGGCAGAGTGGTTACCCACCAAACGCTTTTGCATATCCAAATCAGGATAGTTCACCACTAATGCAATACACAGTGCAACCATGAATAGAATTGCTGCAGGCAATAGTCCCATCACTAGGCAGACCATAAGTACTAAGGTCAATAGTGCATTGAACCATCTTAAGTGTGCGCGGTTGGCTTCAGGTTCTTGTGAAATTTGAATACTGTCACCATGGCTAATGTCTAATTCCACAATACCAATACGCTTACGTTCCATACGACCATACATAAAGCCGAGGAAGTATAGCCATCCAATAGCAACGAGCATTGGCAAAATCATAGGAACAAAGACATCATTTGGATCGACATGTAATGCGGTTGCTGCCCGCGCTGTTGGTCCACCCCATGGCGTTAAGTTCATGATGCCGCTCGCAAGCATCATTAAACAAGCCATGATTAAAGGGCTCATACCAATACGCTTATACAGCGGTAGCATTGCAGCGACACAGATCATGTAAGTGGTTGAACCATCACCATCTAAAGACACAATTAAAGTTAGGGTAATGGTACCGAGGGTCACTTTTAAAGGATCGCCTTTAACCTGCTTTAGAATCCATTTTACTGAAGGATCGAAAAGCCCAGTGTCGATCATGATGGCAAAATACAGGATAGCGAAAAGTAACATCACACCAGTCGGTGCAAGTTTTTTAATGCCTTCCATCATCATATCGCCAAGTTCGGCAATATTAAATCCAGCTAAATTATCAACAAAGAGACTTAAAACATAAGTAAGTAAAGCGAAAATGATAGGGATTAGAGTTAGGGCAACGAGGGCGCTCAGACGTTTAGACATGATTAAGTACATGAAGCACATAATCATGCCTAAACCTAATATGGTCAGCATGAATCAATCCTTTGAACGTGTTAAGTCTGTTTATTAATCAAGTGATAGCGATAGTATGCAATTCAACAGAATTTTTAAATGCTCTTAAACAAATGTGGTTTTCCATTCTATTTTTCTAAAAAATAATATATATCTATAAAGTATGGTAGAGATACTTAATTTGTATAACTCAAAAGATGCTTTGAGTATTTCAAAAAAAAACCTTGCACTGGAGGCAAGGTTTTTTATTAAAAGAAGAGTAGCTTATTCTTCATCACTTTTACTTTCAGATGTTTTGATTTCTTCAAGTAGGCGTGTGACTAAGAGTTGGTCAATTTTAAAATGATCGACATCCACGACTTCAAACTTAAAGCCTGCATATTCAACAGTGTCGGCAGGACGTGGAATTTTTCGCAGACGGTACATCATAAAACCTGCAAGCGTTTCATAATTCTCTTCATCTGGCATTTCATCAATTTCAAGTGCGTGCTTAATATCTTCAATGGGTGTACTGCCATCAATCAACCATGAATTATTATCGCGTTTAATAATTTGTTGCTCAGCCTCAATAGGTGTAACCCAGTCACCCATCACGGTAATCATAATGTCTGAGAGGGTAATCACACCTACGACCAAAGCATATTCGTTAATCACGACTGCAAACTTTTCTTTGGTGGAGCGGAAACGGTCTAATAACTCAGATAAGGTTAATGTGTCTGGAATGGTGAGTACATTACGAATGGTACTTTCGTTGAGTTGCAGTAAAGATTGATTATTTAGAATACGGACTAGAATGTCTTTGGCATCGACATAGCCAATCACATCGTCAATATTTTCACTGCAAACAAGAAATTTAGAATAAGGATATTGAGCTAATTTTTGGCGAATACTTTCTTCAGGTTCATTCAACGTAAAGTAAATGACATTTTCACGAGTGGTCATACTAGATGGAACATTTCGTTCTTCTAGCTCAAATACGTTTTCAATGAAATGGTGTTCTTGCTTTTGTAGGACTCCCGCTTGCGCACCAGCATCCATCACCGCAGAAATATCATCAAAGGTAATGTTATCATCCCGTGTCGTGTTGACCTTAAACAGGCGGAACAGCAAATTGGCCACTGCGTTAATAATCCAAGCAAGTGGCTTACAGACTTTAATAAAAACTTGAATCGGGTTGATCACCGCAATCGAAATTTTCTCAGGTGCAATCATAGCCAAACGTTTTGGCATGAGGTCTGCAAACAAAATGAACAGGGAGGTAACTAAGGTAAATGACAATGCAAAGCTAATGGTTTCCGCCCATGGTCCTGTATAAAAACGAGAAACAAAGGTCATGAAATAAGGACGAAAAGCCCCCTCACCTAAAATACCGCCCAAGATCGCCACTGCATTTAAGCCAATCTGCGAAGCAGCAAAGAAGTCGGCAGAATTTTCTTGTAAATTCAAAACTTTCTGTGCTCGATCATCGCCAGACTCAGCCAAGATTTTTAGCTTGACTTTACGTGCTCCTGCTAGTGCTATTTCTGTCAGAGACAAGAAACCCGCCCCAGCAATTAGGACTAGAATGATAACTATGTTTTGAAAAAGGCTCACGGAATCCACCTGTGATTCATCGTTATTATGAATATTTTTAACACAAAAAATGAAGGCAGTAATAAATTACTGCCTTCTATCATACCTGAGTATTGGTATGAAAATGAATTATTTAGAACTTGAATGCTTAATAATGTGAGAATTGTGAGTTATTGCCCAGAAACTCACGATTTTCTTCCTCAATCATTTGACGTGCCACATATAAAATGAGTTGTCTGAGCCAACGGTGCGCAGGATGATGATGGAGTAGAGGACACCATGCCATCTTGAGCTCAAACTCTGGAATGTAAAACGGAGGGTCTTTGATGAGTAGGCTTTGGCTCTTGGCTTGTAAGCGTGCAATACGTGTTGGTAAGGTTGCAACTAAGTCGACATTAGATGCCAGTAGAGCAGGCATTTGGTAGTGGCGAGTAAAGACCGAAATTTTACGCTTTTGCCCAATCCGTTCCAAAGCTTGGTCAATCCAGCCGAGTCCAGCTTGTTTTTCAGGGTTGACGCCGAAACCAACGCCCATACCAGTTTTAGAGACCCAAATGTGTTGAGCATCTAAATAGCTTTTTAAGTTCAAATTGCCAGCAGCAGGGTGTTTACTGTTAAGTAGGCAAGAGAAACTGTCACGCCAAACAAGAACTTGGTGGAAGCTTTGTGGAATTTCATTGAAGCGGTTGATGGCTAAATCGACTTTCCCTTGTTCCATGTCGCGATAGGACACGTCACTTGGGGTTAAAAAGTCTAAAACGACGTTGGGTGCTTCAGAGCGAAGCGCTTTCACGAGACGAGGAACCAAAGTTGCTTCAGCATAGTCCGAAGTCATAATACGGAATACGCGATTTGAGGTATAAGGACGGAACTCGGTACGAGGTTCCAAAATCATGGAAAGATCGGAAAGTGCGTCGCGAATGCGCGGTTGTAATTCTAAAGCACGTTCTGTGGGAGTCATCCCTTCGGAAGAGCGAATCAGGAGAGGGTCGTTAAATAAGTTACGAAGGCGACGTAGGATATTACTCATAGCTGGTTGGGTGACACCCAATTGTTCAGCAGCTCGGGTTACATTTTTTTCACGTAAGAGTACGTCCAAGTAAATTAATAGGTTTAGATCAACCCGCTCCAGATTCATAAAAAAAATACCGAGAATAAAATCATGAAATTGTTTGCATTATGCCATAAGCCATCGGGCTTGTGTGAGAAACTGATGAAAAAAAAAGCATCAAAGTGTATTCGGAATTCTTCTTAAAAGGTGCGCTAAATAGAATGTTTTTAATCTGAAAATCTATTGGAATTTGGGTCAATATTTAGATTGGGAAGGCACGATGGTTGATGGTAATTTAGGCAAAAAAAATAGCTTGAAATTACTATTATTAGTGGAATAAATGTGTGAAAAATACACTTTATCCCAAGCAAATGGTTTTTGTTATTTGAGCTAAATGAAACATTGATTTCTAGTTTAAACTGTTTTTTTGAACTGCCGAGACTTAAGTCTAATGAAGAAATATTGAACTTAATGTTTAAATTTAAAGCATTTTATATTTTATATAAAATAATAAATAACATGCACTTAAAGTGAATTGAGTAAAATATAATTCGACTTTTATCTACCCATTTTTTAAATAAATACCGAAAATTAATGCAGAATATTGGATTAATTTTTTCTGCCAATCTAATCTGTATTCATCGCAACGAAGCGCTCTAAATCTAAGCAAAAGCTCGAGGGTCTGATTTTAGCCATTCGTTGAAGAAAATCCTAATATTATTACAGGAAATATCATGACTACATACCAAACAGCGATTGATGCAATCCGCGAATTAAAAGCAAAATTCGGTAGCACTTGGGCAGACATCAGTCCTGAAGATGCTGCGCGTATGCAATTACAAAACCGTTTTAAAACTGGTTTAGACATTGCTAAATACACAGCTGCGATTATGCGTCGTGATATGGCTGCTTATGATGCTGATTCTAGCAAATACACTCAATCTTTGGGTTGCTGGCACGGTTTCATCGCACAACAAAAAATGATTGCGAACAAAAAATACTTCGGTACAACTGAACGTCGTTATATCTACCTTTCTGGTTGGATGGTTGCTGCACTTCGTTCAGAATTTGGTCCACTTCCTGACCAATCTATGCACGAAAAAACTTCAGTACCTGCTTTGATCGAAGAAATCTACACTTTCCTTCGCCAAGCTGATGCGAAAGAACTTAACGATTTATTCCGTGCACTTAAAAAAGCAAACGAAGCGGGTGATACTGCTAAAGCTGCTGAAATCACTGCTCAAATCGACGGTTTCCAAACTCACGTTGTGCCAATTATTGCGGACATCGACGCTGGTTTCGGTAACGAAGAAGCGACTTACTTACTTGCTCGTAAAATGATTGAAGCTGGTGCTTGTGCACTTCAAATCGAAAACCAAGTATCTGACGCGAAACAATGTGGTCACCAAGCTGGTAAAGTAACAGTTCCACACGAAGACTTCATCGCTAAAATCCATGCATTACGTTATGCATTCTTAGAAATGGGTCTTGATGACGGTATCATCGTTGCGCGTACTGACTCTGAAGGCGCTGACTTAACTCAAAAAATCCCAGTGGTTAAAGAGCCAGGTGACATTGCTTCTCAATACATCAGCTACTTAGACACAACTGAAATTGACATCGCTGATGCTCAAGAAGATGAAATCTTGATCAAGCGTGATGGTAAATTACACCGTCCTAAGCGTTTAGCTTCTGGTTTATACCAGTTCCGTGCTGACACTCAAATTGACCGTGTTGTACTTGACTGTGTATCTAGCCTTCAAAATGGTGCGGATCTTCTTTGGATCGAAACTGCAACTCCAAACGTTGAAGAAATCGCTCACATGGTTAACCGTGTACGTGAAACTGTTCCAAATGCTAAGCTTGTTTACAACAACAGCCCATCATTCAACTGGACTTTAAACTTCCGTCAACAAGCTTACGACCGTTGGGTTGCTGAAGGTAAAGACGTTTCTGCTTACGACCGTGCTAAATTAATGAGCGCTGAGTACGATGCAACTGAATTAGCTGCTGATGCTGATGAGAAAGTACGTACATTCCAAGCTGATGCTTCTCGTGAAGCGGGTGTGTTCCATCACTTGATCACACTTCCTACTTACCACACTGCTGCTCTTTCTACTCATGAGCTTGCACAAGGTTACTTCGGTTCTGAAGGTATGTTGGCTTATGTTGCTGGCGTACAACGTAAAGAAATCCGTGGTGGTATCGCTTGTGTTAAACACCAAGCAATGGCGGGTTCTGACATCGGTGATGATCACAAAGAAATCTTCTCTGGTGACAACGCTCTTAAAGCGCACGATGATGCTAAAAACACAATGAACCAATTCTCAGCTCACTAAGCTTTGACTTGATTCAAAAAACCCTGCGAAAGCAGGGTTTTTTTATGGTTGGTGATTTTAATTGTGATTAGATATCAACTGAGCGATCAGATTTGAAATCTTAAGGGATTAATATAAATAGCCATACAATAAAGATCATACTCAAAGAAACGAATTGTGCAGCACTGCCCATATCTTTGGCATTTTTTGAAAGTTCATGACGTTCAAGAGAGATTCGATCCACCACGGCTTCAATTGCCGAGTTGAATAGTTCAACAATGAGCGCCAGTAAACAGACTGCAACCATTAAAGCTTGTTCAAAACGGCTCACATCACATAAAAAGCTCACAGGAATAAGAATGAGATTAATCCAAAGAACTTGACGAAAAGCAGCTTCATGGGCAAAAGCGGCTTTGAAACCAGAAAGAGAATATTGCGTTGCATTTAAAATGCGTTTAACGCCAGAGCTACCTTTAAATGGGGAATATAGAGTCATAGCTGCCATTATTTTAAAATTTTAAACACAATACCCAAGTTATATTAAAAGTCGCTTAAAGATGTGATGAATGCCGTTGTGCTTTTAGATAAAGCTAGATAAAGAGTGTAGAACCATATACTCATATTTTTATTTTTTACCGAATGCCATTGAAAAACGAAGCGAGGCGCGCTGAGCAGAAAATATAATCTAATTGCTTCGGGAATGTAAATAACGAGCTTCTTTGCTTCTAAAAGCTGTGAATTGCTTTATAACCGAGAGCTGCGTAATTAGTGAAAATACAATCTAAACTTGCTTTAATAAATGTTTAAAACGTTGCCAGTGTATCTTTCTCTTATTTATAACCGAGATTGTACACCAGTCTAAAAGGGGGGAATCGTTTTCAGCGAGAAGGATATAAAGATGGACTGTTAGCCTTATGGCATGCACATGACCATAAAGTCGGATGGTGTTGCTTGTTGTATGTTGGATTCGATTTAAGTCTGGTTAGGTCGTACCTATTTTTTGCTCTCGATGCCCGATAATCAGTTATACAGCCTGAATGTATTCATTATTGATGGGGTATTGTAGCTACGACTGTACCGTTTTTATTATCCTGCTGATTGTCAGCTAAGCCTAGAGGCCTTGTAAGCGATAGCGCATTTTTAGCCTTTTGCCCTCAAAGTTTAGTTAGTGTTGTGTCGTTAGTATTTGGATTAAACATGTCAAATTCATGCCTAACTACAGAAAATTAGTGGTTGTCATCAAATGGTCAAAAATATTTCTTCATAGTTTCTTCATATTTCGCTTTAATGTTCTCTTTCATGTTGTTAGGTCTTGTTTTTTAATGATTCGTCATGGAAGATCATGCATGTAGTTACATGAAGTTTTTAGATTCAGACCCTAACCCTAGAGTAACACCATTCCATGCTCTCTAAGTTTTTTATTCATCGGCCAATCTTTGCAGGTGTGCTCGCAATTATTGTCATGGCATTTGGTTTGTTTGCCACCTTTCAGTTGCCTGTGGAACGTTATCCAGATATTGCACCGCCTAGAATTACGGTAGGTGCAACATACACAGGGGCATCGGCTGAGACTGTAGAAGAAAGTGTCACTCAGGTCTTAGAACAACAAATAAAAGGGATTGATCATTTACTTTATTTTAGCTCCAGTAGCGATTCAAATGGTCGTAGTCGAATCAGCATTAGCTTTGAAAATGGTACCGATCCTGATACTGCTCAGGTTCAAGTACAAAATGCGGTCAATGGTGTGATTAACCGTTTACCTGAAGATGTACAGCGTCAAGGGGTTAATGTTTATAAGTCTTTGGGCGATACGCATATGGTGATTGGTCTATATGACCAAACAGGAAAAAGCAATAATATTGAGTTGTCAGATTATATGATGACCCACTTAGAGCAAGACTTAGCCCGTATTGATGGCGTTGGAGAGGTTGATGTTTTTGGTTCTCAGTATGCTATGCGTATATGGCTCAATCCACATAAACTACGCCAATATGGACTGATGCCCAGTGATATTCGTGCAGCGGTTGAAGCGCAAAATACCCAAGTTGCGGCAGGGGCAATCGGCGATTTGCCAACCCTATCAGATCAATATTTGAATGCTAAAGTGACATCTGGAACACGGTTAAAAACTGTTGAAGAATTTGAAAACATTATTGTGAAATCGAACCGTGATGGCGGTTTTATCTATTTAAAAGACGTGGCTCGGATTGAACTGGGCGCGGAAAATTACCAGTCGTTTAATACCATTAATGGGTTTCCTTCAGCTGGGATTGGGATTTCTCTGTCCTCAGGTGCCAATGCCTTAGCAACGTCTGCATTGATTAAACAAGAAGTTGCCCGCTTGTCTTCTAAACTGCCTGAAGGTTATCAAATTGTTTATCCACGTGATAACACACCTTTTGTGCAAGAGTCGATTAAGGAAGTCGTCAAAACACTATTTGAAGCGGTGCTTCTGGTGATTGTGGTCATGTTTGTATTTTTACAAAACTGGCGTGCAACACTGATTCCGACCATTACAGTACCTGTCGTGATTTTAGGCACACTTGCTATTTTATACGTACTTGGGATGAGTATTAATACCTTAACACTATTTGCATTGGTCTTAGCGATTGGTCTTTTGGTGGATGATGCGATTGTGGTAGTGGAAAACGTTGAACGGTTGATGCATGAACAGAATATGAGTGCAGAGCAGGCCTCTATTACATCTATGCAGGAAATCAGCGGAGCATTGATCGGGATTACTTTGGTGTTAACTGCTGTATTTATTCCCATGGCATTTTTTGGTGGTTCAACGGGAGTGATTTATCGTCAGTTTTCCATCACTTTAGTGGCGGCCATGGCACTGTCTTTATTGGTGGCATTGGTGCTTACTCCTGCCTTATGTGCTCTCATTTTAAAACCGAATGATAAATCTGCCCGCTGGGCAACGTGGTTCAACTTAAAGCTAGATCAATTAAAACAGCATTATTTACGATTAAGCACTCAGACGATTCAACACAGTAAAATCATGTTACTCATCTTTGTGGCACTCATTACCGTGTTTGCGTTGTTTTACCGGGCTTTGCCGACCAGTTTTATTCCAAGTGAAGATCAAGGTATTTTAAGTGTGCAATTTAAATTGGCTGATGGTGCACCACTGAGTCAAAGTCGTGTCGTTGGAGAAGAGATTCGCCAATATTTCTTAGACCAAGAACAGGCCAATATCAATTTGGTAATGATCCGTTATGGGCGTAACTTCTCGGGGACAGGACAAAACTTGGGTCAAGGCTTTATTGCACTCAAACATTGGGATGAGCGTAAGGGGAAGGACAACTCAGCGCAAGCGATTCGAGAGCGTGCAATTGCTCATTTTAATGCACATCGAAATGCACAAATTAATATTAATTTGCCGTCATCGGTGAATGGTTTGGGGCAAACCGATGGTATGGAGTTCTGGATCCGAGACATTAATGGTGAAGGTCGTGCTTATTTAGAAGCACAGTTCAAGGCTTTGCAGGAAGCATCCAAGCAGTACTCTAGTTTTAGCAATTTAGATAAACGTTCTAACCCCGATAAAGCTGAACTCAAGGTTGATATTAACCAACAGCAGGCATTAGCCAATGGGCTTAGTCAAACTGCGATTAACAGTACCTTGTCGAGTGCATGGGGTGGAACTTATATCAATGATTTCATTGACCGTGGTCGGATTAAGCGGGTGATTATGCAGGCTGATGCCGCGTTCCGTTCTAAACCTGAAGATCTTCAGGCTTGGACGGTGCGCAATGATCTGAACCAAATGATTCCATTTAGCAATTTTTCCCAAGTATCTTGGAGTGGTGGTCCTGAAGTGGTAAATCGTTTTATGGGTTATACCGCCCTAGAAATGGAAGCAGATACCGCCAGAAACGTCAGTTCGGGTCAAGCCATGCAAGATGTCCAGAAAATGCTACAAGCACATGAGGGGATTGATCTGGCTTGGAGTGGTTTATCTTATGAAGAAAATAAGTCTAATAACCAAGCATTGCTCCTGTATTTGGTCTCCATCGGCTTTATTTTTTTATGTTTAGCAGCACTGTATGAGAGTTGGAGTATCCCAACGGCAGTGATGAGTGCGATTCCATTAGGGATTGGTGGTAATATTTTGTTTAGTTATCTGACGGGCTTTCCAAATGATATTTATTTCCAGATCGCATTACTCACCACGATTGGTTTATCCTGCAAAAATGCGATTTTAATTGTGGAATTCGCCTCATTGGCACAGCAAAAAGGTCAAACAGCAATTCAAGCTGCATTAGAAGGGGCCAGCCTACGTCTACGTCCGATTTTAATGACATCTTTGGCTTTTGGGGCAGGTGTGACTCCTTTGGTTTTTGCCTTTGGTGCAGGGGCGGCAAGTCGTCAGGAAATTGGAGTAAGTGTACTCGGTGGAGTGATTTTTGGAACCGTGCTGGTATTGTTGTTTATACCTTTAATGTATGTTCTGGTTCGTCATGTGTTTCATGGGCGAACTCAGCAGGATGAAGTCTAAGTCCAAGCCGAAACATGTATAGAGTTTAATATGCATAGCGGATCTTTAAACTGTAGCCACAGGAAGCTCCAGATATTTAAAGATCCTTTGCTATACTCGGACAAATAAAGAAGAACAATATTTGAGTGGTATATGCCAAATCCATCATTTTCACAGCAAGATTTTGAAGATCAGCTAAATCAGCCCGATAACCATGCTTTTATCAAAAGCCTAAAACAGTACAGCACTGCGGATTTGGCTGATATTTTAATGGGTCTGCCTATACATGCGCAAATTCAGCTATTGGAACAATTACCTCAAGCCAGTTATGTTTTTGAGTTTTTAGCGTTGACCGAGCAGCAGCAGTTAGCAGCGCAGTTACCTCGGGCTTTGCTGTTGAAGCTACTGGCTCATATGCATTCGGATGATCGTACCGATTTATTTCAAAGCTTGCCTCTCGCGCTTCAAACTCAACTTTTTTCTAAATTAGATGCGCAGATTCAAGTCCAACTGAAGACGTTGATGGATTATCCTGCTGAGTCCGCGGGCGCCATCATGACCACTGAGGTCATTACGGTACATGCTGAAATGACTATGCAACAGGCGATTCAACATATACGGTTACATGCAGCGGAAAGTGAAACTTTATATCTAATTTATGTCATTGATACATTGCATCGTCTGCAAGGGGTGATTTCGCTGAGACAAATCATCCAAGCCCCGCCTGAGCAATCTATTGGACAGGTTATGACTCACCATGTCATCACGGGTTTAGTCAGTGAAGATCAGGAAAGCATCGCACAGAAACTGGCCCATTATGATTTTATGGCTTTGCCAATCGTTGATGAGCAGCAGCGTCTATTGGGGATTGTGACCTACGATGATGCAATGGATGTGGTACAACAAGAAACCACAGAAGATATTTTAAAAAGTAGTGCGGTTGCGGCCAGTCCGCAGATGAGTATTAAAACGGCTCCAATCCTCTTACTGTATAAGAAGCGGGTGTTTTGGTTGGTATTTCTGGTTTTTGGCAGTTTACTCTCAGGGCTGGGAATTGCGCATTTTGAAGACTTGATTGCAGCACATATCGTTTTGGTATTTTTTCTCCCTTTACTGGTGGGAAGTGGCGGAAATGCAGGGTCCCAGTCCGCAACTTTAATGGTACGCGCACTAGCAACGGGTGATGTACATTTTAAAGACTGGTTTTATTTGCTCGGACGTGAAAGTCTGGTTGCGCTGTGCTTAGGTGGAACCATGGCAACGGCAGTCTCTATTTTGGGCTATTTCCGTGGGGATATTTTGGTCGCCGTGGTTTTGGCGCTAAGTATGATGGGTATTGTGTTGATGGGGTGTCTGATTGGTATGAGTCTGCCGTTTATCTTAAACCGCCTAAAACTCGACCCAGCCAGTGCATCTGCACCTTTGGTCACTTCAATTTGTGATGCATCAGGCGTGGTGGTATATCTGCTGATTGCATCGCAAATTTTAAGCTTGTCCTAAGCCTATAAGCACTTGTTTCAGCACAAAGTTAGCACAGAAAAAAGTGATAAAAACCAGCATAATTCAGTGGTTTTATGATGTTAATGTGGTTGAAATAATGGAGGTCAGTACCAACATGCCTGAACCCTTAGAACAAAAAAAAATGAGCCAGCAAGATGTCATTCGTTTAGAGCGTGATTTGGCCAAATATGCCAATATGATGGATTCGGTGGTGCGTATTCCGTTCACCAAGCAGGGTGTAGGTGCCGATGCAGCGCTGAGTACTGTTCCCATCGCTGGGGATATCGCGGGTTTTGCCTTGACTTGTTATGCCATTTATAAAGCTAAACAAATTGGCGTGCCGCAAGAGAAATTAAGTCCAGTGTTGAAGCTGGCTATGATTGATGCCGTCGTTGGTTTTATCCCTGTATTAGGGACATTGTTTGATATTTTTATCCGTCCGAGTCGTAAAGCACTGGATGTGGTTCATGACCATATTCGGGAAGAATACCAAATTCATTCAGAGCATCATGTGACTCATCCCTTTCTTCATGAAAAATTGGAAAAGAAACAGCAACAGTCCGCATTTTGGCGAAATCCAGTAATTGCATGGCTTTGGCTACACATCCCCGATTTGTTTGGCCTGATCTTTTTGGTCTGTTTTATTGGCTTATTATGGTGGGGTGGCAGTGTGATGTGGCATTGGTTACAAGGACTAAACCTAGGATAGCTGCTGATGAAATTTGAAGGTCAGATTACGGCGAATTTGCCAGTGATTGATTTGGTATGCACGGCTTCATTTTACTAAAGCTTGGGCTTTGATTTGATTTATCAGTCCGCAGAGTGGATGATTTTGCGTTTGGGTATGATGACACTGGAATTTTTCCATCATCCACATTTAGATCCAAACAGTTCATGGCATAGTGCCTGTATTCGCGCAGCGAAGATTCACCCCTATTATGAATATTGGTCTAAAGTGAATTGGGCGTTGTGGGGCACTGCCCGTATGACTGATATTCAGGATTTTGATGAGATCCGCCAGTTTTGTATCATTGACCCAAATGGTAGTTTATTACGCTGTATCGAAGTGACGATTGAATGAAGATGCTCTGTGATGCAGAGTCACAAAAAAGCCTCCAAGTGGAGGCTTTTTAAAATCTAGTGAACGAGTTTTTTATGGACAATCGAGCTGTTGTAAAGCAGCAACACGTTGTTCAATCGTCGGGTGGGTTTGGAACAAAGCGGCTAAACTAAAGCCTTGTTCTTGACCTGCCGCGATCGCAAACGCTTTCATTTCTTTAGGCATAGCATCTGGAAGTTGTGATTCTGCTTGTAAACGCAACAAGGCTGAAATCATCGCTTGTTTGCCTGCAAGACGGGCACCTGCTTCATCTGCACGATATTCGCGGTAGCGGGAGAACCACATCACGATTGCAGAAGCTAAAACACCAAAGACAATATCAAGCACAATAGTAATGGCAAAATAAGCTAAACCAGGTGCTTCTCCGTCTTCACGTCCAAAGACGTTACGATCAATAAAATCACCTGCAACACGTGCAAAGAACATCACAAAGGCGTTCACGACACCTTGAACGAGCGCCAAAGTCACCATGTCACCATTGGCCACGTGACCAATTTCGTGAGCCAAGACTGCGCGAAGCTCGTCTTTATTCATACGCTCAAGTAAGCCAGTAGAAACGGCAACTAATGCATCGTTCTTGTTCCAACCTGTAGCAAAGGCATTCGATTGGTAAGAGGGGAAAATACCGACTTCTGGCATTTTAATACCAGAACGTTGCGCCAATTGAGCGACTTCTTGTAGCAACCATGCTTCAGCTTGGTTACGTGGGGCATTGGGGTCAATTAACTCTGTACCAGTTGTTTTCTTCGCCATCCATTTTGACATGAATAGAGAAATCATTGAGCCAACCATACCAAAGACAAAACAGATAACCAAAAGGTTACCTAGATTTAAGCCACCCGCGCCATGGTAACTACCGACACCGAAGAGTGACAAGATAATGCCAGCTACAACCAGTACCGCGAGGTTGGTTAGCAAGAACAAACCAATCCGCATCATTGAGAAAATCCTCTTATAATAAAAAAATAATCTGATTTATAAATCAAAAATCATAGATCTCAATATGAGGTGAAATTCTTCAAAATTCAAGAAAAAATAATAAAACTGCTATAAAAATTATTCAGAAATATGAATACGGGCGGAGGCGGTTGCATTTGTGGTGGCATAGGAACCCGGGGCATCAGTATAACTGCCATCAGAGGCTAGAATGATTTGGCGTGCAGGCGCAGTGCGACTCACGCTCAACTGTGTGCTTGGGGCTGAGTCTTCATTATAGTTAGCAGATTGCGCAATGACTTGAGTATTGCTTGCTGGACTATTTGAACTGATATTTAAGCTGCCTGAATATAAATTGCTATATCGACTGCTGACACGTCTCACGTAGTCTTGCGTTTCACGAAACGGTGGAATGCCACCATACTTTTGCACATTGCCTTCGCCCGCATTATAGCCTGCAAGGGCAAGGCTGGTATTACCATTAAAGCGTTTCATCAACCACGCAAGGTATTTTGCACCAGCGTTAATGTTTTGTTGTGGATCGTATGCATTCGAGACATTGAAGCGACGAGCAGTTGCTGGCATCAGTTGCATTAGGCCTTGTGCACCAACAGGAGAGCGGGCATTCACATTAAAGCCTGATTCTGTATGCATCACGGCTTTGATTAAGCCTTCTGAAACACCATGGGTTTGCGCTGCTTGGCGAATAATGTGGTCAAAAGCATTTTTGTTGCGACTATAACTGGGTAATACCGAGGATTCAGATGCTCCCCAATTGCTATAGCTGTGGATGTTGCTGTCTGGATAATAGGTTTTCTTTTCGACTTTTAAATTGCTATAACGACTTTGTTTATTGGTCAACAAAGTCGTGCCGTTCGAATCTTTGAGTTGATAGATGGTTTGACCTGCGTGACAATTCAGTGCCATGAACGAAATCGTCATACACCCCAAAACATAAAAATGAGTCAAAAGCAGCTTATTTTTCATTATCTATTATTAATCGTAAAAAATCGTTTTCAGTGACTAGAATTGAGTTTAGCAAAAAAATAACAGCCTGAAACTATTTTAAGTTCAAAAAATCTATGACTTTGTAAAAATCAAGTCCAATTGCTGAGAGAGTAATCAAAAAAAATAATTAATTTATTTTTAATGAGGATTGCTTGACTAAGATAAGGTATTGAAATTAAACAAAAAATAAATTGATCAAAAAATGATCAATTTAAATAGAAGCCTTAAAGTATGGGATGAACACCTTGTCAAGCCTGCTAGAATCCACAAAGTTATCCACAGCTTTTGTGGAAAAATGTGGAAAAGTCCAAAAGATAAGCAGTTCAGCCAGAAAATGAACGCAATCGTTCAAAGTTAAACCGATTTTAATACATGAATATGACAGCAATGACAATTCATGAGAATTTACATTCTTTAGGTGCGAGATGACGACGAATCGGATAAAATTGCGCGGTATTTTTTTTAAGGTTTAACTCGTCTATGTTCTCGCCAGTTGAGTCCGATCAGGGATTTAATTTTAAACCAGAACTACCCACTAGCTCTGCGTATTATCGTTTGTTGAAAAAGCTACGCCGTCAGGTGGGTCATGCCATTCGTGATTTTAAAATGATCGAAGAAGGCGATAAAGTGATGGTCTGCATTTCAGGTGGTAAGGACAGTTACACCTTACTCGATATTATGTTGCAGTTTAAACGCATTGCACCGATCAATTTTGATGTGGTGGCGGTGAATTTGGACCAGAAGCAGCCTGGTTTCCCAGAAGATGTATTGCCGCGCTATTTAGAAGAAAATAATATTCCTTATTATATCTTAGAAAAAGACACCTATAGCATTACCAAACGCTTGACGCCTGAGGGCAAGACCTATTGTGCAGTGTGTTCACGTTTACGCCGTGGTTCTTTATATGGCTTTGCACAAGAAATAGGGGCAACCAAAGTAGCATTGGGACATCACCGTGATGATATCTTGGCGACGTTCTTCTTAAACTTGTTCCATGGTGGCAGTTTGAAAGCGATGCCACCCAAGTTGTTGTCTTCTGATAAAAAGAATATCTTGATTCGTCCACTGGCTTATGTGGAAGAAAAAGACATCATCAAATATGCCGAAATGCGTCAGTTTCCAATTATTCCGTGCAACTTGTGTGGTTCTCAGGAAAATCTGCAACGCGCTATGTTGAATGACATGCTGCGAGAGTGGGATAAGGCCCATCCAAAACGCCTACACAGTATTTTTGGTGCCTTGCAAAATGTATCCCCATCACAATTGGCCGATCGTGAGTTGTTTGACTTTGAAGCCTTAGACAGTGAACGAGAGTTCGACTTTAAAGGTGAAAGTTGTTCAACGGAAGATGAACCTGAAAGCAAACGGATTAACATGGTCAATCTTGGCTTTGTGGCAGATTAATTTTGTCATTTCAGCCAATGCAAAACACCAATCATTGATTGGTGTTTTTTTTATGTGAATGATTTTGATAAACTTTGTATAAGAAATATAAAATATGAACGGTACGTACAAAAAACTTTAGGCACATATAAGATATACATGCTATAACAATCTGCAAGCGTATTTAGCTTCACAATGATGCCGTCTGGATAGGCAGCACACAACGAACAAAGAATTGAGGAAACATCATGCCTGCTTTTTTAACTGATGATTGGTTTTCAACCGTAGAAACATTAACTGCTCAAGCGGGGAATCTAAACCTTCCACCTGCACTTGCAAATCTTGCAATTAACTTAGTTGTTGCTGACAATGCGGGTAATACCGAATTATCTTTAGATGGTGGTGCAATTAAAAAAGGCTTGTCTTCAAATGCGAAAACAACCTTGAACATGGACGCTGAAACTTTACGTAAAGTCTTCCTTGAGTTTGATATGGCAGCAGCAATGCAAGCATTCATGACAGGAAAAATAAAAGTTCAGGGTGATATGTCCCAATTAATGGCATTGCAAACGGCAAAGCCAAGCCAAGAGCAAAAAGATTTATTTAAGAAAGTACTTGAGCTAACAGCTTAAGTATTCTGAAACAAAAAAAGCTTACCTCAAAAGGTAAGCTTTTTTTTTGCGATGATGATCAATTCTGGGTATTCAAAGTTTAGATATTGACCAACTGTGGCGTGGTTTTAATGTGCTCAAGATAGGCACGGATACGTGTCACATACTGAAGCGCTTGTCGGTAGCGCCCATTTTTGGCTTGGTTATGCTCTAAATAAGCATAAAGATTGAGCCAGTTATTTGGGTCTTTACCTTGCGCTTGAATGCGTTTTTGAATCTGGCTCACCGCACCTGGCCCCATATTGTAGGCAACTAGTGCATACCAGTTGCGGTCAGGGAGCGGAATATCGGTATAGCGGCTCAGCATTTGGTCGTAGTACTTAGCACCGCCTTGAATGCTTTGTGCAGGGTCGGTACGGTTATTCACGCCCATTGCTTTGGCCGTGCTATTGGTCAACATCATCAAACCACGAACACCTGTAGGAGAAACAGAGTTCGGTTTAAGATAAGATTCTTGATAACCAATGGCCGCTAACAAGTGCCAATCTAAGTCGTATTTTTGCGCTGTGCTTTTAAAACTGGCCTTATAGATCGGCATACGTTGACGCAAATCACGTTGAATCGTATTCCAGTTTTCAGGCTTCACGACATTGCGGTTGTAAAAAGAGGCCAATTGACCAATTGAACCTGATTGTTTACTTTGACATACGAATCCGCTGGCTGTTTGGGTGAGTGGATCATTCGCATGTTTAAAGACCCAATTCAGCTCAGTATTGAGGCCATTTTTACGTAAAACGTTCAAATCACCACAAGTTGCAGAAAAAGTAGACAAATGCTTTTGTTCAATCGTTTGAACGCTGGCGGTTGTCATTGCAAAATTTGCTTTGCCTTGAGCGACCCATTTGAGTGCCGTGGCATTATCAGGAACCGTTTTGAAGTCTAGCTTTACATTTAAGCTATCTGCATAGTTACGTGCAAGGTCATAACCAAAACCATGCAAATGTTGACCATCTTTAAAAACGGTCGTTGGATTTTCCACTGAAACGACAGTCAATTTATTATGATTGACGACATTATCATATTGGTAAGTCTTACTTGCATTAATACTATGAAAAGGAATTAACAGAGTACTTAAAGCAAGGGCTTTCAACGGGAGAGAGAAAGTTAATGAATTAAGGCAAAGCCTCGATCCAGAAGTTGAACTACTGTGCATGTTGTCTCCGCTACAAGTAATTTATGCCCCAGAACGCAAAGGCAAAACCATGCCTTAAAACGAGTTCAAGTTTGCTAAATTCAATAAGGGGTTGGGCATTCATGACGTCATTCAAAATGACATGGGATTAAAGGAACTATGTAGAAAAACTACATAGATTAAAAAATAAGCAGCTAATTTAAGATGTGCGCATAATATCGGGCAAATTCTAAAGTGTCAAATTTTGTGCAATATTTTTTTAAAAAATGTAACATAACGATTTAATTTAATTAGGGAATTTATTTTATAAACTTCTGTTGTGAAGAAATAAGGGATAAAATAAATCTTTGTTGTAAATAAACCAGCTGATTTAGACGACATTCATCATGAAATCAAACTTAATTACACGTGTTGGTCACGACAAATTAGTGGCAGAATTAAAGCACCTTTGGCATGAAGAACGGCCTGAAATTACCAAGAAAGTAAACTGGGCAGCAAGCCTCGGAGACCGTAGCGAGAACGCAGATTATCAGTACAACAAACAGCTGTTACGAAAGATTGATCGACGTGTTCGTTACTTAGGGAAACGGCTTGAAGAGTTGCGAATTATTGATTTTTCAGAAGAGCAAGCGGGCAAGATTTATTTTGGGGCTTGGGTAGATATTGAAAATGAAGCAGGTGAGCAAAAAACTTTACGGATTGTGGGGGTAGATGAAATTTATGATCATCACCCACAGCATATTTCAATCGATTCGCCTATGGCACGAGCTTTACTATCCAAGCAAGTTGATGATGAGGTTGAAGTCGTGACACCAACGGGCAAAAAACTTTGGTATGTGAATGCGATTCGTTATGAAAACAGTGAAAATTTAGAGAACTAAATGATTTTGTTTTAATTTTAGCCACTTAGTGCGGTTTTTAAAGAAAAGTATTTGCCAAGTAGATCGAATGTTTATATTATGTCGCCCATGGAAGCGTGGCAGAGCGGTTTAATGCACCGGTCTTGAAAACCGACGAGGGTGTGAGTCCTCCGTGAGTTCGAATCTCACCGCTTCCGCCAAATATCTAAATAAGCCCTTGTAAAAACAAGGGCTTATTTTTTATCTGTGCTTTTACCCCTCAACTTACCCCATATCAAATTTTGGATTGGCCCAAACTAGAAATAACAATATAAAGCGATGCTGGACGGATAATTTATTTGGTCAAACTTATTCTTAAGTGCTCGAAGTTTGATTAATACTGAGATTATTCTTTCAATATTAATCATATAAGGTTTTGTTGTATAAACCTTCAAAGAGCTAAGGTTCGGCTAAGTGACTTAAGGTTTAAGTAATGACATTGGTAATGTAATCTACTAGATTTGGTGAATCTTTGTATTTTTACTAGCTGAGATGGCTGCATCTGTCAGATACCCAGCAGATATGTAGGTTAGTTTTTCTTATGTTTCGATATACATTGCTAGAATTTTCAAACCATTCTTGTAAATGAGTAGATGAAGCTAGGCACTATTTTTTAGATAGCTAAGCCCAGTATTCGTCTATTTAGGCTTTTTAACAAAGGCATGAAAAACCACAGGCTTTATGAAACTCTGAATATAGCCAGTGATTATATCTACAGATAGGCGAACTAAAAATTCAATTCCCAAATAACATTAGGTCATTGTATCTGGATCATTGCGATTTTAACCATGTTGACTTTGTGATTTAGCATAGTACTTATGAGTATGCAACCAAATCACATATCTCTCATTTGATTCGAACTTACGTATACGCATAACCACCGACTAGTAGTCTGCTAAATTTCAGGTTCGAGTGTATTTGTGTTGCAAGTGTAGGGTTGAATCAGTATTTATCAGATGATTTATATAGCAAGGATGAGTTTTCTAGTAACGAACTTATTTGCTTAACTCACTTGCATATTTTTTCACATCTTGTAAATTGGGTATATCGGTCTACCTATGTAAAGCATTATGAATACCAAAACAGCAAAACAGAAAATTTTAGATGCAGCTGCAATTTTGTTTTATAACGATGGCATTACAAATACTGGCATTAATACCATTACGGACAAAGCGAAAGTTGCCAAAATGTCTTTATATAATAATTTCCCGACTAAGTCGGATTTGATCAGTTCTTATATTGAAGCGCGGCATCAAGAATGGCTAGAGCTGTACGCTGTGCGAAACCGTGATGCACATACACCAGTGGATAAAATTATTGCGGTTTTTGAAGCCTACCAAGATCATGCTGAATTTGCCTATGAGAAGGGCTTCCGCGGATGTGGTTTGTTGAATGCTGCGGCCGAGTTTCCTGCACACAGTGCTGAGCGTTTGGCGGTGAAGCAGCATAAAGATGAAATTGAAAAGATTATCTCCACACAACTGGCGCTGTTGATTGAAGAGCCAGAGCGAGTACAGCAAATTGCTTTGATGCTGTCTTTTTTACTCGAAGGTTCAATTGCTCGTGCGGGGCTTGAGAGTTCCAGTGAAAAAGTTTTAGCTGCAACGCAAATGGTAAAAACGATTTTAGCGCGAGAGATCATAGCGTGAGTCAGTCTATTTCTGCTGTTCCAAATTATGGTTTCATTGCGGTTCTTCTAGCTGCTTTTTTGTGGGGAACTACAGGGACGGTAGCATCCTTTGCACCTCATTTGAGTCCGTTGACAATTGGGGCTGCCGCGATGGGGGGTGGTGGTTTATTACAAGCACTGTTAGCACGTAAAAGTATCATCAGCCATCTGCCACACATCAAAGCCAATAGTGTGATGCTTAGTGTTGGTGTAATTTCCGTGTTTGTTTATCCTCTGGCTTTTTATTCGTCGATGCACTATGCGGGGATCACTATTGGCACGGTGGTTTCGATTGGCACAGCACCATTATTTACTGCGCTTTTAGAACGGGTATTTGACAGAAAACCGCTTTCCATGGCGTGGTTGGTGAGTTTTGTTTTGGGGGTAACGGGGGTGGTATTGTTGTCTTTGGGAGAGTCGCATACTACAGCAAATACAGAAGGCTTATCTCAACATAGACAGATATTGGGTATCGGCTTGGGTGGAGTGGCAGGCTTAACTTATGCTTTATATTCTTGGGCTGCAAAAAGAATGATTGACCAAGGATTAGATGCAAAAGCTACTATGGGAATGATTTTTGGACTCGGTGCTTTATTATTACTTCCAACTTTATGGATGACAGGCTCAAACTTGTTTGAAGAAAACATCAACCTGTATGTCGTTGGTTATATGATGCTTATTCCGATGTTTTTGGGTTATGTCTTATTTGGTTATGGTTTAAAAACCGTGCCTGCCAGTAAAGCCATTACCTTAACTTTATTTGAGCCTTTGGTGGCTGCGGTATTGGCAATTCTGTTGGTGGGAGAGCAAATTGCACCAATCGGCTGGTTCGGGATGTTACTAATTTCGATTTGCTTAGCACTGCTGAGCAAAGCAAAGTAAGTTTTTTGAAGCAGCCTGAAACAAAGAACAGCACTCAGTCATGCTATTGTAAATTTTTAGCTTCAGAAATTTACTGGTGTATAAAACATTTTAGCTGGGTGTTGGAAAAGCCGATACCCATTGATGCTTAGTTGAGCTAAGCATCAAGATGTGTACGGTAAATTTTATGATGCTTTATCCATAATTATAGATATTTCAAAATACGGATATGCTTGTTTTTATGTTTAAAAGCAGAGAATTTCAACATCAAAGGATAAAGTGCCACAGTCAAAATAATTGAGATCAGCCAAAGGGTAGAAACGTGATCGACACCAAAATATTCACCATGAGTTTTGCCAAATAGTGCGACCGCAATGAGATAGAGGGCTTTAAGTGCATATAAATGGACGATATAAAAGAACATGGGTACGGAACCAAATACAATCAAGGGCTTGATCCAAGGTTTACTTTCAACTTTTTGAAGTAACACCAACAGGACTAAGCCGAGTCCGACATTCCATAAAATAAACAGTAGCGATGGCGGATACTTGGTCAGATTTAAAAAACTCATAATCGTTTCAATACTGGTCGGCATGATTGACCATGCTTGATCGCCATAGATATTGAGCATTCTTAAAACGATAAATAAAGCAACACTGCCAAGTCCGAAGAACAAGAGGGTTTGATTTCTTTTTGTGATGTCTTGAGTCGTATTAAATACGCTATAGCCGATACAATAACCCAAAGTAATCACGCCAACCCAAGGGAGTACAGGGTAAGAGGTTCTAAAACGAATTAGATCTCCAAACTCAATCCAACCGCGTTCATGCAAAATAAACCAAAGGTTCTGTACGATAGGCAGATGTGGAAATGACACTTGATCGAGTAAATTATGTCCAAAAATAATGCTAAGACTAATACCCCAAAGCCATTTTTGCGACAAGCCAATTAAGCCCGCCAAGGCCACCATACTTAAACCGATAGCCCAAATTACCTGTAAATAGATGACATCGGGCGGGAACTGTCCTGTCCAAGCGAAATTAATCACAATCAGTTCGAGAAAAATCAAGAAGAGTCCACGCTTGAGTAAAAATTCGCGAGTCATTTGAACGCTGTTGTTTTTTGCTTGATAGAGATAAGCCGATAGACCCGTTAAGACCACAAAAACAGGAGCACATAAGTGGGCCAAAATTCGGCTAAAGAACAGGGGTTCTTCAGTGCCAGGGATTAGCATCGGGTCGGGGACTTGTTGATGGAGATAAAAAGTTTCTCGGACATGATCGACCATCATGATCAAAATGACGAGTCCTCTGAGGGCATCAATGGCTTGTAAACGTTGTGAAGGTGTAGACATAAATAAAGTTAAAAATGTTGTTATGGTATAATGTAACATTTGTTTTAATTCTTTGTAACTTAAATATCATCATTAAAACTTATATGTATGAACTAAATGGATTATTTAGAACGAAAATTTTTCTATTATTTTTTATAGACGACTGGTCTATTATTGATTTATAGTGTGGACATGAAACGATCAGACAAAAGTGAAGCCACACGACAACATATTTTAAATAGCAGTTTCGAACTGGTATTACAGAAAGGTTTTGTTGGCGTAGGCTTACAGGAAATTCTCAAAAACTGTGATGTGCCGAAAGGTTCATTTTATTATTACTTTGCTTCAAAAGAGGCATTTGGCTGTGCGCTTCTGGAACAGTACCTTGCTGACTATAAAGTCAAAATTGACCAACTGATGCAGCAAGAGCAAGGATGTGCTTATGCTCGTTTGGTTGCGCTTTGGCAGGCATGGATTGATAACCCATCTCATATTGAAAGTAATGTTGAACATCATAGCGATGGGGGATGGGCGCAGAACTGTCTGATCGTCAAATTGGCAGCAGAAGTCTCAGATTTATCTGAAGATATGCGTCGGATTTTGAACTTCGGGGTACGTAAGTTAACAGAACGCATATCAGGTCTAATCAAAGCAGGGCAACAAGACGGTTCAATTCCATCGCATATTGATGCTGAAAAGATGGCTCAGACGATGTATCAGCTGTGGTTGGGCGCAGCTTTATTGGCAAGACTTGCACAAGATAAGCAGCCCCTTTATTTGGCTATGGAAACTACTCAACAACTCTTACAACCCATCAAGGAATAAATAGATGCAAAGTATTATACATCATCATTTTGGTGAGCCTGTCGACGTATTGGAAGCAGCAGATATGCCAATGCCTGAGCCAAAAGCAGGTGAAGTGCGTATTAAAATGATTTTATCACCTATGCATAATCATGACGTGTGGACAGTGCGTGGTAGTTATGGCTATAAGCCGGCACTACCCGCGATTGGTGGTAGTGAAGCTGTTGGTGTGGTTGATGCACTTGGTGAGGGTGTGCAAGGTGTATCATTGGGTCAGCGTGTGGCAGTTGCAGCGGTTCATGGTAGTTGGGCGGAGTATTTTATTGCACCAGCACATGGCATTGTCCCTTTAACGGATGCAATTGAGGATGAAACGGCAGCTCAGTTGATTGGCATGCCGATTAGTGCCTTGATGCTGCTTGAATTTGTTGACTTAAAAGCAGATCAATGGATGATTCAAAACACCGCCAATGGTGCCGTAGGGAAAACTGTAGCAATGATTGCAGCAGCACGTGGTCAAAAGGTAATTCATTTGGTACGACGTACCGAGGCTGTGGCTGAAATGCATGCTTTGGGCATTCAAAATGTCGTGGCAACAGACCAAGCTGATTGGAAAGCACAAGTCAAAGCTATTCATGCAAATCAGCCCCTGATGGTAGGGGTGGACTCGATTGGTGGAAAAGCCAGTGGTGAAATGTTGGCTCTACTGAGTGAAAATAGTCTCTTGGTGTCTTTCGGTAGCATGTCGGGAGAAGTGATGCAGATTTCTTCGGGAGATTTAATTTTTAAACAAGCGACTGTCAAAGGCTTCTGGGCAAGCGTGGTGAACAAACAGTTGTCTTCTGAGCGTAAAAAAGCCTTAATTGTTGAGTTATTGACTTTAGCTGCCCAGAAAAAACTGTTATTACCTGTTGAAGGGGTGTTTAGTTTTACACAAATCAAAGATGCTGCCCTAAAAGCGACGCAAGGTGCGCGTCAGGGTAAAGTGCTTTTGAAACCTTAATCATTTTCGACCTAGATCAGCGAAGTTGTTGATCTATCTATCATTCATAAAAATAAAGGATAAAGCGTATGGTGGGACAAGTTCTAATTGGCTTAATTGCACTGTTGCATGTGTATATTTTAGTTTTAGAGATGTTTTTATGGGATAAGCCCTATGGCTTAAAAGCTTTTGGCAATAGCCCTGAGAAAGCGCAGTTAACGAAAGTTATGGCTCAAAATCAAGGCTTATATAATGGTTTTCTGGCTGCAGGTTTATTTTGGTCATTATGTGCACCTGAAAGCTATGCACTTGCTTTGGCGAACTTCTTTTTAGGCTGTGTTTTGGTTGCGGGAATTTATGGTGGGCTAACCGCTAGCAAGAAAATTATTTACATTCAGGCAGTCCCTGCCATTTTGGCACTGCTTGCAGTGAATTTTCTTTAAGTCGATTGAGTAGTCACTTATTGGATACACATGGAAAAGCCAACGTGAAGACGTTGGCTTTTTTGATGTGTGGCTAGTTATTTTACTTCAGGTAAGTCAAACCAAATGACCTGAGCATCGTCCAGTGCTTTGATTTCAGTAACATCTATAAATGCAATCGCATCACCTGCATGGATTGTATGTTCAGCCACTTGGATTGAGCCAGAAATCACATGTACATAGTTAACATGTTGTGTGGCTTTAATCGAAAGGGTCTGATCTTTTTCAAGTACAGCCGTTTTCACTTCTGCATCTTGACGAATATGCATTGGTGCATTGTCGTTTGGACCACAAATCAGATGCCATTGGTTGGGTTGCTCATGCGGATCAAGACGAATCTGTTGATAATTTGGGGCTGCATCTCGTTCATTTGGAATGATCCAAATTTGTAGTAAATGCACTTGCTCATCACCTTGATTCATCTCACTGTGTTGTACGCCAGTACCTGCACTCATCAGTTGCCATTCCCCCGCAGAAATACCGCCATGGTTGCCCATGCTGTCTTTATGGGTAATCGTGCCTTTGAGTACGCAGGTTAAGATTTCCATATTGTCATGAGGGTGTTGTCCAAAACCTTGATGTGCTGCAATGAGGTCATCGTTGATAACACGTAGAGCACTGACGCCCATGTATTTCGGATTATACCAACTGCCAAATGAAAAGCTGTGTTTAGACTCTAGCCAACCAATATTGACATGACCACGGTCTTGGCTACGATGAATGAAAGCATCCATTTTGAACTCCAATCTTATTTTTAATCTATGGCGTAATTTTAGTGTTTTATATTTGTTGATGAAATGGTGAATTTGCAATGTTGCGTTTCAATATTGAAATGATAGCTCTGTCTTAATTTAGATCACAATACTGTTCGCGAAAATCTTTCCAAATGTAGTTTTTGCCTTGCGCATATTCAGCTAAAAATTGTTGATGTAGCTTCGGTTGGGCTTGCATCCAATTATTTCCCCATTTCACACCGAGTGGGGCCGCTTTATCTTTAAAAACAAAATAATCATCAAGGCAAGTACTGCTTTCAACGTAGAAGGCTGTATCTTGATCGTCGAGATAATTTTCGTAATTAATAGAATTGGGTGGGTTTTTTAAGAATACTTTATCACTGGCGGTGAGTAGAATTTTCTGTTCAAAGTGCTTTAATTGACCTTGTTTGTACTCATAGCGGGTTTCAATATTATAAGGATGTACGGTTTGATAGTCACCTGGGGACTTGGTGCTGTATTCCAGTATTGCGTTATTGTAATCTGATAAATCTTTATCCCATTTGGGGCCAAAACTCATTCCATCTTCAATAACAGGAGCCACGAATTGCACGCGGTGGAGCTGTTGACCATTCGTGTCGATTTCAATAATTTCGTAGCTGTATCGGTAGCGATTGTTGGCATAGATAGAGTTTATCTCTGCATTGGCTTTTAATTCCGCAGAGGTATAGGCATAGCGGGTACGAAAGATCAGAGCAATGTATTTGTCTGTTGGCATAATTGCAAATAGCTCATGGTCTTTGACGGTGTGTTTGAGCTGTGGTTGTAGAGTAATTTTTTCTCGATTTTCCGCATAAGCATCGCCAATAGCGAATATGGCTGAGTGCGGCTGGTTTAAATAAAACAGTTTAGGCTTTTGCCCTGTTCGAATCGCGTAATAGTGAATCGGAGATTTGCCTGCGATGACATAATAGCGTGTATTCAAAAGTGGCTCTCTGAGACTATCTTGCTCTGGAATGTATTGGGGATGACGGATTTTTTCCTGATCCTCCAGACTGTCAAATGGGTTGTCAGATTCCACCGCATAAGCAGAAGCATCCACGCTGGTCACGATTTCCTCATCTAATTCAGCAAAAGTCGGTGTCGAAAGTGACAGTAAGCAAGCCAAAGGCATTATTCTTTTTAAAGTGTTCATCGTCATTTTTATGTTGTTATGATTGATAAAAAAGGTGTTCTCTTGAGAACACCTTTTATAGCGTAAATACTTTAGAAAACCAATTATTCTAAGAATTTAACCGTTACACCTGGCTTCACTTTTTTACCTAGATCGTTCGCATCCCAGTTGGTCAAACGAATACAACCGTGTGAAGCTGTCTTGGAAATGGCCGATGGGTTTGGCGTACCATGAATACCAAATGATTTTTTACTTAAACCAATCCAGATATTCCCTACTGGGCCATTTGGACCTGGTGGTAAAGAAAGAGGTTTTAAGTTTTTACCTTGAACAAAGTTGCTTGGTGAGTAGCTATACCATGGATTTGGTGCAACACCTGTAACTTTATAGGTACCTGCTGGTGATGGCGTGTCCGAGCTACCGATGGTTGCAGGGAATGAACCGATCATTTGGTTGCGGCTGTTAAATAAATACAGCTGTTTTGCGCCTTTGTGCGCAACAATCAAGTGAATATCTTCTGGCACTTCATTACGAATGTTGGCAACAATAATTTTTTCGCCTGCTTTTTTGAAAGTTGCTTTTGGATTCAACTTTTTCAAAAAGTCTTCATCCATGTGGAACTTTTCACCGAACATTTCAGTCACACGCGTGTAATACAAACCTTTCATTTTTGACTGTAAGGCATAATCGTGTGGAATTGACGCTGCATAAGGCCCTTTCAGGTCTGCATCGGTGATAGTGTATTCAATAAATGCAGGTTTAGACCCTTGACTAGCAAGTAACGCATCCCAAGTTTCTTTGGTGAGCGTACCCGTTGCTTTTAAGCCACTCATTTGTTGGAAAGAGGCAATTGCTTTAAGGGTATTTTTACCGCTCATGCCATCAATTGCACCTGGAGATGCATGTGCATTGTTGAGCATGACGTGAGCACGTGCATAAACAGGAAATTGACCTTTACCAATATTGTCATACCAATCTGCACTGTTTAAACCATTTAAAGTCCACGATGCTTTTGCAGCAGCAGGATTCGTCGGGCTTGTTGTCGGTGCAGTCGTTGTTTTGCTTGGTGCAGCGCCAACGTCAGCAGTTTTATCTTCAGACTGTTCAAGTTGGTCTAAAGTTTGTGAAGCTTGGTTTAAGTCTGCTTGTTCTTTTGCTGTAATTTGAGTGTTTGCAACCGCAGTAGAAGCTGAAGCGACATCTGTTGCTAAAGGATCAATGGGATCTTGGACTGAAGTATCAATGATCTTTTTTGGCGTCAAGGGTTGTTCAGTAGTAGATGCAGCAAACGCTGTACCAGCAAGAATGCAACTTAAACTCATCGCGAGTATTGTGCGAACGAACATGTAATTCAACCTTAAGAATTATTCATTTACAAAGTAAAAACCAGCCAAGTATTACAGAAAAAAGATAGAGATGCAGTATTTGTTTTGTGTAAATATCTGTTTTAAGCATCAACTGGATCTAATTTTAGTGTGATGAGAAGTTATTAAAAATTCGACCTTTTTGTTATGATGGTGAGCAAATTTAATTGAGATGGGAAAGTAAATGACGACCCTTAAAAATGATCGTTTTCTACGTGCTTTATTACGTGAACCTGTAGATACCACACCCGTCTGGATGATGCGTCAAGCAGGACGTTATTTACCAGAATATCGTGAGACCCGTGCTCAAGCAGGTGATTTCCTCTCATTATGCAAAAATACTGAATTTGCCTGCGAAGTGACGCTACAGCCTTTACGTCGTTATGAGCTTGATGCAGCTATTTTATTTTCAGATATTTTAACTGTACCCGATGCTTTGGGTTTGGGGCTTTATTTTGAAGCGGGTGAAGGGCCTAAATTTCATAAAACGGTTCGCACTGAACAAGATGTGGCGAATTTACCTCAGTTTAATGCTGCATCTGATCTCGACTATGTGATGAATGCGGTCAAAACGATTCGTTCGGCCTTGGGTGGTCAAGTGCCATTAATTGGTTTTTCGGGCAGTCCTTGGACACTAGCAACCTATATGGTGGAAGGTGGTTCAAGCAAAGATTTCCGTTTCACCAAGCAAATGATGTATGCGCAACCCGAAGTTTTACATGCGTTGCTCGATCGTTTAGCAGATGCAGTAATTGACTATTTGAATGCGCAAATTGATGCAGGTGCACAAGCTGTACAGATTTTTGATAGCTGGGGTGGGGCACTAGCACACCGTGAATATTTAGAATTTTCTTTAAAATACATGCAAAAAATTGTTGCTGGTTTAAAACGTGAAAATGAAGGACGTAAAGTTCCTGTGATCTTATTCACCAAAGGCGGTGGTCAGTGGTTAGAACCGATGGTGGCAACAGGGGCTGATGCATTTGGTTTAGATTGGACGACGCCGTTAAATGTAGCTCGCCAAACGGTGGCGGGTCGTGCGGCACTGCAAGGTAACTTAGACCCTGCTACTTTATATGGTTCGCATGAGACCATCGTGAAAGCGACCAAAGCCATGCTAGATGATGCTTATGCAGATGGTGAGAAAACGGGTTATGTTGCAAACTTAGGTCACGGCATTACCCAGTGGGTTGATCCAATTAATCCGAAAGCCTTTGTCGATACTGTGCATGAATATAGTGCTAAATATCTCTAAGTTTCACTGGATCAATTTAATTAGGATTCATACGTGATCACAATTTTAAAATCATGTTTTGAGTTCTCATCTAAGGCAGCTTCGGCTGCCTTATTTGGGATATTATTGTTGTTGGCTTTCGCATTCACAGCAAGTATGGCAAATCAGGAATATTGGGGTTTTTTCCGTTATGACTATTTATTGTTCTATGCGGTGCTGATTCAGGTATGTTTACTGTATTTAAAACTTGAGTCTTGGGCCGAAGCCAAAGTGATTGCGCTATTTCATGTGATGGCAATGCTGATGGAAATTTTTTTGACCCATCCGCAGATTGCATCATGGCAGTATCCACATCCCGCCGTGTTTAAAATTCTCACCGTGCCGTTGTTTGCAGGTTTTATGTATTCGGCTGTGGGCAGTTTTTTTGCGCGCTCATTACGTCTTTATCATGTTTCTTTTGAATACTTGCCTCGTTTTTCCTCCATGTTGATATTGGCTGTGTTGTCTTATATCAACTTTATGTCCAAGTTTTTTATTCCAGATATTCGTTATCTATTATTTGCATGGAGTGTAGTGCTGTTTTGGAAAACCAAGATTGGCTTTGAGTTACAGCAGCATCGTTTTCAACTGCCGATGTTACCTGTACTGCTCTTGTTGGCTTTTATGATTTGGATTGCGGAAAATATCAGTACGTTTTACCAAATTTGGTTGTACCCAAGTCAAGTCGATGCATGGCATATGGTGGGTTGGGGTAAATTAGGCTCTTGGTATTTATTGCTACTCTTGAGTCTTGTTTTGGTGCTAAAAATTTTAGGGAAACGAGACCTACGTGGCAACTGGGCGCTACACCGTTAAAATTGAGATTTAATGTCTGTTTTACTTTAGTGTAAATTGTTTTGCGTTATGCGCTTGTTACAGCTATCTTACAAGTGTGTAGCTCAAAATATACACAAACAATAGGAACAATAAAAAATACTCGGAGATAATCGAGTCTGGAGAAACCTTATGTTGAAAAAAATGGCATTGGCTGCAGTTTTGGCCATTGGTTCTACCGCTGCATTTGCAGATAAAGATGTAGGTTGTGGTATTGGTTCACAAATTTGGGAAGGGCAGTCTGGCAAAGTCGCTAAAATTTTAGCGGGTACCACAAACGGTCTTTTTGCTAACCAACTTTTCGGTATCACCTTTGGTACTTTAGGTTGTAGCGGTACAGGTACGGTGACTGCTCAGGCAGTAACATTTACCAATGAAAATGCAGAGTCTTTGGCACGTGATATGGCAGTCGGTGAGGGTGAAAGTCTAAATGTACTGGCTGAACTGCTCAATATTCAGTCTGAAGATAAAGCGCGTTTCTTTGAAGTATCTAAACAAAACTTCGCAAAAATCTATTCGGCTGAAAACCAAGATGCACTTCAAGTGTTAGCATCTTTACAAGCCGTTATGGCAACAGATAGCGTATTAAAAGCATACGTTTAATTGCACTATAAGACCCTGTCTTTAAGGCAGGGTTTTTCATATCTAAAAAGAAGAAGACTCAACTCTGCATGAAATCGCTTCTCCTCTTTTCCAGTGCGCTGTTTAGCACCACGATCTTTGCTCAGGCACCCCGCTCAGCAGAGTTTTATATTGAAAAAGCCCATCAGCTTGAGCTTGCCTCAAATGTGACTTGGCAACGTTTGATGTATGCGAATACTTCGGGAAATAGTGAAGTGACCTATCGCCCGTTCTTCTATAGCGAACACGGACAAACCCAACTCAAGCAAGAACTTGATGCAAATATTGTGGCACTTTTTACACAGGCTGCCGTGAATGAATCCATTCAGTGTCGCTTTCCTGCACGTTCAAAATGGCTCATAAGACAACTTGATATTGCACCGAATCAACTTCCTAAAGCATCCTGTCCTGAACTGGATGAATGGATTGGGCAAATTAAGCCGTATAAGGCGACTTTAATTTACGCCACAGACTTTATGGGTAATCCCAGTTCAATGTTTGGACATACTTTGTTAAGGCTCGATCCTAAAGACCAAAAACAACTAAACTTAGTCTCTTATGCGGTAAATTATGCAGCGACAGTGGCCAATAGCGACAGTTTTTCTTTTGCGTGGAAGGGATTAACTGGGCAGTATCCGGGTGAGTATTCGCTCATGCCGTACTACCGAAAAGTGAAAGAATATGGTGATTTGGAAAGCCGTGATCTGTGGGAGTACGAGTTAGCCCTGACTCCTGAAGAAACCAAAACCATGGTTGAGCATATTTGGGAGCTCAAACATGTGCAATTTCCTTACTACTTTATCAGTGACAATTGTGCTTATCGTGTACTGGGTTTAATTGATTTGGTTCGTCCAGATATCAATTTACAACAGCAATTTAAAACCACAGCCATTCCAGTTGAGACCATTAAGGCTGTGGATGACAATGATTTAATTGCAGAAAGTGCTTACCGTCCTGCCTTAGAAACTCAATTACTCGCACAGGCTAAACAACATGGACAGAGCTTGGCTGTGGCTGCAAATCATATTGTGCAATTAACACCTGCTCAAATGCCAACATTTTTAAATCAGTATTCTTTGGTTGATCAAGCGCGTATTTTAGAGATGGCTTACGATCATCTATATTTACAATTGATTGCGCAAAAAGTTACAGCAGAAGAGGCTCAGCCCCGCATTCGAGAATTATTGGGTTTGCGTAGTCAAATTGATTTGGAAAAACAGCGAAAAGTGGTTGAAACTCCCAAAGTAGATCCTGTCAAAGGACATCATGCACGGACTTTGCAACTGGAGGGAGGTAAGTTACAGGGAGACTCGTACTTCCAACTGAGTCATCGACAGGCCTATCATGATTTGATCGACCCACAAGGCGGTTTTCGTTTAGGCACACAGCTTAAGTTCCTCGCAGGTAGCCTAGAGTACCGTGATGACCGACTGAAATTGCAAGAGTTAAATTTGTTAGAAGTGAATGCTTATAGCCCATTAACTGCATTTAAAACTCCTTTAAGTTGGGGCTTTAATGTGGGATGGCAGCAAGAATCATTGGAGCGAAATGGTGAATTTAGTGAGCAGGATCAACACGGTGTATTCAATCTATCCAGTCAGTTTGGTTATAGTGTAGCAGACCAATATCGCAAGCATTTATGTTATGTCCAATTGCAAAACCGGATTCAAGTTGGTAAAGCGCTAGAGCGTGATTGGCGAATGGGGATTGGACCAACATTGGGCTGTCAGAACATTTGGACTGAACATGTCAATAGTTTGGTACAGGTAGAATTGCCATATTGGGAAGATAGCCATCAATGGCAAGTCAGATTGAACACTCAACTGCAATATGTATTGAATCAGCAAAATGCATTACGGATTCATTGGCAGTATCAACAGCAAAAAGGCAAAGATTGGGATCAGACTGGGCTGAGTTATATCCGTTTTTTTTAGTACAACTTAGTTTTAGAGCTCCACGAATGGAGCTTTTTTTATGTCTAGAATCGCTGTTAAAACAAACAAATATCAGTGTTTGATTTTTATAAGACCTTGAAAGCTTACCTTGATGATGAAAATATGCATTAAAATTTGTTATATTAATCACATAAATTTCGAGCGATTCTCAAAATATATAAATAGGTAGGCTTTATGAATGATGAATGCATGGCTAAGTTGGCCGAGCAGTGGGGTAAAATTTGCCAACATTATTCAGTGAATGATCACATTAAAGCGCAAAATTTCATACAGCAGCATTCATTTGTATTGGTCAATGAATTTTATCGCAATATTGTTTTGGAGCCTGAAGCGGCTGATTTCTTTAAAGATGACATTATTCAACAACGCTTAAAAAACAGTTTAAACCAATGGTTGATTGAAAGCTTTGATGTAGCTTTGAATCAAGCTTATTTTACTGCAGTCGAAAAACAACAAAAAGTGGGACAGGTACATGCGCGGGTAGGCATTCCTTCATGGTTGATCATGCGTGGTATTCGTGAGATTGAAATCAAGATTTTGCAACTACTAGATGAACTTCAGCTCAAAAACAGTCATCAAATGCTCAGTTATATGCTGCAAATTATGGGTTTTGCCACTGAAATTATGTGTAGGTCTTATGAGGCAAATACCGAACAGAGCCATGAAGTAAAACATAGCTACCGTTTATTTTCTGCAATGCAAGATGTAGCCGTGCAAAAAGATAAGCAGCGCAGTATTTTACTCGATTGGGAAAATGAGTTGATGTTCAAGGTTTTTTCCGAGCATCCGCAGTTACAGCATATTGCTTTATCCAAGTCTGAGTTTGGTTTGTGGTTTGTGCATAAGGCCGCGTATGCGTTCACAGGTGCAGAACAGGTTGAGACTATTATTGGTTTGATTCAGCAAGTAGATGCACTGAATTTACATGTACTTGACTGCCAGGATCAAACACAAAAGATCGAGCGTATTCAAGACATTCGTGAAATGAACCGACAGATTCAGCACTTGGTCGATCAACTGTTTCAAGTGACTGAATATATAGACTCAGGTAATGACTCTCTGACTCAGCTTCTTAATCGCCGTTATTTAAGTACAATTGTATCTCGTGAAATTAATTTTGCTCGTAGAAATGATGCACCTTTAAGTTTGCTGGCGATTGATGCAGATTATTTTAAAGGGATTAATGATAAATATGGCCATACGGCAGGGGATTTGGCCTTACGTTTTATTGCTGAAGTCTTGTTGGATGTGGCGAAGGGGAGTGACTACGCTTTCCGAGTTGGCGGTGAAGAGTTTTTATTACTTTTGGTTGACAGTAATCTCCAAAGGGCTTCGGATGTTGCTGAAACGATTCGTAGCCGTATTCAAGAGACATCCATTCGAACGCCTTTAGGACAAAGCTTTAGCTTTACGGTGAGTATTGGTTGCACCATTTATAATGGTCATCCTGATTATCAGCGCTTTTTAGACACCGCTGACGCAGCACTGTATACGGCTAAAAATAATGGCCGTAACTGTATTCATGTAAGTGAAAAACTTTTGAGTGTTTAAGGTATAGGTTAAAAAACTCAGAACACAAAACAATTTAAAGTCGTTTCTTGAGGCACTTATACCTCAACAATTACATAGTATTTTTTGACAGCTTCAACGACTTCAAATGTGCCAATAAAACTTGGTGGAATAATGCCTGCCTGTCCTGCTTTTACTTCAATGACGTTTTGTGTGTGGGCATCATGAATACGGACACATCCCTCCATGACTTGAAAGAATTCTTGTTTATTGTCTGCAAAGTGAATATTCCATGCCCCAACTTCACAATGCCAAATTCCGCAAGCCATATGTGGATGCTCATATAGGCTGTAGGTTTGACGTTCAGGATTTCCTTGCACTAAACGGTCTGGACGTGGAAAATCAATACTGTGTTCGCCTTGGGTTAAACCATGACCTGCTAACCAAATTACTGACATTGTTCATTTCTCTAAACAAAAAAGAATCATGCGATAAGTTTTGCATAAAAAAGCCCCAACATCTGTTGAGGCTGAATACCGCAGAGATTAATAACTTTCAGGAACCGCACTTAAAAACTCGCGACGTTCTTCTTTATTGGTTTTAAAGTCGCCAATAAAAGAAACCGTACGAGTCGTCGATTCTTGCTTACCAACACCACGCATCATCATGCACATATGAGCTGAGTCAATCATAACAGCAACACCACGTGCACCTGTCACTTCTGCAACTGCTTCTGCAATTTGTTGGGTGAGGTTTTCTTGGATCTGTAGGCGACGTGCAAACATTTCGGTAATACGTGCAAATTTAGACAAACCAAGTACATGGCCTTCAGGCAAATACGCAATATGTACGCGACCATAGAACGGTAGTAAATGATGTTCGCACAATGAATAAAATTCGATATTTTTAACCAATACCATTTCACGGTTGTCCGATGGGAAAACCGCATTGTTGGTCACTTCTTCTAAGCTTTTGCTATAACCAGACGTTAAATACGAAAAAGCTTTAGCAGCACGCATAGGCGTATCGAGGAGACCCGGACGATTTAGGTCTTCACCAACGGCAGTTAGAATGTTAGCGTAGGATTGCTGCATAGACATAAGACGTGTTCACTTACACTGATATTGAACAAGGACGGCATTGTAGCAGAAAACTATTGCAATGCCTTGTTTTGGACTAAAATCCGATTACTGTTTAAACTTTGGATTTTTCTCGCTGCGTTTAAGTAAGACTAAAACAGCACCAGTACCACCTTGTTTTTCTGGAGCGCTTACAAAAGCGAGGACATCACGGTGTTGGCGTAGCCAGCCATTCACATAGGTTTTTAAAATGGCTTCTGGACCTTTACCATGTACAATTTTAATCACATTTTGATTTTCATCTTTCGCCATTTGAATAATTTGCAAGACAGCCACACGTGCTTCTTCAACGGTACAACCATGCAAATCAACAGCTTCAAACCAGCGGATGTTACCTGCTTTTAAGTCTTCAAATACTTTATGTTGTAGCGTAGCAATACGATAACTGAGCGCTGCTTGGCTCGCTACAGGGTTGAGCATCGCTTGAGTATCGGACAGCTCAGTTGCATCAGTTTGCATTGGACCTTCGGCTGCCGCACGTTTAGCTAAAGTTTGTGCATCCATTTTTTTCTTTGGATTTTTTTCTATTTTGGCAATATTTGCAGTCTCCATTTTCTGGACACCGTGCATTTGTTTTTGAAACAACGCGAAATCATCTTCTGGCTCAGCTTGAGCGACTTGAGCTTTGGCTTCAGACTGTTTGATGGCAGTCGAATGCGGATTGGTGATCTGCTTTTTAAAGTCTTTCAGTAAATTAAACTGCTCTTTAGAAAGCGATGAATCATGTTTGCTCATAGGGTCAGAAAAATACGCAAAATAAGGAATGAGGTAGTAATTATAGTCTGAATTTGCAATGATTTGAACTGAATTGCACTTATAGGGAATAGTAATCAATTGAAGGGAAAATGATAGGTTATTTTAAAAACATGAGATTAAGTATCGCTTTTATCAGAGGCTGAAAATCATTGAATCTAAGTCAATGTTGTCCCGATAGGGCTCAACACATGACTTAGATTCAAGTTTGGCGTATTGCTTATACTTTAGGCAACTTAGCTTGCGTGTAAGCGACTGATGATTTTATCGAGCTTTTTATCAATTTGACCACGATATACATCAGGCAAAACACGTGAAATTTTTGCAAGTATACGGGCTTGAGTGCCAGGGATGATCATAAATTGAGAAGATAAAATTCCATCGTAAATTTCTGCGCAGGCTTTTTCAACGGGCATGCTACCTCCGAGTTGCTTTAAGGCTGCTGTAATTGGAGAACCATTTTTACGTTCCTCTGCCACGAGCGGCGTATCCACTTCTGGTGGACAGACTACAGCGACATCAATATTTTGACTGCGAAGTTCCATACGCAATACTTCAGCCAAGCCAACCACCCCAAATTTAGAAGAGCAGTAGCCTGTATAGCCATAGCAACCAACTAAACCTGCAGCAGAGGCAATAAACACTAGTTTAGGGTGTTTACCTTGTTGAACGGCTTGCTTGAGATATGCTAATGCAGCATGGGCTACGTTTCGGCTCCCGACAAGGTTGATGTTGATCTGACGTAAAAACTCCTCAGCACTCATGTCTTCAAAGGATTTGGCAACCACGATTCCAGCTGAGTTAATCAGTAGATCAGGCGGACCAAAGGCAGTAACGGCTTCTGCAAATTTTGCCTGTAGGGTATTTTCATTTTGTACATCAATTTCAAATCCACATACAGCAGGTGAGCGTTTTTGTAAGTCAATAACCGCTTCTTCAATCCCTGTATGAGCAAAAATACATACTTGATAGCGGTCTTGAAGTAAGCGTTTGCTGAGTTCAAGACCGATACCACTACTGCCGCCAGTAACCCATGCTGTTTTCATATTCTTTTTCATTTCAATCTCCTGATGTGTATTTTAATTGTTAGGGCGATCAGATCACTTCACTTGGGAGTAATGCATCCGCAAACAGTGTACGAAGTTCAGCTTTTACAATCTTCCCCGTACCATTAATGGGTAAAGCATCCACAAAAATGACTGCATCAGGAATCTGCCAACGCGCAAGTTTATTTTCAAAATAGGCCCGTGCTTCTTCTTCGGTTAGCGTTGAGTTTTCTTGTTTCACGGCAATTAGAATTGGACGTTCATCCCATTTTGGATGACGCGCGGCAATCGCTGCTGCCATACGAATTTCAGGGTGGCCGACGGCAATATTTTCAATTTCAACTGAAGAAATCCACTCACCGCCTGATTTGATCAGATCTTTGGCACGGTCGCAAATGGTCATATAGCCATCTGCATCAAGGGTAGCGATGTCGCCTGTATCAAACCAACCATCTGCTGTGGTGGCACTTTTTTCTTGATTGAAATAGTGATCAACAATCCAAGCACCACGGACTTGTAGATTGCCTTGGGTCTGACCATCGTTTGGCAATGGGCTCAGGCTATCACCATCCACAATACGGAGTTCAACACCAAAAGGTGGACGACCTTGCGTCAAACGCAGTTGTTCAAACTCTTCAGCACTTAAAGAGGCATGTTTTGCTTTAGGCTGGTTGACTGTACCAAGTGGGCTAGTTTCTGACATGCCCCAAGCATGAATGGTGTCACATGCGTAATTGTCTTTAAAATCGCGAATGATGGATGGTGGGCAAGCGGCACCGCCAACGACATTTCGGTTCATACTGGCTAAAGTTGTGCCACGCTTTTTCGCCGTTGCCAGTAAACCTTGCCAAATGGTTGGAACGCCTAAAGCCACGGTTACTTTATAGTCGTCAATTAAGCTGACTAGGCTGTCCCCATCAAGATTTGGTCCAGGAAGGACAACACTTGAACCTACCATGGCTGCTGCATAGGGGACTCCCCATGCATTTACGTGGAACATTGGCACCACAGGCATGACCGTATCATTGGCAGATAAATTTAAAGAATCTGGCAAAGCAATTGCCATGCTATGCAGTAAAGTAGAACGATGGCTGTACAACACTCCTTTAGGATTACCTGTTGTACCTGAGGTATAACATAATGAACTTGGAGTTTCTTCACTCAGCTGTGGCCAGTTAAAGTCAGTAGATTGATTTAGAATTAACTCATCATAGAAAATGACATTTGGTAGTACGGCCAAGACTTTTTCATCAGGTGAACCGTAGCAAATGAATTTTTCTACAGTGGGTACCTTGTCTTGAATCGCAGTGATTAAAGGTAAAAAGGTTGAGTCAAAGAAAATCACTTTGTCTTGCGCGTCATTAATAATAAAAATCAGCTGCTCGGGGAATAAGCGTGGATTAATGGTATGACAAACATAGCCACTCCCTGAAATTGCATACCAAGACTCTAAATGGCGGTGATTGTTCCATGCGATCGTGGCAAGGCGGTCACCTAAGTCAAGGTGAAATGATTTCAATGCGTGAGCAAGACGTTTGCTATTTTGTTGAACTTCGTGCCAATTGGTTGTGGTGATTTGTCCAGTGACTTCTCGAGAAATAATGGTGGTATCAGCATGATATCTTGCAGCATGCTCAATTAAGTTACTAATTAACAAAGATTGGTGCATCATTTTGCCAAACATTTCGGTCATCCTTGGATTGAGTCATTGTTTTATAAATGAGTTTTTTAAGGTGAGTTAAAAACCTTTCGGCTTTTATTGAGCGCTCATTACAACTTCTGAGCCAGGCTTGATATAACCTGGCATTTTCTGTCCTGTTTGTTCTGCTATCACATGCAGTGTGCGCTCAATCCAGCCTGCATCCATAATGAACATGAGTGAGTCATCATCATTCAAATTCACATTTGCACCATCAATTACCATAAAGCCTTCAGCCCCGTCAGGTGTTGCTAAGGTGTGGATGGAACCTGCAGGTTCGAATAAATAGCTGCCCGCAGTTTGAACATCTTCTGGATATTCGACATAATGCCAAGAACCTGCTGTGGTGTAAAAATGTACAACACCTGTATGGAAATGGCGCGGTAGCACTGTACCTGCATCAAAGCGTGCATAAATCACCCATTTACCATTATCAGGATCTAAAAAGCACGGTGTTACGTGTACACCTGGTAAAGCATTTTTGATTTCGCCATCTTTAATGTTCATTGTTAATAAGCGATCTTGATGTTTGATTGACTGTGCAATGCTCATGACAAACTCCATGTATGTCTTCAATTTTAAAAAACAGGTATCAATTTCTTGAAATATAGATACCTGTGATTTCCACTTTTTGAGCATAACAATCTTGTAGAGGATGCAAACCATTCGAAAGAATGGATTTTCTATGCTTTAGCTAAACTCCAAAAGAATGGTTTAAGGTATGGGGGATCATGATTTTGGCTCAATATCACCTTATTCCATCAAACAGGCCAGACTAATTTATCAGTGTATTTGGTGTAGAATCGACTTAAGATGACCACTCCATGACAGTGTTGTGTTTTATGCAAAATTCAGGGAAATGAAGGTTGCTGCAACAATGTAATCAGAAAGATTGGATGAATAAAAAATGCAAGTGTTAAAGACCAAACTCAGTCGCCCAAGCATGGCAAGTGACCGAGCCATGCAACGCCCTCAACTGCTCAGTCAGATGGTGAATTATTGTCAGTCTTCCTTGGTTTTTATACATGCTGCAGCTGGGTATGGAAAAACGACACTCATGTACCAACTGAGTGAAAGGCTTGCTGCAAATGGAAAAAGAGTGGGTTGGTTAACTTTAGATAGTGATGATAATGACCCCATTCGTTTATATCAGTATTTACAATTGGCACTACTTCCCAGAGAGCAGTTAGTCGCCATTGCACATGGTCAAATACATAAGCAACATATTATTGAACTCGCCCAACAAGTCGCTTTAATAGAGATTGATACCGTTTTATTTATTGATGAACTTGATGTTTTAGACAACCAAGAAAGCTTAAATATCCTGTGGTGGTTATATCAATATTTACCTCAAAATGCCCATTTGGTGATTGCTTCAAGGGTTAAACCAAACTGGAGTTTTGTCAAAGAGTATCTCTTAGGACGCTTAAAATGGGTAACGGAAGAGCATTTAAGTATCAAGTCGCAAGAAAGCCCTGAGTTAATTCACTTTTTACAACAACAAAATTTCGATCATGTAAGTTTAAGCCCTGAATTGGCTGAACAACTGATCCATAAAACAGAGGGGTGGTTTACAGGTATTCAGCTTACCAATTTATATTTGAAGGAAAATCAAGATATTCATGGGTTTATTCAAAATTTAAATGGTGCGCATCATCAGATTGTTAATTATTTGAGTGAGCAAGTTTTTTTACAGCAGGATGCTGAGATTCAACAATTTTTATTGCAAATTAGTGTCTTGAGAAAACTGAATGTGGCATTGGTGATTGCACTTACAGCGAACAATACTGCACAGCAAATGCTAGATGCTATCAGTCAAAAGAGTCTGTTTATACAAGCTTTAGATGATCAAAGAATGTGGTATCGCATACATCATTTATTTCGAGATTTTCTACAAGCGAAGTTTAAACTTTTACAACCCGACTGCTATAAACAAATGCATTGTAAAGCAGCAGAATGGTTTAAGCAGCAACGTTATTTGATGGACGCGATCTATCATGCTCAGCAGGCAGAAGATCAACAACTGATTCTGTCTTTGCTCAATTCAGTTTGTCGTGAATTAATTTTAGAAGGGCGACATTATACTTTTTTGGAGTTAGTCAAACAGTTACCAGATGCTATTTTGCTGCAAAATCCTAAGTTACTCTATGACATTATTTGGTCTCTGGTGCTGACTCATCAAGCGACTTTAGCCAATCATTATCTACAGCTTTGGCATAGTGTTGATCAGCATGAGGCTTTGTTACAACATGAAGACCAATTGGGTTTAGCGCCTTTAATTGCCGTCTTGGAAGATAAGTTGGAACTCGCTTATACACAAGCACAGCAAAACTTGGCACAACTGGCAAGCACAGCCTATTTTTCTCGTGCTCCGCTTATTGGGATTGGGGCGCTCTATCAGATTTGTTCAGGACATATGACTGAAGGGCGGAAGCTACTCTTACAGACGCGTATTCTCTATTTGCAAGGCCATAACTTATATGGTTTAGCGATGGTCGATTGTGTTGATGCTTTATGTGACTATTTGCTTGGAGATTTAACACTTGCAGCAGAGAAATTTAGTCAAATTGGGCAAAGTGACGAATACCGTAATCTAGGCTTAGATGCGGATAATAAAGCGGCCATTATGAATATTCTGAGTAGTTTTAAAGCCGATCTATATTATGAAATGAATCGAATATCGCAGGTTGAAGATGCATTAATTGATTTCAATGGCGGTGACCATTTGGCCATGCCTGATATGGTTATGGTCGGCTATATTCTTCAGATGCGTTTAGCGACTTTGCGCCAAGATCAGGCCGCAATACAGCTGTGTTCAAATCAAGCCCATACCCGTAGTAGTCAATGGTCACTTCCACGACTTGCACATACGGTGCAACTTTATGTGCAACAACAGTTAAACCCTTATTCAGACTTGGCTGACGTTGGACAAGGCACCTTTAAACCTTTTCTAAATTTTACTCATTTGCTACGTGGGGACGATTTAATTCCTATTCGCACACAAATTTTTACAGGCCAAGTACGGCTCGCTGTAGAGTATCTTAGTCAACAGTTAGACTTTTTTAAGATTTATCCTATACGGCAGGCACGAGTTCAAGTTTTACTGGCATTAGCACTATATCAGTTGAAACAGGCTGAACAGGCTTTAGACCATTTACAACAAGCGCTTGAGCGACTCATGCCCACACACGCTGTGCGCGTCATTTTAGATGAGCATCCGTTCATTTGGGATATGTTAGCTGATTTAAGTCAGCATCTAGCTCGACAGCAACAAAAACATCTGACCACGCTTATAGCGTATATCCAGCACTTACAAAAGTTGCATCAAACTGAAACCAGTGGGGGTGTTTCGTTAAATAGCACGAAGGTTGAACCTTTATCGAAGCGTGAAATACAAATTCTGGAAAAATTAAGTCAGGGCTGTACTGATGCAGAAATATCCGAGTCGATTTTTTTATCCATCAATACGGTGAAGTGGCATTTGCGTAAAATCTATAACAAGCTACAGGTACGATCGAGAATGGAAGCAGTGAATGAAGCCAAAAAACAGGGTTTAATTGAATAATTTGAGATCGCATCAGTTTTGTAGGTGGTGTTATTTGACAAGATCTTCAACAGCTTTTTGAAAGGACATATCACAAAGTATTCAGGGCAAGACTTAGCTCTTACCCTGAAATTTTGATTAGAGTGTTTCGGGTGTTCCAAACAGCTCAGTGAAAGCGTGGTCAGGTCGTGGTTGTTTCATAAAACTTTCACCGACCAAGAAAGCATGGATGTCATGCTCTTGCATCATTGCCACATCTGCAGGTGTTGCAATACCGCTTTCAGTGACCAGTAAACGTGAGGGTTCAAGCAGTTTTTTCAAACGAATCGAGGTGTTTAGGTCGACATCAAAGGTTTTTAAATTGCGATTATTTACACCTAACAAACAACGTTCAGAGAGGCGTAGTGCACGTTCAAGCTCTGCTTCATCATGTACTTCAACCAACACATCCAAATTCTGCTCAAAAGCTGTTTTGGACATTTCTTCGAGTTGTTGATCAGATAAACACGCCACAATCAGAAGAATACAGTCAGCATGTAAAGCACGTGCTTCAATCACCCCATAAGGGTCAATTAGAAAGTCTTTACGCAATGCTGGTAGGCCACAGTGAGAACGTGCAATTTGGATGTTTTCATCGGCACCTTGGAAGAAGTCGGCATCAGTAAGCACAGACAAACAGGCTGCGCCTGCTGCTTCATACTGTTGCGCAATTTCAGCAGGATCAAAGTTTTCACGAATGATCCCTTTAGACGGAGATGCTTTTTTAATTTCAGCAATCACACCAGGTTTTTTACTTAGTAAAGACTGAGCAAAACCACGTACAGGCGTTGCCTCAAGTGCCCATTCTTCAACATCTTTATAGCTACGTTGTTTGAGGCGTGCAGCAAACTCTTCCTGCTTACGATCTACAATTTTGCCTAAAATCGTATTTGCGATATCTACCATGACAAAATCCTGTCTATCAAGCGTCGTATTGTTTAAGAGTTTTAGTGAATTCGGCAAGGATGCTCATTTTTTCTAAAGCCTGACCACCATAGATAATGTCATGTGCCAAAGCCACACCTTGCTTATAGCTGGTGCAAAGTCCTGAGACATACAGACCAGCACCTGCGTTTAAAGCAATCATATTGGCTGCTTTTTCACCTTTTTCAGATTTCTTTTTACCTAAAGCATCTTTAATCAAAGTCAGGCTTTCCGCAGAGTCTTGGATCATCAAACCGGTTAAGGTTTGCGATTCGATACCAACATCTTCAGGTTGGATTTCCCACTCGACCACCTCACCATGTTTCAGTTCAGCCACATAGGTACTTGATGCAAGGCTAATTTCATCCAAACCATCTTTAGAATGAACCACCATGACATGTTCTGCACCCAGTTGTTTCATGACTTCTGCAATTGGACGGCACAATTCAGTCGAAAAGACGCCAATCACTAGACGTTTTACCCCAGCCGGATTCGTAAGCGGGCCGAGTAAATTGAAAATACTGCGGATGCCTAACTCACGACGTGGGCCGACTGCATATTTCATGGCCTTATGATGATTTGGTGCAAACAAGAAACCAACGCCCATTTCACGAATACAACGTTCAGTTTGTTGCATGTTTAAGTCAAGCTGGATGCCTGCTTGTTCTAACAAGTCAGATGAACCTGATTTGGTTGAAACACCACGGTTACCATGTTTAGCAATGGTTGCACCTGCTGCTGCAATCACAAAAGCAGATGCGGTCGAGACGTTAAATAAATTCTGACCGTCGCCACCTGTACCTACAATATCGACTAAATAAGGCACATCACTGACATCAATTTTGATGGCAAACTCGCGCATGACACGAGCTGCGGCGGTAATTTCATCAATACTTTCGCCTTTTAAGCGTAAACCCATCATCAGTGCACCAATTTGGGCATCTGTTGCTTCACCATTCATGATGGTACGCATGACCTCTTCCATTTGCGGTTGGGTCAATTCAATATTTTTGGTGATGTTATTTAAAGCCTGTTGAATATTCATTTTTCACTGCACTCATTTATGCATAAATTTCTAAAAAGTTCTTAAAGATTTGATGGCCATGCTGACTCAAGATAGATTCAGGGTGAAACTGAACGCCTTCAACGGCAAGCGTCTTATGTTTTACACCCATGATTTCTTCAATGGAACCATCTGTTTCATTGGTCCAGCAGGTCACTTCTAAGCATTCAGGCAAAGTTGCTTGATCAATCACCAGTGAGTGATAGCGCGTTGCTGAAAATGGAGACGGCAGGTTGCTAAAAATGCCTTTATTGGAGTGATGCATATCAGACAAACGACCATGCATTACTTTTTTGGCACGAATGATATCGCCGCCAAAAGCTTGACCAATTGCTTGATGTCCTAAGCACACACCTAATAATGGAATTTTTCCAGCAAAGTGCTGAATAGCTGGAATGGAAATTCCTGCTTCTGATGGTGAACATGGGCCAGGACCAATCACCAGATACTTAGGTTGCCATCGCTCAATATCTTCTAATGTCACGGCATCATTACGCACTACTTTTACTTCTTGATTTAACTCGCCAAAATACTGGACGATGTTGTATGTAAAAGAGTCATAGTTGTCGATCATGAGAAGCATTTTGAGCATAACCTCTTGAAATTTATTATAGTAATTAACATTGCTAAATAGTGTTTCTCACAATGTTACTCACTTTGCATAAAGTTATTAATAAGTGAAGGCCTGAAAAAAGCCACTTATTAGGCGGCTACTGTATCAGATTCTGATGTATTTGTAACAACTGACTGAACATAAGAAAGAAGCCAGTAGCTCTTTCGGCCATCCTTACATGGCTTATTATACCGACCCTCTCGAATACGTGAATCTAGTGTTTCAGGTTCAATATTTAGCATGTGAGCAAACTCTTGTCGCCCAATGCACCTTTCAATTAAATTTTGCTTTAAGAGTTGTTCAACAGCATTAGTCATGCGCTCTAGAACTGCAGAATCAACTTTATCTGCGTGTTGTGGGAACTGTGTGATTAATTGAACTACATAAAAGATTTAATTTAAATTATTCAGATATTTAATGTATATTATTGACGCTTAATTGAAGAAACAAAGAAGAAAATAAACGATGAAATTACGAATAGTAACTAGCTCTATTTTATTATGTATTTGCAGTGGGTTTACTCAAGCAGGGAGTGCATCACAAGCTATGGCATCTCTGCCACACTATCAACAGGGAAACACTGGTAGTTCAACCAGCAAAGTAGATGATAAATACGCTTATACTAAAGAGCTAAGAATTATTACACGCGGTACAAGAGCTAAAACTTCTACAGCTCAAGTAGCTAAACTACTTTTATTGGGTAGTAATACGGCAATTTATAAAGACGAGCTGGTTGGGAATGTGATTGAAGATATTCAAGACAGATCTAAACTTCAAAACCCACAAGAAGATATTAATAAAAATCTAAAGGACTATGTGGCTTCGGGAGCATATAAAAATATTCAAAAAACTGAAGTAAATAGCATTAACAGTATTGCTGTCGTGGCAGCTCGCCCATACTGGTCATTGGTTTACGACTCAAGCGATAAGAATATAGAAAACGGCTATAGTTTGAATTTTGGAGTGATTACAAAAGCATTTGCTCCTTATAGTGCAGATAATTTCACAGTGAATTTTGACGTGAATAACAAATCGTGCAGCTATAATAGCGGACCGCAATCATTAGAGGCGTGGAAAGAAAATGATTATGCACTTGTTAAAGTACATCGCGACAAAGCAATTGAATCTTGTACCAAGAAATATATTGAAGATATAAATACGGCTATACATAAGGCTGAAATCTAAAGTGATTTAAGTAAAAGAGATCGGCAATCGCCGGTCTTTTTTGGCTATCTTGTTATACGTAGCTATATAAAGGGGTATTTATGGTAGCACTTAATGATCCTGTAAAAATGTTTATAATTCAGTATTTTGCATACTTTGAAACTCCCTCAACAAGTAGTAAAAGCTGTAAAGCAAGAATATAAGATTGAAATCACACGCCAACAGGTAGCACTTTATGACCCAACCAAGGTTGCAGGTCGAAATCTCAGTAAGAAATTAAAAGACTTGTTTACCCGCACATGCAAAGACTTCCGAGCAAATATCGAAGACATTGCGATAGCTAACAAGGCATTTCGCCTTAAAGAGCTTCAAGGTATGTACGATGATTCAGGAAAAACAAAGGGCTTAAACAGAATTTACTGAAACAAGCCTTCCAAGAAACGGATGGCCGTGTAACAAAGCAAGAGATCACGGGCAAAGATGGCAAGCCAATCGAGACTTTAAATTCCAATGTTTCAACTGAGAGCTACAAGAAAAATTTGAATAACTATTTTTGCTTTAGGTATAGACAAAAATATTTAAAAAACTGAAGTCAATAGTATGAACAGAATAGAAATCGAGCTGGCTCGCCCATACTGGTCATTGGTCTATAACGTTAGCGATAAAACCGTAGATGATGGCTACAGTATGAATTTGGGGGTACTTAAAAAAGTATTTGCGTCCCATAGTACAGATAAGTTTACTGCGAGTTTCAACCTGAATAACAAAGGGTATTTATAGCAGTGAAGTACAACCACTGGCGACATGGAAAGAAAATGATTATGTGCTGGTCAAAGTTCATCGCGATAAAGCCAAAGAGGCTTGTACTCAAAAATATATATTGAAGAAATAGATGTTGCTCTACTCAAAGCTGAAATTTCATTTTATATCGGTCAAATGCTTGGCTAAATGTCGATTTTTTTATTGATGTTGTTGTATCTCACTATGCAAAGCGAGCTTAATGGTAGGGCGAAAGTGCTTATGAAATTTGTATAATTCAGTCTATTGTCTGCTTTGTGAATGTTTTCATTATAGTCTTGGGGCAAACAGCAACTGGACTTGATTTTATGTGTGATTTTGGTGTGTGAATGGCGATAAAGTAGAGTGAAGGTGTAAGCACAGTTCAATCACCAGTAAAATGTCACCAAAACAGAGCATATTTTTTTGAATAGACTGAACTATTCGGCTTGTAGCTACTTGTGTATGATGCTTTGTTGTTTTTTTATTTCATATAAAAACATATACTTGTAATCAATATGCAATTTTTTTTAGATAATCTTCATTTGGAAATATGTGCAATATATAGAAATAAAGATCAAAATAATGGACGATATACTCGCATATTTTAGAAAAAATGAGTAAAAAAAGCACAGAAAATACAAAAACGCACCATTATGAATCATGCTGAAAATCTTTTAGATTAAATATCATGAAGCATGCGTGAATATGGTGCATTTAGTTTTTAGCTCAGTATAATAGAGTAAAAGCAAACGCTTCAAAACGGTTATTCTAATAAGGAATTCAACATTTTAGCTAAGCTTTTTAAAGTTGGTACGGTAATTGCTTTAAAAGAACCAACTACTAACACGCACTGAAGAGTGCAACAAAAAATCATCGGAGTAAAATGAGCATGGCGAATAAGGTCCTACAACTCATCCAAGAAAGTGGTGCAAAATGGGTCGATTTCCGTTTTACGGATACGAAGGGTAAAGAGCAACACGTAACTTACCCAGCAGATACTATCGATGAAGATACTTTTGAAGACGGTAAAATGTTTGATGGTTCTTCAATTGCGGGTTGGAAAGGCATTGAAGCATCAGACATGATCTTACGCCCAGATGCTGCAACTGGTTTTATTGACCCATTCTTCGCTGAGCCAACAGTAGTTGTTACTTGTGATGTTATCGAACCATCAACTGGTCAAGGTTATGACCGTGATCCACGTTCGATTGCTCGCCGTGCTGAAGAATACCTAAAATCGACAGGTATTGGTGATACTGCATTCTTTGGTCCTGAACCAGAATTCTTCGTATTTGACGAAGTGAAGTGGGAAGTTGACATGTCTGGCGCACGCCATACATTGATCGCGGAAGAAGCTGCTTGGTCTACAGGTAAAGATTACGAATCAGGTAACTCTGGTCACCGTCCACGTGTGAAAGGTGGTTATTTCCCAGTTCCTCCAGTTGACTCTTCACATGACATGCGTGCTGATATGTGTGCACGTATTGAAGACATCATGGGCCCAGGTCGTGTAGAAGTACATCACCACGAAGTTGCATCTTGCCAGTTAGAAATTGGTGTAAGCTTCAATACAATGGTTCGTAAAGCAGACGAAGTACAACAGTTCAAATATGCTGTTTGGAACGTTGCACACCAATATGCAAAAACCGCAACTTTCATGCCTAAACCAATGGTGGGTGATAACGGTTCTGGTATGCACGTTCACATGTCTATCTCTAAAGATGGCAAGAACTTGTTTGCTGGTGATGAATATGCTGGTCTTTCTGAGATGGCGCTTTACTTCATCGGTGGTGTAATCAAGCATGCTCGCGCATTGAACGCAATTACTAACCCTTCTACTAACTCGTACAAGCGTTTAGTTCCACACTTCGAAGCACCAATTATGCTTGCTTACTCAGCACGTAACCGTTCTGCTTCTATCCGTATTCCTTACGTTTCTAGCCCGAAAGGCAAACGTATTGAAGCTCGTTTCCCAGATCCAATGATGAACCCGTACTTAGGTTTCGCAGCATTATTGATGGCGGGTATCGACGGTATTCAAAACAAGATTCACCCAGGTGAAGCTGCTGACAAGAACTTATATGATCTTCCTCCAGAAGAAGAAGCAAAAATCCCTACAGTTGCGCACAGCCTAGATATGGCTCTTGAAGCGCTTCAAGCGGATCATGAATTCTTACTGAAAGGTGGTGTATTCACTAAAGAAATGCTTGATGCATATATCGAACTTAAAACTGAAGAAGTGCGTCGCTTGAATACGACAACTCACCCAGTTGAATTTGATATGTACTACAGCTTGTAATTCTGAACTGAATTTCACTGAAAAAAACCCGCGTTAGTCGCGGGTTTTTTTGTATCATCTGTTTAACTTGAAAAAAAGTGATGAGAGTGATGGCACAACGTAAGAAGCACACCAGTTTTTATCCTTGGGTTGACCCTAAGAATCATGACAAAGGGTTTAAGTTAAATTTTTCGATGGTGACGTATATCGAAGTTGGTCGTACCTCTGAAGGTTATAAGCAGGCAGAGTTTGTTGCATTGAAAAGCCCTGAGTTGGCATTGGATTATGATTATCCCCAAAGTTTTTATTTGAGTGCCGAAGGTTTTATTTTAGTGAAAACACCACAAGGTACATTTGAAACCATTGCAAAGACAGATAATTGTTAGTGGCTGATCTTAGAATAGCATCAAAGGCATTTTCATAACTCAATAAGCGTGAAGTGCGCAGTAAAATCAATGGTACAGGTAGGCTTATGCAGCAGATTCCAACGGAACTAAAAACATGGTTATATGCTTCGGGTTCACTTACGCAACAACTAACGGATTTGGCAGATGGAGCGTTTAGGGTTCAACCTACCAAAGAGCATTTTCAGCGTCTTCAATTTATTGATGCTAAATGGATGAATATGCCGTATCAGCATATTTCATGGGTGCGAGAAAGTTTTTTATATGGCAGTGATGCAGAGCCTTGGGTTAAAGCTAAAAGTATTTTTCCGATTTTAAGTTTACAAGGTCGTGCTCGACTATTTAAACATATTGGAAAAAAACCTATAGGTTGGTTTTTATTTCAGCGTACCAATCCAGCATGTGAACGCCGTGTTATTTGGTTGGATGATGGCTGGACAAGACAGAGCTGTTATACTTGGCATGGCTGCAAGTTTATTGTTCAAGAAACGTTTTTAGCGAGCTTTGAACAGTTCTTGCAGAAGCAAAATTCAGCAAGTGAAGGACAGTCATGACCGCTGCACATCAGATTACTTGGCGTGAACGTTTAGAAGCCTATTATTATTTATGTCGTTTTGACAAGCCAATTGGTACGGAGTTGGTATTTTGGCCCACCATGTGGGCATTATGGATTGCTAACCGAGGTATGCCGACTCTAAACATCTTAATTCCGATGATTTTAGGCACAATTTTTATGCGTGCAGCAGGCTGTGCCATCAATGATTTTGCTGACCGTAAAGTTGATGCACATGTAGAACGCACCAAGACACGTCCATTAGCAACAGGGATTATTAGCGCTAAAGAAGCAATTTATGTGTTTTTAGCTTTGGTTTTCGCTAGTGCTTGTATGTTGTTGTTTTTACCAATTGAAACGTTCTATTGCTCCTTTGGCGCGTTGTTCCTTGCCTTTATTTATCCTTTTATGAAGCGCTATACCCATTTGCCACAGGTGTTTTTGGGTGCGGCATTTTCATGGTCAATTCCTATGGCCTATACCGCTGTTGGAGAGCCTTTAGGCCTTACATGTTGGTTATTGTATTTTGGCAATCTTGCTTGGACAGTTGCTTACGATACTCAGTATGCAATCACTGACCGTGAATATGATTTAAAAATTGGGGTGAAATCAACAGCCATCCTATTTGGTCGTTTTGATATTCAAATTATTGCGCTATTACAAGTTGCGAGTGTTGTCTTAATTGGGACGGCACTTTACTTAGAAAGTTTATTGATACCGTTTGGTTTAATAGCATTATTTATGGTTATGCTGGATTTTCTTTACCAATGGACTAAAACCAGAGACAAAAATCCACAGCGTTGTTTTTGGGCATTTCGTCATAATCGTTGGGTAGGTTTGATTATTTTTGTTGGAATCTTTTTAGAATTAAATATTTAAAATAAACTTTTGTTCAAAAAGCATCCTATACAGGGTGCTTTTTTTATGCCTTAATAAAATGGCATGTAGTTTCATGCTTAAAAAACAATGATCAAAAAAGGATATTTTATGAAACATTCGAAAATAGCTTTAGCCCTGACAGTTGCTGTTTCAACACTGTCTTTAACCGCTTGTAATGATGATGACAATTCGTCTAGTTCACATCAACAATCAAGCTATGTGTCTGAAGGGAACTATGCTTTAGATACCGTGGAAAATAGTTCATCTATTAAAGTCATGACTTATAACCTGACGAATGTGCAGGGGAAGACAGCGACCGCAACGGCAATGGTTTTATTTCCACAGGTAACTCAACCTAAAGATGGTTATCGTGTGGTGGTCTGGGAGCATGGAACGGTTGGAGGTGCAGATGATTGTGCCCCAAGTAAAAACGTCATTCATCCTCGCTTCAAAATTTTAGCAAATAGCTTATTGGCTGCAGGTTATGTCATTGTTGCCCCTGATTATGAGGGGTTGGGTACACCAGGTGTACATCCTTATTTGAACTTATCTAGTCAGGCTAATTCCGCAATTGCAGCGGTAAAAGCGGCAAAAGAGCATTACGGTAAGCAGTTAAATGGCGCTTGGATGTCGATTGGTCAATCACAAGGTGGGCATGCTTCTTTGGGTACAGCAGAATTTGCCAATACAGATACAACTTATAAGGGGGCAGTAGCAGGTGCACCTGCATCTAGTCTAGGGCAAATTATTCAAATTTATCTTGATCCACAGTTTAATCTGGATACGAATGGCGTGCCCAAAGCACATGGTCTTAATAGGTTAGATGAGCAATTACAACAGGTTCGTTATGCAGTTGCAAACAAGATCATTACAGCAGAACAAGGACAAGCGACAATTGATCAAATTGCAGATGGTTATGCTGAACTTTTGGCTTATGCAGCACTGGCAAGCTCAGGTATTAAAGCGTATCAACCTGATTATGATTTAAAAAATATCTTTACCGCTGATGCTGCTGATATTGCAGAAAGTGCGTATGGTCGTAATGGTGATGATGGTGCCTGTTTGAGTTATCCAGAACCGAATAGTGCCAATGGATTACAAGAACAATTTAAAGCTGGCGTTGTAGAGTTTTTGGCAGATCCAACCCATTGGACTTCACAGTATGGTATTGATTTAAATAAAATGAAATCAGATCCAGTGGTTCAGAAATTCTTGGTTGATAATCAGCCTGCAACTAATGCGACTGCTGCGAAAGTGATTAAAACTCCTGTATTTATTATTCAAGGTGCAAATGATCAAGCCGTACTGCCTGTGGTAACACAAGCCTTATATGCAAACATGAAAGCGAACGCGACCAGCTACTTCCCACAACAGGCTTATGCTGATGGTTATAAATTAACGATTGTACCGAATGCGAGTCACACCCAAGCTATTGTTTGTCAAAATGCAAATGCGGTTGATTTTATACAGACTTATATGTCTGCGGGGACAGGTATAGTGTTAACTGATGCAGAAAAAGATGCGAGTAGCAACCAACATTGCACAGGTATCGTGCCATCATAGTATAGATGGAATGATTTGATTGTAGAAAGAGCCTCATGATTAAGGCTCTTTTTGTTATAGTGTTGGCCCATTGAAATTTTAATATGTGAAAAATAGGCTTATTATGGTGAAATCAGCAAATAAATTAAGCCCAAAAGTCATACTGGTGGCAAGTCTAGGAATTGTGATCCCGCTTTTTATTTTGACGATGGCCTATGTAGCAGTAAAAAGTGATGCGAAAAACCAGGCTGAATATCAACGGATTAAAGAGAAGCAGCAGCAACTCATTCAAGAAAAAATGGCGGCTGAAAAGCGATTAGCAGAACAAAAGGCGAGTGGAGCAGTAGAGCGCTAGCCTATGCGCTTTTTGCAGAAGCATAATAATCCAGTTGTTTGTGTAATTGTCGTATGCTGGGAATTTCAGTAAAACGTAGAACCATATAACCTGCTTCATTCAACATCGCATCACGCTCTGCATCTTCTTGTTCTTTGCCTAGGTGGGAAGGGTCATCCAACTCAATAATGACCACCACATCCAATTGCTCATTCAATAAAACAAAATCGGTAACTTTACGGTTAAATTTGGCCCGTATTTTATAGTGATCACTGGTAATCAACGAACTAAATGAAACTTGAGCGAGAATATGATAGCGCGGAAAGGCTTCTTTTAAGCGAATAAACATTTTACGTTCAAACGGCGTAATGACGTGTTTGGCATAAAATTTTTGCTTAGAGCGAAACAGGTCAGGGTAGACCATCATCACTAAGATAATAGTGGCGAAGCAGCCGATGATAAAAAAGATGATTTGACTCAGATTGAACACAATATTTTCTATCGCAAAGAAAAAACCCACTCGAATGGAGTGGGTTTTTAGAATTTTGGCTCTCCAACCTGGGCTCGAACCAGGGACCTGCGGATTAACAGTCCGTCGCTCTACCGACTGAGCTATTGGAGAATCTGCACGCATTCTATGTGCCAAAGCACGCAGGGTCAAGTCTTTGCGCTGATATTTTTATGAAATTTACGTTAAATGATTTAAAAATAAACGCTTTAGCTTTTATCGAAGCTGTGCTGAATACTATATCTTTAGCGTCATCAACTTAGCTTAATATTTAATGGTATTGGTCAGTTCTATGAAAACATGGATTGAGAAGGAGTAGATATGGGTTTCTTGATTGCACACTGATGATATAAAAGAAAAAAGCCCAAGGCATTGTGCTTGGGCTTTTTAAAATTTGGCTCTCCAACCTGGGCTCGAACCAGGGACCTGCGGATTAACAGTCCGTCGCTCTACCGACTGAGCTATTGGAGAATCTGAAATGCAGTATAGAGAAATTTATACATGGGTCAAGTTACAAAGCCAAAAAAAGCTAAATTTTAGATTAATTGTTTTTTTTCTAAGCAGATTGATAGGCTTATCTGCATTTTTAGGCAAAAGAGAAGGCGCTGATGTTTGAAAAAGTTGATCTATAAAAAAAGCCCAAGTCATTATGCTTGGGCTTTTTAGAATCTTGGCTCTTCCACCTGGGCTCGAACCAGGGACCTGCGGATTAACAGTCCGTCGCTCTACCGACTGAGCTATGGAAGAATAGTGGCTCTCCAACCTGGGCTCGAACCAGGGACCTGCGGATTAACAGTCCGTCGCTCTACCGACTGAGCTATTGGAGAATCTGATGCGCATTTTAGGGAGGAAAGGGAAATGGGTCAAGTAAATAATATAAAGAAATGAATTGTTTGCTTTATAAATATGCGTTTAGGCATCAAAAACAAAAAACCGCTCAAAAAGAGCGGTTTTTTCAAATAAGACGAATCTTATTTTTCAACGCCAGCAGCTTGACCTGCATATTTCGCGTTTGCATAATCCCAGTTTACAAGGCTTTCAAGGAAAGTTTTGATGTAAACAGGACGTGCATTACGGAAGTCAATGTAGTAAGCATGTTCCCAAACGTCAATGGTTAACACTGCAACTTTACCGTGTGCAAGTGGAGTGTCTGCATTTGAAGTTTTAAGGATAGAAAGGTTGCCATTTACTTCGTCAGCAACTAACCAAGCCCAACCTGAACCAAATTGAGTTGTAGCAGCAGCAGCAAATTCTTCAGCGAATTTTTCGTAAGAACCGAATGCTTCATCAATTTTAGCAGCTAAAGCACCTGTTGCTTTACCACCACCGTTTTTAGCCATACAGTTCCAGTAGAATGTGTGGTTCCAAACTTGCGCTGCATTGTTGAAGATACCTGCTTTAGATGCATCGCTAGCAGAAGCTGTGATGATTTCTTCTAAAGTTTTACCTTCAAGGTCAGTACCCTTGATTAGGTTGTTTAGGTTAACAACGTAAGTATTGTGGTGTTTGTCGTGGTGGAATTCTAAAGTTTCTTTGCTGATGTGCGGAGCAAGATCTTCGTAGCCATATGGAAGTGCAGGTAAAGTAATGGTTGTCATGTTTCATTCCTTGCAAATTTGCTGGGTTTTACTTTAAGTGCATTTATTGTAAATGATTCTAGAGACAATAGGGCAGTCTTTTAATACACAAAATATGCAAAAATTTTCGCAAGGAGACATATCGGATACACAAGATGTAGTTAGAGCCTTTTGCACGAAATATGTGCATTTGAGCAGGCTCTAAGTTACTTTAATGGGTTTACTGATCTGAATAGACTGCGATCAATAACTAATCTTTAGATTGTAGAGCCATATCATAACGACGATTAACTTCATCCCAATCGACCACATTATAAAAGGCATTGATATATTCAGGACGACGGTTCTGATATTTCAGATAATAGGCATGTTCCCATACATCTAAACCGAGAATGGGGGTATGCCCCCACATAATCGGGGAGTCCTGATTTGCACTACTTTCAACAATGAGTTTGTTTGTAGGGGTCACGCTCAGCCATGCCCAGCCACTGCCAAAACGGCTAATCGCTGCTTTGGTAAATGCATCTTTAAACGCATCAAAACCATCGAGTTGCTCATCAATAGCCGTTGCCACAGCTCCTGTAGGTTGTCCACCGCCTTGTGGACTCATGACGGTCCAAAACAGTGAGTGGTTGGCATGACCACCTGCATTATTGATCACCATATTTTTAAGATCAGTAGGAACATCATTCACTTTTGCAACCAGTTCCTCTACTGAAAGTTTCTCCCATTCTGTGCCGGCAATCGCGCCATTAATGTTATTGATATAAGTTTGGTGGTGTTTACTGTGGTGAATTTCCATCGTTTTTGTATCAATATTAGGTTCGAGCGCATCGTATGCATAAGGAAGAGTGGGTAAAGAATATGCCATGTGTTTGATTCCTTTAATCATTCAAAATTGTTTATGGATGTTTTTCAAAGCAGTTTTATTATCTGCTTAAAAGTAAATGAGAATCAATATGTTTATTATTTACAATTTTATGGTATGAATTGAAATAAATTTTATGATTCATATTCGTTTGAATCTTAAGCGTATATGAAACAATGATTTTTTGAGTTGATGCTATGCTCTGATACAAGAATAAAAATATTGAAAATAGTATTTTAAATTAATGGCTTGTTTAAATTATGGTTTGGGCTGATATGGTCAGTAAAAGCTTATGGGAGAGCGGGATGAAAAGAGCTTCATCCCAGTGATTGCTTAAATCGGGTTATTTAATTCGAAATAAACATACTCAACATCAAATTGTGCTACAAGGGCTTGACCTAATCGTTGCACGCCATAGCGCTCAGTCGCATGGTGTCCGCAAGCAAAATAATGCACATCGAGTTCTTTGGCTTCATAGAAAGTACGTTCACTGACTTCACCTGAAATATAGGCATCACAGCCTTGTTCAGCGGCTTTGACAATAAAATCTTGCGCACCACCAGTACAAAAACCGACTTTTTGGATCATGGTCTTGTCTGCAGGAAGATGGGTCACATCAAACTTTAATTTTTCAGAAATGAATTGTTTAAAGTCTTCCACAGGCATCGGTTGTTTTAAATAACCGATATTGCCAATAGGATGACGTTCAGAGGGGTCAAGCGCTTCAATCTGTTCTAGATCGAGCAAATCAGCAATCGCTGCATTGTTTCCAAGACTTGGATGGCTATCGAGTGGAAGGTGATACGCAACTAAAGAAAGATCATGCTGAATGAGACTCTTAATACGTTTACCGCGCATCCCTGTGATAGGGTAAGCTTCACCTTTCCAAAAATAGCCATGGTGCACCAGTAACAGATCCGCATTTTCTCGAACTGCAGCATCAATCGCATCTTGTGATGCTGTAACCGCAGCTAAAATTTTACGCACTTCAGCCTTACCCTCAATCTGCAGACCATTGGGTGCATAGTCCTTAAATTCGGGAGATTTTAGGGTTTGGTCACACCATTGGATAATGTCTTTTAATTTTGCCATATCGACTTAAAAACTCATTTAAATTGATTAGATCGGAACTTATTGTTTATTGTAACTAAAGCATGACAAAACTCTTGCTTATTTTTGTGCTAGAGGTTGAATTTCGCTTTACAATAGGCATAAATTACTTAGTCATCAATGAATTAAAACATTTTAGAGGGTGGAATCGTGCGCAGGACTTTTTCCTGGTTACCTTGGGTATTACTCATTTTAGTCATTGCTGGATTTTTTGCGTGGCAGCAGTATCAAAAACCAAAAGCGCCTGTAGCTTCGGACGGTATCAAAATGCCTGCTGAAAAGGTCGAACCTTTAATTAATACGACGCGTACGGGTGGGGTGGTTTCTTATAGTGCTGCGGTGAAAGTGGCTGCGCCAGCAGTGGTGAATATTTTTACTACACAGAAAGTTAAACAACTCGATCATCCTCTACTTAATGATCCTGCATTCCGTGAGTTTTTTGGTAATCAAATTCCAGATCAGTTTAGTCAAAATAAAAATGAAAACAGTTTGGGGTCTGGAGTAATTGTTCGCCCAGATGGTTATATTTTGACAAATAACCATGTGATTGCTCAAGCAGATCAAATTGTGGTCGCACTGAATGATGGCCGCCGTGCAGTGGCAAAGGTGATTGGTACAGATCCTGATACGGATTTGGCTGTGATTAAAATAGAACTATCCGATTTGCCTGTCTTACCGTTTAAGTTGAGTGGTAATGAAGTAGGTGATGTTGTATTGGCGATTGGTAATCCCTTTGGTGTGGGTCAAACAGTAACTCAGGGGATTGTGTCGGCAACTGGGCGCTCTGATTTAGGCATTAATACCTATGAAGATTTTATTCAAACCGATGCTGCGATTAACCCAGGTAACTCAGGTGGCGCGCTGATTGATGTTGCAGGGAATTTAATCGGGGTCAATACCGCAATTTTCTCGCAATCTGGTGGTTCTTTAGGCATTGGTTTTGCGATTCCTGCAAAAATTTGTCAACAGGTACTAAATTCTATTCTCAAAGATGGTCGTGTTGTTCGTGGCTGGTTAGGTATTAGCTTACTTCCTGTCGAGCAAGTGAATATTTTAGAGCCGAAAGGACCAGGTGTGGTTGTAGCGGACGTATTGAAAAATGGCCCAGCTGCCAATGCTGGTTTAAAGAAAGGCGATAAAATTATTAAAGTAAATGAAGAGGTGATTACTTCAACTTCACATTTAATTAACTTTGTTGCGTTACAAGCTCCCAATAGCACCATTCAAATCTCGATTGAGCGTGATGGAAAACCAATGAATGTTGCTGTGGTCGTGGGGGAGAGAAAAGAGCAAAGTCAAGATTCACAGTTTATACCCTTACCTGAATAATACTGTAAACCATAAAACTAGAATGCCTCTGTACTCAGAGGCATTTTTTATGGATGCTATGAATCAATGTAATTAAAGTTGCGGGTGGGTACAGGTTCTGGGCTTAAGAATCATTTGGTTATTTAGAGTTAAGGAATCGAAGACACTTACTGACTTTTTATCTCATTGTGTATGAGTTGTCCTTAACAAGATCGAGATGCTTTGGATACTTTCTGCAATTTATAGTGAAATCTATACGAGCCTGTGACAGACAGAGCAGTCTATTTACTTGTAGTTGACTGAAATATTAATTCAAGCTCTTTGAAAAATTGTCTGGGTGGAGACTTATCAAATTTTCATGCAATTTATCATTAGCTCTATTGGATTTAGTTGAAATTTGAACAACTTATCATGATGATGAATCATCTTCGCCATACGGTAAGGCTAAAACTATACTTGAGCATAAACGAATCCCTTTGTGTGTCTTGAGCTACGTTACAGTTTGGAGATATTTAGGTTACATATGCCTTTTCTAAATATATTCTTCATCGAATTCAGTTTGTTAGTACAGTGGATGGTTTCCGTTATAGGCAATTATGGCTCGATTTTTAGATAGAACAGTCTCTGGAGAATTGCTATTTATGAGGTGTTTTATATAAGTGAAGTTGGAGGGTGTTTTGAATCGACAAGCCTGTTTTAGAGATACGATGCGTAAAAAAATAGCGACCGAAGTCGCTATTTTTGTATTTAAAAATTAAGCTTCTTGTTGGATACCTGCAACTAACCAGTCTTGGCTAGAACCCGCAGGTTTTACAAAATGCCAAACTTCAGTAAACGGCTGAGGTAAGCTGTTAAGATCTTCACTTACTGTGCCCGTAAAACGTACACTTACTACGTATTGACCATTTTCAGTTGCAGAATCTGCAACCATCGCATTCAGGTTTGAAAATTCAGCTACATCCTGATCTTGATTTGCCATGATATCTTGATACATAGACTGATAAAGATCTGGTGTTAAATAACGCTGAATCTCAGAAATGTTACTTGCTGTATTCATAGATTGAATATGGTTAAAACGTTGACGCGCGATACGTAAGAACGCAGCGGGCTCTGTACCATCAGGAAGCTGACTGCCACTGTTGGTATATGCTGCGCCAAAAGGTGCATTGTTCTGCGGAGCAGCAGTTGAGCCACCTACGGATTGACCAAAGATGTTGGTACTGTCGTTAGATGTACGTGGTGCAGCTTGTTGGCCAAACGGTGATTGATTAGAACCACTGTTTGGCGCATAAGGATTAGCCGCTACTTTTTTTTTTGCGCCCATTTTACGGAAAATGAAGAAAGCAACAGCAGCGGCAAGTAAAATCCAAATCCAACTTGGAATGCCACCTTTTTCTTCCTGTGCTTGCGCTTGAGAAGCAGAATTGTCATCTGCCAATGCATTTGCAGCAACAGCACCAATTGCAGCACCCGCTACACCTGCTGCAACCATACCCCCTACGCCTGGGCCAGATTTAGCTGGAGCCGTTGCAGGCGCAGTAGGTTGTTGAGCTGGAGTTGCTTGACGAGGTTGTTGATAAGACTGAGTTGGTGCAGCTTGACGGCTCATGCCGTGGCTTTTACCACCACCTGCACGTTTAGCTTCTGCAGCTAAAGGTGCAACTAAAAGAGCCGCTGTTAATAAACCAGCAATCAAGCCACGCTGTCGAACTTCCATCAAATTTTCCTACTCTATAAAAAATAAATATTGACTCTACCTTTATGCAGTCTTTTATCCTAAATTTCAATAAAAAACGTGTATATTTTAGTTGAGTTCATCACTTAAGCTCATTGCTTCGGTTAAAGCTTCATGTAAGCGTGCAACTGAAATGACGGTAACACCTGCAATATCTTTTTGTGGTGCATTACCACGAGGCAGAATAATGTACTTAAATCCATGTTTAATGGCTTCTTTTAAACGCTCTTGACCATTAGGAACAGGGCGAATTTCACCTGAGAGTCCGACTTCACCAAAAACAGCTAACTGTTGTGGCAAGGCTTTCGCTCGAAGACTAGAGGCACAGGCCAATAAGACGGCTAAATCAGAGCCTGTTTCGGTGATCTTTAACCCTCCAACCACGTTCACGTAAACATCTTGTCCAGATGTTTGCACGCCACCATGACGATGCATGACTGCCAAAAGCATATTTAAACGGTTTTGTTCTAAGCCTAAAGCGACCCGACGTGGTTGACCATGCGCATCATCCACCAAAGCTTGCACTTCGACCAAGAGTGGGCGAGTACCTTCACGGCTAATCATCACGATTGAACCGGGAATCGCCTCATCATAACGGCTTAAAAAAATTGCCGATGGATTCGCTACTTCTCTTAAGCCTTTATCTGTCATGCCAAAAACACCGAGTTCATTGACTGCGCCAAAACGGTTTTTAACAGCACGAATCATTCGGTAACGTGAGTCGGATTGACCTTCAAAATACAACACGCAGTCCACCATATGCTCAAGTACACGGGGCCCTGCCAGTGAACCTTCTTTGGTGACGTGTCCTACAATAAACAGTGCGGTTCCACTATTTTTAGCAAAACGTGTCAGTAAGGCTGCAGATTCACGAATTTGAGATACACCACCCGGTGCAGATTGGAGTGTCTCGGTATACAGTGTTTGGATCGAATCCAGAATAGCCACAGCAGGGCGTTCATGTGCAAGTACTTCACAAATACGCTCAACACAGGTTTCTGCCATAACTTTGAGTTTATCTGTTGGTAGGTCGAGGCGGCTTGCACGTAAAGCAACTTGAGAGAGTGATTCTTCACCAGTGACATACAAGGCTGCGCTATTGGCTGCCGCCATATGGGTTGCTGTTTGCAGTAAAATGGTCGATTTACCAATACCAGGATCCCCCCCGATTAGGACGACAGAACCTGTAACTAAGCCCCCCCCTAACACCCGATCAAATTCGCCTATCCCTGTTGCTAGGCGTGTTTCATGCGAAACTGAAATTTGGTTTAATGTGGTAATTGCTGCGGCTTGACCTGCATAACCCCCGCCCATTTTAGGCTGTGCGCGATGGCTGACAGCAGGGGCAATACTGACTTCATTTAAGCTGTTCCATTCACCACACTCTGAACATTGGCCTGCCCATTTTGGGTGATCTGCGCCACATTGTTCGCAACGATATACACTTTTTACTTTTGCCATGCTCGATTGGGTGCACTATTTTAAGATTAGACTGCTTCACAGCATACAGAGGATTGGATTTGAAATGAATGCTCAAAATCAAAAAGCCACCCGAAGGTGGCTTTGATATACAGACTTGCAAAGGAATTTTCAAAGAGACTAATACAACTCACCTGATTTTCGTTTTTCGATAAAATCACGTGACTCTTTCACAATGACTGTTGAGAGTAATAGCAAAGCAATTAAGTTTGGAACGGCCATCAAACCATTAAAGGTGTCTGCAAATAACCATACGAGATCAAGAGATGCAACGCAGCCAATGAAAACGGATGCGATGTAAATAATGCGGTACAAGAGGACATACTTTTCGCCCAGTAAATAAGTACAGCATTTTTCACCGTAGTAGCACCAACCTAAAATGGTCGAATAAGCAAAGAACACAATACCAAAAGTCACGATCCAACCACCGACTCCAGGAAGTAACTTATCGAAAACATGGGTTGTTAAAACTGCGCCTGTTTCTCCTCCAAAGCTATTGCCAGCCATGATAAAGCCCATGACCAATACAATCCCCGTAATACTACAAACAATAATAGTGTCAATGAAGGTGCCTGTCATAGAGACCAAACCTTGACGCGCAGGGTGATCTGTTTTTGCAGCAGCGGCGGCAATTGGTGCTGAGCCCATACCTGCTTCATTTGAGAAGACGCCACGTGCAACACCATAACGAATCACCGCACCAATCGCACCACCCGCTACTGCTTCACCAGTAAAGGCATCCCGGAAAATTAGCTCAAGTGCAGGCATAACCAATTCAAGATGGTTAAAGATAATGATCAGACCGCCGAGGACATAGCCGATAGCCATGATGGGAACAATGAAAGAAGCTGCTTTGGAAATAGACTTAATTCCACCCAAAATCACTAAGGCAGAAAATACAGTAATGACGATGCCTGTGATCCATGTTGCAACTCCTGTGCTGTTTTCTATAGCCAGTGCAACGGTGTTGGACTGTACGGAACTACCAATACCAAATGAAGCCAATGTGCCAAAAAGGGCGAAAATTAGTGCCAACCATTTCCATTTTAAGCCACGTTCAATGTAGTACATTGGGCCACCCGACATTTCGCCTTTTTCATTTTTGATGCGGTATTTTACGGCCAGTACACCTTCACCATATTTGGTGGCCATACCGAACAGCGCAGTCATCCACATCCAAAACACAGCCCCTGGACCACCTAAAACACAGGCTGTTGCCACACCTGCAATATTACCTGTACCAATAGTCGCTGATAGCGCGGTCATCAATGACGCAAAATGAGAAATATCTCCTGCATGTGATTTGGCATCCTCGTGTTTTCCAAAAACTTGTTTAAAGGCCAAAGGCAACATGCGAATTTGCCAAAAAAATAAACGTAGGGTGAGAAATATACCTGTCCCAACAATGAGGACCAGCATGTAGGGCCCCCAGACCCAGCCACTAATCATTTCCATAAATGTTTGTAAATTTTCTGTATTCATTTTTCTTTTGATCCTCTATGTTTTAAAACTTGAAATTTCTATAAAAAATTTGAGTTTTATTAAGCAATTGATATGCCATAGTCATGCATCCTGCACGATTTCTTGTCTTTTTTAGTCTTGGTCTATTTGTTGCATGGAATTTATTTTTTGACAAGCATTTTGAGATTTTTTTCTGAACAGCCCTTGGAGCATGATTTATTTCAAGGGAAATATAAGAAAAATTAATTAACTTTTCAAAATATGTTGAAAAAATAGATTAATGCAATTTTGTTTTTATTTTTGTGTTTTTTTCGGGTAATTTTGGCGGTTGGATATATAAGATGACATCAAGAATGAGTTTAGAAAATACAGAATCGACCTCTGAACAAGGCGATTTAAAACGGAGTTTGTCCAATAGGCATTTACAATTAATTGCGATTGGCGGTGCAATTGGTACAGGTCTCTTTATGGGGTCGGGGAAGACCATTAGCCTTGCTGGGCCGTCTATTCTCATCATCTACATGATTATTGGTTTTATGGTGTTTTTGGTCATGCGTGCGCTTGGCGAATTACTACTATCGAACTTGAAATATAAGTCATTTATTGACTTTTCAACGGATTTGATTGGGCCGTGGGCAGGTTATTTTGTCGGTTGGACATACTGGTTATGTTGGATCACCATTGGTATTGCTGACTTATCAGCCATTATTTATTACCTGCAGTTCTTTAATGGAGGCTTGCCTTTCACTCCGGGTGAAGGGGTGATGATCAGTATTGCCGCCATAGTCTTTATCATGGGTTTAAACCTAGTGACGGTGAAGTTGTTTGGTGAGCTTGAATTTTGGTTTGCACTGATCAAAATTATTGCAATTGTTGTGCTCATCGCTGTGGGTTTGTGGATGATCTTCACAGGGTTTACCTCAACAGCAGGTGAGGTCGCATCCTTTACGCATCTTTGGTCACATGGTGGGATTTTCCCTACAGGCGTGACAGGCTTCCTTGCTGGTTTCCAAATCGCTATTTTTGCCTTTGTTGGGGTGGAATTGGTAGGTACGACTGCTGCTGAAACCAAAGATCCTGAAAAGAATTTGCCTAAAGCAGTCAACTCGATTCCAATCCGTATCATCATTTTCTATGTGTTGGCTTTAGTGATTGTGATGTCTGTGACTCCATGGAACACAATTGACCCTACAGTCTCGCCATTTGTGAACTTGTTTAGCCAAGCGGGGATTGCTGCTGCTGCCATCATCATGAATTTGGTGGTGCTGTCTTCTGTGATGTCATCCATGAACAGTGGTGTGTTTTCAACTTCGCGCATGTTGTTTGGTTTGTCACGTGAAGAGCAAGGTCCAAAAGCATTTGGTCATTTAAACAAACGTGCTGTTCCTGCCAATGCACTGTATTTTTCTGCAGTGTGTTTGTTGTTGGGCGCAGCGCTTCAATATTTTGTTCCAAATACAGTTGAAGCCTTTACTTTGGCAACCACACTTTCGACGATTTTGTTTATCTGTGTTTGGATTATGATTATCTGGAGCTACATTGTTTACTATAAAACTCGTCCAGAATTACATGCAAAATCAACCTTTAAACTACCAGGCGGTTTATTTACCTGTTGGTTTGTGATTATTTTCTTCATTGGTGTGATTTATGTGCTGTCTTTAGAAGCCGACACCATGAAAGCTTTAATGGTGAGCCCAATTTGGTTCATTATTTTAATTATTGGTTATTTTGGTTTTTACAAACCGAAAAATAAATAATCACTGTGATTGAGAAAAACACCAGTCTTTAACTGGTGTTTTTTTTTCACACACTATAATCTTTAGCGCTTAGTGGTTTGGTCATGTCTCTTGATCAGGTTATACTTCTTCAAAATATTAAATAGGTGGTCAGATGCGTTCTGTCATTTGCTGCATCAGTGTCTTGGTGATGAGTACTGCATTCATTGGTTGTGGTCAATCTGGTGCATTACATATGCCAAATGATCCAAACTACGACAAACGGGCAAAATATTTGCTTTATAAAGATGCCGCTGAAAAACCAGTTGCACAAAAGGAAGACTCAACATCCGTTAAGCAAGAGTTTGCTGCACCTTTAGTTGAAACCAATCAACCTTAATCCCTTAAACGCTTCATAGAAAGGATACATTCATGAGTTTTACCCGCAATCATGGGGTTTTGCAGGCCGAGCAATGCTCACTGCAACAGCTTGCGCAGCAATTTGGTACGCCACTGTATGTTTATTCAAAGGCCACTTTTGAAAAGCATTACACAGAAATGGATCGTGCTTTTGATTTTATTGATCATCAAATTTGCTTTGCGGTCAAGTCGAACTCAAACATTGCAGTATTGAATGTTCTTGCGAAGCTGGGTGCTGGTTTTGACATTGTGACGGGTGGGGAACTGGCTCGAGTGCTAAAAGCTGGTGGTGATGCTTCTAAAATCGTATTTTCGGGTTTAGGTAAAACTGAAGCAGACGTTCAAAAAGCCTTAGAAGTGGGTATTGCATGCTTCAATGTCGAGTCTTATGCAGAGTTGGATCGGATTCAAAAAGTTGCAGCCAAGCTCGGCAAAAAAGCACCGATTTCACTGCGCGTTAATCCAGATGTAGATGCGAAAACGCATCCTTATATTTCAACAGGCTTGAAAGAAAATAAATTTGGAATTCCGTCTGATGCGGTCTTTGAAACCTATGCCTATGCTGCAACCCTACCGAATTTAGAGATTATTGGGATTGACTGCCATATTGGTTCACAGTTGACTGAGACACAACCTTTTGTTGATGCCTTAGATCGTATGATTTTGATGATCAATCAACTGAAAGCGATGGGCATTCAGTTGAAACATATCGACATTGGTGGTGGTTTAGGCGTGACTTATAAAGATGAAGTCCCACCAACTGTGTTTGAATATGCCAATGCAATGAAGCCTGCTTTAGAAAAATTAGGTTTGAAAGTGTATATGGAGCCAGGACGTAGTATTTCTGCAAATGCAGGTGTGTTACTGACCAAAGTTGATTTATTGAAGCCGACTGTGCATCGTAACTTTGCCATTATTGATGCAGCTATGAATGACTTGATTCGTCCTGCGTTGTATGAGGCGTGGATGGATATTCAGCCCGTTACACCTCGTTCGGATGTTGAGGAACAAGCGTGGGATGTGGTTGGGGCGATTTGTGAAACGGGTGACTTCTTAGGTAAAGAGCGCATGCTTGCACTGAAAGAAAATGACCTGCTTGCTGTATTGGGTGCCGGAGCCTATGGTTTTGCCATGAGCTCAAACTATAACAGTCGTGGCAGAGCTGCTGAGGTGATGGTGGATGGTGATCAAGCGCATTTGATTCGTGAGCGTGAAACCATTGAGTCACTTTGGGATAAAGAACGTTTATTGCCTGAAGGATAATGCAGATGTTTTTAGAATTTACCAAAATGCATGGTCTAGGCAATGACTTTATGGTGGTTGACCTCATTAGCCAAAGAGCTTTTTTGGATACGGTAACGATTCAACGTTTGGCTGACCGTCATTTTGGCATCGGGTTTGATCAGCTTTTGATTGTTGAACCACCTGACTTACCCAATGTTGACTTCAAATATCGCATTTTTAATGCCGATGGTTCTGAAGTTGAACAGTGTGGTAACGGGGTTCGCTGTTTTGCCCGCTTTGTGCATGAGCGTCAATTGACCACGAAAACCAAGATTAAAGTACAAACCAAAGCAGGAATTGTGGAACCTGAACTCGGCCAAAATGGCTGGGTGCGGGTGAACATGGGCTATCCAAAATTTTTGCCGCAGGAAATTCCATTTATTGCGGATGCGCCTGAAGCTTTGTATGACATTGCTTTGGCAAATGATGAACAGCTTACAATTGATGTGGTCAACATGGGTAATCCGCATGCAGTCACTATTGTTCCTGATGTGATTAGAGCTGATGTTGCAAGGATTGGTCCTCAGGTGGAGTCACATGAGCGTTTTCCACAACGTGTCAATGCTGGTTTTATGCAGATTATTGATGAAAAACATGCGCGTTTGCGTGTGTTCGAGCGTGGCGTAGGCGAAACACTTGCATGTGGTACAGGGGCATGCGCCGCAGCAGTTTCTGGTATGCGCCGTGGCTTACTAGCCCCATCAGTTGAGATCGAGCTAGCTGGTGGTAAGTTACATATCGAATGGCGTGACGGCGATGTGGTTTGGATGACAGGTCCAACCGCAAATGTCTACGAAGGACGTATTGATCTGAGTTATTACCAAAACTAATTGAGACTCACATAAGAAGCACTGATTCGTCAGTGCTTTTTTATGCAAAATGAAAGACACATCTAAAAAGCTTAGACAGTGTTACTATGCAAAATATAAGCATTCTTTATTTGACTGAACAATAGAGGCGATTTGTGACCTTGGAGCCCATGCAACTGCTCGCGATGTGGTTAAAACAACGAGAAATACAAAACCAGTCTGTGCATACTTTGCAGGCTTATGAGCGTGATGTGTCTGATTTTTTACTGTTCTGTGAGCAGAAAAAACTTCAACTTAATGATGTTGAAGCAACCGATTTGCGTGAATATGTGGCACAAAAAGTTGAACATCAACAACTTAGTTCTAGCAGTTTACAGCGGATGTTGTCTGCGATTCGTCAATTTATGAAATGGGCTGAGCAAGGGCAATATTTGGCTTTTAATCCTAGTGATGACTTTCAGCTTAAACGTAAACCACGTCCTTTACCGGGCTTGGTCGATATTGAAACCATCAATCAAATTTTGGATCAGGCTTTACCTGAAAAAGAAGTCGAACAGCAAATGTGGTACCGCGACAAAGCATTGCTTGAGTTGCTCTATGCCAGTGGATTACGCCTAGCAGAAGTACAAGGCTTAAGAATTAAAGATATTGATTTCAATCGACAGTTACTACGTATTACAGGTAAAGGGAATAAAACTAGAGTCGTGCCATTTGGTTCTAAAGCCAAAGAGGCAGTGATGAAATGGCTAAGCATTTATCCACTGTGGAATGGGGACTTTGTTCCTGATGCACAAGTTTTTATTACACAAAAGGGCAATCCTTTGGGGATGCGCCAGATTGAAAATCGGGTCAAGTTTCAAGCACAGCGTGCAGGGGTAAATATTGATCTGCATCCGCACTTACTCAGGCACTGTTTTGCCAGTCACATGCTGTCAAATAGTGGTGACTTACGCGCGGTGCAGGAAATGCTAGGGCATAGTAATTTAAGTACTACACAAATTTATACGCATGTTGATTTTGACCGCCTAGCGCAGGTGTATGACCAGACGCATCCCAGAGCACAGCAGAAATCTAAAAATTAGTGCATTGGTTTTTAAAAATAAAGTCACAAAAGTTTGGTAATATTTCGTTGAATGTTTTCAGCCAAAAGTTGATTTAAGTGAGCTAAGAATAAAGTGGATACAAAAAAAGCAGAATATTAATAAAAAATTCGGCATTATTTTTGCTTTGTAATCATTGAAATAAACCCATTTGGTGACTGCGCTTAACTCGAAAAAACACTATTATGAACTTTTGTAGAATAATCATTTAGCAAAAATTAGAGTATAAACTTAAAAATAGGATTGGCTTGTTGTTCCCTGTTCAGAAAAATGGTGACTTTAAGCTTATATTGAAAATGACAAGTGTGAATATAGGTCAGTAGATGATTTCAGATATACAAGCAAAGTATGATCAACTTAGTTCAGCGCAAAAAGATATTTTTGCGGGTTATGGACTACGTCAAGTTAAACACTTTGTTGAAATTAGTTTAGCCAATATTGAGCCAGTACTGCCTGAAAATGCATTTGTTCAAGGGGTTAATGCTGCGGGTAAAGTTCAGGCGTTCAATCCAGAAACTGGACAATATTATCTTTGGATTTCTGATTTACAGTGGCAAGCAACAACTCAGCCATCAAATAGCATTGATTTGAAAGAGGACTTTCTTGAAGTCTGGAAAATTTTTAATCTTGAACAATATGAATTGATTGATTTAAGTCATATTCATCGTGATTTTTTAGAAAGTCAGTTGGCTTAATGCTATAGAGTGTATGCTCAAATAGCGGGCTGTTTTGATCGAGTTTTGGATGATTAAAATAGCCACGATGTTGCATGGCCAGACGTTTCATCATGGCTTCAGAAGCTATGTCCTGAACTGCGGTAAAGGCAACGATTTCATTTAATTTTAAAATAGAAAAAGCAAAAAATAAGCAAGCCTGTGCCGCTTCAGTTGCATAACCTTGATGCCAAAACTTTGGATCAAATTGCCAACTGATTTTAATACAAGGTGAAAAATCAAAGCGTTCAGGTTGAATATGTAAACCTGTATATCCAATAAACTTTCGCTTGTACTTCAATTCAACCGCTCAAAAGCCCAACCATTTTGATTGATGAATTGTTGAAATGTTGGCGCAAGGGCATCGTTTTCTGTTTGCGTGAGCGGACTTGGAAAATAACCTATCACTTGGGCATCGGCATTTAACTTTGCAAACGCATCAAAATCATTTGCATGCCATGATCTTCAGCGTAAACGCTGAGTTTCAATGCTAAAAGGTTTTGACCTGGTCATCAAATTTCATCAAGCGGGAGTTGAAAACTTTGCTTAATAATTTGGCTAGGCAGGTCTGTTTTGACACTGGTAATGCCATTCTTTTTAGTTAAATGTGTCGATTGAAATTTGCGATAGCTTTCTAAATCAGGTACCACGACTTTCAGCATTGCATCGCATTCTCCTAAAATAATGTAGCATTCCATAACTTGAGGGAGTTCTTTCATTGCCTCAATAAAAGTATCAATGGTTTCCGCATCCTGTCCCACCAACCAAATACGTGAAAACAGAATCAATTGCAGACCAATTTTTTGCGGGTCGACCACAGTTGTATAGTTTTGAATGACACCTGCTTCTTCTAAAAGTTTGACACGTCTTAAACACGATGAGGGTGAAAGGCCAATTTCACGGGCTAGGTCATTATTTTGAATACGGCCATTGTCTTGCAAATAGCGAATGATATTTTTATCAATACGATCAAGTTTTATACGCACAGACTTTGGTGATTGTTTCATATCTTAGAATATAATTTGAAAAATACGTTTTATTATAGAATAAATTGAAAGCCAATTTTGTAATATTTCGCACATACTAATTTTCACTTTCTAAAACATGAAAGGGGAAAGGAAATGTCTGTATATGTACTCTTTGCACTCACAGTGCTGCCACTGATTTTTACACCTGGGCCAGATATGTTATTTATTCTGTCTCAAGTCATGGGCAAAGATGCAAAAGCAGGCATGATGGCAACAGTTGGCGTGTGTACAGGCTACTTACTCCATTCCATTTTAGTGGCTTTGGGTATTGCAGCCATTATTGTATCGTTTCCTGTTTTGTTTGAAACTATTCGTTGGTTAGGAATTGGCTATTTATTGTATTTGGCCTTTGGTTTATTAAAGTCAGTGTTTAGTAGCAAAAAACTGCAACTGGAACGTCAAGTGGAACGTAATCCAATCAAAAAAGGCTTTTTTACCGCGCTATTAAACCCTAAGGGAATGTTGATTTACTTTGCAATTTTACCGCAATTTATAGATAAGTCAGGTCATACAGTTAGCCAAGGCCTGATCCTTTCTTTGCTGTTTATTGCTATGATTTTTGTGGTGTACTGTAGTTTGAGCTTTGTTTTTGCAAAAATCACACAGAAGTCTCAAATAGATGCGCGTAAACAAAAATGGATTGATGGCACTTCTGGAAGTTTGTTGGCTTTGGCTGCAACATGGCTCATTGTGAACTAAGCTGAGATCAAAAGCATGTCTGAATGACATGCTTTTTTTTAATTGCGCTTTCAATAAAGCGTCATAAATAGCTTATATGATGTGATGTGGAAATGCAGAGAGTGTGACTTTAATTTACTCGAAAGCATTTCTATCTTAAATGACAAATTTCAACACCAAGACAAAGATGTGAACAGACAGTCAATAACTCGTAGTTGAAGCAAATTCGCAGAAAAGAAATCAGATCTGCCAATAATACAAATCAAATAAAAACATAATAAAAATCAATCCTTAATATATGTATGATTTTGTGCAAATAAACTGCGTATAAAAAAGTATGAACGCGACGTTCAGCTAAAATTACGCATTTTTACAGCTCTTTGATGAATTGTGACTTGACCGAAATGCCGTACACATTGCAAGATAGGGCACCTAAAAAAATTTAAGTGAAGAGTTAAACTAACTTTTCTCAACATTTACATTTGCTAAAACAGCCGAGGATTACATGAAGGCTCTTGTTGCTGTAAAACGTGTGGTTGATGCCAACGTTAAAGTTCGCGTTAAGCCGGACAACAGTGGTGTTGACTTAACAAACGTTAAAATGTCAATTAACCCATTCTGTGAAATCGCAGTGGAAGAAGCGGTTCGCTTAAAAGAAAAAGGAACTGTTTCAGAAATCGTTGTTGTTTCTATTGGTCCTAAAGAAGCGCAAGAACAGATTCGTTCTGCAATGGCGCTTGGTGCTGACCGTGGTATCTTGGTTGAAGCTGATGACAGCCAACTGGGTGCTTTAGAAATTGCGAAAGTGTTGAAAGGCGTTGTTGACGCTGAACAACCTCAGTTGATTCTTCTTGGTAAGCAAGCAATTGATGATGACTCTAACCAAGTGGGTCAAATGCTTGGCGCACTTCTAGGTGCAGGTCAAGGTACTTTTGCTTCTGAAGTTAAAGTTGATGGCGATAAAGTACAAGTAACGCGTGAAATCGACGGTGGTTTACAAACTGTTGAGCTTACACTTCCAGCAATCATCACGACTGACTTACGTTTGAACGAGCCACGCTATGCTGCTCTTCCAAACATCATGAAAGCGCGTAAAAAACCGCTTGATACAAAGTCGCCTGCTGATTTTGGTGTTACGACAACAACTAAACTGAAAACAGTTAAAGTTGAAGCACCTGCTGAACGTAAAGCTGGTGTACAAGTGAAGTCTGTAGACGAGCTTGTAGAAAAACTAAAAAATGAAGCGAAAGTGATCTAATACAGAAGGATAAAATCATGAGTATTTTAGTTATCGCTGAGCACGACAACAAAGCACTAAATGGTGCAACTTTAAACGTTGTTGCTGCAGCTCAAAAAATCGGTGGTGATATCACTGTATTAGTTGCAGGTTCTGGCGCACAAGCAGTTGCTGATGCTGCTGCAAAAGTTGCGGGTGTAAGCAAAGTATTACTTGCTGACAATGCAGTTTATGCAAACCAATTGGCTGAAAACGTTGCTGCTTTGGTTGCAGACATCGCGAAAGGCGGTTACAAACACGTATTGGCTGCATCAACTACAACAGGTAAGAATATTCTTCCACGTGTAGCTGCACTTCTTGACGTAAGCATGATCACAGACATCATCGCTGTTGAATCTGCAAACACGTTCAAACGTCCAATCTACGCAGGTAATGCGATTGCAACAGTTCAGTCTGATGAGGCAATCATTGTTGGTACTGTACGTGGTACAGCATTTGACCCTGTCGCTGCTGAAGGTGGTTCTGCTGCAGTTGAAGCTGTAAGTGATGCAAAAGATGCAGCTATCTCTAAGTTTGTTGCTGAAGAGATCGTGAAATCTGAACGCCCAGAATTAACTGCTGCGCGTATTGTAGTTTCAGGTGGTCGTGGTGTGGGTTCAGGTGAGAACTACCATACTGTTCTTGATCCATTGGCTGACAAATTGGGCGCTGCTCAAGGTGCATCACGCGCTGCGGTTGACGCTGGTTTCGTTCCAAACGACATGCAAGTGGGTCAAACAGGTAAAATCGTTGCACCTGATCTGTATATCGCTGTAGGTATCTCTGGTGCGATTCAGCACTTGGCAGGTATGAAAGATTCTAAAGTGATCGTTGCGATCAACAAAGATGAAGAAGCACCAATCAATGCAGTAGCAGATTACTGGTTGGTAGGTGATTTGAATACCGTTGTTCCTGAGTTAGTTTCTAAAATCTAATCACGAATAACCGTTTCAAAAAAGTGCCCCTGTGTAGGCAGTTAAACTAAAATTTAACTGCATTCACAGGGGCATTTTCTATTTGTCATTTTATGGATTGAGTTGTATTTTTCAGGTGAAAAGACCTGATGTCCCTCATTTAAGTTTGTCGTTTTAAACCATTGTATTTTGTAAAATGTGATCAAAATTAAGAATTCTTTAAGATTGGTGTGTTAGCTCATTTTTGTATTTGTGATATTATTTGCCATCTATTTTTAAGCTTAACTTATACAAAAACTCTTTTGTTAAGTTGGGGGTCACTGTTTTGCTCATTGATACTCGGGTGTCTTGGTCTGTTCTGATCATCACTCTTTTGTGTTTACTTTTTCCCTTTCTCGCAGACTTTCAGTTTCCACTCATTGGTGGTGCCGTTGTTCGTGCTGTAGAAAATATTCAGGCCATACTCTTGTTGACGTTTGCAGCAATTAGTTATTTCTATATGCAACCGATGAAACTGCCTGAGACTAAAAAATACTTTTGGCTATGGTCTGTGCTGTGGTGGTTACTTTTATTCGGTCGTAGTATTAGTTGGGGGCGTGATTACTTTCCAGATGTGCCTAAAATGTATTTTCGAGGTATCTCGATTATTCTAATCGGCTCTGTTGTGTTTATGTTGTTTGCAAAGCCGTTACGAAAAGAGATTGCGTTTAAAATGAAGCATGTGGCCATTCCAGCATGGGCTATGTTAATGACTCTAATGGGGCTAATTATTTCAGATGGGATTGAGCATAGTCGTATTTATGGTGGGATCTTTTTACATTATGTTGCCTATAAAGACCTCATGGAGGAGCTGTATGAGTTTCCTTTGATTATTGGTCTATTTATGATGGCTTTCAATATTATGCAGCAAGATAAGCAAGTATTAAAATAATAGCTTTTATCAACATGTATGATCTAAAGCCCTCAAAAATGAGGGCTTTTTTACTTTTTATATGATGCCAAAAGACAATAGTGGTAAGCGTGAAAATGAGATCCTATACATGTGTAAAAAATAACCCCTAAATTAAAGAAAATTAACGAGATTAACGACGACTAAGCGACACAAAAATCAGAGTATTTATGCTATAATTTACGGCTATATTTTAGTTTTTAGTTCAGTCTTTTGAATTAATAATTTTGCAAGTTTTACGACATATAAATGCAAGCGGCTTTACGTTTGTAGAATAAGGAGTATGCATGAGCGTATCGGAAATCAGACCGATTGCGATTGAGGATGAACTCAAGAACTCGTATCTTGACTATGCAATGAGCGTGATTGTTTCTCGTGCTTTGCCCGATGTTCGAGATGGTCTAAAGCCTGTTCATCGTCGTGTGCTTTATGCAATGCACGAATTGGGCAATGACTACAACAAAGCTTATAAAAAGTCTGCCCGTGTGGTTGGTGATGTAATCGGTAAATATCACCCGCATGGTGATTCTGCTGTGTATGAAACCATCGTTCGTATGGCTCAAGACTTTAGCTTGCGTTATCAATTAGTTGATGGTCAGGGGAACTTTGGTTCGGTCGATGGTGATAGCGCAGCTGCGATGCGTTATACCGAAGTGCGTATGCGGAAGTTGACTCATGAAATCTTGGCCGATCTTGAAAAAGATACGGTGGATTGGGAAGACAACTACGACGGTTCTGAGCGTATTCCTCAAGTCATGCCGACGCGTATTCCAAATTTATTGATTAATGGGACGACAGGTATTGCTGTGGGTATGGCGACCAATATGGCGCCACACAACATGACTGAAGTGGTGAACGCTTGTTTGGCTTATGCTGAAAACCCAAATATTTCAATCGAAGGGTTGATGGAATATATTTCGGGCCCAGATTTTCCTACAGGTGGCATTATTTACGGTAAAGCGGGTATTGTAGATGCTTACCGTACGGGTAAAGGTCGTTTGCACATTCGTGGTAAATACCATTTTGAGGAAGACCCAAAAACAGGTCGTACCACGATCGTGTTTACCGAGATTCCGTATCAAGTCAACAAAGCGAAAACCATTGAGCGTATTGCTGAACTGGTAAAAGAGAAAAAACTTGAAGGTATTTCAGAGCTACGTGACGAATCTGATAAAGAGGGTATGCGTATTGCCATTGACTTGAAGCGTGGTGAAAACGCTGAGGTTGTGGTGAATAATCTGTTCCAAAATACACAGCTTGAAAACTCATTCAGCATTAACATGGTCTGCCTAGATAATGGTCAGCCAAAGTTAATGAATTTGAAAGACATTGTTGCGGCATTTATTCGTCACCGCCAAGAAGTGGTGACACGTCGTACGATGTATGAGTTACGCAAAGCACGTGAACGTGGTCATATCTTAGAAGGTTTGACTGTTGCACTTGCAAATATTGATGCAATCATCGAAACTATCAAGACATCAGCAAATCCATCTGAAGCACGTGAGCGTTTGCAAGCAGGTGAATGGGCAGCAGGCAATGTAATTGCATTGCTTGAAAAAGCAGGTTCAGTTTCTGTACGTCCAGATGAAATTGAAGGTGAGGATCCAAGTCGTCCGTTTGGTTTGGACGGCCAGATTTATCGTTTGTCACCTGCACAAGTGGGTGCGATTCTTGAACTTCGTTTACACCGTTTAACTGGTTTGGAACAAGACAAGTTACAAGCTGAATATACTGAAATTTTAGGTCAGATTACTGAACTTACAGCGATTCTCAATGACTTTAATTTATTGATGGGCGTGATTAAAGAAGAGTTAGCTTTAATTTTGCAACAATATGGCGATGCGCGTCGTACCGCAATTGTTGAGTCGCGTATTGACTTCTCTCGTGAAGATTTAATCCCTGAGGAACAAGTCGTATTGACTGTTTCTAAAACAGGTTATGCAAAAACTCAACCGCTGTCAGATTATGCTGCGCAGCGTCGTGGTGGTCGTGGTAAGTCTGCGACATCAATGAAAGAAGATGATTACATTCAACACCTGATTGTGACATCGAACCACGCAACTGTGCTGTGTTTCACCGATGTAGGTAAAGTTTACCGTCTGAAAGTGTTTGAGGTGCCACAAGCGTCACGTGGTTCAAAAGGTCGCCCAATGGTGAACTTACTTCCATTGGATGCAGATGAAACGATTACAGCGATTCTTCCTGTGATTGATGCACCGAAGAAATTTAAAGAGCGCTTAGCTGACTTTAAAAACTTTGTTCGTAGCAATGTGGCGACATTACGTGAAAACAGTGTTTTTGAAGCGCACTATGAAGCACTGAAAGCGTCATTTGATGAATTGGCAGAAGATGCGGATGAACTATCTGATGCACTGCGTAAGCAATTGAAAGAGTTAGGTGTTGAGCTTTCAACATCGGATTTGGACAATGAAACGTTGGTGGAATTTGCTGATCTAGCAGAGAAAATGCGTAAGAATTTCTTTGTATTTATGGCAACGGCATCTGGTACAGTAAAACGTGTTGAACTTGAACAGTTTAGTAATGTTCGTTCAAATGGTTTACGCGCAATAGAGCTCAATGAAGAAGATACTTTAATTGGTGTAGCTATTACCGATGGCGAGCAACAAATCATGTTGTTCTCGAACGAAGGTAAAGCTATCCGTTTTGCTGAAACTGATGTTCGTGCAATGGGGCGTTCTGCTAAAGGTGTCCGTGGTATGCGAGTGACCATTGGTTCTGCTCAAGCGGATGAAGTGGAAGAGTCTGATTCGGAAGAAGATGATTCAGATGCAAACTTTATTAGTCGTATTGTTTCATTAGTGGTTGTGCCTGAAACTGGAGAAGTTTTATGTGCTTCTGCCAATGGCTATGGTAAACGTACACCAGTAGATGATTTCCCAACCAAGAAACGTGGTGGTAAGGGCGTAATCGCCATTAAGACCTCTGAGCGTAATGGCGAGCTTGTGGGTGCAGTAGCGATTGATGAAACCAAAGAATTGATGCTGATTTCTGATGGTGGCACTTTAGTACGTACCCGTGCTTCTGAAGTTGCGCAGACCGGTCGTAACGCTCAAGGTGTTCGTCTCATTCGTTTAGGTGAAAATGAAACCCTGGTAGGTGTTGAGGCGATTGAAGCAGTTGAAGATGAAGAGGAAATTTTAGACGAGTCCTTAGATACTGTTGAAGAAATGGTGGCTGATGACACAAATCTAGAAGTACCTGAGAATTCAAGTGATTTGAATACACCAAATGAAGAATAAGTGAATGAAAATGAAAAGGGCGCTTCGGCGTCCTTTTTTATACAAACAATACAGCGATTGTTGGGAAAGATTATGAAGCTAAAATTATTGATACTAGGCTGTGCATTGGCTTTAACAGCTTGTGATAAATTGGGACAAAAAGCATTAGACTCAATTCCAAATCCGAGTCCTGTACAGGAAAAAGTGGCTCAAGACGCCTATCAAGCTTTTACTCGAGGTGATTTTCCACAGCTCTATACTTATTTTGAGCCAGAGTTACAGCGTGAATTTAAAACTCATGAAAAAGACATGCGTAAGTTCGCAAAAACCATTCCTAAACAAGCTATTACGACTCAAAAAATTGTATCGAAACACATTGAAAAATCCACAGCAAAACCGAGCTTATATGCTGTAACGTATGAATATGCTTATAGCAATAAAAACCTAGTTCAGTATGATGTTGGTTTTGACAAAGCAGGCGGAAGTACAAAAATTCGTAGTTTTGACGTGAAACTTTATGGGGCTTCAACGGATTAACAACTGAGACTAGAGTATTTGAGGCATCGGTGTTTAGCGGTGTCTTAGACGCCAATAGGCAAGACCTGAACATACCAGACCAAACACAAATAGGTATAGGAGTTTGGGGAGAACAAGAGCAGTTGGTACACCCATTTGGTTGAGTTGGATAAACATTTGAATCCCTTGGGTGGAAGGTAAAATGTGACCTAAATATTGTATCCATGTTGGCATTGCAGCATGTGGCCATGCTGTACCTGAGAGTAGAAATAGCGGAATAGACGTAAATACAATGACATGTCCTGCACGCTCAGGCATATCGAAAAATGTTGAAATCAACATGCCTAAAGCCACGATACAGCCTATAAAAATCGGTACAGCCAGTAGCATGCCGCTAAAATTCCCTCCATGTGGGTAGTCATTGATCCAGTAAACAAAACCGAATAGATATAAACAACCGAGCATACCAATGGTCAAAATGGCTGAAAAAATAGCAAAAAACTCAGTTGTCGTTGGTCGCCATTTTTGTTCGCGATATCCAGCCAATAACATGCCTAAACCAAGCACGATGGTTTGATGAATAATCAACGGGGCTATGGCTGGGAAAATATAGCTGCCGTAGCCCGACATGGTGTTAAACAGTGGTGTTTGATGAATAGAAATAGCGGGTGAGAAGTGTGCGATATTACCAAATTTTTCCACATGCTCGCGTACAGCATTTTCAATTGAGGTCGCGAGCCCTAATCCAATTTGCTTGGTTTTTAAAAAATTTGCTGCACTGAGATATAGTCCAATTCCACCGACTTCTCCATGCTGAAGACTATTGGAAAGATTCTCAGGTAAAAGCAAAATGCCATCGGCTTGCTGCTGTTTAATCATGTTCTCAGCTTCAAGGAAATTGCCTGTGACAGCTTTAACTTCAACATTTGGACTGAGCGAAACCTGTTGAATAATGTTATTCGTCACAATACTTTGCTCTTCATCCACAATTATAATGGGCAAAGCTTCTGCTTGTTGTGCTTTGTAGGCAGTTGGATAGAAAACACTATAAAAAATCACCGAGAGGATGAGTGTGGTTAGAATCGACTGATTGGCAATGATGTCTTTAAATGTCTTGAGGTAATAGTGCAAAAATAACTTCATGACGCTACTCCTTTGATCCGTTTTTTGAGCAGTAGGACAGAGGTCACAGCGTAAAAGACCACATAAAGGATCAGAATGAATAAAGGCAACAGCGATGAGCTGATTGGGCTACCAATGACCCATTGTTCGGTTTGTAGTTTGGCATAGGGTGTATAAGGGATAATATTGGCCCAGAATTTGGTAAACAGTGGCGCGTTATTTAAGGGGAGGGTCACTCCTGCAAAACTGAGTGATGAGCCTCCATAGACCGCAATTAAACCAAAGGTTTTAGATAAATTATTGGTGGCTAAAACAATGCTGCTACTGATTAAGGCATAGGCACTATAAAATAAAAGCTGTGCCAGCATGATCAACCAAAGTTGACCTGCAACAAACCAACCACGAATTTCGATTAACCAAAACATCCAAGCCCATGTCCAAAGACTAAAAATGAGTACATAGGTCAGGTTTTTAGAGAGAATAGCTGTAAAAGCCGATTGTTTGTTTAGCCAATTTTGTGCTGTCTGGAACTTAAATTCCTGACCAACTGAGAATGCGACACAGCAACAGAGCAGTAAATGCAAAATCGCAGGAATCATAAAAGGTTCTAAATAGAACTCATAACTCAAGTTTGGGTTATATAAGGTCGAGACTTTAACGTGGGGTGTCGGTATATCTAAGTAAGGAGTGATATTTTCTAAATAACTTTCACCAGCATAGTCTGCCATGGCTTCAACTGTGCTGACTAACATGGCTGATGAAATGGTGTTACCCACACTAAAGTAACTTTGGTTATAGGCAATGCTGATTTCAGCATCTTTAGCTTGCACAAAACGTTGTTCGGCACCATTGGGGATACTGACATAGCCCCAAATTTTGGTTTGGTTCAGTAACTTTTCGACTTCTGTGTTTTGATCGCTGATGATGACTACATCTAAAGTATGGTTGAGTCTTAAGTAGCGTTGTATATTTTGGCTTAGCTCACTTTGGTCTTGGTCAATAATTGCAATAGGCAAATGTTCAGGCTTGCCTTGGGCAAACATGCTGGAAAACAACACGATAATAAACAGTGGGGCAAGCGTAACTAAACATAAATCCCACTTATGTTTAAGTAAATAATTCAGTTCCCGCAGTAGCCCAATTAGCATTATTTGCTCTCTTTGACTTTAAACAGCACACTCATGCCGACTTTTAAGTCAGGAATGTCTTGGGCAGGGGTTAAATGAAGTTTAAAACTGCGAATGTCGTAGCCCCCTGTTTGACGGGTGGTTTTAATGGTTGCAAATTCACCTTCGGCATCAATACTTTTAATATCAAAGTTGGCGTTTAGGTTTAAGGCTGGAATAAAGCCTTGAATTTGTTTTGCTTGGTAAATGTTGGCATATTGGTCTTCACGAACGTTGAGTGACACCCAAAGCTCGCGATCTTGAATAATACTCACAATCGGCACACCCATTGCTACTAGCTCGGAGGGCTTACCATAAGTTTTAGATACGGTGCCATTAATTGGCGAGAGTAGTTTGGTTTCGGCTTCAAGCGCATTCGCTTCTGCAACTGCTGCTTTTGCAATTTGAACTTGTGCATCGGCTGAGCTTTTCTGTTGTGGTGTACTGCCACGCTGTGCACGTTCATATTGTTGATATGCCGCTTCTGTCATTTGAGTCGCAGACTGAGCAGCAGCATGCATTTCATCACGACGTTGGCGTGAAATAACACCTTGTTGGTATAAGTTAGCCCCACGTTGATAGGTGGTTTGCGCTAAGTTTTGCTGTGCTTTGAGCGCTTGCCAGTTGGCATACAAACTGGCAATATTTTCTTCCTGAGAACCACGGTCAGCGGTGGATTGTAGTGCTAAAGCGGCTTGTAAACTGGCAAGAGCTTGTTGTTTTTTTGCATCAACTTCTGGGCTGTACAGTCGAACGAGTTCTTGGTTTTTAGTGACTTTTTGTCCATCATGCACATAAATTTCTTCGATTCGGCTTGGTACTTTGGTGCTTATATGAAGCGTTTCAGCTTCAACACGGCCTTGAATATCAACAGTTTTAGGTTGTTGATAGGCTTTCCAAAGACCAAAAGCAATTACGCCCAAAACTAGGATGAGTGCTACTGTGCCGAGGACTTTAATTCTTTTTGACTTTTGATTTGTGTCGGTCGTATCTGATGATGAATTATCCTGATTTATTTTAGTCTGGGCTTGGTCTTCTCGTTGCTCTGTTGTTAACTCATCTTGTGAGGGCGCTATTTGATCTTCTACTGTTTCAGATTTTTGTGGATCGGGCTGATTTTGATCTTGATTCATTAAATGGCTCTCATCAAAGAATTAACGAATAAATCGTGTATTGGGTTGTAGAAGATAGGTTTGAAATTGATCAATCGAACCGTGGCTCTGTAATAATGTTGCCAGTGACATGACATATTTATAGGCATTGAGTGCAGTTTCTGCTTTTAGAGCACTCAGTATGTTTTGTGCATCAATCACCTGAGTGGCGGTACCCATATCTTCTTTAAAGGACAGTTCTTGTATACGTAAATTTTCTTGCGCTGCTTTTATATTTTGCTGCAATAGCTGATCACTTTGCTGCGCTGTGGTGGCTTCGCTATACGATTTATAAATTACATTTTCAATTTCTTGCTTGGTTCGTGCTGTCATCAATTCAGAAGCATAGCGTTGTAACTCTGCTGCTTGGACATTTTTATTTTTATCAATGCCTGAGAACAGATTGTACTGTGCGGCTAAACCAATAATCCAGTTGTTTTTATCATCTAAACTATATTCACCGAAGGCAAAAATATGCGGTTTTTTGGCGGCATTTTGTACCTTAACATTGGCTTGAGCCAGTTGCGTATCCATTTGCATTTTCTGTACTAAAGCAGAGTGATCTGTATACGATTTGAGTAGTGCATTCAAATCTTGATTTTGTGTACTGTTAATGAACAATGGTGTGGTTAATTCTGTAATTTGGCTGCTTTGTAAGAGATTATTCAGTTGAAATAAACTGGCTTTTAAATTGGATTGGCTCGCTTGTTCACTCCGCTGGGCATTGTTTTTTGCCACTTCAAACTGCATGCGTTGCCCTTTACTGATAAAACCTTGTTGTTCAAGCTTGAGTGCATTGTTGTAATGTTTTTGCATGGACAGCAAATTATATTGACTAGAGCTCAATAGTTGCTGTTGCAGTTGAACATTGAAATAGGCTTGAATCAATTCAAAGCGTTGTAGGTCTTGCTGTTGTTTTGTATTGAGTTCGCTACGTTTGGCCTTAATGTTGGCGACTTGTTTTGCACTTGAGGTTAATCCACCTGTATAAAGTGGCATCATTGCTGAAATGCTCGGGCGAATGACTTGATCTTCTAAAGTGACCTGTGAACTGTCTGGAATCAGTCCTACGCCTTGATGGATGGTCTGATCAATACCTTGTTGTAGACCGCTTAAATCGCCTAAATTAGGGTTTGAATTTTGCCATTGATCAATTTGTGTGGCTACACCATCAGACAGTGTTTGTTCTAAATTATTTTTGAGTGCTCCAAGCGGTATATCAAGCTCATTATGAAAGGCATAAGCACGTACGTTCAGATCGACACGAGGCAACCCCAAGCCTTTTACTGCTTCAGCTTCAAGTTTTGACGCTTGCTGCAAGGCTTGAGTGGCTTGTGTGCTATAAGAATCTTGTAACACATTTTGTTCAGCTTGCTGGTAGCTGATGGGCGCTGCAAAAGCAGTAGAGTTAGTGCCAAAACTAAAAGCTAACATGCTGAATGATAAGATTGATGGCAGTGATATACGCAATGAGAATTTGTTGGTCGGTGTGTTAAGCATGTTGGATAGTCTTTGTGGCATGGACACGACTCTTTTCTATGTTTTGCACATTATACGCATAATCTAGTTATGCTGAATGTTGACTCAGTTATTGAATTGTTTAATTTGCAAATGTATATCAATAGATTAGCGATATTTTTACACAAAATAAATGCATTTGCCTTGGCGTAGATAAATGGCTGATACCTTTCTGTAGGGGATGTGACTTATGGTTCGTTAAAATTGGAGTGTTGATCTTGATTGAATTTTTGACTGTAAAGGTGAGACAACATTGAAATTTTTCCGTTGAATTTACTGCAAGCCCCGTCTATCTGTGGTTAAATGCCATCATTTTATTGTGTTTCACTTTGAAAGGAAAAATCATGCGCGCGTACAACTTCTGTGCTGGTCCTGCTGCATTACCTACTGCCGTTTTAGAAAAAGCTCAAGCTGAAATTCTTGATTGGCAAGGCAAGGGTCTTTCCATCATGGAAATGAGTCACCGTAGTAAAGACTATGTTGCAGTTGCGGAAAAAGCAGAGGCAGACTTACGCAAACTCATGAACATTCCAGAAAATTACAAGGTATTGTTCCTTCAAGGGGGAGCATCACTTCAGTTTTCTGCGATTCCTTTAAACTTGTTGGGTAAAAACAGCAAAGCGGATTATATTCATACGGGAATTTGGTCTGAAAAAGCGTTAAAAGAAGCGCAGCGCTATGGTGATATCAATGTCGTTGAAGCGGGCACGCAGATTGATGGAAAACTAGCGATTGCAGACGCAAGCACTTGGAATTTGTCCCAAGATGCGGCTTATGTGCACTATGTAGACAATGAAACCATTGGCGGTCTTCAGTTTGCGAGTGTTCCAAAAGCTAATGCTCCACTGGTTTCAGATTTCTCTTCAAGTATTTTGTCTGCACCAGTTGATGTTACTCAATTTGGGATGATTTATGCAGGTGCGCAGAAGAACATTGGCCCTGCGGGTTTAACCTTAGTGATTGTTCGTGAAGATCTGCTAGATCAAGCTAAACCTGAAATTCCAAGTATTTTGAAATATTCTTCACAAGCGAAGAATGATTCAATGGTGAATACACCATCAACTTATGCATGGTATTTATCTGGTTTGGTGTTTGAGTGGTTGCTTGAACAAGGTGGTGTCGAAGCAATTCATAAAGTGAACCTTGCAAAAGCAAATCTGCTGTATGGTTATATTGACTCAAGCGATTTCTATGCAAATCCAATTGCTGTGCAAAACCGTTCGATTATGAACGTACCATTTACTTTGGCGAATCCTGATCTAGAGAAGTTATTCCTTAAAGAAGCAGAAGAAAACCATTTGTTGAATCTTGCAGGTCACCGCTCAGTTGGTGGGATGCGCGCAAGTATTTATAACGCGGTTCCATTAGAAGGCGTTCAAGCACTTGTGAACTTTATGGATGACTTTGCGAAACGCAATGCTTAAGCCATAGAGCCATTAAAGCCAACTTAAAAGTTGTAATGCCAGTCAGTTCAGAAACTGACTGGCATTTTCTTTTAGACTTTATCAGATATGCGGAAGCGTCATCCGCAACCTGTCTAACTTTTAGCTTGGGCTGTTTTTTTTAACAAAAGTTGTTCAAACGACGCAAGTGAACAGGTTTTGCGGATGACAAATGTTTTCCTTGCGAAGCTTCGCTTCTCATTTGGCTAAACAAAAGAACAGAACGAACTCCCAAAAATTGATTTAGAACAGTAAGACTCCGTTGAGAATAGCCCAACAGTAAATGCATTTACTGATCAGCCGTACATCGCTTGATGGGCTTTTTTTATTGGTTTTTTCACACATTATCTAAAAGAATCGTGACATTTTAGTGTCATGCCAATGAATGATTCCTTTTAGGTATTGCCTAGTACGGACGTCCACCAGCAAGACTAATCCGTTTCAGTAAGCGACGTTGATCGACGGGAAAGGGGCGGCGTGAGTGCAAAGTCACTTGATTATCCCAAAAAACAATATCACCTGTTTCCCAATGATGCTCATAACGAAACTCTGGTTTCAATATGTGCGCACGAAGTTCAGCAATCAATTCACTGCCTGTCGTATCATCGACATTGACCAATTCAACTTCCGAACGCGTATTTAACCAAAGTGCTTTTCGCCCAGATTCTGGATGTGTGCGGACTAAAGGATGTGGATAGGCATGCCCTAAAATCGGTTGATCTTTAAAACGATAATAAGGTGAGTCTGCATAACCCGAATTGCCTGTATTGCTCTGCGCACGGACGAATGGGTTATAAGTAATCAGCTGTAGCTGGTCGATTTGTTTTTTGACATCATCGGAAAGCGCATCATAGGCTTTGATGGTATTGAACCATGATGTTTGTCCGCCATCTTGAGGAAGCTCAAGGGCATAGAGCAGAGAGCCAAAAGAGGGAAGAGGTGTCCACTGGTGATCCGCATGTGGGGTGAGTTCGCCGTGACCTGTGTAGTCGCCTTGCCCAACTGCATTAGAGACAGGAACCACATCGGGGGGGACGCCTGTGTCGGACTGGCTGGCGAGTACCGGATTGTCGGCACTTGGGCGAAAAATAGAGCCAAAATAACTGGCAAAGGCTAAATATTGTAGATCATCCAGAGTTTGATTTTTAAAAATTAAAATCAGGTGTTCAGCCAAAGCTTGTTTTAAGCGATAGATGGTTTCTCCTGCTTGGGCTTTACGGGCATCTAAACCCAAAACCACCGCGCCTAAGGCTTCTTTCGCAAGTGGGATAATGTGTATTTCTTCTGGGTTTTGAAATTGTTCTGGTTGATGCCAACGTGGGGCATCATGAATTGCTTGTGAAAGTTGGGTTAATGCGGTCATGTTGATTATTTTCTCTAGATATGGGGTCTAGAGAAAATGTAGTCAATATATGTACAAGCTTAAAATTAAAAGAAATTCTAAGCTTATGAGAAAAATGCTAAGGCAATGATTATTTTACTTTTTATTTAAAACGAAATATGTAGTTCAAAATGTGCAGATTTAATGTGCGCAAAATGCCTGATTAAAATACTCAAACAGGTCTGGCGTATTGAACCAAAGAGCAATGGATAAGCCGAATAGTGCAACCATTGAAAGACCAATACTACACTTCAGCCATAAAAATGAATTAGTCATGGACAACCGCCTTTTCATCGACAAAGAAATGTACCAGTACACCCAATACACTCAGGGCGATAGAGAACAACCAAATCAAGTCATAATTACCTGTAACGTCATGATTCACACCACCCAGCCAGCCACCGAAAAATGAACCGACTTGATGGGTAAAGAACACAATACCACTCAACATGCTCAGGTACTTAATGCCAAACATATTGGCCACAATACCGTTAGTTAAAGGTACGGTAGATAACCATAATAAACCCATCACGACGCCAAAGCTATAGATGGTGAGTGTGCTCAGCGGTAGCAACAAGAAGGCAATAATCGCAATGCCACGGAGCCCATATAAACCCATGAGTAACTTCGGTTTGGAATATTTACCGCCTAGCCAACCTGCGGTATATGTGCCGACAATATTGAATAAACCGACCAATGCCAAGAACACTGTTCCTGTGGTGGCATTAAAACCATGATCAATCAAATACCCAGGTAAATGGATACCAATAAACACAACTTGGAAACCACATACTAAAAAACCGAGTGCTAAAAACCAAAACGGTTTATGGTTTTTAGCAATGATGAGGATATCTTTAAAGCTGAGTTGAACTTGGTTGGTTGGTGCATTGGCTACAACAAAAGCAGGGGCTTTGAGCATCCAGGCTAAGGGCACAATAAATGCGATCAAAATGGCACTCACGACCAATGCCGCCGACCAGCCATAGTTTTGTAGTAGAAGCAGAGTGGAGGGCAGCATAATGAACTGACCAAACGAACCTGCTGCACTGGCAACCCCCATAGCAAGGCTACGTTTTTCAGGTGGTGCAGCACGCCCCACCGCAGACAAGAGTACCGAAAAAGAGGTGGCAGATAATGCTAAACCTAAAATAAGGCCGACACTTAGGTTGAGTAGCCAACCTGTGGAGCTGATCGCCATCAGGAGTAATCCGATGGTATACAGAACACCACCAATAGCTACGACAATTTTAGACCCGTACTTATCAGCTAAGGCCCCTGTAAAGGGTTGTGCAGCGCCCCAAATCAGGTTTTGCATGGCAATAGCCAAACTAAAAACATTATGTCCCCAACCAAATTCATTGCTCATAGGAACAAGGTAGAGTCCAAAACCATGCCGAACACCGAGTGAAAGTGCCAAAATCATGGCACTGCCAATGAGCATATAAATCAAAGGTTTGGAAAATTGACTCTGAGACATACGTTAGATGCGCAATGAAGATAAGAATAGTCGCTATTGTACGTAATATATCGAAGTAATTCGATATTTGAATGAATTATTTGAAAAGTGTTATAAAAAATTTGGGTCATTAGGCAGAAGTTGCCCAGACCTGAATGTATCAATTAGCCTGCTTCCAAAGGGAAAAGATGCTTACATATCTCATTTGTAAACTGAGCCAGACAGAACTGTGGTGCATCGAAAGGAAAATGAGATGTGTAGTGCATGTTTAAACAGAGACTTTGCCTACTTTGGGCTAAACAAAAGTAGGCAAAGGATTAAATTGAATGAGAACTCGATATTCAGATGAAATTAGTATTTATAATCGAGTTGTAACCAGAATTTATCGGTATTTACGCCATAGTCTTCAGCTTGATAGCTTGAAAATTTGCCGAGTGCGGACAAACCTTTGAGTGGAAGAGGGTGGGTAAATGACACAGCAAACTCTTGTCCATAATCCATATTTTTTTCATCGCTACGATAATGGTGATATTCCGTACCTAGCTTGCCTTGCTTTAAAATATTAAGGTTTGAGCTGAGGTACAAATCAGTTAGACCATTTGCAGGTGTATTGAGAAAAACATCTGTCCAACCATTAAATTTATGTTTCGTTGCTAAAGGGGTTTGAAAGCCAATTTTTCCGTCATCACTTCCGAGGACTTCGTAGCCAATTGCAATTTCACCTAATGGTTTAGCTGCACCTACGTTATAGCCAAGTTCGAAGGTATAATAGTCTGCATCATAAGATGTTGGTTGGTCAGCATATTCAGATTGTTTGGCATATTCAGCCACATAACGTAAATTTTTATTTTTGCCTGTTAAACGTAGACCATAGGTTTGATTTGACCACGCTGGTAAGTCTTCAAAATCCATGAAATAACCATAAGCTGTAGCATTCAATAGTGGATTGTAATTAAATTTGGCTTGAATTAAGTGAATTTCACTGTCTTGTTCGCCATCTTGAGCGGCTACATATTTGGGCTTTGGCTCTTCGCTTCCAAAAATGGTATTGACCTGATCTATGTATGCATAATACAAGCCCAACTGCTGTGTTGGCTTAATATTTAAACTGACTGCATCGAAAGTTTGGTCGTTTTGACGCCATGCAACAGAACCCACAAAACGTTGATTATCTAGATTAATTACTTGACGACCAACTGTTAAATCGGCCTTAGGACTATAAACGTACTTTAAATAAAGCTGATTTAATTGTAGGTTTTCAGGGTCAGGTACACTGCTATAACCTGTTTCAGCATTACGTGTACTGTTAAAATGATCATTAAGTTCAAGTGTTCCTTCACCTTGCACAAAGCCGCTTAATCCATGCCAACTGCCTGTTTGTAGTGCAGGACGAATGCGGAGAGTAAAAGCTTCTGCGTTATCAAGTTTATTATCTTGATCTACCATTTCATAGCGTAAGCGCGTGTCTAGTGAAAACTTGGTTTGTGATAAAAAGTTATCGGCTGCATAGGATGTCGTTGCTGAAATGCAGGCAAGTGAAAGCGCAGAGAGAGTACGCAATTTCATAGAAATTCCCCTGATTTTTTTTAAAGATAAGTTTAGAAAGTTAGGGGGATGGTGTGTCTTCACCATCACCCTAGAAAAGGCATGAAAGTTTAAGAGGCGAGGCTGTTGCGTTCTAAGACAGCTTGTTCAAATAATTGTTTTTCTTTTGCTTTATGTTCAACTGAGAAGCGAATTAGAATTACGCTAAATGCAGCTACAGTGACCAAACCACCTAAAATAAACAGGCAAGTCTGAACATCTAATACACCTTTAAGTAAGAAGCCTGCAGCAACAGCACCCACGTTACCACCAGCACCAATAATGCCTGCTACACCACCTAGAGCATCACGATCAATGAAAGGAACCAGAGCGTAGGTTGCACCACATGCCATGTGGGTAAACAGGGCGAAAACGGTCATGCTAATAATGGCAAGCATTGCTGTATTCATCTGTGAGAATACGATTAAGAATAAGCCTTCAAGTAAAACCAATAAGAATAGTACTTTAGTGCGACCATCTAGGCCTTTAGAGATAGCAACTTTGTCAGATACGATACCCCCTAAAGCGCGTGCAAATAATGCAAGTAAACCAAAGATACCAGCAGCTAAGCCTGCTTCTTTTAAGCCCATGTTAAAGTGATCGGTATAGTACATTGCTGCAATATTGTGGATGAAAATCTCAATACCGAAACATGCTCCATACGATACAAATAGGATCCATACACGGTAGTTACGAGCAGCTTGAAGTAAAATTGCTGTTCCACCTTTTTTACCGCTACCCACTTCAATTCCTTGAGCGCGAAGTTCTTTAAAGTTCCCTTGTGGACAGTCTTGAGTAAATTTCCAATACAGCATCCCAACGATCACCATCATGATCCCTGGTACAAGGAGGGCAATACGCCAGCCCATTGCTTGTTCAACACCAAACATTAGGATTGCACCCAGAATAAGTGGCATTAATGCTTGAGTTGCGCCTCCACCTGCATTGCCCCAGCCAGCAGCCGCAGCATTTGCAGTACCTACTACGTTGGGTGCAAACATCACACTAGTATGGTATTGGGTAATAACAAAACTTGCTCCAATTGCACCAATCAGCAAGCGGAAGAATAAAAATGATTCATAGGTATTGGCAGAAGCAACACCAAACACAGGAATGCTGCCTAATATTAGAAGTGCTGTATACGTTTTTCTAGGGCCATATTTATCACATAATGGACCAACAATAAGACGGATTAGAATGGTAATGGCAACCGCAGCAATATTAATATTCGCGATTTGGTCTTTGGTTAAATTAAATTCGCCTTTAATCACAGGCATCAGCGGTGCACAGGCAAACCATGCGAAGAAACAAACAAAGAATGCGAGCCAAGTCATATGGAAAGCGCGCATTGCTGGCGTGGAGAAACTAAAGAGTTTTATTTGTGTTGCTTTTTTTGCTTCGCGATTAATTGTTGAAGACATAAGCCATCCCCTGAACTGAACGTAAAAGTGATTGCAAATAAAAGATAATTTGCAAACCGATCAGAACGGACATCTTTGGCCGTCTATATAGTTGAGGAATCTACGTTGATTTCTCATGTTGTCTAAAAAGCAAACAGTATGCCAACACATAAAATAAATGAAAAAAATCGGCTTTATTGGCGATAGAACGTGTTTTTAGTGGGATGTTTAAACATTTTCGTTGGGGGAAGGGAGTGTCTTAATCACAGTTTGTGGATGTGATTTAATGATCAAAAATAATTCGTATGAAAAAATGGTCAATAAAAATGCATCATAAAAATGCATATTCTAAAATAATTTGATGATGTACATCTTCATAACACTCCATGATTCATCATAATCCTCATGGAGCATTTGAGGTTCAAATATGTAAGCTTAGAAGCGATAACCTAGGCCTGCATAGGCAAGAATCGGGTTAATTTCGATATCTGCTTTTGATTTAATCAACTCGCCATGCGTGGCATCTTTTACTGTAATAGTCGTTTCATTTTTAAGATGGGCATAAGATACAGAACCCACTGCAAACCATTTATCATTAAAGTCATAAGTGAAACCAACGGTTGCAATGGGAGCAAAAGCATCGGTTGCTTCCAACTCCACTTTAGGGTCCGCTGAACTGGTTTTACCCTCAAGTGATGCGCCTGCATTACCTTCTTTAATATTGGCAATCATATGACCTGCTGCAATGAGATCTTTCTCTGTTTGCGGGTTAATTTCCAACTCATTAAAGTAAGCGTACATCAACCCAACACCAACATAGGGGCGGAATTTATTTACCCCCGTTTTACCAAAGTGATATTGGAACTCGAAAGCAGGTGTCCATGCACGTGCTGATGCTGCTGGACCATTTGCTTCTAAGTCAGTAATGAAAATATCATTTTCAAGTTCTAGGTTTCCAAACACTCCGCCTAAGGGTTTCGCTATCGCAGAAAAAGGTGCATAAATTTTCCCTTTACCTTGTAAGTCAACTTTAGGTGGAATCCCAGCTTTCATTTCAAAAGAAATATTATCGGTAAAGAAGTAGTTGGTCATGATGCCAAGCGTTGTAACATCATCAGCTTCTAAACCAGTACCCGGATTATCCCAACTTTCTAGGCCGTGAATTTCGGCTGTGCCACTCAAGGCACTTGGAATGGTATCTAAAGTATTCAGAGCGACTTGTAAGACTGGTGAGGGGGTAAAGCCCTCTTTTAAATTGTCTTTTACCGTTTGGGATTGGACATCTCCGACCGTTGCTGTCTCACCTTGTTTAACGGCTGTATTGACACGGAAGGGTTGGGCTTTACCTTGCGGCATAACATGTAAAGCACCGACAGATACAGAGAAACGTTTAAATCCATCACCATCTTGTAGACTAAAATAAGGTGAATCTGCATGCGTGAGTATAGGTAAGGTAGCAATAGACGTTGCTACGCAAAGCAATGTTTTTTTCATTTTGGGACTCCATGTCCAATGAGCTATTCGTTTTTATAGAGCGTATTATTAAGCTTGAAATTAGAATAAAGCTGTTGTTTTTAAAGGATATGTGTTTTTGACATTTGTGAATGTCAAAATGAGATTTGTGTGATCGTGTTACTTAGTTGCACGCTTTGTTACAGAAAACTGATCCTGTTTGAACATGGATATTCAGGTATTACAGCAACTAGCTAGCTGTAAATTAAGAAATAAATGTAAAGTAAAATGTTTAACCCACCATAAAAAAGACCACCATGTGGTGGTCTTTTTGACAGTCGGCATTGTATTTCATGCCAATGACAGCATTTAAGCTTGAAAACGAGATAAATCTTCTTCAGGACGCGCTGTTAAGATTTCAGCGCCTGTTTTAGTCACTAAAATGGTATGCTCGTATTGTGCTGACAAACTATGATCTTTGGTGACGACTGTCCATTTATCGCCCAATAGTTTGGTTTTCCAGTCACCACCATTGACCATAGGTTCAATGGTAAAGGTCATGCCTTCTTCTAAAATCATGCCTGAGTTGGGTTGACCATAGTGTAAGACTTGAGGTTCGTCATGGAACACAGTCCCAATACCGTGACCACAGTATTCACGCACCACGCCAAAACGCTCTGATTCGACATATTGTTGAATGGCATGACCAATATCCCCAATGGTCGAACCGGGCTTCACTGTCGCTATTCCACGGTACATCGCTTCTTGTGCTACTTTACATAACCGATTCGCAAGAATAGAGGTTTCACCACCCACGATGTACATCATGTTGGTATCGCCGTGGAAACCATCTTTAATAACCGTCACATCAATATTTAAAATATCGCCTTTTTTCAACACTTTTGCATCTGACGGAATGCCGTGACAGACCACATGGTTTACTGAAGTACAAATCACATGTTGGAACGCAGGGCGACCCGGCGCTGCGCCGTAACCTAAACATGCTGGAATAGCGTCTTGTTTATTGACAATATAATCGTGACAAATCGTATCTAACTCAAGTGTAGTTACACCTGGTTTAATATGTGGCTTGATCATATCCAAGACTTCAGCCGCCAGTCGTCCAGCGACACGCATCTTTTCGATGTCTTCAGCGCTTTTGATGAGTCGACGGGGTGCTTCGTAAGTACTGTTCATGATCTCTAAAAACTTTTGGAAATTTGTGTGTGACTATGGTATAAATAGCCGCCCATTTTATCAAATGCTTTTTCGTGAATATATTTATGTCAAAGTGATGAATGGGCTTTAAAAATCCGCACATATATCGACACATTTCTCTGGGTGCCCTTTGGGGTGGAGGATGCGGATATATGGAGGCCTAACCCAAACTTTAAGGTAAAGAAAATGGCAGATTACAACGTAAGCATGCGCGACCTTCTTCAAGCAGGCGCACACTTCGGTCACCAAACACGTTTCTGGAATCCAAAGATGCGTCAATACATCTTTGGTGCGCGTAACAAAATTCACATCATCAACCTTGAGCACACTGTTCCTGCGTTAAATGATGCTTTGAACTTTGTTAACAACCTTGCTAGCAAAAAGAATAAAGTATTGTTTGTTGGTACTAAACGTGCTGCTTCTAACATCATCCGTGAACAAGCACAACGTGCTGGTCAACCTTATGTTGATCACCGTTGGTTAGGTGGTATGTTGACGAACTGGAAAACACTTCGCCAATCTATCAACCGTCTTAAAGACCTTCAAACTCAATCTCAAGATGGTACTTTCGCTAAGCTTACTAAACGTGAAGCTTTAGAGCGTACTCGTGAGATGGAAAAACTTGAACGCGCTTTAGGCGGTGTTAAGAACATGGGTGGTTTACCTGACGCATTATTCGTAATCGACGTTGATCACGAAGCTATTGCAATCAAAGAAGCTAAAAACCTTGGTATTCCTGTAATCGGTATCGTTGATACAAACTCTAACCCAGACAACGTAGATTACGTTATTCCGGGTAACGACGATGCGATCCGTGCAGTTACTCTTTATGCTTCTGCTATGGCTGATGCGATTCTTGCTGGTAAAGAATATGCTCAATCACAAGCAAATGCACAAGCTAAAGGCGAAGAAGCACCTGCTTCTGAGGCTTAATGCGTTTGACGTAAGCTTGTCATTTTTGCGACATGTGATGGTGGCAAAGTAAGCGTCATGTATGCAGACGGCCCAAGAGATAGCTCTGGGCCGTTTCTGTTCTAAAAAGAATTCATTTTCTACCGTATTTTAGGAGATTGACATGACTGCAGTTACAGCAAGCATGGTTAAAGAATTGCGCGATCGTACTGGTCTTGCAATGATGGAATGTAAAAAAGCATTAACAGAAGCGAATGGTGACATCGAGCTAGCGATTGATAACCTTCGTAAATCTGGTCAAGCTAAAGCGGCTAAAAAAGCAGGTAACATTGCAGCTGACGGTGCAATCACAATTGCTCAAGAAGGCAATAAAGCAATCCTTTTGGAAGTAAACTGTCAAACTGACTTCGTTGCTAAAGACGAAAACTTTGCTGGTTTCTCTGCTCAAGTTGCTGCTGCTGCGTTAGCTGCTGGTGAAACTGATGCTGCTAAAATTGCTGAATTGAAACTTGCAGATGGCGTAACTGTAGAAGAAGCGCGTATCGCTCTTGTTCAAAAAATCGGTGAAAACATCCAAGTTCGTCGTGCAACAATCGTTGAAGGCGACAACCTTGCAGTATACAAACACGGTCTAAGAATCGGTGTTGTTGTATCTTACGCAGGTGATGCTGCAACTGGTAAAGGTATTGCAATGCACGTTGCTGCATTCAACCCAGTGGCTGTAACAGAAGCTGACGTATCTGCTGAGCTTATTGCTAAAGAAAAAGAAATTGCTGAAGCAAAAGCAATTGAATCTGGTAAGCCTGCAAACATCGTTGAGAAAATGGTCACTGGTTCAGTTCAAAAGTACTTAAATGAAGTTGTACTTGAGAACCAAATGTACGTTATCGACAACGACAAAAAAGTTTCTGATGTGCTTAAGTCAACTGGTACTACAGTTGCTCAATTCGTTCGCTTTGAAGTGGGTGAAGGTATTGAGAAGAAAGCTGAACTTTCTTTCGCTGAAGAAGTTGCTGCTGCTCAAGCTGCTGCAAAATAATTGAAAAATTATTTTGAGTAAAAAAAGCCCCATTGGGGCTTTTTTTATACAATAAAAACGAAATAAAGGAAAAATACATGGCAAATAAAACAAATCTAGGTATTGGTGCAGTGATCGTGGTTTTGGTTGCTGCATATTTTGGGATTGATCTTCAAGAAAAACAGCTTAATACTTCAACTTCATCATCCAATCTAGAAAGATCGGCTACACATCGGGAAGTGCAAAACTCTGGGTCTGATGATGCTGCAAAAATTGCTCAAGCCTTTCAAAACCAAAAAAGTAATGTTCAAGTTCAATCTCAAGGGCGAGTGGTGGCTGTACTGAAAGATGACAATGATGGCTCTCGTCATCAAAAGTTTATTTTAGCGTTGCCGAATAATATGACAGTTTTAGTTGTGCATAATATTGATCTAGCTCCAAGAATTGATCGTTTGCAAAAAGGGGATACGGTCAGTTTTAATGGGGAATATGAATATAGTGAAAAAGGTGGGGTCATTCACTGGACGCATCGGGATCCACAGCAACGTCATGTGGATGGCTGGTTAAAGCATCAAGGAAAAATCTATCAGTAATAGAGCAATTTTGTTCTATACGTTTTACTGAATCACAGTATGCTGAGTGGTTCAGGAGAAGCTAACTCATGCACAAAATCAGATCCAGTGAATTTGTAAATTATCATCATGTTCAAGAACTTGGTGGTCTTGAGATGTTAAAAGCCTCCTATCAACATACTCAGTTTTCAAAACACACGCACGAAGGCTACTGCATTGGTTTGATTGATGAAGGTGCGCAATCTTTTTTACGCACAGGAAATCAGCATATTGCACCGCAAGGCGATATTATTTTAGTCAATGCGGATGAGGTGCATACGGGTTCATCTGCTGTTGAAACAGGTTGGTGTTACCGAGCAATTTATCCGACCCCTGAAATGATTCAAGCTATTAGTCAGGATTTTTTTCATGAAGCTGGTACTATGCCGTGGTTTCCACAAGCTGTGGTGCATGATGAGGGACTGGCAGAGCAGTTGAATTTACTGTTTGATTTGTTATTGCAGCCTAAAAATATACTGTTCAAGCAGAGTTTGTATATTTCAACTTTAGCATATTTATTAAGTCGTTATAGCCAGTCTAGGAAAACATTAAAAGATTTACCTGAAGCGCAGCGTAAGGTCGTGCTGATTCAGGAGTTACTCGAAGCCGAACCAGAAAAAGAGCACCAACTTACTGAGTTGGCGGCTGTGGTGGGGATGAGCCCTTGGCATTTGCTACGTCAATTTAAAAAGTTTACTGGACTTCCACCTCACGCATGGTTGATACAGTTTCGTTTACGTAAATCATTATCTTTGCTAAAACAAGGTTGTGAGATTGCGACAGTAGCACAATTGTGTGGCTTCTCCGATCAGAGTCATTACACACGTCATTTTAAAAAGGCATTGGGCTGTACACCAGCACAATATATGGCACATAAAATCTAAAATAACAGCAATTTCATACAAGAAAGTCATTTCCTCAATCTTGCATATTAATTCCTATGGATAGAAATCATAGGGTTTTTCATGCAACAACAAGCGATACAACCACAAAGTCTAAGTTTTCTTCGGGGCGTACAGGACATGCTACCTCTGTCTGTTGCTGTGATTCCATGGGGAATATTGGCTGGCTCAGCTGCGATTAATGCGGGATTGAGTGTGATGCAAGCTGTGGGAATGTCAGCTTTGGTATTTGCTGGTGCTGCTCAATTGGTCAGCTTGAGTATGCTGATGACAGGTGCATCTTTGCTGAGCATTATTTTGACGGTATTTTTTCTGACTAGTCAGCATTTTATTTATGCGTTGAGTTTAAGAGAAGATGTGAAGCCATGGTCATTAAGCCGGAGACTCAGTATTGGTTTTTTGCTGACCGATGAACTCTACGCCACCGCAATGCTAAAACAAAAGCCATCTTATGCTTATATGTTGGGGGCAGGATTCAGTTTTTATGTCTGTTGGGTAGGGTTTAGTTTAGTCGGCATACTGCTTGCAAATACAGTGCCTGATCTTTCAAATCTACATTTGGAGTTTTCAATAGTGGTGGTGTTCTTGGTGATGGCGGTAATGCTGATCCAAAATAGAGCTGCAATTTACGGTGTCATTGCATCATCACTCTCTGTTTTGCTGTTGAGTTGGTTGGGTGTGAAATCAGCCATCTTGTTAGCCGGTTTTACAGGTATGTGGGTTGCTGCGATGTTTGATCGTTCGGAGTGCTGAAGATGACTTGGTTATTTGTTTTTAGCTTAACTTGTGTGACTTTTTTTAATCGGTATTTATTTTTAGAGCCTAAAACTCAAATTCGACTGCCTAAATTTGCGACACGCATGCTGAAATATGCAGCGCCTTGTCTCATGGTTTCGATTTGTTTGCCACTGGTTTTTTTTGAGGATTCACAGTGGAAAGGGATATTTCAAAATAGCTATTTTTATGGGGCAATTTTTACCTTGTTGATCACCCTTTTGACCAGAAAGTTATTGCTCAGTATTTTACTCAGTTTAGGATTTTTTTATGGTCTGAATCTGTTATTCGATTTTTAGCATTTCATGAGCAAATAGACCCATAAAAGACCGAAAAAAGGATGAAAAAGTGCAAGAGTTTGATCTTTTTCATCGCTTTTAAATTTATATTGTTCTAAATGCGCACTGTTTGCGATTTTTACACTGTTTAGCAATTTGACGTAGCTTTGATTGGGAATATGAAAATATTGAAAATTGAGCAAATGAGGGGTTGTTTGAGAACTTTGAAGAAAGAACAGCATTTTCTTTAGCATTTGTAAGCATAAAATGCTTCTATTTATACAAAAATCAGTAGAGCTCTAACACCTGCCATATCGTAAAAAAGAAGCTGAATTCACATGCGAATTTGTCAAATAGCTCTGAATTCGAGAATAGATAAAATCACGCTTCAAAGTGGATGAAAAATAGCTTTGAATATACAAAAAATGAATTAAGAACACATTAGCTCGGCTAAACCTACAAAGTTACCAAGATTGTGAGCACAGCCAACTCAAAAACTGGAGCGATTGGATTTTTTTATTCGATGTAAACATGGTTTTGAGCGATGTTAAAGCATCGAGATAGAACGGCTAAGGATCATCTGCAGTCATTTGTATAAAGACTAGGTATTAAAAAAGCCACATTACTGTGGCTTTACTGTCAAATACGTGTTGTAGGTCTGAATCTTAAGAGTTTGGTCCATCAATACGTTCAATGCTAACTTTCGCAGTACCTGAATTGGTAATACCCAATTGTTTTGCTGCGCCGTAAGATAAATCAAGTACACGGTTACCGTGGAAAGGACCGCGGTCGTTAACTTTAACCACAACGCTCTTACCATTGGTTTTATTCGTTACGCGGATATAGCAGTTTAGTGGCAGGCTACGGTGTGCAGCAGTTAATGCATTCATATCGAATGTCTCACCACTTGCAGTTTTACGACCATGGAACTGACGACCATACCAAGAGGCCATACCGGTTTGGCTAAACTTACGTACTGTATTTGATGCAACAGTATTTAACTTTTCAATCACTGAAGGCTCTTCTTCAGGGATTTCAATTTTTGCAGCGATTGTTTCGCGGCGAATTTTATCGCCTGAACGTTCAGTGATTGAAAGGCTATTTAAATTTGAGAAGTGTGAGTTGAAGCCTTGAGCATCTTTATTTAAGACACGTGCAGCTAGACGAGAGTTATCATTATCATTGGTAAATGATGACTGAACCATCTCTGCTTGCGATTGGCTCAGCACGATGGTCGAGGCAATGGCCAGTATATATTTAAGTGATGACTGCATTTATAAACTCCAAAAGACAACGCTTTTTTCTTTAAACTAAGTGGCTGAAAGATAAAAAAACTTGCCTGTTAATTCACTTTTGCAACAGCATTTGACGAAATGGATAATATTCATGCAGTCATAAGCATGTCTAGTGTTTAATTAAAATAATGATAAAAACTACATAAACTGAACGTTTTTTGATTAAAAAATAATCAATATTGTAACATAATATTAAAAATGCCGAATTTTACATCATTTTTAAATATTTTTTTGTTGACATTTTAATCTTGAGTAAAAATCTAGCCTTATCGGCTAGCAATTTCAGCCCCTAACTGCCACACCGCAGTCGCATACATACGACTCTTATTGTAGGTTGTGATCACCTGAAAATTAGGGTAGGTAATGTAATAACTTTGCCCATAGTTTTCCTGTAGTTGGATCACATTCACCATATCTAAATCATCAATTTTCACAATCGGATTGGTGGGTTGAATGCCCTGATTTTTCAGCACACCATAAGGTGTCGGTAAGGTTAAATCTTTGGCAATCACAGATTCAGGATTAGAACCACTATAGCGTGCTGCGAATCCAATTGGCTGATTACGTTGCCAGCCATGATTTGCTAAATAGTTGGCAATTGAGCCGATAGCATCCACTGCTGAATTTCGTAAATCGACATGACCGTTACCGTCATAATCCACCCCAAACTTTGGAATGTTGCTTGGCATAAATTGTGGGTAGCCCACCGCACCCGCGTATGAACCTACAACCGAGTTGGTTGGCACGCCATCTTTATAGCTCCATGCGATTAAAGCACTGAGTTCATCTTGGAAATATTGCTTACGGCGTTCGTAACCAAAACCTAAAGTCGCTAAGGCATCACGAGTCACAAAATTACCTTTATTGCTCCCAAAACCTGTTTCTACCCCTAAAATGCCGAGAATGACGGACTGGGGTACACCAAATTGTTGTTCGGCACGGTTTAGGGTATCAGCATATTGTTCTTTAAAGCGGACACCACGTTGAATGGTGCTTTCAGCCATAAAGTTGGTTTTATATTCGTACCACGGTTTGCTTTCACCTGGACGATTCATAATGTTAATAATATTGGGCAAGTTTTTAGAGCCATTCATGGCCCAATCGACTTGTTCAGCAGACAGTCCATAGTTTTGCATGGTTTTTTGCTTGAAGCTGATATAGTCAGGATGAGAAGCGAAATCGTTGGCTTGGCAAAAGCTGGTGATTGACAAAGCGCCAATCAATAAAGGTAAACGTTTAACTTTGTTATAAAAGTTTAAATTTAACATAGAAGTCTAATTTCCAGAGTCATGATGGGCCGTGGACCAAAGCGAATAGAGCGAAGCTCTAAACTACGCATTTATATTATGTCGAAATTCTTGTGAACAGAGTCTAGTTTGGACAGGCTTTAAGATAACACTGTCTGTACTAAAGCGGGCAAATAGGGATACAAAAAAAGACAAACTCAGCCTATATATAAGGCAGATCAAGGAAAACAGGATAGAGCTTCATAGATTTTTTAGTGTGACGGTATAAGTCAAGTTTTACTCATTGATATAAAAAGCTCGGTATCTACATGTAAGCCCATTTTTTATTGAAGACTTTATGGCAAAAGTATGCATTTATACAAAACGTAAGGAATTACAGCTTAGAAACAAAAATGACCCTATATAAATAGAGTCATTTGATCTGAAAAGTCGCGAAAGGCTTTTAGTCTTTAAGCATGAAATAAAGTGTCGTGATACTCAGCTAAAGCTAAAAGTTCATCTTTGGTTAAATTTGGGATGATTTTATTCGCTGCAATATGAACCGCTTTAATGACAGCCGCAGAACCGATATCGGCTGCTTTACGCTTGATCATGCCCAAATCGAGGGTTTTATTAAAGTCATTCATAAAGTGGCGTACAGTCGCTTCAGCAAACTGTTTATACAGTTCGGTTAACGCGGCTTTATCTACTTCATTGCCTGCTTTAATTTCAGCAAAATTATATTTGAGGCTGGTCACTAAGCTTGCATCTAAAGCTTCACCCACACGGAACTGACCTTCAGCATCTTTAAACAAGCTTTTTTCAGAAAACTGAATTGAAGCTTGCACTACGTCGTTTGATGCTTTGCCTAAGAGTTGCTTCAACAAAACCGCAACTGTTGACTTAATATAGCCAGCCAGTTTTTCCGCTGTATCTCGTTTATCACTCGGTGGAAAACGGCGTACTAACTCAGTTAAAATGGCATCAATAATTTCATCATTGATCAGTAGTGCTGTTTTGTCTCGAAGTGGATATAAAGGTTCACTTGAGTCTTTCTTCTGCTGAGCAGTTTGAATAGTCTGTAAAAGTTCAGTCGATGGAATAAAACCAAAAAATGGCATCGTGTATTAACCTCAATGTTCTTTATTTTATTGTCGCGCCAATCGAATTGGGCGGGGCATCCATGACACATCAGACACACGACACGGATTAATATCTAAACCACCACGGCGTGTATAAGCTGCGTACACCATCAGCTTTTCAGGTTTCAAATTTTGCCAAATATCGGCAAATATTTGTTCCACACATTGTTCGTGGAAGCCGTTGTGCTGACGGTAAGAGATAATATAAGCCAGTATGCTGTTATAACAAGGCTTTTTACCTTTATATCTGATAAATACCGTACCCCAATCTGGTTGTCCAGTGACTGGGCAGTTACTTCTGAGTAAATGCGAGTAAATCTGTACTTCAACATCTTCAGCAGCGCTATCCAATGCCAACAGATTTGCATTGGGATGATTTTCCAGTTGGGTTGGAATCAGTTCATCAATACAGATGCCTTCAGGCTGACTAACTTGCACATCATCAACATGAAACAACTCAATACTCACATCTGCACCAGCCGCCGCCGATAAATCCTGTTCAACCGTTGCTTTAAATGCAGCTTTAGACTCAAACTGAGTAAAGTTCATGCTATTAAAGTAGAGTTTTAATGACTTTGACTCAATGAGATTGGGCGAGGTGGCAGGCAGACTGATGCGACCAATAGCAACTTGCGGAACACCGTGGTGATTTAGCCAAGAAATTTCAAAAACATGCCACCAGTCTTTACCTTGTTGAATACCTTCAACATGCGCATAGTGCTCACGTGCAGTGGCACGGGCAATAGGAAAAAGAATGTCGGGTTGATAAGTTGTTGGGTAATTGGTGTCTTTACCCAAAAGAGAATGTTCTACACTCATTATTCACGCATTCCTGAACCACGAGAAAGTAAATAGTAAGCAATGCCATAAAGCACTGCACAACATATAGTCATAACGGATAGGGAGACGACGACGTTAACATCGCTATGACCTAAAATACCGAAACGAAAAGCATTGACCATATATACAATCGGATTGATCAACGATAAATTTTGCCAAAAAGGGCTGAGTGCTGAAATGGCATAAAATACGCCGCCTAAATAAGTTAAAGGCGTCAGCACAAAGGTTGGGATGATGGAGATGTCATCAAAAGATTTCGCATACACAGCATTGATAAAACCACCCAGTGAAAATAAGAACGAGGTGACCAAGACGGTGTAAATGGTAACAAACCAATTGGTAATATACAGGTCAGTAAAAAATAAACTCATAGCCGTTACTATAATACCGACCAAGACCCCACGACAGACACCGCCTAAGACAAAGCCCCATAAAATGGCATGCAAAGGTACAGGACTCATGATCAGCTCTTCAATACTTTTTTGAAATTTGGCACTAAAAAAGCTCGAAGAAACGTTAGCATAACTGTTGGTAATCACCGCCATCATAATCAGTCCAGGGACGATGAACTGCATATAGCTAAAACCGCCCATCTCACCAATACGAGAACCGACCAAATTACCAAATATCACAAAGTACAAACTCATGGTAATGGCAGGTGGAAGTAAGGTTTGCGGCCAGATACGCATAAAGCGGCGAATTTCTTTATGCACCAGAGTATATAAAGCTACGCTAAGTTGATTTAAGTTCATGGCGTAGTTCCTTCGAGATTTTTTTCGACCATCTTCACAAACAGTTCTTCTAAACGGTTGGATTTGTTCCGCATACTACGAACTTGGATCCCTTGCGATTCGAGCAATTGAAATAAGTCATTGAGAGTATGTGCTCTATCCATAGTCACTTCTAGAGTCACGGCGTCGACTAAGTGGAAACGAACCCCAATAATGTCGATATGAATCGGCTCAATCGGTGTGGCCAAATCAAAAATAAAGGTTTCCTCATTGAGCTGATTGAGGAAATTTTTCATGCTGGTGTCTTCTTTAATCACACCACGGTCAATAATGGCAATTCGACGACATAGCATTTCCGCTTCTTCTAAATAGTGTGTCGTTAAAATGATCGAGGTACCTTTACTGTTCATTTCTGTGAGGAAGTCCCACATCGAACGACGCAGTTCAATGTCAACCCCTGCGGTAGGTTCATCTAAAATAAGGAGTTTTGGTTCATGCATCATGGCACGGGCAATCATCAGGCGACGCTTCATACCACCTGAAAGCATGCGAGCTTGAACACCACGTTTTTCCCATAAGCCGAGTTTTTCTAAATATTCTTCGGCACGAACTTCTGCAATTTTTTTAGGAATACCATAATAGCCCGCTTGTGTGACTAAGATATCGAAGGTTTTTTCAAACTGACCGAAGTTAAACTCTTGAGGTACAACTCCTAAGCACTGTTTGGCTTGAGAAGGGTGGGTGTCGAGATTATGTCCAAAAATTTCGACAGTACCTGCGGTTTTCTTGGTCAATGAGCTGATAATACCAATCGTTGTAGATTTGCCTGCACCATTTGGTCCAAGAAGGGCATAGAACTCACCTTCAGGAACAGTTAGATTGATGCCTTTTAAGGCCTGAAACCCATTTTTATAGGTTTTGGACAAATCTCTTAACGTCAATGCATCAGTCATGAAATTCTCGAATGATTAATAGTGGCACTATTGTGAGCGATTATGCCTAATAAACCAAGTAATCTACTCGCAATTCTGTGTTGCAGATATGGAACATTGTATAAAGCATAAGCAGGAAAATCACTCTAAGCTATATAGATGCTTTACCTTGTGATTTTTTTTGATATGATGTGCTCGCGCGCTCATAGCTCAACTGGATAGAGTACAGGTCTCCGAAGCCTGTGGCGTGGGTTCGAGTCCCGCTGAGCGCACCAATTTATTGTTATTTATCAATGACTTACATTTTTATACATGTGTATTTAAATGGGTTTTTGAGGGTGAAAATTCCCATATCATTCCCATCAAAATTAAAAAAACAGTATGAAAAACATTCAAAAGCCTAAATTTAGGTAAAATTGAAAATATTCGGGGACTATCGTTTTTTTGAAGTAATAAAGTAATATTTTCTTATAATTATATTTAATACAATAACTTATAGTATTTTTAAGATGTAATTTAGAGGTAATATGTTAGTAATTAATTACTGTAAAAATTAGTTAGATTTAACCTGATACCATGCTAATAAAATCAATAACTTATAAAATATTACCTAGAATATTACAAAAAATTACACTTTAATGTAATCATGTTTATTTATATATTTCAGTAACTTAAATTTTAAAATTACTTTATTACTTCAAAAAAAAATCTATGACCTAGAAAACACATTTATTTGTGCTCAATAGATGGGAATGCATTAGATTATGTTCGCAATAGTTATAAGACTGAATATTTATTCTCTCTTGTCTTAGCTCAACTTTTATCCAAACAGTCAAACATGTTTATCTGTAGTGAAATGCAGTATTAAAAAAGCTTCTCGAAGTTTGAAATGCCCTAATCACGCCCTATGTTTGCCTGATTTTTTCTTATGTCTGGCCTTGCAGTAAAACAGCCACATTTAGAGAGGGCAGGTGGGGTGGGGCAACTGCGCGGGGCAAGGTGTGGGGTGGATATAGGTGAGAATTATTCTCGTTTGTTCTTGGGGTCAAAAAAACCCGCGATGTACGCGGGCATTTTTATTGAGGAGTGGTTATGCGATTTGAATTTTCAATTCTTTGCCTAATGCTTTGAATGCATCTTCAACTGCTTCAATTTTGGTACCATGTTTTAATGATAACAATCTATCGGCATTTTTCTGTATACCGCCTAAGCGTCTAGCAAGTTCTGCTTTAGTCACTTTCTGATCTAACATTTCGTTGTATAGATAGATTTTTGAAGCAACCAAAACAGGCACATGAATGAGATACTCACCATCCTCCTGATCTGTTGGTAAAGGAATCATCTTGCGATCATCCATATACATCATAAATACTGTCTCGATACCTTCCAAGGCTTCAGATAAAGCCTCTTCCAATGAATATCCAACACTATTTAATTCTGGTAAATCACGAGCACTTACAAGAAAGGCATCGCCTTCTTGCACAATTTTCACTGCATATTTCATCTTATAAATACCTCGACTAATAGTACGAGTTTAAACCTAAAAGCTACATAGGATTTGAGGCTAAAGCCCCAAATCCTTTTTGATCTTTAAACGAGTGCCCTCTGGTATCTCTTTCTTGCCGTGGTTGGGGAAAACACTTTTCTTACCGTTTAACTCAATAATCATGTGTGAACCCTTTCCCTTGCGCAAAATAACAACACCTTGTGCTAGAAGCCATCGTTTAAATTCGTTGTAGCTCATAAGCTTCACCTTGTTTAAACAATAACTTATTATAAGACAAATTTGTCTTATTGTCTACTTAAATTAAGACAATTTTGTCTTATTTATTGCTTGCAATATTATCTATATGGAGCGAAAATCTCTGTCGTAAAGTTAATTAAGTTATTGTTTTTGGATGTTTTAATTATGAAAAATCAATTAATGAATGAACAGATTTTGAAAGCTCAACTCAAGCTTGTGCAATTAAATGAACTGTTAATGATGCTTAAAGAAGAAGAGCATACTTATTTAACTGGTGATATAGAAAAAGTAAATTATGATTTACAAGTGATATTGGAACGAATGAGTCCATAAAAAAAAGCCCTTAGGGCTTTTTTTAGGTCTTAGTGTTTACAATTTATTTTGATTTGATTAATCCATACTCTTTGAACTTAATCACCTCATCACCCGCCCATTCATTAAACTGAAGTAGACGCGATTGCAATGGCACAATTTCATTGTGATAAAACACTTCGGTAGCAGATTTAATATCACCAAATCCGCCAGCATTACTTGGAACGATACCCATCAACTGTGGCGGAATACGTAAAGCAGCCAAAGTATCATCACGTGTAATTGACTTAATATTAGTGAAATCATCCTTTGCTGCAATCTCGGAAGTTGGGATGACTTGAATACCATCCTTTTTCCCATTTGGACTGTAATAAAACAAGTTTCGGAAATTCCCTGGTCCTTTACTTTCTTTTAATGCTGTACGTAGGGCAGTAATGTCATTTGGATCGCTAGCAGGATCATTTACATAAAGAATAAATCCAGCATGGGAACCATTGTTGTAATACTTACGACGAAAGAGAGTAGCAGATTCATTCAGCCAAGCACTTTGCAAAGCAGAAATATATTCAGGCGTACCATAAATTTCTTGATCAACATCAGTTTCCCGAATTTGACAAATGCGGTCTTGGGGAAATTCATGCTCTGTATATCCGCGATGTCCTTGATCTAAATAAAAGTATTGCCCTTTATTTTCCCCTGCTCTTGTATATTTTGCTAAAGCAGGTTTGAACTCAATTGTATTGTTCAGGCGTGAGCGGACGTCTTCAACATAAGTATTTCCGCACCAAATAAAATCCAATCCGACTTGTTCAAAAGACTGTCGGCTCATACGTGTGTGTGGCACAAATAAGTTGGCTAAAAAATTCCGTTTGAAAATAATCCCACTGCTTAAATACGGTGTTGATTTCCAGCTCTTTGATAGACCTTCTAGACTGACTTGCGGTTCGTACCAACGACCATTAAACCAGCATTCCATGTAGTTTGATAAATCATTTCCATTCAATACTGGAACAGCATCACCAAAGGAGAATGCTTCCGTTTTCTGAGAAACTGTTTGTTGTAATGGCTGCGGTAATAAGTTTAGTGCTGAGGTCATTAAACTTTTGGCTGTTGAAAATGGGTTCATGAGTAAATCTCCAAGACGGAAGTGTTTGTTTCTGTAATGCCAGCCAACGGTTCGTTATAGATTGCATGCATTAGCGCCCAAGCGAGATCGGCATGTCCTATGTCTTCTGATCGACCAGCAGTAAACGTGATTTGTTTTTGACTAGCTGTAATTGTTTTTTTGATGCTCATAAGGGACTGAGTTAAATCCTTATCGCCTGCATCGTATTCAAGTCGTCCATTGCGGATGACATCTAAGGTCTTATAAACAAGTTGGGCTTTAACTTCTGGTGAATATTTAAATGAATGAACAGCAGGAAAGAACTGACGGACAAGTTCTGCAACACCTACGCCCATTCCTGTTGTATCAATACCGATGTAAGTTACGTTGTAGCGTAAAGTGATACTTCTGATATGTTCTGCTTGTTGGGCAAAGTCATCGCCTTTGAACTGGTGACGTTCTAATACACGGAACTTACCGCCCGCAACAGCAGGAGGGGCAACTACAACTAAGCCAGCATTATCTCCAGTCAAAGCGGGATCGTATCCAACCCACACTGGTTTGTTAGCATAAGGGCGTGAATGCCAAACTTTGAAATCAGACCAAGTTTCTAAACTGTCCACCATGCAGTGCTGAAGCATGTTTAGCGGGAACATGGATTGACCATCATCCACGAATTCACACATCAACAAGTTTTGAAAGTCATCTGCAGAGTATTCAAAACGAAGATCATCAATATTGAATAGATCGCATCCGCCTTCTTCAGCATCCAAAATGGTGACAATTTGTCGCCAAATCTTGTCCTCGCAAAGTCGTCCTTTTTTCAGAGCAGAATGCGAGACATCAATTTTAACTTGCTTGTTTTTCGGACGACCTTTGTTGAATCGTTCACCCGTCCAGAATGAATGTGCTTCATGGGTAATAGTTGATGGTGTAGAAAAATAGGTTTTACGCCATTTCTTATGCAAAGCCATTGCCGATGCAACTTTTTCCAACTCATTAAATCCATGAGTCCAGAAAAATTCATCGAAATAAAAGTTACCGTGGTGTCCTTGTGCTGTACGGTAATTTGTACCTAAAAACAAAAGCTCTGCACCATTGGAAAGAACAATAGGATCACCCGTGAGTTCTACCCCACAAACATCAGCTGCAAAGGCTTTGATGTAATGCTTAAAAATATGCGCTTGGGCTTTTGAAGCCGACAAGAAAATTTGATTTCGACCAGTTTTCAAAGCATCAATCAGAGCTTCACGAGCAAAATAATAAGTTGCACCAATCTGCCGACTTTTTAGAATTGCACGGGAACGTTGATCCATTGCCCGATACCAATTCCATTGGTAATCAAACAGGTTTTCCTCAAACGCCAGCACCAATTCTTCGATTTGTTCTTCGGTAAAATGGTTAGGTATTTTTTTACGTGGTGCGGTATTTCGTTTACGGATCTCAGGGTTTAAGTCTGCTTCAGTACCATCATTTCGATACTTCTCAATTCGGGCAAACTCTTTATATGCCCGCATCAATGCATCAATTTCTTTAATGTCACCTGACGTTTTTTTATTTTTAAGAATGAGCATCATCAGGCGAAGAGACAAAGCATTTTCTACACGATTTTCGGGCTTTTCTTTTTCCCAATCTTCACGTGTTTTCCATGCCTGAACTGTTCGCTCATTTTCGTTCAGTACTTCTGCAATATCGACAATTTTCCATCCAAGCCAATATAGGAATTTGGCTTTCAGTTTGTTGTCCATAATCAGATGTAAGTTTGCTATTGGAGATAAATCATTCATTGCCAAGGGCTGTTTGCTTTCATGTGCAAACATTGGCAGTACCGTGTCTTTTTAGCAGTCTGATTAATTTGTATGTGAGTTATATACAAGGAATTCGGATTGCAGATGGCATGCAAGATTGCCCATTCTGCACCTATTCGAAAACGTGATTTATATCCGACAATCAATTTACTGAATAGGTTTGCAAATGGGCAAAGAAGATAAAAAATATAAATCCAAGTGGTTCCGCATCGCTGTAGCAGGGGACACTACGGATGGACGTGAAATTCAAGCCGATTGGATTATCCAAATGGCTGAAAACTATGATCCAAACACCTATGGTGCCCGTATCAATGTCGAGCACATTCGTAGCTATTTACCAGATGGTACCTTTGGTGCGTATGGTGATGTCATTGCACTCAAAACAGAAAAAGTCACCATCAACGGTGAAGAAAAGGATGCACTATTTGCACAAATCGAACCAACAGATAGTTTGATTGCCCTCAATCAGAAAAAGCAAAAAGTCTATACCTCCATTGAAGTAGATGAGAACTTTGCTAAAACTGGTTCTGCATATCTAATTGGGCTTGCTGTGACTGACAGCCCTGCATCATTAGGCACAGAAATGTTGAGTTTTGCTTCTGGTGCTACAGTCAATCCATTCAATGAACGTAAGTTACGACCTGAAAACTTATTTACCGCTTCTGTTGAGACCAAAATCGAATTTGAAGAGGTCAAAGAGCAGCAATCCTATTCCGCAGGCTTGATCCAAAAAGTAAAAGAAATGTTTAAAAAACAAGAAAAAGGCGAGAAAAAGTCTGCGGAGTCTTTTTCAGAACAGGAAGAAGCCATTTTGGAAATCGCAACAGAAACTGCAAAGCAAGGTGAGGTTGTCTCTGATTTGGAAGAGAAATACGGCACTTTGAATCAAGAACATGAGCAATTGAAAAATGATTTCAAAGAGCTGAAAACCAAGCTCGATAGTGAGCCAAACGATGAATCTCGTCCAAAATCTGGCAATTCAAAATTCACAGAAGAAGTTGACTGCTAATTCAACTTTATAAATATAAGAGCACAAATTATGCGTAAAGAAACTCGATTAAAATTTAATGCTGCAATGCAGAAATTGGCTGCAAAAAATGGTGTTGAGTCTGTCTCCCAAAAATTCACAGTTGCGCCAACTGTGCAACAAACACTGGAAGATAAAATTCAGCTCTCTTCAGCATTTTTGCAACGAATCAATATTTTCCCTGTTTTAGAACAATCATCATCTGCTGTTGGTCTTGGTATTTCTCGTCCAATTGCTTCACGTACCAACACAGATACAACGGATCGTCAGGCCAAAGATCCGACCAGTATGGATGAGCGAGTATACTTCTGTCGTAAAACCGATTTTGATACTGCCATCAAATATCAGAAGTTAGATCAATGGGCGAAGTTCCCAGACTTCTATGCACGTTTTTCGGGTCAAATCCATAAGCGTCAAGGTCTTGACCGCATCATGATTGGTTTTAATGGTACGTCTTTTGCCGCGACCACAGACATTGTGGCCAATCCAAAATTGCAGGATGTCAACAAAGGCTGGCTGCAAAAAATGCGTGAAGAAAATGTGGCACGTGTCCTTTCTTCAGGTGCAGCACAGGGCAAAATTACTATTGGCAAATTAGGTGACTACAAAAATGTAGACGCTTTGGTGATGACCTTAGTTGATGAAATGATCGATGAAGTACACCAGGACAACCCTGATCTTGTGGTGCTTTGTAACCGTAAAACTGTAGCGGATAAATACTTCCCATTGGTCAACCAAGATCAGCCGAACTCTGAAAAGCTGGCTGCAGACATCATTATCAGTCAAAAACGTATGGGCAACTTACCAGTCTATGCAGTGCCGTACTTCCCTGAAGATACCATCTTAGTCACCACTTTCGATAACTTATCGATTTATGTGCAAGAAGGATCTCGTCGACGTACCGTCATCGATAACCCGAAGCGTGACCAAATCGAGAACTACGAGTCTTCAAATGAAGATTACTACATCGAAGATTTAGGCCTTGCTGCGATGGTTGAAAACATCGAAATCTTGGCGGGGTAATGTTGAATGAATCTAGCACGTCAACATTTTCTTAAACATAGTGCTAAAGCGGCAGCCGAAACGGCTGCTGAGTTTGGCACTATGGAGTCGCAAACGGCTTATGAGTTGCAATTAACGCAGCTTAATAATGACCGTCGACGACTTAAACAAATTCAGTCCACCGAAGCAAAAATTCAGCTCAAGCAAGGGTTGGTTCCAACTTACTTACCTTATGTAGATGGAATTATAGAAGCCAATACTGGCGTCCAAGATGAAGTTTTTATGACACTTTTGGTTTGGTGTATCGACACTGGGAATTATGCCAAAGCACTAGAAATGGCAGAATTTGCGCTATGGCACAACATGATCATGCCTGATCGTTTTGAGCGGAAGACGGCTACTTTGGTGACTGAAGAAATTGCTAACGCATTTTTGAAGCAGTTGAAAACCAATGTTGAAGTTGAAATTGGGGTACTGCAGCAGCTTGAGCAACTTGTCCTTCATACAAAGTTTGATGAAAAACTTCCAGACATGCCTGATCAAGTTAAATCAAAGCTTTTGGTTGCTTTAGGCAAAGCAACGATTAAACAGATCCAAAGCAAAGATGAACCGAGTCAGTCAGATATTGCATTTGCTCAAGAAGCACAAGCATATCTTGAACGCGCAATTGAACTGGATGACAAGTGTGGTGGTAAACAGGATTTAAAAACAGTGGAGACATTGTTGAAAAAGTTCCCACCAGAAGTAGAAAAACAAGCTGAACCTTTGCTCAATGCAAACGGTTCACAAGTCGTGGATGACCAGGGCGACCTGCAGTTCAAACCGACATAACCGAGTGCCCACGCACCGCATGGGCGAACAATGGTGATGTCATTACACTGTAATACTCATTAAAACCATTGTTCCCACCCATGCACTAACAAAAACAACGGCAGGGGATAGCATGGGATTCGTCGCAAATGGCAATTACACACCAAGCCAAATCCAAATCAAAAGTGACCCGTTTTATCCGATTATTGTTTTGGATCAAATCCGAGAAATTGTCCGTATTGATAGCGCAGTTACGAACGAAAGACTCAAGCAAGCAATTGTCGAAGAAGTGCTCGACACCAACCGATTATTAGTATCACTCAAAGCCAAAGCAGGGGCTTTGTCTGAGCTATCGACAACCCAAATCAATGATCAACCTGATACAGACTTTTTATATTTGTCTGCAGTGGCCAACGGTGTCGCAGCAAAAGTAAATGAGAATTATAGAAACTATGACAGTTCAAACTCTGGGGCAAAAAAAGCTGAGCAAGTTGAATGTACAGTCGATGATTATCGTCGTAACAAGCAATGGGCGATTCAGCATTTATTAGGTGAGAACCACACAGTCGTGGAGCTGATATGAGCAAAACCATCATCGCTATTCAAAACGACACTGTCGACAGCATTTGTTGGCGTGAATACGGACGCAGTGCTGGTGTTGTGGAAATGGTGCTCGAAGCCAATCCAAGTCTAATCGAGCATGGCGTTTTTATTCCGATGGGGACGGAAGTCATTCTGCCTGATATTGAAACACCACAACAAACAAAACAAACCATCCAGCTATGGGATTAAAAAATGGCAGAACCAACAACACCAGTAACTATTGCAACTTTGAGTGCGGTTTCATTATTTCCATTTATCAATGGCAACGCATTGTTAGGGGCAGTACTTGGGGCAGCATTTATTGCCACATTTGAAAAAGATTTAAATCCTTATCAACGTATCCGAAACATGCTTCTTGCAACGGGTATTGGTTATATCAGTGCTCCATTAATTACTGAACACACATTTTTAAAAACAGATGCAGTCGCAGCGCTTATTACCTCGACCCTTTGCTTGTTCATTCTAATCAAAGTGGTGGATTGGGTTAAGTCAGCCAAGCTGTCTGACATTCTGAGCATTTTCCGAGGTGGGAAACCATGATCGAACTTATCTTTCAATGGATCGCAGTCTTAGCCTATTTATTATGCGGATTTCGTATTGCTTGCTTCAGCCACGGTGGAAACTTCCATCGTGGTTATTCATGGTTAGCAACTGTTTTAATCGGATCATTTTTAGGCCAGTCCATTCACATTTTATTTTTCAAAGACCCTGTGACCTTGTGGGATGCCATCTTTGCAGTACTTCTTGGGGTACTCATCTGGAGATCCAAAGGTAATGTGGCCAAACTTATTTGGAGTACGACTCAATGATTCTTAAATATGGTGCTCGAGGCGATGAAGTCGTCTTAGTTCAGAAAAAACTGAAAGAGCTTGGTTATAAAGGCCAAACAGGTAAGCCTCTCAGTACCGACGGCATTTTTGGTGAAAGTACAGAGTTTGCCGTCATTCAATTCCAAAAAAGCAAAGGCATTTTGGTCGACGGAAAAGTCGGGGATAAAACCCGCGCTGCACTTGCAGGTTCTGATGTTAGTAAGTTGCTCAAAGACAGCGACTATATTGACGCAGCAAAACGTCTAAAAGTATCTGAATTGACCATCCGTGTCTTTGGTGCTGTGGAAGGACGTGGGGTAGGTTTTTTAAAAAATGGTAAAGCCAAAATCCTATTTGAACGTCATCGCATGTACTTCTACTTAGGGCAGTTTAAAGGCAAGTCCTTTGCCAGTTTACAAGCACAAACATGCCCAAGCATCGTAAATCCTAAAACGGGTGGCTATAAGGGAAATGAAGCGGAATACACCCGCTTGCGGTTAGCTCAAAACATTCATCCTGAGTCTGCCTTGATGTCATGTAGTTGGGGGCAGTTCCAAATTATGGGTGAAAACTGGAAAGAATTAGGATACGAATCCGTTTTCGATTTCGAGAAACAAATGCAAACCAGTGAATCCTTACAGCTTGAAGCCTTTATCCGCTTTATTGAATGGAAAACTGGCACAGTTGGCGGAAAAAAAGTTTCATTATTAGAAGCCTTACGTGCAGAAGAGTGGACAGCAGTTTTCACGCTTTATAACGGTCCAAACTACAAAAAGCTCGGTTACCAAGCCAAGTTCCAAAAAGAATGGGATCACCTTGAGCCAATTTATGGAGCAAAGCAAGTCGCATGATGCCACTATTTAGCCTAAGCATAAATCTAGATTTGGTCTTGGCTTTAGAGCAAACGGAACTTGCTCGAGCACAGTGTTCAGCGAAGGTGGATTCTATTATCAAAATTCAGGATCAAAACAATGAGAAAGCCCAATAGTTTAAAAAGTCACTTACTCAGTGCGGTGAAAGAACTCCAGCGTGATCCTGATCGTTTGTTGATTTTTACAGACAAAGGTAATGTACGTTGCACTAAGGCAAATGGCCTTTCATTTGAATATGTCTATGAAATCAATTTAATCCTAACCGACTTTGCAGGGGAGCTTGATGCAGTCATGCTGCCTTTGTTCGATTGGGTGCGCACGCATCAACATGAGCTGTTGGTGAACACTGAAAAATCGAAAGAGGCATTTAAGTTTGAGACTGAAATACTGAGCAATCATACAGTCGACCTTTCTTTAACATTTCCTCTAACTGAACGGGTGATTGTGAAACGTCAAGGCGATGGCACACTCGATATTTCTTTTCCCGATGAACCTCAATATGAAACTGCGACTGAACCTAAGCCATTCAAAATGATCGATCATAAGACGGGTGAAGTCTTGGCTGAGTGGATGTCTGCGCCACCTGAAAATCATTACTTTGGGCCCTAATTGATGGCAGAGCTTCAGGCACTAAACGATTATCTTGCTCCATTGCTTACCAAGTTAAGCGATGCCGAGCGACGAAAATTAGAAATGAGTATTGCCCGCAAAGTTCGGGCATCACAAAAGACCAGGATAACGCGACAACAAAATCCCGATGGCAGTGCTTTTGTGCCTAGAAAAAAACGACTAAGGGACAAGAAAAATAAAATCAAAAACAAAATGTTCAATCTTATTAAAACTTCAAAATATATGAAGATTGAACGAACCTCTGAAGGGGTGGCTATTGGCTTTATGAACAGAGTGGCCAACATTGCCCGGGTTCACCAATATGGTTTAAGAGATCGAGTTGAAAAAGGTGGACCGACTGTAAAATATGACAGCCGAGAGATATTAGGTTTTACACCTGCAGAGTTGGAAATGATTGAATCTGATGTTCTAGACTATTTTTCTAAATAATCTAAATCATTTGTATATAACTCACATACAAAAATAATGACATGCATAAAACGGTGGACTGAATAACGATTGCATCATGAATGCAGATCTAGCTCGTCGTCTTGAAAATATTATCCGCTTTGGACGAATCAAGACCATTAAACCGTCTCAACCTTATACAACAGTCACCGTCAATTTAGGCGAGATTACGACTGGAAATATTCGTTACCTAAATTTAAGAGCTGGCGCTGATAGAACGTGGGATCCTCCAAGCATTGATGAAGAAGTTGTCGTTCTCAGCCCTTCAGGTGTTTTAGACATGGGTATTGCTATAGCGGGCTTGAACAATGAAACCAACCCTGCACCATCAAGTGATCTCAATAAAGTGATTCGACTTTTTTCAGATGGCTGCATTCTTTCATACGACATACAAACTCATCATCTAGACGCTGTATTACCAGAGGGTGGCACATGTAATTTAACAGCAGATGTCAACATTACTGGAAAACTTACTGTCTCAGAAACGATTACTGCAGGTAAAGACATCTCGACAGATGCCGATGTAAAAGCTGGCAATATCAGTTTGAAAAATCATAAAACTTCTGGCGTTCAATCAGGTGGAAGTAATTCAGGAGCACCTGTTCCATGATCAATAAAAATAATGGCCAAACAATTAATACAGTTCAAGAGTCAATACAACTTTCAGTAGAGGACATCGTTACGACCCCTATTGGTAGTCGTATTATGCGTCGAACCTATGGATCACTGATGTTTGAATTAATAGATCAGCCCATTAATGATGCCTTGGTCTTGAAGTGCTATAGCGCGATTTATACTGCAATTTCAACTTGGGAGAGTCGCATTAACATTAGTCAAATTACACTTTCCAGTGTGAAAGAAAATGGCTTGGTTTTTGACATTGAGGGGGTCTATCAAGTTTCAGGACAAGAAATGAATTTAAGCATTCCATTAAATATGGGAGCACAAGCATGAGCGTAGATTTTAGTCAGCTTGCTCCGCCAGACATTATCGAAACATTAGATTTTGAAAACATCCTTGCCGAAAGGAAAGCTGATCTTATTGCGAGATTCCCTGCAGATCAGCTTTCCCAAATAACAGAAACACTAGACCGTGAAAGCGAGCCTTTGACTAAGTTTTTAGAGGAAAATGCGTATCGTGAAATGGTTTTAAGAAATCGAATTAATACCGCTTCACGGGCATTATTACTCGCCTACGCAACAAAAAATGATCTTGATCAAGTAGGGGCAAACTTTAATGTCAAACGTTTAACTATTAAGTCTGCAGACCTTTCTATTACACCACCAACCTTAGCTGTAATGGAGTCAGATGATGCCTTTCGAGAAAGGATTCAACTTGCTTTTGACACATTGTCTGTTGCAGGCCCTGAAGCAGCGTATAAGAAATTTGCCCGTGATGCCGATGGTCGTGTTGGTGATGTCTCAGTGGTTTCACCTCAACCTGCTTATATCACTTTAACCATTTTACAAGCGGATTCATTAACAGGATCTGCATCTCCAGAGTTGGTGCAAATTGTAGAAAATGCTGTCACAGCAGAGGACGTTCGTCCCATTGGAGATCGTGTCACTGTTCAATCAGCCGAAATCATTTCCTACGCCATTCAAGCCAAACTTTATCTTGGCAAAGATCCTGAAGCAGCAACGCTTTTACAACAGTCGATTGATAATGTGACGACCTACGCGACCAAACAGAAACGACTGGGTCGATCCATTCGGTTGTCTGCAATTTTTGCGGCATTGCATGTTGATGGTGTGAACCGAGTTGAATTAATGAGCCCTGTAGCCGATGTTGTATTAACTCCAGCTCAAGCAACCTATTGCACCAATATTGAAATTTCTATTGGGGGGATTGAATGAGCCAATTACTTCCCCCCAATAGCACCACTTTTGAAAGGAATGTCACTGAGGTTGCAGCACAAAATTGTGCTTTGCCTGTTGAAATAAAATCATTGGCTTCGATTGATGAGGCTCCAGATTCATTCCTTTCTTTTCTTGCATGGCAATATTCTGTTGATTCATGGGATACCAATTGGCAACCCTCATTACAACGTCAGCTTATTAAAAAGTCATTTCGACAACATCAAATAAAGGGCACACGTACTGCCGTTCGAGAAGTATTGGCACAGTTTGGCTACCAATGCATTTTTCAAGAGTGGTTTGAAACCAATCCAGTTGGAACACCAGGAACGTTCACTTTAGAGCTTGAGCTCAATGGCCTAGAACTAACAGAAGCTACTTATGCCGAAGTAAACAGACTGGTGAAAGATGCCAAACCTGCCAGTCGCCACCTCACCAATTTAGTTATTAATGTTCAACCAGTCTGTATTCCACGAGTTGCTGTTGGCACTCATGGTGCGGAAACAGTCACCATTTATGTCGAGTAGAAAATGGCAGCAACCTATAAAGGTCTTTTGACCAATAACGGTAAAGCGCTGATTGCCAGTGCAACCCTTAATAATAAAATCAACTATTCACATATTGCTGTAGGTGATGGGAACGGATCTGTCCCCAATCCAAGCGAAACAAGAGCAGCTTTGGTAAATGAAAAAGCACGTATTGCGCTTAATGTGGTAGAGATCAACCCAAACAATACCAATCAGATTATTTGTGAAGCTATTATTCCTTCAAATCTGGGCGGATTTTACATTCGTGAATTAGGACTTTATGCGGGTAATACACTGGTCGTGAATGCCAGTTATCCACCGACCTACAAGCCCTTAGCGGATGAAGGCGGTGCACGGGAAATTGCGCTCAAACTGGTAATCAATATCCAAAACGCAGAGGTCATTGCCCTGTATTTAGATGATTCTTTAATTTATGCAACACGGTCTTGGGTCAATACCAATTATATCCGTCGAAATGAATTGGTCGATAACCTCACCACCAATGATTCAACCAAGCCCGTGTCAGCTCGCCAAGCCAAAATTTTACAAGAGTCAAAGGTACAACTTGATAATTCACCGACCTCTCAAGGTGCTTACGTTTCTTGGAATAAAAGTGAGGGGCAAGGAGAAACAGACTTTATTAACCATCGTGGTTTAGGCGCTGGCGGGTTCCGTTTTTACAATGGTGACAACGATAAATTTAATTTAATTGCATATATTGATGGTAGCGGTACATTCACTCCGTTAAATGGCATGAGTGGCAATGCTTCAACAGCAACCCAACTTAAAACCGCGCGAAAGATTAACAATATTGAATTTGATGGCTCAAAAGACATCACCATTAAAGATGATACAAAGCTACCTGTATCGGGCGGGGAAATTACAGGCGACTTAGCCATTGGTGGCACCATCACTGTTTCAAATGTTGGCGATCAAACGGGTGCATTTAAGAAACTGATTCAGGCTTACACCACAACAGATGGCGGGTATTTGGCTGTAGGTAACACCGGGCAAGACAGAGGTTTTGTTGAAATCGGGACCACAGATGACAATGATGCCGAGATCTATGCAACCCAACGAGATGCATCAAGCAATATTCTTCGTAGAGCCACTTTATTGGATGGTGTGGGGAATACACTTTTTCCTGAACACGTATATGCCAAGACATTTAATGGTGGCTTGAATGGCAACTCGTCTACAGCAAGCAAATTACAAACAGCTCGAGACATTAGCTTTTCAGGTGCAGCGACAGGATCATTCAATTTTGATGGCTCTACCAATGCGTCCTGCATTCTTACCTTGGCCAATTCAGGTGTGGTGGCGAGTACTTACGGATCAACGCTAAAAATTCCTGTGCTTACGGTCAATGCCAAAGGTCTGATCACAGGAGTGTCAGAGCAGAACATTCCGATGGTTGACGACCTAACCACGGATGATGGAACTAAACCCCTGTCAGCCCGACAAGGTAAAAAATTACAGGATGAAAAGTTCCCGTTCGCTGGAGGCACTTTATATGGAAGTATGAGAGCGATTACTCTTTCTGCAAATGGTCAAGCGGATTACACACCATCACAACAGGGGGCGTATTTATCCTGGAACAGAACCAGTGGATTGGGTAAAACTGACTTTATTAACCATAAAGGCGGTGGCGGTGGTGGTTTCGATTGGTGGAATGGCAATCAAGACAGTTACACTTCATTGATGAATTTAGATCCGAATGGTGTTTTGTATTCACTCGGTGGTTTTGCTGGAAATGCGAATACTGCAACCAAGTTAAAGACACCGAGAACTATTTTTGGTCAGACATTTGATGGTTCAGATCATGTGAGTGGGACGGTGACAGCCTCTACAGGTATCGTGCAATCCGATGAATATCACTATATAGATATGGGCCGTAATGGTCTTGATCGGATGAATTTTTATAGTTATGGGGCTACATATAATTTCGTAGATACGCAGAATGGGAATATCGTTGCACGTTTGACATCTACAGGGATCGACTGTAATTCAGCTACAACAACTAAACTCAAAACCGCTCGTAATATTGCGCTTTCTGGAGCAGTTATAGGTAGTGTCAATTTTGATGGTTCAGGCAATGTTGAAATCATTACAACGCCTAATACAAATAGTTTAAGAATTGTAGAGGGCAATGGTTATACTATTACCTATGATGATTCTCGTCGAATTGCGATTATCCAACTTACCCTTTGGACAAACCTCAGCATTAATTCGCAAACAATTGCTGAAGCAAGTGCGAATAACCGCTATCAAATTTATTCACTCCCAATCACTCTGAAGAAACGTCTTTCAACTGATATCCAACTAAGTGAAGAGGGTGCAACCGCAAATTATAATGATGAATCATCAGAATGGTTAAGGTATGCAATGCAAGATGGTTATAGAGGATATGATGCTGCATCAAAACTATTTGTACGGTTCAGACGTTGGAGCGGTAGTGATGGTGAGCCTGTATCTGCTAGCGCAACAATTGTGGGGATTTTTTAATGAGTGAACTTTATTATTTTGTAAATATTGAACAGCAATCTTTAGATATTCGTATAACTGAAGATTTACTGGATGATCAAGAAATTACTCAAGAAAAGCATAATCAACTGTTCATAGCGTTAAATAATCAATGTGCGATTCTTGAGGATTTAACAGTATCTGAGCCATGTCCTTCAGCGCACCATGTTTGGGATGGGGCGAATTGGGTCGACAAACGAACTGAAGAAGAAAAGTATGCGACATATCTTACGCAGTTCACGCCTCTAACCCGTCGACAGTTCAAGCTGAGTCTACTTGAGAATGGTCTATTAGATACGGTAGAGCAGATGATTGGTGCAATTGAAGATCCAGTCCTCAAAAGTCGAATTCAGATCGAGTACAGTGAGTCTGAACGTTTTGAACGGACCAATGATTCAGTGCAATACATGCTTGGCGTACTTAATTTGAGCTCAGAGCAAGTGGACGACATTTGGCTTCATGCGATGACACTTTAAATTCTTTGTATATAACTCACATACAAACCTAAGCAACTGACAAATAATTTCCAATTTGTAAGCCTGTGATCTGAAAACATTACAACAGATCACAGGCTTTTTTATGGCTACAGATTCTTATCATCACGGAGTACGAGTCTTTGAACTCAATGAAGGTACTCGTCCTATCCGAACCGTATCTACTGCGGTTATTGGACTCATCGCCACGGGTTCAGATGCAGATGCAACAGCATTTCCACTGGATAAACCCGTATTAATTACCAATATTCAAGCTGCTATTGGAAACGCAGGTACACAAGGGACACTTGCACGTTCATTACAGGCCATTGTCGATCAGACCAACGCAGTCGTCGTCGTTGTTCGTGTTGAGCAAAAAGCCGATGAAGCAGAGCAAACAACTGCTGTAATTGGTGGAACGGTAAATGGCAAATACACAGGCATGAAAGCCTTATTGACGGCAGAACAACATCTAGGTGTAAAACCACGAATTTTAGGTGCACCAGGACTCGATACTGCAGCTGTTACTGCATCATTAGCTGGAATTGCTGAAAAGTTACGTGCGTTTAACTATGTCTCGGCACATGGTTGTGAAACCAAAGAGGAAGCAGTCGCTTATCGCGATGCGATTGGTTCACGCGAAACCATGATTATTTGGCCTGATTTTCTTGGTTGGGATACGGTCACTTCATCAACCAAAACCTTTGAAGCCACTGCACGTGCCCTCGGCTTACGCGCAAAAATTGACAATGATACTGGCTGGCACAAAACTTTATCAAACGTTGCAGTCAATGGCGTTACAGGTATTTCCAAAGATGTGTTCTGGCAACTTCAAAGCATGGATACCGATGCGGGTTATCTCAATAGCAATGAAATTACAACACTAATCCAACGTGATGGCTTCCGCTTTTGGGGTTCTCGTACTTGTTCAGCAGATCCACTTTTTGCTTTTGAAAACTCCACGCGTACATCACAAGTTCTTTCGGACACGATGGCTGAAGGGCACATGTGGGCAGTGGACAAACCTCTCCATCCAAGTCTGGCTCGCGACATTGTCGAAGGGATCAATGCCAAATTCCGTGATTTGAAAACGCAAGGTTACATCATCGATGGTGAGTGTTGGTTTGATGACTCAGTCAATAGTAAAGAAACCCTCAAAAGTGGTCGACTCATTTTGGACTATGACTACACACCAGTCCCACCACTGGAAGATTTAACCCTACGTCAGCGCATCACAGACAAATATTTGGCTGACTTTGCTTCACGTATGACAGCATAAAAGGATAAAAACAGCATGGCTTTACCCAAAAAATTAAAAATGATGGATCTGTTTAACGAAGGTAATTCCTACCTTGGCCAAACAGGTGAAGTCACCATTCCAAAGTTGGTCCGCAAGTTTGAAGACTGGCGTGGTGGTGGTATGAATGGCAACGTCAAAATCGATCTAGGCTTGGGTGATGACGCAACCGAGTTTAACTGGAAATTGGGTGGCATTGACGCACTCGTTATCGAACAATTTGGTGCTGCAACGGTTAGTGCACTTATGTTGCGTTTCACAGGCTCATATCAGCGCGATGACACAGGCGAAACTACAGCTGTCGAAATTGTGGTTCGTGGCCGTCATGAGGAAATCGACTTCGGAAGCCAAAAAGCAGGGGATGACACTGAAACCTCAATTAAGACTATTTGGTCTTATTACAAGTTATCGATTGATGGCATTGAGAAAATTTTGATTGATATTCCGAACATGATTGAACGTGTCAACGGTGTAGATCTACTTGAAAAACACCGTGCCAATATTGGCCATTAATTTTCCTACCCTTCTGTAGTCCAGTACTGCAGGAGGTTTTTTATATCCCATTTTATTTTAAGGAATGTTTACATTGAAAACTCCAGAGCAACAAGACAATACTGCAATCATTAACCCAGACATCCAAGTTATCCCTCTGGAAGTTCCTATCATGATGGGGACACTAGAAATCACCTCATTAGAAATTCGAAAACCTAATGTCACTGCCCTTCAGGGCGTGAAAATTGCCGACCTTTTAAATGGTGATGTCACAGCGATTTGTACAGTTATCCCTCGTGTATCCACACCAACATTGACCAAGTCACAGATTAATCAGCTAGAGCCGTCAGATCTTGCGCAAATTGGTGGGGCTTTAGTCCTTTTTTTGCAACCGAAATCAGTGCGTGCAGAAGTGTTACGCCAACAGTAGACGATGCAATTTCAAACATTGCGGTGGTGTTTCACTGGCCACCGCAAGCGTATGTCGATATGACGCTTTGTCAAATGATGCAATGGCATCAAAAAGCCATTGAACGAAATGGGTCAGATGCCGAATGAAAAAATTAAGATTAGAGGTTCTTTTTGGGGGGAGAGATAAACTTAGTCCTGCTCTTAAAATCATCGCTGGTAGCAGTAATGCTGCCAGTGTTGCTTTAAAAAAAACCAATGACCAATTGAAAGACCTTGAGCGTCAACAGAAACAACTAGCCACTTTCAGAAAGCTAAAAGAAGATGTTAAACAGGCATCAAATGAATTAGAACGACATAAAAAAACAGTTCAGTCACTTAAACAACAATTGGCCACCAATCCCAATTCGAAGCTTTCAGCAGAGTTAAAAAAAACAGAAGCGGAAGTGAAACGCTTAAATAAAGTTGTTGGAGAGGGTCTACCAAAGCTGATTCAACTTCGGCAAGAGCTCAATAATGCTGGATTAAAGTCAACAAATCTTGGACAGCACCAGGAAGAACTTAAAAACAAAATTAAGAGTACCAACACTGAGATTGATCGCCAAAGGAACCATTTAAAGTCCTTAAATAACCTGCAGACAAATAGCCAAAAATGGATGGGCCATACTCGGACTGCAGCCATGTATGGTGCGGGTGCAGCTGCAACAGGTGTGGGTGCTTTATATGCCATGCGTAAACCTATCGACGAAAGCAAACGAGTCGATGTTGAACAGAATCGAATTGCTTCATTGGGTCTAGGAAAAGATGCAACTGAAGAGGCAGTTAAATACGCAAGAGCCATGAAAACTTTTGGTACCAGTACACTCGACAATTTAACTTTAGTTCGAGATGGGGTAACTGCGTTCGCAGACGTGCATCATGCTCAAATGGTTGCACCTATGCTGGCCAAGATGAAATTTGCTAACGAGGCCATGTATGGAAATGAACATGGAGCTGAAAATGAAAAGAAATTCATGGACATGCTCAAAGTCATTGAAATGAGAAATGGCTTAAAAAGCGAAGCTGCATTTAAAGAACAAGCCAATATTATTCAGCAGGTCATCACAGCTACAGGTGGACGAGTTCAACCTGAAGAGTGGCTGAATGTGATTAAAACAGGGGGTATTGCTGCCAAAGGTTTTGACAACAAGGCATTCTATTACAAGCTGGAACCATTAGTACAGGAAATGGGTGGACATCGAGTCGGTACGTCTATGATGTCGGCTTATCAAAACTTATACCAAGGACGAACCACACAACGTGCTGCAAATAATTTAGATAAGTTTGATTTAATTGGCGATCGTACAAAGGTAAAACACAATAAAACGGGTGATTTGTCCTATCTTGATATCGGAGCTATTAAAGGCGCAGATCTGTTTAAAAAGGATCAATTTGCATGGATGGAGCAGGTATTAGTTCCAGCACTAAATGCAAAAGGGATTACTAAAGAAGGGGACGTGGTCGATGCGATCGGAAGTATCTTCTCAAACCGAACCGCATCCAATTTGTTTGCACAAATGTACCTGCAGAGAGAGCAAATTCATAAAAACGCCAAGTTAAATGCTGGTGCGTACAATATTGAACAGTTAGATACACAAGCCAAAGGAACTACAACAGGTAAAGAGCTCGAAGCACGCGCCAAGTTACACGATGCATATTTACGCTTTGGACAAACCATTTTACCTGTCTATACCAAGGCACTCGAAATTGCTGCAGGTGCTTTTCAAAGCTTCACAGGATGGATGGAAAAGAACCCAACTTTAGCTAAAGCATTTGGTATTGGACTATTGGTCATTGCAACCAGTTTAATTGCAATTGGTGGTGCGCTATTGGTTTTCTCACCACTGATTCTAGGCATGTTAAGCCTACGGCTGATCATGGCTTCAACTGCCACCAGTGGAACTGCTTTAGTGACTGCATTTAGTAAAGTCCCAACAGTATTTGGACTTCTACAATCTGCAATTTCAGGGATTGGTTCGGCATTTTTAACTGTTGGTCGCTTTATGATGGCCAATCCTATGCTCTTGGTATTTGCAGCAATTGCAGTTGCGGTGGTTGGAGTTGCTTATCTCATTTATAAAAATTGGGAGCCAATAAAGGCATTTTTTGTCGGTCTTTGGAATTCAGTAAAAAGTGCGTTCAACACGGGTGTGTCGTTCATTAAAGGAATTATTCAAAGTATTGATTCTACTTTCGCATCAAATCCTATTTTGAACCTACTTTTTCCCTTGATTGGTATTCCAAGGATGATCATTGCAAATTGGTCAAGTATTAGTGGTTTCTTTAGTGGACTTTGGGGGACGGTAGCATCCTTTATTGGCACATACGTTAACCAAATTTATGCAATTGTGAGTATTGGCTTTAACGCAGCCAAAATCTACATTTCTACGCTTTGGAATACTATTAAAAATGGGGTAGAGCTTGCATGGAAAGGTTTGTGTAATGTTTTTCTAGCAATTTCACCACTGCCTTATATCGTTAGTGCATTTAAATCCATTTTTGTATTTATGTCTGGGCTATCCGCTCAAATGCGTTCGATTGGCTCGAACATTATTCAAGGCTTAATTGATGGAATTAAATCAGGTTTTGAAAAGCTGAAAAGTATTTGGGCAACCATCAACAGCTACATGCCAGACTTTATGCGGAAAAAAATGGACATTCATAGTCCATCTCGTGTCATGGCAACATTGGGTGGTCACGTCATGGGAGGTATTGGTGTTGGACTTGAGCAAGGCTTTCCTGATCTCAAAGAAAAGTTCAATCAAGTATTAAATGTCTTTAACCCTAATTCCCATACAGCGCTTGAAAAAATTAATGTTGCACCTGCTTTAGCAAAAATAAACCCGGCTCAAAGACTTTCAGGATCATCCCGTGGCGATGTCATCGTACAAGGCGACACAATCACCATTCAGATCACTGCTGCACCAGGACAAAACATACAACAACTGCAAAACATGATTGAGGGCGTATTAAATCGTCGCGATCAGCAAAAGCAAGCGCGTGCTCGTAGTAGTTATAAGGATAATGAATAGGAATTTACACAATGATGATGATTTTAGGGATGTTTGTATTTTCTATACCAACAGCTACATATCAAAGCTTACAACGTAGTACGGCATGGAATCATGCGAGTAACAACCGTGTAGGGAGCATGCCTGCGTATCAGTACGTCGGAAAGGGGGAAGATACCATTACGCTAGAGGGTTCCATTGTTCCTGAATATGGACTGCAGTTGTCAATTACCGCTTTACGAATGATGGGTGATACAGGCAAATCCTTCCCACTCATTGCAGGGAATGGAAAAATTTATGGAATGTGGAAATTAGACTCGGTTGACGAAACACAAACGTATTTCTACAAAGATGGCCTACCTAAAAAAGTTGAATTCTCATTAAAGCTCACCAAGACTAAATCTGCAGGGGCACTTATTTCTGGAGTACTGGGCGCAGCAGCGGGGATGTTGTTCAAATGAATATTGTGTCTACCATTACTGACAAATTGGATGATAGCTATCCTCAAGCTATTTTTAAGCTAAAAACTTCAGGACGAGATTTACGTCAAGAAGCTGTTGAACGCCTAAAGCGTTTGGTCATTATCGACAACCGTGGCATGGAATCAGATTCACTTGAACTAGAATTTTCAGATCATGACGGAATACTTAACATTCCATCAAAAGGGGTTGTCATTGAGGTATGGATCGGTTGGAGCAATACTGGCTTAGTCTATAAAGGTTTATACAAAGTCACAGAGGTCGAACATTCAGGGGCTCCCGATGTTTTGACCATCCGTGCCACTAGCGCAGATCTAAAAGCAGGTCTAAAACAAAAAAAAGAACGTAGCTTCAGTAATGTCACGTTGGAAGCAGTATTACAGGCAATCGCATTCCAACATGAACTCGATTTATTGGTGCACCAAACACTGGCCAAACATCAAATTATCAATTTGATACAAAATGAATCCGATGCAAATTTACTGACACGACTGGCAGATGAGCATGATGCAATGGCATCTATTAAAAATGGAAAATTACTGTTCATGCCTAGAGGTGCTTCACAAACCGTTTCTGGCCAGGAACTTCCAACCTATTTAATTACCCGCGATAAAGGGGATAGCCACCGCTACAGCAATACTGATGGCGGAGATGAAATTACTGCAGTACGTACGTTTTACTATGATTCAGCTCAGGGTAAAAAGCTCGAAGTCGTTTATGGTGATGCCAGTAACCAAAACATCAAAGAACTTCGCCATATCCATCAAGACAAACAATCTGCAACTTTGACAGCGAAAGCAAAACTGGCCGACCTGAAACGTACATCATTAACCTTTAGTTATAATTTAGCCTATGGCAATCCAGACCTTATTCCTGAAATGACTTTTCTATTTGACGGGCTAAAGGAACAAATTGATGAGATCTATTGGCTCGGTACGCGCATTACTCACAGCTTAGACGATAGCAATGGCTTTACCACTGCATTAGAGCTTGAAGTATTTTGTCCAGATTTAGACGATGTTTCAGAGTTGTTTGAAGATCAGTTTGAATTGGAAAAAGATAAAAAATGGACAGGTGTTGTTGTTTATTACCAATCAGGTAACAAAGCCATTGCACTGACAAAGGGAGATCAATTTAATCCGAAACATTTCACCTATTTGTATGTGAATAGGGAAGCTGCTCAAGCACGTCTAGACCGCGAATATGCATTACTCGATCTAGAAACGGGTAAATTCTCAGCGCATAACGAATTAGAGATCAAACCTTACACAGGGCTTAAAGTCCAATATACGCTTGGGAAAAAAATTGCACCGCGCTACTGGGTCACATTAGGAGATCAATCCAACCCTAAAGTGATAAACAAAGTGTATCAAAGTAAAAAAGCCGCAGAACAACGTTTAAAAAACGAAATGCCACGGCTCAATGCTAAAAAAGATATGTTGCAACAAGTTCAAGAGACTGATTAAAAATTAGTAATAATTAATTCGTTACCATTATGCTCTTCATGCGCTGCTTTGTTATTCACAGACCAACGAATCTTTTTATGCTGGATTTTATAGTCTTTGAATAACTCTCTGACCTCAGGTGTATCGTTCAAACTGAGAATAAATTTGCCCTGAATTTTATCCAGGTAATCTTTCAGATCGTAAAAGTCCTGTTTAGACCAAATGCCTTTGCCATAAACGTTTTCACAGTCCCAATAGGGAGGGTCTAAATAGAATAGTGTTTCCGGCCCATCCATACGTTTGAGAACGTAATCATAAGTCGCATTCTCAATAATGACATTTTGCAACCGGGTGTGAATTGAAACTAAATGTTCGCGTAACTCGTCCCCCAGTTTTAAACGGCTTTTACGGTCACGGCTATACGAAAATGAACCATCCAACTGGCAACCAAATGCAGAACGAAGTAAATAATAAAATTTGGCTGCTCGTTGGATATCGGTCAGTCCACGATCGTTCTTTTTCATTTCATTGAACAACGTGCGCGAGAAGAGGGTATTTTCAAATTCGTCTAAGAACGCTTCAAAGTGAAATTTCAGTACTCGGTATAAATTAATTAAATCGTCATTAATGTCATTGATCACTTCGACTGGAGATGCCGTTTTTTTAAATAAAACCCATCCAGCACCACCAAACACTTCAACATAAGCTTTATGTGCGGGCATTAAGTCAACAATGGTACGTGCAAGTTGAGATTTACCACCAAGCCAGCCAGAAAAGCTGTGACCTTTAGGATTGTATTGCGGAATTACAGAAGTGTTTGTCATCGATCTTACCTGTCTCGATTAGACGCTCTTGGCGTTCAGGTAAGGCACTCGGGGTGCTCTGAAAAGTATTGAGGGTTTTACAACGTGGGCATTTAATTTCTAAAACATCAAATGTACCGACTTTTGCCAGTAGCTTAAAACAACATTGGCATTTTAAATTCTGCATAAGTTTTTCTACATGAGCAAAACAGGCGAAATCTTATTAAAATTCAACAAAAAGAACAAATATTTATTCTTTTATTTTAGAATGGTGAAAAATATATTCTTAATAGGGGCGGTTATGACGGCAGTATGTTTCAATAAAATCAACAAGAATAATTCAAGACCTAAATTGGTGTGTCCACATTGTAAAACGACTGTCTTAAAAATAAGAACCAGTGAACAAAAGCATCCGCTACTTAAAGAAATCCGACTTCAATGTCCGAACCTCTCATGCAGTTTTTCTTGTGTTGGCCATATTGAATTGATTTACACACTTTCACCTAGCGCAACGCCCGATCCATCTGTTCAGTTACCAACCATTCAAGAGTTAAAAGAACTTAAAGCTGCAAATGATGAATAGGGATTAATTAACTTGGTTTAGATTCTGAGTTTATTGGTTCAAATTCACAGCCGCAATGCATGCACTTTTTAGCGCCTTGAGGAACATCACCGTAGCAATCTGGGCACTTCTTTAATTGCTCGGATGCTGCAATCTTTCTATTATGGATATCTATCCAGTAAGAAATTCTAAAAATACCAAATACAGTTGCAAGCATTGTGAATACTGAATATATAAAAAGAAAAAAACCTATAGCATTCATAAGATTGCTAAAAAAATTTAATACTGCATAAGTAATGTCATATAAAACATAAAATTCTTCAATTTTTTTTATAAAAAAAGCAGCATCGTTATATTTTAAAAAATAAACAAATATAAGAGTAATAAGTTGGAAAATAACAAAATGAATAAATGATGCATTTATTTGCATAAATAATGAATAACTATTTTTCTTTTCTTTGTCGAATTTTGAGCTCAATAAAATCTTAAGTTTTTCATTTCCAACAGATAGCCACATGGCATAACCGGCAAGAGTAAAACCTAATAATGATGGAAGGATAGCTAAAGGATCAGCCATCCAGAGTTTATTGTTCAACCAATGATTAGTACAAAAAAAGGTAATAATAAGTGGGATAAGAAAATAATAAGAAGCCCAAAATGCACGGAAGCCCCCATAGGCGCTCCAGTACATTTGAAAAATATTAATGGACTTTTTAGACATTTATTACATTCTACTTTTCAGTGTCTGAACAATTTCAGCAGCCTTTATTTTGATGAAATCTAAAGGTGTTGTCTTTGCAGGATCATATTTATCTCGTTCAATAAAGGGAGTCTCTGAAGTACTTTTATCTTTATTGAGCAGGCCAGTTTCTTGATCAACATCAGTATAGATAATTTTACCATTATCAGCAGCGACTTGAATTTGTTTTTTTGTGATTTCATTAGGTTTAAGATACTGTTTATCTTGAGCTATCAGTTTCTTTTCAAAAACTTTAGCATTTTGATTTTCCATTTCTTCAAGGATATCTTCTTCGAAAATTTCGAAATCATTCGGATTTGGGCGCAGAATTATAAGTTCGAGTTTTTTTAGAGTTTTCGATTCCAATATATGTTTAACAGCAGATGTATCTGGAAAAACTGTTATATCTATGGCATTAAACTTTTCTAAAAGACTGGTAGAAGTAAATAATAACTTGAAAAATTTTTCTTGCATTTTAGGACTGAAATTACCATCTTTATCACGGATTTCTGTAACTAAAATATGTGTTTTCGGAAAAAATACAAAATAAAAATTCTTTCCATTTGGTTTTAAATCATCTGGAATTTTGATAGCGTCAAGCTCATCTTGCTCTGCATATTTTCCTGTTTCGATATTGACCCAACCATCTTCCGCAATATCGTTATACTTAATAATTTCACCAATTAAGCCTTCAAGTGGTTTCCCTTCTTGAATAGCCCATAAGCGATTTATTTTTGCAGAGGAATTATTTCCAATACTAATTTTTTTATTTTGATTGAATAATGTTTCAAAAAGATCTACATAGACGGTTTTATCTGGGTGTGGATGTACTCGAATATTGAATGCACTGTAGTCAACACTTAATTTACGCCCCACTTTTAACCCCTTGTAATTTATAATTTATAAAAAAATAGTACCTCACTATATTGACATAACACCTCACTATCGGCAACATGTAAAGGCACCGCAAAATCGGTGCACAGGCGTGAGAACCTGTTTTATTTCAAAAGAGAGCAAATTAACACCGCTCATAGCGGCTTTTTTTTGCCTAAAATGTCTGATCAGCTATACTCGTTATGGTAGATCGGGCAGGGCAGTCTTTGACTGGCCGTTAACTCTTTTGGACGGTATTCTCACCCCTGTTCGGTCTGCCACCATTCCGTGAGAAGAATGGCGGCAGGTTTAAAGCCTTCAAAAGAGAGTTTCCGTCATGAACAGACAGATTCAAGCCCGTGCGTCTGCACATTCAAAAAATGCTCACATCATCGAGCACACGCCAATTACAGACTTAGTAGCTTTCGAGCAACGCTTAAAGAAACGTAAAACTCAAAAACTTCTCAAAAATACATTCGCAGGACTAGTCCAAATTTGTATCGTGGTACTAACGTTCTCCATTCTTTTTTTAGGGGAATAAGCGCATGACTTTAAATGACAACATTATCCCGTATGTGCCCATTGCCCCGCGTGTTCAGGCATCCAACCCAAAGAGCCAGCTCCTTTTTGAGAAACTTTTCGAGCTCATCGACCGCTGTGTTCAAGCCCAGTTTTCGTTTAATCACGATACCGAAAAAGGTCATTTATCTATTAGCCCAGACCAAATAAATGACCTGCTTGATCAGCTCTCAAAAAATGATCAATCTGATAAAGCATTAGACATTAAAATATTAAAAAATTCGTTAAATGATCTTATTTATCCTAAGTTTAATGGAGAACATACCATTTCCAGCCCCATCTGGAACAATGCGGAAATCCGTGTTTGGCAATTTAAATTAAATCAAATTGCCCAAGGGGGATATATGGAAAATTCACATAATGACGCGGAACTTAGTCTAGATATGGTTATGGGCACTATTCGTGTATGGCGTAATTCATTAGAAACTGGAAGTGATAATAGAGATGTCATTTACAAAAGAAATGACCTTATTTATAAACTCATGGATTTAGAAGATAAGTTGAAAATTGTCCAAGCTAAAATAGAGGAATAGTAAAAAAAATATGCTACTTTCATTGTTGAAGGTAGCATTTTCACTGAGCATAAAGTATGTCACATCGTTATATTCGGACAGAGTGGAAAGACTTCCCCAAAGTTCAAGTTTTGTATCCTTTAAATACCTTAAAAAATGCCTCAGAAGAATTATATTTTGAGGCAAAATCAGGCAATGTATTCTCAGCGTTTAATCTACTCGCTATCCAGTTGGACACCTACGACAGAATCATTCACTTAAAACACATTTTCACCGAAGGCAATCCCATCATTGTTCCAGTTCTTGCAATAGAAGCACTCGGTAACAATCGTATCCCTGCCGTGTTCGCAGAAATGATAGCTGAAATACTAAACCTAGAAGTAAACAATGACATCGTACAAACTGTCAAAGCCAATCATACCGATGCAGGAGCTTATGAACGAATTGTGCGACAACCACGGTTTGATGGTAAAGTAGAAAAAGGGCGCAACTATATTATAGTTGATGACACTGTTGCTATGGGTGGAACTCTAGCTGCTTTAAAAGGCTATATAGAATCTCAAGGAGGCTACGTACAAAGAGCTGTTACGCTTACAGGGCTGACAACAGAATTTGATATAGTTCCTCTAGAAAAAATGTTAAAATCAGTATTAGGCAAACATCCAAACCTTTCAGAATGGTGGCAATATGAATTCGGTTTCCCAATTGAATACCTCACGCAAGGCGAACTCGGACACTTACGGACGCCAAGCTCACTTGACGAGATCCGAAATCGTCTCATTACGGCAGGATTTCAAAGTAGCCATGAAGCAGGCGCGGACTTATATACAGAACAACAATAAATCCAAAGCCTAAGCACAATAATCTTAGTGTTAAAAAAGCCCATCAATTTTGATGGGCTTTTTAGTGCAAAAATTAATCCTTTTCTGTTTCTTTGGCATATACAGTGCTTAAATCGAGCAATGCACTTTGGGCTTCAGGACTAAGCTGTCTATAAGCCTTCAATAGCAAACTTTCCTCACTGGTCAAGCCAGCATAATCGGGATCTATGCCAAGCAGCACATAACGAATATCTACACCCTGATGGTGTAGGTTGTGCAGGTAAGCCCATTGATCAGGAACATTTCCACGTACATAGACCCCGAGTGTATTGTCACTGGCACCAATTTCTCTAGATAGCGTCTTAGCTTTCAGATTTTTGTTTTCTAACTCTTCCTTAAATCGTTTTCCAATTTCAATCCCAATATTAGGGTCGAGGTTAGGCATAAATATATTCCCGATGAACATTGAAAGAAATAAAATATGTGCTATAGTGGGTCATAGCACATCACTATAACCGTAGAATACTGTATGAACACATCAAATTCACCCACAAAGTTGCGAGCGAAAAAAGTACCTGGTGGCCGTGTACGCTGCACTATCTATTTGCCCAAAGCAGAAGTCGACTCACTTGACCAACAAGCAGAGAAAACCGATATGAGCCGTTCAAACTTGATCGTGCAAACATATTTTCAAGGAAAAACAAGTAACACTAAATAAAACAGGAGCTGACAATGTCTTTGATCAATCCAAAACGTACCAATCGTAAAAACGTCAATCTCACCAATGATGAATTGGATCTATTCACCATTCTGTCAAAAATGACTGGTATTCCAGTTGGCATACTTCTTCGTCAAATGGCAATGAAGCAGGCTTTTGAACTAGTCAACGAAGAACCTGTTGAACAATATCAAAATGAAGGCTTTCAGAAAGGCGTTTTAGACCACCTTTGAAGGAGCTGAACATGCCATCTCAACCCGTTTTCTTTAGTGATCAAGAACTTGAGGTCATTCAAGAAGTAAAGAATTTAATGGGTTTCGAAACTGATGAAGAAGCGATTCACTATCTGCTTAGTGCACGTCTTAAAGAGCGACTATTAAAGCTCGTCGGCCAAGAACTTAAATCAAAGTCCAAGAAACAGTATTTTTAAGGCAATTGAATCAAATGATGTTCCCAGAAACACAAAGACAAGTTGAACAGAAACTTGAGCAAGTTTATGGCTTTAAACGTAAACCGTCTAAAAATGGGGACAAGCTTCGCGGCAGATGTCCTGACTGTAACCACAAAGAATCATCAGCTTGGGCATTTGCCGAAGAACCTTGGATAGTTTTCTGTCCACGTAAAAATGAATGTGGACATGAAAATCATGTTCGAGATCTTTTCCCAGAATTGTTTGAAAAGTGGGAAAAACGATTTGAACCGACACCTGAAGATCCCTTACGTACTGTAAATGCATATCTAATTGAGGAACGAGGGTTTCCATTAGATCAATTAAAAGGCTTATATGCACAAGAATCCATTACCCGCTATAAACCTAAAAAAACCACATCAATAACCTTACGTTTTCCCATTACGGATGAACAAGGCAACGAGGGATGGTGGCAACGTGTATTGGATCAACAGGAAGTCTTGCCTAAAACGACTTTTAAAGAAGATTGGTCATCAATGGGGCATGCTTGGCTCACACCAAATACCAATTATTTAGAATCGAAAGAAATTTACATCACTGAAGGTATTTTCGACACCATCGCCTTATGGCTTTCAGGTATTACCAGTTTTTCAGCTTTAAGTAGTGGTAATTATCCTTCCATTTTTTTAAATGAAATTGCACAAAAATGTACTGAAGCAGGGATATCGTTTCCTAAACTCGTATGGGCTTTTGACAACGACGAAGCAGGTCATAAAGGTATTTTTAAAAATATTGAACTTGCACAAGCAGATGGGTTCGAGTGTGAAGTTGCTTTGCCACCGGGTGGACGAAAAAAGCAGGACTGGAATGATCTTTACAAACAAGACCGCTTAAAATTTAGCGACTTAGAAACCTATAAATATTACGGTGCATTACTTGTAGCAGAGAAAGCCGTAGATAAAGGCATACTTATTTACAAGTACAAAGGCATGAAATCTTTTCCCTTTGACTTTAAAAATCAAGTGTATTGGTTCAAGTTGGACATGGACAAATATGACGATTACATGAAAGGTCTACATGCTACAGATGACAATGCAGACTGGGCACAAGAAGAAAAAGATCTACTCATTGCCGAGCGCAGAGATTCAGCATTAGAACATGCTTCAACAGTAGAAATTATGATGGAATGCCGTCCCTATGGCCTGTATTACCAGTATCAAAAGGAAATTGATGAAGCTTCATATTTTTTCAAAGTGGATTTTCCACGCGGTGGCCAAACGATAAAAAATACTTTTACGTCATCACAAATCACATCCGCAGGTGCATTCGGTGAACGACTAACGCACATTGCACCGGGTGTATTTTATGAGGGTAATAGTAAGCAGTTGCTCGCATTTCTTAAGCGAGAACTTCGAGACATTAAACGTGTCGAATTAATCAATTACGTGGGGTACCACAAAGAACATCAAACCTATGTTTTGTGTGACATTGCGGTTCAAAACGGTCGACGTTTTAAAATCAATAAAGAGGAATATTTTGAACTTCCACGTAAAACGAACCTTAAAGCACGTGCACCGTTTCAATTAGAAATCAACAACAATGCCAGTGACTACACCGATGCTTGGGTCAAGGATCTGCTCGATGCATACGATGTTCGTGGCATGGTGGCATTAACGGCATTTTTTGGAAGTCTTTTTGCACAGCAAATCCGAGGCATGCATAAATCATTTCCATTTATAGAATTGGTGGGTGAACCAGGAACTGGTAAATCGACTTTGCTTTCATTTTTATGGAAGTTATTCGGTCGCTCAAATTATGAAGGTATCGATCCAAGTAAATCATCCATATCAGGCTTACTACGAACCTTCAGACAGGTTTCTAACTTACCTGTAGTTTTACTCGAGTCAGATCGTGAAGGGGATAAAGGTACAGTAAAACAATTCGATTGGAATGCACTAAAAACCTTATATGACAACGGTTCACTGGGTGCGAAAGGGGTTAAAAATGGCGGGAATGAAACCTATGAACCCCCATTTATGGGCACTTTAGTGATCAGCCAAAATGCTGAAATTGTGTCTACAGAAGCAGTGATGGGACGTATTGTTCAGTACAAATTCACCAAAGAGCAAATGTCTAAAAAAGGCTTATACGCCTCTCGTAACCTTGAACGATACGAACAGGCTCAAATCAGCCAGTTCATTCTACTTTGTATCGAAAAGGAAAAAGCCATACTCGAATCCTACCGTTTGGGTATGGAGAAATACGACGAAATTCTACATCAAGAGAAATATAACGTTAAAAGTTCGCGTGTGATTCATAACCATGCACAAATGTTGTCGTTATTTGATGCTATGTGTACTCACGTTTTAAAAGACTTAATTCAAGACGATATGCAACACAAAGTGCGTGATGAATTGTTTGATATGACGCAGAACCGAGACAAGGTACTCAAGTCAGATCCAATCATTGTCCAAAACTTCTGGAACACCGTCGAAGAAATGGAAGATGCAATCAAGACCCCAACTCACCACGATACAGTACTGAATCACTCAGCCAGACCAGATTGGTTCGCAATTAATTTTGCGCATTTATACAAAGTTGCAGCGGATTACCGCTATCCACTGCCTGAAGTAAATGAACTTCAAAATGCGCTACGCCACAGTTTGCACTACCGCTTTGTTGAAGCAAATAAGGCCATACAAAGCAAAATTAGCAGTACCACCAAACGCTGTTGGATCTTTGAAAAACCAACATCACAACGGGACTAATCCCAACTTTAAAGGAAAATACTATGTATCAACTTAATATTTATACACCTGCATGCATTAAGGCAACGCTACCAGTTTCTTCAGATGTTGCTCATTACTTATCAAATCGTTTGGTTGACCAGGAGATTAAACGAGATGAACTAATGCACACAATTGGCTATCCAGCGGGCATCGGTGGGCAACAAGATTCATTTTTAAGTAGCGTTTATAACTTTGCCACTGCCATTTTAAAAGAGTCAAATTCAGAAACATTCCGTGTGCAAATAGAAGCAATTCCTGCTGAGCCAAAATTGAATCCTATTTTTCACGACATAAAAACGCTTCCTGAGCATGGCAAAGAAATCATAGTTGTATTTGATGATAAAGAAATTATGTCTGGTGTCGAATACTGTAAAAAACATAAGGAATTTCATTCAAAAAGAGGAAATCTTAAAGAGCAACGTATCCACCAATGGGCGTATGCGAATGAATTTTACGAGCAGCTAAAACTTCCGCAATTTCCAAAGCAAAAACAATTTAAACCTGAGATGCCTGAAATTTTGAAACTTATGATTTTAGCTGCGCTTATGTCGGATAAGACTGAATCAGAACAGTCAAAAAAAACTCAGCATCCAATTCATTAATTCAATTTAACAAGCACACATACAGAAGCGGCCACTCCTGTATGTGTCACATCAATCAGTTGGAGAACCAAAAAATGCAAAACGATTCTAGCGTAGAAAGCTCACAAGCGGAAATTCCAGTATATCTGCAGTGTGAACCCCGTACATATAAAGTGAAATTAAACCATTGGCATGAGGATACATGTGAACTGGAATTCACTGTAGTCATCAAATGTATTGACGAGGAATTACACGGACATAATAAGTTTTGGTCAGGACATCAATCTCGTCTTGAAGAAAACAACAGCGATATCGTCGCGGTAATCTTAAAAATGATTGGAACAAAAGTATTTTGGTGGTGCTGTCAAAATAACTCTAATTCCTTACATGAAAAATATGGCGTGAATTCTATTTTTCATGAAGAGGGTTGGCTATCAGACTGCTTCGAAATCACAAAGCTTTATTTTGAAAACTATGTACGAGATGAAGACTTTGAATTTGAACCAGTAAAAGCGGAGGATCAATCATGCTGAAGAAATCCTTCAAATCAAATGCAGTGCTTACACCCGAATTAATTCATCCTAATTTCTTCAAGATGAAAAAGACACATCCGCATACCAGTTTTAAACGTCAGGCGAACTTTAAAGATTCAGTGGCTTTAACTGCAAGTGACATTGAACACCGCAAGCGTTGGGCAATCCGTCAAGTTTCTATGATAGCTAATATTCCCAGCAACGCAGTTTTAGGAGCCTAATCATGAATAATCAAAAATTTCCACGTGAATTAGCAGAACAAATGTTTGATCAAAATGTAAGATTTGAAGCAATTTTGCATGTTCCTACATTATCAGTGAGCCATTCAGTACCAGAAAAATTTGAAGATTTTTTAAGTTCTATGGATTGTAATGCAGGTGATTTAATTGAAAAACACCCACAGTTAAAGAGCTTAATAGAAAGCATTTTGGAATATACAGACAGAGACTGGAATGAAGAACATGCACAGCAACTTGCATTCTATTGCGGGGATCTTGAGTTCTTAATCCTGGTCGAATCTTCAATTCCTAGGAATATTGAGTTTGATGAGAAAGGGGAATTTCGATCATGTTCAATTGGCGGTTGGTATCAACTAGACTGGATCTTCGCTACTGATATGAAGGGCGCAGCCGAACAGGCCATAAAAATTTCAGAAGAAATATATGAGCGTGAAGAACAAAAAGCCCGTAAAGAACAAGGCTTGGAGGGTTAAATGATGTCTAAATATCTTTGTAATTGTGGCGGTTTAATCCTACCGAATTTTGAAGCCTACCAAGTAGGTGATGAAGTTAACTTCATGATCCAAAAGCGTAAAAGTATAGGAAATGGCGCTATCGCTGTGAGTCAAAAAGCGCACAGCGGAAAAATCACCGAAATTACTGGTGATGATATTACGGTAAAAGCTCAAGTTCGTACTTACAAACTTTATCGTTTTGAAATTACTCCAAAGGATGCACCTGGTCCTATTGAATATTTCCGTATTGGCAGATGCCGTTGTGAGTTAGATCAAAAGGAGTTAACAGCGTGAATTTCAATTTCAAGAATGCCTTGTTCCTGAACCTGGTCTTTTCTTGCATGGTTTCTTCTGTAATTTTGATGCTTGGAGAGAAGCAATGAATCCAAAAAAATTAAATACACTTCGAGCGAAACACCAAGCTGAACTGAAACAGAAACAAGATGCAGCTGCTCAGGGCCCTTATGAATTTAGTATGGAATTCTGTGTCGATGAAGTAAATGAAACAGTTGAACAGCACCGCACTGAAACTGGATTAGAAGATGCTGAACAAACTCCAGAGCACGTAGCTTACTCAGTTTATAAAGGCGATTTAATCATTTGCCTGAAAAACATATTAATTCCACTAGAGCAAGAATGGCATTTAGGGGTGGATAGTCATTTTTACAATCCTGAAACGGAAGAAGTGATGTCAGTACCTGTGCAATTCCAAATGCCAAAAATGTCATTTAACGATTTCAAATTTGGTAGCACTTTAACAGTCGATCGTGGTCATGGTCTAAAAACTCGTTGGAAAGGAATTAATCAGGAACTTAACGATATTTTACTAGCTGATGTTCCACTAGGTTTTGAACGTGTACGTAGTAATGCAAAGCTCACCTGTAATACAGGCTTTACTAGTTACGAATGCTTAAAAGAGTTTAACTTTGTGAAAAAAATCATCCGTGAGCAGGGCTTAAACGGAATCCAAAAGTTGAATGAAGCCATGAAACAAAATCAAATTCAGCAGGTGGCATAATGGGTATTAAAAAATTAGTAACGATCACTGTAGAAGCAGAAATAGAAATTGAACTTGCGGATTGGGCAGCTAACCCAACCGCAGAGGATATTGAGAGTGTTAATTACTGTGGCTTCGATGTGAAGAATTCAGATGATATTTATGCCACAGCAGGACGTCTTATCTTGAATGGATATGCAAATTCTAATAACGATGTTTTTGGTGTTATTCATCATTCTTGGCAAAGAAACACTGTACCAAATGCGGAAAATGAATCCTTTCACAAAATTAACTATATCTTCATTGAGGATGTCGATATTCAAGAAATGGGGCAGGAGCAACCGAAATGAACTTTCAAGCGATCGCAATTGCCCGCCAAGCAATCACAGACAAACATGGTACCCAAAAACCACAACTAACTTTTTGTGGTGAAATGCCTTGCCCAATTTGTAGTGCAGGGAAATTGAGTTATCAAATTAGTGCAGTAAATGGGCATATCGCAGCTAAGTGCGAAACTGAAAACTGTGTGCAGTGGATGGAATAATCATGACGGCATTAATTTTTGACACTGAAACTCATAAACTACATGGCGATATTATTGAAGCTGCAGGTATAGCTCTTGAATTTGTTACACTTGAAATAGTGAAAAATTCCAGTGCTCTCGGTACATTTCCAGAGCTATTATTGAGTCCCTCCGAAAAATTCACAGAGCGCTACAAACCAAGTGAGCCGATTAGTATAGGAGCAATGGCAGTACACCATATTGTCGACGAAGATGTAGCGAAATGTGTACCTTATACAGAATTCAGTTTCCCTAGTCATTTTAATGTCCAATACCTTATTGGTCATAACATTGATTACGACATTGCTGCGATTAATCGTGCTGGCACTTCTACAAATGGTATTAAGGCAATCTGTACTTTAGCGATGGCTAGATATCTTTGGCCTAAGTTGGATGCTCACAATTTGTCAGCAGTCGCACTTTATGTGAGTTCTGACCGTGGGAAAACGGCTCATGATCTAAGATTTGCACACTCAGCATTAAGTGATTGCACGACTACCTTTTCTGTTTTAGGGGCCATTGTTCATGAAGCAGATATATCATCGTTTGAAGAGCTGTATGAATTCTCTGAAATGGCGAGGTACCCAACCCATATTTTTTATGGAAAGTTTAAGGGTACTTCAATTAAAGATTTAGAGGATAAAGACATACACTCCCTGCTTGGTAAAACAGATGATCCTTATCTAAAAATCTCTTTAGAAAATGAACTCATTGCTCGAAGCAGCATAGACGAACAAAACGAGCTACCTTTCAACTAAGTAAAGCACCTCTAAAGCACCTCCGATCGGAGGTGCACCTCTCTAAAATATCACTCATATTTGAAATACTTAAATGTAGGTTTTTCCATGTCTGCAGGATTAGAAATTCGTGGCAAAAGCATGCGAATTTGGATGAATACACATCCATCAGAGCCCATTATTAAAGAAACTTTAAACTGGCCATACACTCCAGAGAACGTTGAGAAAGCGAAAAAGTTAGCTGACTTAATTAAACTTGAGATTGAGCTAGACCAATTCAATTTAGCCAAGCATTTCCCCAACTCAAGACATTTGAAAAAGAATCAAATGTCTTACTACATTGCGCAGTATAAAGAAATGATCCGCTGGGAAGTTGCACCGAGTACCTTTGACGGCTATTACAGCCACATCAAGAAACACGTCACGCCACGTTGGGCTATGATTCATCCGAAAGACATCGACACGGCAGCCGTGAAAAAATGGATTAATGAATTAAAAGAAAAGCTTGCACCCAAAACCATTCGTGAAGTGATCACTCGACTGGCATCTATTCATGAATTATGGCGACAGGAGAATAAAATTCCTTATAACCCTTTTGAAAATATTGTTATTAAACAATTAGACAATCTTGAGCCTGATCCATTCTCTAAAACTGAAATTTCAATAATTTTGGGGACTGTGGCCAACAAAGACATACAAAATTTATTGCCATGTGTTTTTTGGACTGGTTTATCTATTTCAGAACAGATATCTATTGCATGGGAAGACATCAACCTCGAAAAGGGCACAATACAGATCAATCGTAACCATGTTAAAGGATTGTATAAGGTAACTAAGAACAGGCGTAGAAAGCGCGAAATAAAGCTATTACAGCCTGCAATACAGGCACTGCGTAGACAATTTGCTATTACAGGCAATCGCTATGGACAAAACGTAGATGTACTACAACGAGATAACAGAACATATAGGCAAGCGCGTCTACATTTTGTATGGATCAATCAAGAGTACGATCGACCTTTTAACTATTATGAATTGCGTTACATTTGGAGACGGCATTTAAAAAAGGCTAGTGTGCGCTATCGTGGAATTAACCAGGGGAGGCATACATTTGCAAGTCAATTACTATCTTCTGGGCAGGTACCACCCGAATGGATCGCAGATCAGCTTGGCCACAGTGATACATCCATGATTTATAAACACTATGGAAAGCTCATAGCTGAAGATATTCCCGACTACTTAACCAAGATCAATAATTACATTAGTCAGTGATTTAACTTACTAGGATCTTACTCCATATCTTACTTGGATGTTTTTACATAAGTGCCTAATTATCTAGGCACTTTTTATTGGCCATTACTTTATTACTCGATAAGCAGATAGGTAGCTTAATTAAAAGAATAACCAAGCTCGTGTCCTATTTTCTAAATACTGAAGCATGAAGTACCTGGTCGATGGGCATAATTCCCATATCAAGCCTACAAGTAATTATATATTTATATAAGTTATTGAATTATATTGATAAAATTTAGTTTTTGTCTTGGGTTCGAGTCCCGCTGGGCGCACCAATTTATTGTTACTTATCAATAGCTTGCATTTTTTCACGCGTGTATTTAAATGGGTTTTCGAGGGTAATCATTCCCTTAAAAATTAAAAACAGAATAAAAAATATACAAAAGTCTAAATTTGAAAATATCAGTGACTAACTTTTGCGCTTTCTAAAAGCATAAAACACATTTTTAATAGATTCTATCTTAGAGTCATGTTTTAAAGACAATAGTCTATTTTTAAAACCATTCTCAATATCTGGCTAACTCAGCTTAACGAATACTTTGATTTAACATCTCATTATATAAATGAACCCTTGATGCGACTAAAACTGGAACATGAATAGATATTTACCGTGCTCCTGAGCAGTTGGACATGGAATTTTCTTGCAAGCATCCATATACATCATAAAAATGATTTCAATACCTTCCAAGGTTTCAGTTAATGCTTTATCCAAAAAATACCTACGCTATTTAATTTTGCCAGATCACGAGCACTTGCAATAAATGCATTACTTTCTTGCATAATTTTCACTGCATATTTCATAGTTATATACTTGAGACTAATATGACGAGTTCAATAAGCTGCTAAAAAGGTTAGGGCTATAGCTTCAGATCCTTTTATCTGCAATTTTTTTGCTATTTCGTTTTTGGATAGTTTGGTAAAACAATTTTTTACTGATTAACTCAATAATCATGTATGAATCCTTTCCTTAAGCAACAGAACAACCCTTTATGCTAGACGTGTCATTTTATGTTGTTGTAATTGATAGCGGTTCTTTGTAAAACGATAACTGATAATAAGATATTTCTTCTTGGAGCTCGGCTCTCAAGTCTTCTAAAAGAGCTGCGAGAATGTTAGCTCTAAGTTTGTCTGTCTGTGTTAATCATTACTTAAGTTTGCTTGTATGCTAAACAATTTGTACTGTTGAGAGGATTGAGTACAGCTTCAAATGTCTAATCATGATATTCCATAGACGTAGAAGAATGTATTTATTTACTGGCGCTTTAAATAGAGGAGATACGAGTACAATTACGTCCATCATTTTTTGCTTCATATAGTTTTTGGTCTGCAAGCTTAATCACGTCATCGACACTTTCTGCATCTCGTGGCCAAGATGCAATGCCAATTGAAACGGTAATATGTCCCACTGGATCAAGATAGCTTTGTGCAACAGCTTCTCGAAGTCGTTCAGCTGCTGTATATGCAACTTTGGGATCTTCATGCACGACAAATACAGTAAACTCTTCTCCGCCAACACGACAGCAAATATCATGCTTACGGAAATTGTTCATCATGTGAGATGCTAGTTTCTTTAATACATGATCTCCTTGATCATGGCCATAGCTATCATTAATTGCTTTGAAGTGATCAATATCTATGTTGAGTACTGAAAAAGGAGTGTTTGTTGCTTTTAATTCATTTAAAAATAATTTCATGCCTCGGCGGTTATATAGTTCTGTAAGCGGGTCTGTATTTACGTGCTGTTTAAGTTCTGCAATTTCATCTTTAAAGTGTTTAGAGCTCAAAAGCAATGAAGTGCGAAAACGCAATGCTTCAAAATACCAAGGATCTATTTTCTTGATATCTTGATCAATATTGGGGCGTGTGAGCATGCTTGCCATTTGAGCAAGTTTATTGAGCGGAGAAGAGATTAAGTAGGATAGTTTCCAAACAAAAATAAAGAGTACAAGATAAAAAATCAGCATACCCAAGGTCACTTTTACAATAATAGCGTTCGCTTGGCTGAGCAATTCTAATGTGGGCTGCTGCGACACAATAATCCAATTCACGCTTGGTATCGCTGCAAAACCAGCTAAGTTCTCGATTCCTTTACTATTGACTAAAGCAATGTTGCCTGAGGAGCGAGAAGTAATATATTTCAACCCCGTATTATTTTTTAATGAATCTCCAATCCGGCTTTGATCAGGGTGGAAAATAATCTTATTTTTATTATCAATAACATAGGTGTAGCTTTTCTTGTGAGAATACGATGTGGCAAGGAGTTCACTCACCAAGTTCTCTTGATTTAAATAAATTGAACCCGTCACAATACCTAAAAATTCATTTTTATGATTAAAAATAGGTTGAGCAATGAGAACAATAAGGTTATTAGAAAGTCCTTTGTAGGGAGAAGATATATAAGTTTGTTTTAGTTTTAAGGCTTCAATGATTCCAGCAGTTTTATATTGTTTTTTGTGGTCTATACGAAAGTTATGTGGTGCATATTCCCGAATGTATGCATTTTTATCGACAATGGTGATCGAGTTAAATTTGTGGGATTGATTCTTGAGCCTTGAAACTTCTGCTTTTAAAACATCTTGATTGGAAAAGTTTTGACCTAAGATGTGAGCGCTAAATTTGAGTTCACTTAACATGCTTTCAAAATATTTATCTGTGCTAAATGCAATTTTGGCAGCATAGCGTTGATTTGCAGCTAAAGAATTCTCTGTGAGTTGCTCTTTGATGACATAATTCAGCACAAAAATTGAAATTAAAAACAAGCTTGATACGCTGCTAATAATTAAGATCAAAATAAGTTTTTGTAAATCTAAACTATGAAAGACAGACTTTTTGATCACTCATTACCTCGAAATAAACAGCGATGTTGTACATTTGCTTGTAGCGCGTAGGCATCCAATTTTAAACAGATTTATGAGAAAAATCTTTAAAAAAAGTATTTGATTGTTTTGGTGTTCATTTTTGAGATATAGATCAATTTACTGATAATATATATGTAATAGTTCTAGTAAATTTACACAAATTACTATTATGATCATACTGATTGAACATAATGGAGCAAAACTAATCACAAATTATAATAAAATTTAATGTAAATAACATTAAATTGACATGCTGAAAACGTAATAATCGAAGTCCATAATATTTTACCTTTGGAGAACATATATGTATGTCATCGGGATCGCATTCATCATTTTACTGTTGCTGATAGGGATAGGTGCAGTGATTACAGGCTTTGCTATGGGGGAGATGTTTTTCATTGTAATCGGAATTTTGTTATTTATTATGGCATTTTTAATTTGGTTAAGTTTTAAAGATAAAGTTTCAAACCCTTTTAAAGATTGATAGTTATAAATTTAATAATATATTTTTTTGATTAATATTTGTCATTTTTCTTGATTGTTTTGTGATTGAATAATTATAAGATTGAAATATGAACTTATTTGTGTGCTAACTGATTTTTACGTCATAACTTTAGAACTTTTAATGTTTTTCATTTAGCTAAGTAGGCTTTTCATAATGATATCGCTCTTGTCCTGACTTTGAATAAGCTCAGTTTTATTGCACATGAAGTGTTTGAAATATGATTGATTGAGCAAGAATGCACTTAAAAATATGTTGAAGAATTAGTCGCTTTTATTGATTTTTGGCCAGCGTCTATTCACTGACTGGCCTGGATGGTTATAGTTTATTACTTTTGCATAATTCCCTACGGCTGTTGCATTTTCCGGGATATCTTTTGTGACTACGCTCCCCGCACCAATGGTTGCATTATGACCAATTTTAACTGCATCAATGATACAGACATTTGGACCAATATAAACATTGTCACCAATGATTGCTGCTTGGCGACCACCATTAGCACCAATTGTTGTAAATTGCGATAAGTTGACATTATTTCCAATCACTGTAGTTGGATTGACAACCAAAGGCCCACCATGCCCAATATATAAGCCATAACCAATTTGTGTAGTACAGTGAATGTCTATACCATATTTCTTTTTCTTATAATAAAACACAGGATAGGCCAGTTTAGCGACCCAAGATTTTGAGCTTGCAAGACGCAACCAAAAACTAAAGTTAAAGCCCCGATTGAACAAATAATTTTTAACAAATGAGCTCATTTTAGTATTGCCACAATAGCGATATAAGTCACTTAAAATTAATTGAACTAACATGGAGATACACTCTTCGGTCGAGTTCGGGAGTTTACTTTATTTGCGGATGAGTTGTTATCTCTATTTTGCCATGAACATGATCGCTCATTTTAATAAAATATCAATTGGATTTTATTTGTACAGTTGTTTAGAAATGTCATACGTACTTGTCGAAGTGCAGAATTACTTTTATATTGTACCTACAGTAGGTCGATAACTAAGACGCTACGATGTAGTTGGACGGATCAATGACAGCTCGTTGAGTTTGAAACGAAATGTTCAAACAATAAATCAGCACTAGCCTTCCAACATAGAAAAGCTCGCAGAAATGCGAGCTTTTTTTATGTGAGTAATTATGACGATGTATCTCGGATGTTACCTTGATTCAGTTTAAGTTTTTGATTTATGGTTATGATTTTTAAAATATTCATATAAATTAACATTGCGATAAATTCTAACATCTCCAAATCGGGACAATTAAAAATCTTATGTTATAAAAGTAAGCAGAGCAAAAAAGAAAAGGAAAGAAAAATGACTCAACTTGTAGATGTGAAGGTTAAGGATCAATACAGTCAAACCTATGAGGTAAAAGCACGACTTAGGCAAGCTCCTGAAGAATCTGAGGCTGCAAATTTAGATTTGTTTCAGCGTATTGAACATATTGTGGTTGAGGGTGAGGTGATTCTTCCGAGTATTGAACTGCTGTTCGAAAGTCAACAGACTGAGAATATATATCGTGTTATTGATTGATTTTATCTTAAACAAAGAGCTCATGTTTACATGGGCTTTTTTGCTTGATCACCAAGCTTAAATAAAAAACAACGCTTTGGTTCTATTGAATAATCAGATGCTTTTCTCGTTAGTTAGGTCAGCACATAATTGCACATCCACATCATACTTATTCAGTTCTTGGATCAAAGTATTCAGTATACATTGTGCTTCTGCGGTATGAGGTGCAAATGAAAGCGTACTTTGCTGCTGACTGTCATAGCATTCGACATAGTCAATTGCCCAAAGATGTGCATTTGCAGTGCGGTGTATAATAATGCGCTGTGGTTGTAGTCGTGGGCTGAGTTGGCGTGGAAGAATATAAGTCAAAGCCAAACAACTATTGTTTAGATCTTCTGGGGGAGATAAAAAAGTAATCAACCAATTTCCGACTTTACTGAATTGCATCGGGTTATCTACAGGATCAAACAGTAGATGATTTAACATTGCCATAGCATGGTTCCTATTTCATATTAGAATTTATGCCTTGAGCGCTTGACTGAGCCAATTGTGCCAAAGTTTAAAGAAATTCGGATGACCTCTAAATTTTAGTTTAGATTTTAAAATAAATTTATAAAAACAATAGCTTGATATTTTTTCTTAGAGCTTACTCCTTTTGAACCATACAAAAAAAGACTGAATATGCATGCCTCAAGCGGCTTGTAAACGTAAAAGTGAATGATTAATTTGCTGTAGATATTGGTTGAGCATAATGGGTTCTATTCGACTTTCTTGTAGGGCGGTAATCCATTGCATTTGGCAACGTTTCAAGCTTTGTAGGTCTGTTGCAGATTGAATTTGGAGAATGAGTTGTCTCGCCATTAATCCACAATAACGTTGTAATAAACTCATCATCAACTCACGAGTTTCTTCAAAACTGTACGCTTTGAGTGCTGGTGCTGGTGCTGGTGCTGGTGCTGGTGCTGGTGCTGGTGCTGGTGCTGGTGCTGGTGCTGGTGCTGGTGCTGGTGCTGGTGCTGGTGCTGGTGCAGTAATTTCAGTGTTTAAAACTAGAGCAGCGTTGCTGTCTTTCAACTCAGGCGTTACAACGGGGGAGGAACTTGGAGCTATGTTGGTTATATTTGTTTCAAATTCAACAGGAGTTGGTTTTGGAGTATGAGCTGCTTGGGTGGAATGAATCAGACCCAATTCGACGAGTTGTTCGAGTATTTCTGGTGTTGCAATACGTTGTTTAAATTGATCTGCCAGTCGGTCAAAATCTTCTGTGCCAATTAAAACCAATAATCGTCTCTGGCGTGCATTGAGTGGGATATGACGTTGTTGTAACGCATCGAGACCTAATGCTGTCTTTTGATAATGATTCATACCTTAATTTACTCCCCCGAAAAAATAAATTAAGGCTGAACATACAGTGTAAAAATTACAGTAATATTAACAATTTATGACAAATGATTTTAAAGTGTTGTAATGCTGGCATTTTCCAAAGCCTTACGTAAGTAAGGATCAAGTTCATCTTGGCGCATTAACCACTGAATATAGTCGGCAGGGAGCTCTGCAATCGCAGTTCCACGATGTTTACCAAAGTTAATGACACGAGGAATACGGGCATCTTCAGAGGCTGTAAATAACTGCTCCATACTATTTATTTTTAAGTGATGAACCACATGCATTAAAATATTGGCTGTTAAAATAATATCCATATCCGCACGGTGCGCTTTTTTAATCATCTCACGGGCTTTTTCACTACCTTTGGAGATCATATAAATGAGTGCTGAAATATTATGGGCTTCAGCATCAGGCCAAACTAAGCGCGCAAGTGCCAAAGTACAAATTGCTTTAAGATTTGAAACATTTACACCACACTTTTCTATGGCACGAATATCATAGTCAATATTATGACCAATAATGTATTGGGTCTCATCTGGTAGCCTGAATGTCGTGTAGTGGGGTTGGCCCACTAAATCTGACTCTAAAATATGGTGTACAGCCATAGCAGCAAAAGAAATCGGTTCATCGACCGTATAGAGCTGATCAAAGACTTGGCTTTTATCTAGGCTTAATTTGCCATTGATGATTTCAATTGGCGCGTATGCAATCTCAATAGGTTGACCGTTGAGGGTATGAGTTTCTGTATCGAGAATGATGGCTTGCATATGCATGTCCGAAAATTGAAAACTGTATAAATTTATCATTTTCAACAGGATCAAGACAGCCTGCGATGTCGGATTTGTAGCCTGATATTATTTTTGTTGGTGAACAAGTGTATGCACTGAAGCGCAAGTTTAAATGATTGAGCCATATTCATCCGTTCAAATCGACGAGATACAATAAGCCTAGCGAGTCGTAGTTCATTATCTTGAGAAAATTAAATAGCGTTAAAAACGTATTTTTGGACAGTCTCACCTATAAGTGCAATGACTTGTTATATGGTTTTTTATTTTATAAATTACAATGCTTTATGTTGTTTTAAGAAATAAAGATAGATTCAAAAGGGTCATTTGTTTATTTTTTGTAAGTGATCTTGCTATAGGTCATTTTGAAGCGTAAATCATTAATGTATTCAAGTGATTTGAATCGTTACAACAAGAAAAAAACTTCATTAAGGAAATTGAAGATGAAAAAAAGATTATTGGCAGTGTTGGTCAGCAGTTCTGTACTTTTATTAACAGCCTGTGGTGGTGGGGAAGGGAACACAACTTCCGTCGTTGTAAATGATGGAGTCCCGAAAAATAATATTGTAAATCCAGTGGTGAAAACTGAAGCTTATACGGATGTTAATGCTAGTGCCAATATTGTTCTGGATAGTGTGAGTGCATCTAAAACCTTGATGACGTATAAAATGCGTGGTGTAAATGGGAGTGAGACTCAAGCCACCGCATTAGTATTTACACCCAAAGGAACAATGCCTGCAGGTGGTTGGCCAATTGTTGCATGGGCACATGGAACAACTGGCGTTGCTGATCAGTGTGCGCCAAGCCAACAGGGCTTAGCTGGAAATGAATATTTGATAGCTAAACTTCTTGCCTCAGGTTATGCCGTGGTTGCACCAGATTATGAGGGTTTAGGTGAACCTAGTGGCCGTGAGTTGCATCCATTTTTAAATCTAAAAAGTGAAGCCTATTCGATCACCGATGCAGTTGTTGCAGCGAGTCAAAATTTTGGTAATACAACTGAAAAACGTTGGGCTGCCATCGGACATTCTCAAGGTGGACATGCAGCATTGGGTGCAGCTGAAAATGCATCACGTGCACAACTTGATTATAAAGGTACGATTGCAATTGCTCCTGCATCATTTTTAAGCTTGATTCTGATTGGCGGTGAGCAACAGGCAGCTGCTGAAACAAACTTAACAAATAAAATTAAAACACTTGCAGGATTAGACACATTTACAGCCTTAATTACAGCAGGGTTAAGAAACCCTTATCCAAATTTACAGTATAGCGAAGTGTTCCAAACGCCAACTGATAATATTGCAGCAGAAGCTGAATCACTATGTTACACAGCATTAGGTAATAAGTTTGGTGGAGCGATGGGTGTTTATGCTGCAACATATGGAACCATAGATGGTTATCCACGAACTCAAACAGGATTTATGTCGAATATTCCGGAAGTAAAAGATTTTCTAGCCAATGGTTCACAACCTTTGAAGAGCAAGATTAGTACCCCAGTGATTATTTATCAAGGAACATACGATACGACAGTACCAAGAACAATAACCAATAACTTAGTGAATACAGCACCAGCAGGTACGGTGATCACGTATGTTAATGATGATCAACTCGTAGCAGTTGATAAATGGGATCACACTACTGTTTATACTAAAAATTTGGATAACTTTGTGGCAGATGTTAAAACTCTCATGCCAATTCAATAATTTGCTTTGACCTAAAGCGCTCATGTGGTTTTACTGCATGGGCGATTTTTATTTCAAACAGAGTAAAGTTCGTTCTCGAAATTTATAAACTTCATGCTACAATACGCGCCAATCTTAGCACGGCTTAAAAGCCCTAATTTCATAGGACCTCGCTAATGTTTGCCAATATCTCAATTGCTGAATTTGATCCAGAAATCGCGCAAGCAATCACACAGGAAGATGCTCGCCAAGAAGCGCACATCGAACTGATTGCTTCTGAAAACTATTGCTCTCCAGCAGTAATGGAAGCGCAAGGTTCAAAACTTACAAACAAATATGCTGAAGGCTACCCAGGCAAACGCTACTATGGCGGTTGTGAATATGTAGACGTGATTGAACAATTAGCGATTGACCGTGCTAAAGAGCTTTTCGGTGCAGATTACGCAAACGTTCAACCACATGCGGGTTCACAAGCAAACTCTGCTGTTTACTTAGCCCTTCTTAACCCAGGCGACACAGTTTTGGGTATGAGCTTGGCGCATGGTGGTCACTTGACTCACGGCGCAAAAGTGAGCTTCTCTGGCAAAACATATAACGCAATTCAGTACGGTTTAAACCCAGAAACTGGCGAGATCGACTACGAAGAAGTTGAACGTTTAGCAATTGAGCATAAGCCACGTATGATCGTTGCTGGCTTCTCTGCATATAGCCAAATTGTTGACTGGCAACGTTTCCGTGACATCGCGGACAAAGTTGGTGCTTACCTATTTGTAGATATGGCTCACGTTGCTGGTCTAGTTGCTGCTGGTGTTTACCCAAGCCCAGTTCAGATTGCTGACGTAACAACAACTACTACTCACAAAACACTTCGTGGCCCACGTTCAGGTTTAATCCTTGCGAAAGCAAACGAAGAAATCGAGAAAAAATTACAATCTGCTGTATTCCCTGGTAACCAAGGTGGTCCTTTGGTTCATGCTGTAGCGGCTAAAGCAATTTGCTTTAAAGAAGCAATGGCTCCTGAATATAAAGTTTACCAACAACAAGTGGTGAAGAACGCTCAAGCTATGGCTGAAGTTCTCATTGCTCGTGGTTATGACATCGTTTCTGGCGGTACAGAAAACCATTTGTTCTTGTTATCTCTAATTAAGCAAGATGTAACAGGTAAAGAAGCAGATGCATGGTTAGGTGCAGCTCACATTACTGTGAACAAAAACTCTGTACCAAATGACCCACGTTCACCATTTGTGACTTCTGGTATCCGTATCGGTACACCAGCTGTGACGACTCGTGGTTTTGGTGAAGCTGAAGTACGTGAACTTGCTGGTTGGATTGCAGACATCCTAGACAGCAAAGGTGACGAAGCTGTGATTAATGCTGTTAAAGCGAAAGTTGAAACCGTTTGCGCGAAATTCCCAGTTTACGCGAACTAAGTTTGACTTGAGAAAGCCCCCTCAAGGGGGCTTTTTTTATGGCATTAAAAAATCAAAATCAGTTGAAATGTAATTTAGACTGCATTTCTGATATAACAGAAGTTATAGGCTAATAAATTATTTTTAATAAGAATTTTATTCATATCGTATTCAAATAGGGATGCAGCACATGGCAAATCCAGCAATTATTATTTCTGAGCAGGATCTTCATCGTTTAGAAACGATGCTAGAGCATCAGCCTAAACTTACACCGACTATGCAGTTGCTTGAAGAAGAATTGGCCCGTGCCGATGTTGTTGCGCCACAAGATATGCCTGCCAATGTGGTAACGATGAATGCAAAAGTTTTACTGACCATTGCCTCATCTACAGAAGCATCTGAAATTACCTTGGTTTATCCGCATGATTTTAAAGGGGAGAAAGGGCAGGTCAATGTGGTTGCTCCAATTGGCGCAGCAATTCTGGGCTTAGCTGAAGGTCAGGAAATTGAATGGCCACAGCCAGACGGTCAAATGATGAAGGTCAAAATTGAAAAAGTGCTTTATCAACCTGAGCGTGAAGGTGATTATTTATAATATCGAATCACTTAATTTTAAGGCCATGTTGCTCATGGCTTTTTATGACGTTGAATATGTGCTTTCTATAATGAAAGACAGTAATGCAAAAGAAAACAAAAAAGTAGAGTGCTGATTGATTTCGATTTTTTATTTCATCTAGATAGAGTTGGTTATATTGTTGATAGGCTTGTTCATAGCCGAAAATCATTTTTCCATTCACATGTAGTGCATACAAAATATCATGAGGGCTCTTTAGATAAGTGATGGATTGACCTCTCCAAGCAGGAATATCTAAAGTTAACCGCATTGCATCGAATAGCCATTGGCAAGTATGAAAATAGCGAATAGGCAAATTCATTTTTTTTATTGGATTTTTCGGGCCAGTGTAGGAGGTGGTCTTAAAAGGTGAGTCTAGCCAACGATCACACCAAACCGTTTGAATTCGGCTCTGATTCTGGCTAAAGAAACCGACCAAAAATTGCGTTTTACCCAAGCGGTTTAAATTATAGGGTGCTAGATTTTTTTGATAAAGTTGAATAGCTGTTTCATTGCCTAACAGTGTGCCACTCACTTGTTGCAATGGGCTCGGATCATGCTCTAAAAATGTTTCGTGGATGCGTTTTGCTTTATAGTGCGCACCAATACCAATAAATAAGGTTAATGCAATGCAGAAGCCTAAACTATAACGAATGACGTGCTGAAGACGAATGATCATAATTTTAAATAGATATCATTTTATTGGAAGCAGAAGTAATGATTAGCCAGATCAAGATAAAAGGTTTTCACAGCATTTTTGCAAAAATCTACATGTTATTTAATACAAAAGCTGTAGTATAAAAATGATTTTATTCAATTTCTTTATTGGGTTAAAGCACTATGGCACAAATTGACGTTCTTGTTCCATTAAGGGATATACCAGTCAATTCAGACGAACTTTTAAGTATCCAGCGTAATGATTTGGTTCCGTTGCTGAACGACCAATATCGTCTCAATCATTATGCAGATAGTGTCATTCAGGCGCAGTCTGTGCTGCTTAATGGGATAGATCCACAGCTGACTTTACAGCTGAGTCAAACCATTGAGCAACTGATCCAGTCACTGGCTGACTCAAAAAAATACCTAAAAAAGCGAAAATTTAATGGGCTGCAAAAGTGGCTCGGGATTGATATTGAATATGGTTCAACCCAAGTTGAATACTATAAAAAACTGGATCAATTGCTGGATCGAGCCAATCATCTCAGCCAAAAATTACAAATTGAAATTCAAAAGTCGCAAGCACGTTATCAGCAGCTCACTGGTTTACGTGAGCAAATGGCTAAATATATATCTGCGGCTGAAGCATTTTTAATGGAATATCCTAAATTTGTGAAGAATGCACATCCTTTAGATAATTTTGCAGAACGTTTATCCAAGAAAATTAACAGCTTGCAAACTTTGCAAAGCAGTAATGATATTGCGATTACGCAAATGCAGTTGTCTCAGCAGCTTTCATTGAGTTTGTTAGACCGATATAAAGAGGCGCAGCAGGTTTTGATCCCAGCATGGCAATATCATGTCAAACAATCCCAGCAATCAAGCTCGACAATTGAACTGGAAAAGCTCGATAATAGCCGTGAAAAATTGATTCATACTTTAAAAAAATCACTACAGAAACCAACACTTTAAGAAATAGATTAGGTGAATTATGACCAACCCAGAACAAAACAGTCTTGTGGTAGAGCCAACCACTGAAGTGATTGAACACAAGTTTCAACAGTTAAATTTGCAAGAAATTGGCTTGCAACAAGATGACTTCAATGCAGTCTTGGCAGCGCGGAAAGAGTTGGCAGAAATCAACCATAACGCCGTGGCGGAGTATGGTAAAAATATTGCGACACAAACCTCAGGATATACTGATGAGTTGTTAAATTTGGTTCAAAATAAAGACTTGGATGAAACTGGGCAAAAGCTGAATCAGGTAGTACAAGTTGCACAACAGCTCAATACCTCAAGTATTTTAAATAAAAAGAAAAATTCAGGTTTCTTCGGTGGCTTGATGAGCAAAATTAAAGGCGCAAAGAATAATATTGATATGCACTTTAATACCACCAAAGAACAGATTGATACTTTGGTGAAAGAAATTGAAAAATCGCAGTCTGGTTTAAAAGCACGTGTTGATACGCTAGATCGGATGTTTCATGGTGTACAAAGTGAATATAAACAGCTCGGTGTGTATATCGCGGCGGGTAAGTTGAAACAGGATGAAATTCAGCAGGAAATCTCAACACTGACTGCACAGGCGCAAGACCAAACCACGACGCAGAGAGTTTACGATCTCAATCATTTAGCCAATAATTTGGAAAAACGCGTGAGTGATTTGCAGGTTTTACAACAATCAGCCATGCAAACATTACCGATGATTCGTATTATCCAGTCTAATAATTTGATGTTGGTCGATAAATTTTATGCGATTAAAAACATCACATTGCCTGCATGGAAAAATCAAATTAGTTTGGCGATTTCTTTAAATGAGCAGAAGAACAGTGTGCAGTTGGCCAATACCATTGACGATGCGACCAATGATTTATTGAAGCGTAATGCTGATTTGTTACATCAAAACTCAGTAGATACAGCAAAAGCCAATCAACGTTCGGTGATTGATATTGAGACGCTTGAACATGTACAAAACACCCTCATTAAAACAGTAAATGATGTGATTCAAATACAAAAAGAAGGGATGCAGAAACGTGCTGAAGCAACCACACGTTTGCGTAGTTTGCAGGACAATTTGAATCAATTGGTTTTAGACTCGAGTTCTAATCGTACGACACCATCTTAATGCTAAGTTGGGTGGTCGATAGAGGAGAAATGTTTGCCTTCTTTAGATGAGTATGTTGTTCAGCCTCAGCACCTTGAACAAGGTGTAGCTACACTCAAACAGCGTCAGCGTAAACTGAGCTTATGGTGTATGGTGAGTGTAATTCTGCTGGTCGTTTCTGGCGTGAGTTATTTCCTACAGCAGGATTTTGTCTATAGCTTTTTTGGGCTCACGACTGAAATACAGCAGCTACATATGCCCATGAGTGTCGATGAAAATCTCGCATCACTTGGACAACAGCCAGATTATTTTCTGAATTTGCTGTCATGGTTTGGTTGGCTTGTGCTCAAGATTATGGTGTCTTTTGTTGGGGCATTCGTATTGGTGCACTATGCACGGAAAATTCACTTTTTCTATGTGCGTTTTCAGTCTTTTATACTGAAGTTTGTGGCTTGGCTGATCGCATTTATTTTACTGTGGTCTGGACTGACCTATGTGCAATATGATTTAAAAGATGATGAGCATGAAGCTTTCCAGAAAATTGTATATTACGATAAAAATATTCAACAAAGCGAACTCGCGCATTATTTGCAAGAGTCAGACATTCAGCTTCCCGTAAAACATTATTTGCTTGCACAGACGGCATTGTTACACCAACCTGTCGATAAAAATGCAGCCATTCCGCATGTGCTTGCTCTTGTCCAAGCAGAAAAAAATGATTCACATTTTATTGAATATGGGTTTAAGCCTGAACAGCTATGGACGATGCAGCACCAACTCTATGGAAAAACACTGACGCCGATGGCTGCAAGTGTAGAAAAACAGGCTCAGCAAGCTGCGCAGTTCACTACGGTCATGCAATTCTTCTCGCTTATCTTGATGCTAATGATGGCGCTGTTGAGTCTTGTATTGTTTGGTTTGACACGTCAGTTAAAGGCCAGAACGTTAAGAATTGAACAGCGGATGCAGAGTAACCCCTAAGCTTTGACTTCATAAAAAGTCCTTTGTGGAGTGGGACTTTTTATGAAGAATATCTTAAAATCTATAAAACCGATTATTAAAATAAAAACAAACTGTTTTATCTATTTTTAGATTTACTCTATGATTCTTCTATCAAATAATTTTACAGACTGCTTTGGAGAGCTTAACCATGTTAGATCAAAATACTTCAGCTCAATTAAAAACGCTTCTTGAACGCCTTGAAGGTCCGATTGAATTGGTTGCAACTTTGAACGGTTCTGAGAAATCAGACAAAATCAAAGAATTGGTTGAAGAAGTTGCAGCACTGTCTCCACTGGTGACTGCACGTTTTGATGGTCAAAATTCACGTGCACCTAGCTTTGGTGTGGCAAAGGCGGGCGAACAACCACGTGTCTTCTTTGCAGGTCTACCAATGGGACATGAGTTTACCTCTTTGATTTTGGCATTGTTACAAACCTCAGGTTATGCACCCAAAGTATCGGATGAAGTTTTGGCTTCAATCAAAGCTTTGGGCATCCAGTCTGACTTTGACGTATTTGTCTCTTTAAGCTGTCATAACTGTCCAGACGTGGTGCAAGCGTTGAACCTGATTGCCATTTACAACCCAGGTACGACAGCCACCATGATTGATGGTGCATTCTTCCAAGACGAAGTTGAAGAGCGCAAAATCATGGCTGTACCAATGGTGTTCCAAGACAACAACCATATCGGTCAAGGTCGTATGACTTTGGAAGAGATTATTGCCAAACTGGATACCAATTCCGCAGCTAAAGAAGCTGAAAAACTCAATGCCAAAGATGCTTTTGATGTTCTCGTGATTGGCGGTGGTCCTGCAGGAAATACCTCTGCTATCTATGCAGCACGTAAAGGCATTAAAACCGGAATCGTGGCTGAACGTATGGGTGGTCAAGTCATGGATACCATGGACATTGAAAACTATACCTCCATTCAAAAGACCCAAGGGCCAAAGTTTGCTGCTGAAATGGAAGCACATGTACGTGAGTACGGTGTGGACATCATGAACTTACAACGTGTTTCTCACATCAAAGGTGCAGATGAGACCGCGAATGGTTTGGTTGAAGTCACTTTAGAAAATGGTGCGAAGCTTGAATCTAAAACAGTCATCCTTTCTACAGGCGCACGTTGGAGAGAGATGAATGTGCCGGGTGAAGCAGAATACCGTACCCGTGGTGTTGCTTACTGTCCACACTGTGATGGCCCACTGTTTAAAGGCAAACGTGTTGCCGTAATTGGCGGGGGGAACTCAGGTGTCGAAGCGGCAATTGATCTTGCTGGGATTGTAGAACATGTAACTTTGGTTGAGTTTGATACCAAACTACGTGCTGACCAAGTGTTGCAAGACAAATTGCATAGCTTGCCTAACACCACAGTAATCCTGAACGCCCTATCAACCGAAGTTGTGGGTGATGGTTCACAAGTGACGGCATTGAAATATAAAGACCGTGCAACCGACGTAGAACATACGGTTGAACTTGCAGGGATCTTTGTGCAAATTGGCTTATTACCAAACACCGATTTCCTCAAAGAAACAGCGGTTGAGCTTTCAAATCGTAATGAAATTGTGATTAACGATCGCAATGAAACCAATGTCAAAGGTGTATTTGCCGCAGGTGACTGTACGACTGTGCCTTACAAGCAAATTATCATTGCTACAGGTGAGGGCGCGAAAGCATCTCTGTCTGCTTTTGATTATATTATTCGTTCTGGGCTGTAAGTGTGAAATGAAAAAGCCAATGCTCTCCCAAAATCTACGTTGGCTTTTTCCCTTTATGTTGTATGACTAAGCTCTAGTTATACTTTTATAGGAACTCTGGTCGCTAACAGCCTGAGTTCCTTTTTTTTGGAATGATGATTTCGGGCAAAGAAAAAGCCAAAGTGTTCCCCAGATCACTTTGGCTTTTTCATTTAGTTGTTGTTTATTGTTATTCTTTGCCCAGTTTTTGTTTTGAAACTCTGAGTGTGGTCAGTACTCGGTTTCTTTTCTACTTTCCCCAAGGTTAGACGCTAAATAAGTTCAATCCTTTAAATTTTTCTAACAGTTGTTGCTGAGTTTCCATGTGTTCTGGGTGTGGCTCGATACAGGCAATTGGGCAAACATCGACGCAGGTTTGGGTGTCATAAAAACCAACACACTCTGTACAACGGCTGACGTCTATTTCATAAATCTTGTCACCTTCAAAAATAGCAGTATTGGGGCATTCAGGAAGGCACATATCACAGTTAATACACGTATCTGTTATTCGTAGTGCCATGGCATTATCCCTCAGTCAGCTTGCAACATAAGCCAATGCAGGCGCTGAAATATCAGTGCTTGAATGCGGTAAGTTACGAATGAGTAGGGCATAACGCATGTCAACATCAGCAGGAACAGGTATTTCAACTACATGTCCTGAGCCTTTCGCTTCAAGTATTGGATTGCCTTTTTTATCGAGGATTTCTGTCAACTTAAAGGTGATATTGCCTGACGTGGTCATGAGTTCAAGTACATCGCCCACCACAAAACGGTTTTTGACATCGACTTTCAGATAATCGTCATTTCGCTCTACAATTTCACCGCAGTATTGTTGATGGTCAAAACTAGATGAGCCATTTGCATAGTTTTGATATTCGCTGTGTACGTGGCGACGTAAAAAACCTTCGGTATAACCACGATTCGCCAGACCTTCGAGTTGTGTCATGAGTGATGGGTCAAAAGGCTTATTTGCGAGCGCATCATCTATGGCTTTGCGATAAATTTGAGCAGTACGCGCACAGTAAAAATAAGACTTGGTACGTCCTTCAATTTTTAAAGAATGGATGCCCATATGGGTTAAGCGCTCAACATGTTGCACCGCGCGCAAGTCTTTTGAGTTCATAAAGTAAGTACCATGTTCATCCTCTTCAGCAGCAAACATGTCTTCATCATGACGTTGTAATAATACGGGTTCATCGAACTGATGCTGTGCTTGCATATGCACTTCATCAACATCAGAATTTGAACAGCAGTTGGAGCTTGTATTCAGATTTTGAACGGGGATCACATCGCCATTTTCATCTTGCGTAGTCTGATGGACTTTGTATTCCCAACGGCAAGCATTGGTACATGCCCCTTGATTGGCATCACGTTTATTCATATAGCCTGAAAGCATGCAACGTCCTGAATATGCCATGCATAGCGCACCATGCACAAAAACCTCAATTTCCATGTCTGGCACTTGCTGCTTAATTTCTTCAATTTCATCAATGGATAATTCACGGGACAAAATGACACGAGTCAGTCCCATGTTTTTCCAAAATTTTACAGTAGCCCAGTTGACAGCATTGGCTTGAACAGAAAGATGCACATCCATGTCTGGAAAATGCTCACGTACCATCATAATCAGCCCAGGATCTGACATGATCAGGGCATCGGGTTGCATCGCAACCACAGGTGTGAGGTCACGAATAAAGTTTTTGAGCTTTGAGTTATGGGGTTGAATGTTGACGACCACATAAAACTTTTTGCCTAAGTCATGCGCTTCTTGAATGCCGATAGCTAAATTGTCATGATCAAATTCATTATTGCGCACACGTAAACTATAACGGGGTTGTCCTGCATAGACTGCATCTGCACCATAGGCAAAGGCATAACGCATATTTTTAAGCGAACCAGCCGGTGAAAGAAGTTCAGTAACGTGGGAAATGCTCATGATCAAACTAAGGCATAAAAAAAATATGGTTTTATTGTAGTGCTTTAAAAAATAGATTCAACCTAGTAAAAAACTCGGAATTTAACTGCTAGTGAGTATCATAAATTTTTATTCAAGGCTTTAATTTTAAATAATAAATTATATTTATTTTAGTGAAGAATGATGTCTTTATAAAGATAGAAATTAAAAAAATAAAGTGCCTCATATAAAATTCATGGTGATTTGAAAAAGAAAAGTTAAAAATTTTATACGAGTCTTTGCATATTTAGATGAAAGAAAGTGAAGACTAGGCATAAAAGTGAAGTTAAGCCATCAGGCATGTTGAGGTTCTGCTATTCGTCAGAAGTTTCCGCTTCAAGTTGCCTTAAAATTTGACAATCATCAATGGTTGATAGCGTGGCACAGGATTGACGCAGTTGTTGCAACTGAATTTGGAATTTTTTTAGTTCAACTATTTTTTGCTCGACTTGTTTTAAATGCTCATCTATCAATTGATTGACCGCGCTACAGTCCTGTAGTGGGTTCTGCTCCAATTGGATGAGATATTCAATTTCTTTGAGTGAGATATCGAGCGCACGGCAACGTTTAATAAAAATGAGTCGTTTAAGCGCCTCATCTTGATAATAGCGATAGTTATTGTCCCCGCGAAAAGAAGGTTCTAATAAATTTTTCTTTTCATAAAAACGAATGGTATCGGCACTTAAGCCAGTTTTTTGGACTAAGTCTTTTATTAAATAAACAGGAGATGAGTTTTGTTGATTCATTTTGCTTGACCTTAGAGTGACTCCATAGTTTTTAATCATAATATAAAATGATCAAGTAGTGATAGAGGTCGCTAATATGGCGTGTTCTTCTTGTAGTTGTACACCCGCACCACAAAAGCCGAATAGTAAGTTTAGAACGGCATTATGGATTGCCTTATTTATTAATTTAGCTATGTTTGTGGTAGAACTCATTGGTGGGGCTTATGCGCATTCATCATCATTATGGGCTGATTCCTTAGACTTTTTTGGTGATGCGGTGAATTATGGTATTTCACTGGCAGTGCTCGGTGCGAGTTTATACTGGCGAGCGACAGTAGCCTTGCTGAAAGGTATAACCATGGCGCTGTTTGGCTTAGTTGTGATAGGCAAAGTGATTTATGCTTATGTGCTAGGGATTCCGCCTGAAGCTATGACTATGGGTGTGATTGGTGTGATAGCTTTGCTTGCGAATGTGGTTTGTGCTGTCATTTTATATGCTTACCGCGAAGGGGACTCGAATATGCAATCGGTTTGGCTTTGTAGTCGAAATGATGCGATTGGAAACGTGGCGGTTATCTTTGCAGCTATAGGTGTGTTTGGGACAGGAAGTATGTGGCCTGATATGATTGTTGCAGGTATTATGGCAACGTTAGGTTTGACAGCTGGCTATCAAGTCGTGACTAAGGCATTAGCTGAGCGGAAAAAGAGCGTTTTAGAAAATTCGACTGTGAAATATGAATAGGATGTAATTGCGAATACGTTTAGCGTTCAAGATTCGGTTTACAGCCTTACAGTAGTTTGAAGTTTAACACTCCATAGGATGGAACTTCTGCATGTTTAAGACGAATATGAGAGTGTACATGGACGTACAGCTATTAAGATGAATTAGTGAGTATGCAATACATCTTTGTCCAAAAGTCATTCCACAGATTTAAATATTCAGCTTGAAGCTGTTTAAAATATGACTCGTCTTTTGGTTGGTAGCTTTGTGTGAATAGCAACCAAATATCGTCTTCATGATTATCATCGTTTGCAAGAGTTTGGTCACTGGCTTTAGCAATACCATGACATGCATAATAACCATTGGTAAACGAAGAATCATACACCGCGAGATTTGTTCTGAGTGCTTCACTGAACTTAATCACTTGCAGTTCAGTACAAGCCAAAATCAACAATAAGTCTGCATAAGAATGAATATGCTCTTGAATAAACTGTGTAAGAGAGAATGCTTCGGCTTGAGTTTGTTTTTGGTCAGTGACATCGAGTTTGAGTTGCTGCATCAGCTTTAAAAAATAAACCAAGTGCGATTTTGCAGGGGAGCTTTGTTCAAGTTGATGCGTGTTAAAACCCAATTCATCAAAAAGATTGAGTGAGAGTAGATAACGCGCATATATCTTTGCCGCAATACGGTCTTGTGCCTTAATATTACTGTTGTTTTCAAGTTGTAATGCTTGGTAGATCACCATGCTTAAGGCATCGGTAAAATTTTTGACAATAGCTGTAAAATAATTCAGATGAATTAATTTTAACTGCTCAAGGGTCAGTTGACATTGGTGCAACCGTGTAAGGATAGGATGCTTAAATAAGGCATGATTTCCTGTTGCCTGCTTTAGTGCATGGACCACTTGAGTATTTGATTTCCATAACTCTGGACTTAAGGAGTGCTGAATAAAGTATAAAACTTCTTCGCGGGTATGTTCAGACTGAGTAAAGGAAAGGGTGTTCATAGAGCATTAAATTTTAATTTTCATCATTTTTTATCATAGTGAAAAAGGCTGCATTCTTCTAGTTTTTTTATTGAATTTAAATCTCTTATATTTCATTCGCTTATTTTAATGTTAGTGAGATTTTCCATAAAAAAACAGTGTTGTTTTAAATTTGATATATAATATCGTTTTGAAACGATATATTTCATATTCTTGTGGTGTTCTTATGGGGCAGTGGCCTAATTTTAAAGTTTTGTGCATCAGGTAAAATAAATGTCAAAAAAAGAAGACATCATTAATACAGCGCTTAATCTCTTTAACTCACATAGCTACAATTCTATCGGTGTGGATCGAATTATTAGTGAGTCTGGCGTTGCTAAAATGACATTTTACAAATATTTCCCTTCCAAAGCTAAATTAATTGAAGAATGCTTAGTGACTAGAAACCAAAATTTGCAGCAGTCTCTCGATGCAACGATTGCTGCGTGTGACCCAAGTGATTATCTCTCACATATTCGTGCAATTTTTGAATGGTATAATACATGGTTTCATACGACAGACTTTAATGGTTGCATGTTTCAAAAAGCAGTCGAAGAAATTTCAAAAATTTATCCGTCATCGCTCCAACCAGCAATTGATTATAAAGAGTGGTTAAAAGGAAAGTTGCGCCAAGCATTGCATCATTTAGGGGTGAAGCAAGATGAACAGTTGGCTGGTTTTCTTTCTAGTATTTTGGATGGAATGACTATTCAAGCTCAAATTGACCCAAATCAAGTGCATTTGGAAGAGTATTGGAAGCGTGTGAATACATTGATTCAGATAGAATTAGCTGCGGCTTAAATTATTAAAAATAAGAATGTGGCATCTAAGAATCACATTCTTATTGATTGAAATCATGCAGACTTTTATAAAATTCAATCAAAAATAAATAAGCGCGATAACCGTTAGATTATCGCGCTTTGCTGATAATAATTTATTTTTCATATCACTCATTATTTGACACTAATGAGTGATATGAATATGAGCAACTTAAACGTGCCTTCTTATATTTTTTTGTACCCTCTGAATGTTTTCGGTCATTCAGTATTTCAGCAAAAATAGACAGACTTGTCTGTTTTGTTGAATTATAGAGAAATTGTGGAGAAAAACAACCAATATGTCTTGAGTTTGGCTGAAATTTATTCATTGCCTCTAGTATTCAATAACTTAAATAGAATTAATTTTTTTAGAATTTAATTTGCTACAGTTTCGAGTACGCTTGGGGGTAAGTAAATTGTAAATTCATTGATCGGTTCAATCAGTACACTATAAGGCTTGAGTTGATCTTCATAGGATATAAGGTTAAGCCTTGCTAACAGCTCAAAGCGTGCGTAGTGCAGTGTTGCGGGTCTAGGATTTAAGCGCTCATGCCACACACGATATGTACCGAGTTTGCCATCACGGCGATGATAAAATCCTGCCAAAGGATGTGTAAGAAAGACTTGGTAACTTTCTAAATCTGGAAAGCCTTCAAAAAACCAGTGGTCATCTTGAGCCTGAATTAAATTCACTTCAGAGCTAGCCCATGCAGATTGGGTTCGCATTTTGTATTGTGTGTATAAGCCAGTCGGATCTTGTAGACAGTCAAACTCAATTTGGGCTGGATGCCATGGCAGTTGCCAAACATAGCGTGGAAAGATCAGCGTCCAAGAGTCCAAAGTTGTGCCTAGAAACCAAACACAACGTTCCTGTGTTTCCTGATCAATCACATACACTCGATAGTTGGTTTGTCCCATAGTAAATTTAGGAAAAGGGTAGACGGCGGAGCTAAAGTCAACATCAATAAAAGGAACGACAGACATCAAAGCACATTGTTGACCTTGATAAAGGATAGTGTCTAATTTAAATCGAGGGGGAATAATGTCTTTGAAGCGTGTAGGGTCGAGTGCATAAGTAATGAGGGCGAAATGCTGAAGTTTACACTGTACATCGAGACCTTTAGGTTGAGGTCTTGGGTGTAAATAGTCTTTAAAATTGAGTTTTGGAAAGGTCATTGTATAAATTTAAGATTTGTTCTTTTGTACAAATATTAGAGAAAAAGACAAGCAGAGTAAATAAAAAAACCGAAGCCTAAGCTTCGGTTTTTTAATATCTTTATACGATCTTACTTTTCAACGAATGCACGTTCAATAACATAATCACCCAGTACACCCATTTTAGGTGATTCTTTTAGACCATGTTGATCGAGAAGTGCTGCAACGTCATCTAAGAATGCTGGGCTGCCACAAAGCATAGCGCGGTCAGTTTCTGGGTTGAAACGTGGTAGCCCAATTTTTTCAAACAATTCGCCAGTTTCAATCGCTGTCGTTACACGACCTTGGTTTGGATATTCTTCACGAGTAACCGTTGGGTAGTAAACCAATTTGTCTTTGATGCCAAGTTCTTCAAAGAATTCATGGCTTGGAAGTTCATTTAGGATTAGGTCTTGGTAGGCTAATTCAGAAATGAAACGAGTACCATGTACAACAATGATTTTCTCAAAGCGTTCATAGGTTTCTGGGTCACGAATTGTAGACAAGAACGGTGCAAGACCTGTACCTGAAGAAAGGAGGTATAAGTTTTTCCCAGGGTTTAAGTCGTCGAGAACCAAAGTCCCTGTTGGTTTTTTAGAGATTAGAATCTCATCGCCCACTTTTACTTTCTGTAAGATAGATGTCAATGGGCCATCTGGAACTTTAATTGAGAAAAACTCTAGTTCTTCTTCATAGTTTGCACTGGCAATAGAATAAGCACGCATTAACGGTTTGCCATTTACTTCAAGGCCGATCATCACAAATTGACCGTTTTTAAAACGCAGTGCAGTGTCGCGCGTCGTTTTAAAAGAGAATAAAGTATCATTCCAATGGTGGACGTGAGTAATCTTTTCGACGTTGAAAGCAGCCATTAAAGGTCTCAATAAATTATCAAATTAGAACAGCTTGCTATTCTAATCTAAAATCATTCTCGATAAACTGAATATATTTAATTGAGCTTATTAGAAAAAGTGATGATAACTGAGTTAACCTTGCCAATTATTGGTTATATGCACTCTTCTTATAAAGAAAAGTTTGGTATTCCTCGCCAACCTAATTTGGTACAAGTGGAATCCTATATTGAAATGTCAGCCCCTTATAATGATCTTTTGGCCTTTGAGGGGATTGAGGCTTTTAGTCACTTATGGTTGGTTTGGCAGTTTCATGACAATAAGAATCAAGAAAAAGCACAGTTTCGTCCACAAGTTCGACCACCTCGCTTAGGGGGCAACAAAAAAATAGGAGTGTTTGCCACACGGAGCATGTATCGTCCAGCGCCAATAGGCCTATCTGTAGTTCAATTAAAAGCGGTAAAAAAAGAAGGGCGGTCAGTTCGTGTGTATGTTACAGGGAGTGATTTGCTCGATGGTACGCCAATTGTTGATATTAAGCCTTATATTCACTATTCAGATGCAGTTTTAGATGCTGAAAGTGGTTATGCACAAGATGAGCCTAAACGAAAGGTGGTGGTGTGGTCTGATCTGGCTTTGCTACAGAAGCAGCAGCTTTTAGCAAATGGCAAAATTTCTATGCAGACAGTACAGGAGCTTGAGGCGGTTTTATCTTTAGACCCACGACCTGCATATCAAGATGATGAAGCGCGAATTTATGGGATGAGGTTTGCAAACTTAGATGTGAAATTTAAGGTAAATGAAACGTGTGTGGAAATACAGGAACTTTGAGTTCCTGTAGCCATTAAAACGCTCATCGGTAGCATGCTTTTCAAGTCATTTAGAACTTTAAGTTTTGTTCTAAATAACTTGCTGCAATTGGATTATACAGGTCACAACCTTTATTTAAGCCATCTGCCTTAGCTAAACGTGCGTTTTTCTCTTCGGTAGACATATTGTTTGTGATGAGGTCTTTCTCTGATTGAATGTCATCTGCAAGATTGGACTCTACCCCAGCATTTACTTTTGAACTTGAATAGTAACTGTCTTTGTATTGAGCATATCCAATGAAAGCATTTGCCTCAGTTCCATCTGGACTGTAATGGTAGGCAAGAACATTTTTAAATTTTGTGAGCTTAAAATACTCTTGTTTAGTTTGGTTGGTAAATCGCTCTGTATATTCTTTAAAGAGACGTTGATATTCATCATCTTTTTCAGCTAAAAGTAAATATTCCTGATTATTAGAATATTGGGTTTCCAGTAGGCAGGTTGAACCTGCTGGGAATTTTAAAGCTTGGTAGGCTTTTAATTTTGTATTGATTTCATCTGAATATTTGACGCTATATTGAGGATAGTTCAAGTTCCAATTCAACTCCGGGTCTACCGTTGCAAGCATACTTTCGCCTGAAATATCACGTTTGCTGACAGTTGACGTGAATTCTAATCCTGTAGAACCAATTGCTGAATAAGGGCGAAGTTTGAGTTGATTATTGGAAAAGGTCATTTCACCCATTAAAGTGCCATAACGACTATGGGTTGGGCCGAATGTTTGATACTCGCCTTGCGTAGTTAAGTAAATTTCATTTGTATTATCATCTGCATCTAAAGTGGCATAGGCTTTACCATCCACCAGTGTAATTTGCGTATTCAGTACATTGAAATCACCAAATTGATTGAGTTGATCATACCAATAATCAATACGGAATATTTCCCATTGCTGAGCGGTATTTGAATTATTATTTGATGAGTCAGTAGTTGTTGAGTTGTTGCTCGTGCTTGTATTATTTGAGCTATCAGAGCTTCCACCACATGCACTCAGCATGAGTGTGCTAAAAATTGCAAATGATAATATTTTAAATTTCATAAAGTACCCAATTCAAAAAATTTATTATTAATAACGTTGTTGTTTAAAAATAAAGCGGGCTGATTATAGATTAATAGTATTGAATAAATAAATAAATTTCATAAAAATAAGTAAGTTAAGTTTTTTTAAAAAATCATCCAGTACAGTAAGCCGATTAAAACCATCATATGTAAAATTTGAATCGGTGCAAAAGCAATAAAGTATTGCATCCCTCCTGTTAAAGCGGCATTCACAGATTTGGCAATCGCATGTGCGGCTAAACCAAATATAAAGGCGGATATAACAGCAGTATCTGTGGGGGTACCTTGCATCACCACGGTTGCCATCGCCGCATGGATTTCAAACAAAGAGGCCAGTAAAGTTCCTGCAATTAAGCCAGCTTCGCCTAGCCACAGGTGAAGTCCATATACTCCTGCCTGAATGAGAGTTAAGCTCAGGGCAATAATTCCTGCCTCTTTTAAACTAAACATGCGTGAATCACTGCTCAGTTGCTGTTCTTGAGCTGGGGCAGTGCGGACTAAAGTATAGGCAGAGAGTCCTAAAATCAAACATGCGATTAGAGTGGGTAACAGTATTGTTTTAAGCCAGAGCATACTGACGCCCGCCACAATAATGAGCAGTTGCAATAAAGTTGCGATACATGACATCAGAGCAGCACCTGCATTGGATTTGGCCTGTGCACGACCTGCTCGAACCTCCATGCCCAAGCTAGCAATAGTGGCTGTACTGGATACAAAACCAGAAGCAATGGCGGATAAAATCATGGCATTTTTAGTGCTTAACAATCGTTTGGCGATATGTGCAAGGGCTTGAACAGCCAGAATGAGTGTGACTAATTTTAAAATGATATAAGGATTCAGCACAGCGCCCCATAAAGGCGTATTCGGTGTTAAGGGAAGGGCTATTAAAATGAGAGCCAATAGGAAAATACCGTCTTTAAATTCTGCTTCTGTAATCCATTTTCCTGCAATACTGTGCATGGAGTGTTTAGTCATGAGAATAATGGTCAGCAGTACGGCTAAACCTGCTGCTAAAGGTGCATTCCACAGGCACATGGCGCCAATAAAATAAGTCATTACAAAGGCGAGCTCAGTGGTTGAGCCTAAGTCCTCAGTTTGGTTTTTCATGGAAAATAGGACAATACCTCCAATGATCAGCGCACCCACAATACCAATGGTGACACCAAATAAAAAGCAAATAGCACCAAGAAGGGCACAAATTGCAAAGGAGCGCAGTCCTGCAAAGCTCTGTTGGTTTTCTCGTTGCTTGCTTCTTTCTCGCTCTAGACCAATGAGTAAACCACAGCCCAAAGCTGAGGCCAATGTAAACAGGACGTCAGATAAAGCATAGTTGTCGATTGAAATGGTACTGAAGTCCAAAGCCTACCTCATAAACACAAATGAGTCGTTTAAAATATAGGCGAATGCGGGTGGTGGATTCAAGTCAAAATAGAGAAAAAGCGTAGTTATTTCATGATTATATTGATCAGCTGACATGCTTTTTTATATTTATAGGATTTGCCTGTGCTTTGTACAAAATAATCTCGAAAATCTTGCTATAGTGGTGTTCTGTTTGGGGACGTATAACAATGAATTTTAATTTTGAAATTGATACCACTTGGTGCTTAGATCAACTTTTTAAAGATGGGCGAATTACTGAAAAAGAAAAAAATCTCGTACAAACCTCGCACCGTCAACGGGATCAATTAAAGTGGCACCCTTTACAATGGATTGCCCATTTTAATATGCAGGATCAGTCACACCCTCAGTCCAGACTGACGTTGAACCGATTATGTCAATGGTTAGCCGAAAAAACCCAGTTACCGTTTTATGTGATTGATCCACTCAAAGCTGATGTTCAAGCCTTGACTTCGGTGATGTCCCAAGAGTTTGCCTTCCGCAATAAAATCTTGGCCGTAGAGGTTCAACCCAATCAAGTGTTGATTGCGACAGATCAACCCTATATGAAGGATTGGGTAGCGAATTTGGAGCACAATGTCGCACCGAAAAAAATCCAGCGCGTATTGCTCAGCCCAGAACAATTACAACGTTATATGGTGGAGTATTATCAGGTGAGTCGCGCTGTGAGTAATTCACAGAAGTCAGGAATTTATGATCGTGAAAATAAAGGCGTTGAAGCCCTGTTACAATTAGGTGATAGTCAAAATCCTGATGCCAATGATCAACACATTGTTAAATTAGTTGATTGGGTTTTACAGTTTGCTTTTGAACAAAGTGCCAGTGATATTCACCTAGAACCTCGTAAGGACAATGGTAAAGTACGCTTCCGTATTGATGGTGTGTTACATACGATTTATAACATGCCTGCCAATACTTTAACGGCGGTCATTTCGCGAATTAAAATTTTAGGTCGAATGAACGTTGCAGAAAAACGTAAGCCACAAGATGGTCGTTTAAAAACACGTACACCCAAAGGACAAGAAACAGAACTACGTCTTTCAACCTTGCCAACGGCCTTTGGTGAAAAGTTGGTTATGCGTATTTTTGACCCAGAAGTTTTGGTACGTAGCTTTCAGCAGTTGGGTTTTGATGGGCATTTGCTCAGTGATTGGAAGGCACTGACTTCACATAGTCATGGCATTATTTTGGTGACAGGACCAACAGGCTCAGGTAAAACCACCACGCTTTATTCTTCATTGAAACAGTTGGCAACAGAACAGGTGAATGTCTGTACCATTGAAGACCCAATTGAAATGTTAGAACCAAGCTTTAACCAAATGCAGGTCAACACAGGTATTGACTTAGGTTTTGCTGATGGTGTTCGTGCACTCATGCGCCAAGATCCCGACATTATTATGGTGGGGGAGATTCGTGACCATGATACGGCCAATATGGCAATTCAAGCTGCACTTACAGGGCATTTGGTACTTTCAACCCTACATACCAATGATGCGCCTTCTAGTCTAACCCGTTTACACGATTTGGGCATACAACCATTTTTAACTGCAGCCACCATTTTGGGTGTATTGGCACAACGTTTGGTACGGCGCCTATGTCCACACTGTAAAGTGGAAAAACAAATCAATAGCCAAGAGTGGGAGCACCTGACTTTTGATTATATTATGGAGATGCCTGAAAAAGTCTTTACCGCAGTAGGCTGTGAAGAGTGTCGTCAAACGGGCTACAAAGGTCGAGTTGGTATTTATGAGTTTATGCCTATTAGCATAGAGGCTAAACAATTAATTGGTGCAAATGGTGATTTGACTGCACTGCGTCAGCAGGCCAAAAAAGAAGGCATTGAGCCTTTGCGGATTGCAGGGGCACGAAAAGTGTTAGAGGGAGTCACCACGCTAGAAGAAGTGTTGCGTGTCGTACCTCTCAACTAAGCGTTTAATGTTTTACTTGAAGCTTTCTTAAGATTCAGCTCATCTAATTTTGGTTTAATAACTTCATCAAATAGATCAACAATTAAATAGAGGTACTGGATATGAATATGATGATGAAAGCGTTATTGGTTGCTGGTGTGATTGGTTCGACAACTGTGGCAGTAGCAAATACAGCGGTGAACCAAGCGGCTGTAGCTGCTTCAACGCCAACTACGGTTAAGCATGCATTAACTTTAAAAGATGACAGCCATGTTCAGTTAAAAGGTTATGTGGTCAAAGCCATTGGTGATGAGAAGTATGAATTTCGTGACCAAACAGGTTCAATCACTGTCGATATTGATGATGAATTATGGGGTGGCAAAGCGATTTCGGCTAAAACACCTGTAACCATTATCGGTGAAGTGGATATTGACTATAAACCAACAAAACGCGTTGAAATTGATGTAGATCAAGTGAAATTCTAAACACTCTAGTCCAACCTTAATTGGACTTTCTTAAAAAACCACATGGCTTAGATTTGATCTTAGCCCTGTGGTTTTTGTATTTTTCATCATTTCACGGCATGATTTAAACAACAGGGATAAGGCAGGTTCAGTAGTGCGGATATTGTTAGCAGAAGATGATGCCTCTCAAGCTGAAAGTATTAAAACTTGGCTTGAAATGGATGGTTATAGTGTGGACTGGGTGGAGCGGGGCGATCATGCCATTTTAGCGATTGAACAGCATCAGTATGACTGTGTGCTTTTAGACCGTGGATTGCCACATGCCACAGGTGATGACATTTTGCTGAAAGTCCGTAGCAAGAACCTCTCGACGCCTGTGATTTTTCTCACTGCGCGTGACAGCATTCGAGATCGGGTCGAAGGGCTAGACTTGGGTGCCAACGACTATTTGGTTAAACCCTTTAGTTTGGAGGAATTATCTGCTCGTATTCGCCTACAACTGAGACAGCAACAAAATAGCAGTTCGCATATATTGAGTTATGCCAATATTCAACTCGATCCACAAGCCAAAAGCGTAACTCAAAATGGTCAATCCGTGAATTTGACCGCCAAAGAGTTTCAAATTTTGCATAAATTGATGCTCAAGCCTGAACATGTGGTGACACGTGAGCAGTTAGAAGAAAGCCTATATGCGTGGGGAGATGAAATCGAAAGCAATGCCATCGAGGTTTTTATTTATCAACTGCGGAAAAAACTCGGTAGCCACTGTATTAAAACCATCCGTGGTTTGGGTTATAGAATGAATCAGGACACATAATGGCTCAACCAGTTTCATTACAACGTCAGCTCGTTAAAAGTTCGCTCCTCAGTTCGATACTGGCGGGGCTTTTGGCCTTGCTGATGTTTATCGGAGTGTCGGTTTATCAGACCATGTCTATGCAAGATGAGATCATGGATGAAATGGCCGATATGTTGTTGGCAGATGACTTAACTGTCAGCAATGGTCAGGCCTTAGCTGAACTTAGTGATGAGTTTGATATTCGCTATCGACTCGATAACGCACAACAGCTTTTAACTGCCTCAGAAGATGTGCCAGAAAAAATAACCGTGGATCATTTAAGTTTGGTTTCAGATGCACCTTATGGCTTTTACTGGTCAGAGCAGAAACTTTGGCGTATTTATAGTGCGCAGGATGAGCATGGATTGCAGGTACAAGTCACTCAGTTGATGTCGGATCGTTTTCAAGCCTTTGGGCACACCATCTTGATTTTTAGTGGGGTATTGCTTTTAGTCTGGTGCGTACAATGGCTATTGATGCACTTTGCGATTCGACGTAAGTTTCGGACGATCCACCAAGTTTCAGAGCAAATTTCAAATAAATCGGTAAATGATTTAGCGCCTATTTCTATGCCAGAACCTGAACTGATTGAACTACAACCGATGTTATCTCAGTTGAATGCTCTATTGGCTCGTTTAGATCAGGCCTTAGTGGCAGAGCAACGCTTTACCGCAGATGCCTCGCATGAGCTACGTTCTCCATTGTCTGCGATACAAATGCGGCTTCAGGTACTCAAACGTAAGTTTCCTGAGCTAGAGCAGGAGTTTAAGCCAATTCAGCAAGATGTGAGCCGTGGGGTACAAGTTCTCGATAATTTACTTTTATTGGCACGGTTAGATCCAGAGCAAAGTCAAAGTTTAGCCAAAAGCAAATTTGATTTTAGTCTGTTAATACAAGATGTAGTCAAAGCCTTACAGCCTTTTGCAGAATCAAAACAGATTGAGGTTCAGATGGTACTTGCAAAAGAGGTCTATGTATTTGCCAATGAACAGCTTTTATTCAGTGCACTACGGAATGTACTTGATAATGCGATTCGTTATAGTCCTGAGCAGGCAAAAGTTTTTGTGACGCTGACGATTGAAAGACAGCAGCTTAGACTGAGTATTGAAAATAGCGGATATGGTGTAGATGTGACAGTTATCCAACGTTTGGGTGAACGCTTCTATCGGGCTTTAGGTACAAAAACACAAGGCTCAGGCTTAGGTCTATCCATCTGTCAAAAAATTGTCGATTTACACGCAGGGCAGTTGTTATTTAGCCCATCTGACTTAGGCGGTTTAAGCGTTGAATTGATGCTGGATGTTGTTAAGGTTTAGAGCATGCTTTTTTAGCGATAAAATTAAAATGAATATTTTAAATCAATTAAAAAGCAGTACGCGCTGACATACTGCTTGTTTCCACGATTATTGTTATTGAATTTTTATAATTCTTATTTGGTTAGAATGAGTCGATTATTGCGTGTGAGTCGTAGACGGTACTCTTCTCCTGCGTGCATAATGCGAATTTCACGGCCTAGGGCAAATAAGTTGTTCGAGTGTAGCATTGGTAGTGAATGGGCTGTTTCGTTACGAGTAAATAAGCTAAATGGTGCGTTCATTCTGGCGACTCCGTGGTGTATATTGAACGTTTTAAATGATAATCATTATCGAATGGGGCTGTCAACATTTTATCGCTGAAAATATAAAAAACTTCTATATCGTTACATATGGTCACTTAACACACTACACATCTGAAATGGAATCTGATTATGTCAAAACCTCTGGTTCAAGTTGCTATAGCTATTCTTTTACATCAAGGCAAAGTATTGGTGGGATGGCGTCATGCTGAGCAACATCAAGGTAATAAGCACGAATTTCCAGGCGGGAAAGTTGAGTCAGGTGAAACCACAGAACACGCATGTCGCCGTGAGGTTTTAGAAGAAGTTGGAATTGATATTACAGATTGGCATGCCTTTGACAGTATTCAGTTTGAATATGAGGACGTCATTGTGCATTTACATTTGTTTCATGGCATTGTCTCAGATCATCAGCTTTCAGACATTCGTGTGCCTTGGGCATGGTTTAAACGTGCCGAGTTACAGGATTTAAACTTTCCTAAAGCCAATCAGGCCATTTTAAAGCGACTGTATGCTCCGCAGGTGATTAAGATTTCTGAGCAAATTACGCTGTTGAAGACTTTAGCTGAACAGCAAATGATGTATTGGAGAGTGCCTGTAAGCCCTGAACATCTTTTAAATATAGCGGAACTGAGTGTGGAACAGCTGTCGCGAGTCATTGTGAATGTAAGCTTGTGGAAAGAGCTGAACCCTTTACAGCAGCAAGCAATTGCGGCTATACACTTGAAACAATCTCAACTGATGCAACTTCGTAAAGGCGATTTAAAAGTTGGTCAACGTTATATTGCGGCCTGTCATGACACAGAAAGTGCAGAACATGCGCAGAATATTGGCTGTGATGCCATTTTACTTAGCCCTGTACTTGAAACTTTAAGCCATCCGAATAGTGACACTTTGGGCTGGGAGCAGTTTAGTCTGATTGCTCAAAAGATTCACATCCCAATTTTTGCCCTAGGTGGCTTACAGTTAGCTGATTTAGCCAAAGCACAAAGTTATGGTGCTTATGGTATAGCAGGTCAGCGCTCTATTTAATGGAGCGTACTTTTAAGACAGGCTTTTGATTGCAGTCTGGGCTTGTTGAATGGTTTTTTGGTTTTTCTGCATTTGACCAGCTTTTAAGATAATGCTCCAAAGTTGCTTTTTCATGGCATTACTTTGCGCATAACTCAGGCCTCGACGCGCGAGTGATTCTGCATTTGCAGGTTGTTTTTGTTGATTGGCAATTAGCGCCAAATACAGGAAGGTTTCACTTGACTGTGGGGCGATACGTTGCGCCTGCATAGCAAAACCTTGAGCTTGGTTCCACTGGCCTTGGCGGTAAGCGGTTTGTGTTTTTTGCATCAAGTTTTTGAATGCAGGAAGTTGTCGACCATCATCAAACTGCTGTTTGGTCTTTTGTTCAGGAATCACAATTTTTTGACGTTGAATTTCTTCGCGATCATAAGGGTGAATCGTTACACCTGATGGTGTTTGCTGCTCTTTGTTCGGCTCAGCCTTCTCTGGCATTTTTTTATCAGTTTGCTGTGGGAGGCTTTGGCAGCCTGCCACAGTTATGACGATTGCTAAGATACTTAAACGTTTAAACCACATCAAAATTTAAATCCGTCCTATTTATTCAGGTTGGTAGCTACCGCTTGAAATGACCTGCGTGTCATTTTCTAGGTTGCGTTGCATATTTGATTCACTTTCACGAATATAGTTGTCTATGCTGTCGCCTTGTTCAGGTGTAGCTTGGTTACCATCTGTTTCAGGATTGTAAGTGGGTTCAACTTGATAATGAGGCAAGCCACATGCGGTTGCCTTTCGGGGAATGGTGTTACGAAGTAGTGGAATATACATTGCGCCCTCACAACCTTGGGCTGCAAGATAGCCTGAACCACTGTCAATCCAGTGCCATTGAACATCATCGGGTTGGCGTAAATTGACAGGCTTTTGACGCAGTTGACTCATTACATTTGTCCACACAGGTAAAGCACCTGAAGAACCTGTTAAGCCTGTTTGTTTGTTGTCATCCAGTCCTAACCATACTACAGAAACATAGTTGCCTGAGTAACCTGCAAACCATGAATCACGGGTGTCATTGGTGGTGCCAGATTTTCCTGCAAGCTTGAGCGATGTCGGAAGAGTATTGTACGCAGAGCGTCCCGTGCCCGAAGTCATCACTTGTTGGAGTCCATAGTTCAGGACGTAGGCAGAAGAAGGGTCAATAGTTTGTTGGACGTTTAGACCATAACGGGTCAGTAGGCGACCATTTTGATCGACAACGGTACGAATCGCTTTGGTTGGGTATTTAAAGCCCCCTGTTGCAAAATTACCATAAATGCCAAGTACCTCCATTGGAGACATGTCTACCGCACCCAAGAAAATAGATGGATAGCTTGGGATGTTGCTAGTCACACCGAAACGTTTTAAGTGATTACTAAATGTTGATAAACCAAACTCTTGGCCTAAACGTACGGATGATAAGTTATAAGAATGAGACAAAGCTTGTACCATCGGTACAACCCCATGTTCGCCGCCACTATAGTTTTTTGGTGTCCATGACTGACCATTTGACTGAATGCTGATACTACTGTCTTCAACAGGACTAGCCCAGTTATAGCGACCTGACTGAATTGCACTGAGATAAATTACAGGTTTGAGCAGTGAGCCAACTTGACGTTTGGCATCTAATGCGCGGTTAAACCCAGTAAAATCTTGTGTTGATCCTACTGCTGCGACTAATTCACCATTTTCAGGATGCGCAACCAATACAGCACCTTGCAACTCTTTTAAACGATTTGACCCACGACTCAAACGATTAACTGTTGCTTTAAACGAGTCTTGAATTTTGGTCTGGGCAATCGGATCGAGTGTTGTAAAAATACGTAGACCTTGATTGGTTAAATCACCTTCTTGGTATTCGGTACGCAACTGACGACGTACAATGTCTAAGAAATCTGGGAAGCGTGATGGGCCGAGAGTTGGTTTGGCAATCACATTTAAAGGGCGAGCCGTTTCAGTTTCATACTGTTCTTGAGTCAAATAGCCCATGACCAACATGTTGTGTAAAACGATATCACGACGTTTTTTAGCCGCTTCTGGATTACGCCAAGGGTTATATAAGGTTGGACCTTGTACCAAACCAACCAAATACGCTTGTTGTGCAATATTCAGTTCGCGTAAAGGCATGCCGAAGTAGAACTGTGAAGCCAAGCCATAGCCATTAATTGAATAATTACCATTTTGACCGAGATTTACTTCGTTGAGATACGCTTCTAAAATTTCATCTTTGTTGTAGTGAAGTTCAACCAATAAAGCCATAAATGCTTCATTTACTTTACGCTTAATGGTTTTTTCAGGAGTGAGATAGAAGTTTTTCACCAACTGTTGGGTCAGCGTTGAACCACCCTGACGTTTTCCACCTGTGACATTACTCACAATCGCACGTGCAGTACCACGGATTGAAATACCGTGGTGGCTATAAAAATTACGGTCTTCCGTTGCGATTAAGGCTTCAATTAATGGTTTAGGGACTTTATCGAGTTTAATCAGTACACGGTCTTCGTTATGCTGTGGATAGATCCCACCTATGAGCATCGGCTCTAAGCGTGCAATCCCTGTAGAGGAAGGTTTAGTGGCACTTACTTCAGAGACTTGTTCATCAGCAAAGGTGACTTTAAGTACTTGCTCAGGTTCGACACTATCTCCAAAATCAAAGCCACGTGTATGCACATATAACTCATTGCCAGAACTGACATAATTGCCTGATTTGGTATAGTTTTCAGAGGACTTATAGCCCAAAAGTTTGAGCTCTTGGGTAAAGTCAGCCTGACTAATCGGTGCGTTGGTATACACTTCAAGCGGACGTGCGAATACTTTCGCAGGGATATCCCAACGCTTTCCTTCAAACTTGTCACGAACAACCGAATCTAGTCTTATTAAATAAATACTAAAGACCAAAAAAGCTGCAATGACTAAGATGCAGAAGATCAGTGCAATTATACCGATGCCACGTTCTGACTTCATAAATACTGATAAGATCCTGATAAATTGTGCTAATCATGCGAAGCTTTTCGCTAATTTGCAATAATTAAACTGTGAACAAATTGAAATATAGAGATAAATATTTGTATAGAAGCAGTCACTTTAGTTTTGAATCAATTTAAATAAATAATGCTATGATAGGCGGGAATCTTAGCGGAGCGATGTTGCTGGTGCAAATTTCACATAAAACATTTCGAAACATAGGCTTAATTGGGCGTCCAGATAAGTCTTCAGTCGTCGAAACCTTATGTCTTATTCATGATCATCTTCTCAGTTTAGGGTTACATCCCGTTTTCGATGCGGAAACAGCTGAACTCGTTCCTTATAAAAATACACAAACAGTCAGTCGAGCACTTCTCGGTGAAGTGGTCGATTTGGTGATTGTGGTGGGTGGAGATGGTTCACTTCTTCATGCCGCACGAGCTTTGGTGAAATACAATACCCCTGTAATTGGGGTAAACCGAGGTCGCTTGGGCTTTTTAACGGACATTAAGCCAACAGAAGTGATTTTTAAGCTCGATCAAGTCTTAAAAGGTGAATTTCAACTGGACCGCCGTTTCCTGTTGGAAATGGAAATTCGCTCAAAAGGTGAAACCATTTATGATGCGATTGCCCTAAACGATGTGGTGTTGCACTCAGGTAAATCGGTACATATGATTGACTTTGAGCTCAATATTGATGGCCAATATGTTTATCGTCAACATAGCGATGGTTTGATTGTATCGACTCCAACAGGTTCAACAGCTTATTCGCTGTCTGGTGGTGGACCCATTGTACATCCGAGTATGGATGCGATCGCTTTAGTTCCAATGCATCCCCACACTTTGTCTTCACGCCCAATTGTGGTGGGTGGACACAGTGAAATTAAGATTTTCATTCGTGAAAACCGTGTATTACCGATGGTTAGTGCCGATGGTCAGCACAGCGTATCTTTAAATGTCGGTGACAGTTTACATATTCGTAAACATCCCTTTAAACTGAATTTATTACATCCGCCGGGTTATGACTTTTATATGTCATGCCGAACCAAACTCGGCTGGAATCAAGATTTTGACTCTTTTCAGCAGGATTAAATCATGAATATTGAACAAATGTTAGCTGTGCTCAATCCTGAAATTGTTGAGCGTTTAAGAACAGCGGTTGAAATTGGTAAATGGCCAAATGGGGTTGCGTTAACCAAAGAACAGCGTGAAATTTCGATGCAAGCGGTCTATGCGTGGGAAATGAAACATTTACCTGAGGATGAGCGCAGTGGTTATATCGACCGTGGCACGAAAGAAGACGGTGAAGAGTGTGATGATGATCATCACCATCAGCATGACGATTTCCAGCCTATCAAATTTATTTAAGTTCTTTTAAAGATAAAAAGCTAAGCCCAGTGCTTAGCTTTTTACTTTAACGTTTATGAGTATCGAACGTGCTTAGTGGAGACGGTTTTGCCATAAACGTTTTGCCTGTTGCATCGCTTCTTCATATTGCTCGCAGATTCCCATGGTATATAGTGCAATGCCAATGGTTTCAGTCACTGCCATTTCACCATATTCGTGCTGTTTTTCACCCAGCCAAACTGCTTTAAACTCGGCCAAATCCAGTTCTTCTTCGATTGGGCTGCGGTTGTTGGTGAGCTTTGGTAGTTCATGTTCGTAAAGTTCACCATTTTTAATACCACAGATTAACGTTTTAGCATCAGGGTTACGTTCAAACTCGCCACCTTCGCCTTTAATGACAGCACTATTTTGATAACCCAGTTTAAATGCTGCTTGTTGATGCGAACCACGATAGGCTGGATGGAAAATAGCTTGCAAAGTCGCTTTGGCATTAAACGGATTGATCAAGCGTGCAAGGGTATGAATAGGTGAACGAAGCCCCATCACATTTCGCAGGGAAATTAGCTCACTTAGAATCGGGGAAATGGCATGTAAAGGTAAATAAGCAAAATTATGTGTTGCTAATTCCTGTTCCACATCTGCTTGGTTTTGGCAAATATTAAAATCGAGATACTCTAATACTTGTTCGGTATAAATACGGTTAATGGTATGACCTGATGCACCATGCATCACAACCTTATAACCCGCTTTGGCTAAAGTCAGCGCTGCCAAAAGAAACCATGGATAGTGCTTACGTTTACCCGCATAAGAAGACCAGTCTAAATCGACATCGAGAGCAGTAAATGGTAGTTGATCACGAGTGGCTTGAACAAAACCTGCCAGTTCATCTACAGACTCCTCCTTTACACGGAGTAACATCAGAAATGCGCCAAGCTGCACATCTAAGACTTGGTTTTTCAAAATCATGTCAAAGGCTTGATAGGCCTCTTCATAACTGAGAGAACGTGCACCGTTTTTCCCTTTGCCAATAATGCGAACAAACTGGGCAAAAGGGTGCTCAGTATCTTTATAAATATTTCTTTTGTTGTTCATGAACAAACCAACGTAAGTGACGGCTATGGTGTACTATTTTAGATGAACGATCAAAAAAAATAGCACTTTTAATTTTAAATAATTTTTCATCATTAGACTAAAGTATGAGTCATATTGTTTAGATTTTATACATTATTTTTAAAATGAGTTTACTTTGCTTAAAGAATGTTAGGTAAAATTTACTCAATTGTTGTGACTTGCTAGTTTTTAAGTTTCTCCCATTATAGTAGATGTGAATGAACTGTGAATTTCATCACATAGCTAATGTTTGTACAGCATGATTTTTACCCGGTGTTTGGGCGCGGTCCAAACTGTGGGCTTTTTTGTGTTTATCAGAAAGCCTGCTGCCTATAAGGATATGTAGGTATACCGATTTTTTCAGTTTTTTGATTTACAGAAGTATTAGTTATGACTAAGAAACCAATCTATAAGTCACTATATTTTCAAGTTATTGTCGCGATTATTGCGGGTATCTTGGTAGGGCATTTTTTCCCTAGCGGTACGCAAGTTATCAATGGCGTTGAAGAATATGTACCCGGCTGGGGCGAGCTTTTTTATCCTCTAGGTCAAGGCTTTATTAAACTGATCAAGATGATTATTGCGCCAGTGATTTTCTGTACCGTGGTGAGTGGTATCGCGGGTATGGAAAGCATGAAGTCTGTGGGTAAAACAGGCGGTGTTGCGTTACTTTATTTTGAAATTGTATCGACGATTGCATTATTGATCGGTTTACTGGTCATTAACATCTGGAAACCAGGTGTAGGCATGAATGTTGACCCTTCAACACTAGATACTTCGGGTATCTCGAAATTTGTTGAATCGGGACAGCAGCAAACAACTGTCGACTTCTTTATGCACATCATTCCAAACACTGTGGTTGGCGCATTTGCTGAAGGTGAAATCCTACAAGTATTGCTGTTTGCACTCATGTTTGGTTTTGCATTACATAAGTTGGGTGACGCAGGTAAACCAGTTCTTAAGTTTATTGATCAAATTTCGCATGTGTTCTTTAACATTGTAAACATGATCATGAAGCTTGCTCCAATTGGTGCGTTTGGTGCAATGGCATATACCATTGGTAAATATGGTATTGGCAGCTTGGCGCAACTTGCTCAGTTGATCATCTGCTTCTACATTACCTGTTTGCTTTTCATTTTCTTGGTTCTAGGCACAATTTCACGTCTTTGTGGCTTCAGTATTTTGAAAATGATTCGCATGATTCGCGAAGAATTATTGATTGTACTGGGTACGTCATCTTCAGAATCGGTTTTACCGCGTATGTTGAAAAAGCTTGAAATTGCGGGTTGTGAAAAGTCAGTGGTTGGTTTGGTTATTCCAACAGGTTATTCATTTAACTTAGACGGTACCTCAATCTACTTAACGATGGCAGCGATCTTTATTGCTCAAGCGACCAATACTCAGCTTGATCTGATGCACCAAGTAACTTTATTGGGTGTGTTATTGATTTCATCGAAAGGTGCTGCAGGTGTCACAGGTTCGGGCTTTATTGTAATGGCTGCGACTTTATCAGCTGTTGGTCATATTCCAGTGGCGGGTCTTGCTCTCATTTTAGGTATTGACCGTTTCATGTCTGAAGCACGTGCCTTAACCAACTTGGTGGGTAACTCATTGGCAACGATTGTTGTTGCGAAATGGGTGGGTCAGTTAGACCAAGAAAAACTACATTTTGCACTAGCAAACCCAGATGAAGTAGACCGCCAAATGGCTGTTGAAGAAAATGCTCACGCATAATTTCAGTTCATCTTAAAAAGGAAGCCGAATGGCTTCCTTTTTTTATGCGCATAAAAAAATGGCCTAATGCGGTCATGACAGTTGCATTAAAAATGGCTAGCATGTGAGCTGAATAATAAAACAACATCAACATAAGGAAAAAACATGCTGAATTACGATGCAGACTTAGAGCTATTTCGCGATAATTTTCGTCGCTTTATGAATGAACACATTGCACCGCATTATGAACAATGGGAACGAGAAGGCTTAATGCCGCGTTCGGTATGGAACGCATTGGGTGAAAATGGGTTCTTATGTGTCGATGTTCCAGAGGAATACGGCGGTTATGGCGTTCCAACGCATTATTCGCTGATGTTGGTTGAGGAGTCGGCACGAGCAGGTTTTAGTGCTTTATCGACAGGTATTTCTTGTCACTCCGAAATTGCAGCACCGTATATTTTGCATATTGGAACTGAAGCACAGAAGCAGTACTGGTTACCGCAAATGGTGTCAGGTGAAGTGGTCGGTGCAATAGGGATGACGGAGCCGGGTGCGGGTTCAGACTTACAAGCCATGCGAAGTAATGCGATTTTGCAAGGGGAGCATTATATTTTAAATGGTTCTAAAACCTTTATTTCAAATGGGCAGCATGCTGACCTTGTGGTATTGGCGGTAAAAACTGATCCGCAAGCTCGTGCAAAGGGTGTTTCACTGATGTTGGTCGATACACATTTAGAAGGTTTTAAAAAAGGGACCAATCTCGATAAAATTGGCCTGCATTCGCAAGACACTTCTGAGTTGTTTTATGACAATGTAAAAGTTCCGAAAGATCAATTGTTGGGACAAGCAGGTCAAGGTTTTGCTTATTTGATGCAAGAGCTACCACGTGAGCGTACAGCAATTGCAGCAACCGCTATAGGTGCAATTCGCGGTTCGATTGATGCCACTATTCAATACGTCAAAGAGCGTCAAGCCTTTGGTCAACATATTTCTCAGTTCCAAAATACACGTTTTGTTTTGGCTCAAGCCAAGATTGATGAACAAGCCACAGCAGCTTTTTACAATCAAAACGTGGAGCTTTATATGCAAGGCAAGTTGGATGTAGAAACCGCAGCAGCACTGAAAAGCTTTTCAACGGATATGCAAATGAAGGTGGCAGATAATTTATTACAGCTCTTTGGAGGCTATGGCTATATGAGTGAATATCCAATTTCACGTTTCTTTGTCGATGCGCGTATACAACGCATCTATGGTGGAACCAATGAAATTATGAAAGAAATTGTCGCACGTAGTTTGTTGGGACGTTAATAGTTACTGAGCGAGAAACCGATCGGTTGGCTAAAGAGCTTGCATTGGTTCTTTAGCGACTGAGTACGAGCAGGCTTTCTCTAATAAAAGCAGGTAAGTCGTGCTGCGTTTGTGATGAAATGTACAAGTTATTGTCATTCACTACCCCTGTATTATATAGCACCGCGCCTGCATCTTCTAAGTCCTGATGAAGGTGGTGGATGCACGTCATACGTCGACCTTTTACGACTCCTGCATGCATCAAAACTTTTGGGGCATCGGCACTGCATAAAATGGGCTTTTGCGTGTTTGCAAATTGCCTGACAAATAGGACATAGCGTTCATCTTGACACAGGTTGTCAGGGGAGAAACCGCCTGGGATGAGTAAGGCATCAAAGTCATGCACTGAGGCATCATCTATACTTTGGTCGATGGTCACAAAGGCTTTACGCTTTTTACCATAAATAATTTTGCCGGCCTGACTTTCAAGATTAATAATACTATGCCGAGCTGCCCGAAATGCTTCAACAGGTTCAGCATATTCGGCATCCTCAAAGTCATAGGTGACTAAGACCGCAATTTTCTTGTGCATGACAGTACCTACAGTTCATTATTGTTTTGTTTTATTGAGACTATAGAGCAATCTGTCGTGCTGCATACTCTCTTTGTTATGAATACGTCAACTTAAGTAAAGCATATTTTAAAACAAAGTCTAACGCACTGAAATACAGATAAATGGTGATTTTTACCTAGATGTAGCAAAAATTTTCTAAACCAAGTTTAAGTGTTAAAAACATTAGACTTAGATAAAAATTCAATAATCAGGTGAGGTGTGTTTTTAAGGGTGTTCTGCATAATATGTGCAAGCTCAATACAGATTCCTCAGTGATTTTATTGATGTCGATTATTTAGGCAGTTTATTGATTAACTTGATGATTAAATCAACTGTATGTTTTTAGCACTGAAACATGCAAAGTCTTATTGCGCAAGATTTCAAAGCTAACTATTGTTATACTGTTTGCACAATGTATATGAAGGGCGACATAACAATGATCCAAGACGATCAAAACACAACGACTTCTCTTGACCTCAATCAAATCCGTCAGGATATCGACTCTGTTGATCAGCAGATTCAACAACTTATTAACCGTCGAGCAAAACTGGCGGAAGCTGTTGCAAAAGCAAAATTTGCTTCTGAAGAGAATCCAATGTTTTACCGTCCAGAACGTGAGGCGCAAGTTTTACGTAATGTTATGGAGCGTAATGAAGGTCCTTTGTCTGATGTGACTATGGCGCGTCTGTTCCGCGAAATTATGTCTGCGTGTTTAGCGCTTGAAGCGCCACAAAGTATTGCATTTTTGGGACCTGTCGGCACCTATACACATTCTGCAGTTTTAAAGCATTTTGGTCATGATGCTGTGGTTCGTCCTCTACCTACCATTGATGAAGTTTTCCGTGAAGTGGAAGCGGGCAGTGCACATTATGGTTTGGTGCCTGTCGAGAATTCATCTGAAGGTGTGGTTAACCATACATTAGATTGTTTTAAATCGTCTCACTTAAATGTGATTGGTGAAGTTGAATTGCGTATTCACCATCAGTTCCTTGTGTCTGAAAACACCCGCAAAGATAGTATTAAACAAATTTATGCACATCAGCAAACTTTAGCACAGTGCCGTGCATGGTTAGATGCACACTATCCAAGTGTTGAGCGTGTAGCTTTAAGTTCAAATGCAGAAGCGGCGCGTCGTATTCGTACAGAATGGCATTCGGCTGCGATTGCGTCTGAGGTGGCTGCAACCATTTATGATCTTGAAATTTTGCACAGCAATATTGAAGATAATCCAGAAAATACAACGCGCTTTTTAGTGATTGGCCGTGAAAAAGTGCCACAAAGTGGCAATGATAAAACTTCGCTTTTGATTTCAGCACACGATCGTGCAGGTGCATTGCTTGAAATTTTAGCACCTTTTGCAAAGCATAATATTAGCTTGACCAGCATTGAAACCCGTCCTGCGCTGCCTGAAAAATGGGCTTATGTCTTCTTTATTGATTTAGAAGGGCATGTGGAACAAGACAATGTTAAAGCGGCGATTGAAGAGATTCGTCCACTAGTAAAAGAAGTTCGAGTATTGGGTTCATATCCGATAGCAGTATTGTAATCTCCAAGGTGGTTGGGTTTGTAAAGAACTCAACCCTATAACCACTTGTAAGAATGGAAAGGTCACATGTCGTTTGCTCCAGCCAATGAAGGTATTTCAAAGTTAAAACCATACCAACCTGGTAAACCTATTAGCGAATTAGAGCGTGAATTGGGGATTACCGATATTGTTAAACTTGCCTCAAATGAAAACCCTTTGGGTTGTTCTGACAAAGTAAAAGAAGCAGTTGCTGCTGAATTGGCGCAAATTGGACGATATCCAGATGGTGGCGGTTTTATCTTAAAAGATGAAATCCATACTCAGTTTGGTGTGGCGCATAATTGCATTACCCTTGGTAATGGTTCAAACGATTTGCTTGAAATATTTGCGCGCGCTTTTGTTTCTGATAAAGACTCAGTCGTGTTTAGTCAACATGCATTTGCGGTCTATGCTTTGCTCACTCAAGCCATTAATGCTGAAGCAATAGAAGTGCCTGCTCAAGGTTTTTCGCATGATCTTGAGGCGATGGCAGCGGCCATTAAAAGCAATACCAAATTAGTATTTATTGCAAATCCGAATAACCCAACAGGGACTTGGTTTGAAGAAGCTGAATTTGATCGCTTCATGCAAAAAGTACCGAGCCATGTGATCGTGGTTTTAGATGAAGCCTATGTGGAATATTTCCCAGAGAACTTCAACAGTTTAAAATTTTTAGCCCAGTACCCAAACTTGATTGTCAGCCGTACCATGTCGAAGTGTTTTGGTTTGGCAGCCTTACGTGTTGGCTTTGCTTTAGCATCAGCAGAAGTAACAGATTTCTTAAATCGTATTCGTCAACCGTTTAACGTCAACCATTTAGCTATGGTGGCTGCTGTTGCGGCACTGAAAGATAAAGATTTTATTGAGAAATCACGTGTGGTCAATAAAGCTGGCATGGCGCAATTGGAAGCAGGGTTTAAAGCTTTAGGATTAAGTTTTGTGCCTTCACGCGCTAACTTTATTTTGGTGGACATACAAGCTGACCCAACACAGACTTTTAATGCGTTGTTAAAAGAAGGTGTGATTGTTCGCCCAGTAGGAATTGCGCATCATCTGCGTGTGTCCATTGGTACTGAAGCTGAAAATGCGAAATTTTTAACAGCTTTGGCTAAAGTACTTGGTTTAGAGGCGAACACTTAAATTATGTCTGTGCCACTGTTTGAAAAAGTTGCATTTATTGGACTAGGACTGATTGGTTCAAGTCTTGCACGGGTCATGATTGCTGAGGGTTTAGCAAAGCAAATTGTAGCATCAACACGCTCTGAGAGAACCCTACAGGATGCCAAAGCATTAGGCTTAATCCAACAAGGCTATAGTGACCCTGTAGAGGCAGTTCAAGGTGCGGATTTGGTGGTTTTAGCCTTACCTGTTCGTGCAACCCAAAAAGTACTGGAAACCATTAAACCGTATTTGCAAGAACATACGATTATTACCGATGTAGGCAGTACCAAAGGCAATGTGGTCGAGGCGGCTAAAGCCGTGTATGGCGAGGCATTGCCCGCTGGTTTTGTACCGGGACACCCAATTGCGGGAGCAGAACACACGGGAGTTCATGCGGGTAAGGTCGATTTATTTGCAAATCATAAAGTGATTTTGACACCGTTACCGACCAGTGCTGATTGGGCGGTAGAGAAACTGATCCAACTGTGGCAAGCTGCGAAAGCAGAAGTGATTTGTATGGATGTGGCCAAGCATGATGAAGTCTTGGCGCATACCAGTCATCTTCCGCATTTGATGGCTTTTAACTTAGTCGAACAACTGGCAAACCGTGAAGATAATTTAGATATTTTTCGCTATGCTGCGGGGGGCTTCCGTGATTTTTCTCGAATTGCGGCAAGTGATCCGCAAATGTGGCATGACATCTTCTTTGCCAATAAAAAAGCCATTTTAAATGCCGTAGATGGTTTTGAGAACCAACTGGCAACGATTCGTAAACTCATTGAAGATGAAGATTCACATGCTTTAATGGGCTTGCTTGGACATGCGCAAGCAGCACGCCAGCATTTTAACCATATGCTCGCTCAAAAACCTTTCATGGAGAACAATAAAGTGACGACACAGCAATTCACCATATTACCAGGTAAAAAAAGTTTCCAAGGTAAGTTTAGCGTGCCAGGTGATAAATCTGTGTCACACCGTTCAATCATGTTTGGTGCAATTGCGGAAGGAACGACGCATGTGACAGGTTTCTTGGAAGGGGAAGATGCGTTAGCGACCTTACAAGCGTTCCGTGATATGGGCGTGAGTATTGAAGGTCCTAAAAATGGTGAAGTGACAATTCATGGCGTGGGCGTAAATGGCCTAAAAGCGCCAGCAAGTGCACTTTACATGGGTAACTCAGGTACTTCGATGCGTCTGCTTTCAGGCATGCTCTCTGCACAGAAATTTGACTCTGTAATGACGGGTGATGCATCACTGTCGAAGCGTCCAATGGAACGTATTGCTAAACCGTTACGTGAAATGGGTGCTCAGATTCAAACCACAGGTGAACGTGGCACACCCCCTGTTTCTATTACTGGAAGTCAAGCTTTACAAGGCATTCACTATGATTTGCCGATGGCATCTGCGCAGGTAAAATCTGGGATTTTATTGGCAGGTTTATGGGCGGCAGGTGAAACATCGGTCACAGAACCAGAACCTACACGTGATCATACTGAACGTATGTTGCGTGCATTTGGTTATGATGTGAAAACAGAAGGCAACCGCATTTCACTGCAAGGTGGTGGTAAGCTCGTTGCTACAGAGATTCAAGTGCCATCAGATATTTCATCGGCTGCTTTCTTTATGGTGGGTGCGGCGATTACCGAAGGTTCAGATATCACTTTAGAGGCGGTAGGCATTAACCCAACCCGTACAGGTGTGATCGAAATTTTGAAGCAAATGGGTGCAGACATTACGGTTGAGAATGAACGTATTGCGGGCGGTGAGCCGATTGCAGACATTCGTATTCAAGGTACACGTACACTCAAAGGCATCCATATGCCTGAAGATCAAGTGCCACTGGCAATTGATGAATTTCCTGCATTGTTTATTGCGGCTGCCTGTGCAGAAGGGCAAACCGTACTAACGGGTGCTGCTGAACTCAGAGTGAAAGAGTCAGACCGTATTCAAGTGATGGCAGATGGCTTAAAAACGATGGGCATTGATTGTACACCGACTGACGATGGCATCATCATTGAAGGTAAAGGTCGATCAGGTGAATGGAGCGCGATTTTCACTGGTGGTGAAATTGCATCACATCACGACCACCGTATTGCAATGAGCTTCTCAATGGCAGGCTTACGGACTTCTGGTGAAATTAAAATTGTAGGTACTGAAACGGTTGCAACCAGTTTCCCTACCTTTACGCAATTGAGCAATCAAGCCGGTTTAGCGATTCAAGTCACTGAATAAGACCAAAGCTTAACGACTTTGTTGAATTACAGCCAAGCTTTTGCTTGGCTGTTTTGTTTTTACCCTTTATGCTTAAACCCATATAACAAAAAAGCCTTTAGGATGATTAATGAGAAAATTACAATTTACGGCACAGCATGGACAACCGCATAGCCTAAATGACAATGCTGTAGTACAAAAGCAGGTGCAACAGTTATTGGTTCAAAAATTGGGGCAATTTGGCTTTGAAACGTTGCCACAAAGTGGTGATCAGGTGGCTGTGAGTGTGGATAACCATACTTTGCCGTTGTCTATTACTTGCCAAGGTCATGACAACGAAGGAAACTTGGTATGTGAAATTGCTTCTTATCCTGATGAAGAGCAGGACTGGGTAGACCGTATTGCGGAGCGTAGCTTATTGAATCAACTTGCTCAAGCAGTTGAAAATACATTAAAAACAGATAAAAGTTTTACTGAGTTTGAGTGGAAAAATAGTTAGCCGAATGGGGAAAAATGCTGAATATTTTATCATTCAGCATTTTCTAGGACAGAACAAGTTTAATATTTTAATGGGTCAATGCGTCTATTGCATGATGTGCTATAAGACCTACTCCACACGTAACCAAGTCTGGCTACGTCCCACAGCTGAAACCCCTAAATACCCACGTAAAAAAAGCTTTTTGCCGTTTGGGCTAATTTTTCCTTTCAGGCTATACAGTTTGCCTGAAACGGGATCAATAATTTTGCCATGCGTATAATTAATATTATTGTCAGTTTTTAAACCCGTAATCACTTGCATGCCAATAATCGGTTTATCTGTGTACGGTGCTGGACAGTTGGTGCAAAATTCTTTTGCTGTATAACCTGGGCGAGGAGTTGCTTTCAGTGCAGTTCCAGCATAAGTCCCATTGGCTTGCTTTTCAATTTTAACCAGACCTTTGGGTTCGCCTGTCTTATCGTCGATATAGCGCCAAGTTCCTGTAATATCCTGAGCCCAGATGGATGTAGTTGTTACAGCAACTAAAATAGCCCCAATAATTGTTTTCATAAGATCCTTGAATATTTTAAAAATTATTTAAATCTGTAGCTCTCTTGAGCCAAGGCATTGATTGTATAATTAATTATTTGAAAAAGGTTATGCAGAATATACCAAGTTAAAAAAGATATAGTTGCATAATGTGCCATGATACGGTTTGAAACTTCACGGATATTTAAATGTGGGGGGGGCATGTCGGTTTTGAAGCGATCTAATATGGAGTTCAAAAGAGATCATCAAAAAAATATAGAAGATGAAATAAGTGATTAAAAACGCGCTGTTCAGATCAAGACAATAAAATAAAGTGATACCTAAATGTGTAATCAAAGAAAAGTGCGAAGTGAAATGCTGGAAAACTCAAGAAAGAAATGTTCTAAAGAAGATCATCATTTCTCTCTTGAACTCCTTTAAGCATTAAATCCACAGAAAACGTGTAATCGCGATACGTAACTGCTTTAAATAACCTGTAAAGAAATGGTTTGCGCCCGGTAATACAGTCACTAAATGGCGCTGTGGTTTAGCCCACTGGATCATATCGGAGAGCAATGTGACATCATCGGCTTCACCATGAATAAACAAGATGTCACCCTTAATGTGTGGGGTAACATAGTGACGTACACCCGCTACAGTTGCTGTTGGTAAGCCACATAAAATAGTTTGTACAGGATGAACATCTACTGGAAGCATAGAGTAGCTTTTTGCCATGACATGTGCACCAAAGCTAAAACCACCTGCATAAAAAGGTAAGTCTGCGTGTTGGCTACGTGCGTAGTGTATAACTTCTAAGGTGTCTATCGTTTCGCCGTGACCTTCGTCGTGCTCACCAGCACTTTGACCAGAACCACGGAAACTTGGGCGATACACAACGCAACCGCGTTCTAAAAACATTTGTGCAAGTAAAGCAGGCACCTTGTGTTGAGGCGTACCACCTTGCAGGGGATGGGGGTGAGTTACTACCGCGAATCCTTTCACTTCACCCTGTGGATAGTCTACAAAAACTTCAATTTGCCCAACTGGACCTTGAATGAACATCTGCTCAGACATAGAAAATAGATACATATAACAGGAGAATCGGCTAGTTTAACCGTTTATGCTTATTAAAAACACAGATTGGCAATAAAATAAGTCTACTGTTATAGTCTGTTTAATTGTTTTTTAATCAGGTTGTCTATGCTCGCCCTTGTTTCTCCCGCTAAAACTCTAGATTACCAAACTGCTTTACCTACCGATCAGTACACACAACCCAGATTGCTACAACATTCCCAAGAATTGATCGAAGTTAGTCGCAAGTTGTCGGCAAGTGAAATTGCAAACTTAATGAGCGTGAGTGAGAAAATTGCCACTTTAAATGTAGCGCGCTTTCGTGATTGGCAGTCAGAATTTAGCTTTGCGAATGCACGACAAGCCATGTTTGCTTTTAAAGGTGATGTTTATACAGGTTTAGATGCTTATCATTTATCTGCAGATGACATTCAATATGCGCAGCAGCATTTAAGAATGTTATCGGGTCTGTATGGTTTGTTACGTCCATTGGATTTGATGATGCCTTATCGTTTAGAAATGGGCACTAAACTTACGAACCCTCGCGGACACAATTTGTATGAGTTTTGGGGCAATCACATTACTGATTTAATCAACCAAGATTTAGAACAAGCTGGTTCTCAAATTTTGCTGAATATTGCTTCTGATGAATACTATAGATCTGTGAAAGAAAGCAAAATCCAAGCAGAAGTTATTAAACCTGTGTTTTTAGATCAGAAAAATGGCAAATATAAAGTCATTAGTTTCTATGCCAAAAAAGCACGTGGTTTGATGGCTCGCTATATGATTGAAAATCAGATTGATCAAATCGAAGGCTTAAAATCCTTTAATACTGATGGCTATTATTTCGATGCAGATAGCTCGCTAAAAGGCGAGTTGGTCTTTAAACGAGATGAACAGGCAGCATAACGAAAGGGCATTGCAATGGTGCGGTATATAAAACAGTTTCAGGACTATTGGACACATACCGCAAGCCAGTTGGATTTAACTGTGAGTAGTTGTGAAGAACTTTATGGAGCACTGTATAGCGCCTATAGTGAATCACAACGGCATTATCATACGGTGCAGCATATTGTTGAGTGTTTAGAGCATTTTCATGACATTAAAACCCACCTAACAGATGCCTTATCCGTTGAGTTGGCGATTTGGTTTCATGATGTTATTTACAATCCGCAAGCAAATGACAATGAACAGCAAAGTGCTGAGTACATGAAGCAGGTGCTTGAAAGTGTGCTGGTTGCTGAACAAATGGAAAAGATTTATGCATGGATTTTGGCAACCCAAGCACATGCACTGACAGCTAACTTGGATTTAGCTTATCTACTGGATATTGATCTGGTAATTTTAGCCAGCAATCCTATTCGTTTTGCTGAATATGAAGGCCAAATTCAGCAAGAATATGCTTGGGTTGAGCCTTCACTTTATGCACAGAAACGTCAGCAGGTGTTAAGGCACTTTTTAGAAATGCAGCCTCTGTATCAAACACCACTTTTCCAAAAGCGCTATGAGCATCAGGCTAAGCAGAACTTAGCCCAAATTTTAAGTGTTTAGAGCCCTTTAAACGCTTCGATGGCACGCACACGGCTGGATTTTAAATCTACGATTGGTTTGGGATAGTCTAGTTCCATATTCGGCTGCCGAGCATAAGGTTCATGAATGCTTTTGGCATCTAAATGTGCAAGCTCTGGTAACCACTGTCGAATATAGTCACCATGACTATCAAATTTCTGCGATTGGCTTACAGGATTAAAGACTCGGAAGTAAGGCACAGCATCGGTGCCTGTGGAGGCACACCACTGCCATCCACCATTATTGGCAGCCAAGTCACCATCTGCCAAATGTTGCATAAACCACTGTTCGCCCAGTCGCCAATCAATCAACAAGTTTTTCGTTAAGAACATTGCGACAATCATCCGCACTCGATTATGCATCCAGCCTGTCGCAAGGAGTTGTCGCATACCTGCATCCACAATTGGAATACCAGTACGACCTTGTTGCCATGCTTTTAAATCCTCGGGTGCATCTCGCCAAACAATTCGTTGTGTGTTGGCTTTAAATGGCAGATGTTTAGAGACATGCGGAAAATCAAATAGAATATGTTGATAAAACTCCCGCCAAAGTAATTCATCTAACCACGTTTGCTGGCCTGTATTATCAATCATAAATTGACCATGTTGAGCACGAAACAGGGCATTGAGACACTGGCGGATAGATAGGATTCCAATATTTAAATAGGTTGAAAGTTGGCTCGTACTATTCAGAAAGGGGAAGTCCCTTTCTTTCTGATAGTCACTAACTTTATGCTCAATAAAATCATCGAGCACCGAAAGTGCATAGGCTTCCGTTTCAGGCCAATAGGCTTTAATTTGATTTAATTCATTCGTATTTGCATCAATCAGTGATTCAATGTGAGGAATGCTTGTATTTAAATCGGTAGGAAGCTGTATGTGCTGCTGTGCAGAAGGGAGTGGGTAGCACTGAGGTAAGCCAATATTTAAACGTTCATAACAGGTTTTCTTAAAAGCGCCAAAGACTTGATAGGGTTTACCTGATTGGTTACGAATACTGTTTAAAGGAAATATCGTCCGATCTTGAAATAGAGTAAATGTAATGGCATGTTGATCGAGACACTTTTGTATTTCAGCATCACGTTTCAGCTCATTTACGCCCACTTCGAAATTTGCAAAGATCTGTTGTACTTGAAGTACATGACATAAGGATGAAAGTTGAACAGGGATATCACGCCACAGAGGAATGTTTAAAATAACCAGTGGAATATTGAGCTTAGCCAGATTTTGTTTCAAATCTTCCAATTGTCGGACATATAAATCTATTTTTACAGGAGCATCATGGTGTAATAGCCATTGTTCAGGAGATAAGATGACTAAAGCAAGCATAGCCCCGTCTTGGCTTGCATGCCAAAGTGCAGCATTATCATGTATGCGAAGGTCTTGTCGAAACCAAATTATGTTCATCAAAAGTTAATCAACTGTAATTTTTTGAAATATAAAATATTACAAAATTGAGCACTTTGATCATATTTTCTTGGCATGTCTTTCACTTAATCTTATGTTATTGAAATAATTAAATCAGAAAAAACTATAAAGTGTGAATATGCTTTTTATCAGATAAGTGTGTTGACCCTCATGTAATTTGTTATGATTTGTAATCATGCTAAAACAGTTATGGATATTGTGAATACCGTGAAAAAGATTCTAATTCCTATTTTTGTATTAGCTGTTTGTTTGCTTGGTTTTGTTGTTTTTCAGGATACTGAAACTAAAAAGCAACAAGAGCTGAATCAACTCATGAACAGTGCTGAACCTAAAGTACAAAACTTGAGTCCGATCTCAAAGGTAACGGTCGTCCCTGAAAAAGTTACGCGCCCACTTCAAAGTGATGCTGAAGTGGTAATAGAACAGGTCTCGATCAAAGTACTTTGATGTTCATAATTGAATAAAAAACGCATGAATCACTTATCATATTGAATTTTAATCAAAAATAAATTTTAAAACAATTAAAAATCAGTGTGTTATAATCCGCGCCGAGATATCTTGAATTTTAGACTTTGATTCTAAAATGACATTTTTGTTGAAAGCTGCATACGGTTTATGCGGCTTTTTTGTTTAGGTATATATGGTGTAAGTTTCAACTTAAATCATTCATGGCTAAATAAACTTTTCCTGAGTTGAGGAAATTTGGCATATCCATTGCTTTAACTTGCAAAAATTGAATTAGATGTTCAGTGTGTTGAATCTAGCAAATTTTGAAAAGTTATACAGTTTTAAAAGTTTATTTACAGGGGCTAGGTCATGACGACTCCTAATCCATCTTCAGAAAATATGCTCGAGCGTATGTTCAAACTGAGTGAAAATAAAACCAGTTTTCGTACAGAGCTTCTTGCAGGTGTAACCACATTCTTAACGATGTGTTACATCATTATTGTGAATCCAATGATTTTATCCGAAACGGGGATGGATCATGGAGCTGTCTTTGTAGCAACTTGTCTTGCAGCCGCAATTGGTTGTTTAGTGATGGGCATTGTTGCGAATTATCCTATTGCACTCGCACCAGGTATGGGTTTAAACGCTTACTTTACCTATTCGGTATGTTTGGGTATGGGGGTACCTTGGCAGACCGCTTTAGCAGCCGTGTTTGTATCAGGTTTTATATTCATTGCGATCAGCATGTTTAAAATTCGTGAAGCTATTGTGAATGCAATTCCAATGTCACTTAAGCTTGCAATTGGTGGTGGGATTGGTTTATTTCTTGCATTAATTGCTTTAAAAAATGCAGGGATTATTGTCGATAATCCAGCAACTTTGGTGGGATTAGGTGACTTAAAGCAACCAACTGTTCTTTTGGCTTTATTCGGTTTCTTAATGGTGGTTGTGCTACATCACTTTAAAGTGCGCGGTGCAATTATTATCAGTATTCTAGCTTTGACTGCTATTTCAACTGCATTGGGTTTAAGCGAATTTAAAGGTGTGGTGGGGGAGATTCCATCAATTGCTCCGACATTCATGCAGATGGATTTCAAAGGTCTTTTTACTGCGAGTTTAGTGGGTGTTATTTTTGTATTCTTCTTGGTCGATTTATTTGACTCAACGGGGACATTGGTTGGTGTGTCACACCGTGCAGGTTTACTGAAAGATGGCAAGCTTCCACGTTTGAAAAAGGCTTTGTTTGCAGACTCAACTGCAATCGTTGCGGGTGCAGCATTAGGTACATCTTCAACAACGCCATATATTGAGTCTTCAGCAGGTGTTGCTGCGGGTGGGCGTACAGGCTTAACCGCAGTTGTGGTTGCTGTGCTTTTTATTCTATGTTTATTCTTGGCACCATTAGCTCAGTCTGTACCTGGTTTTGCAACCGCTCCAGCTCTGTTATTTGTTGGTGTGTTGATGATTCAGGGGATTACCCATATTGATTGGGATGATATTACTGAAGCAGTACCTGCGTTTTTAACTATTGTCTTTATGCCATTTACTTACTCAATTGCAGATGGTATTGCGATGGGCTTTATCAGCTATGCATTGGTTAAACTGTTCACAGGTAAGGCAGCAACTGTACCGTATATGGTTTGGATTGTTGCTGCGCTTTGGGCACTGAAATTTGCAATGTTTGGTGGCTAATTCACCAAATATTGATAAGGGTGTAAACTCCGTTTACACCCTTTTTTATTTTTTAAAGAGGAAGAGATATGAGTCAATTGGAGCTCATTCGTGCTTTACCAAAAGCAGAACTGCATGTGCATATTGAAGGGACATTTGAGCCAGAACTCATGTTTGCAATTGCACAGCGTAACCAAATAGACATTCCCTATAAGTCGGTTGAAGAAGTAAAGCAGGCTTATAACTTTCATAACTTACAGTCCTTTTTAGACATCTATTATGCAGGTGCAAATGTACTGATTCACGAGCAAGACTTTTATGATTTGGCTTGGGCGTACTTTGAAAAATGTGCTGAAGACTGCGTAGTACATACCGAAATGTTCTTTGATCCTCAGACACACACTGACCGTGGTGTTGCATTTGAAACCGTGATCAATGGTTTACAACGTGCTTGTGATGATGCCAAAGCAAAATTTGGCATTAGTTCGCATTTGATTATGTGTTTCTTACGTCATTTAAGTGAAGAAGCTGCATTTGAAACTTTAGCGCAGGCATTGCCTTATAAAGATCAAATCATTGGTGTAGGCTTAGACTCAAGCGAAGTTGGGCACCCTCCTGCAAAGTTTGAACGTGTCTTTGCTAAAGCACGTGAAGCAGGCTTTTTAGTGGTTGCGCATGCGGGTGAAGAAGGCCCAGCAGAATATGTGTGGGAAGCTTTAGATTTGCTTAAAGTGAATCGTATTGACCACGGTGTACGTTCTGAAGAAGATCCTGTATTAATGCAGCGTTTGATTGCAGAGAAAATGCCACTGACAGTTTGCCCACTCAGTAACTTAAAGTTATGTGTCGTTGATGATATGGCACAGCACAATATCCGCCGTTTATTGCAACAAGGTGTGCAAGTGACAGTAAATTCAGATGACCCATCGTACTTTGGTGGTTATATGAATGATAACTTTATTGCGATTACAGATGCATTAGACTTAACAGCAGCTGAGCTAAAACAGTTGGCGCTGAACTCTTTTGAAGCATCGTTTATTTCGACAGAAGAGAAGCAAAAATGGGCGGCTGAAATTGCAGCCATTGCTTAATCTAATGTTGCTTTAAAGACAGAGTTCGCTCTGTCTTTTTTATGTGAGGTCGATATGAAAAAAATCATTGCATTGCTTGTGGTTATTTTTGCACTTTTTGCAGTTTATTTACTTAAAACAGATACAGGGTTAACTCAAAAGTTATTAAAGCCAGTGGTGGTATATCAGTGCGGTGTAGAGTTGGAGTCGACACGCTTATGGAAAGTCAGGACAGCATTGATTGGTGAAGAAAAAAAGAATCAACTCCAAACACAAATCTGTGGCTGCGTGGGTGAAAATGCATTAAAGGATATTCCCGCAACAACCTTATTACATGCAGTGGTTGATGAGCAAGTCAAAAAACAGGTAGTACAACAGGGCGTGTTGAATACGCTTAAAGGATGCGTGGTGGATGAAGTCCTAAAAGCAACAGATTGATGCTTTTAGGCTGATTCAACTTGGTATTACTTTGCTTGTTTGGTCATGCTGTTTAATACGTTATCTTTATCTATAAAGTGGTGTTTTAGAGCTGCTGCAATATGACCTGCCAACAGCAATCCAGCTGCCCATGAAATCCAGACATGTAATGGTTTTACGATTGCGAGTAATTCAGGGTTGTCTTGTACTAAACGCGGTATTTCAAATAAGTACAAAACAGGTGCAGGGTGCCCAGCACTCCAGCTAAATAAACAGCCTGTAATAGGTAAAGCCAACAAAATGAAATATAAAGCCAAATGACCGAGGTGTGCCAGTTTTTGCATTAGCGGGGACATACTATCAGGCAGTTTAGGCGCAGGGTGGGTGTAGCGCCAGAAGATACGGATCACCACCAGAAAAATGATCGTGGTTGCAATATTTTTATGCAGGGTGATGACATCTCCCTTAAAGCTACCATCCACATCATAACTTAAGAAATTTCCGCTATAAAACCCAATCAGCCATGCGGCAATAAAGATAATTGCCATCAGCCAATGTAGAACTTGAGCGGTACGCGTGTAATGGGTATTTACTGTGTTCATTAGATTCACATCCATTTTTATGTTGCGCTATTTTATAGAACTATAGATATTGCAAAAATATGCGAGATGCAACATAGCGTTGAAATTCTGCAACGCTGTTTAGATGAGTGGTGTGAATGATCTAAAATTATGCAATGGATTAAGTATGATCGGTGCATTTATGAAATAGTATTTCCGAAATGCGAGAATCTTCGGCACAATACGCTGAATTTTAACTGCAAGAAAAGGATAAATCAGTGAAAAAATGTGTCGCAATGTTAGCCCCTTTGGCTTTGGTTCTCTCAGCATGTACCACGACAGGTACTCCGTCAACGGCTGAAACCACAACTCAACAGTTAGGTACAGCGGCGCTCAAAATTGCCATTAATGCAAAATGCACCACTGAGCTGAATAATTTACCCGCATGGAAAACTGCGACTAAGCTTATGACAGTAGATCAAAAAGCCGATATCCAAACTGAAATTTGTGGTTGCGTGAGTGATAAAGCTCCACAAAATATTACAGCAGTTGATGTTGCAACGGCAGCGATTGATCCAGCAGCTCGTACAACAATTATTAGCAATGCTGTGACGAAGACCATCAATGCATGTGTGGCTGAAGCGGTCAATTAATCACTGAGTGGCGGGTCAAGAGGTGAGATGAATTCGAACTTCTTGATCAATCTTTTGTACTTTTATTTATTTATCTTTTATATTGAACTGAATAATAAAAATTGAAGCATTATTTGATCAATAAAAAAGGTATATATGTATGAAAAATAATAAATTAATCATGGGTTTATTCAGCTCTATTTTGCTGACTGCTTGTGTGTCGAATCCATTATCGAGTTCCAACTCAGATGGTTTTTCTGTCATTAAAATGGCGTCTCATGCGAAATGTATGGATGAAATTGAAAATAATCCCACTTGGCTTATGACGAGTAAGTTGTTTTCTGACGATCAAAAACAAAAGAAAAAACGTGAAGTATGTAACTGTGTAGGTGAGAACTCACCAAAGGTCTTGTCCAAAGAACAACTGGCCTTGGCCGCGATTGATCCTAAAGCAAAGGCGACCTATACCGCTTTAGCAACAACTAAAACTACCGCCACCTGTGCATCTGAAGTGTTAAACTAGGCGCAAGAAATTGTTATTAATATTGAGAGTGGCTGTTATCAGCCATTTTTTTATGAGAGTAGAATATGCAAATTGCTGGTGCAGATGAAGCAGGGCGTGGCCCTTTAGTGGGTTCGGTCGTTGCAGCTGCGGTGATATTAGATCCGAATAATCCCATACAGGGCTTAAATGACTCTAAAAAATTGACTGAAAAAAAACGAGAGAAACTCTTCGTTGAAATTCAGGAAAAAGCACTGGCTTGGGCAATTGCAGAAGCAAGTGCCGCTGAAATTGATGAAATCAATATTCTACAAGCTTCATTACTTGCGATGCGCCGTGCGGTGGAGAAGCTGGCAGTGCAACCTGACCATGTCTTGGTTGATGGTAATAAAATCCCACAAGGCTTGAGCATGAGTTGTGAAGCAATCATTGGAGGGGATGCTTTACATGCTGAAATTTCAGCAGCGAGTATTCTGGCGAAGGTGACACGTGACCATCAAATGATTGAATTGGATTGCAAGTATCCACAGTTTGGTTTTGCCAAACACAAAGGTTATCCAACTAAGGCACATTTTGAAGCGATTGCTGAACATGGGGTGATTGATGAACACCGCCGTAGTTTTGGACCTGTAAAGAAAGTGATCGAGGCACTTGAGCAAAAAAAGATGCCATAAAAATTTAAAGCGGCTGATCGAGCCGCTTTATGTCAGAAAACTTCAACCTTAACGGTTGTAGTTGTTCTGCTGTGCACCATCATCTTCATAAGCAGGTTGGTAATCCTGATCCAGATGTTGAAGGTGCTCATGCATAGCACGTTCATGCTGAATGCGTTGATAGATCTCTTCACGATGTACAGATACTTCTTTGGGAGCATTGACACCAATACGAACTTGGTTGCCTTTGACACCAAGCACAGTAACGCTTACTTGATCCCCAATCATTAATGTTTCACCGACACGTCGGGTCAAAATCAGCATGTTTATCTCCTTGCAAAACGCTAAACCTGCAGTTGTACTAAAATAAATACATAATTTTTTGTATTTAAAAAAATTTAAACAAATGTTCAATACAACTACATGACATTCTGTTTTTTTTAATGTCTAGCGGTATTTGGCATAACATAGGTTTAAATTTAAGAAAGCCTCGGGTTTAATATAACAGAGCCACTATAGAAAAAACTATAGTGGCTCTGAAATTTTGTAGTCTTTTGCAAAAACTGTCAGACAATGACAAGTTTTTCACTCGATTACTTAAGCACGGGCACTTGACTCGCCATGTTCACGGTCTAAACCGAAAGCCGTGTGCAAAGAGCGAACAGCAAGTTCTAAGTAATTTTCTTCAATAATCACAGAAATTTTGATTTCTGATGTTGAGATCATCAAAATGTTGATGCCTTCATCAGCAAGAGCAGTAAACATCTTACTTGCAACACCTGCGTGAGAGCGCATACCTACACCCACGATTGACACTTTAACAATGTCATCACGTGTAGCAACTTCGCGAGCACCAATAGCTTGAGCGGTTTCTTCAAGAATTTTTGTTGCTTTAGCAAGTTCACCACGGTTTACCGTGAAGGTGAAGTCAGTCGTACCGTCTTCCTCAACATTTTGGATGATCATATCCACTTCAATGTTGGCATTACCAATTGGCGATAAAATTTTAGATGCAATACCTGGTTCATCAGGAACACCTAAAATCGTAAGTTTAGCTTCGTCACGGTTAAATGCGATACCAGAGATAATTGGTTGTTCCATGTTGTCTTCCGCCTCAGTGGTGATTAGTGTTCCGACGTTTTTCTTAAATTCTTCGTCGAATGCGCCATCATCGTCATTATCAAAACTTGATAATACGCGTAAAGGCACTTGGTATTTGCCCGCAAATTCAACCGAGCGAATTTGTAGAACTTTAGAACCAAGTGATGCCATTTCCAGCATTTCTTCAAATGAAATGCGGTCTACTTTTTTCGCCTTTGGCGCAACGCGTGGGTCAGTGGTATAAACACCATCTACGTCTGTGTAGATTTGGCATTCATCTGCTTTTAATGCAGCAGCTAAGGCTACACCTGAAGTATCTGAACCACCACGGCCAAGTGTTGTTGTGTTGCCATTCAAATCAAAGCCTTGGAAACCAGCAACTACAATAACGCGGCCTGCATCTAAATGTTCAGTCATCACATCTGTATCAATTGACTCAATACGTGCTTTGGTAAATGAACTGTCCGTTTTAATGCCGACTTGGCGACCAGTGAGCGACTTAGCTTCAACGCCAATAGAATTGAGCGCCATAGCTAACATTGAAATCGTTACCTGTTCACCCGTAGAAACCATTTGGTCTAATTCTCGTGGGTCAGGGGTTTCGGTAATGGCTTTCGCTAAAGCAAGTAGACGATTGGTTTCGCCACTCATTGCTGATACAACCACTACAACCTTGTGGCCGTGGTCATGCCAACGCTTTACACGACGAGCAACATTTAAAATGCGCTCTGGAGTACCCATAGAGGTACCGCCATATTTTTGAACGATTAATGCCATAGTTGTTCCATATAAACCATGACCCTGAATGCACCATTCAAGGTCAGTTACACAAAAGGTGAAGTTTTATTTCGCTTCAAGCCAAGCAGCTAAATCTGCCATCACTGTTGCAAACTTCTCGTTTAGTGGCGCGCCACCTTGTGCTAAGTCAGGTTTGCCACCACCTTTACCACCGAGCTCAGTTGCTAGATGTTTGATGATGTCACCTGCTTTAATAGAAGCAGTAAAGTCTTTTGCTACAGATGCAATCAGGCTGACTTTGTCACCTTCAACACCTGCAAGGACAATGACTGCATTTTCTAATTTTGATTTCACACCGTCATGTAGATTGCGAAGTGATTTCGCATCCATGTTTTGAACAGTCGTGATCAGCGTTTGACGACCCGCAAGCGTTTGAACTTGGCTAAGCAGTTCAGCAGCTTGGAAGCTGGCAAGTTTTTGATTGAGTTGCTCAATTTGTTTTTGCAAGCTTGATGCAGTGTCGACTAAAGCTTCAACTTTTTCTAAAGTTTGGTCTTTTTGAGCTTTCAATAAACCATTGATGGTGTTGATATCACGGTCAGCTTTTTGAGCAACTTCAATGGCTTTTGTACCTGTTATCGCTTCAATACGACGTACACCTGCAGCTACACCACCTTCAGAAGTGATTTTGAACAAGCCGATGTCGCCCGTGCGTTTAACGTGAATACCACCACACAGCTCAATTGAGAAGTTTTTTTCTTCAATGATTGAACCCATTGAAAGTACACGAACTTCATCGCCATATTTTTCACCGAACAACATCATCGCGCCTTTTGCTTTCGCAGATTCGATGTCTAAAAGCTCAGTAGAAACTGTAGTGTTGGCAATTACTTCAGCGTTTACAAGACGTTCAATTTCTTGAAGCTGTTCAAATGACACAGGTTGATCGTTGGCAAAGTCAAAACGTAAGATGTCTGAGGCAACCAATGAACCTTTTTGTTGTACGTGTTCACCTAAGATTTGACGTAGTGCAGCATGTAAAAGGTGAGTCGCAGAGTGGTTACGCGCAGTTGCAGCGCGGATGTCTGCTTTCACTGTCGCTTCTACATGTTGAGCAAGCTTAATGCTACCGACTGTCACGATCCCTTGGTGTACAAAAGCACCACCCGATTTCTTGGTGTCTTGGACTTCAAAAATACCCGTGTCATTTTTGAAAATACCTGTGTCACCAATTTGACCGCCGCTTTCTGCATAGAACGGGGTTTGGTTCAGTACGATGAGAGCTTCGTCACCTTCAACCACTTCATCAACTTGTTCGCCATCTTTGTAGATTGCGATAATTTGACCTTCGCCAACCGTTGCGTCATAGCCGTCAAACTGAGTTTCGCCTTCAACTTTAACAACAGAGTTGTAGTCAATCGCGAATTTACCTGCATCACGTGCACGTTGACGTTGTGCAGCCATTTCAACTTCAAAGCCTGCTTCATCAATGGTTAAATCACGTTCACGTGCGATGTCAGCAGTCAGGTCAGTTGGGAAACCGTAAGTATCATACAGTTTAAACACCACTTCACCTGGAATCACTGAACCTTTCAGTTGAGCCAATTCGCCTTCAAGCAATTTCAAACCTTGCTCTAAGGTTTTAGCAAATTGTTCTTCTTCTTTCAGTAATTGTGCTTCGATACGGACTTTCTGTGCTTCAAGTTCTGGATAAGCTTGACCCATCACTTCAATTAAAGGTTGCAACATTTTATGGAAGAAGGAGCCAGTTGCACCGAGCTTGTTACCATGACGAACTGCGCGACGGATAATACGGCGTAGTACATAACCACGACCTTCATTTGATGGGTTTACACCATCCGCAATTAGGAATGAACATGAACGTGCGTGATCGGCAACGACTTTAAGTGAAGCAGGGTACTGAACTGGTGTACCTTTTTCGTGTGCTTCTGCTTCAAGTGCTGCGGTATCTAAACCAATAATTTCAGCGGCCGCTTTGAGTAAGTGCTGGAATAGGTCAATTTCGTAGTTAGAGTTAACATGTTGTAAAACAGCAGAAATACGCTCTAAGCCCATGCCTGTATCGACAGACGGCGCTGGAAGAGGGTGCAATACGCCATCCGCAGTACGGTTGAACTGCATGAAAACGTTATTCCAGATTTCAATGAAACGGTCGCCATCTTCTTCAGGTGTGCCCGGTAAGCCACCCCAGATATGGTCGCCATGGTCAAAGAAGATTTCAGAACAAGGACCACAAGGACCTGTATCACCCATTGCCCAGAAGTTATCTGATGCGTATTGGCCGCCTTTGTTGTCGCCAATACGAATAATACGAGATGCATCTAAACCAATTTCTTTGTTCCAGATGTCAAATGCTTCGTCGTCAGTGTGGTAAACCGTTGCATAGAGTTTGTCTTTAGGCAGTGCTAACCAAGCTTCACCTGTTAGAAAATCCCATGCAAATTTGATTGCATCACGTTTGAAGTAGTCGCCAAATGAGAAGTTACCTAACATTTCAAAGAAAGTATGGTGACGTGCGGTATAACCGACGTTGTCTAAGTCGTTATGTTTACCACCTGCGCGGACACACTTTTGTGAAGACACCGCACGTACATAATCACGTTTTTCTAGGCCTAAGAAACAATCTTTAAATTGGTTCATACCCGCGTTGGTAAACAACAAAGTAGGGTCGTTGGCGGGAACTAGAGAACTCGACGCGACACGTGTATGCCCTTGCGATTCAAAGTAGCTTAAAAAAGCTTCGCGAATTTCAGCTGATGTCATAAAACGAGTACTCACAACCAAGTCACTCCATAATTTCGATTTGGCTAATAGTAGCTGAAGCAAGTCTTATTCTAAATACGCTGACTTCAGTTACTGGCTTAAAAATTTTAAAACGCCAAATTATAACGGAAAAAGGATGTTGCACCAATCACTTTAAGGCGAATTGATGACATTTCTATGTATTCAATCGTTCTTTGATTTTGCGGGTTAATGTTGGATATTTATATCATTTGATAGAAAGAAAGCAGGTTGATAGGTCTAGTCAGGCAGGTCAATTTGTGACTTAAGGGTTCATATTTATCATCTTCACTGATGAATCATAGAAAAAGAAAGCTTAACCAAATCTATATAAATCCATTAATATAGGCCTGCTTTATCTTTCATCATTTTATAAATAAGGGCAAGTCATGCAACGAGTGGCGATAAATGGATTTGGTCGAATCGGACGTAATGTATTACGTGCTTGGTTTGAAAATCCAAAGAACTTTCAGTTTGAAATCGTCGCGGTAAATGATGTGGCAGATGTAGAAACCTTATTGCATTTATTTAAATATGACACGACTCATGGGCGCTTTCCAGGGAAAGTCGATTTAAGTTATGAAAATGAAAGAATTTATTTACATCTTTCTAAAGATCAGGCGCAGCTCAAAGTTGAAGTATTGTGTCAGGCAAACCCGCAAGATCTACCTTGGGCCAGCCTCCATGTCGACGTGGTTCTAGAGTGCACAGGTTTATTTCGCTCGCGTGAAGCAGCAACAGAGCATATCCATGCAGGTGCAAAACGGGTCATTATTGGCGCGGCACCTTTTGACTCGGTTGATGCCGCAATTGTGTATGGGGTGAATCACCATGAGGTGAAAGTCAGTGACCAAATCATTTCCAGTGTGTCATGTACTACGCAGGCCTTAGTGCCTTTGGTTAAAATCATTGATGATGCTTTTGGTATTGATACTGCGCTCATGACGGAAATTCATGCGGTCACTGCTGATCAGTCTGTATTGGATCATGCCCATCGGGACTTAAGACGTGCTCGTGCTTCAGGTCAAAACATTATCCCGACTACATCGTCTGCTTTAGGTGCTTTAAAACAAGTCATGCCAAAAATGGCCGATCGTATTGATGGTTATTCCATCCGCGTACCGACCATTAATGTGGCGGCAATTGATTTGACCTTTATTTCGCAAACACCGATTACCGATCATAAAATCAATGAAGTGTTGATTCAGGCGGCGAAGTCAGACTACCGTGAAATTATGGATGTGACCGATGAACCCTTGGTGTCTTCGGATTTTAACCATTCACCATATTCACTCATTGTTGATTTAACGCAAACCATGGTGGTAGGGCATCAAGCCAAGGTCTTTGCGTGGTATGACAATGAATGGGGCTATGCAAACCGCTTATTGGATTTGTGTGAATCTTTTAGTGCGTCATTAATCTAAAGGACTTTTCTACAGTATCTTTTACTCTGAAAACAAGATGATAGACATAGACCGCATACAGACTTGTGGGTATGATGAGTGTATAAACGAAAATAAAGAAGAGTGCTGCTTATGTTGATCTTAATTTGGGGATTTATTTTGCTGTTGGCGGTCGCAGTGGTGTTTTTAATTTGGTTTCAATTTAAAAATCAGACAGATAAAACTGACCCCTACGCAGAGCAACATCAGCTTCAGGAAAAAGTACACCATCTTGAAGAAAATTTAAAAAAGACTTTAGAGATTATGCAAGATCTTGCAAAAAAGATGCATGTGCAACAGGAAGTGATCGAGCAGACCACCTCTAAGTTGCAAAAAGTTGAGCTACAAAACGCTGAGTTAGTGAATATTCTTGCTAAAGCCGTACAACCAGAACGCTAAAAGTTAAGTTTAGATGAGCACGGTACGCAATAATGCCGCGCTCAGCATACTAATCACAACCGTTGGTAAGAGTGAAAAGCGTGAAGCTGCAAGCAAAGTGATAGCAATAGCGAGTAGATCTGCGACATTGTCCTTCACAAAATAAGGCGCAATCACTGAAATCAGTACGCAGCCTGGGACAACTTCTAAAATTTTCCGCTGTTTATTGGTAAGTGTTTTATTTTTCAGCAAAACATAGCCCAATATACGTGTCAGATAAGTGGTGGCTGCAACCAATAAAATTGCAACAAGAGTCGTGCCGTGAATCATAGCTCATCCTCCTGAATAAATATGAAAGCAGAGGCGATGCCACAGATTGCCCCAATAGGCACATACCAACCCGTCGGTAAATATAAATAAGCAATCGCTGCACTAATGAGACTAACCAGCCAAGGGCGTGCGGCGCTGAAGCCTTTCCACATGCCACGCAATAAAACCAGAAATACCGCAGCAAAGGCCATATCAAAACCGTAACTGTGTACATCTCCAAGTAAAGGACCAAGAATGGCACCTAAACTGGTAAAACTGACCCACATCAAGTACAGGGCAAAACAGATGCCTGCGTAGTAAGACATGCTAAAGGCCTGTTGTAGCCCAAATCTTTTCTTTTGTTCTGCATCGGCAAGAGCTGCTGCCCAACTTTCATCACACATGAAAAACAGAGCAGGGAAAACCTGTCGATTGGGCAAATGGCGTAAATAGGGCACGAGACTTGCACCCATGAGTAAATGACGGCTGTTGACTAGAAAAGTAATGAAAATTAAAACGAGAAAATTTGGTGGGTTGGTCCAGACCTCCAGCACAGCAAATTCGGAACCGCCCGCAAAGTTTAGGCCAGTAAAGAGTGGGACTTCTAAATGGCTAAAGCCCTTTTGAGTGGCTTGTGTTCCCAAGACCAAAGCAAAAGGAATAATACCTAGCAGCATCGGGATAGACGTTTTAATTCCACGTTTAAACTCGACATAATCGCTGGAATCATTAAGTTCCTGAGTCGTATTTCTAAAGGAGAGCATTTTAAATCGCCTATACGTGCTATGTTTTGGTGCGGTAGGTGAATAATTTTAGGGTTTTTCCGAAGATATTTTTTACTTTATTTAGCTTAATATTATGGTTGTTTAGCAGAATATGCTGTAATTTGTTAAATATGAGCAAAATTATGCTTTAGGGATGGAATTTATGGACCAAACAGATAAGCGCATATTACAAGTACTACAAGTCGATGGAAAACTTCAAAATAATGAGTTGGCTCAGCGCATTGGACTGTCTGCCTCACCGTGTTTAAGACGAGTAAAACAGCTAGAAGAAGATGGGATTATTCGGGCTTATGTGGCGTTGGTTGATCCTGCCAAGGTGAATTTGCGATTGACCGTATTTGCACGGATTTGGCTCAAAAGTCAGGATCCGCAAACTGTGAACCAATTTGTCGAGTCGATTCGTGAAGTTCCAGAAGTGGTTGAATGTCATTTAATGGCAGGGGATTGTGATTTCTTTTTACGTATTGTGGTTGCAGATTTGGATGCCTATCGACAGTTTCAAATTCACCGTCTGAATAAAATTCCCAATATACAAAGTATAAAAACAGAAATTCCGTTGCAAAATATTAAACAAACGACTGAGTTACCCTTAGCTTAACGGGTTTAGTCGTGATGTATATCATCCAAGTTGAGTGCAAGCGTGATTAGAGACCTGTTCTGCAAATCAAAGGCGATTTTCCGCTTGGCAAACTTGATCACTACTCTGTGGGCTTCTACGTGAAAGGATGATTTGTGAGTTAAGTTTATAGCTCAATCGTTTTGACCACGCTGTCTACGGAATATTGTCCCCATGCGGAGAGCTGTTCAATAAAGTCATTCAATTGTCTTTGATGAAAGTGGCAGGTCAGCATATAGCATGCGGAGCCACAAACTTTATATGCATATTCAACTTGATCAAACTGTGCTAAAAAAGTTTCAAACTGTCCAAATTGATTATTTTCCATCATGATTCGAATAAATTGGGTCGTCTCATAATTTAAATCAACCGTATATTTTTGAATGAGACCTTCGTTTTGCATTTTTGCAATACGATTTCCTACCGCTTGACCTGTGCGATGAACCAATTCACCAATGTCTTTATGACTTAATCGGGAGTCATTTTTAAGAATCTTTAAGATTTTTAAGTCAATTGGATCTTGATTTGACAGCATAGATGATCGTTCTTTCACTCTGAAAACATTTATAGATACATTCTTTCATATTCAACTGCAAGAGCCGGTTTATTTTACTTATTCTATGGCATTGATACATCAGACTGAAATGAAGATGAGAGGGTGATTTAAATGAATAAAACAGCACTAATTATTATTGATGTTCAAAATGATTATTTTCCACAAGCTAAGATGGCGCTATATCAGGCTGAGCTAGCATTAAAGCAGATTAATCTTTTGGAAGACGCATTTTTGAAAAATAAACAGCCAATTATCTATATTCAGCATATTTTTAATCAACCTAATGCCCCATTTTTTGAAGCGGGCACGTTTGGTGTTGAATTACATTCAGGCTTGCAATTGACAGCAGATTCAATCGTGGTTGAAAAACATTATCCGAATAGTTTTTTTGAAACCAATCTAAAGACGGTGTTGGATCAGCTTGGTGTTGAAAAATTAGTGATTAGTGGCATGATGACGCATATGTGTGTAGATGCAACTTCCCGTGCTGCCGCGGAGTTTGGCTATGATCCAGTGGTTATTGCAGATGCAACAGCAACACGTGATTTGAGTTATGCCAATAAAACTGTGCAAGCAGAGGATGTACAGTCTGCATGTTTAGCAGCATTTCAAATGTTTTCGACGGTGCTGTCAGTAGATGAGTATTTAAACTCATAATTCTTAGATTTGAGTTGCTATGTTGAGGCAAAAGTACACAAGTGATTGGACGTGTACTTTTGCATTGACAACTTACTCTTCGTTTAAAAAGCCTTCTTTAATTTCTTTAGGCAGATCTGCATGCCACCATGCATAAATACTGGCTTTAATTTCTTCATCTTCTTCCGGATCATTTAACGGTTCATCGTCTTCGCGGACAAGCTCGTCTCCGTCGAACTTAAACCAAAACTCCCACGGATCATCATCGCCACAGCCCCATGCTTGTGTGTGAATGTCTGGAAGCAAGGCTTTCAAGAAGAATAAAATAGCTTCAATGAATTCATCGCCTGCTGAGCCATGAACAAAATGGGCAACTGAATAGCCTGCAATAGTGCCTAATGACTCAGGACCCAGATCAAACTCGATGTTATCAATCGTATTTAAAATATCTTCAGCCAGTTCAACACCATGTTCAGGGTTAATGTCACAGGTTAAAGTCGTAAATTGGCCTGCATCACCACGATGTTCTTGGAACAGCCGGTCTAATTTTGCCATGATTTGAGCATTTGCATGCTTGTAATATAAGTTGCTGTGCAATTCCATCAAACGTTCCCCAAGTGAAAATAGTGTGATTAAAATGGTCTATATAATGTGGTGTTGTATTTATTCTTGCTGTTGAATTGAGCAGGAGTATAAAATAACTTGCTTTTTTCGCAAGCAGTCTGTTAATGGGAAATAAAATATAAAACAATGTTTTAAATGATTTTTTTCAATATGCGACATGCTTCGGTATAGTCAGCAGTCGTTTGAGTTGCGATTTTGAGATGATTTAAAATCTAGTTAAGAATGAATGATTCAAAAGCAACAGATTTTATAGCGCGCTGGTTGTTAAAGTTGAAACGATAAATTAAATTTTCCGAAATTGTCTAATGCACAGCACATTGTATCGTGATAGACTAAGAGAAATCGGGTGTGCCCCGATTTTTTTATGCGGATTCGTTCCGCGCTGACAAGATTTTAGGTTTACAACATGCCCATTTCAGAGACATGGTTATTACCTGATGGTGTAGCTGATGTACTGCCAGAACAGGCGCAAGTGATTGAAACTTTGCGTCGTCAAGCATTAGATTTCCTCGCAACACGAGGTTATCAGTTGGTGTACACGCCATTCATTGAATATATCGAATCGTTATCTTCTCTTTCAGAATCGAATCAAGATTTAGACTTAGCCACCTTTAAAGTCATTGACCAGTTATCTGGTCGTTTGCTTGGTGTGCGTGCCGATATGACACCACAAGTGGCTCGTATTGATGCGCATGTACATCCAGTTGAAGGCGTTGCTCGCTATTGCTATGCAGGAACAGTCCTACATACCAAACCACAAGGCTTTAATACCACACGTGCGCCTTTACAATTAGGTGCTGAGTTATTTGGTTCAGATAGCATTGATGCTGATGTTGAACTGATCGACGTGATGATTAGCTTACTTGCGAAAGCAGGCTTTGCAGATGGTATTCACTTGGACTTAGGTCATGTGGGCTTATTCCGTAGTTTGGTGAAAGTTGCAGGCTTAAACAAAGCAACTGAACGTCAACTCTCTGATTTATATCAACGTAAAGCATTGCCAGAGTTGGCTGAATTTACTCAAGATTTGAACTTTGGTGCAGACTTTTATACTTTAGGGCGTTATGCAAGTGACTTAGATGCTTTGCAAACGCATTTAAGTGCAGCAGTGATTGCCGATGCTGAGTTTAAACAAGCTTTCGACGCATTAAAAACCACACAGTCTGAAATTCAAGCGCGTTGGCCAAACCTACAGATGGGTATTGATGTGGTTGAACTTCGTTCATATCACTACCATACGGGCTTAATGTATGCTGTTTATGCGCCTAATCGTGCTGCGCCATTGGCACAAGGTGGGCGTTATGACGGAATTGGCGAGCACTTTGGTCGTGCACGTCCAGCGACAGGTTTTAGTTGTGACTTGTATGCGCTTAGCGCAGGGCGTTTTCAGCAAAACAGTTTAGTTGTTGCGCCGAAAGGAACACAAACAGATTTGCTCCAAGCGATTGAACACACACGTGCCAAAGGCATGAGCGTGATTCAACTTTTGGGTCAGGATGATTTAACTACACTTCCATATGCGACGCACCAATTGGTGAATGTTGCAGGTCAATGGACTGTAGAACAGATTTAATCACTTCTTCAGGTCAGTTAAAGCCTGAAAAGTTCTTCAATTTTAACAGCATGATGCAATGAGGCTATTATGGGCAAGAATGTTGTGGTACTCGGTACCCAATGGGGCGACGAAGGTAAAGGTAAAATCGTCGACCTGCTCACAGATCAAGCGGCTGCGGTCGTTCGTTATCAAGGCGGACATAACGCAGGTCATACACTTGTCGTTGGTGGTAAGAAAACTGTATTACACCTCATTCCATCTGGTATTTTACGTGAAAACGTACTGTGCTTAATTGGTAATGGTGTTGTACTTTCTCCTGAAGCGCTCATCAAAGAGATGGACATTCTTGAAAAAGAAGGCGTGCCAGTTAAAGAACGTTTACGTATTTCACCAAACTGTCCATTGATTTTGCCAAACCATATCGCATTGGATCAAGCACGTGAAATTAAGCGTGGCAATGCAAAAATTGGTACAACAGGTCGTGGTATTGGCCCTGCGTATGAAGACAAAGTTGCACGCCGTGCAATTCGTGTTGCAGACTTGGTACGTGGTGGTGAGCATCTTAAAGCTCAGCTGACTGAATTACTTGAATACCATAACTTCCAATTAACCCAATTCTACGGTGTAGAAGCAGTTCAATTAGAAGATGTGCTTGCGCTTTGTGATCAATGGCGTGAAGTTGTTGCACCACTCGTGATTGATGTTACAGGTGAGTTGCATAAATACCGTAAAAATGGTGACAACATCATGTTTGAAGGTGCTCAAGGCTCACTTCTTGATGTTGACCATGGTACATACCCGTATGTAACGTCTTCAAACACCACAGCTGGTGGCGTAAGCTCAGGTTCAGGTTTGGGTCCATTACACCTTGACTATGTATTAGGTATCACAAAAGCATACACGACACGTGTCGGTGCAGGCCCGTTCCCAACTGAGTTGGTTTACGATGCTGCAAATGACGTAGGTGACGCTATTGGTAAGCACTTAGGGACGATTGGTTCTGAGTTTGGTGCATCTACTGGTCGTCAACGTCGTTGTGGTTGGTTTGATGCGGAAATTTTACGCCGTTCTGTGGAAGTCAATTCACTTTCAGGTATTTGCTTAACTAAATTAGACGTTCTTGATGGTCTAGAAGAAGTGAAAATCTGTGTAGGTTATGAAGCTGCTGATTCTGGTTGTGTTGGTTCTTCTGATGCGTTGGCATTTGAAACTTTAAAACCAATTTATGAAACGATGCCAGGTTGGTCTGAGTCTACTTTTGGTGCGAAATCAGTAGATCAGTTACCACAAGCAGCAATCAACTACGTTAAACGCCTAGAGCAATTAATTGAATGTCCAATCGACATTATTTCTACTGGTCCAGACCGTGAAGAAACAATTATCTTGCGTCATCCGTTTGAAGCTTAAGCGCTAAACACCCATTAAAAAACCCTGCCTTTGTGCAGGGTTTTTTAATGGGTGTTACAGGAGAAAGTTAGGCATTAAGCTTATATTTAATATGGATATAAACAGTTGAACTACTATAGTTTTCCAGACTAAAGTTGCATGAATAAGCACGACATCATGTATAAGTGCTTGTTAGAATAAAATTCAAGATAAACAGATGAGCAGGCAGGATGCAAAAGAATATCGCAGGAACTATTTTTTACTCACTACTTTTTGCTATGGGTGGTGCGCCAACAATCGCGATGATGATTATTCAGGGGCAAACCACTGATCCTGATGTTATTTATAGTGCGCTGATTGGGCTGTCTGTGATTATTGCTTGTATTTTGGTGCCAATTATTCTTATTCAAAATGCATTTTTATTTGCTAAACGTAAAAGTCAAACGCTTGAAGAAAAAATTGAGCCATTAAGCCATCTATATTTGGGCTTAAATATTCTGTGTCTGGTCTATTGGCTTCTGATTCAGTTTCTGTAATAACTTTAAGTTTGGAGTCTGACATTTGTTGTGAATTTGGCTTTGTTGAATATGCATAGTGATGAAGCTGTTTTTACATAATTGCTATGATAAAACATGCTTATGATATTTAACACTTTAGATCTATTCATTATAATTCAACACATTATGTGAAGTGCTTTAAAATGGATGGAGTTAAGCCATAATGAAAAATAAAATATTAATGAGTCTGTGCGCAGCAACGGTGGTCACCATTTCTGGTTGTGCAACTTTTGCGGAGGTTGCAGGTGCGGATACAGCAACTTTAAATGCAGCAGCAACTCAAGGTTTTAACAAAACTGTAAATGAAGCAAAAACCAACAAAACTTTGGACACTTCATCGAGCACGTACAAGCGTATTTATGGTGTATTCAATCGCTTGAAGCCTTATGCTGATCAGATGAATCAAACAGGCACTCGATTTGACTGGCAGTTGGCTGTACTTAAGTCAAATCAAGTCAATGCTTATGTAGCGCCTGGTGGTAAGGTGGTGTTCTATACGGGTATTGTGGATAAGTTGAACCTTACTGATGCTGAAATTGCAGCAGTGATGGGACATGAGATGGTGCATGCTTTAGAAGAGCATTCAAAGAGTAAAGTTGGTGCGCAAGCATTAACTGACTTGGCTTTGGGTATTGGTCTCAGTGCTGCTGGCGTGGGTCAAACTGGGACAGCTGCGGCGCAGTTAGGTAGTCAGATTGGTATTGGCCTGCCGTATTCGCGTAGCTTAGAAAGCCGCGCAGATGAGGGCGGTTTAATGTTGATGGCGCGTGCAGGCTATAACCCACAAGCGGCAATTAGCTTATGGGAGAAAATGAATAAGCTCGATGGGGCTGGTGGTTCTTCATTCCTTTCGACGCACCCATCAAATAGTCAGCGTATTGAAGCGATGCGTAAGAACTTAGCCGCTGCACAAGCAGTTTATAATCAAAGACGTTAATTTCTTTTTGAGCAAAAAAGGACGCTAAAGCGTCCTTTTTTAATATCAGTTTAGGATTTTAAAAAATAATAAATTATTTGTGACAGGTGAAGTAGTGATTCAAACATTACACTTATCACCCCAATAGAAGCAGTACAGATATAGTCTGAGTCATACAACAAAGCAGTGCTTTCTTGTATGACTTAGGGTGCTGGGTTTGGCTGTTGCTGATGAATGGCTTGAATACCTTGTAAAACCTCTTCTGATAAATCAATCTCAAAAGCTTGAATATTTTCTTTTAGTTGGTTTAAGTTTGTTGCGCCAATAATGGTACTGGTCACAAAGAACTGTTGTTTGATAAAGGCTAAAGCCAGTTGTGTAGGTGTTAAACCATGTTGTTCAGCCAGTTGAGCATACTGTTCCGTTGCCCATTCACTCTCAGGGTTGCTATAACGACTAAAGCGACTAAAAAGAGTCACTCGAGCATTCGCTGGGCGCGCACCATTGCGGAATTTTCCCGTGAGGTAACCAAAAGCGAGTGGGGAGTAGGCGAGTAAACCAACGCCTTCATATTTCGCAATTTCAGACATCCCAATTTCGTAAGTGCGGTTGAGTAAGTTGTAAGGGTTTTGCACACTTACAAATTTAGACAGACCAAGTTGCTCTGCAATCTGTAAAAATTTCATGGTTCCCCATGGCGTTTCATTAGACAAACCAATATAACGGATACGACCTTTTTGAATTTCAGCTTCGAGCGCAAGTAAAGTTTCTTCTAGAGATGTTACGGTTTTGGTGCTGTGAGCTTCATCATTTTCATAGCCTAATTTGCCGAAAAAGTTGGTCGGACGTTGTGGCCAGTGTAATTGGTACAAATCAATATAATCGGTCTGTAAACGCTTTAGATTGCCATCTAGAGCAGAAGAAATGTCGTTGGCATTAAAACGGGTTTGTCCGTCACGAATATGACTGCCACCTTGAGATGGGCCAGCAATTTTAGAAGCTAAAAAAGTTTGTCACGTCCCCCACGCTGCGCAATCCATTGTCCAATAATGACTTCCGTTGCGCCTTGCGTTTCAGGCTTGGGTGGAACTGGATACATTTCTGCAGTATCCCAAAAATTGATGCCTTGTGCTAAAGCATAGTCAAGTTGCTCAAAGGCTTCAGCTTGCGTATTTTGTTCACCAAAGGTCATGGTGCCGAGACAAATTTCAGGAACCAAAATGCCTGTATTGGCTAAGGGTTTAAATTGCATTCAACATTTCCTTTATGGACTGTGCTTTGGGGTCGAATAAGATTAAACAATTATCAACAGTAGGTTAAATCACTATTTTTACAAAGTTTGTCACGATTTTGTCAAAGCAGTTACGAATTGAAGGCATAAAAAAAGCAAATCCGAAGATCTGCTTTTGGCTGTATCAGCTACGAAGAATAAATTTTATTCTTCGTCATCATAATCTTCAGCATGGGCTTTGGATTCTTCTAAAGAGGCATCAAAAATTAAGATAGCTTTACCATCAGTCTCAATCATCCCTTGGTCTTCTAATGTTTTTAAAACACGACCAACCATCTCTCGCGAGCAACCAACGATGCGACCGATCTCTTGACGTGTAATACGGATTTGACGGCCATTAGGTAAGATCATTGCTTCTGGTTGAGCAGATAAGTCAATAAGACAACGTGCAATACGACCTGAAACATCAATAAATGCAAGGTCAGTGACTTTACGCGTGGTGTTTTTTAGACGACGCACAAGCTGTGCAAAAACTGCATAGCTGAGGTCTGGGTATTGTTTGCTCAATTCATGGAAGTTTTCATAAGTCACTTCAGCAATTTCACAAACGTCACGTGTACGTACTTCAGCAGTACGCTGTGAATTTGCTTCGAATAGACCCATTTCACCAAAAAAGTCACCCGCATTTAAATACGCAACAACAATTTCGCGTTCATCGTCTTCACGCAAAATAATAGAGACCGAACCTTTTAAAATCAAATATAACGATTTAGATTCTGAGCCAGCATCTACGATCGTTGTGCGCTTTGGATAACGATTAATATATGCGCGTTTTAATAGTGCTTTCACTGACTCTGGGAGTTGACCTGGAGACAGCGCATCAGTGCTTAATTGTGAAAAGCTTGAAGTCATGCTAACGGTTCCGAAAATGGATAAATTATAGATCGCACAGACCTAGAGTGAACTTGTCACACAGTCAGAGCTGAAATTCCTTATCAACTCAATTTATGGTAGTGTACAGGTACTTCGTCAATTTATAGCTTTTTTTAGGTAGTTGCAATGCAAACAACTGTTCATTGGTTAGAGAATGTTGCTTTCGAAGCAAAAACTCAAAGTGGTCACAGTGTCATCATGGATGGTTCACCCGAATATGGTGGTGAAAACCGTGGTCCAAGACCAATGGAATTGATCCTGACAGGACTCGGAGGTTGTGCTTCTTTTGACATCGTGACTATCCTTAAAAAATCACGTCAAGAAATAACGGATGTTCGCTGTGAACTCAAGGCAGAGCGTGCAGATAGCATCCCCGCAGTGTTCACAAAAATTCACTTACATTTCGTGATTACTGGTCATGCAGTGAAGGAAAAACAAGTCGCAAAAGCTGTGGAATTATCGGCAGAAAAGTACTGTTCTGCGAGCAAAATGTTGATGGATGGTGGCGTAGAAATCACCCATGATTTTGAGATTATTGAAGCAAATTAATCCCTGACTTTTAAGTCATTTGAGGCTGATCTGATGATCGGCCTTTTTCATGCTTCACGCTTTTGTTTTCATTCCGTAAACTGGTACACAGTTCGTTACATGGATAAATAGAAAAAAGAGTTGTTTGTTTGTCTAATAATTGATCAAATGATTTTAAGTTTAGCCCATTTAAATCAATCGGCCATTTCGCTTTGACAAAAAATGCAAGCTTATGCTTGAAAAATGTACATGGTGAACCCATATTATGATTAAGTTCTATTTGTTTATTGTTAAGACAAACTAATGAAAAATAAAATAAAATGTAGAAAAGTTAATTAAATTTGAATTGAATTCTGAGTAATCGTTCCCATATATCCATCAAGTTCAAAATTTGTTGTGAGGAAAACAAGAATGCGATTTGAAAAATTCACAAACCGCTTACAGCAAGCTCTTTCAGATGCTCAATCACTTGCAATGGGGAAAGACCATACCGCAATTGAGGGAATTCATATTTTATCAACCTTGTTGGAAGAAACCTCAAATCTGAGTTTGTTGCAACAAGCAGGTGCTAATCTGCCTGAATTACAAGCCAAATTAAAGCAAGCCCTTGCTGATGCGCCAACCCTGTCGAATCCGACAGGTGATGTCAACCTCAGTGCAGATGCAGTCAAAGCATTGAATTTGGCAGATAGTTTTGCGCAAAAAGCAGGTGATGAGTTTTTATCTACTGATTGGGTAATACAAGCTTTAGCTGAAGTAGGTGCAACCAAAACCTTATTAAATAGTGTGGGTGTTAAACCAGACCACCTGCGCCAAGTCATTTTAAAAATTCGAGGTGATGAGAAAGTCATGAGCAACAATCATGAAGATCAACGCGATTCTCTGAATAAGTACACGATTGATTTAACTGAGCGTGCATTGGCAGGGAAATTAGATCCTGTTATTGGGCGTGATGATGAAATTCGTCGTACCATCCAAGTGTTGTCACGTCGTACTAAAAATAACCCAGTGTTGATTGGTGAACCTGGGGTGGGTAAAACTGCAATTGTAGAAGGTTTAGCTCAGCGAATTATTAACCGTGAAGTGCCTGAAAGTTTACAAGGTAAACGAGTTTTATCTTTGGACTTGGGGTCTTTGCTTGCTGGTGCTAAATACCGCGGCGAGTTTGAAGAGCGCTTAAAAGCAGTATTGAAAGATTTAGCAAAACAAGATGGTGAAGTCATTTTGTTTATTGATGAATTACACACACTGGTAGGCGCAGGTAAGGGCGAGGGCGCGATGGATGCAGGTAATATGCTAAAACCTGCTCTCGCACGTGGTGAGCTACGTTGTGTGGGTGCGACGACCTTAGACGAATATCGCCAATTCATTGAAAAAGATGCCGCATTAGAACGTCGCTTCCAAAAAGTCTTGGTCGATGAGCCGAGTGTAGAAGACACTATTGCGATTTTACGTGGCTTGAAAGAACGCTATGAAGTGCACCATGGTGTAAAAATTTTAGACTCTGCCATCATTGCAGCAGCGAAAATGTCACATCGTTACATCACCGACCGTCAATTGCCTGATAAAGCGATTGATTTGATTGATGAAGCAGCTTCTCGTATCAAAATGGAGCTGGACTCTAAGCCAGAAGCTTTGGACAAACTTGAACGTCGTTTGATTCAATTAAAACTGCAACTTGAAGCAGTGAAAAAAGATGAAGATGCCGGTAGTCGTGCGGAAGTCGCTCATCTTGAAAAGCAAATTAGCGAAGTTCAACGTGAATACAATGACTTGGAAGAAGTTTGGAAAGCTGAGAAAACTTTAGTTGAAGGCACCAAACAAGTTCAAGCTGAATTGGATCAGGCTCGTATTGCGCTGCAAAAAGCGCAGCGTGAAAATGACTTGGGTGAAATGTCGCGTCTTCAGTATGGTGTGATTCCTGAGCTGGAAAAACGTCTCAATGAAGAAGAAGTGGTGGAGGAGAAAGAGGAGCCGAAACTACTACGTAACAAAGTTACTGACAACGAAATTGCAGAAGTTGTTAGTGCTGCAACGGGTATTCCTGTGGCAAAAATGATGCAAGGTGAACGTGAGAAACTTCTCCATATGGAAGAGTTCTTGCATAATCGTGTCGTTGGGCAGAATGAGGCTGTGGTTGCAGTATCCAATGCGGTTCGTCGTTCGCGTGCTGGCTTATCTGATCCGAACCGACCGAGCGGCTCGTTCTTATTCTTGGGTCCAACGGGTGTTGGTAAAACAGAATTGACTAAAGCACTGGCAAACTTCTTGTTTGATAGTGATGATGCCATGATTCGAATTGACATGTCTGAATTTATGGAAAAACACTCGGTCAGCCGTTTGGTGGGTGCGCCTCCAGGTTATGTGGGGTATGAGGAAGGTGGTGTCTTAACCGAAGCTGTGCGCCGTAAACCGTATAGTGTGGTGTTATTTGATGAAGTGGAAAAGGCACATCCAGATGTGTTTAACATCTTGCTCCAAGTATTGGATGATGGTCGCTTAACAGATTCGCAAGGTCGTGTGGTTGACTTTAAAAATACTGTAATTGTGATGACATCTAATCTTGGTTCAAGTGATGTACGCGAGTTGGGTGATAATCCATCTGATGAAGAAGTGCGAGCAGTAGTCATGAATGCCGTGACACAACATTTCCGTCCAGAGTTTATCAACCGTATTGATGAGTTGGTGGTGTTCCATTCACTCAAAAAAGCACAAATTCGAGGTATCGCAGATATCCAGTTGGATCGTTTACGTGCTCGTTTGGTTGAAAAAGACATGCGTTTAACAGTCGATGATCATGCTTTTGATTTGTTGATTGATGCTGGTTTTGACCCTGTATATGGTGCGCGTCCACTGAAACGTGCCATCCAACAGCAAGTTGAGAATAGTTTGGCGCAAAAAATATTGTCTGGTGAATTTGTTGCTGGAGACAATATTGTTGTCACAGCGCAAGATGGTCAACTCAGCTTCGATAAAGTAAAAATGAATTAACCATTCAAATGATTAATTTTATTTGTTGAGATTAAAAAACCCAGCTTCGGCTGGGTTTTTTATGGCAGGATAGAAGTGTTAGAAGGTGACATTTTTAAGCATAAATGTGACGTAGGTTTTCACATTTATGTGATGAATATGGCATCTAAGTGCTTTATTTGCAAAATAATTATCTTTATTTAAAAATTGTCTTTATAATTTATTTTAATAAAAAGTAAATAAATTGAGATAGAGAAAATGAGTCAATTAAAGTGGGGTGTTGGGGGCGTATTGACGCTGGCTGTGGTCGCAGTTGGTGGTAATCTTTATGCAGATAAAAGCCTAAAGGCTTATTATCAACAGGGCACTAAACAATCGAATAATTTGAATTTGCAGTATCAACAATTCCAAATGGGTGCTTTAAAAGGGAGTGCGAAATGGAGTGCCGAATTAGTATCAGATCCGTGTAAACCCAAAGACGTGGTTAAATTAAGTGGTCAAGATAATATTCAGCGTAGTTGGAATGGGTATGCGATCCAGTCGGATATTAAAATTACTCAGGCATCAGGAGCACTCCAATCTTTGTTGAAGGAACCACTCAAAGTTGATACGAAAGTCAATTGGTTAGGCACCATGAATAGTGTATTGACTACACCAGTGATTACCCGCAATGAAGCTCAACTCCAGTCTAGATTAGATCCAATGACGTTGCGGTTTCGAGCAAAGCCGATAGAACAACAGCTTAAGATACTGGATTTACAGCTTGAAATTCCAAATTTCACGATTACCGAGCCCAATATGCATATGCAAATGGTGGGGTTAAAGCTAGCAACCAACCAAGGGCTCAATGGTGAATATCTTGAAGCAGGTGAAAGCAAAATCCAGATGGATCTGCTGAAAATGTCAGATCGAGATATCAATAAACCCATTAGTGCTGAAATTAAAAATTTTAGTCTAGAAACGCAAAGCAAATTGACGGATCGGGTTTTAAACACTGAGATGATGCTACGCTTAGATGAAATGAAAATGCCTGCCGCACCTGCAATTCAAAACCTACAGTTTAATTTTAATGTACTCGATGTGAATCGACAAAAAATGCAGGCGCTGTTTGATATTGTGGCGAAAAGTGAAAATAGTTGCTTAGCCAAAGAGACTGTGGAAAAAGATATGGAGCCTGCTTTATTAGCCGTGATCAATGAAGGTTTCCGCTTTGAATCCAAAGAGAACCAGTTTGCTATCGGAGATGGTGTTGCTCAGGCGAATGTGACGGGGCGTATTATGCCGAGTCACCAATCGACTGTGATGGGAATGGTGAAAATGATGCCAAGTTTAATGGAATATAAAGCAGATGTTCAGTTTGATAAAAATATGATCTCGCGCATCATGAATAATTATCTGCAAAAAGGCGGGATAACGATGTCTGATCAAGAAGTTGAAAGCATGCTTTCGACAATGCAAAGTTCAGGTCAGGTGAAACGCGAAGGTAATACTATGAAAATGTCAGTTGAATACAAATATGGGCAAACCAATTTTCTCACTGAATAATGCAAAATATGTTGCTGTAGCAAATAAAAGGGGACGTATTTCGCACTGCTGTCCCATAGTTAGACTTAAATAAAAAACCTGAGTCCAAAGTAGTTAAAATATAAGTGCGAACAAACACTTCAACTACAAGGATTCAGGTTTTGTCACATCAGAATACTGTATTTCATCAATTACTCAAACCCATTTTAAGACAAGATTTTGAACGTCTTGCAAAACAATACCATCAAGGACAAAAATTAAGATCTGCAACACGATGGGATCAATTTATTGCTATTTTGATGTCTCAATTATCATGTCGTCAAAGCTTGAGGGATATTGAGTCTAATCTCGAATCACAACAGGAAAAGCTTTATCACCTTGGTGCCAAAAGAATTGCACGAAGTACGCTAGCAAGAATCAATGAAGAACAACCAGCTAGCTTGTATCAACAATTGTTTATCCAATTACTTCAACATTGTGAAAATTCCAAGATTGCTCATAAATTTCGATTTTAAAATCCATTATATTCACTTGATGCGAGTCATATTGATCTTTCACTGTCATTGTGTGAATGGGCAAAAGTACATGAGTCCAAAGCCAGTATAAAACTTACAGTTGGGTTAAATCATAGCAACACCATTCCTGAATTTGTTGCGCTTGGTGATGGTATTGAAAATGACATGGTACAAGGTCGACGACTCAAATTCCCACCTGGAAGTATCATTGTATTTGATAAAGGGTATGTTGATTATCAGTGGTTTGCAGACATGACCAACCAAAAAGTCAGCTTTGTCACTAGGCTGAGACCAAAGACAGTTTATGAGGTGAAATCAAAACAAGATGTGTTCGTCAGTAAGGGGATTCTTGCGGATGAATATATTGAGTTGAGTAGTGATTATGCTAAAAAGCGTGGTGCACCTAAGCGATTAAGACGTATAGAGTTTTATGATACTGAAAAGAAAAGGACATTTGAATTCCTAAGCAACAATTTTCATCTCGCTGCATCAACCATTGCTGCAATTTATAAAGATCGGTGGAAGGTAGAACTATTTTTTAAAGCGATCAAGCAAAACCTAAAATTGAAATCGTTTTTAGGCCGTAGTCGCAATGCGATCCAAACACAAATATGGATTGCCTTAATTGCCTATTTACTGGTGAGTTTTGCGAAACATATGGCGCAGGAAGGATGGAGTGTTCAAAGATTATTAAGAATTATTCAGGTGAACTTATTTGAAAGGAAACCATTGAAGGCTCTGTTTTTACCTGACAAAAAGTGGAATAAGCAAGAAGAACCTCAGCTGAGGTTCTTCTTGTGATATTTATGGGACAGCAGTGACGTATTTCGTCCCTTTTTATCTTTGAAAATTGTCCATGTAAAATTTAATGAAGATGAAATCAAGTTTCATCTTTAATGCATTAATTTTTTGGATGGGTGATTTTCCATGCCCGATGGATTTTTTGATTACGTTTGAAATCAGGCCCAATGGTTTCACTGGTGATTTCTTCGACATCAAAGAATGCCAAAATTTCTTCGTCCATTTCAAAGCCACGGTAGTTGTTTGAAAAGTACAAAGTGCCATCTGTGGTTAAACGGTTCATGGCGCGTTTAAGCAATGATAAATGGTCACGTTGTACATCAAAGGTACCGTAGAACTTTTTTGAGTTTGAGAAAGTTGGTGGGTCAATAAAGATCAGATCATACTGTTCATGACCTTCTTTCAACCATTCAAAACAATCGCTGGCAAAGAACTGATGTTGTTCATCGGCATGATCGACCGTTAAGCCATTCAAGACGAAGTTTTCTTTAGACCAACTCAAATAGGTGTTTGACAGATCGACGCTGGTTGTACTTGCCGCACCACCTAAAGCTGCATGTAAGCTGGCTGTAGAGGTATAACTATACAAGTTCAAGAAGTGCTTACCACGCGCTTCTTGTGCGATGCGTAAGCGGATTTGACGGTGGTCTAAGAACAAGCCAGTATCTAAGTAATCAGTTAAGTTAACTAAGATTTTTGCTTTGCCTTCTTGCACGATAAAACGTTTTGAAGCCGTACTTTGTTTGGTGTACTGGTTTTTACCTTCTTGGCGAGCACGTGTTTTGATAAAGATCGCATCACGGCCTAAACCTGTTACAGCACGAATCGCCTGTAAAGCGAGATTGAAACGTTTCTTGGCTTTTTCAGGATCGATTTTTTTCGGTGGTGCGTATTCTTGTACATGTAAACGTTCGCCATACAAATCGACTGCAACGTTAAAGTCGGGAAGGTCAGCATCATATAAACGTAAACAGTGAATGTTTTCTTTTACCGCCCATTTCTTTAAGGTCTGCATGTTCTTTTGTAAACGGTTAGCAAAGTCTTCAGCGCCTTCAATTGCTTCAAACTGCTGAGGCTGCCAAGTTTCTAAGAACGGCTTGATCACTGCAACAGGTTTCACGGAACCTGAACGCACGTAAATTGGCAGTTTACCATTCATCAAACGCATGGTTTGCGGGTCATTCAGCGCCAATACATCGGCTTGTTCAACGGCTGCTGCGATAACCGCTGCGGTCTGATTTGGGAAGTTCTTTTGCAGTAATGCGGACAAGCCTAAATATAAAGCACGGTTAGAGGCCTTATCGCCTAAGCGCTCACCATAAGGCGGGTTGGTCACAATAAAGGCTGTTTTTCCTTCTGCTTCGAAGTTTGGCCAATCTGCCAAAGTCCGTTCTTCGATTTGAATGTGGTCGAGTAGACGTTCAAATCCTGCAGCGATGATGTTTTGTTTGGTGGCTTTTACTGCTTCCCAGTCAGCATCAAAAGCATAGAACTTAGGGAGCGGTTGCTCCAAAGCTGCTTGATGGCGATCAGCTGCTTCCGCTTTGATGCTCATCCATAGTTCGTGATTATGACCATTCCAACCATTGAAACCGAAACGACGGACTAAGCCGGGTGCACGGTCTGTCAGCATCATCAACGCTTCAATAATGAATGTCCCTGAACCACACATTGGATCGAGGAAAATATCGGGTCTTTTTGACAGCAGTTTGGCTTTTTGTAAAATCGCAGCCGCTAAGTTTTCTTTAATTGGGGCATCGGTCATATAACGACGGTAGCCACGTTTATGCAGTGAGTCACCAGATAAGTCTAAACAGTAGGTGTGTTCAGTTTTGCCTGCGAGTGCATAAATGGTAATTTCAGGTTGCTTAATGTCAATACTTGGGCGCTTACCCACAGCTTCCATAAACGAATCGACGATACCGTCTTTTACACGTAGCGTTGCAAACTGGCTGTTGACCTTAATTTCACGTTCAATATGTAAACGTACAGCAAAGGTACTTTGTGGTGCAAAAATCAGAGACCAATCAAAATTGATTGCACCTTCATAGAGCTCTTCAGCAACATCACGTGCATCATGACTACGTTCTAATTCGTGGACGTGAATAGGCGTGAGTACACGTGATGCAAGACGCGACCACATACAAATGCGATAGGCATGCTCAAGAGTGCCTTTGAAAACTAAACGCCCAGGGAAACGTTCAATGTTTTGAACACCTAAACCTTCTAATTCTTCTTGGAGTAAGGTTTCTAACCCATCAGCACAAGTAACCCAATAGCTGCTTAAACGTGAAGCGGTATTCATAAATTTGAGAGACCAAAATAAAACAAAATAAACTCGCTAAAGTTTAACGTATTTTGCCTCTGAATGGTTTTTTTAATGTGCTTCTAGCTTTAGGAAATAGCAAAATAAATGAATTGCCATGTGAACAATAACGTTTTTGGTACGCATTTTGCTAAATCCTTGCAAGTTTAATTTATTGAATGATTTTTATAAGTCATCAGTAAATATTTTTCATTTGAAAGGGGAAGAATATGTCGACCAAGTTAGACCGAGGTGTTGTAAGTCATGCTGATACTTTTTCAATTGCAACTTTACTTTACGCACGTCTGCGCCGCGTATCGGGGCGCGTAATTGATGTGCTTTATTTAGTTGAAAATCCAAGTTATGCGCGTCAAATGGCGGAGTTGGCTTTAAGCACAGAGGATGCCGAATTGATTCGTTTGGTGAGCCGTTTAGATAGTGTTATGGACTTATTCAACTATGAGGAACCAGAAGCTATCGAGCAACCAAAAAACATGAATAACAGTCGCTATGAGTCAGGAGCAACCGAAGAAGAAATTTACCGAGCTCAAGTGTCGCATCACTATATTGGTGCTTTACGATAACAATCATTCAAATTTGATCAGCTCTCGAAAGAGGGCTTTTTTATAGCGATGCGAAACGTATCGGTGAAAGAATGTGCAATGTGCTAGATGATCCTCAATGGATTTGAGTAAAATTTTGAGAAAATAGATGCTAAAAAATGTTTAATTTAACTAATTGAAATAATAAATAAGAATTTCATAATCTTAGTTTTGAAGCCGATGATAATTAAGGCAATTGTTTTAAACTGAGGTCCAAATTAAAAAGAAAATCTGTATAATGCGTTAACTTAACGTAGAAGGAATCTCTCATGCACTTGGCAGCACTGCATACTCCGAGTCAGATTCAACTCAACCAAGATGGTCATCTCAAACACTTCCTTACCATCGAAGGTCTTTCTAAAGAAACTCTTACAAAAATATTGGACACTGCGCAGTCCTTTTTTAATGACCAAAATCAGCTGATGACGAACAACCTCTTAGAAGGTCGAACGGTCATGAATCTCTTCTTTGAAAACTCAACCCGTACTCGTACCACTTTTGAAGCTGCTGCAAAACGTCTTTCTGCAAATGTATTAAATATTGATATCGCACGTTCGAGTACTTCCAAAGGTGAGACGCTAAGAGACACTTTGTGGAACTTAGAAGCGATGGCGGCAGATATTTTTGTGGTACGTCATTCATCGTCAGGTGCCGCACATTTCATTGCCCAAACTGTTTGTCCACATGTCGCAATTATTAATGCAGGTGATGGTCGTCATGCACATCCAACACAAGCCATGTTGGACATGTTAACCATTCGCCGTGAAACCAAAAAGAAATTTGAAGATATTTCAATTGCTATCATTGGTGATATTAAACATTCACGCGTTGCACGTTCAGATGTTGCTGCATTACAAACTTTGGGCTGTAAAGACATTCGCGTGATTGCACCGAATACACTGTTGCCCTATGGTTTTGATGAATATGGTGAAGGTGTACGCCTCTTTAATAACATGGAAGCAGGGATTAAAGACTGCGATGTGATTATTACCCTACGTATTCAAAATGAACGTATTGATTCGCCTGCGCTGTCATCTCAAGCTGAATTCTATAAAATGTACGGTTTAAACAAAGAACGCCTTGCGATGGCGAAACCTGATTGCATCGTGATGCATCCGGGGCCTATGAACCGTGGTGTAGAGATTGATTCCAGTATTGCCGATGGCCCACAGTCGGTGATTTTAAATCAGGTGACCAACGGGATTGCAGTACGTATGGCAGTTTTGGCGCTTGCAATGCAAGGTCAACTGCAAGAGCAAGGTTTGTTAGACGCGATTGCGGTGTAAGGAAATAAGTCATGACTGTTGTAAAAATTGAAAATGTACGTGTCCTTGACCCAATTCATCAAACAGATACGGTTCAAACAGTATATGTGGAAAATGGCAAGTTGGTTTCTGAAACAGCTGACATCACAGAAACTATGGATGGACATGGTAAATGGTTGATGCCAACTATGGTGGACTTATGTGCACGCCTACGTGAACCAGGTCAGCAACAGCACGGGACATTAAAGTCAGAGGGTCGTGCTGCACGTGAAAATGGTATTTTACATGTGTTTACACCACCAGACTCCAAACCAATTGTGCAAGATAATGGTGCTTTGATTCATGGTCTGATGGAAAAAGCCATGTTGGATGGTGGTATTTATCTAGAAGTGATTGGTGCCCAAACCCAAGGCTTACAAGGCAAGCAACCTGCAAATATGGCAGGTTTGAAAAAGGGCGGTTGTACGGCAGTGTCAAATGCCAATGCGCCTTTTGCAGATGATGATGTTGTACTACGTACTTTAGAGTATGCGGCAGGCCTAGGCATGACTGTGGTGTTTTATGCAGAGGAACCACAAATTGCCAAAGATGGTTGTGTGCACGAGGGTTTCGTTGCATCCCGTCAAGGTTTACCGATGATTCCTGCAATTGCTGAAACCATTGCGATTGCCAAGTATTTGTTGATGATTGAAGCAACGGGTGTTCGTGCACACTTTGGTTTGCTGTCTACAGGTGCTTCTGTGAATTTGATCAAAATTGCTAAAGATAAAGGTTTGCCAGTTACCTGTGATGTGGCGATGCATCAACTGCACTTAACAGATCAGTTGATTGATGGTTTCAACTCACTTGCGCATGTTCGTCCACCACTACGTGCTGAGTCAGATAAAGAGTTCCTTCGCCAAGGTGTGAAAAATGGCGTGATCGACGCAATTTGTACCCATCATGAACCATTGAGCAGTTCTGCAAAGCTAGCGCCATTTGCTGAAACACAGCCAGGCATTAGCGCTTTTGATACCTATGTGGCTTTCGGTGTGCAATTGGTACGCGAAGGTTTATTTAGTCCTTTGGAATGGGTTGAGAAAGTCACAACTGCACCAGCAACAGTAGCAAATATGCTTGAACGTTGGACTGTTGAAGCAGGCTGGGTATTGGTTGACCCAGAGTTAGATTGGATTGTGAATAAAGACAATATTTTGTCGCAAGGGAAAAATACACCTTTAATCAATCAAGTCGTGAAAGGTAAAGTTATAAAAACTTTTATTTCTTAAGTTCCAGCTTATATTTCAAAATCGACTAAAAAGTCAGCTTAGGCTGGCTTTTTTATTGATTTGACGAAAAGTAATGTAAATACAATATTTTACAAAGTACAAAAAATGAGCAGATAAACTAAAAAATGACAATGAAAACAATGCGAAAAAAGTGGGGGTAAGATTTCATGAATGTCGATTTTATGGATTTACTAAAACAAAATGTCTCTGCTATTGTTTTAGAAGGGGATACACAACATTTACTTGAAAAAAATCAAGCAATTCAATCTTTTTTACCTATTTTACTGTCTGTATTGAAGTCAAAATCTGAGTTAATTTCTGCATTTCAACAGCAGCTCAACCCACGTTTAAATGATGCTTTTGCATCACATATAGGGTTGAAGCAACAATTTCTCGAACAAGTGAGGGGGAGTGCCCCTACCGATGAAATTGAAAGTACCTTGAGCCGTTCGATTACACCTGCCTTGGCATTTTTAACGACAGAGGCAGGTTCTTCTGAACCCGAAGCGATTTTACATTTGCTACAGGTGAATGCTGCTTCTATTAACAATGCACTGCCTGAGTGGGCAAGAGCATTACTGTCTGGATTAGGGGTAAATCCTTTACAGGGGCAGGCTACACATGTCTCACCTACAAGTGTATATAGCTCTAAATCAGAAGAAAAACGCTCTTTTTTACTGCCAGTCTTTGCTTTGATTATTTTAGCTGCGTTGTTCGCGTTTATTTTTAGAACCTGTACAGATAAAACAGATTCAGAAATAACACCTGCCAATAACGTGAGCGCCAGCCAACCTGCAAAATTTCAAATCACAACTGGGGCGACAGGGGATCTGGTGACTTGCCAAATTTTATCGGGGAATGCCAGCTATGTTGAAATTTTGCAAAAGGAAGTGAAGCAAACTTTTAACAACAGCATTGGATGTGGGGTTGATACACAGAACATTTATCATACCGCGTTTATTGATCAAGACGTGATCCCCAGTGTTTTGCGTACCCTAAAAGGTGTGCCAAATGTTAACCTTACTTGGTTGGGTGATCAGCTCTCAATTCAAGCCAACGATCCAGCCAATGCAGCTAAAATAGTAGATCAAATTAAACCTTTATTAAGGGATATGAAGCTTACAACACAGCAACCACTAGATGTGAATCGTGCAATTGATACCAGTATTAGTGATGCTGAACGTGCATTAGCTGAAATTAACCCAGCGCAAGTTCGAGCATTAGATGTTGCGACTGCATTAAATTTGCAAATTATCAACTTTGACACGGCTTCATCTACAGTTCCCGATGCCAATAAGTCGATTTTGGATCAGGCAGCGGCTCTGATGCAAAAAGCACCTCAAGCCAAACTGACCGTGATAGGACATACTGATGCAACAGGAGATGCGAGTATCAATAAAACCTTGTCGCAAAACCGTGCGCAAGCTGTTGTGGATTATTTAATTTTTAAAGGTGTCGATCCTGCACAGCTTCGAGCGATCGGTTATGGGCAAGAAAAGCCAATTGCAGATAATCAAACCACTGAAGGTAAGTTTAAAAACCGCCGCATTGAGTTTGAAGTTTTAAATACAGACACTGGTGTCGTACGTGAAATAGGCGAAAGTGGTGTTGAAAAGGTTAATTAAAAGGTATTTAAACCCTGCTTAGGCAGGGTTATTTTATTTATATACTCGCGTAAAGCTTTATTTTTTGGTTAAATACGCAGCGAAAACAACGACCTTATGGTTTATAACAATGATGAAGAAAACAATTTTTGCCAGCTTAATCTTGAGCAGCTTATTTTTGAGTGCTTGCAATCGTTCAGAGAACAAAACAGAAACAGCTGCTGAGACGCAAGATATGTCGGATTGGAGTTGTACAGCCCCTGCCAATGTCGAACAAATTCAAGCACATTTAAAAACGGAATATTTAAAAGCCTTAGACCGCCGTTTACGTGATAGTCGTGAATATGAGGCAGATGAAAAACTATTAGCGCAAATTAATAAAGGCATTCGTTTTGAAATTAAAGGCATTTCAACAATCACAGAAAAACCAGAAACAGCAAAGCAGTTGGACTGTGAAAGCCAGTTGGTGGTGATTTTCCCGAAAGGTTTACAGAAACGTGCTGAAAATGCATTTTTAGCGCGTCCATGTGAAGAGTGTGAAGATGGTTATCAAAGTACTCTACGCGATGTCCTAGAAGATGGTGAATACTCACTCCGTTTGGACAATGATCAGCTACAAGGCGCATTTAGCTATAACATCATAAAAACAGATAAAGAGGGCATTAGCCTCAACGTACCTAATCAAAATGGTGTGATTGATGGTGTGGTTCTCGTAACACAAAATGCAGTGCAGTTTGCAGCCTATGAAAAAGAAAATGCAGAAATCCAAGCGAATATGAAGCAGTATAACGAGCAAGAAGTTGCGCAGATGGAACTGGCTCAAAAAGCCATGAATATCCGTAAAAAAGAACTGGATGCAGACCAAGTCAAAGTGGTGGAACGCCTGAATCAAACTTGGGATAACTTGACTGAGGAACAAAAACAGCAGCTACAACAAGACCAAACCGAGTGGTTTGAAAAACGTGATGTAGACTGTAAAGTGATTTCTCAGAAAAGTGTCTACCAAATGGCGGATAGTGAAAAAGAAACCTATCAAAAACAGTCACAATATTGGGATGATGCGTTACGTGCCCAAGATCAACAATTGCAATATACCAAGTGCTTTAACCAAAAAACGACCGAGCGTGTTGTGTATTTAAATAATGTGTTTAATTAAGTAGCCTACACTATAAGTACACTTTTTGAGTATTTGTAGAATGAGAAAAGGACGAAGAGAATTCGTCCTTTTCTCATTTGGATTAAGTTTTATCTTTGGTTTAGTTTAAAGAATAGCAGGCATTTATTCATGTATGGGAACCATACCTTTAAAAACAGGATCGTTGCTTTAAAGGCATTGGATTATTTTTCTATTGTATAAATGATGCCGAATTAGCGGATGAGGGGAACACCTGTCACTTTTTGAATGTCTTCAAAACTGACATCTTTCGCCAGTTCAACTAATTTCACACCTTCCTGAGTAATGTCCATGACACCGAGGTCAGTAATTACGCGATGTACGACATTTTTACCTGTCAGGGGCAGGCTACACTGCTCGACAATTTTTGGTGTACCATCTTTTGCAGAGTGTTCCATGAGCACCACCACTTTTTGCACTCCAGCAACCAAATCCATTGCGCCGCCCATGCCTTTGACTTTTTTGCCTGGAATCATCCAATTAGCTAAATCGCCATTTTGTGAGACTTCCATGGCCCCTAAAATGGCGATGTTGACATGACCTCCACGGATCATGGCAAAAGAATCTGCACTAGAGAAAAATGCAGCGCCCTGACGTGCGGTAACGGTTTGTTTTCCAGCATTGATTAAATCGGCATCGACCGTTTCGGCTGTTGGAAACTCGCCAATACCCAATAACCCATTTTCAGACTGCAACCAGACGTTGACGTTTTCAGGAATATAGTTGGCCACCAGTGTAGGTAAGCCGATGCCCAAATTGACATAAAAACCATCTTCCAGCTCAAGCGCTGCACGTTGTGCCATTTCATTACGAGACCAAGCCATGGGTTAAGCCTCCTCTTTTAATGTGAGTTGTTCGATACGTTTTTCAGGGTTTGCATTCAGCACAATCCGATTGACATAAATACCTGGCAGGTGAATCTGGTCAGGGTCTAAAGCGCCAATTTCAACAATTTCCTCAACTTCGACAATGCAGACTTTTCCAGCCATTGCACATACAGGGTTAAAGTTTTGTGCGGTTTTACGGAAAATTAAGTTACCAGCAGTATCGGCCTTGTATGCCTTCACGAGTGCAATGTCAGCGGTGAGCGAGTTTTCTAGAATATAAGGTTTACCATTAAACGCTCGCTCTTCTTTGCCTTCGGCAATGAGTGTGCCGACACCTGTTGCGGTAAAGAAGGCAGGGATACCTGCACCTCCAGCACGGAGTTTTTCTGCCAGTGTGCCTTGAGGGGTGAGCTCCACTTCAAGCTCACCACTTAAGAACTGACGTTCAAATTCTTTGTTTTCACCCACATAAGAAGCAATCATTTTTTTGATTTGTTTGCTTTCTAATAAGAGACCTAAGCCGAAACCATCGACGCCTGCATTGTTTGAAATACAGGTAAGGTTTTTCACGCCTGTTTGCTTTAATGCCGCAATCAGACTTTCTGGAATACCGCATAAGCCAAAGCCACCAACCGCTAGGGTTTGACCATCTTGAACCACATCTTGTAGTGCATCCTTTGCACTTGAATAAACTTTATTGACCATAGTGTTCTCATTATTAATTGAATGGCTTAGGCACAGCGCTTTTGCCAGTAGGCATTGGCATAATTAGATGGATTGGTACGTTGTAGTACTTGGCTGATGTTTTGGCTGGCAATCATCAGTGCATCAAGATCAATCCCTGTGTCATAACCCATATTGGAGAGTAGGTAGTAAAGGTCTTCTGTGGAAACATTGCCCGATGCACCTTTGGCATAAGGGCAGCCGCCTAAACCAGCAATGGACGAATCAAATACACGAATGCCTTGTTCTAAAGACTGGTAAATATTGGCAATCGCCATGCCATAAGTATTATGAAAATGTCCTGCTAAACTCGCAGTATCCATTTCGGCTAAACATGCCTGCCAGACTTTTTTCACGCGGTCTGGTGTCGCCGTACCAATCGTTTCACCTAAGGACACTTCATAGCAGCCCATGTCCAGCAAACGTTGACTGACGTGTACAACTTTGCTCGGCGCAATTGCGCCTTCATAGGGGCAGTCCACAATACAAGACACATAGCCACGCACTTTAATGTTATGGGATTTCGCCGCAGTCATGATGTCTGCAAATTTTTCAAAGCTTTCATCAATGGAGCAATTGATGTTTTTTTGAGTGAAGCTTTCGGAGGCTGCGGTAAAAACAGCAACCTCCTGACAGCCGACAGCCAATGCAGACTCAAACCCTTTTAAGTTCGGAGTCAATAAACTAAGACTGATATTCGGATCTTTAGGTAAGCTGGCAAAGAGTTCATCACTCTGTGCCATTTGTGGAACCCACTTTGCAGAGACACAAGAGCCCACCTCAATAGCACTGAGTCCTGTCTGCATTAAATCTAAAATCAGTTTACGACGGTCATCCAAAGTGAGTGGTGTCTTTTCATTTTGCAAACCATCTCGTGGTCCGACTTCAACAATTCTGACAAATTCACTCATGCGGCACCTTCCAAACTTGAAAACTCAACCAATTCATCGCCCGCTTTGACCTGATCACCGACTTGGAAGTAAGCCGCAGAGACAATGCCGTCATGTGGAGCACGAATTGAATATTCAATTTTCATCGCTTCAAGCGTGAGGAGAACCTCATCTTTTTTCACTGCACTGTTGTTTTGTACCAAGACTTGCGTGATCACACCCGGCATTGGTGCTTTTAAGTTATTGGCATCAGAAGCATCATCTTCAGTATTAAAGTTAGGCTGAATATGTGCAAATTTATAGCTTTGACCGTCTGCATACAGGGTTAGACCGTGTGCATTTGAACTATAAGCATAGCTCTTTTTACTTGTTGCACATTCAATTTTAGCTAAATGTGTCTCTAACAATTCACCTTGAATGAAAATGCTATGTCCATTGTATTTTGCGGTAAAGCCTTTTGCCGTTGGGCTGAAATAGACTTTATGTTCTTCATCGTTCAGTGCCAGTTTAATGGCATAGCTGGCATTAATATTTAAACGCCATAGAGACTCGGCTTGCCAAACAGGATTTGCAGCTGTTTTATTGCTGGAAAAACGGGACAAGAGTTCAATCAATGCCGCCGTGATGATGAGCTCTGCAGAGGCTGTTTCATTGTGTTGTAGTAAAAACGCTTCTTCACGTTGAATTAAGTTGGTATCTAGGTTGGCGGTTTTAAACGATTCTGAACGGACCAAGCGGTCTAAGAATGCAATGTTATTGCCCAAGCCATCGACATGAAACTGACTGAGAGCATGGTGCATTTGGGTGAGTGCTGCTTCACGATTTTTTGCCCAAACAATCAATTTGGCAATCATTGGGTCGTAAAAGGTCGTGATTTCATCCCCTTCAACAATACCACTGTCTACACGGACATGCTCATTTTGCTGAGGGTAGTGCAGGTAGTGAATTTTACCAATCGCAGGTAAGAAACCTTTTTCAGGTTCTTCAGCATAGACACGCGCTTCTAATGCATGACCATGAATACTAAGTTCGTGTTGTTGTTTAGGCAGTGGTTCACCAAAAGCTACACGTAGTTGCCATTCCACCAAATCTTGCCCTGTAATCATCTCTGTTACAGGATGCTCAACTTGCAGACGGGTATTCATTTCCATGAAATAGGCCGTGCCGTCTTGCTCCACAATAAACTCAACTGTACCTGCACCGACATAATCTACTGCACGTGCTGCATCAATAGCGGCTTGGCGCATGGCTTCGAGTTTTGGTTCTGCCATTTTGGGTGCAGGTGCTTCTTCTAATACTTTTTGGTGGCGACGTTGCACTGAACAGTCGCGTTCAAATAGATGCACATAGTTACCATGCGTATCACCAAACACTTGCACTTCAATATGGCGCGGTTGTACCACATAGCGTTCAACTAAAACATCGTCATTACCAAAGCTTGAACGTGCCTCACTTTTACATGAAGCCAAATGGCTTAAAAAGTCTTCGCCGCGATCAACCAAACGCATGCCTTTACCCCCACCGCCAGCACTGGCTTTAATCAGCACAGGGTAGCCAATGGCATCGGCTTGTTGTTTTAAAAAATCAGGATCTTGGTTGGTGCCATGGTAGCCCGGTGTCAGTGGTACGCCTGCTTTTTCCATTAAAGATTTAGAGGTGGCTTTAAGGCCCATGGCTAAAATGGCATCTACAGGTGGGCCAATAAAGACAATGTTGTTTTTTTGGCAGGCATTGGCAAATTGGTCATTTTCAGATAAGAAACCATAACCCGGATGGATTGCTTCTGCACCTGTGTCTAAGGCAGCTTGGATAATACGTTCAATTTGTAGGTAGCTTTGTGCAGCAGGAGATTCGCCGATATAAATGGCTTCGTCCGCTTGTTGCACGTGCTGTGCCCGAGCGTCAGCATCTGAATAGACTGCAACGGTGGCAATGCCCATTTTTTTTGCAGTTCGGATCACACGACAAGCAATTTCACCACGGTTTGCAATTAAGATTTTATTAAACATATCGATATCCTTTCTTGTTGTTATGCCGTCGTCTTGATCCAGACTGGACTGTGTTTATTTAAAAAAGCATTTAAGCCATTTTTCGCCTCTGATCCTTGGCGTACATGGGCAATATGTTGTGCGGTTTGCAACAACAATGCTTCGGTTAACACGTGTTGATCGACCATTTGGATAAGTTGTTTTGAAGCTGTTTGTGCTTCTGGCCCACCCAAAAGTAAGGTATCGACCATTTCTGCGACTTTTTCATCCAACTGTTCAGCATCGGCCACCACATGCGCTAGACCAATGTGTAGCGCTTGTTCCGCAGAAATACGTTCTGCGGTTAAAAAGTAGCGTGAAGCTTGACGTGCGCCAATCGCACGAATCACATAAGGGCTAATGGTTGAAGGGGCTAAACCTAAGCGCACTTCAGAGGTCGCAAACTTAGCATCACTGCTTGCGACACAAATATCACAGGCAGAAGCCAGTCCCATGCCACCACCAAAAGCAATGCCTTGTACGCGGGCGATGGTCGGTTGTTTTAATGTCGCTAAACTTTGTAGCATTTTCGCCAGTTTTAATGCATCGGCTTCATTTTCAGCCTGTGAGGCTTGTCCCGCTTCTTTCATCCAGTTCAGGTCTGCACCCGCTGAGAAGTTTTTGCCACGTCCAGCTAAAATCACGACACGGACATCATCACGCGTATTGAGTTCGCTAAAGCAGCGGTGTAGTTCTTCAATCACTTGAGTATTAAAGGCATTATGCATTTCTGCACGATTAATCCATACCGTTGCCACTTGGTCGCGTTGTTCGAGTTGTAAATATTGAAAGCTCATCGCTCATCTCCTACATGCGGAACACGCCGAATTTGGTCGGTTGAATGGGTGCATTTAAGGCTGCGGCTAAACTTAAACCGAGCACCTGACGGCTTTGTGCAGGGTCAATCACACCGTCATCCCACAAACGCGCCGATGCATAATATGGATGGCCTTGATGTTCAAATTGGTCACGGAAGGGTTGTTTAAAATCATCTTCTTCTGCGGCTGACCAAGACTCGCCACGTTTTTCGATTTGATCACGCTTTAGAGTCGACAATACACTTGCTGCTTGTTCACCCCCCATCACCGAAATACGCGAGTTCGGCCATGTCCACATGAAGCGTGGTGAATATGCGCGACCACACATACCGTAATTGCCTGCACCAAATGAACCACCAATCACAAGAGTGAGTTTTGGGACATTTGCGGTGGCAACAGCCATGACCAGTTTGGCGCCATTTTTGGCAATACCTTCATTTTCGTATTGGCGACCGACCATAAAGCCAGTGATGTTTTGGAGGAACAGTAGGGGAATATTGCGCTGCGTACAGAGTTCAATAAAGTGAGCCCCTTTTTGTGCAGACTCTGAAAATAAAATACCGTTGTTGGCAATGATGCCAACGGGCATGCCATAGATTTTGGCAAAACCAGTGACTAAGGTGGTGCCAAAGCGAGCTTTGAATTCATCAAAACGTGAACCATCGACAATGCGCGCAATCACTTCACGAATATCGAATGGCTTTCGTGCATCACTGGGCACAACACCATACAATTCTGTTGCATCAAATAACGGTTCTTCAATCTCTGTTGCACGTGTATGTGGTGTTTTATTCAGGTTGGCTACGATGTTGCGGGCAATGATAATTGCATGTTCATCGTTTTCCGCCAAATGATCGGCCACACCGGACAGGCGAGTGTGCACATCACCACCGCCTAAGTCTTCACTGCTGACCACTTCACCTGTTGCCGCTTTCACCAGTGGTGGACCACCTAAGAAAATTGTCCCTTGGTTACGCACAATAATGGTTTCATCAGACATGGCAGGTACGTATGCACCCCCAGCCGTACAACTGCCCATTACCACCGCAATTTGGGCAATTCCCATGCTGGACATACGTGCTTGATTATAGAAAATACGCCCAAAGTGATCACGGTCAGGGAAAACTTCATCCTGCATCGGTAAATAGGCACCGCCTGAGTCCACCAAATAAATACATGGCAAATGGTTTTGCTCTGCAATCTCTTGAGCGCGTAAGTGTTTTTTCACTGTTAGCGGATAGTAGGTGCCGCCTTTCACTGTTGCATCGTTGGCGACGATCATGCAGGTCACACCATTGACCTGACCTACACCAGCAACGACACCAGCCGCAGGCACATCGTCTGCATAGACGTTTTGTGCCGCCAACTGACCAACTTCAAGGAATGCCGTGCCTGCATCAATTAACTGATCAATACGATCACGTGCTAATAGTTTTCCGCGTGCCAAATGTTTTTGTCGCGCCGCTTCACCGCCGCCTAAAGCAATTTGTTCTGCTTTTTGCTTTAAGTCATCGACCAAGCTTTGCATCGCGGTTTGGTTGGTTTTGAAGTCTTCACTTCGAATATTGATCTTGCTATGTAATTGATTCATCACGAACATCCTTGTCATTTTTATTGTTGTGGAGGGTTAAGCTGTTTCATTAAACAATTCGCGGCCAATCAACATACGGCGAATTTCAGAAGTTCCCGCGCCAATTTCATAGAGTTTTGCATCGCGCCATAGACGGCCTGCAGAAAATTCATTGATATACCCATTTCCACCTAAGGTCTGAATGGTTTCACCTGCCATCCATGTGGCTTTTTCAGCAGCATATAAAATTGCACTGGCTGCATCTTTACGTAGGCTACGGCTATGGTCAGCCTTGTCGCACTCAGCACCCACGGCATAGACTAGCGCTTTACATGCCAACCAAGTCGAATACATATCGGCAATTTTCCCTTGCATTAGCTGGAACTCACCAAGTGCTTGGCCGAATTGTTTACGGTCATGGATATACGGAATCACGGTATCCATGCAGGCATCCATAATGCCTAAAGGACCTGCACTCAGAACAGCACGCTCATAGTCCAAACCACTCATGAGCACTTTGGTGCCGTTTCCTACACCACCCATCACGTTTTCTTTTGGCACTTTCACATTGTCAAAGAACAGAGGGTAGGTGTTCGAACCACGCATACCCAACTTGTCTAAATGTGTGCCATGGCTAAAACCTTCCATGTCTTTTTCTACAAGGAAAGCCGTCATGCCTTTAGCGCCTGCATGCAAATCCGTTTTGGCATACACCACAAGCACATCGGCATCGCCACCATTGGTGATCCACATTTTTGAGCCATTTAACAGAAAGTGATCTCCACAATCTTCAGCTTTGAGCTTCATGCTGACTACGTCTGAGCCTGCATTCGGTTCAGACATGGCAAGTGCTCCGACATACTCACCTGAAATTAGCTTCGGTAAATAACGTTGTTTTTGTTCCTCGCTGCCATTTCGGTTAATTTGATTCACACATAGGTTAGAATGTGCACCATAAGAAAGACCAATCGAAGCTGAAGCACGTGAGATTTCTTGCATGGCAATGATATGTGCTAAATAACCTAGGCCTGTACCGCCATATTCTTCACTGACGGTTAGACCGAGTAAGCCCATATCGCCAAATTTTTTCCACAGCTGAGCAGGGAATTTGTTGTTCTGATCGACTTGTTGGGCAATCGGGGTAATTTCTTTGGCACAAAATGCAGCAACGGAATCACGCAGTGCAATGAGTGTTTCATCTAAACCGAAAGTTAAGCTTTGGAAGGTCATTTCTTCATTCATCCTATGATTGTATTTGTTGTTCCTGATAAAGCATTTTTGTTGTGCTTGATTTTTACAATACATCGAATTTTTAAAAAAGTGAACTAAAATTCACAAATTGATTTACAATTCATTTTATCTGGTTGAGAATAGAATTATGAGTTATAAAAGATCATCGTTGATGCAAGAACGAATGGAACAAAATCGCCAAGCGATTTTGCAATCCGCTCGTGAACTTATTGCTCAAGGGGGAATTAAGGACGCACAAATTCAAGCGATTGCTGAACGTGCAGGTGTTTCCAGTGGTTTGGTATATCGTTACTTCGATAACAAAAGCCAAGTGTTAATTGAGGTTCTTTCGGAGGCCATTCAGCATGAGGTGAAAATTTTGAACCACATTGCTGAAAGTGATGAGCTGACGTCAAAACAGAAATTAGACAAAGCGGTGACCACGTTTGTGAAGCGTGCCATGAATAGCCCCCAACTTGCGTATTCACTCATGTTTGAACCAGTTGATGCTGAATTAGAACATGAGCGTTTTCGCAGTAAACAACTGATTAAACAGAGCATGAAAGAGATACTGGCCGCAGGGAAAATTAACGGCGAGTTCGGTTTTGAAGACTTAAATACCGCAGCACTTTGTGTGGTCGGTGCCATGACTTTTGTGGTGATAGAGCCTTTAAATCCATCTCGAGGTGTAATGTTTGAGCAAAACCATAAAGACTACTTTGTGAAACAAATTGCCGAATTTTGTGTCAATGCAGTTCAGGTTCAGGAGGAAAAATAGCCCAAGGAATAAAGCACAAAGGCTTGGCGTTTTCAAAGGAAGTGGTCATAGAACAAATAAGTTGAATAACAAGATGATAATGAATCAAGGAGAACGATTCGATGACACAAGAACGGTTAAGTTATGCCTATGGAACGAGCAGTCAGCCTCTATTAGGGATGACGATTGGTGAGAAATTTGATCAGGCTTGTCAGCAGTATGCGGAACAAGATGCTGTTGTCAGCCTGTATCAAAATGTCAGACTCACGTATAAGGAATTACAAACGCAGGTCAATGCATTTGCCTGTAGTTTACTGAAACTGGGCTTGAAAAAAGGTGATCGACTTGCGATTTGGTCACCGAACTGTGTGGAATGGACGATTACCCAGTTTGCTGCGTTTAAAGCAGGCATCATTTTAGTCAACTTGAACACAGCCTATAAGAGTAGTGAACTCGAATATGTGTTGAATAAAGTCTCTTGTAAGGGCTTGGTCATTGCATCGCAGTTTAAAAGCACCAATTATCAAGATATTTTAATGAAAATTGCACCTGAAATTAAAGGTGCTGAAAATAAAGTGCTCAAGGCAGAACGACTGCCACATTTGAAATATATTATTAAAATTGATGAAGAAGAACATACGGGTTTGCATCGTTTTAGCGATTTGCTCACTCCCCCCAGCAAGAGACAGCTCAATCAATTAGAGCTCGTTGCAAGCGAGTCGCAGTTTGATGAAACCATTAATATCCAGTTTACTTCGGGCACGACAGGCAACCCGAAAGGTACAATGCTGACACATAATAATATTTTAAATAATGGTTATTTTGTTGGTGAAGCCATTCACTTGAGTCCTGCTGATCGTGTTTGTATTTCTGTACCGCTTTTTCACTGTTTCGGTATGGTGATGGGTAATTTGGCCTGCATTACGCATGGTTCAACCATGGTCTATCCATCGGCGGTGTTCAATCCTTTAGAAACTTTAAAAGCCATTCAGCAGGAAAAATGTACGGCTGCATATGGTGTACCGACCATGTTTATTGCCATTTTAGAGCATGAACAGTTTGATGACTTTGATCTTTCTAGTTTACGTACAGGCATTATGGCGGGCAGTCCTTGTCCACGTGAAATTATGCAACGTGTCATCGACCGTATGCACATGTCCGAAATTACCATTTGCTATGGTATGACTGAAACGGCACCGGTCAGCGCACAAAGTTCAACCTCAGATTCAGTTGAACAACGGGTTGGAACCGTGGGGCGTGTTCATCCGCATCTTGAAATAAAAATTGTAGATGAACAAGGCAAAGTTGTACCACGTGGTCAGTTGGGTGAACTGTGTGTTCGCGGCTATTCGGTAATGTTGGGTTATTGGGAAGACCATGAAAAGTCGCAAGAAGTGATTGATTCAGCACGTTGGATGCATACAGGTGACATCGCAGAAATGGACGAAGCAGGCTTTGTGAAAATTAAAGGCCGAATTAAAGATGTGGTCATTCGCGGCGGAGAAAATTTATTTCCGAAAGAAATCGAAGACTTTTTATATACCCATCCTGATGTCAGCGATGTTCAAGTCATTGGTTTACCAGATGCACGTTATGGTGAAGAATTATGTGCTTGTATTATTTTACATGAGCATCATGACATTACTGAAGAGTCGATCCGTCAGTACTGTGCAGAACACATTTCACACAATAAAGTTCCACGTTATGTCCGGTTTTTTAATGAGTTCCCAATGACGGCTTCGGGCAAAGCGCAGAAGTTTAAATTGCAGGAATTTATGCGTAATGAACTGGATTTGAAAGAAATCGCATAAGGTTGAAGATGGACTTTTCTTTGCTGGTTTGAAGCCAAAGGAAAGTCCGAAGTGAAAAGCAAAAGGAATAGCATATGCACCTGAGAAATGATTGGACTCGCGCTGAAATACAAGCACTCTACCAACAGCCTTTTTTAGATTTGGTCTTTCAAGCACAGCAAATTCATCGTCAGTACTTTGAAGCGAATGCGATTCAAGTCAGTACTTTACTGTCGATCAAAACAGGAAAATGCCCTGAAGACTGCAAATACTGTTCACAGTCTGCGCGCTATGACTCAAAGCTTGAAGCTGAAAAAAGAATTGCGGTTGAAAAGGTCATTAGCGAAGCACAGCAGGCGAAGGCCTCGGGTTCTACACGGTTTTGTATGGGCGCGGCATGGCGCAATCCACATGAGCGAGATATGCCTTATGTCTTGGATATGGTGCGTGAAGTGAAAGCATTGGGTTTAGAAACCTGTATGACGCTAGGCATGCTGAATGCCTCTCAAGCCCAACGTTTAAAGGGTGCAGGACTCGATTATTACAATCATAACTTAGACACGTCGCGTGAATACTACCCAAATGTGATTAGTACGCGTAGTTTTGATGACCGTCTAGATACCTTAAGTCATGTTCGAGAAGCAGGTTTAAAAGTGTGTAGTGGTGGGATTGTTGGCCTAGGTGAAGAGACCAAAGATCGAATTGGACTACTGTTTGAATTGGCGACTTTACCAATCCATCCTGAGTCTGTGCCGATCAACATGCTGGTCCCAATGCAAGGCACGCCTTTGGCAGAAGTTGAAAAGTTGGATGTGACCGAGTGGATTCGCACTATTGCGGTAGCACGCATCATTATGCCGAAAAGCTATATTCGTCTGTCTGCGGGACGTGAATCGTTGTCCGATGCCGATCAAGCTTTGGCTTTTATGGCAGGTGCAAATTCACTGTTTTCAGGTGAAAAATTGTTGACTACGCCAAATATTGCTGAGGGGAAGGATCAACAACTCTTTCAAAAACTGGGTCTACATGCAGAAAAAGCCAAACCGCAACTTGCTGAGTTAACGGTCGATGCTATGGCTGTGGCTTAAGTGCTAGAACATGCAGTCATGAAAGTGTAGATTTAGGGCGACGATTAAAAATAGATGAGTGAAGAATAAAATGGCGAAAGACTTTCAGAGTCAAACTGTAGTGGATGGTTATGATGAACATATTCGTAAGCTCATTCCAGGTTATGAATTGGTTCATTTACAAATTCAAGCCATTTTAAAAACACATTTATCAGAACATGCGCATGTATTAATTGTGGGCTGTGGCACAGGCTATGAGCTTTCATATTTGTTGGCGCAGCATCCGACGTGGAGTTTTACCGCTGTTGATCCATCTTTGACCATGATTGAAAAAGCGCAGCAGTTATTGAGCGTGACCCATAGTGATTTAACGCGGGTTCGCTTTGTCCATGGTGATACCACGGCATTACAGGAAAGTGCACAGTTTGATGCCGCTTTAGCCATATTGGTGGCGCATTTTATTCCACTTGAAGCAAAGCCATTCTTCTTTGCCGACATTTTACGCTGTCTTAAAACGCAAGCGATTTTACTCAGCTATGACCTGATGAGCTCTAGTGATGACAGTGAGCTCAAGGTTCTACAAACCTTATGTCAGAGCAATGGTTTGACGGTGGTACAGAGTGAAAAAATGATTGAGCGCCTGCAACAAGATTTTTACCTGATATCTGCCAACCAGATGCGAGAGCTTCTGACTAAAGTTGGATTTCATGAAGTACGAACTTATAGTCAACTGTTGAATTATTATGGTTTTTTTGCACAAAAGTAAGAACCAATAGCAGTGAAAAGATACATTTTAAAGATAAGAATGAAGGAATACACATGGCAGCCTATTATCAACTTTTAAATCGTGAACAGCACAGTGATGGGAGCTGTACGGCGTCTTATCTTTCCAATATTCATGCACAGGGTGCATGGAATCCGCATGAGCAGCACATGGCGCCAGCAACTGGGGTTTTGTGTGCGGAGTTAGAGCAGTTTCAACCACGCGAAGAGATGCGCATTGGACGTGTGAGTTTAGATATTTTTGGACTGATCGCTTTTGGTGAGTTTACGGTGCATACCCGTGTCATTCGTGCTGGAAAAACCATTGAACTGATCGAGGCGGAAATGCAGGCAAACGGCAAGACCTGTATTGTGGCTCGTGCTTGGAAAATGATGAAGCAAGATACCAGTGCAATTGCAGGGTTAGAAGATCAATCCATTGTACATCCTGAAACTTTGCCCGTGTGGGATGGGATGAAATGTTGGCCGGGTGGTTATATCCAAAGTATTGAGACACGTGCGGCAGACGGCCATCGAGCAGGTAAAGGCATCGTCTGGTTACATAATGATTTGGACATGGTGGAAGCTCAGCAAACATCAAGTTTTGTGCGCTTACTGGGGATGGTCGACACAGCCAATGGTATTGTGCCACGTCAAAATCCTGCATCTGGATGGGGCTTTCCCAATTTAGACCTACAACTGCATTTATACCGTTTACCCCAAGGGAAATGGTTAGGTTTGGAAGCGACGCAGCAATATGGTGATGATGGTATCGGTTTAACCAGTGCGGTTTTGCACGATGAGCAAGGGCCATTTGGTCGTAGTGAACAGATTTTGACCCTGCGTAAGTTTTAGTCGCTGAGTGTCAATCTGATGAATAGGATGAATTGCTTCATCCTTTTTTTATTGGCATGCTGTAGGCACTTTAAAATAGTGAAATCAAGATGCGGATCAGTTTAATTGGAGCAGGGCGGGTGGCTCATCATTTGGCCAAAGCCCTGATGTCTCAGCATGAAATCGTCAATATTTATAGCCGAAGCTTCGACAAAGCAGCAGTTTTGGCGCAAGTTGTACATGCAAAGGCGGTCAGTCATTTTAAGCAGTTAAATACTGATGTGGATTTGGTGATGATTGCGGTAAGTGATCAGTCGATACCAAGCGTGATTTCAGCATTGACTGAATACCTGCCGAATGTGTTGATTGTGCATACTTCGGGGAGTACAGCGCTTTCAGTTTTGGCGATGAAACATGCACGTGCAGGGGTTTTTTATCCCTTACAGACCTTTAGCTTAGAACGTGAAATTGATTGGTCAAATACACCGTTGTTTGTAGAAGCCACCGAAAATACGGATCTTCAAAGACTACATACTCTGGCAGAAAGCCTGAGCCAACGCGTGTATAGCTATAGCTCTGCGCAGCGTCTAAGTTTGCATTTAGCGGCTGTCTTTGCTTGTAATTTTAGTAATTATTGCTATGACATGGCGAAACAAGTGGTGGATGCAGAGCAGGTCGATTTTAGTCTGCTATACCCCTTGATTTTAGAAACCGCGCAGAAAAGCACACAGAATGACCCGAAGCAGATGCAAACTGGCCCTGCGATGCGTCAGGATCAGAATATTCTACAAATGCATCAACAGATGCTTGCGCAAGCTCAACGTGCGGATCTTGCTGAAGTGTATGCCTTAATGAGTCAGCAGATCAGTCAACGTCACAGTTAACATTTAAAATAATAAACGAAAAAGCGAGTGACAAAGAACAAGCAAAGCCACTGAAAACGTGGCTTTTTTTATGCCTTAAGATTCGGTACAGTATTGCTTAAAATAAATACAAACAAATAGAGGGCATATGCGTTCACATTCATTATTAGAACAAGTGCAGTGGAAAGATCTCGTTCAGTTAGGCCGTACCGATGTGATCAGTGAGTTGTTCATTTCTTTACCGTGGTTGATCGTCTCTTTCATTTTTGCAAGTTTACAGTGGTATGTCTTGGCGCTGTTTTGCTCGTTTATGTTTTTCTTAACTGGGCTGAGACAGGTGCATAATGCCTTTCATTTTGCCTTAGGCATTAGCCGACCTGCGACTCATTGGGTCATGTTTGTCTTAAGTATTATCATGCTCGGCTCGATGCATGCGGTACAAATTAATCACCTGCGACACCATCAGCACTGTATGCAGGACGAAGATATTGAAGCGAAAAGTGCAAGCATGAAGTGGTGGCAAGCTTTGCTTTTTGGCCCTATTTTTCCATGGATGTTGCATAAAAAAGCCTTTGAGGTTGGGACTAAAACCCAGAAAAAATGGATGTCTGCTGAGCTGGTTGCCAACCTCATGGTATTGTTTTTGGTTTTTGTGATCTTGGATATCAGTATTTTAAAATACCATGTCAGTGCCATGTTGATTGGGCAATGCATGACGGCTTTTTTTGCGGTGTGGACGGTACATCATGATACTGAAGATCATGTGTATATGGCGCGCACAGTGCGCAATGAGTTTAAACGGGTCGTGACCTACAACATGTTTTATCATGTGGAGCATCATTTGTTTCCCGCAGTGCCGACACGACGTTTACATATTTTGGCAGAACGTTTGGATGAACATGATCCAACGGTTGAAATTCGGCATGTGTTCTAACATTTTAAGTATAAAAATAGGGCACTCGGCCCTATTTTTAGAGGATCTAAAATTTATTTTCTTAAATAGAAAGTATTTTTAAAAAAATCAATAAAGTAGGTTTTAGACTAAGTAACGATAATATCAAAGCCAATGGTCAGAGAGTCACGATAAAAACTTTTTTCCTGATGCTTCTAAGAGGGAGACTATCAATAAATGTTTTTGTTAGCTTATGTCTTTGAGCCATTGTACTTTTTAACTGATTGAAACAATACTCAGCAATATAGCACAATAATTCTAGAGCCTACCATATGACTACTTTTGATGATTTATGTGAATTTACATAAACAGAATAAGAGATATGTTTTATTGTAACTTGTTGTTATTGGTAAAAATAAAGTACTCCGAAGATGCCGCTGCATGTGTCGTTACCCTGAACCCGATGAGTTCAAGGTGGACGCGACGTATACTTGCTGGGTTTCCCGCTCGAAGACGGGCATACACTCTAAATATACAGAACACAATCCATAAGTTTAAGTATCGGCAGGGGAATAGACCCGCTGGCGAACACCTCAGAGTTGCATTAAGTATAACGCATCTCACGTTGATGGCAACTCATAGACCGCTACGAACTGTAAACTCGTGCACAAGTGTTGATAGTTTATGCAAAAATGAAAGCACTTTAGGTAAAATCTTTAACGTCTTCAATAATGCTCGCTAACAAACGTTCTGCATGTGCATATTCTTGTAGCGTTTTATTCATAGACAGAACTTCTTGCATTAACTCAAGCGCCACCATAATGATGATTTTACTAGGTTCTACACGTGGTGCTTTACGACGAAATTCATCATATTTATCATTTAAAAGTAGCGCTGCACGTTCAAGGTCAGCTTTCTCTTTTTCTGTTGTGACTAAACGAAAACTATGACCTAAGACACGTAATTCAACAGTAATTTGTTCACTCATGATTAAACTTCCTCGCCAGCTTCAGTAGGGTGGGCAAGTTGCTGAATTTCTTGCGCGTGATGGTCTTGCTCTGTACCTAAAATAGCTAGACGTTGGATGATGGCTTCGACTTTAGCTTTGGCATGTTCATTTTTTTGTAACAATCTTTCACGTTCTTGCTGAAGTGCTTGGATTTCTTGCTGCGCTTGACGCTGATCATTGTTCAATTTTTCTTTAATTGCACGTAATTCATTACGTTCAGCCAAGATTTCCTGAAAGCGATTTTTTAAATCCGTACAACTTTTTTCCAAACGGCTATAACGATCGGCCAAAGCAGTCGCATCAGTATTCAAGTGTTGATATTGGGTCTGAGCGCTACTTAATTGCTCAGTTAAATCATCAATTTGTTCTTGTTTCTGGGTAATTAAGCTATTTTTTTGCACAACTTGAGAACGGTGCTGTTCTTCAGCATCCAGTTTGGCTGCATTTAAAGTGCTATTTTCACTTTCAAAATGAGCAAGTCGCGTTTTTAAAACGCCAATATGCGCCTGTAGACGCTGTAATTCTTCTAACATATCGTGGTCGCACAGTGTTGCAAACAAAGGTAATATATAAGAAGTATAGAGATTGGATAAACGAATGCAAGACGATATTTCAGGTTGGTCAGAATGGCAGCCAAATTTTTCTAAAATTGAAGAGATTTCTAGCCCAAGTGAGTTACATGGTTTGCTTACAGGTATCATTTGTGTAACTCAGGCACCAAGTCGTGAGGAATGGCAACATATCTTAGCGACTTTAGAAATTCCAGAGTTAAGCGAAGAAGCTTTGGCTTTATTAGCAGATGAAGCTGAAGATGTCTCACATGCACTTTCTGAAGATGAATTGGACTATTTACCATTACTTCCCGATGACACGCATACGCTCGCAGACCGTGTACAAGCTTTGGCGGATTGGTGCGCAGGCGTAGTGCTGGGCTTCGGTTTGGCGTCAGGTCATATTCGTCCAGATGAAATGGAGCTGATTGAACATTTACAAGATGTGGCAGCAGTTGAGTTTGAAGAAACTGATGATGATGAAGAGGGTGAGGAGAGTTATCAAGAGTTATATGAGTTTGTTCGTTTAATTCCTGTGAGCTTATCTGTCGGTCGCAAAAAGATTGCAGTTGAGGAAAGTTCTTTACTTAAACACTTTCATAACAAGCAACAAGCGGATCGTTCTGTAACAGAAGCGAACAATGTTGTAGAAATGTTTACACCGCATCGCCCAAGCTAATTGGCATAAGACTTGCTGCGCGTACAAGATAAGGTGCGCGTGGCACTTTTATTCTTTGGTATAAAAAAGACAGATCAAACATGAAACTAACGCAAGTGGATTTTCAGGAACGCCGTGACCGTTTGGCTGAACAAATGGGTCCGAATAGTATTGCCATTATCGCAACTAGCCCGGTGGCGATGCGTAATCGTGATGCAGACTATAAATACCGTACCGATAGCAGCTTTTTTTATCTGACCGGTTTTGCTGAGCCCGAAGCCGTGGCGGTCATCGAAACCTTTGCCGAAGACGATGAAGATGGTTATAGCTACAGTTTGTTCTGCCGTGAACGTGACCGTGAGATGGAAATCTGGAATGGTTATCGTGCAGGTGTAGATGGTGCGGTAGAAGACTATGAAGCTGATGAAGCCTATGCGATAGATTTGTTAGATGAAGAAATCATTGAAAAACTTTTAAGCAAAGAAAAATTATTCTATCGCATTGGGCAACAACCTGAATTTGATGCGCGTGTAGCAAAATGGATCACGACTGCTAACGGTGAGTCACGTCGTGGGACTGCTGCACCTGCGCAAGTCATTCAGCTAGACCGCATTTTAGATGAAATGCGTTTGTTTAAATCAGAACAAGAAATTGCATTGATGCAAACAGCTTCTGATATTTCTGCACAAGCTCATACTCGTGCCATGCAAACTGTTAAGCCAGGCATGATGGAATATGCTCTAGAAGCTGAACTGAATTATGTATTTGGTCAAAATGGCTGCGTGCCGTCGTATAACAGCATTGTTGGTGGTGGTGAAAATGCTTGCATTCTGCACTATGTAGAGAACAATAAAGAGCTAAAAGATGGTGATTTGGTCTTAATCGACGCAGCATGTGAATATGAATACTATGCTTCAGACATTACCCGTACTTTTCCCGTCAACGGAAAGTTCAGCCCTGAGCAAAAAGCACTTTATAATGTAGTCCTCGATGCACAACTTGCTGCAATTGACGCAGTGCGTATAGGAAACTCGTATAAAGAACCACATAATGTTGCTGTGCGCATCTTAGTTCAAGGTTTGCTTGATTTGGGCATTATGCAAGGTGATATTGAAGAGATTATCCAAAAGGAAAGTTTCCGTCAGTTTTATATGCATGGCACAGGACACTGGTTGGGTATGGACGTTCACGATGTGGGTTCATATAAACAAGAAGGTGTGTGGCGTGCCTATGAAGAAGGCATGGTAGTGACGGTTGAACCGGGCTTGTACATTGCACCTGATGATCAGACTGTCGATGCGAAATGGCGTGGCATTGGTATTCGTATTGAAGATGACATCGTAGCAACCCAAAACGGTCCACTGAATTTGACTGTGAAAGTGGTGAAGTCGGTAGAAGAGATAGAAGCGTTAATGGCACGATAAATATCATTTACTGTATAAAAGCCGATCATGAGATCGGCTTTTATTTTTTATAAGGTGTTTATATTAAATAGAAACCTATAATATTTATGAATAAAAAAATTAATTATTTCATCATCATTTTACTAACAACAGACATTCGGCAGTATGAAAGATTTATATGATTTAAAGCATAGGATTCAGGCAAAGACGTTACATTTGGTTACACAGAGAAATGGATCTTCCGTGTATCAAGGACAATCCTCTCAAGGAGAAGTCTTTATTAAAATAGCAAATAATCAAACGGCTAATGAACGTTACTATGAAATCTTAGAAGCGCTCAAGGAGTTTCCATTAACACCAAAGGTATTTAATAAATTTGAATGGGGGAGTTGTTCTGTCATTGTTATGAGTGCTCTTGAAGGTACACAAGTCGATCAAGTATTGAAGAATTGTACCCGGGCACAGAAAGTCTCTTTGCTTAGGAATACGGGACGAGCTTTGGGTGAACTTCATCGTGGAATTTCACAGACTCGCTTATTGAATATGAGGTTCTGGCAAGATCGAGATGGCTTATTGACACATTCAATGCTGTGGAGTCAACATTTGGAATTGATGATCTCCAAATGGATGTCGCGTATCAATCCATTGTCATCCGATCATCACGAATTTTGTGATCAATTGAATGAGTTACAAAAGTACGGTAAAGCTATATGTGAGCCAACACAGCTTAATTTACTGCATTGTGACTATATTGGTCGAAATATCCTTGCAGACAGTGAAAATCGGATTTCGGGTATTATAGACTTTGACGCTGCCCGTATTGGAGATGCGGTCTACGATTTAGCGAAAATTGTTTGGGTGGATATAGATTTCTCTGATCTGGAATTGCGAAATGCTTTTTTAGAAGGTTGGGAATATACATATAAACAGACAGTGCCTAAAATGAAATTTCTATTCTATGTGGGTATTCAATGTCTTGCAGCAATCGCTTGGACAGATAAAAATCCGTCTTTTGACGGAACTAATACTATTTTCCGTGCTTCCGCAATTCGGACGCTTAGGATTGTGTTAACGGAGCTAGATGCACTTTAACTAGGTTCTAGCACTCTCGTTTCGTATAACGCTATTTTGTTAAATGGGATCTTTTAAGCTATCAAAACTTGATCCTAGACAGTATCGTGGACAGCATATCCCTCTAAATTCTTAAAATATTTATGTTCAAAGGCTTCAGGACTTAACCAGCCGTTTGCAGAATGTCGTCTGATTCGATTGTAGTAAACTTCAATATATTCAAACAAGACAGCATTGGCTTCTTTTCTAGTGGCAAATACACTGTCATGTATCACATGACCTTTCAATGTATGAAAGAAGCTTTCAGTCACCGCATTATCCCAACAATTCCCCCTACGTGACATGCTTTGAATACAGTTATTCGCCAATAATAGTGCTCTAAAATCACGACTACAGTACTGTGAGCCTTGGTCCGAATGCACCATGACACCTGTTGGATATCCCTGACGTGCCATTGCATAATTAAATGCATCACATACCAATTGACGATCTATCCGATGGCTGGTTTGCCAACCTATAATACGACGACTAAATAAATCTAGCATCACACATAAATACAGCCAACCTTCTTTGGTTCGGATATAGGTGATGTCTGTTGTCCAAACTTTATTTGGCAGAGTGACTGTAAACTGGCGATCTAATAAATTCGGTGCCGTCGGCAAACGATGATTTGAATCAGTCGTATGCTTATATTTACGTGCAATCTTGCTGCGTAAACTGAGCTTTTTCAGCATCCTTCCAACTGTACGTTCACTCATGCAGTAACCTAAATCATGCATGTCGTGCACCAATGAAGGTGCTCCTAAGCGAGCATGGTGTTGCCAATATACAGCTTTTAAATCAGTGTACTTCTGATTGACGTAAATCTGTCTCTTTCGCCAAGCATAGTAGCCCGAAGTGCTGACACCTAGGCATTTACAGGCAGAAGAAACCGTAATTTCAGTCACAGTTAGGCCTTGGATTACCGTGTACTTTTCTTGGCATGATCTGTCAGGAAGTACACATGCGCCTTTTTTAAAATATCATTAGCTTCCCTGAGTTGTTTGACTTCTTTTTCTAAATCGAGAATCTTGCGCAATATATTGCTCATGTTCTGGCGAGAGCTGTCTTTTGCTGGAACCAGTGGGGTTGGTCTCACGAATCCATTTATCTAATGTTGAATAACCCACACCTAATTTCTGGGCGATAGCAGCCACAGATTCGTACGAGTTTGAAAGTGCATAATCAATTGCTTGTTGTTTAAATTCTGGACTAAAGCGTTTAGCCATTTTTACATCTCCAAAGTTAACGTTACGTTATCTTTAGAGGGAATCATTGTCCATTATTTTGGCTAGGATCAAGTCAAAGAACAGACACATTCACTTAATTCTACTGGAAGAATATTAGAGTTTGATATTTCATGCTCTATGTATGATTGCTTGGCATATGAAGAAACTAAAGGGTTCTTCGATGAGTGCGATTGCCCACCTCCAGAATTTTGGATTGCTTACATTGACGGTAAATTATTTTCTTATATTCCAAAAGAATACTTACATATAGCAAATTTAGGTGTAGGTATATCTATGAGCGGAAGCTTGCAATGGGTCCAAACATTAGTAGATTAAACTTTATTCTTTTATAAGATTTCCTAAAATTAACATAATACACCTTATACGTAATTCTTAAAATTAGCTTTTAAATTCAAATACTTACTTTGTATCAAAGAGCTCAATCTGAATTGTTTGGGCTTTTTAGTGATTATTCACGTTACACGCTTATTCTGAGGTCAGAGCTCCACATTTCTTATAAGTCTGTTTAAACAGTGTTCTGAACAAGTTTTGATGAAAATTAGAAAACTGTCTTTTCAGAAATCATGGCATGACACTTTACGCTGAAAGTACGCAAAAACATCCATTTCATTATAAAAAATAAAATCTTTGATGTAATATAAATCCATTAAAACTTATAGGTATTTGAAGTTTTTGACTTTAGGTACACCATAAAAAGGATAGAAGCATGCAACAAGAAGTCATCATAGTTGGTGGTGGTATGGTCGGACTCAGTCTGGCGTTGATGTTAGCCAAACAAAACATTGCGGTGAAGCTTTTAGAAGCGATCAAATACCCAAATTATGATGATGTAAACCTTGTGCCATACCATTCTAGCTTTGATGCAAGAAACAGCGCACTTTCACGTCGTACAGTCCAAATTTACCAAGAACTGGGCTTATGGAGTGCGTTACAAGAACATGCAACGCCTATTTTAGAAGTAAATATCACCGAACAAGGCAGCTTTGGTAAGGCGCGTCTTAAAGCAGAACAAGAAAAAGTCGAAAGCTTCGGGCAAGTCATCGAAAACGCATGGCTCGGTCGTGTGCTACTGACAGAAGTTCAAAAACAGCCACTTATTGAGTTGATTGATGGTGTACAAGTCACTCAACTAACGCAAGATGCTGATTTGGCGTACATTGAAGCAAACCGTGGAGAAGATGAACTTTCAATGCAAGCAAAACTCATTATTGCTGCAGATGGACGTGATTCATTCTGCCGTAAAGCTTTAGGAATAGGCGCTTCAGAACATGACTATGACCAAGTCGCTATTGTGACTACCGTACAAACCTCAAAACCGCACAACCATGTGGGTTTCGAGCGCTTTAGTAGTTTAGGGCCATTGGCATTGTTACCGCTTCCGGGTGAATACCGTCGTTCTGTGGTGTGGCCTGTGCAAAAGGGTACTGAAGGGGAATGGTTGGGCGATGAAAATGACCAACACTTTTTAAATGCCTTACAAGAAACCTATGGCGATCGTGCAGGTAAATTCCAAAAAACAGGTAAGCGTTTTAGTTTTCCATTATCACAAGTACTAGCAGAAAAGCAGGCCGCAGGACGGGTGGTGTTAATGGGCAATGCCGCGCATACTATTCACCCTGTTGCAGGGCAAGGTTTTAACCTATGTATGCGTGATGCGCACGTCTTGGTCCGTTATTTAACGGAACAAAGTGCGCAAGATGCAGACTTGGGTGATGCAACGATGTTGCAATCCTATGAAGCTTCACGTTTGACTGACCAACAGCGTGTAATTAAGTTCTGCGACTCTGTAGTGCGTGGTTTTAGCAACAGCAACCCGATCTTAAAATTTATTCGAAACACGGGGCTGGTCGCATTTGATACAATTCCAGGCATTAAACCGCTAGTAGCTAACTATGCCATGGGGCTAAAAGCATGAGCCAAGTTCAAGCTGATATTTTAGATGTGGTGATCATTGGCGGTGGTTTAGTTGGTGGACTGACAGCCTTACTTTTAGCACAGGGTGGTGTGCAAGCGACAGTACTGGATGCTGCGCCTATTTTAGATGAACAAAAAACGCTAAGCATTGCCAACCCACGTGTTTTGGCACTCAGTCAAGCAACGATACATTTGCTTAAAACCATTGATGTTTGGGATAAAATTGCCCGCCAGATGCCCTATAGCGGCATGCAGGTGTGGAATAAAAATGGCTATGGTGAAATTAACTTTGGTCATGCGTCCCAGCAGGAACCGCAAGGCGAACAAGCTCTCGGTTCTATGGTCGAGCCAAGTTTGCTCAATTTAGCGATTCAACAGCAAATGCTTAATGTACTCAATGATTACCGCACCCAAGTTAAAGTTGCCCGTGTCGAAGAAGGTGTTGGGTTATGGTATATCCATTTAGCCGATGGCACGGTGCTAAAAACCAAACTGGTGATTGGCGCAGATGGTGCAAACTCTTTTGTACGAGAGCAAGCATTTATTGATATTGATGTACTCGACTACAAACAAGCGGGTTTGAGTTGCGCCATTCGGACGGCACAGCCACATCAATATGTTGCACGTCAGATTTTCTTAGAAACTGGCCCTTTGGCATTTTTACCGATGGCGAGTTTAAAACCAGAGCAAGCAGGACATTGGCAGTCGATCGTATGGACTTTACCTGATGATTATGCAGATGAATATGCTGCACTTTCAGATGCTGAATTTACCGAGCTGTTAACGCGAGAAAGTCACCACATGTTAGGCGAAGTGTTGGAAGCGACACCGCGTGCTACTTTCCCACTCAAAGCACGTGCTGCACAACAATATGTTAAAGCGGGTTTGGCTTTAATTGGTGATGCGGCTCATGTGATTCATCCGTTGGCGGGACAGGGGGTGAATATCGGTTGTCTTGATGCAGCTGTACTATGTGATGCATTACTACATGATCTAGCACGTGGCGTATGGGCAAATGAGCAAACATTGAAGCGTTATGAACACCGCCGTAAAGGACAAAATGATGCCATGATGCATAGCATGTCTGCGATTGGTTGGATGGAAACTACACAACTCTTTCCCGTAGTGTGGGCACGAAACTTTGGTTTGAAACAGGTTGAAAAATTGCCTGTATTAAAAGATGCTTTTATGACACAGGCCAATGGTTTAGGGTTGCTCAAAGAGACGCGTTATGCTGTCTAAGACGGGAAGTGTTATTTTTTAGCCAGTCGTAAAATAAGATTACGATTTTGATTAAAAAAGATACGATTTTCTGGTGAATAAGACTATGCGAAAGGCTGAGAGCTTGTTAAATTTCAACATAATTGAAAACCAGTAATACATTGGAACCTTAAAGGTCATTTGTGGGGAGATTAAGATGACTGATTCAAATGATTATGATGATGTAGAAGACTCAGCGGTTGATGAGGATGAAGCACAAGCCGCTGAAAAGGGCGCATCAGATTCTTCTGAAAATGCAGCAAGTGATGGTGATGTTGCCGAAGCTGAGACACTCACTGTGACTGCGAAATTGAAACAGCGCCAAGCGCTAGAAGATGAAGTGGCTGCTTTTCTCGCACGTGGTGGTCGTATCACAGAAGTGCCAGCAGATGAGTCTGCAAAAGATTGATGTTTATAAAACACCACCAACGTGGTGTTTTTTTATGGTCTGCTTAAAGTTTCGTGCATCAATTACAATACGTGCAATCAATTTTGTACAGTCGTCAGTTGCCTCTATTCGACTAACTGTTGATTAGCTTTTAAATAAGTAAATGATGCCTGTGATGATTGAGCCAACGGTTGCTAATAGCATATCTTTGTGAGCATCCCACATGTCACCTTGCTGGCCATTATAATTTTCAGCATCTTCAGGTGATAAGCCCATCGCAATCAGCCATTCAATCCATTCATAAATCAGACTGCTTGCCATCACAAACTGAATCACCAAAAGGAATAGTGTCAGTTTTGAAAGTTGCGGTAACCAGACTTGAAATACACGATAGAAAAATGGGTAGAGCAGTAGACCGTATGCTAAATGTACAAAGCGATCATACATATTACGTGTCCAACCTAAACTCTGGTTGAGGTCAAGGTTTAAGTATTGGATCGACCATTCATTATAGGGTACATAAGAATACAGATAATGTGCGCCAAGTATATGAATCAGCAAAAAAACAATATACAGCACAAAACTCATCAAGCTGAGTCCGAGTTTATACAGACAAATGATCAGCGTAATTAGCATGAACACAGTTCCGACCTGATGCAAGATATAAGAGCTGAGTTCAAGCGGGTGGATTGAAGCCAAAGCCACTGCTAAACAAAGCAGGATGAGACAGATCCAATGTGGCCTTTCCAGTTGATCGTTGATGGGATTTTCTGTGGTTGATGTTTTCAGTATGGTTGTCATCTTTTTATTTTTTCAATGAGATGTATGCAATATGCTTGTTTGTATTATAAATAAAAAAGCGAAGCCTAAGCTTCGCTTTTTTAATTTCTAAAAGTTAGATTTTAGAAATTAAGTCCGCAACTTGTTTTGCTTGTTCAGCTGCATTACCTGTATAGGTTGCAGGCGTCATTTCAGCTAAACGTGCACGGTCAGCAGCAGGAACAGCTTCAAGTTCATTACCATTAACGAAGTCAACCATCATGTCACGCGTCATCGCTTGACCACGTGTTAATGCTTTTAATTTTTCGTATGGCTTTTCAACGTTGTAACGACGCATAACGGTTTGAATTGGTTCAGCTAGAACTTCTTGCGCATTGTTCAAGTCTTCGTCAATACGTGCAGCATTTAGTTCAAGTTTACCAATACCTTTTGAACATGCTTCAAAAGCAATCAAGCTTTGTGCAAAACCAACACCCATGTTACGTAGTACAGTTGAGTCCGTTAGGTCACGCTGCCAGCGAGAAATTGGAAGTTTTTCACCCAAGTGAGCCAATACTGCATTGGCTAAGCCTAAGTTACCTTCTGAGTTTTCAAAGTCAATTGGGTTCACTTTGTGTGGCATTGTTGAAGAACCCACTTCACCGTCTTTCAGTTTTTGCTTGAAGAAACCTAAAGAGATGTAGCCCCAAACGTCACGGTTAAAGTCGATCAAAATCGTGTTGAAACGACGTAAAGCATCAAACAGTTCCGCCATGTAGTCATGTGGTTCGATTTGAGTGGTGTATGGGTTAAAGCTTAGACCTAAAGACTCAACGAATGCTTGTGAGTGCGCAGGCCAGTTAATGTCTGGGTAAGCAGAAAGGTGGGCGTTATAGTTACCTACCGCACCGTTAATTTTGCCTAAAAGTTCAACTTGTTTGAATTGTTTGATTTGGCGTGCAAGACGATATGCTACGTTCGCCATTTCTTTACCCAAAGTGGTTGGGCTTGCAGTCTGACCATGTGTACGAGACAACATAGGTTGGTCAGCATGCTTTTCAGACAATGCTACGATTGAGTCAATGATTTGCTGCATAGAGGCAACCAATACATCACGACCACTTTTCAGCATTAGTGCATGAGACAAGTTGTTGATGTCTTCAGATGTACATGCAAAGTGAATGAATTCACTTGCATATTTAAGTTCTTCAATACCTTCAATTTTTTCTTTCAGGAAGTATTCAACCGCTTTTACATCGTGATTTGTAGTGCGTTCGATTTCTTTGATACGATTTGCATCGCTTTCAGAAAAATCAGCAACAATTGCATCAAGTGCAGTATTGGTCGCAGCGCTAAATGCAGGGACTTCAGTGATTTCTGGACGGTTTGCAAGCGCTTGTAACCAACGCACTTCAACAGTCACACGAGCATGGATTAAACCAAACTCAGAGAGGAAAGGACGAAGCGCATCACATTTGCTAGCGTAGCGTCCATCTAATGGAGAAAGTGCGGTTAAAGCGTTCATAGCGATTCCTTAAACTTTGGAATTAAACGTAAAACTAAAAAGCCCGTCGATCATGTGTTAAATCACCTGATACTGTAAACGAGCGAGATCTTGAATATCTTTAAGCAATTTGCGTTTGCTAAACACCATGCCCCATGAACTTCCACCGAGCTGACGCCATAAATGTGCCAATTGTAAGCCTGTAAAGAGGGAAGCACGAATGCGGTTGGTATGTGATGAATCTTTAAATGCTTCTGCATTGCCTCGCACCATAATGCGTGGGTTAATTTGTCCTGCAGTGTCTACGTAGGTTTGTGCGAGGTTGGCAATGATGCTTGGGTGCAAATAGTTATTATCGAAAAAAGAAAGCTGTCTTAAAATTTTTTGTTGGGACTGTTCAATAATTTCAACGAATTTGGGGTTGCTATACACTTTCTTTTCTAATTGTAAGAGTGCCATGGCATAGGTCATGGGAAGTTTAGCAGTGGATAATTTAGGAATTCGAGTTTTGGGTGAGGTATTAAAGGGTTGGGTAATGCTACTTTCTAAGGTTTTCAGTCCTAAGGAGATGTCCGCTAATTGATGAAAGAAGTCTAAGGTTTGTCCGCTTTGGTTGCCCTTTGGTCGGATATTTAAACTGGCTTTAATCAACTGCTCTAAATAGAAGTTACCGCTTTCCCCAATACTTTGCTGACCGCTCAAGGCGGTCATATGCGTTAGTTGCGCAGACTGAAACACAGCCGCCAACGCCAACGCTCGGTTTTGGCGTTCGTTCAAAGTTTGAGGCTGTTGAAACGGTAACTCAGCCATGTCTTAAAATCCTTTAAATAAAATCAGGTTTAGGAGCATTGGTATGATGAATCACGCCACCGCCTAAACAAACTTCACCTGAGTAGAATACGACACTCTGACCCGGAGTCACGGCACGTTGCGGTTCATCGAACTCAACGCGTACGCCACCTGGGGTAGTCGGATCATTAAAGATCACACAATCTTGGTCATCTTGGCGATAGCGCGTCCGAGAGGTACAACGGAAACCTGTCTCAGGAATCTGCATTTCACCTGCGACCCAGTCAATCGCTTCACTCCAAAGTGTAGTACTTTGCATGAGTGGATGTTCATGACCTTGACCAATCACCAAACGGTTGTTTTCAATATCTTTATGTAGAACGAACCATGCACCTTCAGCGACACCTTTCAAACCACCAATACCAATACCACCGCGTTGACCGAGCGTATAGTACATTAAGCCGTGATGTTCACCAACCTCTTTGCCATCATCTAAGACGATTTTTCCAGCTTGTGCAGGTAGGTATTGTTTTAAGAAGTCATTAAAACGACGTTCACCAATAAAACAGATGCCCGTTGAGTCTTTTTTCTTCGCCGTGACTAAGTCATATTGTTCCGCAATTTTACGTACTTCTGGCTTTTCAATTTCACCCACTGGGAACAAGGTCTTATTAATTTCACGACCATGCACAGCATGTAAGAAATAGGTTTGGTCTTTATTTTTATCTAAACCACGTAGTAAAGGTGCATATTCCTCACCTTTAGAGTTGGTCATAGTTTCGCCGCGACGTGCATAGTGACCAGTTGCAATAAAGTCCGCGCCTAGTTGCATGGCATGATCTAAGAACGCACGGAATTTGATTTCTTTATTACATAAAATATCTGGGTTTGGGGTACGGCCCGCAGCATATTCCGCTAAGAAATGCTCAAATACACGATCCCAATATTCCATAGCAAAATTGGCGGTGTGTAACTTAATCCCTAGTTTGTCACAGACTGCTTGAGCATCGGCTAAGTCTTCCATCGCTGTGCAGTATTCTGTGCCGTCGTCTTCTTCCCAGTTCTTCATGAAAAGACCCTCAACTTGATAACCTTGTTGAAGAAGAAGAGCAGCAGAAACAGATGAATCTACACCACCCGACATACCGACGATGACACGTTGTTGCATAGGACTAGGCATCCAAACTTGAAATAAGAGGAGAATTTTGGTGCTCATAAACGAGCGATAAAGGATATTTTTGACCCGCGAGTGCGTCTTGAACTGCTTTAATCACCAATGGACTACGCGCACGAGCCGTTTCGAGCAGTTCATCCAAAGTCATCCATACTGCACCGACGATACCTGTATCGAGTTCGGCTGTTGGATTATGATGAAGTGACTGCGCTAAAAAGCAGAAACGGTAATAGGTACGATCTGGAAACATGGGCGGTGTATAGGTATAAATGCCCAATAACGCATCTATAGACACTTCATGTCCAGTTTCTTCCATTGTTTCTCGAATGGCAGCTTCGATGAGGGTTTCACCTGATTCAACATGACCTGCGGGTTGGTTAAATACTGTATGTGTCACACCAGCGCTGTGTTCTTCAACAAACAGAAATTTTCCGTCTTTTTCAACAACGGTTGCGACGGTCACGTGAGCTGTCCAAGCGGTCATGTAAAAGCACCATGGGGAGAAAAGGGTATTCTACAAAATTTAGGCCGTGGTGGCTATGTTGAATGTTTTTTTCTTGAAAGATGAATATGCTCAATATGATGATTAGCTAATTTTTAAACACTTTTACTCTATGTAGCGAATAAGACTTTCTAGCTTATAATGAAAATAATAAATTTAAGGCTCTCATATCATGAAGCATGATATCAAAAATTTGGATCTCAACTTACTGAAGACCTTTGATGCACTTTTTGATGAGCGTAGTGTAACGGGTGCGGCCAAAAAGTTGTACCTCACTCAGCCTGCTGTGAGTGGAATGTTACAGCGATTGCGTGACTATTTTGAAGACCCATTATTTACGCGTTCTCAACGGGGAATAAACCCAACTTTAAGGGCATTAGAACTTGCGCCAGTCGTTAAAAATATTTTAAGTGATATCCATACTTTACTAAAACCCAGTATTTTTGAGCCCAAAGAGGCTGAGCTTACGCTACGTATTGCAGCTACAGATTATGCTTTAAAGACAATTTTGGTACCTTATATTGCTGCGCTGAGACGTTCTGCACCTAACGTTCAAATTGCAGTGGTTTCTGTGCACAATGATGAGATATTTACCCAATTAGAACGTGGTGTTATTGATTTTGCATTAATTACACCAGAACATGCACATTTAGATTTGCATACTTACGATTTATTTGAAGAACACTATGTTTGTCTCATGAGTGCTCAACATCAAATGGCACAAAATAAACAATTGAGTATTGATGATTTCTGTTCTACAGATCATGCTTTGATTTCTCATGATGGTGGACAATTTGTTGGGGTGACTGACTTACAGCTTAAAGGACTAAAAAAAAGACGACAGGTAATGTTGTCGGTGAATAGTTTTTTGATCTTGCCTGCGATTTTGAGTACGACAGACTTAATCGCTGTTGTGCCGTCACGTTTAACTCAGAATCTGCAAGGTTTTAAAGTTTTTGAACCTCCTTTAGATATCCCTCACTTTACTAAAACACTGGCTTGGCATGAACGTAACCACCGTGATGCTGCCCAGCAGTGGTTACGGCTCTTATTAATTCAGACAGCGAAGGGAAGTCTGTGCTGAGAGCTCTCTAAATTTTAGATTTTGCTATTTTAACTAGACCGTCTAACCAGTCTTGGTGTCCATTTAACATCGGGTTCGGTTTAGTGTGTGCTAATTCTTGAGCTGGTCGACCTATTTGGGTTTCTTGAGTCAAAATACGGACGCGGTCATGAGGAAGGTCTTCAATCAACCAAGCATGGTGGACATCCAAGCGATCACTACAATCTGGTTCACCTGCCCAGCCATGCCATGCGATTCTAGCGGGTTGATGATCTTTAGGCGGGGCATACTCAACGACCTGAGCATTGACTGGAAAGCCAAAAGTTTTAAAGAAAAAGACTAAGTTGAGTTCTAAGTATTCTGCACCATTCAAATCAATATCTGAGGCGTTTCCATAATATGAAGGCCATAGATGCGCATTGACTAAAAAAGGCCAAATATCTTGAACGGATAAGTTTGAAACAATCACTTCATTCGAAACAAAGTTATCGGTATGTCCAGGGAGGTAATTTTCAGGCCAGTGGATTGCGTTAAGCATGTTAAATACTGTTGTTTTCTAGGATTCAAATGATCTACTGCTCTTGTATATAATACTAATTGTATTCTTTAATTTTAATTATACGTTTTTTTTATATCTAAACGGTACTCATTTTTAATGTGATTTTTTATTTTAAGATTTTGATAAATATATCGTTTATTTTAAAAATGAGTGACTTGGACTGATTTAAACTTCAGTTCAGCAAAATAGGCACCTATAATGAGATGCCTATTTATTTTCAATTTAGCTTTAAACGGTTAATGGCGGTTCAGCCTTGATTATTTTAGATTAGCGATTGGAATCTAAAACTTCGTTATTTTGAACGACTTCTTGCGCTTTCACATAGCTTTCCATCAATAGTGCATAAGCAGGAAAGATCTGAGTGTAGACTTGAGCCCATTCCTGAGCATCTTCACGATTCCATGTTTTTTGGATTTCAGAAGCAACTGCCGCAGTATCCGTCGGTACAACACCTGCTTGAACCACACGTGCAAGAGTAATTTCCTCTGCCATTTTGGTGTATGTCCCTGAAGCATCAATCACTGCGAAAACTTTATAACCTTCAGCAACTGCACTAATCGCAGGGAAAGCCATACATACACTAGTAATGGTTCCTGCAATAATTAACGTCTTTTTCCCTGTCGCTTTGACTGCATCGACAAAGTCTGGGTTATCCCATGCATTAATTTCGCCTTTACGTGCTACATATTGTGCATGTGGGGCATTTTGGTGTATTTCTGGAATTAGGGGACCATTTGGACCTTGAGGAACAGAAGCTGTTGTAATGACTGGAATATTGGCGAGTGATGCAATTTTTGCCAAAGCCGCCGCGCGTTGACGCAATTCAGGCATCGGCATATCACCTACAGTTTGAAATAAACCACTTTGATGGTCAATTAAAAGCATCGCTGAATCTGTTGGATCAATCACAGGACGTTGGCCATTGAAGTTTGCTGGAGTAGACATTTTTATTACCTTTTGTATGGATTAACTGGTGATTGCTATGTTAATTTCATGACAAAGGTGAAAAAATACCTAATATGGGAAACATTGTCATACTAAAAGAACAATTAGATGTTCAGGGATTGTAGATGAAAGATTTTAATGACCTGTATTATTTTGCCAAAGTGATCGAGTACGGCGGTTTTTCCGCAGCCAGTAATGAACTGATGATCACTAAATCCTTGCTGAGTCGTCGTATTGCGGAGTTGGAAAACCGTTTAGGGGTAAAGTTACTCAACCGAACCACACGCAGTGTGTCCGTGACGGAAGTTGGAAAAGTCTATTATCAGCACTGCCAAGCCATGATTATTGAGGCGGAAGCGGCCGATGCAGCTATTGAAATGCTCAGTTTAGAACCTGTAGGCACAGTGAAAATCTCATGTCCTGTGAATTTATTGCATTTGAATGTCAGCACTATGCTGAATGATTTTTTAAAGAAATATCCCAAAGTGCGTTTACATGTTGAAGCCACCAATCGAAAAGTAGATTTGATGAATGAGCGTTACGATCTAGCAATACGTATCCGCCCCTTACCACTAGAAGATAGTGGACTCGTTGTACGTAACTTGTCTTTGTCTCGGCAGTTTATTGTGGCGAGTCCACAATTGGCCTATCAGCAGTTTTCCATTCAACATCCTAAAGAGTTAAATCAATGGCCTGTGTTGATGATGGAGTCATTTGTACCTGAATATCATTGGAAATTATTCGATGAAAATGAAGAACTATACGTGCTGAAGTGTGAACCGAGACTGACCACTACCGATCTCAACGCATTGCATGTAGCGACTTTACAAGGTCTTGGGATTGCCAAGTTGCCTGAACTAATTATTCATCAGGATTTAAAAGAAGGGCGTTTAGTCAAAGTAATTCCAAACTGGGAGCCAAAACCAGAGTTGATTCACTTAGCCTATACCTCTAGACGTGGTTTGTTACCATCAGTGAAAGCCTTAATTGACTTTTTGGTGACAGCATTTGAAAAATATTAAGAAATGAAAAGTGCGATGCAACTCGCACATGGGCCTATGACTCTAAATAATGCCCTGAAACTTTCACATAGTTTTGTGCTGAATAGGGTAAAAATGCTAATTCTTTTTCCGTAAGTGGGCGTACCTTTTTAGCTGGGCTTCCGACATATAAATAGCCACTTTCCAGCACTTTTCCAGGAGGCACTAGTGTGCCTGCACCAATCATGACATCGTCAGGAATAACGACATCATCCAAAACAATGCTGTTGATGCCAATCAGTACACGATTGCCAATAGTACAACCATGTAAAGTGACATGATGTCCAATAGTCACATCATCACCAATGATCAAAGGAGAACCGTTAGGTTTGTCTACTTTTTTATGACTGACATGCAGCATCGCATGGTCTTGTACATTTGAGTTTTTACCAATTCTGATTGAATTTACATCGCCTCGAATCACAGCAAAAGGCCAGACTGAAACATTGTCAGCCAAAATGACATCGCCAATCACTACGGACATTTCATCAATATAGCAATTGTTACCCAGTTGCGGTGTGGTGTTCAAATAGGGGCGAATATTTTTAGCCATATTGGTGTTCTGCTTTTATGTAGGTGCTCATTATAAAATAAAAAAGCACCCAGACCGAGGTGTGGATGCTTTAACTTAAGTCTAAATATGACTTAGAATAAGTTTGAGAAGAATTGTTTGATGTGATCTAACATACGCGCAAAGAAGCCTGCTTCTTCAACATCTTTTAATGCAACCAGTGGCTTTTCAGCAATCACTTTACCATCAAGGCTTGCAACGTATTTACCAACCACTTGACCCTTTTTCAACGGTGCAGTGAGTTTCGGTTGAACTACAATCTGCGTTTTAATAGAGTTGGCTTGACCTTTAGGCATGGTCACGTTGAACGTTTCAGCTAGGCCCACAGGGACTTCACTGTCTTTACCAAACCACACTTTCGATTTGGCTAAAACTTGGTTCGCTGCTTGTACGTTTTTAGTTTCAAAGTTCGCATAACCCCACGCTAAAATTTCACGTGTTTGTGTTGCGCGTTCTTGCATGCTTGGCGCACCAAAAATCACCGAAATTAAACGCATAGGCCCGCGTTTTGCTGATGTGGTCAAACAATAACCTGCTTCATCAGTATGGCCGGTTTTCAAACCATCGACACTTGGGTCGGTATAAAGCAAGGCATTTCGGTTACCTTGTTTAATGCCGTTAAAGCTAAACTCTTTTTCAGAATAAATAGGATAGTATTTTGAGCTATCATGAATGATATGCTGTGCAAGCGTTGCCATGTCTTTAGCGGTTGAGTAGTGACCTTCAGCTGGCATACCAGTTGAATTCATAAAGCTGGTATTGCTCATACCGATACGTTTTGCTTCAGAATTCATCATATGTACGAAAGTACCTTCGTTACCAGCAATGTGCTCAGCCATCGCTTTAGATGCATCATTTCCCGATTGAATGATAATGCCTCGTAGCATCTCTAATGCAGTTGCAGTACCGTTCAAAGGAACATACATACATGATTCTGAACTGCTGCCACGACACCATGCAGATTCGTTCATGCGAACTTTTTCATTTTCAGTCAGTTCACCTGCCAGCAATTTCTGTTCAATAATGAAGCTGGTCATCATTTTTGTCATTGAGGCAGGTGCTAATTTTTCGTTTTCATTTTTTGATGCGAGGATTTGCCCAGTCTCATAGTCCATCAGCACGTATGATTTATTATTTAGTTCTGGTGGTGAGGATAAGACAGTTGCTGCAAAGGAAATGCTTGGTACAAGTAATGCCGCAGCAAGGGCGCTTTTTTGAATCATTCTAAGGGGTTCCGATTTCTTTAGTATAAGCACGAGAGCCTTGCATTTTAGGGCAAAGTTCTGCCGACTTCTATGGGAGAAATCGGCTTATTTTAAAGATATTGTAACCAATTGGTATTATTTGCTGTAAGTACTCAATTCTGTACAAATTTCTTGATTCTTTGCTTTGCCTGCTTTTTTTGCATCGGCTTGCGCTTCAGCTAAAATTGGCTTGAATTTTTTTTCTTTACTGAGTTTTTTCAGATATGCAGTAGGGTTTTCTTGTTGTGGAAGATACTCTTTTGCTAAAGAGTTATAGCCATTTTCAAACTGCTTTTGGTCAGAAACTAGATCTGGGCAAACTTCTGAGAGTACATAAATTGCAGCTAATTCTTGTTGAGTCACTTGTTGTAGTGGGGTGACTTCAATATTTTCATCTTTAGTGGCTGCTTGCGCGGAACTGATGACCATTAAAGTAGAACTGCACACCGCTAAAATCACTTTTTTCATCATATTCAAATTCATTTGAAACCTTAAGACCATACTTGTTAGTGCCATAATATGATGAGCTTAAACAAATTTTAAGTAAATGTAAGCGAATAAATGTATAGAAGCTGTTGAGGTAAATTTACAGTGTTGACATTTTTGATGTTAAAAAAGGTGAATATTTTGATTTATTCACCTTTTTTATTCTGCACGGCTGGCTACTCAATTAACCTTCAAAGTTTACGACATCATCACATACAGATTTTTGTTCTGCTTTGTCTGAACCGTTTGCATCTGCACGTGCCGCTTTGAGGATAGATTGGTATTCGCTATCTGACTGTAATTTTGCGTATGTCATCGACTTGTCAGAATAATCTTGCAAATATGTTTGAATCAGCGCTTGGATGTTACTTTCAATTTTAGGAGCTTGACCCACCAAAGCAGGGCAAAATTCAGTCATGACTTGCGCTGCTGCAATATCTTCTTTCACAATGGTATTGGCTTCTTCTGTGCTTAATCCCTCTAGTGCAAAAGCAGATTGAGAGATCATGATAGCCATGCCTAATCCGAAGAAATTACGTAATGTTAAGCTTTTAATCATTTTTAAAATCACATATTTATGGTGGATACGGAGCAACCAATATATATATTTTCAGTTAGAATTCAATGAAAAGTTCTGACCGGTCATTTTTTAATAGAGATTTCTGTTGTGAATATTTGGATTTTCAATATATTCGCTTTTTACATGGTATTTCTTATATTTCTTCTTTTTTATGACTACGAAGCTTTATCATCTAACTTGAGTGTTGTTTGTAGTCGGTATTGGGAGGGTGAAGTTGTACGCGTTGGTGGCTTCAGACTTAAAAAATTGAATATTTAAAAATATTGCGAAATAGAGGTGGTGATTCCATTTACTTTGAAAAATTGATTTTTTCAAATATGTGTGTGTTTTAAAATAGCATAATACTTCAATCGATTTTCTTTTAAAGCTTGGTGAGCCTTTGTTTGTTGTCAGCTTGATGGATTTGATATATTAAGAACAATAAAGCTAATTTAAGCAGAAAAAACACAGAACTAATGCAATACATAATACATATTTCAGGTGTGGTGAACTATGTGAGTCTGAGTTCTAGTTTAAGTTAGTCTGTGAAATTTATTAATTAAGATAAAAGTAAATTAAAAATATGAGTGTCTAAATATATATTTTAATAATATATGGGTTGTTATGAAATTAGTTAAAGCTATTTTTTTAATTTAGATGTAATGTGTAGTAATAGTAAAGTGCATAAATTTTTGGATATTTCAATTTTTTAATAATTGTTAAAATAGTTGGTCTATGTTTAATTATATATTTATTTTATTGGAGGTGTGGGGAGAGGATGAAGGATTATATGATATGTATAATATATCCAATTTTAATAATTGTTATTATACACCCATTTTTTATTGATTATTTTTTTGAAAAAAAGCACGAGAATTATCATTAGATGATAAAGAAATTCTTGTAGGGTGCTTATCCTTAGAGAATAAATACCATCATAGACGTAGTAGTGATTCTTGGAAGTATGATGTCAATATTGATGGTAAGATTTATAATACATTGGATATAAGAATTAGTGGTTTTCCATATTATTCCAAACAATTTAGTTTTGAAGAAAAAATAGATCAAAATGTTTCTTGTTATAGGGTTAAATATGTGAAAGTAGGTTATTTATTTTTTGAAAGGAGATATATATATGATTTGGTTGACTGATAAGAGTGGGATAATAAGATTTTCACCAAAAACTACAGCTGCTGCTTTCTTATGTATTTGAATTTCTATATCTTCTTGCCAGTGGGTTAAAATTCAATGTATTGCCTTTCATTATCAGGTGCTCTATGTCTTTTTCTTTAGACTTTAGCAATTTTATTTTGGTATCTGAAAGCATTGAGTTGCTCGTTAGATTAAAGAAGTTACTCGCTACAATACCCGTTTATTTGGCAGATTAGTGCGAACTAATGTTGAATAAAATGTATTAATATTTAATTTAAATATTTGGTTTTAAATGATTGTTTGTGCGAGAGGTTTGGCAGGCCATTGAGTTTAACCATAGGACATTCCTTATTTATCTCCGACATTGTTAGCGTTTGTTTGTTTAGCTGAATTCATCTCATGTCTGACGCGACTAATCTGGTCATATATGACTTTGCGCATTCGGTTTATCGCACCCAGTGGTTTATGTTCAGCTAATGCATGCCATGGTGTAAAGGATAGATTTTCACAAAACTTATTTTGCTCAGGGGTATCAAAAACTTGCTGAGGAATACGAATAGTGGCCACCTTATAGAAAGGAGCTTGGTCTTCTTTCCATTCCGTCATCGAGTCTTCAACAGACATTGAGCTGGATGTCCGAGGTTGTACTAGAAATTCCATGCAGGCATCATGGTTTTGTACCGTCGTCCGAAGAGCCTCTCTTAAAAAGTCCTTTTGAGGAGTAACAGGAATAGGGCTAACAACGGTTGAACATGCGCGAGCAGAGTACTTTACCGCTTGACGATGCGCGCCAACTCCTAACTGATAGGGCACCATAGACCAGTATCTAGTTTGTAGTGGATTTGAAATTTTATTTCTAGTGTTTAACGCAATCCAAGTTCCTTTCGCTCCTAATGCAAAAGGGGCATGCAATTTTTTTAGAAATTGATCGCTATTGATATCTTGCATAAATGACAGATAACGAGCAGGGTCATTTACAAAGAATACAGGGTGATTGATCATGATGAAATCTTGCGTAGGCGCAAGTTCATCTAAAAGGTTTTTCTTTGGTACGGCTAAAAGTTTGATCGCCATGCCGCGTGCGTCTTTTTTTATATCCGTTTGTTTTGCATTACTCGATCCATTCGAAAAACGAATCCATGCTTGATAAGTTTTACCCGGAATAAAAACACCATGGGCCATGTTTGGAGGCAATGTCTCATTTATCTTAAATTCTGCGCGTACGCAACCATGTGCTTTAGGGTGCGCATCACGTAGCGCAATCTCTGTGGCATATTGTTTTCGGATCGTCATTTCAATGATGTTCGCGATTTCTTTAGCAGTGGCGGCCTCATTCGGGTAAAGACTTTCACTTAGACCATGATCTATATCTGGGTACATAAAATCTTTAGGAGAACTCAACACTACAGAGGGTGTATTCGCATCTACATTAGCAGCGATGCCTGTGAGTAATATGGTATGAAAAAGTAGACCTAAGCGCATAGGTCTTGTGAAGTTAGGCATTGATTGTCTCCTTGCTCTAAAGCTGGATTTTTTTAATTTTTAGCCTGATGATATGAACTTGTTTAGCCTTATTTAAGACACAGAATAATGATGATATCTGTGGCATTTTTTTATTCATGGCTACTGTCTAGAAAAATGTTAATGAAGGGCTACTCCGAGAAATGGTGAAAATTTGACATTAGTTTGAAATTTGTTCGATGATGTTTATCTCCCCAAAAACTATAATGATTATTAAAGCGAGTGATCATGAGTGAAAAAAATGAAAGTCGTGAGTGTCTAGTCTGTGGGGAAAAATTCCTCATTAAAAATATCATTCCTATGGGGACAATACGAAAATCCATCATCGAAGAAATTGCACATGACTTCCCCGAATGGTCACCGCAAAGTTATATTTGCCAAGCAGATTTAGCCAAATATCGAATTCAGTATGTTCATTCACTGTTAAAATCTGAGAAAGGAGAGGTCACAGATCTTGAGCGTGAAGTCATTAAAAGTCTGCAACACCATGAGGTGATCACTCAAAATGTAGAAGATCAGCTCAATCAAAATTGGAGTCTAGGGGAAAGATTGGCAGATAGAATTGCTAGTTTTGGTGGCAGTTGGGCTTTTCTCATGTGCTTTGCACTTTTCCTTGCGATCTGGATTATTATCAATACAGTCGTGATGGTTTCACATCCTGCGGATCCATATCCCTTTATTTTATTAAATTTAATTTTATCTTGTATCGCAGCTGTTCAGGCTCCCATTATTATGATGAGCCAAAATAGACAAGAAGCCAAAGACAGGTTGCGTTCGCAAAACGATTATAAAATAAATTTAAAGGCGGAGTTAGAAATTCAACATTTAAATGAAAAACTAGATCATCTATTGATGCATCAGTGGAATAGATTAGCTCAAATACAAGAAATACAACTGGATTTGTTATCTGAAATGAGTAAAAAACATGAATAATTTGATGGACAAATACTGAATATAATTTATCGGTTGGATTATCTTTTCTTTGGCTTGTTTTCTATGCTTAAGCCTGAAGCAGCTAGCTTATTTTATCTTGTTGCTTTCTTCCTTTTGTAAAGTAATAACTGAATATTCATTCAGACTCGTTGTTCCTACTTTTCAGATGGCTTTATCTCAATGTATAGTGCAGTCTGCACCTAAGATGCTATACGTTTTTATTTTGGCGTTGAAGGCATTAAATTCTTTAGCTAATGTTTTCATATTATCTGTAAATCTACTGATTTTAATTGCTGACTAAAAATGGCTAAGTTTAAGATAAACTTAGGTGCATACACTTAAATAACTGTGATGAATTTAACTGATTTGGTTTAAATGTTTAATATGGGTTGAAAGCATGAAACATCAATCATTTAAGTTTGAGTTTTTGTTAATTTTTTAAGCATCTTATTTAAATTTTAGGTAAAAATATTTAAAGTGATATAAACTAGAAGCTTAACACTTGTGAATAAAAATAATGTATATAACTTTTAGAATAGAAAATCAGGATCGTATTGTGCGTGCTGGACGCATTCATATTTTTTTAGATCAATAGCGCGGAAATTTGAATGGAATAATACTGAGAAAACTTTATTTTTAGTTCATAGTGCCCCTTTTTTTTGTTGTCAGTTTGATGGGGGAGGTACATTACGAAAATAAGCTATTTCAAGCAGATAAAACTCCAAAACGAATTAATTATATAGAGCAGATTTTAGGTGTAGTGAATTATGAGAATCAGAGGTTTTTATTATTTTTGAAGGGGTTGTATTAATTAAAAAGTATTGAGTTAAATTATATTTAAAATAGGTTTGTTTGATGTATTTGGTGAGATGGATAAATGAAATATTAATATTTTAATGTGTTTTTTATTGTGTTTTTTATATTATGTCGATAAGCGAGTATGGTATGGGTAAGGTAGGTTTTGATTTAAAGGCTTCATTTTTACTTAGTGGAGCTATGGTATTGTTATCTGAGTTTTTTATTGTTTTTTTTGATAAATATATAGTGCTGAGTAATTTGGAATTGATATTAAGATTTTTTCCATTTTATATTGATGTTTCATTGTTAAATATTGTGGAGGTTAGAGCTTGGATTTACATATTTTTAATGTATTTTTTTTCTTTTCCTACTCTATTTTTAATAGTGTCGTATTTGCTTTATGACCATAAAATGCTAAATCACCCAATTCCTAAGAGGTTTTTAGTTTCAATATTGAATATGTGTCTATCACCTGTAGCAATTGTTTTACCTTTCATTGTTATGTTAGAAGGTGCGGATAGCATAGGTCGTGGAGGAGCATTTTATAAATTATTCACGAATTCTATGTTGGGTTTATGGATACTAGGTGCATTAATGTTTTACGGGATTACTTATATCTTTTGGAACTTAGTCATAGGTATGCCAAAAATGTGGGTTTCGCCAAAGAAAAAAAAGTAATTTTAATAAAAGAAGGATAAAAAGTTATGACAACAGCTATTTTTACATATAAAGAAGCAGAACAATATATAGCGGTTCTTTTGATTTCAATCACAATTTACTTCAAGCTTATATGTTTGCTTACGAGAAGAAACATCAAGAAGAGCTTGCGAGAGGTATCACGCCGATTAATGCTCAAAATTCTGCTATGGAGTCCGGTTTAAGGGGCTTTGTTGCACAAACCTATCGTTATCAGTGATTCACGGGTACTCTGATTTACTTGGTCAAATACCACTTGATGAGCGAATAGATTCTGTCTATACCGATGGAGCCTATGACACTAAATGCTGCAGACGAGTGATCTCAGATCGTCAAGCGCAAGCAGTGATTCCGCCAAGAAAAAATGCAAAACCATGGAAAGACAAAAAAGTATAATCTTTAGAAAGAAAAGAATTATTGAAAACAGTAAACGTCTAGGAAGAATGATTTGGAAAAAGTGGTCTGGATATCATCTGCGTAGTTTGCTCGAAACCAAGATGCATTGTATCGAATTATTAGGCGATAAACTCAGCGCTAAGAATTTTGACAGTCAAGTCAATGAGATTCATGCACGTGTGGCAGTCTTAAATAAATTTACAGAATTAAGCCGACCTCATACCCAAGTTGTTATTTAAACTTGAGTCGCTTAGGGGTATTTATTTTTTAAATCTTTGTGCAATAAAGCTTTTTAAAAGTATTAGATGTGGCTAGAACTGCATCAATCTTCTTTTTCTTTTTTTCATCAACAGGGTTTATATCGTTTTTTAACAAGACCCTAGATTCATCTTTCTTTTTACGTGCTTCTTCAAGTGATACGAGAAGGTATTCACCGAAACTTATAGTACCTTTTTGCCATTCAAAGTGTATTTGAAGCGCCATAACTTCTTGCCAGTAGGTCTAACTTCAATGTATAACCTTTCTGCATCAAGTACTCTATATATTTTTTCTTTAGGTTTTAGCGATTTTATTTTGGTATCTGAAAGCATTGAGTTACCTGTTAGGTTGAATAAATTACCTGCTACAGTACCCGTTTATTTAACAGATTAATGCGAACCTATATCGACTAAAATTAAAGATAAATAAATGGTTTTTTTAAGGTTTTTTCAGACAAGTATAGATTTAAGAAGATTGCAGTGAATATTTTAATAGCTAATGACGATGGTGTTTTTGCCCCTGGTATTCAAGCACTGGCACGTGCTTTACGTCCTTTAGGTCGAGTTGTAATTGTAGCCCCAGAAAGTGAACGCAGCGGTTTTTCTAGCGCTTTGACCTTGGATCGCCCGTTACGCCCAATTGAAATTGCACCTGATATGTGGGCAGTCAATGGTACACCTGCAGACTGTGTGTATTTGTCTATGAATGGTTTGTTTGATTTTGAGTTTGACCTTGTTGTAAGTGGGATTAACAGTGGGGCAAATTTGGGGGATGATGTGCTGTACTCAGGAACAGTGGGTGCAGCTTTTGAAGGTCGACTCATGAAGCAACCTGCGATTGCAGTATCATTGGCTGGGCCAGAAGTACGTTCTTACAACAGCCCAGAAGATTATCAATATGCAGCACAATGGGTACATGACTTTGTTCAACAAGGTTTGCCTACGCTACCACCACGACATATTTTAAACATTAATATCCCAGATGTAGCAGAGTTACAGGGAGCGAAAATTACCTATCAAGGACGTCGTAGTCAGTCGAAACCAATTACCAGCCATGTTGACCCACGTGGGCGCCAAGTCTATTGGATTGGATTATCTGGTGAAGCGGTAGTAGAGCCTAAACAGGGGTATGATGCTGTAGAGTCTGACTTTTTTGCAGTGGCACATGGTTTTGTGAGTATTACCCCTATTCAAATGGATGCCACCAATTATGACGTTTTACATGCATTACAAGTCCAAATGAACCCATAAATAGCCATACAGCTGGGTAATACAAGGCGTATGCTCAACTGTTTGTTATAACTTTGTGAAAATACGCGCAGAGATACTATTTCTACATGCTTTTTTGCTAATCTTAGCGCAAATTAAATTTATTATTTTTGTATTTTTTAGAGAGTAAGATAAATGTCTGTGTTGTCTCAAATCCGTTTCATTGCAGTACCCGCAGCCATGTTGAAGACAGTTGTTTTATCAACTGCTGTTGTTTCGACTGTTATTTTAAGTGGTTGTGCGTCTAAGCCACAGGTCAACAATGCAACACGTTTTGCGAAAGCACCAGACTATTATACGGTTCGTTCGGGTGATACTTTGAGTGGTATTGCGATGCGTTATGGGCTGAGTTATTTGTCAGTTGCAGAGATGAATGATATTGCTGCACCGTACCGAATTTATGTGGGGCAATCACTACGCTTAAAAGGCTCAGGGAACCCGCGTACCACAACAACACAACCAATGACCCAAGTTGCTCCAATTCAACGTCAAAATGTTGGTCTCCCGAGTCAAAATACAGCCACCACAACCAGCACGACTCCTGCTAAAGTACCTACTGCACCTGTTGCGAGCTCGCAAACCTCGACTTTACGTTGGGTTAAACCGAGTAATGGTGCTGTATTGCAAGGTTACAATTTAGCCAATAATGTGAAAGGTATTCGCTATGCTGGTAACCAAGGCGATCCAATCTATGCAGCAGCAGATGGGCAGGTGGTATATGCGGCAGACGGTTTAAAAGAATATGGGAACTTAATTTTGATCAAGCATATTGATGGCTATATCACAGCCTATGCACATAATAGTGCAATGAATGTGAAGAGCGGTCAAAATGTGACAGCTGGCCAAAAAATTGCTGAAATGGGATCAACAGGCACAAATCGTACCATGTTGGAGTTCCAAGTACGCCTAGATGGCAAGCCAATCAATCCGACTATAGTTTTACCATTAAATTAAAAAATCTGGATGCAAAGCAAAAAATTCACCGTATAATACAATGAGTTGTTTTTATCGAAAAGATGAAAACTTCTCATGAATCCAGAGAGAATTTTATGTTAGATCAACTACGGGCAATGGGTGTTTTTGCTTGTGTTGTAGAAAAAAGTTCCTTTAGTGGTGCTGCGCGTGAGCTAGGCATCACTACAAGTGCTGTGAGCCAGCAAATTCGTTCTTTAGAGCAAGAGATGGAAGTTGTTCTTCTACATCGCTCAACTCGAAAGTTGAATTTAACTGAAGCAGGTCAGGCTTTTTTCCACAGCTGTCAAGAAATGCTCGCCGCTGCTGAACGTGGCAAAATACGTATCAATGAATTGCGCGATGATCTAGTCGGTGAGCTACGAATAGCGACTACGCCAGAGTTGGGTGCAAATCATGTGATTCCTGCTTTGTCACATTGGATGTCTGCACATCGTGGATTATCTGTTCATATAGAAGCAGATAATCATTATGTGGACTTGCTTGCAGGGCGTATTGATATTGCTTTAAGAATGGGGCCAATAGTTGACGATCAGAGTTTTCATGTTGTGCCTTTGGCTCGTGTTGAACAAATCTTGGTCGCATCGCCCAGTTATTTGAACCAGTCGGCGCCAATTTCACGACCTGAAGATTTAAAAAATCACGATCTTATTCCGATTACCATCATGAAAAATAATCATGATTTTGATTTTAAAAATGTGGTTACAGGTGAGATGGTTGAGCTTGAGATGAAATCGAGAGTAGCCAGTAACAATATTTTGGTGACAAAAACGCTGTGCCAGCATGGTCATGGGGTCGCTCGGATTTTATATTTGGATGTACAAAAAGAATTGGTGAACGGTTCTTTAGTAGAAGTTATTCCAGAATGGAAGCTACCAAATTTTACTTTATATGCTATCACTTCAAAGCATGAACAACAGCCGATGAAGATCCATCGTTGTTTGGATGCCTTGAAACAATACTTTTGCCAACTACCTGGCGGTCGTATCTACCAAGAAGCAAGCTAATTCTATAGAGACAATACTCAAGTATGAGGCAAGCTCTACATATTCTTACTTATAAATTTTTACTGATATAAAAACATAATTTGGGGTTAAGCGGTTCACATTGATCCGCTTAACATTTAGAGCAGTAGAACGAGGCAAAAAACCTAAATTCTGCTGCTCTTTATTTTTGTATTTTTAAGCGTCGCCTTGAGTGAGTTCTAAAGCACGTTGGTAGGCAATTTTCTTTTTAATCCCTGTTAAGTCCGCAGCCAATTGAGATGCAGCTTTTACAGATAAATCTTGTAAGAGGCGTGTTAACAGCTGATCAAGCTTTTCTTGTTCCATATCTTTTTCTGCAGTTGCACCGCCTACAACCAGAACAATTTCACCTTTTTGTTGATGATGGTCGTTGGCAATGAACGCCACCAGTTCACCTAAAGTCATTTTCTTGATGGTTTCAAAGGTTTTGGTAATTTCACGTGCAAAACCAACAGGGCGATCTGCTCCAAACACCTTCGCCATATCTGTCACACTGTCTAAAATGCGATGTGGTGCTTCATAAAAAATTAGCGTTTGTGTCTCGTCTTTGAGTTTTTCTAGGTTTGCTAGTCGCTGAGTTTGTTTGGAGGATAAAAATCCCTCGAAGCTAAAACGGTCACTGGGTAAGCCTACTGAACTTAAAGCAGCAATTGCGGCACAAGCGCCAGGGACAGGAATGACGCGGATATTATGCTCTTGTGCAGCACGAACCAATTTAAAACCGGGATCACTAATCAGTGGCGTACCTGCATCACTGATCAGTGCCATGTCTTCGCCCTTTAGCAAGCGCTGAATTAACAAGTCGATTTTATTACTTTCGTTGTGATCATGACATGCAGTAAGAGGGGTTTGAATATTGAAGTGCTTAAGAAGTTGAGCTGAGGTTCGTGTATCTTCAGCAGCAATCACTTTGACTGACTTTAATACATCAATTGCACGATAAGTCATGTCATCTAAGTGCCCGATAGGGGTTGCGACTACAAATAACTGGGCACTCATGGGTTTTCTCCGCACTGCAAAATAATAAAAGGACTTCGCTTGAAAGTCTAAAAGTGCAATATATCTTTTCAAACATACTGCAATACATCATTCTACCCGAATTGCTCGCTATGGCGCGAATTAGAATCTATGAGACATCTATTTTCCAGCTACAATTTAAGACTTCGCTTGAAATTTGGCTATTAAGAAATAAGGAAAAGTAGAAGTCATCAAGAGAAGTGGTGGTGATACATCTCAGATCAGAGCTTTTATGTCTAAGCGGATAGGAAGATAATGGAAGTCATCAAACTATATATAATTTAAGCTGTGATTTTTAGATCATACTGCCATTCATAGAAAATAATAACGGGGAAATAGAACAGAATGAAACTGGGACAGTGGGCAGAGCAGCAAGCTTTGGTCTTATTAGAACAACAGGGTTATGCTTATGTGGTAGGCAATTATCATTCAAGATTTGGTGAAATTGATTTAATTGTACAGAAGGAGCAAGAGTTGGTCTTTGTTGAGGTTAAAGCGCGATCAAGAACGCGATTTGCGCAAGCCGTTGAAACAATTTCCCAGTCAAAACAGCGTAAAATAGCCAAAACGGCCATGTTATTTTTACAAGATCATCCACATTTCCAGCATTATTATTGTCGCTTTGATGTGATTTGTTTTGATTTTTTTAAAGAAATTGCAAAAACCATACAGCAAGATTTTTCAAAATTCACTTATGATCAGCAATGGATAGAAAATGCTTTTACTTTTGATCAAGACTTTATTAATCTTTGAACAAAATCAGAGCTGAAATGCTGCATTAAAAATAGTTTGAAAAATTGAGGAGTCTTGCTGAGTGTTCAATCGTATTGCAATGACCGTATTATGTGTCGCAAGTTTATCTGGATGTGCAAGTTTCATTTCGGGTGGAACAGGGACAGCTGCTGTAGGAACAGAAAGTGGTGCGCGTTCATTAGGACAAGTTTTCATCGACTCTTCAATTGAGCGTACTGCAAAAATTAATTTATATAAATTGGATAGCCGTTTTAAACAGTCACGTGTCAATATTGAAAGTTTTCACGGCAATGTACTATTAACAGGACAAGTTCCTGATCAGCATTTACGTCAACTCGCAGAAGATAATGTCCGTGCGATGTCGGATGTAAAAACGGTACATAATTATATTACTGTTGGAGACCAGATCAGTTACGGTACGATCATGCAAGATACATCTGTGACGGCTAATACCCGTGGTTTGATTATGAAAGCAGCGGTGGTTTCTGATGCAAAAGTACGGATTCACACAGAAGATGGCGTGTTGTATGTGATGGGGCGTTTAAATACTGCTGAAATTGCGGACTTAAACCAAGTATTACAACAAGTGGGTAACGTCACTAAAATTATTACCTTAGTTGATAACATTGAACAACAATCACAAACGAGCAATGCATTTGCATCACCTATGATGAATGCTGTACCTACAGAACAAACACCTGTAGCGATAGACCCAGACCAAGTTGAGCCAAGTAATGTTCAATAAACTTCAGCCTTTTATTAAAGGACTGAATCGTTCGGTAGAGTATGCAAGATTACTGTACCGTGATTTTCGTATTTATGATGTCGGTAGTTATGCCCTAAACCGTTTAACGCCGCGTAAAGGCTATTTCGTTCAAGAAAATGTAGCTTATGGTTTGCGTGCGCGACATCGTTTGGATTTGTTCCGCACACAAACGCCACGTGAGCATCGTCCACTAATTGTTTTTGTGCATGGTGGTGCGTGGATGCATGGTGATAAGAAAGACTATCGCTTCATTGGTGAGGCTTTTGCCAAAGAAGGTTTTGATGTGGCAGTGATTAATTATCATTTGGCACCTGAGCATATCTTTCCGACCTCAATTGATGACTTGAGTTTGGCTTTAAACTTTTTAAATGTGCATCAACAAAAGTATCAGATTTCGACTGAAAAAGTTGTATTGATGGGGCATTCCGCAGGTGCATTTAATGTGATGTCGGCGCTTTATCATCCTAAGCCTTATGAGATCCAGTGCCGAAGTCAAATTACCGCCATTATTGGTTTGGCAGGGCCTTATCATTTTGACTATAAAGGCGATCCAATTTGTGCAGATGCTTTTGATCAAAACAAGCCTTATCAAGAAGTCATGCCGTATTATTTTGTTGAGTCGAATACGGTGAAACATTATCTGCTGGTTGCAGAAAATGATGACATTGTTGGCTTAAGCAATGCTGTTGACTTGGATCGTAGATTGAAAGAAAAGGGTAATTACAGTCAACTTTGGACCGTACCACGTATGGGACATATCTCGATGATTGGTTCAGTCTCAAGTTTATTTAGTCGTTACTTTAGTACCAAGCAAAAAATCATGCAGGCGTTAGAGGATGCACTTAAGCATTAATTGGGTCGTAACTTATCATGGAACAGTGAGTGAGCTTATAGCCACTCACGTGTGTCATCGGCCACAATAGTCCCTTGAGTCGCATGCATAATCATCGCATGCGCGATACTGCCTTTAAAAGGAATTTCAGGGAGTTGATCAAACTTAAAGAATTGTGCATCACTGATTTCTTCTTCTTGTAAACATAGTTCACCCGAGGCATATTCAGCTTTAAATGCAACCATTAAATTACTCGGGAAAGGCCAAGGCTGGCTTGCCAAGTATTGAATATTTTGCACTTGAATCCCGACTTCTTCCAATGTTTCGCGACGTACAGCTTCTTCTAAAGTTTCACCGACCTCAACAAAACCTGCAATCAAACCATACATGTTGCTGCGTGTGTTGCGTGCATTTTTAGCCAATAGGATTTCATTTTCTCCCCGAGTGATGACTGTAATCACACACGGTTGTACACGTGGGTACTGATGATAACCACAAGCAGGGCAAATCATGGCGTATTCGGTTGCATGTGTTTGAGTGGCATGACCACAGTGGCTACAGTACTTATGATTACGGCGCCATTCTAGTAGTTGGATTGCGCGGCTGGCTTGCTCAAATTGCTCAGTACTCCAAAGTGGAAGTAACTGACGAATTGGAATTAACTGCAAGCCTTCGGGAATAGGCTCATTTTCTAATAAATCTCGGGCAATCACCTGATCACCCGAGTGAAAACTTAAATCACTTGCTAACTTTTCTACACGGGGCAATTGGAAGTTATGGTCAACCAATAATTGTTGTTGATGAAAAATATATGCAAGTGATAATTCTGACATTAGGCAACAGTCTTTAAGTTTTGGCTACTGGCTAATGCTACATCAAACATGCTGTGTAATACAGGTTGTTTACTCTTTAAATTCTCAATCAGCATATCGGCACTTGCGAGTGCATCAAGCACATGATTCACTTGCGCTGCCGTCAGAGCCGTTTCTGCATCTAGCTGTTGTTGAACAAATGCTGCTGCAATATTCAGTGCTGTTTGACCATGTTCTGCACCCAAGAACAACATTGCACCAGCTACTTCACGTAACTGGGCAGAGGTATTCTCAAGCACGATTAAGTTTTGTTCTTGTTGGTATTGCGTCAATGCTTGACTGCTTAAATCAATGGATACTTTTGCTTCTGTGAGCAAAGCTGCATGTGCTTCGTCTAAACGGTCTAGCGAGATATTCATGTTATTCACACGAAGCTGCAAGCGGCTTGATGTATGGTGACGCTCTAGTACGCCAATCGAGTTCATTGCTGACAGAATGACATTCATGAGTTGTTGTGCAAAGTTTTCATCTTTAAGCATATCAGTTTGACTGAGAGATGCTGCCTGACGGTTTAAGTCATTATGTGCTTCGTTTAAATTTAACACTTTGAAAATATTGGCAAGATCGACCAGCTTCGCTTGAAGCTCTTGAGTCTTTTCTGGCGTCATGTTTTGGTAGTTGTACTCAATATCATTACGGATTTGTGACATTTCAGCGGTGACCAAATCACTAATCGTATGCATTGTTTCAAAATCAGGGCCATATAAGTGGCGGCTGAAAACTTGTAGTTGAGTATCAGTCAGTAGGTCATCGCCAATGTTGAGTTGACTCCGAATTTGCTGAGATACTTCATCTTCTTGGCTAATACAAAGGCTGAGAATATTAGCAAGATCTGTTAAGTCTGCTTTGAAGCTTTCAGGGGCTGCAAAGAATTGCGCCATATTACGTTCAATACTGACTAGGGTGCGTAAGCGGGGTTCATTGATGATGAGCTGATCAATTTGATTGAGTGCAACATAGACCAAGTTCCAATACTGTTTACTTGGTGTTTGTTCAGATAGCCCCGCTAAATAGGTTCCAACCAATTTTATAGCTTGTAAGTCCAACTCACTCTCTTCTTGCTTCAGCATTTTGCTTAGAGAAAGCTTATACAAGCGGTGAACGTATTGTGATTTTTCAAGACTTGGTGCTTGGGGTAAATGAAAATCAGGAGTGATGCAATCTAATAGCGACTCGATATGTTGACCTTCTTGGGTCAAAGGTTTACCTAAAGCTAGTTCCAGTCGGTTTAATGTATCGAGTAAAAACTGTGGGATTTTGACTTCTCTTAAGCAGATGAATTCAATGTAGCGCTTTAGCATCGTTGTGCCTTCACTCAGCGCAATGACATCTTGAGTATTAATTTGTGCAGGATTCCCCATGATCTTGCGCATTAACTCAGCAGAGTATTCAGCAATTTTTGCCAAGCTTGGCATATCAATCAATGCAAGGACTTGAGCACACTGCTCAAATTGGTTTAATGCATCGTCAATTCCAAATGGTAAAGTCTGATCTTCTGCTAAGGTGCTCACAGCTGATTCAACCAGTTTAATGGAATTATCCACTTCATTTTTTATTATCAGCAGCGCTGTTGGATCAAAATGAATAGAGGTTTGGTAAGACATTGATCTGCACCTATCCTAGTGTTTTATCGTGTTTATATGCTGCCAAATAGAGGCATAGCAACTTGTTTATCACTATAGCCTAACTGAAAAATCTTGTAATACAAAAGTTAACAAAAACTTTAGATTTTATTTGGCGAAAAGGCAAGGTGTGCCATGTTTTTCTTGGTATTGTTTGACCCAAGTCTCATGTGCTTCTAGTTCCTCGGTCGAGGGTAAAATCACTGGGAGTTCAATTTCAAGTGTTTGACGTGTTGCTTGGCTATTTTGTTGTTCGCTATGTGATAGGGCGTCCATATCAAAAGAAACCTGACCACCCGTCATAGCTAAGTAAACATCAGCAAGGATTTCAGCATCGAGTAAGGCGCCGTGGAATGTACGGTCACGCTGTGGAATTTCGTAACGGCGAACTAAGGCATCGAGTGAGTTTTTCTGTCCCGGATGCTTAGACTTTGCCATCGCGAGAGTATCTGTCACCGCACATACTTCAGAAAGCGCAACAAAACCTGCACGCTTGAACTCTGTATCTAAGAAGTTCATATCGAAAGTCGCGTTATGTGCAATGATCTCAGCACCTTTTAAATATGCAAACAAAGTATCTGCAATATCTTGGTACAGCGGTTTGTCTTTAAGAAAGTCATCTGAAATACCGTGGACATTTTCAGAGTCGCCCACAGGTTTTTGCGGATTGATATAAATATGAATTGAACTACCCGTAAGTTTGCGGTTGACCATTTCAATGGCACCGACTTCAATAATACGGTCGCCATCTTGATAATAAAAACCTGTGGTTTCGGTATCGAGAATGAGTTGTCTTGAACCAAAGACTTCAACCTTACGCGGGGTAATCACAATTTGCGGATGTTGATTGAGTTGTGTTAAATCGACACTTGCCGTAATTTCAGGCGTTTGATCAGTAGAAGGCTTCGTTGTCTCAAATTCTGGTTCAGCTACTGTACTTGGTACTTGTACTGGAACGTCTATTTCACTTTCGGCCAAATCTTCGCTGTCATCGGCTTCTTCGTCATCGAAACCCAAACCAAAAGGATCGTTTAACAACCAGTCGGGTTCAACTTTTTTTTTATCTACAGACGGTTCTGTTGTTGCAGTTTTAGACTGACGAAGTTGAGCCTGGGTTTGATCGGCACCGAGGTTTGCCAATTGATCTGCCATTTCATTGCCTTCGTGACCTGCATGACCTTTAACCCAATGCCAGTCGATATCACGCCCTTGACAGGCTGCATCGAGTTTTTGCCATAAGTCTGGATTTTTAACATCTTTCCAATTTTTCTTTTTCCAACCCGTAATCCACTCGGTAATGCCGCGTTTTACGTAGGTTGAATCCGTCCAAACAATCAACTTTGCGTCTGTTGGGCAAAAAAGGATACCCTCAATAGCGGCAGTGAGTTCCATGCGGTTATTGGTGGTATTATCTTCACCACCATACAGTTTATGTTCTTCAGTTTCTGTAATAATGTAGGCACCCCATCCCCCAAGACCTGGGTTTCCACGACAAGCACCATCGACATACAGGGTAATTGTTTGTGACATACACAACTTCCGTAAACTGAAAATTAAAACTAAGCGGGCACCATTGTATAACGCAAATGCACTAGAGAAGTGTATAAGATGCAGCTTTTTTAATTTCTTGTAACATTTATACTGATTTCGAGTTAAATTAACGCCTTGTGTCTGTGGCCTGCTTTACTACAATGGCAGATCTAAAAAATAAATTTTATACGAGTTGTTTGGATTCTCTTATGTATAAGTCAGCTGCCTTTTTTGGCCAACCGATGTTACCGACATTATTTAAAATTACAGTCCTCGGTTCAGCACTTGCGACACTCGGTTTGGTAGGCTGTTCCTCGACGCAAAGTGCAACTCAGGCATCGAAGTCCAAACAACTGGGTTCAGGTTATTTAGATGCAAACAGTTTAGATTCTTTAGAAGACCTCCTTTCTGCGACCGATATGCGCGCGGTGGAAGGGGATCGACTTTTGGTGTTAAAGCACGGTGACGTGTGGAAACGGATGACTGTGGGTTTTAAGATGAACAGTGATCACTGGAATCCACGTATTGATGCACAGCGCGGTTGGTTTATTTCACGTCAACCGTATTTGGATCGCTTAAGTGCGCGTGCTTCACGTTATTTGTATCATACTGTTAAAGAAGCTGAGCGTCGTGGTTTACCAACAGAGCTTGCTCTGCTACCTGTGATTGAAAGCTCGTATGATCCTGCTGCAACCAGTAGTGCTGCAGCTGCGGGCTTATGGCAATTTATTCCAAGTACTGGCCGTATTTATGGCTTAAAACAAAGTAGCCAGTACGATGGCCGACGTGATGTAGTTGAGTCAACGCGTGCTGCGTATGAATTCTTAGGAAGTTTATATAACCAGTTTGGTTCATGGGAACTTGCGCTAGCAGCTTATAATGCAGGTCCGGGCCGTATTCAACAAGCGATTAACCGCAATAAAGCGGCGGGTTTACCAACGGATTATTGGTCGTTAAAACTGCCTGAAGAAACCATGAACTATGTACCACGTTTCTTGGCAGTTGCGCAGATCATTAAAAATCCAAATGCCTATAACATTAATTTGCCGCCGATTGCGAACCGTCCGCACTTTAGAGAAGTCACTGTGGGCGCGGTGAGTTTAAATGAAGTTGCGTCGATTACAGGTTTAAGCCGAGCCGAATTGTATCAGTTAAACCCAGGACACCGTGGAGAGTGGATTGATAGTTCAAGTCCAATGCGAATTTTAATTCCTGCAGATTTGAGCCCTTCAGTTGATGCGCGTTTGAAGAAGTTACAAGGTGGCTCAGGCGGTTTATGGGCATCTGCCAATACTAAATTGCCTGAAAATAATCAAACAATCCAACCGAGCAAGGTTGAACCACCAACTTTAAACAGCAAAACTATTTCTCCATCGAAAAATACTCCACCAGTTTTGGCGACAACAACAACCAAAACTGAGCCGAAGTTAACGACATCCACTGTAACGTCATCTAGTGCCGCAAGTGTAAGTACCCCCGTACGCGGTTCTACGCCTAAAGGTTCGAGTGCACTAGCAGCCTTTGCTGCCAATAGCGATATTCCAAGTGCACCACGTATTCCTGTTGCTGTAACGCCTGTGACACCTGTAAAACCAGTATCAGTTGAACCCCCGATTTCTGCTGCGGAGCGTGAGCAGTTAACTGCAGCCATTCAGGCTGAAGGTCAAACTAAAACTGTTGATGAAGTCCTAAAACCTGTTGCGACCAAAGCAGAACAAGCTGAAGTGGTTGCTGAAATTCAAGCTTTAGCACCACAAGGGACAGAAATTGTCGATCCTTTAGATGGCAAAATTAAACTGACTGCAATTCAAACGAGTCAGTCTGTGGCTGAGCTACAAGGTAAAGAGTTGACTAAAGGCTTTGCATATCCAAAATCGGTGGCAGACAATACCAGTCTTGATTCGGACGAAGTGAAACGTAATCAAGGTAAAAACTTTGTTAAGACTGACTCTGAAATTGTAATTGTTCCGCCAAAAGGCAAACGTTCAACTTATACCGTACAACCGGGTGATACTTTAGCCGTAATTGCAGCTAAAAATGGGGTGAATTGGCGTGATGTAGCGAAATGGAATCAAATGGATGCCAATGCTACACTATATGTCGGAACCTCTATTTATTTATATGACGCAAAACCTCTGGTTGAAAAAGTCGAACCGCGTTCTGCTATAAAAACAGATTCTAAGCCTGATAGTTATACCGTTCGTGCCAATGATACTTTAACGGGTATTGCAGATGAATTTGGTTTAAGTCTTAAACAGTTGGCTGACTATAATGGTTTAAGTGTGAGCAGTGGCGTGCGTGTGGGACAAAAGCTTTCCTTAAAAGAAACAGCACAATCACGCGCAAAAGCTAACGATGAGAAAGCGACTAGCCAAACTAAAGTAGCAACTCAGTCTTATACTGTGAAACGTGGCGAATATCTGAAACTGATTGCAGACCGCTATGCGCTGTCAAACCAAGAATTGGCAGATTTAACACCAGGTTTAAATGCGGGCAGCAACTTGTTGGTGGGACAAAAAATTAATGTGCCTCTCAATGATGTTAAAAGCTTAGCGGCAAATAATACAAAAGCCTCTTCTGTTAAAATTGATAATGCTAAAGCTGCACCACAGTTCAAAGTTGAAAGTTATAAAGTGCAACGTGGTGATACGCTATATAGCATTGCCTCACAGTCGAAAATGAGCCTGTCAGAGCTTGCGGATTTAAACAACATTTCAAGCAATAGTGGTTTACAAGTCGGTCAAACAATCAAAATCCCTGCGGGTTCAACTGTGCCAGATACTTATACCGTTCAGTCGGGGGACTCATTAACTGCGATTGCTTCGAAATATAATTTGGGTATGGACTATATTGCTGACCTCAATAATATGAGTCGTACAGCGGGCTTACGTGCGGGTCAAAAACTCAAATTAACGGGTGAAGTATCTGCTGTTGAAATGCCGAAAACAGTCGAAAAACAAACGACTGCAAGTAATAACTCAACTGATATTCACGTGGTGAAATCGGGTGAAACCCTAAATAGTATTGCGCGTAAATATCACTTACAGCTTAACTATTTGGCTGAACTGAATAACTTAAGCCGTACGGCCAATGTTCGTGTCGGTCAGCGTTTAAAAATAGACGGTGATGTTGATCCGGCGCCAATTAAAACAGAAACAGTGACAGCAAAACCACAAGCAAATTCAGGTCGAGCAACTGAAAGCTATAAAGTGAAGTCAGGTGAATCGTTAAACTCAATTGCAAGTCGTGTTGGGATGTCGGTGTCAGAGCTTGCTGCTTTAAATAACCTCAGTGCACGTGCGGGCTTACAAGTTGGCCAAAGCATTCAAATCCCGAAACTGATTACGCAGTACACAGTGAAACGTGGTGATACCTTAATTGGACTGGCAAGCCGTTATGGGATGGACACTTCGCAATTGGCTGAGCTCAATGACATTAAGCCGAATACGCAGTTGCGCATTGGTGATGTAATTAAGGTGCCGAACTAATATTGAGTTGAAATGCAATTTCAGAGAAATCTCCGATGATGGTTAGAACAACGCTCTTGCTGTTCAGCCTTGTAACGATACCTTTAAAGGCATGGTCTGCAGTGCAGACCATGCCTTTTATTGCACCTTATGGTATGCCGAAATACAGCCAATTAGATCATCTGCCTTATGCCAATGTGCAGGCACCGAAGGGTGGCGAATTAACACGTGCAGTCATTGGGAGTTTTGATAACTTAAACAGCATGAATGGTCGCGGTACTGCGGTTGAGGGAACCAATTATTTATTTGATTCACTCATGAGTAGTTCGTTAGATGAGCCTGCAGTGATGTATCCATTGTTGGCAGAAAAGGTCAGCTATGACCCGAAAAATTTTAATGCGATCATTTTTCATTTAAACCCAAAAGCACGCTTTAGTGATGGTAGTGCTGTTACCGCAGCTGATGTAAAGTTCAGTTTTGATATCTTTCAAAGCAAGTCCAATTTTGGCTTACAGATGTATTTGTCGGATTTAGCCAAGACCGAAGTGTTGTCCAAATACAGCGTCAAAATGTATTTTAAAACACGAAATAATGTGGAAATGCCTTTGATTGTGGCTAGAATGCCAATTTATTCAAAAAAAGACTGGCAAGGCAAAGATTTCAGTAAAACTTCAGTCAAACCGATTTTAGGCTCAGGCCCTTATGTTTTAGAGAAAATCAATGCAGGGCAGCGGGTTGTTTATAAGCGTAATCCAAAGTATTGGGCCAGAGATTTAAAGGTCAACCAAGGGCGCTATAATTTTAACCGTGTAGGCTATGTGTATTATCGCAGCAAAGATATTGCTTTTACTGCATTTAAGGCGGGTTTATATACCTTGCATGAGGAAGAATCCGCACGACAATGGGTGACTGCCTATAACTTTCCCGCAGTGAAACAAGGTCTTATTAAAAAGTATCGTTTTAAGCATTTCAATCCGATACCGACGCAAAGTTTTGTGTTTAATACTCGTCGTCAGCCCTTTCAAGATATTTATTTTCGCCAAGCTTTAACTTATGCCTACGACTTTGAGTGGCAAAACAAAGCGATGTTCTATGGGCAATATCAACGTCTGCAAAGTTATTTTTCTAATAGCGAACTAGAGGCGAAGGGTCTGCCTTCGGCTGCTGAAATCAAAATTTTAAAACCTTATTTGACGAAATTGCATCCTGTGCAGCGAGACGGCGTTTTAAAAAATTGGCATTATTCAGCTTCAGATGGATCGGGCTATAATCGAAATAATTTGCTTATCGCACGACAGATTTTATTAAAAAATGGCTATAGATATAATGCCAAAGGGCAATTGTTGGATCAGAAAAATAAGCCGATCCAGTTTGAGTTTCTGATTCAGCCAAGTGATGCTGTGCGTGAAGTTGCGCCTTTTGTTCGCCATCTAAAGCGACTAGGAATACAGCTAAACATTCGACAGGTTGATACACCTCAGTATTATGAGCGGATGCGTACTCAAGCTTTTGATATGACCCTACAAACGATGCCGCAGTCTTTAACACCGGGCAAAGAACAGGTACAACTGTGGGGTAGTACTTCAGCCCATCAGGTGGGAAATTATAATTATTCAGGCATTCAAAATCCGGTGATTGATCAGATGATTCAACAGTTGATTCAAGCACCTGATCGTAAGCAAGTGGTGGTACAAACGCGTATTTTAGATCGCTTGCTGCGTGCAGGTTATTATCAAATACCAACCTATGGTAAAGCTGATCAATGGTATGCCTATTGGAATATGTATCAAAAACCGGCACGGAGCCCGCAGTTGAATGTCGGGTTGGATTATTGGTGGAGTGATGCTAAACAGACAAAAAAGGTGAGCCAGTATTTAGGTCAGGCAACCAAGCCATAAGCTGGCATAGGGGTTTTTGAGATGCGTATCTATATATTCAAAAGGCTGTTGCTGATTGTTCCGACCTTATTTTTGATTTTGTTGATCAATTTTGCTGTGATCCAAATTGCGCCTGGAGGGCCTGTTGAGCAAGCTATTCAGCAAGCGGAAGTCATGCAAACTTTGGGTAATCTGGGCGGTGCAGGTGCAGGTTCAAATGTCTATCAAGGCGCACAAGGACTTAGTGATGAAATGCTCGCAAAGATCAAAGCACATTATGGTTTTGATCAGCCCATGCATGTACGCTTTTTTGAAATGGTGAAAAATTATGCGCAACTGGACTTCGGCACCAGCTTTTTTAAAGACCAGCCCGTTACAGCACTGATTAAGGATAAATTACCTGTATCCGTGTCCTTGGGACTGTGGAGTGCCTTGTTAATTTATCTGATTTCCATTCCTTTGGGCATCAAAAAAGCTCGATTGCACGGTACGGTGTTTGATCAGTCTACATCGCTACTGCTGGCCGTGGCTTATGCGGTTCCTGCATTTATTTTTGCAATTCTTCTGATTGTATTTTTTGCAGGCGGTTCTTATTTTCAATGGTTCCCCTTACAAGGTTTGGTTTCGGAAAATTTTGCGGACTTGTCGCTATGGGGCAAAATTAAAGATTATTTTTGGCACATGGCTTTACCGCTGTTAGCCATGGTGATTGGTGGTTTTGCCACGGTGACTTATCTTACCAAGTATTCGTTTATGGAAGAGCTCAGCAAGCCTTACGTGTTAACGGCGCGTTCTAAAGGTCTGACCGAGTCTCAAGTGTTGTATGGTCATGTGTTTCGCAATGCAATATTGATTGTGGTAGCAGGTTTACCTGAAGCTTTAATCGCTTACTTTTTTGTAGGTAATTTATTTATCGAGATCATTTTTAATCTGGATGGTTTAGGTTTATTGGGCTTTGAGGCGATTGTGCAACGCGACTATCCTGTGATCTTTGGCACCTTGTTCATTTTTACTTTGTTGGGCTTGCTGCTGCGTCTGATTGGCGATGTGTTGTATCAGTGGATTGATCCGCGAATACATTTTGATTCGCAAGGGAGAGGCTGATGTCACCCATTTTACAGGCAGGTTTCAAACGATTTAAGCAAAATAAGCTCGGGCTCAGTTGTTGTATTTTATTTCTTTGTGTTTTTGTACTGTCCTTAGCCGCAGAGCTGATCGCGAATGATAAACCGTTGTTGGTGAAGTATGATCATGCTTTGTATTTCCCTGTATTGAAACACTATCCTGAAACGACTTTTGGCGGTGTTTTTGAGACTGAAACTGAATATAAAGATCCAGTGGTCCAACAGCTGATTCAAGCAAAAGGTTGGGCCATGTGGCCGTTGATTCAATATTCATATCAAACTCCCAATGTAGATTTAACTGTCCCAGTACCATCACCACCCACGGCGCAAAATTGGCTCGGGACAGATGACCAAGGTCGTGATGTTCTGACGCGTGTATTGTATGGTTTACGTGTCTCATTGCTGTTCGGTTTTATTTTGACTTTCAGTTCAGCTGTATTGGGCATTGTGATTGGGGCAATACAAGGTTATTACGGTGGTTGGGTCGATTTAATTGGGCAGCGCATTTTAGAAGTCTGGGGTGGGCTACCCATGCTGTTCATGGTGATGATTCTAGTCAGTATGTTCAGCCCCAATATCTACTGGCTGTTTTTCATCATGCTGTTATTCAGTTGGACGATTTTGGCTCCATTGGTACGTGCTGAGTTTTTAAGAGCGCGCCAGTTGGATTATGTTCGTGCAGCACGGAGTTTAGGTGTCACCAACCGAGCTATTATCTTTCGGCATATTTTACCCAATGCCATCAGCTCTAGCTTGTCACAACTCCCTTTTATCTTAACTGCCAATATTACTGCGTTAACAGCACTGGATTTCTTGGGGTATGGCCTACCACCTGATGCGGCATCACTGGGCGAGCTTTTGTTACAAGGGAAGAATAATTTAAATGCACCGTGGTTAGCACTGTCTGGCTTTTTCAGCTTGGCCATTGTGCTTGCGTTGCTGATGTATATCGGGGAGGCTTTGCGCGATGCATTTGACCCTAGACGCCAATAGTACAGCACCGATACTTAAAGTGAATGCACTGAGTATTCAAAGTGCAGAGCGGGTATTGGTCGAACAGCTCAGTTTTGAACTGCGTGCTGGGCAGACTTTAGCACTGGTTGGAGAGAGCGGTTCAGGAAAATCAATCAGCGCTTTAGCCTTGATGGGGTTATTGCCGAAAATATTGCAAGTGCAAGGCTCAGTACTGTTAGATGGAAAAAATCTCTTAGCGCTGAACGATGCACAATTTAGGCCGATTCGTGGGCAAAAAATCACGATGGTTTTTCAAGAGCCGATGACCGCCTTGAATTCTTTACATCGGGTGGAAAAGATCATTGCTGAGACTCTTTGGTTACAGGGGTGGTCGAAAATACAAGCTCGGCAGCGTGTAATTGCCTTGCTAGAGGATGTGGGTATTGCAAATCCTGAAAGTGTGTTGCAACGTTTTCCTTATGAGTTGTCTGGTGGACAGCGCCAACGGGTCATGATTGCCATGGCGCTGGTGCAAGAGCCTGATATTTTGATTGCTGATGAACCCACCACAGCACTAGATGTCATGTTACAAGTTCAAATTTTAGACTTGCTCAAGTCTTTACAACAGCGTCATAACATGGCCATGATTTTGATTAGCCATGACCTTAACTTGGTGAAACATTATGCTGATGATGTTGTGGTCATCCATCAGGGCAAGGTCGTAGAGCAAGGGGCGGTTACGCAGATTTTTGAGCAATCGCAGTCTCCTTATACTCAAAACTTAATCAATCATTCTTTTGGTCAAGCCATTAGCGTACAAGATGCAGCACCTTTACTCAGCTTAAAACAACTTGAGGTCAAATTTCCGATTAAAAAAGGCTGGTTGAATCGCACGACGCAGTATCGTGCTGCGGTTGAAGCTTTGGACTTGAGCTTTGCTCAAGGGCATTCATTGGGCGTAGTGGGGGAAAGTGGTGCAGGCAAAAGTTCTTTGGCACTGGCTGTAGCAAGGTTGATTGAAAGTCGAGGACAGATCCAGTTTGGAGGACATGATTTAAACCAACTTTCGCAAAAAGCATTACGTCCATTTCGCGGTGATTTTCAAATCGTGTTTCAAGACCCGTTTGCAAGTTTAAATCCACGTATGAGTGTTGAGCAAATTATCATGGAAGGTCTGACCTTAAAACCTTTGTCCTTGTTCGAGAGGACACAGCGTGTTGAGAATGTCTTATCTCAGGTGGAGTTACCAGTCACATTTAAAAGCTATTATCCACATGAGCTATCTGGCGGACAGAGGCAACGTGTGGCTTTGGCGAGAGCCTTGGTACTTCAACCAAAACTATTGATTTTAGATGAGCCAACCTCGGCTTTAGACCGAAATACGCAACGTTCGATCGTGGCTTTATTACGCCGTCTACAACAGGAGCAGGGCATCAGCTATTTGTTTATTAGTCATGACTTACAAGTGGTACGAGCACTTTGCCAACACGTTTTGGTCTTGCGACATGCCAGAGTTGTGGAGTTACAAGCCACTGAACAACTTTTTAAGCAACCGCAGTCTGACTATACACGCCGACTGATTCAAGCCAGTCAGTATCAGTAAAATTATTTTAGTAAATAAAAGGTTGGAGAATTTGACAAAATGAATTGTCAAATTTTCTTGACTGTAGCCAAAAAACACATAGAGTAAAAACACTAAAAAATATTAAAGGATGAATTTTCATGAGCCAGCTTGCAAGCGCAATCGACATTGGCCAGGTCCATTTTAAAAATAAGATGATTAAAGGGGCGATGAGTGAAGCACTGGCCAATCATGCAGGTCAGCCGAATCATTTGCACTTGGGCTTGTATGAGGCTTGGGCAAAGGGTGGCCTAGGCTGTGCCATTACAGGTAATGTGATGGTGGACTTCCGAGCTAAAAATGAGCCGGGTGTGGTGGTGATTGAAACCGAACGTGACTTAGAATCATTAAAACAATGGGCTGCGATTGGTAAAAAACATGGCATGGTGCAATTGGTGCAGTTGTCACATCCGGGACGTCAATGTCCAAAGGGTTTAAATAAGGAGACGGTTGCACCTTCAGCAGTTCCGTTTAGCCCTGCTTTAGCAATGAGCTTTGGAACGCCGCGAGCGCTTCGCGAAGATGAAATCCTCGATATTATCCAGCGCTTTGCAACTTCAGCTGCAATCTGTGAAAAAGCAGGCTTTGAAGGAGTGCAATTACATGGCGCACATGGCTATCTGATTAGTCAGTTTTTATCACCTTTGACCAATAAACGCCAAGATCAATGGGGTGATTCTGCTGAAAACCGCATGCGTTTTTTATTGGAAATTTATAAAGCGGTACGTGCAGCGACTTCGGATCAGTTTATTATTTCGGTCAAACTTAATTCAGCAGATTTTCAGCGTGGTGGAATCTCGGAAGAAGATGTCATTGCTACATTTAAAGCTATTGATGCGGCTGGGATTGATTTGATTGAAATTTCAGGTGGTAGCTATGAAGCACCTGCGATGGCAGGAGTGAAGCAAGAAAAACGTAAAGCGTCGACCATTGCACGTGAGGCTTACTTTTTAGAATTTGCTGAAAAAATTCGTAAACATGTCCAGTGTAAGTTGATGGTGACAGGTGGTTTTCGCACTGTGGCTGGTATGAATGCAGCCTTAGAAAGTGGTGCGTGTGATTTTATTGGGATGGCACGCCCGTTTGCGGTAGAACCCGATGTGACCAACCGTTTAATTGCAGGGCAAGATGTGCGTTATGCAGTCGATAAGATTAAAACGGGTATTTCGATGATTGATAAAATGGCGATTATGGAAGTGATCTGGTACGCCGCGCAATTTAAGGATATCGCAGAAGGCAAACAACCAAATCCGAAACTGTCACCGCTCAAAGTGTTTTTTAATTATTTAAAAGGCAATGTGAAAGCCGTGATTAAAGGGCAAGTTAACTCTAGAAAGTCTGCCTAAGTAGAACTTACTGCGTGATAGACCAATAGTCTTCAAAATAGGAAGCAGACCATTGCCCGCGTGCCATTGCAGCATTGAAGGCAGGTCTGCTTCGTATTTGGGTGAAATAGTGTTGAATGGCCTGATACTGAGCAAACTGCGGTGTGGCATAACTGGCTGCATAGAGTGGAAACCACATTAGTATATCCGCATAACTAAACACATCGCCTGCAAAGTATGAATGCGTGCTTAAGTGAGTATCAATTTGTTTAAGTTGTCGATGTAGCTCAGGGTTTAAATAAGCGCGATTGAAGGCGCCTTGAAAGGCTAAACTCACAAAACGTACAACTAAAGGTGTTTGTTGTTTAATGTGTTGGAAGACCTGTTTCAATGCCAAGTTGGGCATGAGACTGGCATCGCTATAACGGCTATAAAAACAGAAGTTCCAATACTGTGTATGGTCATGTTGAATAATCAACTTCTGCTGTAGTTGGCATAAGTATTCTGCGATGGCACTGCTTTCAGTCAATCGTACAGTCTGAGCATCTTGTGGAATGTCGAGCGTCGGAAATTTCAGATTGGTTTGTTTAGCTTGTGCTGTATCATAAAGTTTGAGTTCATAAGACAGCTCAAGTTCCTCAAGTAGCCAAAGAATACGCTGTGAACGTGAGTTTTGAAGATGATGTAAGATCATAAATATTTTATAGTTTTAAAAATGATAGGTCGTATCTATAAAAAGAAGAATAAAGGAAAACTAGGATGAAAAATAGCAATGTTGTGATTTTAAGTGCTGTTTTACTTTGGGCAAGTCCTCAACTGCTATGGGCGAATACATCCTATCAAACGGGCGATATTATTTTTCACGTCTCGAAGTCTCAACAAAGTTTAGGGATACAAAAAGCGACCAAATCTCGTTATAGCCATATGGGTTTAATGGTGAATAAAAATGGAAAAGCATGGGTTTTAGAGGCAGTTCAGCCTGTGAAATATACGGCACTTCAGCAGTGGATTGATTGCGGGGTTGAGCGACATTATGTGGTGAAGCGCTTTAAATCAAATTTGACTGTTCAGCAAAAGCAGAAGCTAATCAAGAACGCAGAACAATACTTAGGTCAGCCTTATGATCTTTATTTTGAGTGGGACAATCGTGCGCTATATTGCTCAGAAATAGTCTGGAAAGCTTATCATGATGCTTTAGGCATTGAGTTGGCTCCGTTATCCAAACTCAAGCAATTTGATTTAAGTTCGTCTGAAGTCAAGCAACTCATGCAACAGAGATATGGGCAAAACATTCCCTTGAATGAAACTGTGATTGCACCACAGACTATTTTTGCCTCGACAGCTTTAGTTGAAGTTGATCGTAAATAGACAGGCAATAAAAAAGCCCAAGTCATAATGCTTGGGCTTTTTTATGAGATGACTTTAGAAAAAATCAATCTCAAATATGGCGTCCCTACGGGGATTCGAACCCCGGTTACCGCCGTGAAAGGGCGATGTCCTAGGCCTCTAGACGATAGGGACAGTACAGAAGTGATGTTTTAAAACCGATTACTTTTGATCTTAAGTAATGGCGTCCCTACGGGGATTCGAACCCCGGTTACCGCCGTGAAAGGGCGATGTCCTAGGCCTCTAGACGATAGGGACTGAATAAAACTTTACTTCTGAAATTGGCGTCCCTACGGGGATTCGAACCCCGGTTACCGCCGTGAAAGGGCGATGTCCTAGGCCTCTAGACGATAGGGACGTTTCAGAGGTGGGCGTATATTAGGGCGAAAACAGAGGGGTGTCAAACGCTTTTCTCTAAATAATTCCAGTTTTAAGTGTTGAGTGCATAAAATTAAAACAATAGAGATAAAGTGATTAAAAACTATATGATTTAAGTCGATTTTTTAAGCAGATCGGTGAGGCTATTTATAAACCTAGGATGTTGTAAATAACCCTCAATCAGATGAGGGTGAGCAAGATCGGTGGTGATTTGTTGATTAATAATGGCGGGATTAAATGCAAATGGTTTTTGATAGAGAGGAAATGCGCTTAGAAAATCAATGTCTGAATAAAAATTGATCCAGTCGCCATATAAAGCCACAGGTCGTTGAATGGGTTGTTGTAAATGACACTGTATGACCCGAAAAGCAAGGGGTGAAGCTAAACTAATAAACGCTTGAATGTGGAGTTCAGGGTGTTGAATTAAATAATTATAGGCAATCACGCTGCCTAGAGAGTGGCCAATCACAATCTTAGCTTTCGTACCATGTAACTGCTCATGCAGACGTGTATGCACTGTGTGGATGAAGTGTGGATTGGATAAATATAGATAAGCTTCAATTAAAAAGCGATGAATAAAGCTGCTATGTAGCTTTGGAAAGTGATTCATTAAGCTTCCTAAATCACGAAATGCAATATCCTTACTCAATAGGCTGATGTACTTAATTTTATGATTGAATGAGAGTTCATCAGAAATGGTGAGCTGAGGGTTTTGAGAAATTTCAGTCTGATGTTCGATATTGAGTGTAGCGGTGTGTGTTAGGTGAATAGGATGTAAAAAAGAAAAAGGAGACCAGTGTTGCGGTATGAGGGTGCTGGCATTGAGGGTGTTTTCTAAATGCTGACGTGTTAGAAGGTCTCCGTAAAAGGCCAGCCGACTGTGTCGCTGAATATAAAGAAAGTAATCTGCTTCTCCGCACGGTTCTAAGGCCTGTTTTAATATGATAAGCCAATGTTGAAGCAGGGTACGCGCAGTCTTATGCTGCTGATTCATCCCATGAATCCATACAATATTCATCGTGTATGCACCGATGATGTACTTGATATAAACAGTATAAAAAAAAGAGCGACCTCAGTCGCTCTTTTTAACATAAATGCTTAGGATTTATTGTGATAGAACTTATAGTAACTTGCATAGCAGACTGCAATAAACAGTAAACAACCAAAGAAGCTAATACGCATACTTGGGTCAAATACCATACTGACACAGGTGATAAAGCAGAAGATAAAGCCAAGGATTGGCACAATAGGGAACAGGGGGGCTGCAAAACCTAATTCTTCTTTTTTACGTCCTTGTTTATACCACTGACGACGGAAGTTAAATTGGCTTAAACAGATACTCATCCAAACTACGACCATGGTAAAGGCTGCAATACCAAGTAGATTGGTAAAAATTGTTTCAGGTGCAAACTGTTCAGACAGTAAACCCGGCATTCCGCCAATCATCGTGACAATGACTGCAACATAAGGAATACCGCGAGTATTTAATTTTGAAAATACTGCTGGTAATTGTTTCTGATAAGACAGTGACCACATCATACGTGATGCAGCAAACAACCCTGAGTTTGCAGCAGATAGCAGTGCTGTGATAATCACAAAACGAATGATATCTTCGGCATACGGAATGCCAATGTGTTGGAATACCGTTACAAATGGACTACTGCTCACGCCTTCAGCCGCTAAACCTGCTTCTTGATGCGGAAGGAGTGAAGTCACGACCAAGATGGTACCTACAAAGAAAATCAATAAGCGGAAAATCGCAGTATTGATGGCTTTGGGTACATTCTTGGCAGGATCTTTGGTTTCACCCGCAGCAACACCAATCAGCTCTGTACCAGAAAATGCAAAGTTTACAATCAGCATGGTAGTAAAGATTGGAAATAAGCCCTCAGGGAACCAACCTTGCGCTGTTAAGTTACTAAATAAAGGCGCAGCTTCATAACCTCTGTAGCCAATGACTCCAAAAATTGCCATTAAACCTAATAAGATAAAAGCAACAACCGTGATAACTTTTACCAAAGCCAGCCAGAACTCAGATTCAGCGAACCATTTGGTTGAAATCATATTCAGTGTAAATACGAAAGCACCAAAAATTAGGGTCCACATCCACATTGAGCTATCTGGATACCATTCCTGCATAAGAAGGGCAGCCGCTGTAAACTCTGTGCCTAATGTGACTGACCACGTGAGCCAATACAACCAAGTGATGGTATAACCTGTACCTGGGCCTATATAGCGTTTGGCATAAGCACCAAATGAGCCAGACTCAGGCATATGAACGGCAAGTTCCCCTAAACACAGCATGACCATATAGGCAATGATCCCACCGAGAAAATAAGAAATAATGGCACCTACAGGCCCCGTTTGTGCAATGACTTCACCCGACCCTAAAAATAGACCTGTTCCGATTGCGCCACCTAGCGAAATCATGACCAGATGTCGAGTACTCATAGCGCGCTTTAAAGGCGCAGAATTGCCCTGATGCGAAGCATCATTCGGAGATGAGTGCATAAGCGTTGAATTAGTTGGGGAATGAAGCGGGCTATTGTAGTGAAAAACTGCAAATCTGCAATGAAATAATAATAATTATGAATAAGTGTTGATCAGAAGATCAAGAGATGGCGTCCCTACGGGGATTCGAACCCCGGTTACCGCCGTGAAAGGGCGATGTCCTAGGCCTCTAGACGATAGGGACGTTGTGAGGTGATGCGTATATTAAGGATTAAAGGCTTATTTGTCAAAAGGGTTTTAGTTATATGTTTACCAAGAGTTCAAACATTAGACAAAACAAGCAATTAAATTTAATAGTCCAATTTGTATCGAATTAAAACTGAGCTCAAGGTGTGGACTTGAGCTCACTGTTAGTGAAGAGGCTTAATTTTTATTGTGATAGAGCCAATAGTAACTAGCATAGCAAGCTGCCATGAAAAGTAGGCAGCCAATAAAACCTGAAAGCATTTCAGGGTCTGCTGCCATACTTAAACCTGTCGCAGTACAGCAGATAAAACCTAAAATCGGAACCAATGGATACCAAGGGGTGCGGAATTTCAGCTCCGATAAAGCATGACCTTGCTTTAACCATTGGCGACGGAAGTTAAACTGACTCCAGCAAATACTCATCCAGACAATCACCATAGTGAATGCAGCAACACCCATCAAGTTTTTAAAAATGACATCTGCACCAAACTGCTCAGAGAGCAAGCCCGGCAAGCCACCAATCATAGTGACCCAAATGGCAATATAAGGCACCCCAGATTTACTTACTTTAGCAAAAAGCTTGGGTAGTTGGTTTTGTGAGGATAAGGCCCACATCATGCGTGAGGCTGCATATAAGCCTGAGTTTGCGGTTGATAATAATGCCGTGATAATCACAAAACGGATAAAGTCTTCTGCATAAGGAATGCCCATTTGGGTGAATACAGTCACAAATGGGCTACTGCTTAAGCCACTATGTCCACCCACTTGCAAACCTGTGTTGCTATAGCTGAGCAGTGAGCTGATAACAACGATGGTTCCCACAAAGAAAATAATCAGGCGCCAAACCGCAGCATGAATGGCTTTAGGTACATTTTTTTCTGGGTTTTCAGTTTCACCTGCGGCAATGCCAATCATTTCTGTGCCATTAAAAGCAAAGTTCACAATTAATAAGGTGGTAAACAAAGGAATAAGGCCATTCGGTAGCCAGCCTTGTGCGGTTAAGTTGCTAAATAAAGGTGCAGATTCATATCCTTGAAAAGGGATGACACCGAAAATACAGGCAAAGCCTAAAAGAATGAAAATAAGTACAGTTGCGACTTTGATCATGGATAGCCAAAACTCAGACTCTGCAAAAGCTCGGGTTGAGCTAAGGTTTGAAATCAGTACGCCACTGGCAAAGATTAATGTCCATAACCAGATCGAGGTTTGTGGGAACCATTCCTGTACCAAAATGGCTGCTGCGGTAAATTCGGTGCCGAGTGTTGCCGACCAACCGAGCCAATACATCCACGACACCATATAACCTGTGCCAGGGCCAATATAGCGTGTTGCAAAGGCACCAAATGAACCAGAAACAGGTAAATGTACTGCAAGCTCCCCGAGGCAAAGCATGACCATATATGCAATTAAACCACCAATAATATAAGCCAGCACAGCACCGAGAGGGCCTGCTTGAGAAATTACTTCACCTGAGCCCATAAATAGGCCTGTGCCAATGGCACCACCTAGCGATAGCATGATCAGGTGACGCGTGCTCATGGCACGTTTCAATGAGGTATTTTGCGGTGAATTCGTTGAGGGTTGTGAAGGTGGTGTTGCAGATTGCATAGTAAATGAAACAATGGGCTTAAAGTGATATTCTAGTTTTTAATAAGATGAAAATTCACATAAATTGGAATTTTCGGATGAAGTATCTAGATTAATTTAAAAAACAAATATTTGAGTTGTATATCTTAGTGATCGGGTGTTGGGTATGAGCTTTTGCTTTCGGTGTTTGAATGCACTTCTTGTGACGAGTTGATTGGTTGGGGCGAGTGAGTATCTTGATTGACATACCAAAGGTAAAAAAAAGATGGCGATAAGATCAATAAACAGATCAAAGCTTTTTTCAGCATAGTCATAAAGCACTTAAAAATGATTTACAGTATAGCGAGTAAGTTATTGAAATAAAAATATTATACATGCAAGAAAATTTGCAAGATGAAAATATAGGATTATAAGAATATAAATAAGATGGCGTCCCTACGGGGATTCGAACCCCGGTTACCGCCGTGAAAGGGCGATGTCCTAGGCCTCTAGACGATAGGGACGTTGCGAGGATGGCGGTATCTTATTGATCCGCCACCAGAGTGTCAAGTAGGTGTGGTGCGAGTTTGTTCAAAATATAACAGAACAGTTCAGCGGTCTTTTGAGTGTCGTATAAAGCTGAGTGGGCTTCTCTACCATCGAACTCAATTCCTGCTTGAATACATGATTTTGCAAGAACCGTTTGACCAAACATCACAGCACTTAAGGTGACGGTATCAAAGACGGAAAAGCTATGAAAGGGATTCTGATTTTTGGTCCCTGTACGATTAATAGCAGCCTGTACAAAACCTAAATCAAAGTGGGCGTTATGACCGACCAAGACCGCATGTGTACAGTTCTGTTGGCGACGAACTTCATTGACGGCTTTAAAAATACGTTTTAATGCTGTTTTTTCATCTTCAGCCATAGCCATACGCATGGGATTAAAGGGATCAATTCCAATAAAGTCCAATGAGCGACGGTCTAAGTTTGCACCTTCAAAGGGGTTGATATGCGCATGATGTGCAGGCCCTGGGACAAATTGACCTTCTTCATTATAAATAATCGGAATTGCAGCGATTTCCAATAAGGCATCGGTCTGTGCATTAAAACCTGCTGTCTCGACATCGACAACAACAGGTAGAAAACCACGGAAACGCTGACCAATTATTGGCAATGTTTCATTTGTCACACTTTTCTCCATTGAATGGTTTTACCCGCATACAGCGGAATAATCTGTTCACCATCCAAATAGTCTAAACTTTCAGGGATGACTTGGTCTTCTTTTACTAGTGTAATTGTTGAAGTATTGCGCGGTAGACCGTAGAAATCGGCACCAAAGTGGCTTGCGAAACCTTCAAGGCGTTCAATTTTGCTTACTTGATCGAATGCTTGTGCATAAAGTTCAATGGCAGTTGGTGCACTATAACAGCCTGCACAACCACATGCGTTTTCTTTGGCATTTTTAGAGTGTGGCGCACTGTCTGTACCTAAGAAAAACTTAGGGTTGCCACTGGTTGCCACTTCAAGCAATGTTTGTTGATGGGTTTGACGCTTTAAAATGGGTAAGCAGTAGAAGTGCGGCTTCACACCACCGACCAACATATCATTGCGATTAAACAATAAATGCTGTGGGGTAATCGTTGCTGCTACATTACGATCTTGTTCTAAAACAAAGTTGGCTGCTTCACTGGTGGTGATGTGCTCTAAAACCAATTTCAGTTTTGGGAATTGTTTGAGTAATGGAGAGAGTACTTCATCTAAGAAACGTTTTTCACGGTCGAAAATATCGACATGATTATGCGTAACTTCACCATGTAACAATAAGGGAACTTGGTGCTCTTCGAGTTGCTCAATGACGGCATAGACTTTACGAATATCGCTCACGCCATTATCAGAGTTGGTGGTTGCACCAGCAGGGTAGAGTTTAATCGCATTTACGAACTCAGAGTTTTTAATCTTCTTTACTTCTTCAGGAGAAGTTGTATCAGTAAAATACAATACCATACGTGGGTCGAAAGTATTACCTTCTGGTACGTGCGCCATGATGCGTTCGCGATACGCATTCGCTTCCTCGACAGTTTTGACAGGAGGCACTGTATTTGGCATACAAATAGCGCGGGAAAACTGCTTGGCTAAATCGGGAACAGTACGTTGTAATGCAAGACCATCACGAAGGTGAGCGTGCCAATCATCTGGCTGGAGAATCGTAATCGTATTCAAGGCGATTTCTGTCAGAGAAATAAAACAGATGATAATGCATATACGTTAAAAATGGTAACGACAAATAAAGACATATTGTCTGATTATTATGATTAATCTTTGTAAATTTGTGTTATTTTTAATCGACTACAAGAATTAAATCTGGTCTGGTATGGAATATAAATATAACCTCGCCAAACTTCAGTACGATAAAGAAAAAATGGAAGGGCTGATTGCACGGCATAATCGTCGTGTTGGGCAGGTTTTCCCGCAGAAATTAGAGCAGGAGTTTTGGCGTTTAAACTTAGAACGCGCACGCCGCAATATTAATGACTTTTTTTGGTCAGGTGTTTTGGTCTATTTTATTTTTGCGGTTTTAATTATTCCTGGTGACTATTGGATTATTGAACAGTCACACTTCAAAGAAGATTTCATTCATTGCCTATTAGGGCTACTGAACGGTGCAGCCTGTCTTTTATTTCTTTATGTTTTTTCACATTTTGTAAAGCTTAAGCCTTTTTTTGCTTATGCTGCTTTGTTTGTCGTGTTTTGGGCAGTGGTCTCGACGACTTGGCTCACCATGTCTGTACATACTGAAGCTTTGCGCCACCAAGCAATGATGATCATTTGTATGATCTATGTATTGGGGTATTTGTTGACTGGGGTAAAACCTTTATATGTTTTTATGACAGGTATCGTAGCTGCTGGTGTTTCTTTTTTAGTTCTTATTTCGACTTTGGTCAAGTTTGATGCAATTGTGATGAGTCGCGTTATGTTTGGGAGTTGTTTACTAGGCTTTGCCATCGGGCGCATGATTTATGCTCGTGAACGTATCATTTTTCTAAATATTCGGCGTGCGAAAATTAGTGAAAAAATCCATCGAATTCATACTTCTGAGCTTCTACATTTGAGTCAAAATGATGAGTTGACGAAAATTTCAAATCGTCGAAATTTTGATGAAATGATGGATACTTATTATGAACAATCCCGTCAGGATGAAACACCTTTATCTATTTTGTTTATTGATGTTGATTTTTTCAAAAAATATAATGATTTCTATGGGCATCAAAAAGGTGATGATGTCATTTCATCCATTGCTAAATCCATTAAAAATGCAATTCGGCATATGGATTTTGTTGCGCGTTATGGCGGTGAAGAATTTGTGGTGTTATTGCCAGAAACCGATGCACATGGCGCTTATTCGGTTGCTTCGAATATTTACCGAGCGATTGAGCGTTTGGAAATCCCGCATGAAATGTCTGAAGTATCTGCATTTGTGACCATTAGCTTAGGAATTACGGTCTTTAAAGGTGAAATGGATTTGAGCAAAGTAGAGTTACTCAGGATTGCTGACCAAGCCTTATACCGTGCCAAGCAATTAGGGCGGAATCAGATTTATTATCAGCCTTTAACCACATCGAGTTGTACTGAATAAAGCATAAAAAAAACCGCTCTTATGAGCGGTTTTTTTGACATGGAATCAACTTATTTGTTCTTGTCTTTCAACTGTGGAACAGCAGAACCCGTACCTACAGCTAGCAAACCAGTATTGGTATAAATACCAAGTTTCGCACGAGTATCGGTAATGTCCAAGTTACGCATCGTTAACTGCCCAATACGGTCCATTGGCGTAAACATTGAATCACCTTTCTCCATCGTCAAACGTTCAGCTTCATAAGTGAGGTTTTCAGATTCAGTGTTCATAATCGTGTAGTCATTACCACGACGAAGTTCTAAAGTCACAGTACCTGTGATCGCTTTCGCAACCCAACGCTGTGCAGTTTCACGAAGCATTAATGCTTGAGAGTCGAACCAACGACCTTGGTAAAGCAAACGACCTAAGCGTAAACCGTTAATACGGTATTGTTCGATCGTATCTTCGTTATGAATACCCGTAACCAAACGCTCATAAGCAATATGTAGAAGGGCCATACCAGGTGCTTCATAAATACCGCGAGATTTCGCTTCAATAATACGGTTTTCAATTTGGTCAGACATACCTAGACCATGACGACCACCAATACGGTTGGCTTCAAGAATGAACTCAACAGGATCTTCGATACGTTGGCCGTTGATTGCAACAGGGAAGCCTTCTTCAAAAGTAATAGATACTTCCTCAGCTTTAACTTCTACGTCGTCTTTCCAGAAAGCAACGCCCATGATTGGGTCAACAATTTTGATCCCTGCATTGAGGTATTCAAGATCTTTTGCTTCGTGTGTTGCACCCAGCATGTTTGAGTCTGTTGAGTATGCTTTTTCTTTCGACATTTTGTAGTCAAAGCCGTTGTCGATCAAAAATTGCGACATTTCAGCACGACCACCTAATTCATCAATAAACGTTTGGTCTAACCAAGGTTTATAGATTTTAAGTGCTGGGTTGGTTAAGAGACCATAACGGTAGAAACGTTCAATATCGTTGCCTTTATACGTTGAACCGTCACCCCAAATGTTGACGTCATCTTCTTTCATTGCGGTAACAAGCATAGTACCTGTAACTGCACGACCTAAAGGCGTGGTATTGAAGTAGGGAACACCGCCAGTGCTGATGTGGAATGCACCACATTGAATCGCAGCAATACCTTCAAGCGCAAGCTGTAAACGGCAATCAACTAAGCGAGCTTTTACTGCGCCATACGCTTCCGCTTTTTTTGGAATCGCATCGTAGTCGTCTTCATCAGGCTGACCTAAGTTTGCTGTATAAGCATAAGGTTCTGCGCCTTTTTGTTTCATCCACAAAAGTGCAGCTGAAGTATCTAGACCACCAGAGAAGGCAATACCAACTTTTTTGCCAACTGGGACATTCTGCAAGATAGTTGCATTATCAGTCATTGTTAATCCTAACGATATAAATATAGGCACCGAGAATGGGTGGCCTGAAAGAATATATATTTTCGCGATTGTAGCACTTTTCCAAATGATTTTTCTGAAAAAAACATAGGCCTTTAAAAAAAATCAAGTTTATAGACATGCTATTACTATTAAAAAATTATCAAAAAGGTCAGTGTTTGTATCTTGCCTATTTAGTTTTAACCGAGACTACGTTTTTAGTTTAAAAACGTTTCAAAAAGTACCTAAATCTAAAGAATAATTAAATTGGTATAACCAATTTTGGATTAATGCATCGAATTTTGAATGTTTAGTAGGATTTAAACTTGCTAATGATTTTTAATACTTAGACTAAAGTCTAAACATATAATTTTTCATAAGATATATTGAATATAAATAATTACTTAAGTTTGTTTGAAATGTGATCAATATGTTTTTGATATAAAAATATGTATTTTATTGGTCATACCAATAAAAGTTTTTTATTGAAGTTTTGCTTCATTCTGGATCAAAATATAGGACGTATAAGTCATTATTGGTTTATCAACCTTTTCTTTTGTTAAAATTGGTATTACCAATATTAATGAAATTACCAATAATATGCTCAAAATTAAATCTTAGTAAGCATTTCAAGGAGATGACAATGCTTCAATGGCAGCAAATGTATGACCCGATGGGGAATATTTGGATATCCAGTTTAATTGCGCTGATTCCAATTATCTTTTTCTTCTTGGCGCTCGCAGTATTTCGTTTAAAAGGTAGTGTGGCAGGTACGATCACTGTTGTACTTGCGCTTCTTGTCTCTTTATTTGCCTATAAGATGCCGGTATTGATGGCATTGGCATCTATGGTTTATGGTTTCTTCTACGGTTTATGGCCAATTGCTTGGATTATTATTGGTGCTGTTTTCCTGTATAAAATCTCAGTGAAGACAGGTCAGTTTGACATCATTCGTTCATCTATTCTCTCAATTACCGAAGATCAGCGTTTACAAATGCTGTTGGTCGGCTTTGCTTTTGGTACCTTTTTAGAAGGTGCGGCGGGCTTTGGTGCCCCTGTGGCGATTACCGCGGCGTTGCTGGTTGGCTTAGGTTTTAAACCTTTATATGCAGCAGGTCTTTGCCTAATTGTAAACACAGCACCTGTGGCATTTGGTGCGATGGGTATTCCTATTATCGTTGCGGGACAGGTATCTGGTGTCGATACCATGGAAATCAGCCAAATGGTAGGCCGTCAGTTACCATTTATGGTGCCAATCGTATTGTTCTGGATTATGGCGATTATGGACGGCTGGCGTGGTGTTAAAGAAACATGGCCAGCAGTTGTGGTGGGGGCAGGTAGCTTTGCAATCGCACAATACTTAACTTCTAACTTTGTTGGGCCAGAACTACCAGATATTACGGCTGCAATTGCATCCTTGGTTTCATTAACAATTTTGTTTAAATACTGGCAGCCAAAGCATATTTTTCGTTTTGCAGATCAAGACGCAAATATGAATGAAGATGTTGCAGCACAAAAACAGAAAAAATATAGCATCGGTCAAATTGCCAAAGCATGGTCTCCATTTGCCATTTTAACTGTAATGGTGACGATCTGGAGTGTGAAACCATTTAAGGATTTATTTGCCAAAGACGGTGCATTGCATGATCTTGTGATTTCCATCAAGGTGCCATTTTTGCATCAAATGATTCAAAAAATGCCGCCTGTAGTGACAGAAATAAAAGACTATGACGCAATCTATAAGTTCGATTGGATCTCGGCAACAGGTACTGCGATCTTTATTGCAGCATTAATTACGATTGCCTTTTTGAAGATGAAGCCTAAGGATGCAGTTGTAACTTTTGGTGAAACCTTGAATGAGTTGAAAATTCCAATTTATTCAATTGGTATGGTGTTGTCTTTTGCCTTTGTTGCGAACTACTCGGGTATGTCTTCAACCTTGGCTTTAGCGCTTGCACATACAGGTTCAGCATTTACTTTCTTTTCACCATTCTTGGGCTGGTTGGGTGTATTCCTTACAGGTTCGGATACTTCTGCGAACGCACTTTTTTCAGCGCTTCAAGCCACTACAGCTCAGCAAATTGGGGTGCCAGAGGTTTTACTGGTGGCAGCAAATACCAGTGGTGGTGTAACTGGTAAGATGATTTCACCTCAATCAATTGCGATTGCATGTGCGGCGGTCGGCTTAGTTGGTAAAGAGTCTGATTTATTCCGTTTTACTGTAAAACACAGTATAACGTTCACATTTATGATGGGTATTATGATTACACTACAAGCTTATGTGTTCCCATGGATGATTCCATAGCACAAATTGTGTATCAACGTTAAGGAAAGCAGATGAGAGTCTCCGATAAAGCTGTACAAAGCCTGCGTGTATTGATTGAACAAAGCAATATGCAAGTTGGAGACCGTCTGCCTGCTGAAAGAAAACTGTGTGAACAACTTCAAGTCTCGCGTTCCTCTTTAAGAGAAGCGATTTCTCAACTGTCCAGCATGGGTATGTTGGTCAGTAAAGTGGGAGCGGGAACTTTTTTAAAACAATTACCAGCTACCTGGTCAAGTTATCAAATTGTACAACCGATCAGTAATTTGATGAGTGAAGATCCAGCCTATCGCTTTGATGTGCAAGAGGCGCGCATTATTTTAGAAGGTGGGACGACTTGGTATGCAGCTCAACGCGCAACCCAAGAAGATTTGGTGAATATCCGACATTATTATGATCAGATTAACCATTTTCAGGCACTGGGTGATGATGATGCAGCGGCTCGTGCTGATGCGAAATTTCATTTAGCGATTGCTGAAGCATCTCATAATTTGGTTCTCATTCAGATGATGCGTGGTCTGTTCGATTTGTTGCAGTTCAACGTCGCTTTGGGACGCCGAAAAGTCTATAGCGAAGCACACCGTTTTGATCAATTGCATGATCAGCACTTTCAAGTCATGAGTGCAATTGAACGTCGTGATCCAGAAGCTGCACGCAAAGCAGTCTGTGGACACATTGAGTTTGTAGTACAACAGGTGCGCATGATTGATGAAGAAGAAGCTCGTCGTCAGCGCGCCAGTCGATTAAACAGGATATAAGCATGATTATTTCTTCTGCCAATGACTACCGTGAAGCGGCACGACGTCGTTTACCGCCATTTTTATTCCATTACATTGATGGTGGTGCGTATGCAGAATATACCCTGAAGCGTAACGTAGAAGATTTATCGAAAATTGCTTTGCGCCAGCGTGTACTGAACGACATGTCACAGTTAAGTTTAGAAACCAAACTGTTTGATGAAACGTTGTCGATGCCAGTTGCATTATCGCCTGTGGGTTTAACAGGGATGTATGCGCGTCGTGGTGAAGTTCAAGCTGCGGTTGCTGCGGATAAAAAGGGCATTCCATTTACGCTGTCTACCGTTTCAGTATGTCCAATTGAGGAAGTTGCGCCTGCGATTCAGCGTCCAATGTGGTTCCAGCTTTATGTACTGCGTGACCGTGGTTTCATGAAAAATGCTTTGGAACGTGCTAAAGCGGCAGGCTGTTCAACCTTGGTGTTTACTGTGGATATGCCTGTTCCAGGCGCGCGTTACCGTGATGCCCACTCAGGTATGAGTGGCCCAAATGCAGCAATGCGTCGTTATATGCAGTCGTGTTTCCACCCACATTGGGCGTGGAATGTCGGCATGATGGGCCGTCCGCATGACTTGGGCAATATTTCTAAATATTTAGGCAAACCTACAGGTCTAGAAGATTACATCGGCTGGTTAGGTTCAAACTTTGATCCGTCTATTTCATGGAAAGACCTTGAGTGGATTCGTGAGTTTTGGGATGGGCCAATGGTTATTAAAGGGATTCTGGATCCTGAAGATGCCAAAGATGCAGTGCGTTTCGGTGCAGATGGGATTGTGGTTTCAAACCATGGTGGTCGTCAGCTCGATGGCGTTTTATCTTCTGCATGTGCACTTCCGCCAATTGCAGATGCAGTCAAGGGTGATATTAAAATCCTCGCGGATTCAGGTATTCGTAATGGTCTAGATGTTGTGCGTATGCTGGCGTTGGGTGCAGACACGTGTATGCTTGGTCGCGCCTTTGTTTATGCACTTGGTGCAGCAGGCGGTGAAGGTGTTTCAAATCTTTTAGAATTGATTGATAAAGAAATGCGTGTTGCTATGACTTTAACTGGTGCAAAAACCATTGCGGATATTACGTCTGACTGTTTAGTGAAGTTAGAACGAGAGTTGGCTGAGTAATTCATTATATCAGTAGAAGCGTTCTCACACAGTAAACGGGCATTCAATAGGTATTTACATCAATACCGTGATTATTGCTATTTATATAATCCCTCCCAACCTCCCTTTAAAAGGGAGGAGTTATACCGATTAGAATTTATGTTGCAGGTATAAATAATTTTTCTTTTACTTTAAATGCCTAAGGTGAAGAAAAAGTCCCTCTTCGGAAAAGGGGGATTTAGGGGGATTATAATCATTGGAAATAACAAATATGAACCCTCGATCTCCACAACACGTTATTGAAAATTTAATAAATATCGTTGGTAAACAACACGTTTTAACTGACGATAAAGACACACGTTTATACCGCCAAGGTCGTCGTTACGGCGCAGGGAAAGTACTGGCTGTTGTTGCACCAGGGTCATTACTGGAACAGTGGCAAGTACTACAAGTGGCTGTTGATGCAGATTGTATTGTGATTATGCAAGCGGCCAATACAGGTTTGACTGGTGGCTCAACGCCTTTTGGTGATGATTATGACCGTCCAGTGGTTCTAATCAGCACACGTCGTTTGGTCGGCATTCAAGTCATTAATGACGGTCAGCAAGTGATTTGTCTACCCGGTGCCACACTGGATCGACTTGAAAAAGAGTTGGTGCCATTTAATCGAGAGCCACATTCAGTGATTGGTTCATCGTGTATTGGGGCTTCAGTTTTAGGTGGTGTCTGTAATAACTCAGGTGGTGCTTTGGTGCGCCGTGGTCCTGCTTATACTGAGCTGGCTCTGTATGCTCGTGTCAATGATGGTGGTCAGTTAGAATTAGTGAATCATTTAGGGGTGAACCTAGGCGAAACACCTGAAGAAATTCTAAGCATGCTTGAAACGAAAAATTATCAAATCGGCGATATTATCAATAACTCAGGCTGCTGCGCATCGGACCATCGTTATGGACATGATGTTAAACAAGTTGATGAAAATACGCCTGCACGCTTTAATGCCGATCCGTCTCGTTTATATGAAGCATCGGGTTCGGCAGGTAAAGTATGTGTCTTTGCCGTACGTTTAGATACCTTTGAAAAAATTCCAAGTCAGGTGTTCTACGTGGGAACCAACTCACATGATGATTTGACTGAAATTCGCCGTTTTTTACTAAAAGATTTGCCGCGATTGCCGATTGCAGGGGAATATATCCACCGCGTGGCTTATGACATCGGGGCAGAGTACGGTAAAGACACCTTTATGTTCATTGAAAAACTGGGTACAGCCAAAGTACCCGCTGCATTTGCAATGAAAGATAAGGTTGATGCGTACTTAGAAAAATTTGGTATGAAGGGGCTGTCAGATAAAGTCCTGCAATTGATCACCAAATTTTTGCCCAATCATTTACCGAAACGGATGAATGCATTCCGCGATTTGTATGAACACCATTTGGTTATTCGGATTGAAAATCAAGATGTTGAGCAAGTTGAAAGTTTTTTAAAACGCTATTTCCAAGATAAAACTTCAGGTGATTTTTTCCACTGTACTGAGGAAGAAGGACGTAAAGCATTTTTACATCGCTTTGCCGTTGCAGGTGCAGCAATTCGCTATCGAGATACACATCGTTCAGAAGTTGAAGATATTGTAGCTTTGGACATCGCATTGCGTCGTAATGATCGAGAGTGGGTGGAAACCTTACCTAAAGAGATGGATGATCTGATTGTTCATAAACTCTATTATGGTCATTTTTTATGTCATGTGTTTCATCAGGACTATATTGTGAAAAAAGGCGTAGATCCTTTAGCGATGGAACACCAAATGTGGCATTTATTGGATGCACGAGGTGCTGAATACCCAGCCGAGCATAATGTTGGACATTTATATGTAGCAAAACCTGCACTGCGAACACATTATGAAAAGCTGGATCCAACCAATAGTTTTAACGTAGGTATTGGCCAAACCAGTAAGTTGAAAGCTTGGAAATAAGGCTTTTAAGCAATAAAAAAACCAGTGATGGCAACATCACTGGTTTTTTTATTACTTTTTTGTGAATCCAGTTGAATTGACCGTAGTTACTCAGAAAATTTTCTAAATTGTCATCCCAAAATTTTGAAAAACAGCTAAAGTAGTATGCAACAAGTTGCAAAGCCAAAGATAAGGATTCATGATGACAACCAATAGCTATGCACATATTTTAAAACCCTTACATTTGGGTTTTACCACAATTAAGAACCGTGTGGTGATGGGCTCCATGCATACGGGTTTGGAAGATCGTTTTTATAATTATCCAAAATTGGCAGCATACTTCGGTGAGCGTGCTAAAGGTGGTGTCGGCCTGATCATTACAGGCGGGATTTCTCCAAACCGTCAAGGCTGGCTTCTTCCAGCGGGCGGTACGATGAATACGCTGGGGGATATTGCTCCGCATCGTTTAGTGACCCATGCAGTACATAAGCATGGCGCAAAAATTTTAATGCAAATTTTGCATGCTGGACGTTATGGCTACCAACCCTTTGTCGTTTCTGCCAGCCCAATCAAGTCGCCAATTTCGCCTTTTAAACCGCGTCAAATGTCTGAAAAACAAATCTTGAATACCATTGATGACTACGTTAACTGCGCTAGTCTTGCCAAAAAGGCAGGCTATGACGGTGTGGAAATTATGGGTTCAGAAGGTTATTTACTGAATCAATTCTTAAGCCGTCATGTGAACCAACGTGAAGATCGTTGGGGTGGACCGATTGAAAACCGTATGCGTTTTGCGGTCGAAATCGTTAAAGGGATACGTGCACAAGTCGGGGAGAAATTTATTATTTGCTTCCGTTTGTCATTGCTGGATTTAGTACATGACGGCAATACCATGCAAGAAGTGGTTACGATTGCACAAGCACTAGAAAAAGCAGGCATTACCTTGTTGAATACAGGGATTGGCTGGCATGAAGCTCGTATTCCAACCATCGTGACTTCTGTGCCACGTGCAGCTTTTGTTGATTATACAGCGGAAGTGAAAAAGCATGTGGCTGTGCCAGTGATTGCTTCAAATCGTATTAATATGCCAGACACGGCAGAAGAGATTTTGGCATCGGGCAAAGCTGATATGGTGCAAATGGCGCGTCCGTTATTGGCCGATGCTTTTTGGGTGAATAAAACAGCGACCAATCGTGTCGATGAAATCAATACGTGTATCGCCTGTAACCAAGCGTGTTTAGATCATACATTTAAAAATCAGCGTGCAACCTGTTTAGTCAACCCGCGTGCGGCATTTGAAACTGAGTTGGTTTATGTGAAAGCGAAGCAATCTAAACGAATTGCGGTTGTTGGCGGTGGTGTCGCAGGTATGTCGGCCGCGATGGTTGCAGCCAGTCGCGGACATGCAGTGACATTGTTTGAAGCAAGTCATGAGGTGGGCGGACAGTTTAACTTGGCAAAAGTTGTACCCGGTAAAGAAGAGTTTCATGAAACCATTCGTTATTTCAAAGTACAGATTGAAAAAACGGGAGTCGATTTACGTCTAAACACCAAGGTGAATCGTGAGCAGCTTGAGCGTGAAGGCTTTGAAGAAATTATCATTGCAACTGGTGTTGTGCCACGTGCATTACGTATCGAAGGGAGCGATTCACCGCAAGTCCTATCTTATGCAGAAGTCTTACGCGGTGCGCCAGTTGGTCGAAAAGTTGCGGTGATTGGTGCAGGGGGGATTGGTTTTGATGTGTCTGAGTATTTATTAAAACCTGAGCACCAACCTCAGCCACAACCACTTGCAGATTGGCAACGTGAATGGGGGGTAGATCCAAATCCGAATTATGTCTCTGAAGGAGGCACGCAGATCGCAGAAGTTCATCCACCTGTTCGTGAGATTTATTTATTACAACGTAAAACCTCTGCACTTGGTGCAGGCTTGGGCAAAACTTCGGGCTGGGTACACCGCGCACAGTTGAAAAAGCATGCGGTACGCATGTTACGTGGTGTTCAGTATAAAGCAGTGACTGATGAGGGGCTTTGGGTGGAGATGGCAGGGCAAGATCAATTGTTACGTGTTGATACTATTGTTGTATGTGCGGGGCAGGAGTCAGTGAAAGATCTGATGCCAAGTGCTGAGCAGAATACGCTTGCGAATTATCACATTATTGGTGGTGCTAAACTTGCCGCTGAGTTAGACGCAAAGCGTGCGATTCGTGAGGGTGCAGAAATCGCTGCGAAATTATAAGCTTTTGATTAAACAATATGCAGTTGTTTGCTTTTATTATAAGTTTTACTTGTCATCAAAACAAAAGCTCCGTATTATGGCGCACATGGAAGCGTGGCAGAGCGGTTTAATGCACCGGTCTTGAAAACCGACGAGGGTGTGAGTCCTCCGTGAGTTCGAATCTCACCGCTTCCGCCAAATTTTGAAAAAAGCCCTTGTATTTGCAAGGGCTTTTTTCTTGCCTGTAGTTTTACCCCTCAACCGGCTTTGTTGCATAAACATTCAAAAGCTGAGTTTTCCCCAATCCATTCAAATTTAAGTGACAACTTGGGTGTGAGGTCTACCTAATTCCATAAATCTATTCAGAACTGCCACACGCGCATGAATTTCATTGACTTGACTTTGAAAATGTCTTGCCGTCAGCTTATCTCCTAATAATTTGATGCAATGCATCTTGGTTTCCATCAAACTGCGACGGTGATAACCCGACCATTTTTTCCATAGGGTTCTGCCTAAATGTTTAACCGTTTGAAGTAACTCATTTCGTTCTATTGAACTGATTTTAGAATCTTTCCATGGCTTGGCATTCTTTCTGGGTGGAATTACTGCATGTGCTTGACGATCTGAAATCAATTGTCTGCAGCACTTCGTGTTGTACGCCCCATCGGTATAGACAGAATCTATTCGCTCATCTAGTGGGATTTGATCCAGTAAATCACCTAGTACTTGTGAATCACTGACATTATTTGTCGTAAGCTGAACGGCACGTATTTGCAGTGTTTCAGCATCTATAGCAATATGCAGTTTACGCCATTGCCGACGGTATTCAGGCTGATGTTTCTTACGCTTCCATTCGCCTTCACCTAAAAATTTTAAACCCGTAGAGTCGACGAGTAGGTGTAACCCATCACGACTTTTCTGATAGCTTATCGCAATATCAATATGCTTTTGTCGTCTACAGAGGGTGGAGTAATCTGGTGCTGTCCAATTTAAGCCACTGAGTTTAATCAGGCTTTGAGCAAAGCCAGTGACCATACGTAAAGAAAGACGGAATAGAGATTTGATCATTAAACAGCATTGAATCGCTGTATCGGAATAAGTTTGATTTCGTCCGTGCTTGCCTTGTGGTTGTGCATACCATTGGGTCTTCGGATCAAACCAGATTGAAATATTCCCTCGCTTGATTAAAGCTTGGTTATACGAGGACCAATTGGTTGTGCGGTAGATTTTAGGTGCAGGCTTCTTCATCTGGAAATTATATTGCTGAAGAAGCCTTCAAGAATAGCTTTGTGCAAGAAAGCCTAACGAAACTATCACTGTACAATACCGTTGTCGACATTAATCCTCGATACAATTTAGAGTCGTTTTAAGTTCGGAAAACAATTAAATAATAATGAAAAAATCAGTTTTTCTTGATCATTTAAAGAGCAATTTAATTTAAGATTGTGTTGTTTCATTAAAGATAGCTAACATTGATGTAATACCAGCTTTAGTCCCGTATGGAATTGCGGATAGATCAATTTCAAAGTCTCCATTATGTGCATTGAATGGTAGTTTTTTTTGTTTAAAGGCTTCGATAAAGCGTTTAGGCTCGGCAATACCAACATTAATATAACTGTATGCATATTTTGGATTATGAATCACTAAGTGATGAACATCCTCAGAACCCATTACAGATGGGAGAACATTCTCATCTAATAAATATTTGGGATTTTCTATTAGTCCTGAATTTGATAATGCATTTTGAACTACTTTGGTTAGAGCTATGTCATTATTTAAAGGTTGAGCCCAGCCTTTAAATGCAATTGTTGGATACTTGTCTTTTGGCATATTATAAGCATAAGCAATACTTTCATTGATTCGCTTAATACCGTCTATCATTAACTTTCGGTCATTTTCATTAAACCAACGTAAATTAATTTTTAGCAATGCGGAAGCAGGGATTACATTATTATTGCTTCCAGCTTGCACAGACCCAACTGTAATTACTGCAGAATTTTTCGGGTCAATTCCTCGACTGATAATGGTTTGGTATTGAGTTATTGCAGTTGCGGCCATGACGATAGGATCTTTGGATAAATTTGGGGTGGAGCCATGTCCCCCAATGCCATGAAATGTCACATCAAATTGATCTGTACCTGCCATGCGGACACCTGTCGCTGCTGCAATTACGCCAACTGCAACTGGTGCAGCGTGAATGCCGAATAGGTAGTCAGGAACTGGAATTTTATGTTTTGTATATAAACCATCATTTACCATTGCCTCTGCACCTAAGATCGGTTCTTCTGCAGGTTGCCCAATAAATATGACCGTTCCTTTCCAGAGGTTTTTATGCTCAGCAAAAAACTTTGCAGTGCCTAGCATCCACGCCACATGAGCGTCATGTCCACATGTATGTGCAACGGGTGTTTCAGATCCATCCTCTAATTTCACTATTTTTGTACTTGCATATGGCAGACCAGTTGTTTCTTTAACTGCATTTGCATCCATATCTGCGCGGTACATGACAACAGGGCCGTCCCCATTTTTCATGACAGCCGCCACACCAGTTTTACCAATTTTCTCAGTGGTTTGATATCCATAGGATTTTAATTCTTTTGCAACGATTGTCGCAGTTCTAGACTCCATAAAGCCCAGTTCAGGGTTTTGATGAATATCCTTGAATATTTTGACAAATTTCTCATTATCTTGGTTGACACTTTTTTCAATGAGGTATTTAGTCTCTTGTGCATAGCTATTGCTAAACAAACTTAATCCGAAACTCAATATCATTAGGGGCTTTATCGTCTTTATACTTAACATGTTCTTATCCATTTTAGGTTTTTGTTTTGATGATTCTTATGTTTAATTTTTAGTTCGAAAAAGTGCAATTTACAATACTTTTTTGAATAAAATATGTTCAATTTTACAGATGTAAATCTAAAGTCCATGAATATAAGTTTATTCTTATGGGAAAAGCAAAGCTTAAAATTCAGTAATTCTAGGTTATTGCAGATCATAAGGTTTAATCCAGACATAAAGACTACATAGGGTTTTACCTAAATGTGTGGCAACCTTTGCTCAGCTCTAATTTTTATCAGTCACTTACTTGACTACTTCAATTTTGAATTCTTTAAGATGATTTTGCAGCGTTATATTCGATTACTTTTCAAAAGAAATTCTAGAGCTCATTGAAAGAGTTACAACTTAATCTAGATGATTAGCTGAATTTCTATAGTACTGACGTAACCTATCAGGATAAGGAGTGCAATGGCAGATGGGCAGTATTGCTGTGCAAGATTGAAACATTAATTGCGAGCAAAGGTTATTGGAATTTAGCTCAAATTTCATTTGATAGTTTTAATCAAATATTGGCAGTTGTTAGCTCAGGTTTGAGCTAATACGCCCAGCTACAAAACTTGATGACTTTCTTTGTATGACGTACTCAGGTGAAATTGATTTTTTCCATTGCTTTTAGCGATATATAGGGCGTGATCTGCATGAGCAATAAATTCTGAAAGGCTATTATTCAAGTTAGGAATGATAGTTGCGACCCCAACGCTCACTGTCAGATATTTGGAAATACTGCTCTGTGGATGAATAATTCCAATTTCATGTATGCGTTCCATTAAGTATTTCGCTTTAATCAGAGCTTGATCTTCATTTGTTAAAGTGAAAAGTAATAGGAATTCTTCACCTCCATAGCGAGCAACAAGATCATTATTTTTTGAAGGTACTGAATTTAGTATATTAGCAATCTGCTTTAAGCAATCATCACCATGAAGATGACCTAATGTATCGTTATATTGTTTAAAGCAATCAATATCTACCATCATGATTGTAATAGATGTTTGGTGAATTATTGAGCGATTCCATTCATTTTCGAGAACTTTGTCTAAATAGCGTCGATTAGCTAAACCTGTTAAGGGGTCATGATTTGATAATATTGAAAGTTGTTCTGTTTGGTGTTTAAGTTCTATTCTGTTTAATTCGATCATACAATTTTGCAAATAATTTTCTCGATGTTGGCGATCAATTGCATACGCTAAAGCCATACCAAGAAAGCTACTGAATGTATAAGTTCGATTTAAAAAAGTCCAATCAATAGAGATGTTTAGCCATGTAGTTACAATTATACCAATTAAACCACCGCACCAACCTGCAATCACAGCAGTATAAAATCTCATCCCGACAAAACCATAAATAATAACAATTGCATACATCATTGCAGCATGAAAAAGTACATTATTTTGACCTTGTTCCAATACATTGATTAATGTGAAAGTAAGAGCGACAGACCCTACAGATCCTAGACAAACATAATGTTCAAACCATTTATTCATTGTTGGAATAAAAGAAAGAAACCATGCGAAAAAAATGATTAAACCGACCCAACCATAAAACATGATCCATTCAGAACGTATTTCGGTTGGCAATATTTGGTAGGTCCCTATACATAGATACAAATATAGTCCTAAAATGATAGGGGCACGATAGCGAAATTCCAAAGCCGCCCCATTTCTGTATAGGTTTTTATAGATCGTCTCTAGCCCTTTGGGGAATCGAACCAAATTTAGTCCGCGAGCAATTAAAAGATCAATTTGCTCTTGTTTGAATAGTGTTGATGCTTCCAGTTTCATTCTATTTTTTATCCCCCCCCAATATTTTTATCTTAAACAGGGATTACGCTTATATAAAATTACACTTAATTAATGAAAGTGTGAACTGTATGAAGAAAAATAATAACTTATAGTTAAAATAAGGACCCAAGAAAGCTATTTTTAGTTTTACTGTTTAACAAGAAAAATTAGCGATTTTATGGATAAGTGTACGATATTAACCTAAGACTAAGCTAAGAAATTAGCTTGAAGCAGAGAAGGGCCAAAGATATTGGTTTCGGTTACTACACTCGATTCATAGCCACAGTCTTGATGTTTGACCGTACCCCATTATTTTGTGTAATGGGCGATGAGTTCCTCACATTTGAAACTATCTATTGGAAATTTTTAAAGCAGAACTTCTCATATTGCAGAATTCGTTGTGCTTAGCTCAGTATTTCCACAATTATCTTTACGGCGCTAAATCCTGACGATAGTTGCCTATTCAAAAGTTTGTTATGTGAGCAGCGTATGTTTCACCTGATGAATACACATCAACTGGCTATATTTAGTGATGAACTTAAATACACTGTAAAGAGCACAAGATAGATTCAATGAGCTATCAGCGTAGCAATATGTAATCTGTTTCGTTGATTGAAAGGTGATAAATATGATCTAAGCCAATGCAATAAAATAAAAACTTTATTCAGCGTGCTCAACGGGGCATACACTTTGATCACGAGCAAAACTCGAAGTTTTTAGGCTATTTGGTAGGAATTTACGCATGTTTATATGCTTATCAACTCTGTCATAAAAATAAGCCGATGATTCATGCTATGGAGGCATCAGCTTAAACAGGTTGCGAGTTCTGATGTATTTCTTGATGGATTATTTTAAATAAATTTACGCAAAATTTACGCGTCTTACTTTTTTCAATATAGAGAATTTACGCTCTTAATTTCCATACTAAAGCTGACCTATTTTTAATGGCATATGCTATGTGGGAATTTATTTCAGTATTTATCCTTTCATTGCTGCTGGCTTATCCGTTAGGACACTATCTTGCGGATGTCATGCAAACCAAACCAATGAAGAGTGATAGCTTCTTTAAGTGGATTGAACAACCGATCTACGCGGTTCTCAATGTGAAGCAAGTGGGTATGAACTGGCGGCAATATCTAGGTGCTTTTGTTCTGAGTAATGTTCTACTGCTTGGAGCAAGTATCACAATCTTGATGACACAGGCATGGTTGCCATTGAATCCTGATCATATTCCAAATATGAATTGGGACTTGGCTTTACATACCACCATTTCATTCCTAACCAATACAAATCAACAGCATTATTCAGGGCAAGCGCAACTGTCTTATCTATCGCAAATGACGGTGATCGTTGGCTTGCAATATTTGTCGCCAATTATGGGACTTGCTTTATTGGTCGCCATGTTAAGGGCTTTATTCCTGCAATCACGTCAAGCGGAAGATTCAGATCAAAAGAATTGGAACCATATTAATCTAGGTAATTACTGGATGGATATCATCCGACCATTGTTTAGATTCTTTATTCCACTTGGTTTAATTTTTTCTTTGCTACTCACTTTTCAAGGTGTGCCAGCAACCTTATCTGCGGGACCAACAGCGCAGGTCTTAGATCAAAGTTCCGAGGTACAAACACAACATATTCCGCTCGGTCCAGTTGCGCCCATGGTGGCGATTAAACAACTGGGTAGTAATGGTGGCGGTTGGTATGGCCCAAACAGTAGTGTGCCTTTAGAAAATCCAACGCCACTATCCAATGTGATTGAGATGATCGCGATTTTACTGATTCCACTTTCTGCGGTGTTTATGGTTGGGCGTTTTATTCAACGTAAGAAACTGATGTGGATGATTTTTGGCACAATGTTGTTGATGTCACTTTCTTCAACGCTATTGACCCTGTGGGCTGAAAAATCTTCGCTTATTCCAAATATTGCTTTGATGGAAGGGAAAGAAGTTCGCTTTGGTGCAGAAGCATCGGCACTGTGGGGAAGTTTGACCACACAAGTCAACAACGGCTCTGTGAATATGATGCATGACTCTGCCTCACCACTGACGGGATTGGTTGAACTGTGCAATATGCTGATCAATGCCATTTGGGGTGGAATCGGTTGTGGTCTATTACAGTTCTTTATTTACCTATTTCTCGCAGTATTTATCGCAGGTTTGATGACAGGGCGTACCCCCGAACTGTTTGGGCGAAAAGTTGAAGTGACTGAAATTAAGTTATTAGCCTTCGTGATTTTATTACAACCTGTGGTGATTCTTGGTCTGACGGCGATTGCCATAGCATTTCCATCGATTACAGGGAATTCCAATCCAGCGTTTCATGGTATTAGCCAAGTGTTTTATGAGTATGTCTCTGCCTACGCCAATAATGGCTCTGGTTTTGAAGGCTTAGGCGATAACACTTTATGGTGGAACCTGAGTGCCAGTATCGCTTTATTGGCAGGGCGTTATAGCGTGTTGATTATTCCAGTTTTGATCGCAGTGAGTTTAGCAACCAAACCGCAAGCAGCCGAAAGCAAGGGTTCTTTACATATTGAATCTCCAACTTTTGCGTTGACCTTGATTGGGATCGTGCTGATTCTGACCTTGTTGCAATTCATGCCAGTGTTGGTGATTGGGCCAATTGCTGACTATTTGTCGATAAAAGTTTAAGTGTGGAGCAAGCACAATGAAACATTCAAATGCGACACAACAGATGGATATCTTGAATAAAGAAATTATTCAGCAAACTTTCCATAAATTGCTACCTCAACATGCGTTTAAAAATCCAGTGATGGCATGTGTGTGGGTGGGAACAGTTTTAACCCTTGTTGCCACTTTAATGGGAAATGCGAGTTTAGGTTTTGGTTTAGTCCTAAGCTTGATTTTATTAGTCACGGTCTTATTTGCCAATTATGCTGAGGCGGTTGCAGAAGCCAAAGGGCGTGGACAAGCAGCATCATTACGTCAGGCGCGTGAAAACTTAACTGCAAATCGGATTCTCGATTTAAATGCTGTACCGACAGTGATTTCTGCCAATCTACTTAAAAAAGATGATTTAGTCATCGTCAAGGCAGGTGAAATTGTTCCTGCGGATGGCGAGATTATTCAGGGTTTTGCGACTATCAATGAATCAGCCGTTACAGGTGAGTCTGCACCTGTACTACGTGAAGCCAATACCGACCGTTCAGGCGTGATTGGTGGCACTAAGGTCTTGTCGGATGAAATTATTATTCGGGTCAGTAATGAGGCAGGGCATAGCTTTTTAGACCGTATGATTGCCTTGGTGGAAGGTGCCAACCGTCAAAAGACACCGAATGAGATCGCACTGAGTATCTTACTGAATATCATGACCATTACCTTTATTGTGGTGGTGCTGACCTTACCTGTGATTGGTTCAATGGTCGGGATCAAAATCAGTATGGTCTTGCTGATTGCCCTATTGGTGTGTTTGATTCCAACCACGATCGGTGGTTTGCTGCCTGCAATTGGGATTGCGGGAATGAACCGTGCTTTAAAAGCCAATGTCTTAGCCAAATCAGGGAAAGCGGTTGAAGTAGCGGGTGATATTGATGTGTTGTTGTTGGATAAAACAGGTACGATCACCTATGGAGATCGCCAAGCCACTGCTTTTTATCCCTTGGCGGGTATAACACCAACCGAGTTGCGTCAAGCAGCAATGCTCACTTCTTTTGCTGATCCAACGCCTGAAGGGAAATCGGTCATCAGCCTTGGGAAAGAGTTAGGCGAAAGCATTCAAGAGCCGAAAGATGCCGAGTTCATTCAATTTAGTGCCTCAACTCGTCTTTCAGGAGTAAATCTAGCAACTGGACAAACGATTCGTAAAGGTGCTGTGGACGCGATTCTTAACTTTACCCATCAAGAAATCAAAGACAATATTGAACTGAAAACTCGTGTAGAGCAAGTGGCTTCTAAAGGTGCGACACCGCTTGTGGTGGCTTCGAATCATAATATTTTAGGCGTGATTGAACTTTCAGATGTGATTAAACAAGGGATTAAAGAACGCTTTGCGCTGCTACGTGAGATGGGCATCAAAACCATTATGGTCACGGGAGACAATCCATTGACTGCGGCTGCGATTGCGGCTGAAGCAGGGGTGGATGACTATATTGCAGAAGCGAGACCTGAGGACAAATTGGCTTGTATTCGTAACGAGCAGGCAGCAGGAAAATTAGTCGCAATGGTCGGTGATGGTACTAACGATGCACCAGCCTTGGCACAGGCAGATATTGGTTTAGCCATGAATTCGGGTACGCAAGCTGCCAAAGAAGCTGGCAATATGGTGGATTTGGATTCTGATCCAACCAAATTGCTAGATGTGGTTGAAATTGGTAAACAGCAATTGATTACTCGTGGAGCATTAACCACTTTTTCGTTGGCAAATGACGTATCTAAGTATTTTGTGATTTTACCTGCATTGTTTGCCGTGGCGATTCCACAACTTGGAGTACTGAATATTTTACAGCTTAGTAGTCCAAGCAGTGCCGTGATTTCCGCTTTGATCTTTAATGCTTTGATTATTCCAATGTTGATTCCATTGGCACTCAAAGGCGTTCAATTCAAACCTGCCAGTGCGCTGCAATTGTTACGCCGTAATATGCTGATTTACGGTATAGGTGGTGTGATCTTTCCGTTTATTGTGATCAAGCTGATTGACCTTGTTGTGTCATTGTGGATTTAGGAGTTGGAAATGAATACTTTATTGAGTCATGAGCAATTGAATCAACAGGACTTGGCATTATCTAATCAAGGACATTCAGTCCTACGTCCGAGTTTTGGTTTGATCGTGGTTGGTTTTTTCATTGCAGGCATGTTGTACGCTACAGCAAGTGTCTCGATTGCACAGTTGATCTTTCCCAAACAAGCCAATGGTAGTGTCATTGAACTGAATGGTAAAATTATTGGTTCAAGTTTGGTAGGACAAAACTTTGTTAGTGAACAATATTTCCATGGACGACCGAGTGCTGTAAGTTACAATGTCGATGGGATGGCAGGCAGTAATTTGGCGGTTTCTAATCCTGATTTGCAAAAACAAATTAAAGAGCGAACAGTGCAATTTGCCCAGAATAATCATATTACTGAGCAACAAGTGCCAAATGAGATTGTGACAGCATCAGGAAGCGGAATCGACCCAGATATTTCAGCTGAAAGTGCTTTATTACAGGTGAAACGTGTGGCACAGCAACATCATTTGCCTGAGCAGCAAGTTCGTGATTTGGTACAACAACAAATTCAGCCTGCACAATTCGGCGTCTATGGGCAAGCGCGGGTCAATGTGCTACAGCTAAATTTAGCCTTAGATCAATTGTCATCGACCACACGTTGATAGAGCGTAATTATGCAGATCGACCGTAATAACAAAGCAGATGCATGGTTGGCACATAGTCAACGTGAACAATCTGGACGTTTGACCATTTTCTTGGGTGCAGCACCTGGAGTCGGGAAAACCTATGCCATGTTGACCCGAGCGCATGAATTGATGCAGCAAGGGCAGCATGTGATGGTCGGGGTGGTTGAAACCCACGGTCGATCTGACACCGAAGCTTTGATTCAAGGGCTCAATGTGATTCCAAGAAAGTCTGTGGAATATCAAGGGCGAATGTTAGACGAGATGGATCTCGACCAAATTCTTAAATTAAAGCCTCAAATTGTACTCGTTGATGAACTTGCCCATCGCAATGTACCCAATAGTCGGCATGAATATCGTTGGCAAGATGTCAATGAGTTGTTGGATGCAGGCATTGATGTCTATAGCACCTTAAATATTCAGCATTTGGAAAGTCTGAATGATGTGGTTTTTCAAATTACGGGGATTCGGGTAACTGAAACCGTCCCCGATGCATTACTGAAACGTTTGAAAGATATTCGATTGGTTGATTTACCTGTTCCTGAATTATTAGAACGGATGAATCATGGCAAGATTTATTTCGCCGATGTTGCCCCTCATGCATTACAAGGTTTTTTTAAAGCTGCAAATTTGACAGCGTTACGTGATCTAGCGATTCAAACTGTTGCAGGGCAGGTCGATATTGATTATCGAGAAAAGTTTGTTGCACAAGGGCAGATCATCCCGATTCAAAATCATGTTATGTTGGCGATAGATGGTTCTGAATTCTCTGAAGATTTGGTACGCCGTGCCCATCGGATTGCGGAAAGACGCAATGCAACGTGGAGCGTCATTTCGATTCAAAAAAGTAAGGTTGAAACGACCCAAGCCTTTGCAGTGACGAAGGCTTTTAATCTAGCACGTAAGCTCGGTGCAGACACTTATTTACTCTATAGCAATCATATTGCATCGACCATTTTACAGGCAGCTTATGATTATGGTGCATCGAATATTTTGCTTGGCAAGAGCCCTCAAAAATCGCTATGGCAGCGTCTATTTTCAGATCATATTGCCGATCAACTGTTAGAGAAACAGCATCCTTTTGAAATCACCTTTGTTCAGCCTTTAAAAGCCAAAAATAATGAAAAGCGTTTGCAGAAAGATGTGGCGCATTCATCTTGGCTGGAACAAGGTTTAGCGTTTAATCAACGTGAAGTGTTTGAAAGTATTATCATTGTGTTGCTAGGACTGATTGTGGCCGCAATCAGTGATCATTTTATTGGGTATAGTGACTTAGCCTTAATTTTTATTGTGACCGTATTACTGGTTGCGATACGCGCCCGCATGTTGATCACGATTATCAGCGTATTCATTTGTTTTTTACTCTACAACTACTTTTTTATCGAACCTCGATTTACTTTTATGATTAGCGCTGAACGAGGCGTGATTACCATCATTACGTTTATTGTCTCAGCCTTACTGGTCGGGCGTTTAGCCAACCAATTACGTGCGCAGGTCTTGAGTTTACGTGCTGCAAATTCAGTCTCGTTACAGTTGCAAGAATTGGAAAGAAAACTATCGACCTGTGTGGATATTGAACAGGTATTAACCGTTGCCAAACAACATTTAGAAACCTCATTAAATGCGACGGTCTGGTTAAAAGTTGAAAATCAGTCTTTGGGTGATGTCTCTGCTTTAAATGAAAAAGATCAAATAGCCGCAGATTGGACGCAGAAGAATGCGAAACCCTGTGGACGCTTTACCAACACACTGACCAATTCTGAATGGTGGTTTATTCCACTGAATTTAGTGAAAGAATATGGGGTGATTGCGATTCGCTTTCATCAAAATGCTCAAACCATCAGTTTTGAATTACAACGTTTAACTGAGTTGATGATTGAAGATATTGCGCAAACTGTTGCTCGGGTACAACTGTCTTTACAGTTAGAAAATTCTCGTGTGGTGGCTGAAACGGAAAAGTTGCGTTCCGCCTTACTTTCTTCGGTCTCGCATGATTTACGTTCACCCTTAGCCGCGATGATTGGTTCAGCAGATACGCTTAAATATTATGGCGAACAGATGCCTGAAAGCGATCGCCATGAATTATTAGACACTATTCACATTGAAGGGGAACGACTGGATCGTTATATACAAAACCTATTGGATATGACTCGACTAGGTCATCAGGGTTTGACTTTAAGTCGTGCTTGGATCGGTGTAGATGAACTGATTGGCTCGGCAACTCAACGGCTTAAACGCTATCAGCCTGAGGTAAAAATCGAGGTCGCTTTGGCGGAAGAACTTCCGCAATTGTATGTGCATCCTGCTTTGATTGAACAAGCCATTTTTAATGTCTTAGAAAATGCCGCCAAATTTTCACCAAATGATGTTCCGATTGAAGTGAAGATTCAGCAAGAGGAACAATTTCTGCAAATTGACATTATCGACCAAGGGATTGGCATTCCCGAAGATGAACGCGAGCAAATCTTTGATATGTTCTACACCATGCAGCGTGGTGATCGTGGTAAAACGGGAACAGGTTTAGGACTAGCGATTGTCAAAGCCATTATTGGCGCACATATGGGCAGTATCGAAGCTTTTGCTGGAACAGATGGTCAAGGTACCTTAATTCGCATACGATTACCGTTACATCAGGATTAAACGATTTTTTATGCCGCAAACAATCTATCCGAATGCATCAATTTTAATTATTGATGATGAACCTCAAATTCGAAAATTTTTGGACATTGCTTTACGTGCGCAAGGTTATCAGGTGCATGTTGCTGAAAATGGCATGAAAGGCTTAGAAATTTTGGCAACACGGGGTGCGGATTTACTGATTTTAGATTTGGGTTTACCTGATATGGAAGGACAGCAGGTGTTGACCGAGATGAGGCAATGGTCAGATATTCCTGTGATTGTGTTATCTGCCCGTCCTGATGAAAATCAAAAAATTAAATTGCTCGATGCAGGTGCAAACGACTATGTCACCAAACCGTTTAGCATTCAGGAATTATGTGCCCGTATTCGGGTGATGTTTCGCAATAAACCACAACTGTCTGAACAGAACATTGCATTTGATGATGGTCAATTATCTGTGGATGTGGCTGAACATGTAGTGAGGTTCACGAATGAAGAAATTATTCTGACCAAAAAAGAATTTCAACTGTTAGCACTATTGATTCGCCATCAGGGTAAGATCGTTACGCAAAAGCAAATTATGACCGAGTTATGGGGCATTAGCCATGAAGAAGATACCCATTATCTTCGAATCTTGGTGAAAAAACTCCGTACCAAAATTGGAGATTCTGCGATCACTCCAAAATATATTTTTACCATTGCAGGCGTGGGGTTACGATTTTTGGAAAGATAAGGTATTGGTATTTTCTTGCTTATCTAGGTTGAATATTGATTCATAAAAAGACCCAAGATTATACGATGGGATGATCCTTAAACAATTGTAATATCCATTCAATAAAGACTTTTTGTTTAGGTGAAACCAATCTTTTAGACGGATAGAGCAGAGACACAGGCATAGACGGTACAGTATAGTGTTCTAAAATTCGGCAAAGCAATCCTTGTTCTAGCACTTTGATATGAGCATAGTGAGGCACTTGAATAATCCCAAAATGCTGTTGGGCTGCGGCTGAATAGGTATTTGCTCCGTTGACTTGAATATTGAAAGGCAAGTCATAAAGTTGCGTTTTGTTTTGAATGATAAATTCGAGTGGCAGATGTTTCTGGCGTGCACTTGAATAGAAGCCCACCATAAAATGCTCATGCAGATCATCTAAATGATTTGGAGTACCGTGCTTTTCCAAATACCTTGGACTCGCAAGAGTTATTTGTTGCAAATGACCTAAGTGTCTTACAATTAGTTCACTCTTGTTCAGTTGTCCAATACGAATAACACAATCAATGCCTTCCTTAATCACATCGACATAGCGGTCACTTTCTGTCAGTTGTACCTGAATGCCAGGATATTCACTTTGAAACTTATGCAGATGAGGCAAAATAAAATACGCAGCAAACACTCCATGTACTTCTATCTTTAAGGTTCCTTGAGGTTTTGCATTGAGAAAATCATGATCTGATTCATTGATATAGTCCAAGATATACTTACAACGTTCGTAATAAATTTGACCTTCATCAGTTGTTCGTACCTGACGCGTGGTACGAAATAATAAGCGTGTGTTGAGCTGTACTTCCAGTTGCTTAATGGCATCGGTGAGAGTTGAACGGGGTAAGTTCAGTATCTGTGCAGCCTTGGTAAAGCTTTGTTGCTCTACAACGTGTACAAAAGCAGACAGCGCATTTAACTTATCCATCTTTTTGTAGATCCTTTGTTCGGCTAATTCGGATAAAGATGTCAGAACTGGCTAGATTATCTTGCTATTTATGAACAGTATCATAGAACGTATCCCATGGTAAGTTTCACTCGATGAGGTCATCAATGAATACAGCAGTGCAAGAAAAACAGAAAAAAGTAATTTTAATTACAGGGGCCTCAAGAGGTATAGGGGCATTTACAGCAAGTTTATTGGCCCAGCAAGGACATAGCATCATCATTAATTATGCCAATAATGATCAAGAGGCAAATGCTGTGGTGCAAAAAATTCAAGCGAATGGTGGAACAGCAACAGCATTTAAGGCAAATATTAGCCATTCAGATGAAGTGACTCAGTTATTTGATTATGCAATTCAGACTTATGGCAGACTGGATGTGCTGATGAATAATGCAGGCATTATGCGACTCAATAAAATTGAAGACGTGGATGATGAAACGATTGATCAACTTTTGGCAATCAATCTAAAAGGACCATTATATACCATGCGTGAAGCGGCCAAGCGCTTGGCTCATGGCGGTAAAATTATTAACTTATCCAGCAGTGTTGTGGGTATGAAGCTTGAGACTTATGGTGTTTATACTGCGTCAAAAGCTGCCATAGAGTCTTTAACTGCGATTTTAGCCAAAGAGTTAAGAGGTAAAAATATTACGGTGAATGCGATTGCACCAGGGCCAACAGCAACAGCGCTTTTTCTCGAAGGGAAAAGTGATGAACTGATTGCACGGCTAATTCAGGCGGCGCCTTTAGAGCGTTTAGGTACAGTTGAGGATATTGCTGCTGTATTAGATTTTGCAGTCAATGAAGGAAGTAATTGGATCAATGCCCAAATACTTCGGGTCAATGGTGGGATTGTTTAAATAAAAATTGTAGTATCCCACGAATACAAGGGTTGAGAAGTATTGTAGTTGGCTGTACCTATTAACGACTCAACTGTTGATATAAACGAAGTAAATAAAAAAAGCCTAAACAAAAGTTTAGGCTTTTTATGATCAAGGTTTATATAGTCCCAATTCTGTAAGGTGTAGCCGCAGAATACGGCGCAACTCAAGTACTGCTTCAGGGGTTTCCTGAATAGAATGTCCACCTTTAATAATTTTCTCAGACAATGCCCCATCCAGATGGGCACTGGTATAAGGTACGACATCATCAGTAATCACATTGATATCATTACTGTTGGTCATATTTCCCATAATACTGTGAAATTTCATCCCCTTATATGGAACAATATTTTTAGTTAACTGAGTAAATTTAGAGTTTTTACTGAGGTCGCTTGGGCCATTTTGAATTAACCCATTATCTATATCTTTGATAAATGCTTGTAGATCAGGGTCACTACTTTGTAATACATCAGTTAATGCACCTAAAAAAGCACCTGGTAGTTTAATTACTTTACGCGCAGCAAGGGTAAACCAACGGTCAGCAAATTCTGTTCCTCGATGTGGTGCTGCCAAGAAAATGGCACGACTAAAGTTTGGAATTGGCTGAATATCTAAGCGTGATTTAAATAATGGATCATTTTTAAATTGTTTGGCGCGCCAATCTGGAAGTAATTTGATTGCTGCAGATGTTAAGTCTGCATCACTGACTAAAAGCCGCGCAATAATGCCCCCCATGCTATGCCCAATCAGCACTGCGTCTTTTTTTGCAGAAGCTTTGTTATCGACTTGACTAAAAGCTTGTTGGATCACTGCATAAATTTGAAAGCGACTCTCCAGAATAGGCATGTTTGTGGAGTAGAAAACCTGCCACACTTGATAATGCTCACGCAATACAGGGTCACCCATTACATCGTTGGTTAGACGAATCCATGCCTCAGGACTGCTTGCAAGACCGTGAATAAGAACGATGACTTTCTTGTTCGGGTTATAAGGTTCAAGCATATACAAATGAGGCATGGTCAGGCGTTCATCACGATCTATCAGTGACAAATAAGCAGACTTACCTAGATTATTTTGTGCCAGCCATAAGCCATATGGTGCTGAAAAATTTGCTGCCAGTGGATAAGTCTTTCCAGCTATTTCAGCAGTTTCATATTTATATGGATCATAGGCTGTCATCTCAAACTCTGGACTATTTAAGATTTCATCCACACTTGCCGCAGAACGAGGTTGGGCTGTGATGGTCGCTGCTAAATAACGAGCATTATGAATATTGGGATTATGGCCATTTGTATACTGATGATGTAATGGATCAACAATATATTTTGTTTTTTCAGGTGAGATGTCGTGAGGTTCTGCAGGCAGTACAATTAAAAACTCAGAACCAAATCCATCTCGACGGGTAATTGAACGCAAACCTGAAAAGTTCAAATTATACGTCGACATGAGTTGTTCAATTTTTTGATTTTTTAAAAGGGAATATTTGTCGAAATTAATGCGATAAATACTTTTGCCGACTTGGATTTGGGTCGTAACATCTGAAGGCTCATAACGTAAACCATAAGCACTAACTAGTTTGGCAATTGCTTGGTTATAAAAGTCCCGAAGTTGTACTTGACGGTTATCAAAAATTCGATCTTGTGGGCCACGTTTAGTTTTAAACATATAAGCATAACTATAGCGAATACTTTTATCGAGCATGCCGAGTTGTTGATCTAAACAGTTTTGGTAATTTTGCTTTTGAACAGCCTTTTTTTCTTCTGACTGCGTCTTAGCCAAAATACTGATTTTACATGCCGATGATTTTTCTAAAGAAAGTGCTTTGGCAAGATAAAGTTCACTTGCCGTTGATAGTAATTGCTCATCCTGAATTTGGGGAATTTGTTTGAGTTCGTTCACACATTCCTCAGGCTGTTCAGAACAGACTTTGGCTTCTCTGCCTGTCATAGATAACACATTCAGACTTGCTTCACTGAGTTTATCGCGCGTTAAAATACTTTCACGTTCGTTATTAATGGTGACGTTCAGTGATTGATTTTTTACACTGACCACTTGGCAACCACTCAAGATAGAAATCAGAGCAGTGAGCATTAAGGTGCTACGGATGTATTTAGGCATAAACGAGTCTACTGCGATCTATTTTTTTGAATTTTTTAAATCATACGATAATTCTCGGATTTATCAATTCGCTCAAAAAAAAATAGACCGAAAAGTTCGGTCTATTTTAGAGTGTGTTACAAAAGTAGCGAATTATTTGCTCGTATTTAATACTTGCCAAACATTCCAACGACCTTGTTTTTCAATTTCAGTAATCAAGCGATCTGCAACTTCAGCTTCTTGAGGGTATTTCAACTTGTAGTTTTTCAGCGTTTGCACCGCATTCTTTTTCTGTTCCATCGCGATGTAGTTATTTGCACTCGCTAAATAAGCTTCTTGAACACCAGACTTCATGGCTTTATCTAAATACGGCATAGCTTCACGTTGACCACCCCCTTCAGACAGGGCAAAACCAAACCAGAAGTTTGCTTCAGGGTCTTCTTGATTAAGCTTTAAAATACGCTGAGCATAAGTTAAAGATTTGGTGGTATACACGGAACCTAAGTCTAAATTACGAGCCATAACGCTAGCTTTGAATGCACGAATGAGTACATCAAATGATGCATTGTCTTTTGATGCCAACGTATCTAACTGCTGGGTCACTTCTTTTAGTTTTGACTCAAAACCCTTACGTTCTTGGCGCTCTGTAAAACGAGGTGGGTAATGGCGTGCTTTACCTTCAACCAACTGCAAGAAGTCATCAATTTCAGTGATGTCGACTTCGTTGTCACCTGCCAGCACCGCGTATTTCAACTGACGTTCTTTGCTGTTAACAGTTGGAATAATCAACTTATTGGTGTCTAAAACCATTTTCTTCGATGGATCATCAGAACGTGTCACTTCCATCTTGGTTACAGGTTGTGAAGCAGCCTTTTTTAAATTAATTTCAAACGGAGGAGGCGCATCATAGTTAAATGGATTTAATGCGTAAAACGGTGCAGTTAATTCAGGCTCAGTAAACACAATGGTATTGTTATTATTTTTCGGTGGGGTTGTGCTACACGCTGTTAAAAACGACACTGTAAGTACAGCAACCGCTAAGGGTTTAAGCATCATAAGATTCATCCATTCATTATTTTAAGAAGTGGTGTAAAAGGCATGTCCGTCAGTCTAAGAAAACTCTGAGGAACATGCAAGGCTTGCTATAGGCTGGTTTTCAAAAACGAACACTTTTCATGTTTAATCATTTGATGGAGTGCTTTGAGCTTCACATTCACGGCGAACGTCTTCCAAAATTTTCAGTTCTTCAGCACTAAAGGGTTGTTCATTTTGTTGCTGTTTTTTAAAGGTTGGATCAAGTAACGACAAACGTTGGCATAAGGTATTCATACGTTTTTCATTCAACTGAATACGGTCGAGCAGGACGCGCATGCCTTCAAGTATAGGATCGGACTGGTCTTGCGTTGCAGCATAAGCTTGGAAGCCGATACTTTCTGCATAATCACGACGATGTGTTTCAGCCTCATCTTTTGGTTTATCTTTTGATATGAAACGGGCTGGGTTGCCAACGGCAGTGGTATCGGCAGGTACTGCTTTTGTCACAACTGCATTTGAGCCAACTTTCGCATTCTTACCGACTGTAAAGGGGCCTAAAATTTTAGCGCCTGCACCAACAACTACGCCGTCTTCTAAAGTCGGATGGCGTTTGCCTTTATTCCAAGTTGTACCGCCTAAAGTTACACCGTGATAGAGGGTTACATCATCGCCAATTTCAGCTGTTTCACCAATCACAACGCCCATGCCGTGGTCGATAAAAAAACGACGACCAATTTTAGCACCTGGGTGAATTTCAATACCTGTTGCAAAACGGCTGAAAGAAGACAATAAGCGTGCAGAGCCCTTACATTCCTTTTTCCATAATTCATGCGCCATACGGTGCATGATCAACGCGTGGATACCTGGGTATGTGGTTAGAACTTCTAAAGTGTTTCGTGCTGCAGGATCGCGCGCGAATACAGCTTGTACATCTTCTTTGAGCTGTTTAAGCATTAGATTGATCCTCTATTTGATCCGTATTTGACTTTTTCCATGTGCCATTATTTAAGGCTTGTACACGACTAAAAATACCACGAAGTAAATGATATTCCATACGATCTAATTGTATACGTCCAAAAAGGCGACGCAAGCGTAAAGGCAATAATCGTGGATTTTTTGGATCTAAAAATTCAATTTCAGCCAACATTTTTTCAATGTGTGGATAGAACTGTTCCATTTGCTCATGTGTGACCAAAGGCTCATCCCACTGCATGGACTCTGTATCTGTCACAGGCATGGTTGCAGTTTCATCTTCACCACTTTCTACAGCAGCCAAAGTTGCCATACGCATTTCATAACAGATGACCTGAATAGCTTGAGCCACATTCAACACGCCATAGTCTGTATTGACTGGAATAGTAACGTGGTAGTTGGCCATCGCCAGTTCTTCATTGGTCAGTCCGCGGTCTTCACGACCAAAGACCACAGCAACCTCTTGTTGATCACTCACCACTGCTGAAATTGATTTTTCTGCCGCAGGACGTGCGTCTAGCAAAGGCCAAGGAATAGTACGACTACGTGCACTGGTACCAAACACTAAATGGCAGTCTTTGATGGCATCGGCAAGGGTTTCAACAATTTCAATCTGCGCGATTAAATCAGTTGCACCCGCTGCTAAAGCATCAATATCGGGATGTGGATAGGTTTTTGGCGCAACCAAAACCAGCTTTGAGAGTCCCATTGTTTTCATGGCACGTAATGCGCTTCCAATGTTCGCAGGGAGTGTAGTATTGACCATGACAATACGCACATGGGAGAGATGCGCTGAAACAGCGGCATTGTCAAATTGGCTCATGATTTTTCCAATGAATTTTAAAATTTGAAAATATTTAAGAGAACTGACCGACCTCAGCCTGATATAAGTCCATGGCATCATCCATGCTCATATCCGCAGGTGGCGGTGGTACATCTACGGGTCTGGCTTCTTCATAGCTGACCGCTTTGGCAGCTTTAGATTTGACTTGATATTCCACATGAAGATTTTCTTTACCAAAATAGTCACGAAGTTTAGACAGCAGTTCATCTAGCGGTGCCACTTTCCAATTGATCCCTAAGTGTAATTCAGCTGTGGCATATGGGTAGTCCAACAGTAATTGTAGCGGAATGTGATTACACATATCGACATTACAGAAGGGTGCAACAATATTTTTCAAATCTTGGTTCAGTGCTTTCGTACTATGCGTTGGGTCAAGGCGAATTTGAATACAGTTGGCACGTTTTTGGCGAATTTCATTTAGGGTAAATGCTTTGGTCAAGCGTCCCATTGGACGGTCAAAGCCTTCACGCTCGTAAATTTCACCTTCAATCACCACCACTTTTTCATTTTGAATGATGTCTTTAAAACGCATAAAGCGTTCATGATTCGCAGAGACTTCAATTCGGGAGGTACCATCATCTAAGGTGACCATCATTCGGTTTGGAAAGTTGGCTACATCGACTACAAGACCAGCAAAAACAGTGGTTACCCCACGACGTGTAGGGGTGAGTTCATTGATTTTATTTGGAATAAATGCTTTCAGCTCTGCACGGTATACATCAATTGGGTGACCAGTTAAATACAAACCTAAGGTGTCTTTTTCACCTTTGAGACGGACTTCATCTGACCACGGTTTCACAGGTTTGGCAGGTTTACGCTGTACTTCTTCAACCTCACCAAACAAGTCCATGATGCCTGTTTCACGGTTTGAACGAGCTTGCTCCGCCGCTTGTACTGCTTCTGGAAGTTGCGCCATTAAACTGGAGCGCTCAATGCCGAGGCAGTCTAAAGCACCTGAGCGAATTAATGCTTCTAAAGTCCGTTTATTGATTTTTTTCAGATCAATACGATGGCAGAAATCAAACAAGTCACGATAGGGCCCATCTTGGATACGCGAGTCAATGACTGACTGCATCGCGGCTTCACCGACGCCTTTAATTGCACCGAGTCCATAGACGATCGTTTTGTCGTCCGAAGCATGGAATTGATAGATAGACATATTGACCGAAGGTGGCAATACATCTATATCATTGTGTCGACAGTCATCAATCAAGAACACCACGTTATCGGTGTTTTGCATTTCCGATGACATCACTGCTGCTAAGAATTCAGCTGGATAATGCGCTTTGAGCCATGCGGTTTGATAGGCAACCAATGCATAAGCTGCGGCATGTGATTTGTTAAAGCCATAACCTGCGAACTTTTCCATATAGTCAAAGATATGGTTGGCAGTTGCTTCATCAATGTCTTTTTTGGCTGCACCTTCCGTGAAAATTTGGCGCTGTTTGACCATTTCTTCGGGCTTTTTCTTACCCATCGCACGACGTAGTAAGTCCGCACCACCTAAGCTATAGCCCGCACAATACTGTGCTGCCTGCATCACCTGTTCTTGGTAAACCATAATGCCGTAAGTCGGTTCAAGTACACCTTCAAGTAGGGGATGGAGATATTCAAACTCACCACCATGCATACGGTGGATAAAGTCCGGAATCAGGTCCATCGGACCCGGACGGTAAAGGGATACGAAGGCGATAATTTCTTCAAATTTGCTTGGACGTGCTTCCTTGAGCATTTTTTTCATGCCCACGGATTCAAACTGGAAGACGGCTGTAGTGTTGGCATTGGCAAAGATGAGGTATGCATCTTTGTCGTCAAGCGGAATGAAGGCAATGTCTAAAGGCACATCGAGCTTAATGCGCTTATTGATATTCTTCACGGCATCTTCAATAACCGTTAAGTTACGTAGACCCAAGAAGTCGAACTTTACTAGACCAGCAGATTCAACGTCGTCTTTATCATACTGCGCAACACGGCCTGTACCATCTGCGTCACACAGCACGGCAGAAAAGTCGGTAATTTTAGTCGGGGAAATGACCACGCCACCTGCGTGTTTACCTGTGTTACGGGTAATGCCTTCGAGTTTTAATGCCATTTCCCAAATTTCAGCCGCATCGTCATTGTCTGGGTTGGATGGATTGGTGACAATGTCTTTAAGTTGTGGCTCTGCTTCAATCGACTCTTCGAGGCTTAAACCTAAAGGTTTGGTCGGAATCATTTTTGAGATTCGGTCTGCCAAACCATAGGATTTACCCAAGACACGTGCCACATCACGAATAGCACCTTTGGCTGCCATGGTACCGAAAGTGGCAATTTGTGATACTGCATCGCGTCCATAGGTACGCGCCACATAGTCAATGACACGGTCACGACCAGCAATACAAAAATCGACGTCGAAGTCGGGCATTGAAACACGTTCTGGGTTTAAGAAGCGTTCAAAAAGTAGCCCGTATGGGAGAGGGTCGAGATCTGTAATTTTTAAGCTGTAGGCAACCAACGAACCTGCACCTGAACCACGGCCTGGACCAACGGGCACGCCATTACCTTTGGACCATTGGATAAAGTCCATGACAATCAAGAAGTAGCCCGGGAAACCCATTTTAAGAATGGTCCCGATTTCATACTCTAAACGATCATCATATTCTTTACGTTTTTCAGGCCAGTATTCATCACGTGTTTCTGGTGGATATAAAAAGTCTAAACGCTCTTCTAAACCTTCTTTAGATAAATGTGCAAAGTAGGTGTCAATGGTATGGCCTTCAGGAATAGGGTAGTCAGGCAGGAAGTATTTACCTAATTGCAGGGTAACGTTACAACGTTTGGCAATCTGATAAGTATTTTCAATTGCAGAGGGAATGTCTGCAAATAATTCCGCCATTTGTTGGCCAGATTTAAAATATTGCTCTGGAGAGTAATTTTTTGGTCGGCGGTTATCCCCTAATACATAACCATCGGCAATACAGACTCGGGCTTCGTGTGCTTCAAAGTCCATTTCTTTCATGAAATGCACATCGTTGTGCGCAACTACACCTATATTATATTTTTTAGCCAGTTTTAAGGCTTCATAGTTGAAGTCTTCTTCGCCTGAACGGCCTGTTCGGCATAGGGCCAAATAAACACGATTGCCGAACTTTGCAATCCATTCTTCGAGTAAAGGTTCAGCTTTTTGCGGATTTGATGTACAGAGCATTTTGCCGACATCAGATTGCATGCCAAGTAGAGCAATCAGGTCGTGGTTTTGCGCTAAAATCCAGTCTTTTGCAACGCAAGGAATATCAAGCTGTTGACCGCTGATAAAACCCTCGGAAACCAGTTCGGTTAGATTACGCCAGCCAACATTGCTCATCGCCAATAAAGTTACGCGATGTTCAGCATCGTTCAAACGAACTTCTGAACCCATAATTGGTTTGATGCCATTATCTAAGCATTTACCATAAAACTTTACAGCAGCATGTAAGTTAGATAGGTCAGTAATGGCAAGGGCTGGCATACCTTCTGCCTTAGCAGCTTTGACTAAATCAGGTATACGTACAATTGATTCTGTGATTGAAAATTCTGTATGAATACCAAGATGTACAAAGTGCATAAGTGAGTCCCTGCAAAAACCGCTAAATAGTTTAACATGCTCTGCCTTCATTCTGAGTGCGATTCAAATGAATTGGCAAAATTTAATAGCATGTAGCGTTTGGACTGTATATTTTATTGTCAGTAAGTTCAAAACAACTTAGAAAAGGCAATGTCAGTCCTTGTTCTTGGCATAAAAAGATTTTAGCAGGCCACCGCTTGCTGAATGGCAAAACTGTTTAGCCGTCCATTTTTAAAACTAAAGTTGAGATAAGCCGTGTAGGGTGGGGCAAAGTCTTGTGGTTCTTTCAAAAAAGCTTTGATTTCACTGGGCTGTAAGAGCAGAACTTGAGCTTCACCTGATGCTGCCATGCCGTGTGCACTGTATTTAAAGTCTTGTTTAAATTGCTGCAAAGTATAATTCGACGTGATCTGAATATTTTGTACGCGTATGTTTTCGCTCATCGCTTGAGTGCTTTTCCAGTCAAGCCAAACACGGCCTTTGATTTGTCCGAGTTGTTTGAAATTCGCTTTGTCTTTATAGAATTTTTCAGTCTGAATCTTGGGATTATCTTCGTTAAAAATCTCAAACTTTAGGGTTTTGTATTGGGCATTTGCAGTACTGTATTCATAGTTACCTGTACATTCGGCATATTGTTTGCTGACTTTTCCATTCGATTGAGCGAATAATTGACTGACTTGATGTGCTGTCACAGGGGCATTCAGTTCGACCTGATTCACTTTCACACTGGTGACGTAGTCATACGTATTTGGCACTGCATGACTGAGTATCGGCAAAAGACTTATACTTAGAAATAAAATGGGTGTTTTCATGGTGATGATTTTAAAGTCGTAATTTTGAATTCTTTGTGTTGTCATTATATAAAATTTAAATCTGAAAAAAAGCTCTCAATATTGAGAGCTTAATTTTGTTAACGCAGTTTAGACAACCAATCCCCAACGGATTGTACAATTTGTACCATGATCAACAGCACAATCACCGTGAGTATTACAACACTAGTATCAAAACGTTGATAACCATAAGAAATAGCAAGGTCACCAATACCACCTGCACCTACTGCACCAGCCATCGCGGTTGCGCCAATTAAGCTAATCGTGGCTGTGGTTAAGTTCAAAATCAGTGAACTACGTGCTTCAGGTAAAATAAACTTAAAAATGATTTGTAGTGGCGTTGCGCCCATTGCTTGAGCAGATTCGATAATTCCTTCATTCACTTCAAGCAATGACGTTTCGACCAAACGACCAATATAGGGTCCAACATAGATCGTAAGAGGAACAATTGCCGCCCACGTGCCAATCGAGGTGCCTACGATCAGTTTAGTTAAAGGTAGAACTGCAATGAGCAAGATAATAAAGGGTAGAGAGCGCAGGGCATTCACAATCGGGTTAAGAATGTGATAAATCGCTTTGTTGGGCAAAATACCATCTGGGCGTGTCACCAATAAAATGATGGCCTGAATAAAGCCCCAAATACAGCCAAATAGCATTGCAAAAAACACCATGTGAAAGGTTTCTTGCAAAGCGGTAATGAACTGATCAATAGATAGTGAACTTTTCCAAAACGGCGCGGTAATTTGAGTTAACCACTGGACAATTAAATCTCTCATGCCAGTTCTCCTGATTGCTCAACAGCCACACCATGCTGTTTTAAAAACTCCACTGCTTCAGTAATTAAAGTTTCATCCCCTAATAACTGAACAAACATTTGGCCAATCACATTGCCATCAATTTCAATCATGTTGGCAAATAGGATATTGAGACTAATATCAAACTGTTTAATTAAATTTTGAATCACAGTTTCATGTGCAGACTGACCAAGGAACTGTAAGCGATAAATACTGTGATGGTGCTTATGTTCCAAATTATTCAGCAGTTTAATCGGTAACTGTTGATGCAAAATGGTTTGAATAAAATTCTGTGTTGTTGCATGTTGCGGGCGACTAAATAAGTCTACCGTTTTGCCTGTTTCAACTACTTTGCCGAGTTCCATCACGGCCACATGTGAGCAGATGCTTTGAATCACATCCATCTCATGCGTCACCATGACGATGGTAATGCCTTGCTCTTGATTGATTTTTTTGAGCAAGTCTAAGACCGACTTGGTGGTTTGTGGGTCTAGTGCAGAAGTTGCTTCATCACAAAGTAAAATTTTAGGATGGTTGGCAAGCGCACGAGCAATACCGACACGTTGTTTTTGACCACCCGAGAGCTCGTCTGGATAAGCTTCTTTTTTATGCTTGAGGTCAATAAACTCAAGTAGCTCATTTAAACGTTTTTCACGTTCAGCTTTGCTATAACCTAAAAGTTTCATTGGCATTTCAATATTGGCTGCAACAGTTTTGGTCTGCAGTAAATTGAAATGCTGGAAAATCATGCCAATATTTGCACGTTCTTGACGTAATGCTTTTGCATCTAATGCAGTAAAGTCTTTTTGATTGATAATTACTTGGCCTTGGGTTGGGCGTTCAAGTAAATTGATCAATCGAATGAGGGTACTTTTACCTGCACCACTATAGCCAATAATGCCAAAAATACTGCCTTCTGGGATGTCCAAATTGATTTGGTCCAGTGCAGGAATGGTTTGGCCTTTTAGCTGATAGTGCTTTGAAATGTTTTTAAATTGAATCATATCGTCAAAAACTACACAAAAATGAAAAAACAGGCAAAGAGACTTTGCCTGTTTCGTTGATTTGATTATATTACTATTTAGCTTGAGTAAGGTAGCTTACTGGCTTGTTCACATCAATTTTTGTGCCACCAAAATGCTCTTGAACATATTTGCCTACTGCAGCGACATGGTAAAGCTCACCAACTTTTTTCAGTACAGGGTCGTTTTGACGCGCTTCAGCCACAGCAAGAACGTTGACGTTCATTTTCGTGGTTTGGTCGATTGGCTCATAGTAAATCGCATCTTTCAATACGTTTAGACCACCTTCCATTGCAAGGGTATTCCCCAACACAATTGCATCAACTTCGTCTTTCACACGTACAGCCGTTGCCATTTGAATAGGCTTGATGACAAGTGCTTTGTTATTTTCAACGATGTCTTGAGATGTACCTTTCACAAAGTCAAAGTCATTTTTTAACTTCACAAGACCCGCAGATTGTAATAATAACAATGCACGTGATTCGTTCGCACCGTCATTTGGAATCGCAATCGTTGCACCATTTTTAAATTCAGCCAGTGTTTTTACTTTGCTTGAGTAAATACCCATTGGCTCTAGGTAGGTGGTAGAAAGCGGAGCAATCTTCGCTGTGTTTGCTTCGTTGTAGGCAACCAAATAAGCATAAGATTGGAATGCGTTGACATCGACTTCATTGTTTGCAACAGCAGTGTTCATTGCAACATAGTCAGTGAAGTTTTTAATGTCTAATTTTAAACCTGCTTCTTTGGTTTCTGGCAAAGTTGCAATATAGCGCCAAATGTCCGCATCAGACCCTGTCGATGCGATAGTTACTGTTTGCTCAGCAGTGGTTGCTGTATCCTTTTTAGTTGCATCTGTTGCAGGTGCTTCAGGTTTACTACAACCTGTTAAAACAACAGATAAACCCAGTGCAATTCCTAGAATTTTTTTCATTTTTTCTTCCCGAGTAAGTATCCAAATGAGGTATCACTTACCTGAACTATAGAGAGATCAATTGATTTTAAATCAGACATTCCTGATTTGATGCATAAGACTGTAATGTGTGTTTTGCAAGCTTGCAATGCTATATCAGTCGTATATGTTTCCTTCATATTTAAAAAATGATGCTTTTCAAATAACGAGTAACATATATGCTCAATCGTTAAATTTTGCACATCATATCAACAAAGTAATATTCGATATAGAGCATAAAAATTTAATACTTATCTGATTTTAAGATTAGCAATGGCGCGGTACTTTATATTTTTATAGTGAAAACAATATATTATTTTTAATTAAACTATTAAAAAATAATGGTTTGTTTAAATTTTGTTCTTTATAAGATTTTATCTAAACTAAATACAAAAAATAGATATAAGCTGAATAAAGTCTCGGACGAAAATACGGATATTTTTGCGATTGAAAGGCTGAATCAGATGAAATGATAAAGATGTAAGCAGTTCAATGCTTATGATTAGGTTTGTTTGAGTATTTGAGTCAATGCAAAAACTGAGCCTATCGCTATTTATTATTAGATAGTAGTGAAGACAGGAGAATCGAGCATATTCGTTGGTATTGCCTACGACTATCCTAGAATAGCCATAGGCGGTTAAGGCTAAAAACTCAAATTACTGTAAAAAGGTTTTAGATTCATAATTTGGATTCGGATAACTATAAAAACCCTGTCCTGTTGGCATACCGAGGTGACCAGGCTCAATAAATTCTGTTTGCAGTCGATCCATGAGACGTGCCATCAGTGGGTTGGTATCGGCATGCAATTTTGCAACGTTATATACTGTGTTAATGCCAATAATGTCTAAGATTGCAAACGGACCTTTGGGTGAACCAAATGACTTCATCCATGCTTTATCTACGGTTTGTGGATCAGACACTTCATTGATCCAAAGATCTAGTGCTGAAATTAAAAACGGAACCAGCATTGAGTTGAGGAGATGGCCAGATTGTTCTTTGTAAATTGGCAGTGGTAACATTCCAATCGCTTTGGAAAATTCAACTAACTGGTTGAAGACGCTAAGATCTGTAGATGCATGTCCCATAATTTCAGCCATATTATTCACCCAAATCATATTAGCAAAATGCAAGGCTAAAAACTTTGCTGGGCGTCCAGTCACTTCAGCAAATTCGCTTGGCAATAACGTCGACGTGTTGGTTGCAAAAATAGTTTTTTCAGGTGCAACTTGGCTTAATTTTTCATAAAAATCCCGTTTAATAGCTGGATCCTCTGGTACAGCTTCAATCACAAGGTCTGCATCTTTGACTGCTTCGGCAAGGTTCGAATGATAACTAAGATTGTTAAATGTATTGTCGAGTTGATCTTGGGTTGCATTGAGATCACGTTTATAGCATTCACATAATTCAAAAAATTTGGCTTTGGCTTTGCCAAGCACTTCATCATTGATGTCATAAACGCTGACTTTAAAGCCGTGAAATGCGGTTTGAAATGCAATTTGATAGCCGAGTACACCACTACCTGCAACAGTGACATTTTTAAAATTCATTCTATTTTCCTTTTTTGTCTTTAATGATGAATGTAGTTTTCATATCCATGAGCTACATTTTTAGGACAATATTTTATTTGCTTGATATACAGTATCAATGAAGCAATAAAATGTTCATTGGAGCTATTCTGCCGAGACATTTATATGTTAACTTGACAGAATGAGTCTATTTTTTGACTTGTTGAGACAGGAATTGTTGGAATGAATCAGGAAGATTCGCTCGCGGTTTTACGCCATAAAAATATCCATGATGACATGGTGCATAGTTCCGGTTTACGGGGATACTTGGATCTTATGCAACAATTGGGAATAGACCCAATACCGTTATTGGAAAAATATGGTATTCAACTTGGGCAATTACAAGATGATAATGCGTGGATATCACACGCTGCAATGATTCAGCTTTTAGAGGATAGTGCACAGCAGACCCATTGTCCTGATTTTGGCTTACGTATTTCCCAGTATCAAGACATTGGTATTTTAGGTGTGCTCGGGCTAATTTTACAGAGTGCTTCTACACTGCGAGAAGTGATTAAGTACAGTTCAGATTTATTGTTTCTTCATGGTTCGGCATTGCGGCTATATATTAATGAAGCCATTGCCGCCGATTTATTTGAGCCACATGCGGATATTGTTGCAATCGTTTTTGATATACAGCTAAATGATTCGACTCCTATTTTGAGTAAACGCCAGTCTATGGATCTTGGGCTTGCCGTATGTCATCGTGTTATGCGCTATTTAAGTGGTGAACAATATCAGCCACTGAAGGTGACATTACCACATAGTCCAATCGCGCCTTTAAGTACGTATAAGCGTTTTTTTCATACAGATGTGCTTGAGAACCAACAACATGCAGCCTTATTTTTACATAAAGATATGTTGAATATTACTTTGGCTAGTATTGATCATGGTCTACGTGAAATTGTGGATAGTTATCTTGAGCGGAGCTTTCGCAGTCATCAGGGTTCATTGAGTGATCGCGTACAACATGCGATACGTATTCATTTGTCTGGACCTAAAGCCAATAAAACGGATATTGCGTGTATGCTTGCGATGCACCCGCGAAGCTTACAACGTAAATTAGATGAAGAGGGCACAAGTTTCGAACAGATCCGAGATAAACTTAGACAGCAATTATTACTACAATATTTAGCCGACTCAAAAGCATCAATGAGCCAAATTGCTTCAGTATTGGGTTTTTCTGAACAATCTGCTTTAAGTCGTGCTTGTAAAAATTGGTTTGGTGTGGCACCGCGTCAGTTGAAAAAGCTGAGAAATCAAGATCAATAAAAAAACCCGCATTATTATGCGGGTTTTTAACTTAACTGACTCAGTTGAAATTAAGCATTTTCACGAGCAATCGCGCGGTAACCAATATCTTTACGATATTGAACACCCTCAAAAGTTACTTTTTGGCAAAGTTCTAAAGCTTTGGCTTGTGCTTCACCGATTGTATTCCCTAGCGCAGTTACGCAGAGTACACGACCACCAGCAGTCACGATCTCGCCATTTTCATTGGCCTTCGTGCCAGCATGGAACACTTTAGCATCGGTCATTTGTGTATCTAAACCTGAAATCACATCATCATTGCTTGATGTTTCAGGGTAGCCTTTAGATGCCAGTACGATACCGACCGTTTTACGGTCATCCCACTGTGCTTCTTCTGGAAGCTTTCCTGCAATACCTGCTTCTACTAATTCAACCAAAGATGATTGTAAACGCATCATAATCGGTTGAGTTTCAGGGTCACCAAAACGGCAGTTGAATTCGATCACACGTGGTTGACCCGCATCATCAATCATCAAGCCTGCGTATAAGAAGCCTGTATAGACATGACCATCGGCTTTCATACCATCAACTGTTGGACGCATCACTTCCTTCATGACTTTGTCAAAGACATCGGCAGTCACCACAGGAGCAGGCGAGTAAGCGCCCATACCACCTGTGTTTGGACCTTGATCACCTTCAAAGATGCGCTTATGGTCTTGTGACGTTGCCATTGGTAAAATGTTGTCACCATCAATCATACAAATGAAAGAGGCTTCTTCACCTGCAAGGAACTGTTCAATTACAACACGGGAACCTGCATCACCAAATTTGTTGCCCGCTAACATATCATCAATTGCATCAAAAGCTTCTTGATTGGTCATGGCTACAATCACGCCTTTACCCGCAGCAAGACCATCAGCCTTGATCACAATCGGTGCGCCATTTTTTTCAACAAAAGCTTTCGCTGCATCGACTTCAGTAAATACATCGTAGAACGCAGTAGGAATGTTGTGGCGTTTTAAGAAGTGCTTAGCAAAAGCTTTCGAGCCTTCTAACTGAGCAGCAAATTGAGTTGGGCCCCAAATTTGAAGCTCTGCCGCGCGGCAAGCATCCACTACACCATTTACAAGTGGTGCTTCTGGACCAACAATAATCAAATCTACCGCATTATTTTTTGCAAAGTTGATAATTGCAGGGTTGTCTAAAATGTTGAGCGCAACATTTTCACATTTATTTTCTGTTGCTGTTCCTGCATTACCAGGAGCTACAAATACTTTTGCAACTTTCTCATCTTGTGCGATTTTCCATGCCAATGCATGTTCACGACCGCCATTACCCAAAACTAAAATGTTCATCTAAAAATCCCTCAAAGAAAAGAATCCCTCCCGTCCTCCCTTTAAAAAAGGGAAGGGATCACGCATGAAAACCAAGGTTTCTTACGTGAAAAGTCCCCATTTTTACAAAGGGGGATTTAGGGGGATTAATAAATATGACTTCTAATCAATTAATGACGGAAGTGACGCATACCAGTAAAGACCATCGCAATGCCTGCTTCATCCGCAGCAGCAATGGTTTCTTCGTCACGCATAGAACCGCCCGGTTGGATAATACATTTAATGCCTGCTTTCGCTGCATTATCAATACCATCACGGAACGGGAAGAATGCATCCGATGCCATAACCGCACCTTCAACCACTAAACCGGCATGTTCCGCTTTAATCGCAGCAATACGCGCTGAGTTAACACGGCTCATTTGACCTGCGCCTACACCAATGGTTTGACGACCTTTAGCATAAACAATGGCATTTGATTTCACGTATTTCGCAACTTTCCAAGCGAAGATCAAATCATCAATTTCAGCTTCAGTTGGTGCGCGTTTGGTCACAACTTTTAGGTCATCTTTGGTGATCATACCTAAGTCTTGGTCTTGAACCAATAAGCCACCATTGACGCGTTTATAGTCAAGTTGAGCTTGGCGTGCGTCAATTGCTGGTAATTCACCACAAACGAGTACACGAACATTTTTCTTTGCACCAGTGACTTCAAGCACGCCTTCAGCGATGCTCGGTGCAATGATAACTTCAACAAACTGACGATCTACAATGGCTTGTGCAGTTGCAACGTCTAATTCACGGTTGAATGCAATGATGCCGCCAAAAGCTGATTCAGGGTCAGTTGCATAAGCCAAGTCGTATGCTGCTTGAATACCATCTAAAGACACCGCAACGCCACAAGGGTTTGCGTGTTTAACAATAACACAAGCAGGTTTTGCAAATGATTTCACACATTCAAGTGCGGCATCTGTATCTGCAATGTTGTTATAAGATAGTTCTTTACCTTGCAGTTGTTTCGCTGTTGAAACAGAAGCTTCAGTTGCTGTGCTTTCTACATAGAATGCTGCTGATTGATGCGGGTTTTCACCATAACGCAAGTCTTGAGCTTTATTTAACTGTGTATTAAAAGTACGTGCAAACTTGTCTGCTTGACCTTCTTCCTTGCCTACACGAGCGCCTAGGTAAGAAGCAATCATGCCGTCATATTGTGCTGTATGCTCAAATGCCTTAACGGCTAAATCAAAACGAGTTTCATAAGACAAAGCACCATTTGCTTTTAGCTCAGCAACAACAGTGTCGTAGTCTGTAGCATTAACTACAATCCCCACAGACGCATGGTTTTTTGCTGCAGCGCGAACCATAGTTGGGCCACCAATGTCGATATTTTCAATCGCATCTGCAAGTGAGCAATTTGGTTTAGCTACAGTTGCAGCAAATGGATAAAGGTTCACAACCACAAGATCAATCGCATCAATGTTGTGTTCAGCCATCACAGCTTCGTCTAGACCGCGACGAGCTAAGATACCACCATGAATTTTCGGGTGTAGCGTTTTTACACGACCATCCATCATTTCTGGGAAACCCGTATGCTCTGAAACTTCGACTACAGCGATATTGTTGTCTTTTAACAACTTATATGTACCGCCAGTAGATAAAATTTCTACCCCAAGAGCTACAAGGTTTTGAGCGAACTCAACAATGCCAGTTTTATCGGAAACAGAGATTAAAGCGCGTTTAATGGTCATGATCTTCGTCACAGTTATCAAGAATTAAAACAAAAAAGCCAAAAATAGCAGGTAAAAAAAATGCCCGCGGAAGCCGCAAGCATTTTATCATTTATTCACTCATTAAACCGTGAGCTTTCAACTTTTTACGCAAAGTGCCACGGTTAAGACCTAGAATCTCCGCAGCACGTGTTTGGTTACCGCGGGTATATTCTAAAACTACAGATAGAAGAGGTTTCTCCATTTCTGCTAGCACCATGTCGTAGACCTGAGATGGTTGCTCGCCTTGCAATTGTGCAAAATAGTGGCGAACTGCGCGATCTACGTGAATACGAAGAGCGACATCAGACTGTGCAGTAAAAATAGGAGATTTGCTATTCATGCGAATTAATCCGAAAAATCTAAATATCACTTGGGTAAAGTGACATATATAAAGTGGTCTAAAATTAAAATGAACTTCGTTTTAGATCCTAAAACGAGTAGTTCTAAAACTGTACATTTAGCATGCCACAATATCGCTAAGTTGGTCGAAATATAAGCGTAACAATAGTTAAATATTTGTTACTGACCTTTTTTAAACAAAAAAAATCTGCTCGATACGCGATATTTGGATAACGCGTATTTTAGCTGATGTTCTATTTGTATTAAAAGACTGAGGAGATTGCAGCACTAAGCTTTCGTGGCGCGTATCATACCATTGTCTAAGAAAAAGTGAGCAAGAAAACTGCATTTTTTTTCACTTTTTTTACATTTTTTTTAAATTTTAGGGCTGGACTATTTCTAAACTGTAATGATTGAAGCTTTTACGGCTTACTGGCAGGCTAAATTTGAATTTGAATGGACTATTTTTAGGAATCCGCTTAATTCCAACTAGACTGTCGATCAAATAGTCATTGGAATGCAATTGATAAGTTGAATCTATTTCACCATCTTCTTTTAAGATCACTTTGATGATCGGCAAAGGTAAGCTCGTTTCATGGTAGTTGATGAGCTCCCCTGAAAACTGGGTTTCCTGTGAGCCTGTACTTTTAACTTTTAACTTATTAATACTGATGAGGCTGTAGCGTTCCTGAAGGCTACTACAATTCAGTACAAGACAAACTTTGTTATATGTTGCACCCAATGCTGGGCTGTTATTAATGATATGTGGGTTAAACCATAAATATTGAAAGCACAATAGTGCCAATAAACCAAAATTGATCATTCCCCAAAGCACATAATACATGGGACGTTTTGGCGGTTTAGCTGGACTATGCTCAGCTAAGTTCATCGCAGGATAGTTACCAATTGGATCGGTACTAAAGTAATTTAAATTATTTAAATAGGTTTTGAGATCAATGTTGGAATGTTCAATTTTCAAATTGAAAATATCGAGCAAGTTCGCTGTGGTCATCGAAAGAGCAGCAGATTGTGATAGATCAAAATGGATACTGTCGATATGAGTGGATGAAAGCGCTGGATTTGAAGGCTCTAAATAGTTATTCAAATTCGACGCTTTTTCCTCATTCTCATTAACCGCATGACCCGTCGTCAAATGTGAAAGGGCATTAAAGGTCATTGAGCACTTTGGGCAACAAACCATACCTTGTGCAACGGTCAGTTGTGCAACACTTACTTTATAGATAGTTAAGCATTTTGGGCAAGATGTTTGTTTGTCGCTCATAGTGTTTTAGTGGTTCATTTAAAGGGTGTGGCGTTTACCCGAAATTCGGCACCAGTTTTCATCGCGTTTTTCGACCTCTAATATATCAAAAAATTCAGAATAAACACTAGAAACATCAGAAACTTGCTCTTCAATTACACCTGCAAGTGCGAACTCTCCCTCAGATTTAATTAAAGTTGCGAACTGTGGCGCTAACATCATGAGAGGCCCTGCTAAAATGTTGGCAACAAAAACATCTGCTTTTTGGTCAGCTAGCTCTAAATTGAACTCATCTGGTAAGCCGACATATAGGTTTTCAGAAACACCATTCAATAGTGCATTTTGTTCCGTAGCTAAAACAGCTTGCGGATCAATATCGGTTGCGTAGACTTTCTTTGCACCTAACAATAAAGCGGCAACACCCAAAATACCTGAACCACAGCCGTAGTCGATCACGATTTTGTCTTTAACATCGGTTTTACCTAGCCATTGAAGGCAAAGGAATGTAGAGGCATGGTTACCTGTACCAAACGCTAAACCTGGATCGAGTTTAATGTTGACCGCATCAGGCTCTGGTGCGTCCATCCATTCAGGAACGATCCAGTACTTGTCAGCAATTTGAATTGGTTCGTAGGCATCCATCCATGTGCGTTCCCATTCTTGATCTTCAAGAAATTCGCTACGCATCGGTGCATCAGGCATTTGAGTACGAATAAAAGTTTCTAATGCGTTTACATCAATTTCTTCGTCGTCTTCTTGCGCATATATACCCGTTACAATAACTTTATTCCAAAGTGGTGTTTCACCAGGAAGTGGTTCAAGTAAGTCTTGGTTTTCTGCATCATCTAATGTGACACTGACTGCACCCAACGATTCTAAAAGGGTTTCAGTAAAATCGACTTGCGCTTGATCAACCGTAATATGAATTTGTAACCACTTCACAGGAATAACCTAATATTTATGTATAAATAAATATTGTAGCGGAACGGTGCGCAGTTCGACAGCATTCCTCAAAATAAAAAAGGATGCCGAAGCATCCTTATGCACAACATTAATTTGGGGCTTGTTCTATACTGGGTTGAACGGAAGGAGCATAACGGTTGAGCAATGTTCCAAAGATAGCAGCAAAGATATACATAAATATAGAATAAACAGCTGCGGGCATTGCAATGGTCGTACTCGCCATTACCGTCAGTGCAATCGTCATGGCAAGAGTACTGTTATGAATACCAATTTCAAAGGCACAAGCACGTGCTTGAGTACTACTGATACCAAAAAGACGAGGAACAAAATAACCGATAACTAAACTACAGATGCAGAACAGAACAGTAGCTAGGCCTACATCACCAATATATTGCATGATATTGCTTCGCTCTTTAGCCACCGCGCCAATAATGATGATGATTAAAAATACCACAGCAAATATTCGAACGGGTTTATTTAGTTTATCGGCGAGTTCAGGTCTGAAATACCGAACCAGCATCCCTAAGCACACGGGGATAATAATGATAAGAAAGACTTGTATGACTTTAGAGAACTGTAAGCCCACATGTTGACCATCATTCATAAAATGTTGAATTGCAAAGTTGACAATTAAAGGTAAGGTGAATGCAGCAATAATTGAGTTAACTGCGGTGAGGGTGATATTGAGAGCAATGTCTCCTTTATATAAATAGCTAAATAAGTTTGCTGTTGGTCCACCTGGAGAAGCTGCGAGTAGCATGAGTCCAACTGCGAGTAATGGGGGTAATGTCAAAACTTTACAAATGACAAACGCGATACTGGTCAAAATGACGAGCTGACAGAACAATGCCAAAAGAACAGCCTTAGGATGTTTGCTAACTCGCTTAAAGTCATTTGGGGTTAACTCTAAACCTAAACCTGCCATAACAATAGCAAGTGCAATAGGTAAAAAAATGGTAATAATACTAGAATCCATTCGCTTATTTTCTCCTTAAAATCATTATTAATAACGGCTGTGAAATTAGTCTATTAAGTTTTGCCTTTTGAAAAATAAACGGTCTTTTTTTTGTGATACCAATAAGCCAAAGAGGGTGGCAAAAACAAACATGAAAATAGAATAAATTCCCGCAGGAATTGCCATGGCTGTATTACCCAATACTGACAGTGCAACAGTAATCGCAAGCGCTGTATTATGAATTGTGATCTCAAATGAGCAGGTTAATGCTTGTTTTTCTGTAATATTGGAAATGTGAGGTATAAAAAAACCAATGAACATGCTACTGAAACAAAATAACGCAATTGCTGGTCCAACTTCAAAAATATATTGAATCAGATTGTGTCGTTCTAGATATAAAGCAATGAAAAAAATAAAAAATAAGCAGCTAAGCGATAATATTCGCATAGGGTGGTGTAGTCGTATGGCAAATTTTGGAAGAAAATAACGTAAACACATCCCAGTACTGACTGGAACTAAAGTCAGGAAAAAGACTTTTGCGATTTTTGTTGCAGGTATATCAATGGGTTGAGCTGTTTGCAAAAAATATATCATGGAGAGATTAAGAATAAACGGCAGGGTAAATGTCGCGATGACTGAGTTAGCCGCAGTTAAGGTGATATTGAGTGCAATATCTCCTTTAAATAAATAGGTCATGATAGTTGATGTTGGCCCACCGGGTGACGCTGCAACAAGCATTAAGCCAATAGAAAAAATAGGAGATAAATTTAAAAAATTACAAATGAGGAATGCAATGCCCACCAGTAGCACTAACTGTGAAAATAAGGCAATAAAAATCACTTTGGGGTATTGTGCGAGGCGATAAAAATCAACGGGTCGTAGGTGTAAACCCAATCCCATCATCATCAATGCCAAGGTCAAAGGCAAAAAAACAGTAAATAATTCCGAATCCATGGAATCCCTTTTTTATTGGTTTTTATTTTTCATCTTTGCTTGAGTGTATACCGAATCCAATAATTTACAAGACGCAAAAAAAGGGTAAAAAAGACGATTTTTTACCCTAGTGAAACAACTTGATTTTAGTGGCTTAATCTACATTTTAGGTTTTGGTGCGCTAAATCCGAGTGCACATTTACCTTTAATTTCTTTACCTTCAATATTAATGGACATTGCTTTAGGATCACCGTGGCAGATGCTGGTTAATTCAGCCTCATCACCATGAATGTTGGCGTTTTTTGAGCTCGGGAAAAATTGAGGTTCACAAGTACCATTCCAAATAATGCCACGGTAAGCAAAACTGACGGCTGTTCCTTGAGATTTACCTTTACATACTTGTTGATAGCGTTGGCTATCATAAACTTTTTCGACCTTGTCATTGGCAGATACAAAAGGTGAAAATAATAAACCGCAGAGAATGGATGAAAAAAGAATCTTCTTATTCATAATGTTTACCTTTGGTTGTTGTATGATCAATTTATAGAATAAAAAATGATCAAATTAATACAAGGCTTTTCAGGTAACAAAACGATTCATTTGTTGATTTTTTGCTATTGTACTGCAAGTCAACTTACATAAAATTAGCTTTGAACGGTCTAATACGTTGATGGCATATACAATAAATTCTACGGAAGCAGTCAACTTACAATTGAAAATTTGCTATAATCTTTCGTTATCATTTTTTAATCTCCTTACCACTATGCATTATCCTAAAGTTTACGATGTCATTGTTATCGGCGGCGGTCACGCAGGTACAGAAGCAGCATTGGCTGCGGCACGTATGGGGCGACAGACTTTACTCTTAACTCACAATATTGAGACTTTAGGGCAGATGAGCTGTAATCCAGCGATTGGTGGTATTGGTAAATCGCATTTAGTACGTGAGATTGATGCCTTGGGCGGTGCAATGGCATTGGCTGCCGACAAAGGGGGGATTCAGTTCCGTATCCTAAACTCACGTAAAGGTGCAGCCGTTCGTGCAACGCGTGCACAGGCAGACCGTATTCGTTATAAAGCTGCAATTCGTGACACCTTAGAAAACCAAGCTAATCTCGATATTTTCCAACAAGCGGCAGATGACCTAATTGTTGATGGTGATACCGTAAAAGGTGTTGTGACCCAAATGGGGATTCGCTTTGATGCAAAAACAGTGGTACTCACAGCAGGAACCTTCTTGGGGGGGGTAATTCACGTAGGGCTTGAAAAATCAAGCGGTGGCCGTGCAGGCGATCCACCTTCAATTTCATTGGCTCACCGTTTACGTGAATTGAATTTGCCAGTGGGACGTTTAAAGACAGGTACGCCACCACGTATTGATGCGCGTTCAGTTGATTTTTCTGTGATGATTCCGCAGCCAGGTGATTTCCCATCACCGACCATGTCTTTCATGGGTGATGCATCTATGCACCCTGAACAAGTCAACTGCTATATCACACACACCAATGAAAAAACCCATGACATCATCCGTGGCGGTTTAGATCGTTCACCGATGTATACTGGTGTTATTGAAGGCGTGGGTCCACGTTACTGTCCATCTATTGAAGACAAAATTCACCGCTTTGCTGATAAAGACTCACACCAAGTATTCTTAGAGCCTGAAGGCCTAGATACACATGAGCTTTATCCAAATGGTATTTCAACTTCATTGCCATTTGATGTGCAGTTTGAGTTGGTTCGTTCAATTCGCGGGATGGAAAATGCGCACATTTTACGTCCGGGCTATGCCATCGAGTACGATTACTTCAACCCACAAGCGTTAAAGTTTACTTTAGAAACCAAAGCCATCAATAACTTGTACTTTGCGGGTCAGATTAATGGTACAACGGGTTATGAAGAAGCGGGTGCGCAAGGCTTGCTTGCAGGCTTAAATGCTGCGCGTCGTGCGTGGGATCAAGAGCAGTGGACACCAAAACGTGATGAAGCCTATATGGGTGTGTTGGTGGATGACTTGATTACGCTAGGCACGAAAGAACCATACCGTATGTTTACTTCACGTGCCGAATATCGTTTGATGTTACGTGAAGACAATGCGGATCAACGTTTAACGCCAGTGGGTCGTGAAATGGGCTTGGTAGATGACGAGCGTTGGGCTGCTTACTGTGAAAAAATGGAAGCAGTTGAGTTGGAAACAGGCCGTTTACAACACCTTTGGGCGGCACCAAACAACCCGATGGGCAAAAAGTTTGTCGAAATGACGGGTGCAGATTTATCGAAAGAGTGCTCAGCGATTGATTTGTTAAAACGCCCGAATATTTCGTTTGCTCAAATTGCAGAACTCACAGGTTCAGAAGTGTCTGCACAAGTGGGTGATCAAATTGAAATCGCGGTGAAATACGCAGGTTATATTAACCGTCAGCATGAAGACGTTGCACAAATGAAGCGTTTGGAAGAAACTAAAATTCCTGCCGATTTTAATTATGATGTCGTTTCTGGGTTATCTCGTGAAATTACTTTAAAATTGAAAGATGTGCGTCCTGAAACATTAGCTCAAGCAAATCGTATTCCAGGGGTAACACCTGCAGCAGTGCAATTGATCATGATTACGATCCGTAAAAATGCACAAGCGAAGAAATCCGCTTAGTCTTTGAAAGTTATTGAAAAAGTCCGCATTATGCGGGCTTTTTTTTGGGTAAAAACTGCGCAGGGGAAATATACAATAAAAAATAAGGTGAATTATGTCATTACAGTATAAAAGCGGAGAAGAGATTCGCGCGGGTGATGTGGTTATCTGGCTCAATCAAAGTGGTGAGTTTTATCAATTTGATTGAGCCATTATGAAAGTTTGGGAGCTTGCTAAAACCAAAATCTGCCGATTTGGGGAATCTAGTCGCGATCAATAATTTAGCAGATAAGTATGAGTATGGTTTAGGTGTACCGCTGGATTTAGATATGGCAATTGAACTATATCAACAAGTAGCAGGTCAGGTCATAGCGGCAGATTTAAGTTTGGGTTGTATGTATTTAGAGGGACGAGGTGTTGATCAAGACTTCAAATTGGCTCGAAAACATTTAAATGTGGTACTGGATGCCCGGATTAGTGGGACAGATGAGATGCGGGTAGAAGCAATGCAATTAATCGCGTCCTTTACAGAAGACAACCCATTGCAGCAGGCACAATATTTTCTTAAAAACGCAAGGGATTACTCAATTGATCAGATTAATGATCAGATCCGAAAAATTGATTCCTTTTACATTTAGATGAAGCCAAACAATTATTTTTTAAACTGTTCTTACTGAATGCGCAAAAGGGTGAAGCTTCCACACAGTATCAAGTGGGTTATTGGTATTTAAATGGTTTCTATACCGAAAAAAATTTAGAGGAAACGGTGTATTGGATTCAGAAAGCGGCGGATCAGAAAGACCCGTATGCAGAATGCAAGATTGGATATATATGAAAAAGGGCTCTATTTTAATGCAGATTTAGACGTTGCAGAAAAATGGTATGAGCGTTCATTATGAAAACTTTGTACAGCGTATACGCCTGAATATATCGGAGAACAGCTGAATCCTGAGTATTTAAAAATGTATGACAGCATCAATAATGAAGCACTCAAGGGATTGGTGTGTATTGAAGAAAAGCGACCGAAACGTAGCAGGTGGCAATTTTGGAAGAAATAAAAAGTAAATTTTTTGCGACGATTGCTATTTGCTATGGTTGTATCGTTAATAGCTTTTATAAATCTAAATATATGTATTTAATAAACTATTTTTATGTGAAATAGCTTTGAACTATAGGTTTATTATGATTTAGGTCTAAATAATGAAGCTATTTAGACATTGTAAAGAGTGAATCCCGACCATTGTCGTGGTGTTTATTGATTATGTTTGAGCTGACAATTTAGTCACGTGCTTATGCGTGTTTTGCCATAAGGATGTTTACTATGGATGGAGATCAATCATGGCGTTAACACAACGTGAAAAATTACAAAAATTTCTGGTGGTTTTTTTATGCTTTTGGGTCGCTTTCTTTGAAGGTTTTGACCTGCAAGCCCCAGGAATTGCGGCAAAGGGAATTGCGCAAAGCTTTGCTTTAGATCAAGTGCAAATGGGTTATGTGTTTAGCCTTGGTGTGTTTGGTATGTTGTTTGGAGCTTTTTTTGGTGGACGCATTGCAGACTACTTGGGACAAAAGAAAGTTTTGATGTTGTCTATTGGTATTTTTGGGGTATTTTTCGCAATCACAGCCATCGCACCGAATCTTGAAGTTCTATATCTTGCTCGTTTCCTGACTGGACTCGGTTTAGGGGCAGCTATGCCAACCATGATTTCGGTGGTTGGAGATGAAGCTACGGAAGCCAACCGCGGTAAGCTCAATAGCTTGATGTACTGTGGTTTGCCTGTAGGAGCAATTTTTGTTGCAGGCTTAGCGATTTATTTTAAAGACATTCAGTGGCAAACTTTGTTCTTAGTCGGTGGATTGACTCCACTACTTTTGTTGCCGTTTATGGCGATGATTTTGAAAGATAAGCCTAGAACTGTACAGATCGAAACTGAATTTAATCAAGCTGTTCCAAAAATGGCAGATGTTCTGTTTAAAGCACAGCAATATCAACGAACAGTGCCTTTATGGTTAGGTTTCTTTTTTACCCTTATGATCAACTATATTTTAATTAGTTGGTTACCGAATTTATTGATGGAACAAGGTTTAACGAAGCAACAAGCCTTCAGTATTATGCTGATTTTTCAAGTCGGGGCTGTAGTCGGTACTTTGGGTTTGGGCTATTTGTTAGATCGTTTGAAACTTTGGCAAATGGCTAGCATTATTTATGTCGGGCTTGCTGTAGCAATTGTTTTGTTGTTCACAACCACATCAATTCCGCTATTGGTTTTTGCTGGTGTAATGGGTGGAATATTTTCAACGGGTGGACAGTCGATTTTATATGGTATTTCACCTATCTTTTACTCTGGTGCGGGCAAGGTTACAGGGGTGGGAAGTGCCATTTCTCTAGGTCGTCTGGGTGCAATGACTGGACCATTGTTAACAGGAAAAATTTTAGCACTTGGCCTTGGAGCTACAGGAATTTTAGTCGCAAGTCTACCAGCAGTAATGATTTCAGCGGCAGCTGTGACAGTCTTGTCTCGTTATAAAACGAAAGCATAAGTAACTTTTTGGTGTAAATGGGTATTTAAGAAGCAGACGAGATTGTCTGCTTTTTGTTTTGACAGATAAACTAAGCTTAAGAGTTGTTTAATAGAAAAATAGATAAAAATTGCCAATTATGTTATTTCACAAAAACGTCGCTGTATCTTAAATTGATTTTACGTTCTTAATATGAGGTCAATAACATGACGATGAAATGTATCCGTTTTAACAGTGGAGAACTTGCATGCCAATGCTAGTTTGTATGAATCACCAAAAACAGCGCACTCGTCTTGGTTTAGGGGAGGTATCAAATCAAGATGAGCAATGAAAATGACAACCACAAGCAATTCAAATATCTAATGCCAAAAAAACTGTAAAGCCCCTGAGATTGGGGCTTTTTTTATTTTAATCTGTAACTGTTTGATTCACAGCATCACGCACTTCTTTGGGTTCAATATGGCTAATTTTATTGCCAAAGCTACGTAACCACCACACCAGTTGCGAGGTGAAAGGTACTGTAGCATGAACCAAAATATGTCCATTTCCAAGCGGTTCTAATACTTGATTGGTGCTGAGTTTGGTTTCTTCCAAATACAACGCATCAATTTCAGTCATGGTCAGAGTGAGTGCAACATTCTCTGTGGGTTTAGAGAAGTCAACACGGAAACCCAAAGCACCTGATTCGATATATTCATCAATATCGAAATTAACAGGATGTAAAGCACGAGAGTTCAAAACTGTGGCTGACTTGAAACGGTGCAGCGCGAAAGTTTGGATATCCGTTTTATCGTGGCGGGTACAAATCAGATAAATAATTGCACCTTTTTGGACCAATGCCAGTGGGTTTAATGTATAGGTTTTTGCTTCAATAGCTTGATTTAAGCCTTGATATACACATTCAAGTTGTTTGTCTTGTAGTAGTCCTTCGTAGATGGCTTGTTGTGCTGATTTTTCAACAATCGGAGGAATCAAAGGTTGAGTTGCAGGCACGATGCGTACACGGTTAATCCATTGACGCACATTGTTTTGTGTGGATAGACTTCGGCGAGCCAAGTCAAACCAAGGATTCATTTCTTCAATTAAACTTGGTGGCAGCAGATGTTTTAAATGTTCCTCAACCATCATAAAAGTGACCGCCTGCGAACTGGTCATGTGCGGTAAACTCTGAATAGGTGCATCGGAGCGCCAGCGCCAACCTTGAGGAACCGTACCATTATTTTCAATAGGAAAACGTTGCGAAATTTGGTTTAAATCACGTTGAATGGTACGTAAAGTAATGTCGATGCCTTCGCGTTGCAAAATCTCTTGCAACTCGCGTGTCCCCATCCATTTTCCAGTAGAAAGGCGGGATAAAATTTGCCACTGACGGTAGAGGCTATTGGACGTTTCTTTTTCTTGTGCAGACATAATGGAATAAAATATAGAAGTCGAAATTACTTACTTGAATGAGAACACAATAAAAAAACTCACTCGTTTAAGCAAGCTTTGCTTTAATTTTTTCAGTTATATTTTTTGACACAACTTAATGCGAAATAGAATTGAAGTGTTTGGCTTTTTATCAATTAATGAAAGAAAGCAATCACCATACCTATGGCATAGTTATTGCTTCATAAGTATTACATACCGATAATAATTGAGAGGTTTGTATGTTTAAAGAAGATAAAGATACAAATGTGAATACGATGTTGGAAGGCTACAACCTAGACCAACCTGTATTGAACCCGATCGACTCTCAAGATCGCTTATCGAGCCAATCTGTTGGATTATTCCATCAAATGACGTCAAATTTCTTTAACGAAATGACGGACGATAACGCGATGTCAGGCGATGCCTGTGTACGGATTGAGCAATGGTTGTCACAGTACAACTTAAAAGAACTTGAAGGATTAAACCAAGTCGCAAAGCAACATTTTTTATATGAAGGTATTACTTTTACTGTTTATGGAGAATCTGAGGGCATTGAACGCACTATTCCTTACGATTTGATTCCGCGAGTAATTGCGAAACAGCAATGGAATAAAATTTCCTCGGGTTCCGCACAGCGTGTAAGGGCTTTAAATTTATTTTTACATGATATTTATCATCAACAAGAGATTCTCAAAGCTAAGATTATTCCAGAACTTCAAGTGCTAACACATGAAGCGTATCAGCCACATATGTATGAACATAGCTTAAAAGGTAAAATTTACAGTCAAATCAGTGGTATAGATATTATACGTGATGGTCAGGGTGAGTTTTATGTACTTGAAGATAATTTAAGAACACCGTCAGGCGTCTCTTATATGCTAGAGAGTCGCAAAATTAGTGAAAAATTAATGCCTGATTTAATGCAAAAAAGCAATATTTTAGGCATAGAACAATATCCACAATTACTCAAAGAAATTTTGGCTGAAAATGCCTATGTCGATCAGCCCTTTATTGTGGTGTTAACACCGGGACGTTTTAACAGTGCTTATTATGAACATGCCTTTTTAGCTCGTGAAATGGATGTGCCTTTAGTGACATCACGTGATCTTTTTGTTGAGCATGATAAAGTCTATGTGAAAACGATTCGTGGACGTCAGCGTGTTGATGTCATTTACCGCCGTTTGGATGATGCTTATCTTGATCCTTTATGTTTTATGCCAGACAGTACTTTAGGTGTAGCTGGATTAATGTCGGCTTATCTCAGCCATAACGTGGTGATTGCAAATGCGCCTGGCACAGGAGTCGCAGATGATAAGGCGATTTATCCTTATGTCGATAAAATGATCCAATTCTATTTAGGTGAAAAACCTATCTTAAAAAATGTTCCAACATATCAATGCCGTAACAAGCAAGATCTGGCTTATGTACTGGATAACCTTGAGCAATTAGTGGTTAAAGAGGCACAAGGCTCAGGTGGCTATGGTATGCTGATTGGACCGCAAGCATGCAAAAGCCAAATTGAGCAGTTCAGAGACAAGCTCATGGCTACGCCACATTTATATATTGCTCAGCCTACATTAGAGCTTTCCGTTAGCCCAACGATGACTGAATTGGGTGTTTCAGAGCGCCATATTGATCTAAGACCTTTTGTACTTAGTTCCCCATATCGTACCGAAATCGTCCCTGGTGGACTAACCCGTGTTGCGATGAAAGAAGGTTCACTGGTGGTCAACTCATCCCAAGGAGGAGGAATTAAAGATACTTGGGTTGTAGAAAATTTACATTCATAAATAACTAAATATGAGGGTATAAGAATGATTTTATTAAGCACCAATGCAGAAAATATTTTTTGGTTAGGACGCTATTTAACTCGTACTCAATATTTGTGTTCACAGTTTCCGTTTACACAAGATCAACCTGCAATGGACTATGCACATGCGTTTTGCCTACCTGCTTTTGATGCTTGTTCGTTGAATGAACTGATTTTAGACCAAAGCAATCCTGCATCATTTAATCAACAATTTCAAAATGCTAAATCCAATGTGCAAGACCTGCGTGGTATTTTATCGGCAAAAGCCTATGCGGAACTAAATCAATTTATAAAAAATGCTACAGAAAATGCAGCTTATATTTGTGATGTTGTTGGTGAATGTCAGGATGTGCTCGAAGCAGAAGCAAGTGATGTATTCTTATTTTTTAGTTTAGGACAAATGATTGAACAGCTTGATAGGCAAATTCGTCTGAAGCAAGAGAAGCACCGTACATTGGTTGAGATTGATAATATTGTTGATGTGTTAAAAGGAATGGGGTGGATTGCTCTCGCTCAAGCGTGGACACAACTTAAAGCACAGCCAGATGCAATGAGTTTTTATCATTTTAGTGATTATATCCAACAACTGTTTGAGGTAGATGTATGAGACTTATGATCAACCATCAGACGCATTATCAATACAGTGAAGCTGCATGCAATAGCATCCAATATATTAAAATGACACCATCGGATAATTCACATCAGGAAGTTTGCCACTGGCATGTGAGTGTGCCAGGAGTACGTGAAGAGAAACGAGATGCCTTTCAAAATATTTGGATCACGAGTTCACAGCGTGAAGCTTATCAACAATTGACTATTATGGCACAAGGTATTGTTGAGATTAACACGCAGGCCGAGCATGGTATTCAAGATCATCTTAACCCAAATTTATTTTTACAGCCTACGCCGAATACTCAATGTAATGCTGAAATGAAGGCTTTTGCACATCAGTATGTGCCGACAGTTAATCGTGAAAATTTAATGCAACTATCCAATGCAATTTTGGGGCATATTCCTTATGTAGCTGCAGAAACGTCGGTACATACATCTGCAATTGATGCATTTAATGGTCAGCAAGGCGTATGTCAGGACCATAGTCATGTTTTTATTGCGATGTGTAAGCATTTAGGCTTGCCAGTACGTTATGTTTCGGGTTATTTACATGTACCTGAAACTTCGCACCTCGCCAGTCACGCATGGGCAGAGGTGTATATTGATGATGTATGGTATTGTTTTGACACCAGTAATCAATTATTTAGACCGCAGTCGCATATTTATGTGGCTATTGGACGTGATTACTGGGATGTTGCACCCGTTCGCGGTGTACGTGAAAAAGGTGGAGTGGAATCTATGCATTCCATTGTACAAGTTTTAAGTTGTTAAGGTTTAGCTGAAAAGGATGTTCTATGACCTATTGTTGTGCTCTTCGTCTTCAAGATGGTTTGGTTTTTATTAGTGATACACGTACCAATGCGGGCGTAGACCATATATCAGTGTTTAGAAAGCTGTATACCTTTGGGATTGAGGGTGAACGATTTATTGCCATTCAGACCTCTGGAAACTTAGCCACAACCCAAGCTGTGATAGGACATCTAAAAAATCATTTGGAGTTAAGCCAAGAACCCAATTTATATAGTGTCAACACTATGTTTGAGGCCGCAGAGCTGGTTGGGCATACCTTAAAAAAGGTCTTGGCAGATGTGACCTCAGACACGCAGGAACAAAGTAATTATTACTGTAGTTTATTGGTCGGCGGGCAAATTAAAGGTGCAGAAATGCAACTTTATAATATTTACCCACAAGGTAACTTTATTTGTGCAACGAAAGATACCCCTTATTTTCAAATTGGTGAAAGTAAGTATGGCAAACCAATTTTAGACCGCGCGCTACGTTATGACATGCCTTTAGATGAGGCCGTACGATGTAGTCTCATTTCGTTTGATTCGACCTTACGCTCTAACGTCTCTGTTGGCTTACCCTTAGACGCATTGGTATATAAAAAAGATAGTCTGCATGTTCCTGTAGGTAAAAGGATTTACGAAGAGGATCCGTACTTTTCAAGTATCAGTAAGCAATGGTCAGACACTTTAAGAAAAGGGTTGCAAGAACTGGCAAAACCTACAGATGACTATTTAGAATAATAGTCCTCGGTATTAAAAATAGAAACTTGTAGAAGTTTATGCGGCAAATTTTCTATGCAAGTATTTCAACTTCAAGTCATGTACAGCTGTTTTAAGATGTTTGAGATATTTTAAAGCAAGCGCGCAATTTTAATGCGTTGTTGGATGTTTTGGTTGTTCTTTACGATGTAGATCAGCATTATTTTTTAATACTTAGTAGGTGATGACGTTGTTTTATGATGATTAATGTCAAAATTATTAAAAGCACCCCAGCCATAAAGATATCAAGGTCTTTGAGGTAAAACCCATACAGGCAAGACATTTTCAGGCTTGAGGCATGAAGTATCTGTAACACCTGAAGCGTGTACATCACAAAATGTATGAGATGAGTTCTACTTAATTTGCCCCACAGACCATGCACCAACAGTAAATTGTTTAGTTGTTGCAAGATCTTGATGATGCTCAGGCTGATGATGGTTCGCACTGAAAAAAGCCCAAGTTTTAACTTGGGCTTTTTTGTTAGATTTGCTTGCGGGTAGGGCGGTTACTTAAACGGCAAAGCAACTCATAACCAATGGTTCCATTGGCTTCAGCTACTTCATCGACTAAACGGGTATTGCCCCAAAGTTCAACTTTTGCGCCTAATTGAGCATTGAGTCCAGTCACGTCAATGGCAATCATGTCCATCGCCACACGTCCAACCACTGGGACAGTTTGTCCTTTAATGGCAACATAGTTTTGCTTTGGAAATGCACGTGGGTAGCCATCACCATAACCAATAGACACAATAGCCAGCTCAGTTTTGTTGTTTGCGACAAAATGTGAACCATAACCAACTGCTTCACCTGCTTGAATGATATTCAATGCAATGATTTCTGCTGTGAAAGTCATAACAGGTTTTAAGTCCAAGTCATGTGCATTTTTATCGGCAAAAGGCGATGCGCCATAAAGCATGATGCCTGGACGGACAAAATCAAAATTAAGTTCTGGCCATTTAAAAATAGCAGCCGAATTACAACAAGATGCGAGGATCGGAGCACAGGCATTTTTAACCTGTAGGAATTGTTCTCGCTGTTGGTCATTCAGTGGGTGCTGCTCGCTATCAGCATTCGCAAAGTGCATAGCCAGTACACATGTAAAGCCTTCGGCTTTCAGTGTGTTGATGACATCTATAATTTCAGCAACTTTAAAACCTAAACGGTTCATACCGCTGTTGAGTTTGACCCATACTTTAAGCTTGTTTTCGATATATGCAGTTTTATGCGCGAGTAACCAATCGACTTGCTGTGGATGGTGAATTACGCATTCAAGCTTTTGTTCGATGACACTCGACATTTCATCGGCCGTGAAAACCCCTTCAATCAGGGTAATCGGTTGCTCAAAACCGAGTGCACGAATTTCCAGTGCTTCTTCTAAACAGGCGACTCCAAAGGCGTCTGTTTCACTTAAGGCTGCTAAACAGTCTTTGACTCCGTGTCCATAAGCATTGGCTTTGACCATGCTGACGATTTTCGCGTTTGGGGCAAGTTGTTTGACACGGTTTAAATTATATTGCAGTGCTGTACTGTCAATATAAACTGTTGCTTGACGCACCCTCATTACTCCTACAGGGTCATGGAAAGGCGATGATGAAGCATTAACTATTCTTCATCATCGTACTGAGCATAAAACTCAGGGGATAGATTACTAAAGCGGGTATATTGGCCTTCAAAGGCAAGTCGCACGGTACCAATAGGTCCGTTACGCTGTTTACCAATAATGATTTCCGCTGTGCCTGCTTCTTTGGACTCTTTGTTATAGACTTCGTCACGGTAAATGAACATGATTAAGTCGGCATCCTGCTCGATCGCACCAGATTCACGTAAATCCGACATTACGGGGCGCTTGTTGGGACGGTTCTCAAGAGAACGGTTAAGCTGAGATAGTGCGATCACAGGGCACATCATTTCTTTGGCTAGGGCTTTTAAGCTTCGTGAAATTTCCGAAATCTCGCCTACGCGGTTATCACCCATGCCAGGCACTTTCATCAACTGTAAATAGTCGACCATGATACAGCCCAATTTACCATCGTGCTGTTTCGCAATACGACGTGCACGCGCACGAACTTCTGTTGGGGGAAGTGCAGAGGAGTCATCAATATAGAGCTTTTTTTCTTGCAGTTGCAAAATAGTGCCCGTAACTTTAGACCATTCATCCCCATCAAGTTTGCCCGCACGCAAATGCCCTTGATGCACTTTCCCATAAGAAGAAATCAAACGCATAGCAATCGAATCTGCTGGCATTTCCATGGAATAAACCAGAGCAGGTAAGTCATTATTAAATAGCACACTTTCCACTAAATTCATTGCAAAGGTGGTTTTACCCATTGAGGGACGTGCTGCGACAATGATCAAGTCTCCTGCTTGCATACCTGATGTTTTATTGTCTAGTTCAACAAAACCTGTGGTTAAACCAGTGATGCTACCTTCCATCTGAGACAGTTCATTTAACTTATCAAAAACATCTGCTACAACGGTGTTGATAGCTTTCGGGCCTTGTGCCTTCGCATTGTTATTGTGTTGCTCAGCCAATGAGAAAATATTGGTTTCTGCCAAATCTAAAATTTCACTGACACTACGACCTTTGGTGTCATAGGCATTTTGTAGAATCTCAGAGCTGACTTTAATCATGCTGCGTAAAGTTGAAAACTCTTTAATCTTGGTGGCATAAGTTTCCATGTTATAGAAACTGGAAGGGGAGTCTGCCATCAGTTGCATTAGATATTCTTCACCGCCTACAGCATCGAGTAGGTTTTGTGTGGTGAGCCAATCATGCACTAAAACAGCGTCATAGGGGGAGCTGTCTTTAGAAAGTTGTGCAATTGCACGGAAAATATACTTGTGGCGTGTTGCATAGAAGTCATTTTCAGTAAGTACATCGCCGACTTGTTCAAAGGACTCAGCAACCGTCATTAGCGCGGCAAGAACAGCTTGCTCTAATGCTAAATTGTGCGGAGGCGTGCGGAATTCTTTCAGTTGCCCTGACTCATTCGGTTTATTGTCTTGTTTCGATGAGCTCTTTTGAGCAGTGGCAGTCGCCTGTGACATATAACGCCCTGATTTTTAATGCAGTAAATGTTGAAACAAAAGTCAATTTCACTGAAATTTTTTTTAAAACTTTCAGTTGATCAGCAATATGCACTTTACCAAAAAATGTGCGTGCTGTGTGTTGAATTGAAAAACTGTGTTATGGATAAAAACCATCATGTTAAAAATGGATTTTGGAAGCCTAAATAGGACTGTGTAAAAAATGGCTTTTTGATAGAGATAAAAAAAGAGCATGCCAAGGCATGCTCTTTTTTTTGCAAGAAATTACTCAGATACGATAGTAACGAGAACTTCAGCAACAACATCATGGTGCAATTGGATTGCGATGTTGAATTCGCCAGTGTGACGAAGTGCACCGTTCGGTAAACGAACTTCTGCACGGTCAACTGTAAGACCAGCATTTGTTAATGCGTCAGCGATGTCACGAGTACCGATAGAACCGAATAGTTTACCTTCGTCACCAGCTTTAGCAGTGATCACGATGTTAACTTCGTTCAATTGGTCAGCACGTGCTTGAGCAGCAGCTAAAATTTCAGCTTCTTGTTTCTCAAGTTCAGCACGACGAGCTTCAAAAGCAGCAGTGTTAGCTTCAGTAGCTGCAACTGCTTGACCTTGAGGGATAAGGTAGTTACGGCCGTAACCAGCTTTAACTGAAACTTTATCGCCTAATTTACCAAGGTTTTTAATGCGTTGTAATAAGATAATATCCACAGCTCAACCTCACTTATGATTGTCAGTGTAAGGGATCAAAGACAAGTAGCGAGCTTGTTTAATAGCAAGCGCTAATTGACGTTGGTAACGAGCTTTAGTACCTGTAATACGGCTAGGAACAATCTTGCCGTTTTCAGTGATGTACTGTTTTAAAGTGTCGATATCTTTGTAGTCGATGTACGTAACGTTCTCAGCTGTAAAGCGGCAGAACTTGCGACGACGGTAAAAACGTGCCATTGATGTTCTCCTTATGCTTCAGCAGAGTCTTGAGCTTGTTGTGCTTCTTCACGTTGAGCTTTACGCGCACGTTTTTCTTCAGCACTCTTAGCCAATAGTGACTCTTCAGTGATAGCGTTTTCACGACGGATGATTAAGCTACGAATAATTGCATCGTTGTAACGGAACAATTCTTCCAACTCATCAAGAGTAGTTTGACCACACTCAACATTCATAAGAATGTAGTGAGCTTTGTGGATCTTGTTGATTGGGTAAGCCAATTGACGACGGCCCCAGTCTTCAAGACGGTGGATTTGACCTTCAGCTTCTTTGATGTGAGTTAGGTAACGTTCTACCATACCCACAACTTGATCGCTTTGATCTGGGTGTACCAGAAGTACGATTTCGTAGTGACGCATTGTCAGCTCCTTACGGATTATACAGCCCCTAACATAATTGTTAGAAGCAAGGAGTCACAACCAAGGTTGTGTCGCATTAGATGCGAAGGGGGAATTTTAGAGACTTTGCTCGCCAAATTCAAGGACTTCTCTTAAAAAGCCCTAATTATTTTGAGGTTTTGAGCGTAAAAGGAAGACCACATAACCTTTAAAGTTTGTATCATTCGCAAGCTTTGGCGGGCTTCGCCACTCACCGTGTTGAACGATGCCAATTTTATAAGGAAGTTTCAGTGCTGAAACTTTCTTTAGATAAGCTGCATAATTGGGTATGGTCGTTGAGCCTTGATAAGTTTGGATAACCAACTCATTGATGGTGTTATTGAGGAGCTTTAACGTCTCCTGATTTGTGACATTGGTCCAGTCCATTAAACCTGTGATACTGAGTTGATAGTGCTGAGGCAATTGTTTTCTTAATTGGCTTAAAAATAGGGCATATTGGTGAATGTGTTTGGTTTTGGCATCGAAATCAATTTGTATGCCTTGAATATGATTCCCTGCATTTTCCCATTGCTGAACGCGTTTTAAAATTTGTGTAAGCTCATGGCCTTGCCAGTTTAAATGATAATTACGAAAAACCAGCCACACCTTTTGTTGAGGAATATTTAAAACCTGCACCCCTTGTGGAATGAGGTATGAATGATGAGTTTGCGGATGTAGACGAACTTCACCCTGTAATATATAAATTTCTTTGGCTGTTTTGAGATAAGGGGCTGATGAAATGTTGCCCCAAACCCAAAATGAATCATAGTCTTCGGCATTTACTTGACCAGATGTTAATGTTGAAGCTGACTGACTTGGCTGACAAGCCATGATGCCCAACATACAGATCAACATTAGGCCAAATGAAAAAAACTGCTTTATCATGAATCTTACCAGTAATACTTTAAAGATTGTGCCCAAGAGGTATTTGGATAGTCTTGTTTCATTTGATCGAACCATTGTTTACGGGTGGATTTAGCAACTTCTGCATCCTGACAGTCATTCATTCCGCTTGGTGAATAACACATGATTGAGCGATAAAGTGCATAAGCTTTTAAATCGGGTATAGAACTGGATTTGATAATGTCTTTATACACTTGGCCACGGGTAAAAATTGTACCTTGGAAGCGAGCGGTTTCTTTTTCTAAAGCGGTGACATAAGTGATGTTGTAGCCTTGAGGCGAGCGTGCATATTCACCCAGACACAGTTGGAGTTTTAAATCTTGAGGTGAATTTTCCAGTTTTTGAGTCAGGTTGAATAAGTCAGGGCATTGAATCTGCGCAGTGATTTTTGTTCCTGTCCAAATGAAATCACTGAAGGGTGGCTGATTTTTATAGTTCGTATATGTTTCCGAATCATATTTATACTTTGCTGCATCTTGTGGTAGCAGTACAAAGCCTTGATTAAACAGCTTATAGTTTTGATGAATTAATGATTTTTGCAAAGCTTTATACAAGGCTAAATTTTTTTGGTCAGTACTTGATGTTTTAGTCTGAATGATGTGCATTAAGCTTTTTTCATTGGCTTCATTTTCAATAAAGCTTTTTTGCAATGAAGCTTGTTTGATTTTAGCATCTGCGCTGATAAAAGCGCTGGCATTTTGCTGTTGGGCATAATGTGGATACAACATCAGCTCAAATAAACCACGCTGTTCGATTGTTTTAGCTCGGTCTAACCAATTTTCCCAATATTGCTGGGCATTTTGAGTTTGTCCGAGTTTTTCTAAAATACGACCTTTTAACAGTATTTGACTGAGTTGCAGGTAACTATTGGTTGAATTTGAGGAGTGTTCTGGCAAATATTTTAAAGCTTCGGCTGGCTTGTTCTGTACAAAGAATAAGTGATTGGCTTGTAGGTATTGGAACAGTTCTGGCTGACTCTTAAATCGTGTTTTTTGGTTGTTGAGTTCAGACCAGCTCAAGACTTTATCTTCTGCCGATGTTGCCTGACGCATTTGCATTAAATCTGAAATGGCTAGAAAGAAGGGATCTTTTAAATTTTTTGCATTGAATGAGCGGCTTTAAAAAACATGGCGATCCATTTCGAAAACTAGATTATCGAGTTCTAAATTATAGTATTTCGACTCTGGATGATTGATTTGCCATGCGAGTTCGTTGGTTAAGAGTTCGGTATTGCCACTTAGCCAATAACAACGACGCAGCAAACCACGTGTGCTGGCTACATATTTTCCATTGGGAAAACGCTTGAAATATGTAGTGATATGCTCATAGGTGTTTTTGAGTAAAGTCTGATCTACTTTATCTATTTTTAAGTCACCATATTTACCAACTCCAGATTGGTAGCTTTCATTGAGACTGCTACGAATCAACATATATTGAGAGGTTTCTTGGATCCAAGGATGATCAACCGTAGTTAATACTGAGTAAATTTTAGTTGCTATGGAAAAGTTACTATTGTAAAAGGCAATGGTTGCATTTAAATAAGACGCATATTGACGTGCTTGAATTGACCAGTTCGGATTAACTTGAATGAGGGCTAGATCACGGTCACAGGCCGAGATATTTTGTCTTTCTTGAATCAGTAAATTTTTTTCCGCTTTGCTGAGATTTTTGTCGGCTTGTACCTGCTGTGTAAATTGATCCGCACCATTGTCTAAACTAGAGCAATGTTCTTGGTAGGGTGTCTTTTCATTACTTGGTTTTAAGCGAGCATTGGGGCGTTTATTGGTTACACTTTCAAACAGTGTTTTAGCCGCAAATGGTACGTTGCTATATTCGGTTTCCCAAAGCGGGCTATTGGGCTGATTAAAATTCAATTTGGCCAACCCCATGTCGCTCAGGAGTAGAAGCATATTGGTTTGGTTGTCATTGGCAGGCGTGAGTGCTGGTAAATTGTCACAGGCTGTATAGGCATTGGTTTGGATGTTGGTCGATGGGTAGCAAGAAACATCAAAACCAGAAAAACTGTGCGTGCTATAAGCAAGACTGATAGGAAACAAACCAATAAAAATAGATTTTTTTAAGAATTGTGATGGCATTTTGATTGCAGTGCATGAGTTATTGTTGTGCCTGCTATAGTAACAATTTGAAGATTAGACTTAAATATTAAATAAGTTGAAATAAAAAAAGATAGAGAGAACTCTATCTTTTTTAAAACAGTGGCAAATGTGGAGCAGGTGAGACGTAGCTAAAACTAAAACTAAAACTTAATGCGGTAATTAAAATCACTGAATATAAGAAATAGCGTTTCGCCCATAATTGATCATCTTCGGCTTTAAAACCAATCAGTGATAAATACACCCAATAAGCACAAAGTGCATTAAAAGTGATGAGGAAAAACACATTGGTATAGCCAAAACAATACAAACCATTTAACACCGCAGCAAATAGCAAGACATAAATCAAGCTTTCAACTTTTGTACGAAAAATTGAACGTGCGACAGGTAAAATTGGAATGCCTGCATTTTTATAGTCATTAAAGCGGTATACCGCAATTCCCCATGAATGAGGCATTTGCCAAAGTGCATATGCTAAGAAAATTAGTAATGCGGCAACATCAAATTCATTGGTCACAGCTGTATAACCGATCACTGGTGGACTAGCACCAGAAATACTTCCAATCACGGTTTGGTGAATAGATGTACGTTTGCTCCATAGACTATAAAAAATCACATAAACCACGAAACCAAGTACAGCAAAGCCAAAGGCATAGGCATTTACAAAGAACCAGAGTAGGGCAAAGCCCAATATTCCGAGCGCAGCAGAAAATGCTAGAGCAACGGAAGGACTGATGGTTTTTTTAACTAATGCACGGTTCATCGTCCGTTCCATCTTTTGATCAATATCTTGATCAATGACGTTATTGACGACACAGCCAGAAGCAACAACTAATGTTGTACCAAGTAGTGTGATGATAAGAAGAAGGAAATCTACAGACCCCTGAGCGGCTAAAAAGAAGCCGCCCAGAGTGGTAACGAAGTTACCAAAGAGAATTCCTGGTTTAGTCAGGAATAAATACTTTTTCAGCATGACAACCAGTTTAGATCATCATGTTGTAGTGTAAGTAGTTCATAATCCATACAGAGCCAACCAGAAGTACGGCAATACAAAGTACTGTATAGATAAATGCAATCACGTTCCAACGTTGCTCTGAAGATGAGTTCATGTGCAAGAAGTAAACTAATTGAACAAGAACCTGAGCAGCCGCTGTAATTGCAATAACAGTCATCAAAATACCACGGCCAAAACCGCCAGTCATAACCATACCGAATGGAATTACGGTGAGGATAACTGAAAGGATGAAACCAATCGTATATTGCTTCGTGTTACCGTGTGAAGCACCAGCAGAGTTATGATCGTGACTCATTATAGAACTCCCATCAAGTAAACTACGCTGAATACACAGATCCAAACGATGTCAAGGAAGTGCCAGAACAAGCTTAGGCAAGCAAGGCGGCGCGTGTTTGGAAGAGTCAAACCATTTTTCTTGATTTGAATCATTAACACGATCATCCAGACTAAGCCAGAAGTTACGTGAATACCGTGCGTACCTACTAAAGTAAAGAACGACGATAAGAACGCACTCACGCTTGGACCATGGCCAGCATGAACTAAGTGATGAAACTCATATAGTTCCATACCGATGAATGAAGCACCGAATAACCAAGTGATCGCTAACCAAGCTAACACTTGGTTGACGTTCTTTTTGTATGCAGCAAGAACCGCAAAACCAAAAGTCACAGAAGAGATCAAGAGAGCAAAAGTTTCAGTTAAAACGAAACCTAAAGACTCACCAAATAGTTCTTTTGCACTTGGTGTACCCATAGGTACATGGCTACTTAATACAGCGAATGCAATGAAGAGTGTACCGAATAAGATCAAGTCACTCATCAAATAAGTCCAAAAACCAAAGACGGTGATATCCGTATCATCGTGGTGATGATGCTCATCGTGTCCGTGGTTTTCGTGATGAAGTACGTCAGCCATTGTCTTAGTCCTTCTTCAAGTGTTTTTCAAGAATCGCGTAACGTTCATTCTCAATACGCTCAACTTCAGCAGCAGGAACATAGTAGTCCACCTTCTTCGTGAATGAAGAAGTGATGAAGCTGATAATAGCAGCGATGAAAGTCACAGCAACCAACCACCAGATATGCCAGATTAAGCCAAAGCCCATCACAGTAATGAACATTGCAATAACAAAGCCGGCAGCACGATTCGTTGGCATGTGGATGTCTTCGTACGACGTTGGTTTCGCATAAGCCACACCGTTTTCTTTGTCATTCCAGAAGGTATCAATACCATTGATCTTTGGAACATGAGCAAAGTTATAGAACGGAGCAGGAGACGAAGTCGCCCATTCAAGCGTACGAGAATCCCATGGATCGCCTGTAAGGTCGAGATGGTCGTTGCGTTGTAGGAAACCAACAACAATTTGCATAATGAAACATGCAATACCAAGCGCGACTAAAATTGAACCGAAGAATGCAATAGCGATGTACGGGTCCCATTCTGGGTTGTCATAAGTGTTCAAACGACGAGTCATACCCATGAAACCAAGGATATAAAGCGGCATGAACGCAAAATAGAAACCAAAGAACCAGAACCAGAACGCAGCTTTACCCCAAGCTTCATTGAGCTTCCAACCAAACATTTTTGGCCAGTAGAAAATGATACCTGCGAACATTGCGAATACTACACCACCAATAATTACGTTATGGAAGTGAGCGATAAGGAATAACGAGTTATGTACCAAGAAGTCCGCTGGTGGAACTGCCATTAATACACCTGTTAAACCACCGATACCGAAAGTCACAAGGAAGCCAAGTGTCCATAGCATTGGTGTTGTGAAGCTGATACGACCCTTATACATGGTGAATAACCAAGAGAAGATCTTCACACCAGTAGGAATCGCAATCACCATGGTCATGATACCAAAGAACGCGTTCACGTTGGCACCAGCACCCATAGTAAAGAAGTGGTGAACCCATACCACGAACGCAAGTACTGTGATCGCGATAGTTGCATACACCATTGATTTGTAACCGAACAACGTTTTACGAGAGAACGTCGCTACAACTTCTGAGTAAATACCAAATGCTGGTAATACTAAGATGTAAACTTCTGGGTGACCCCATGTCCAAATCAAGTTTACGTACAACATTGGGCTACCACCCATGTCGTTTGTAAAGAAGTGGAAACCGAAGTAACGGTCAAGCGTTAACATTGCAATGGTTGCTGTTAACACTGGGAATGACGCAATGATCAATACTGCTGTACACAAAGATGTCCAAGTAAAGATCGGCATGTCCATAAGCGACATACCAGGCGCACGCATTTTAATGATGGTAACGAAGAAGTTAACACCTGTTAAGAGCGTACCTAAACCGGAAATCTGAAGTGCCCAGATATAGTAATCCACACCCACACCTGGAGAGTATTCGATACCTGAAAGAGGAGGGTATGCCATCCAACCTGTAGCAGCGAATTCACCAATTGCAAGAGATGCCATCATCAAACCAACAGCACCAGCAAATAACCAGAAGCTGAGTGAGTTCAATAATGGGAAGGCAACGTCACGTGCACCAATTTGAAGAGGTACAGAGATGTTCATTAAGCCTACAACAAGACCCATTGCTACGAAGAAGATCATGATCACACCGTGAGCGGTGAAGATCTGATCGTAGTGTTCTGGGTGTAAATAACCTTCACCGCCACCACGAGCGAGGAAAAGTTGTAAACGCATCATAAATGCATCAGCAAAACCACGCACAAGCATGATGATTGATACAATTAGATACATAATACCAATTTTTTTATGGTCTACCGATGTGAACCATTCGTTCCACAAGTAGCTCCATTTTTTAAAGTAGGTAACACCAGCAACAACTGCGATGCCACCTAAGATCATCATTGCAACTGTTACCAGTACAATTGGATCATACGGAATAGCGTCCGGACCTAACTTACCTAAGAAGCTCATGTCTTATTCCCCTACAACTGATGAAGCAGGTTCAACTGCGGCATGTGCTTCAGAAGCAGCAGCCCCGTGAGCACCCGCAGTTGCTGAATGATCAGCACCGTGATAGTTGCTCATGTATTTGTTGATCACTGATTCAAACAAGCCTTGCTCTACAGAAGAGTAGTAAGTCACTGGATGTGGCTTAGTTGGGTAAGGCTTCATTGCTTCAGCAGCAGCCTTCTCTTCAGGAGTTTTTGCTTTTGCAATTAAAGCTTCAATTTGATGCTTACCACGGTTACCGTCACGTAAAGATGCAAATTCAGACTGATCTAAAATTGTTTTTTGTACAGCTTTTGGATTAATGCTTGTACCGTTACCTGCTTTAATAGCAGCAACCCATTCAGCGAATTGAGCGTCTGTTAAAGAGTGAGCACGGAAGCGCATTTGCGAGAAGCCATAACCTGAATAGTTTGAAGAGAAACCGCGGTAGCCTTCAGCTGGGCTAGTTCCATCTGCTAACAAATTCAAGTGAGTCTGCATACCTGCCATTGCGTAAATTTGACCGCCTAACGAAGGGATGAAGAATGAGTTCATCGTAAAGTTAGAAGTTAATTTAAGTGCAATTGGAGTCTTTTCAGGGAAACGAATTTCGTTAACCGTAGCAATATTAAGATCAGGATAAATGAAGATCCATTTAAACTGTTCTGCAATGACTTGAACATTTACAGGTGCTTTATCGGATTCGATAGGGCGGTAAGGGTCATACTTGTGTGAACCCCACCAAGTTAACCACGCCAGAATACCAATAATAATGACAGGAATACCCCAAACTACAATTTCAATTGTAGTAGAGTGTGCCCATGTAGGTTTATAGTCTGCATCTTTATTCGACGCGCGATATTTCCAACCAAACCATAATGCCATAATGATTGATGGAATAACCACCAACAGCATTAAATAGATCGCAGTCATCATTAAGTCAGATTGACCTTGTGCAACTGGACCTTTCGAGTTTAGAAGTACCATATCACCGCCACACCCAGTCAAGAGCGCGGCAATCGTAGATAAAGACAATACAGCTAAAATCGTTTGTCTCATTTTACAACCTCGGTGAAGAGTCCCATTCCCTAATAAAATTGGGATAGCGATTAAAGTGTCGCATGATTGAAAAGTTTCTTTTTAAGACTAAAAACACTTCTCAATCATAAGACACCGCTACGTTGTAGGGCATTATGCCTCATATCGACAAACTAAGCTATACGTAAAGATGCTTTAAATGACTGTTATAAAAACCGATTTTTTTACTCGGAATTGGGTGTTTTTCCTTAGAGATTTATATTGAATATCAATATACTGCGGAAAATAGAGGTGTGCTAAACCTCAGTCCGAATATGCCCAAATTATTGCTTAATAACCTTGGTTTTAGCCAGCTTATCGTGCAAAGTTTGACGCTTTGCGCTTAAACCAAAGACGTGATCGACGATCGTGATGAATGGCATAAATAGCATGTTGAGCACAATAAAGACAACACTGCGTAATGTGAATACACGCATTAAACTAACTTTTTCGTTGGTTTCAATATCTACAATTTTAATTTTGGTGATTTTTTTGCCAATACTTTGACCGTTTTTTGCCAAGAAAAAGGCTTGAATACCAAGCATGATCAGCAAGTAAATCCCCATGCTTGTCCAAGCTTCAGTGGGAATCAATTGAAATAGTTGCGCTTGCAGTTCACTGGCTTGAGTTGCCGTTGTAGCTGCTTGCATTTTCTGCTGAATTTCGGTGAGTTCACCGAACTGATCGGCTTGCAAGAAAAACGAGGGAATGGCAGCTGCAGGTAACCATAATAATAAATCAATGACTTTCGCCAAAACGCGAGTACCAATAGAGGCAAGTTCAGGTTGAACCGCTTTTGCAGTCGTACGGTTCTGCTGTGCGAATTGGTTTGTCAGCTGTACTGGTTCAGGAATAGGAGGCTGAGCTTGATAGCCTGCAGGTTCATAGGCCAGTTTTCCTTGGGTGAGTTCACCTAAAGCTTTCCATTCAGGCATACCTTGATGCCAAACTAAATCCGTTAATAAAACTTGTTGGCTTGCGAGCATCTGATTCAGTTGCTCTAAGGTATATGGACCGGCTTGTTGATTATTTCGTGCCAAGTAAATCTGCATATAAACTTAATCTCAAAATATAAATTGGGATGTCAAAATAATAGATGTATTTGTTTTCAAATTAAAAACAAATAGAAAAATCTTATGTTAAAACTTGTGGATAGTCTGGGAAAATTCAAGATGAAATTAACCAAAGATACACAAAACTTATGACAGTGTAGCAAGGAATGAGCCGCTTCTTCTAGTTTTATCGCAATACGATCTTTGCTAAATCAAGATGTTGATATATGAATGCTGAATTTAGCTGAAGCTTTGTATAAAGGGGCTTATTTTAATGACGACACCTAAAAGTAGTCGGCATAAAAAAAGACCCGTGAAAGGGTCTTTTTTTATCGCATCAAAAAATTAAGATTTTTGAACTTTTTCTGCTGCAAGGAAGAACCATGTGTCTAATACTGAGTCAGGATTTAGTGATACAGATTCGATGCCTTGTTCCATGAGCCATTGCGCAAGATCTGGGTGATCTGAAGGACCTTGGCCACAGATACCCACATATTTACCTGCTTTGCGACATGCATGAATTGCCATAGATAGAAGCGCTTTAACAGCTGGATCACGTTCATCAAATAGGTGAGATACGATACCAGAGTCACGATCTAGACCGAGTGTTAACTGGGTTAAGTCGTTAGAACCGATAGAGAAGCCATCGAAGTGTTCAAGGAACTGTTCAGCCAATAATGCGTTCGTTGGTAACTCACACATCATGATCACTTTCAGACCATTTTCACCACGTTTCAGGCCGTTTAACGCCAATAATTCGATGACACGTTTCGCTTCGTGTACAGTACGGACGAAAGGAATCATGATTTGAATGTTGGTTAAACCCATTTCGTCACGTGCTTTTTTCAACGCGCGACATTCTAACTCGAAGCAGTCACGGAAGTTGTCAGATACATAACGGCTTGCACCACGGAAGCCCAACATTGGGTTTTCTTCTTCAGGCTCGTATAATTTACCACCGATCAAGTTTGCATATTCATTTGACTTAAAGTCAGACATACGAACAATCACAGGCTTGTCTGCAAATGCAGCAGCGAGGGTAGAAATACCTTCAACTAGTTTTTCAACATAGAATTCGATTGGAGATGCATAACCCGCAGTACGCGCCATGACCGCAGCACGTGTTTCACGTGGCAAGCTGTCAATGTTCAACAATGCTTTAGGGTGGACACCGATCATACGGTTAATGATGAACTCAAGACGCGCAAGACCAATCCCTTCATTTGGAATTTGTGCAAAGTCAAATGCACGGTCAGGGTTACCAACGTTCATCATTACTTTGAATGGAAGTGCTGGCATAGATTCAATTGAATTGGTTTGAATCTCGAAGTCTAGTGAACCTTCATAGATGAAACCTGTATCACCTTCAGCGCATGAAACAGTCACTTCTTGACTGTCTACTAGAACTTCAGTTGCATTACCACAACCCACGATTGCTGGAACACCCAGTTCACGCGCAATAATTGCAGCGTGACAAGTACGACCACCACGGTTAGTGACAATTGCAGCAGCACGTTTCATTACTGGTTCCCAGTCTGGGTCAGTCATGTCTGATACAAGAACGTCACCGTCTTGTACTTTGTCCATTTCTTTAATAGACGTAACAATACGTACTTTACCAGAACCGATACGTTGACCAATTGAACGACCTTCACAAATTACTGTACCTTTTTGTTTCAAAAGGTAGCGTTCCATTGTGCCGACGTTTTCACGGCTCTTCACTGTTTCAGGGCGTGCTTGAACGATATAAATTTGACCGTCATCACCATCTTTTGCCCATTCGATGTCCATTGGAGAACCGTAATGGTTTTCAATGATGAGCGCTTGTTTTGCAAGTTCTTGAAGTTCGTGGTCGTTCAATGCAAATTGTTGACGCTCTTGCTTTTCAACATCAACCACAACAACTGATTTACCCGCAGATGCTTCTTCGCCATAAATCATTTTTTGGTGTTTAGAGCCCAAATTACGACGTAATACAGCGTGTTTGCCTGCATTTAAAAGTGGTTTAGAGAGGTAGAATTCGTCAGGGTTGACTGCACCTTGAACAACCATTTCACCCAAACCATAAGAAGCAGTGATGAAGACGACATCACGGAAACCAGATTCAGTATCAAGAGTGAACATTACACCTGCTGCACCCGTTTCAGAACGAACCATACGTTGAATGCCAGCAGATAAAGCCACCACATCATGCGCAAAATTTTGGTGTACGCGATAAGAGATTGCACGGTCGTTATACAGTGATGCAAACACTTCTTTGATCGCGATCAAAACGTTGTCGATACCGCGAATGTTTAAGAAAGTTTCTTGTTGGCCTGCGAAAGACGCATCTGGTAAATCTTCTGCTGTTGCAGAAGAACGAACGGCAACCGCGATGTCAGGGTTGCCGTTTGAAAGTTCTTCAAATGCTTTACGAACTTCTTTTTCTAGTTCTGTTGTAAGTGGAGTGTCAACAATCCATTGGCGAATTTTAGCACCTGTTTCAGCCAAAGCATTTACATCATCAACATTGAGTGTTTTTAGCTCTGCATTGATTTTAGCGTTTAGGCCGCTTTGCTCGAGAAATTCACGATATGCCTGAGCTGTAGTAGCAAAGCCACCTGGTACAGATACACCTGCATTTGATAGGTGGCTGATCATTTCACCTAGAGATGAGTTTTTCCCACCTACGAGTTCAACGTCGTGTTTCCCTAATTTTTCTAGACCAATTACGCGCGCTTCCAAAGTTGTTACTCCACTTTTGCAGTATTTAATCACTATCTTGGCATCAGATTATAACAAATCTACTTAGCTTTTTGATTTTACTAAGCGACAGTCATGTAAGATCGGTTTACTATAAAGATTATATAGCACTAAGACAAATGTTTAAGGAGAATTTTAATGTCAGAAAGTAAACAGTTTAAGCGGAGTGTTTTTTTTATTTCAGATGGCACTGCAATTACCGCAGAAACCCTTGGGCACTCTCTATTGGCGCAGTTTCCAAATGTTGACTTTGACATTCATATTATTCCTTATATTAGTTCAGAAGAAGCTGCGACCAATGTTGTAGCTGAGATTAATCAAAGAGCATTACAAGATGGTCAAAAACCATTGGTGTTTGACACATTGGTTGACCCGTATGTGCGGGATATTATTAATACTGCAAATGCAGTAAATCTTGATGTATTTGAGGGGCTTATAAGTAAGTTGTCTGAAGAGTTAGGCACTCCACCTACAACTTTAGTCGGACAGACCCATGCGGTGACTGATTCTGAGTCTTATAAAGCGCGTATTGATGCGGTGCATTTTGCCTTAGATAACGATGATGGCGCACGTACACGTCACTATGACAAGGCCGATTTGATTTTGATTGGGGTTTCACGTTCGGGGAAAACACCGACCTCGATTTACTTGTCATTACAGTTTGGAATTCGTGTTGCTAATTACCCACTGACTGAAGAAGACTTAGATGATAACCGCTTACCTGCAGTACTTCGAGCGCATAAGCATAAGCTGTTTGGTTTAATGATTGATGCTGAACGTTTGGTTGCCATTCGCTCTGAACGTAAGGCGAATAGTCGCTATGCAAGCTTTAGTCAATGCCAAATGGAACTACGCGCCATTGAAGGGATCTATATTTCTGAGGGGATTAAATATTTAAATGTCTCTGAAATGTCAATTGAGGAAATTTCTACTCGTGTACTCCAAATGACGGGTCTAAAACGTCGCATTGGTTGATATCGAGATGACAGTATAAAGGGTCATCGTGGTGATGCTTTATACTGTTTATTAATTTCGCTATAAATAGAAAAATATAGATCAGATTATATGAAAATAATATCAAAATGCATTTTTAGTCTTATTTTGTTCAGTTCTTTTAATATGACAGTTTATGCGGAAAATATATCCATTCAGCAGTCCGAACAAGTGATTATTTTAAAATATGCGGCACTGGATTTTTATGAAGTCAATCAAAAAATCGAACAGGATATTGTCGATTTAATCCAGAAAAATACTGCAAGCTATGCTTATTCTTTCCCCAAATTAACTGAAGATCTTAGACTAAAGATTAATAGCTCACCTGATCGACTGCTTAAATTCTATACCTTTGATGTGGGCGGTGGTGGCACTATGGGTGAATTTTCATCCTATGTACAGATGAAATCGAGACCGTCTAGCAAGCTTCAAGCGATCAATACGGGCTATATTTTAAATATTGATCAAGTGAAAATGGGGACGCAACCGATTTACTTGGTGCAAAGCTATTACAAAGGGGATAGTTGCCACGGTCTATATCAAATTCAAGCCTTTAAAATGCATGCTCAAGCTTTGACACCAGCCCCAATTTTTCAGACGAAAAATAAGAAGCAGTTGAGTTCGATAGAAGTGGATTATGACTGTCATTATGATGAAGCGCGTCAAGGTTCGTATATTCGGGTTTCGAAAGATTTAAAGTATGTTGATATCAAATTACTGAATAAAAATAGTCAGCCAACAGGTCAGTATTTGCGCTATGCACGTGGAAAGTCAGCTTTTCAATATCAAGGTGTAGTGAATTAAAGAGGGCAAGCTAAAATGCTTACCCACGTGATGTCTAGTGTGTATAGGTGGTAATAATCACATCAACTGGATGTTCTGCACCATCAAGACTCTGGATATCATGTTCTCGAATTTTCACAATTGGCCAAGTCACCAATTTACAGTTTTCACGCTGTAAAGCATGGTAGTAGAAATCGGACTTAAAGAATTTGAGTTTATTGGCAGCAGTATTAGGCTTAAGTTGGTGTCTGAGCCACGGGTCAGCAACTTGGGTTTCTAAAAAACGTAAAGCCAATAGGCATTTAATACGGGTACTAAATAATCGGCGGTTTTTAATGACTAATGGATGCTGGATTAAGCGCTGAACCCCGCGTTCTGTTTTGGGTAAAATGAAGTGAGGTTCATTTTGAAAAACACGAACAGATTGTGCCACCTGACAGATTGACTCAAGTCCACTTACCGTGTGCTGATTGGTGCCAATAATCGCAACACGTTGTTGGTTAAAATCATGCTGTTTAATGTCTGATGATGCAATCAGTTGACCTCTGAAATGCTGAAAATATTCGGGATGGTTTTGAAATAAACCCGATAGGCTATCTGTTGGATGTAAATTAACCATGCTCGATCCTTAATTGTTTTTTTAGTTTTTCCTTAATCTTTTATTTTTAGTGTTTTTACTCTAAAAAGGCAAAATGATTAACTGTCTGAGCAGTCACGTTAACTTTAGTCTAAGGAGATAACTTATTTTGATTATGCTTTTAAGGATGGACAGAGATGCAAAGGGTTAGTATTCATTTTGCCCAATGAATGTCGATAGAACAGTCATTGGGCAAATAGGTTCACGTCCGCTTAGCTATTTTTGATCTGCATTAAACGTTCAAAGTTTTCTAAACGTTTCTCTGTATCATAGATGTCACAAGTGAAAATAAATTCATCGACATCATATTCTAAAAGAAGTTGTTTCAAGCCTTCTTTTACGGTGCCATTGGAACCAATTTGTGCCATAGCATAAAAACTGTCTACGGACATTTTTTCCGCAGCTGACCAAAGGCCGTCCATGCTTTCAATAGGTGCTTTTAACTTTAAGCTTTGACCGCGCATCAGACCTAAAACACGTTGATAGGCACTTGTTGCCAAGAACTCCGCTTCAGCATCAGTTTCAGCAACGACCGTAGGGACACCCATCGACACATAAGGTTTTGATAAGTATTCAGAAGGTTCAAAGTTTTCACGATAGAGCTGAATCGCTTGTTTCAGCATGCGCGGTGCAAAGTGTGATGCGAATGAGTAGGGAAGACCGAGTTTTGCTGCGAGTTGTGCGCTAAATAAACTTGAACCGAGTAACCATACGGGCACATGAGTCCCTTGTCCTGGCGTTGCAACAATACGTTGATTCGGTTCAGCATCTTTAAAGTAATGCAGAATTTCTAAGACATCTTGTGGGAATTGTTCTTCAGTTTCTTGACGACCACGACGAAGTGCGCGCATGGTGACTTGGTCTGTACCGGGTGCGCGACCTAAACCTAACTCAACACGGTGCGGGTAGAGTGTAGCAAGTGTACCGAATTGTTCTGCTACCACAAGTGGCGCATGGTTTGGGAGCATAATGCCACCTGAGCCGACTTTTAAAGTTGAGGTATTCGCGAGTAAATAGCCGAGTAGCACCGCAGTAGCAGAGCTGGCAATACCATCCATATTATGATGTTCTGCAAGCCAAAGTCGGCTATAGCCTAAACGTTCAGCTTGTTGGGCCAATTTTAAGCTATGCTGTAGGGTGAGTTGTACAGTTTGATCTTCGCGGACAGGAGCTAATTCTAAAATAGAAAATTGAGTTTCGGACAATGTGCGCATTCGGCTTCTCAAATTTGCGGTGTATATCGAAATAATACGATATAAGCAGGGTTTTGTATATCGTTTTTATTCGATATATTTTGTCTGCACGATAAATCAGTCGCTAATATGTTGAATTGCAACAGTGATAAATTTAATACAACCATTAAAAATGAATGAGAAGATCATATTCAAATTGTGCTGCTGATCGGTTGTACTTTAGCTTTCTGAGACAGCGATTATTTCTTAAATAAAAAAACACCCGAAGGTGCTTTTTATTTGGAAATTTTTATAGATGACTTAACGTTTACCGTTTTTGTACCAGCCCAAGTGCCGACCATTGTCACCACGGTAGTCGCGATCATTGTATTTATAGTTATTGTAGCGGTAACCACGGTTGTTATCACGACGGTCATAACGATCATTATAGCGACGGTCATCTTCATCATCGTAACGGCGGTCTTCTGAGACTTTTTTACCGAGAACGGCACCACCTGCTGAACCTAAGCCCGCACCAATATAACCACCATTGGTACCACCCATGTTTTTACCTACTGTATAACCACCTGCACCGCCAAGTGCTGCACCAATGATTGCGCCATTACGGTCACGTTTGTTGGCTGAAGCAGCTGCACCTGCACCACCGCCAATGGCAGAACCAATCATAGCACCAGTTTGTCCACCCATTTGGTTACCAATTGCGGCACCGACTACACCACCAAGCGCAGAAGTCAGTGCTGTATTCGTACTATTGCCTGCGTATGTAGTCGTCATTGTTAATGCAGAAGTTGCAATTACAGTACTCATTAAAATTGATTTGATTTTCATTTTTAGACTCCTAAGAGTATGTTCATTTCGTCTTGATTTCACTTTAGCGAAACATATAGGAAGAATAATGAAGAGAAACTTTATCAAAATTGTTGCTTTGGTAAATGCTATGTAACGACTCTTCGTATTTTCTACCAGTTTAGCTCTGTGGAATTACGTCTTGATCTGTGCCATAAAAAAGCACCCGAAGGTGCTTTCTATGACATCTTTACAATGCTGTAAATTAATGGTGTTTACGGTGTTTCTTTTTCCATTTTTTTCCATGGTAAGAGCTGGTTTGTTTGTCTTTTGAGATTTTATTCCCTAGTGCTGCACCACCTGCTGCACCTAATGCCGAACCGACATAACCACCGTTGGTACCACCCATGCTTTTACCTACGGTATAACCCGCACCACCACCGATGGCACCGCCAATAGCAGATTCCGTACGATTACGTTTGTCACTTGCAACAGCTGCACCACCTGCGCCACCCAGTGCTGCACCAATGGTTGCACCAGTGTTACCGCCCATGTTTTTCCCAATTGCAGTCCCTGCAACACTACCTAAAGCACTTGCAGCAGCAACGCGGGTTGTATTATCTGCATACGCAGTTGCAGTAAACATGGATGCTGTCGCTAATGTTGCTGACATTAAGAGTGTATTTAGTTTCATGTGTTTCTCCATGTCCAACATTGGTTGAACTGTCGTATTTATTTCGATGGCGCTAATGTAACAAAAAGATTCTAGTTAATTGTGAAGAGTTGAAACCAAATTGAAACCCGTTGGTTTCTTGTTTGTATCAGTTTTATTACAAATGTGAATAATGCGAATGAAATTTATCCAGACTCGTGCAAATGTGGATAAACCTAGGAGTGATGTAATTCGCACTCTGCGTCATAGACGAATGAAGTGCTATTAAAAGTAGTTGGAGTGGGTGTAGATCATTATTTTAATTTTTAACGTCAATGGCTGAACCTATTTTCAAAAATATACAAATTCGATTTAGCTTATATGGAGTAAAAATCAGTCCATATTGAATAAAGATGTTCTTTGGGCGATAGAGTCGTTAAACTAAGCGCAAATTTTTTGGTGCTGTGAAACTGTATTGCAGCCTTTATATTGAGATATTTTCCTAATGAAAGAATCGTTACGTTTACGATTAGATCAACTTTCTGACCGTCACGAAGAATTAACAGCATTACTTGCAGATGTAGAAGTGATTTCAGATAACAAGCGTTTCCGCCAACTGTCACGTGAACATAGTGATTTGACTGAAATTACAGAAGTTTGGACCAAGTACAAACAAGCGGAAGCAGACATTGAAACGGCTGAAGCGATGTTGTCAGATCCTGACTTTAAGGAAATGGCGCAGGAAGAGATTAAAGAAAATAAAGCCATTATTGAGTCTCTAGAAGCTGATTTAAATATTTTAATGATTCCGAAAGATCCAAATGATGCCAATTCTGCATATTTGGAAATTCGAGCGGGTACAGGCGGTGATGAAGCCGCTATCTTCTCGGGTGACTTATACCGCATGTACACCAAGTACGCTGAATCACAAGGCTGGCGTATTGAGGTGTTGTCTGAAAATGAAGGCGAACACGGTGGTTATAAAGAAATCATTTGCTTGGTGAATGGTGAGGGCGTTTACGGCCGCTTGAAGTTTGAAAGTGGCGCGCACCGCGTACAACGCGTACCTGCAACGGAGTCTCAAGGACGCGTGCATACTTCGGCGTGTACTGTTGCGATTTTGCCTGAAATTGATGTTGATACAACGGTCGAGATTAATGCATCAGACTTACGTATTGATACCTACCGTGCCTCAGGTGCGGGTGGTCAGCACATCAACAAAACCGATTCGGCTGTGCGTATTACCCATATTCCAACAGGAACGGTGGTGGAATGTCAGGAGGAGCGTTCACAGCATAAAAACAAAGCTAAAGCCATGGCTTTACTTGCTTCACGTTTGGAAAATGCAAAACGTGCAGCAGCTGATGCAGCAACGTCTGAAATGCGCCGTGACTTGGTCGGCTCGGGTGATCGTTCAGAGCGTATCCGTACCTATAACTATCCGCAAGGTCGTATGACCGATCACCGTATTAACTTAACTTTATACAAGTTAGATGCGGTTATGGAAGGCGATTTAACTGAACTATTAGATAGCTTACACCGCGAATACCAAGCAGATCAGCTTGCGATGCTTGCACAGCAGAATGGTGGATAATGAATATTGCCCAGGCTTTGGCTTTACGTGGTGAAGCTGAGAGTTACGAACGTCAAGAAAATGCATGGTTGCTGGAACACATTACCAAAATTGATTCTTTTGATTTGGTTATGAAAAAAGACCAAGTGCTGACCGATGAGCAAGAGCAAGCCTATGTTGCAGCACTTGCGCGAATCGAAGCAGGAGAGCCTTTGGCTTATGTGACAGGTTCACAGCCATTTTGGACGCTGGATCTGATTGTCACTCCTGATACCTTAGTGCCACGTCCAGATACCGAGGTACTGGTTGAAACTGTACTACGTTTAGACTTACCTGAAGATGCGCGCATTGTCGACTTAGGTACGGGGACGGGTGCGGTTGCGCTTTCATTGGCCAGTGAACGGGACACGTGGGACATCACGGCGACCGATATTTATGAGCCGACTTTAGCCGTTGCTCAGCAAAATGCAGAAAAACATGACTTAAATGATGTGACTTTTGTGTGTGGTAGTTGGTTTGCACCGCTGAATCGAAAGTTTTTTGATGTGATTGTATCGAACCCGCCATATATTGATGCTGATGATACACACATGCAAGACTTAGCAACTGAACCTGAACGTGCCTTGGTTGCTGCGGATCATGGTTTGGCTGATTTAAAAGTCATTATCCAGCAAGGCAAAAAGCATTTAACCCTCGATGGCTGGGTGGTACTTGAACATGGTTATGATCAAGCCGACGCTGTACAGAAAATCTTTAAAGAAGCGGGCTATAAGCAAGTCCGTACGGTAAAAGATTATGGTGGGAATGACCGCGTCACTTTAGGGCAGTGGACACAATAATTTCATTGTTCCCTTCAAAATAAAAGCGCAATTGATGCGCTTTTATTTTTTCTACCTTATGTTCCAAATACGTCACGCCAACGCAGTAGCCAAGTCTCGATGGCTTTCATGATGCCATCGCTGAATTTTCCAAGTACGGCTAAAAGAATAATTGCTAAGATCACAATATCGGGACGCGAAGTTTCTCGTCCATCACTCAGTAAGTAACCAATGCCTTGTGTCGCTGCAATCAGTTCTGCTGCAATCATAAACATCCATGCCAAACTTAAACTGTTGCGTAGTCCCGTTAAAATTCCCGGAGACGACGCAGGCAAAATAATCTGTTGTACCTGCTGCCAGTATTTCAGTCGATAGACTTGCGCGACTTCGATGAGTTTTCGGTCAACACCTTTAATCGCTGCGACCGTGTTGGTATAGGTCGGAAAAAATGCGCCAATCGCAATCAGGGTGATTTTTGATGCTTCATCTATTCCCAACCACAGTAAAAGTAGAGGAATCCACGCTAAGCTTGGGATGGATTTAATCGCTGAAAAACTGGGTTCTAAAAATGCTTCAACCTGTTTGTTGAGTCCGACCAAAATCGCACAAATTAATGCCAGAACACTGCCAATAAAAAAGCCTAAGAATACCCGCCATGTACTGGTCCAGACATGCATCCATAAATCTGCCTGCCATAAATCTAGAAAGGTTTGCCATAAACTACTGGGTGCAGGCAATAAATAAGGTTCAATAAAACCTGCACGGACCAGATATTCACAAGCAATCAGTAAGAGCACTGGAAGGGTGATCGCTTTGAGAGCACGCTTCAATTTCAACTGAAATGAGGAACCCTTTTTCACTTCAATAGGGGTGAAAGAGCTCGCGACTGACTTGGTCATTATTTGCTTACAACCTTTTGTGCATATTGTGGCTTAAACAACTGAGTCACGACTTGATTGACATTGGTGCCTTTACGGACTAAGTCTTCTTCATTCAAAATACTGCCAGACTTTTGTAATGCGGCAATCTGTTTGGCTGACGGAATGTTTTGATCAAAGTTGGTACGGCTTAATTGTAATTTTGCGACATTCAACGGAAGTTTGGACTCGCGTGCCAATAACTCCGCCAGTTTCTCTGGATTAGCTTTGGCCCACTTACGTGCTTGTTCATAGGCTTTAATCACCGCTTCAATGGCTTCGGGGCTTTGCTGAGTAAAAGACTCTTTGACACTGAGCACGCTATAACTATTAAACCCAATATTTCGATACAGTAGTTTTGCGCCAGATTGCACTTGTGCCGAAGCCATCAGTGGATCTAGGCCTGCCCAAGCATCGACTTGACCACGTTCTAAAGCTGTTTTGCCATCTGGATGTTGTAAATGGACCAGTTGCACGTCGCGTTTATTTAGACCCACTGTATCCAATGCTTGTAGGGTAAACAGAAATGGATCTGTACCTTTAGTTGCTGCAATTTTCTTTCCTTTTAAGTCTTTTAAACTTTTAATCTGGGAGTTTTTAGCAACCACCAAAGCGGTCCATTCAGGTTGGCTCTGGATATAAACGGTATTAATTGGACTGCCGTTGGCACGACTGAGCACGGCTGCAAGCCCTGCGGTTGAAGCAAAATCGACACTGCCGCTATTTAAATATTCCAGAGAACGGTTACTGCCTTGGCTAAACACCCATTTAATTTCAGTCTTAGGTAAGGCTTTTTCTAACAATTTCTGCTCTTTCACCACAAGACTGGTTGGCGCGTAATAGGCATAATCGAGTTTGAGTGTGTTTGGAATAGCGGCATGGGCATAAGAGCCGATCAGACCTAAAATCAGTGAAGTGCTCAGTAGTTTAAAGTTTTTCATGTTGCATCATTTAAATAAGTTCATTTGTGGGTTCTTTTAACCTGATGGATGCGAAAAATAAAAAAAGAAAAATGGATAACAAAATATTAAATTGAAATAAACGGGTAGTCTTAGTTTAACTATCTGAATTTTAATAACTTGATTGAGCTATGTGCAGTTTTTGGAGTATAGAATAACTTCCAAAAAGCATAGAATAATTTCTTCTTATATGAAGATTGCATAACTAAATCATTCATTTTGAATGTAAAAAAGCGACTGTAAAAGTCGCTTTTTTTTGAGGGATTGCAAGCTTACATAGGATAGTCTTGTAAGCTGTCAGACACTTCAACTTGCTCTAAAGCATCAGTTTCAAGTGCAAGGCAAAGCGTCACAATTTTCTTTAGATCGGCTAGATATTGTTCATCTTTAAACGATGCACCTAACTGCAGGGCTTGAATACGGTCAGCGCTAATATCCAACGCTTGAGCAGCTTCAATCGCATCAACTTCATTAAAAAATGCAGTAACAGCATGATTTAATTCGAGGTCTGATGCATTGAGAATGCCTTGATCCAGTTGCTCTTCAAATTGTGGGGTAGGAGACTGCAAAGCTTGAGTAAAGTTTTGCACCAGACGTTGATCGAGAACATCAATCATTTTAAGCATGTCATAACCTTTAAAAGAAATAAGGTGATTAAACAGGGGGGAGTACAGCCAGAAATAAGCATTAAAGAATGCTTTAAAATTGGTTGAAAAATAATCCATTTTGGAATTTTTTGCAAATAGATTCCGATAAATGAAAGATGGATTTGTTAAGTGAATGAAAAGCTTAAATTTATTAAATTGAGTGCCTGTGTGCATTTCATACGACTGTTGCAAGGGGCTCGGATAGATCAAAAAGAAGCGTTCAGTGCGGAATATCGTGGAGTTTCAATTAAAAATTTATTTGAATTGTTTTCAAGTTATTGAAATAAATTAATTATATTTTGGATTCTCTGGAATGTTCTTTATTTTAAGATTACTGATTCAAACGTAGACATATTGTGGAATTACAATTTATAAATACAAGCTAAAGCAAGTTGAGGTACATCACCTTGCTTTAGTTGTCTGTGTTTGGGGTAGAGAATGATGAACGTTTACGCCACTAGTTAAAGTGCTTTTGCCTCAGTTGTTCTAGGCGGAGTTGATACTGCTGTTGCCATGCACTTTCAGCTAAATTTTGTTTTTGCTGGTTCATTTCTTGGTTTAGAGCAGAAAGCTCAGATTGGTAACTGGCGATCTGTTGTTGCTGACGAGCGACTTGTTGTTCGCGTTCAGCCATTTGCGCCGCTTCTTTGCCTGAAAAGTAGCTGTTACGAATGTGTTGGGTAATTTCTTGTTGCTGTATTGGGTCGGTGACGCCAATTAAAGCCAATTTAAGGGCTTTATCATAACCACCACTTTGACCATCAATGTTTTTGCTCGAGTTTTTATATTGTTGCTGTAATTGCGCAAGTTCACTCAGACGTTGTTGTAGTGTCATTTGCGGTGCTCGTCCCAAGAGTTCACCATAAGCAAACTGATAGCTGGCAAATTCTTTTTCTTCAGCAAAGCCGAGTTGTGTTTCTTGCTTACCTAAAGTCTGCTCACGTAAGTTCCAAATTTCCTGATAACGCTGTTGTGGTGTCATTTGTGTGGACATGGTTTTAGCTTGCATTTCTTTTTCGTACAGTGGTAGGCGTTCTATCAATCGTTTTAAGGTCTGGGCAAACTGCTGATCTGGATATTCGGCCAATACCTGTTTTAATAATGCCTGACAGTTGGTATCGGGGCAGTTTTGTTGTAACTGGTTTAATAATTGTGTGATATTGCCCGGATTTTTTTGAAAGTGTTGAATAATTTGTTGGATGGATTCTTGTTGCTGTTGTTGCTGCATTTTTGACTCGTCGTTGTTTGCAGCAGCAAGCTTCTCTTGCAAACTGCTGGGTTGAGCAGTCTCTGTAAGGGACGGTGAGGATGCCTGAGTTTGACCCGATGTGGCATAGGATGGGCCAAGGCCCAACCATATCACCACACCGATCACCAATACACTCAGCACCAAAGCGATAAGCCGTAAGCGCTTCATTATTCTTCCTTATGGGTTGTATTGGAATTGGCCCATGACAGGGAAGTGGTCAGATAAGTCCCAAGTCATAAACAAGGGATCGGTAGCCGAACGAAGAATACGGACATTATTACGTGCTTGTATAGGCTGACGGTGGTTATTGGATGACACCACATAGTCTAAATACTCTACGGTAGAGCCGCCCGTGAGTCCTGCACCCGCGAGTTTATTCACCCGTGGATCGAAGGTTGATTCGGTATATCCTGTGCTGACTGGTACCGTACCATTCAAGTTAATTTGCATTTGTGCATAATCTTGCGGCCACAGTAGCTTGTTGACATTAAAGTCACCGCCCATAAGTACTGCATCAAATGACGGGATATTTTGCTTATCGACCAAAGCGCGGATTTGCTTAAATTGTTGCTGGCGCATATCACGTGCCGCGTCGGTATCAAACGATGCGGTATGCGTGGAGGTCACATGATAGGCTTTGCCATTCTTGAGAATTTCAGCATAAATCACGCCTTTATCGGCAAAACAGTCAATCCCTGTACAGCTTGGGTAAATAAAATGATCCGTTTGTACAATCGGGTGGCGACTGGCAACCAATATGCCGCTGTCATAAATGTTGTAGCCTGAACCGACTGGAATATAAGTTTGGTACGGATATTCCTGAGCTAATTTGGCCAACATGGCGGTACGACCAGAAGCAAAGGTCTCTTGGAATAAAATCGCGTCGTAGCCTTTTAGGTTTTGTGGTAGTTGTTCTAAGCGTTCATCAATTTTACTTGCCACCAAAGGAAGGGCATAAATATTGTAGGTTAAAACTTTAAACTCATCGGCACTGCTGGCAACAGGTTCTGGCACGGTATTTTGATGGATGGTGTAGTGGAAGTCGTCATAACCACCAGTGTATTCAGCTTTAAAAGCAGTCTGCGCCGTTTTTCCTGCATAATTGGTGTTGAAACGCTGAATGTTACGGTCGTTGAACCATGGTGCAGAGAAATCACTGCCAGATGCAGAATGTTTAATATTACTTCCAGACCAAGTGCCAGTCATAGATTGTTTCAGGGTGACGCTTGAACCACCGCCTGTAATCACGGTATCAAAATTATAGGTTTGGCCTGACTTTAGCCCAGTATAACGGTTATAACGCAGTACACGTTTGGTTTCATAAGGGGCAATTTGAGTGGCTTCTTGAGCCCATTGACTCCCTTGCGTTAAGGTGCGTGTACCGTGATGATTAATATTGACGGAGACTGTTTCAGGGGTGGTATTGGTCACATAAACGTATGAGTCGGCTATCACTGGCTGACTGCACACTAATAATGATAACCATCCGATATTTTTCATTAAGTTTTTATTTAATTGGCTACTCATGTTTTCCCTCCATGATGTTTTTATTCAACATTGTGTCAAGAACAATATGACGAGATCACTATGGCAGTTAATTTTTTGAAGTCAGTGACAAAGTGCGACAGCACCTTGATTTTCCGATGAATGAGCATCAAAAATTCAATTTAATGTATAAGCTCTGTTGACATTTCATTTGGCAAATCAAAACCCAAGTCAGAACAATAGTATGTTAAGGTTTTACTTGAACGAGAGAATTTTATTGGCTAGTGATTTGTGATGTAGAAAGAGCAAGAGCATCTCGTAGTTGCTTATACCAATCGACCTCAGTTAAGCGTCCTTATTTTGACGATAAGCACCGGGACTGACCCCAGTCCACTTTTTAAAAGCACGGTGGAACGCACTCGGATCATGAAAATTGAGTTCAGTGCTAATGTCTTGTAATGATACTTGGCTGTTACTGAGCAACTCAATCGCCATATCACGGCGTATATCATTTTTCAGTTGCTGATAACTGAAACCTTCGCTTTTCAGTCGCCGCTGAATAGTCGCCTCAGACATATTGAAATGATGGGCAATTTCAGACAGTTCAAGCCATTGTATAGGTGGCTCTTGCATTAAATAGCGACGAATTTGGGCACTGGTTGAATGTGGATTTTTATAACGGGTCAGTAAAATATGTGGGGTTTGCTGAATAAATTGATACCACGATTTACTGTCCTGTTTTATTTGCATTTTTAAATAATTGGCATCGAACTGAATATAGTTTTCCGCCATTTGATATTGGATATTTTCACAAAAACGAACTTTGTAGTCGATATCATCTGTAGGTGCATCACATTTGAGTTGAATTTGATTCAAAATCACCCGTTGGCCCACTAGCCAACACATAAGTGCATGAATCAACATGATGTAAGTTGCGTAACTAAACATCCGCTTGGACTGTTGCCGTTCATAAATCACAATATAGGCATAATGCTCTTGCACCATGAGTTGACTGCTAAAGTCGTCTAGTACCAGATTCATAAATTGCAAAATATGCTGAATAGCTTGGTCGAGCTGGGTGGTGTGTAATAGTGATTTAGATAAAAACTGAAAACTGCCACGGCGCATAGCATGACGATCCATCCCAAAAAACTCATCATTCATGACATTGGCCAGTTCAATCCAGAGCTGTGCATATTGATTGACTGAGACTCGTGCTTTTGTCGCACTTAACAGTTCGTTATTGATGCCTGCATTTTTCAAAATATCAGCAACTGCATATCCCTGCTTTTCAGCTTCAAACAATGCTTCTTGTACCAAAGCAATTGAAATGGAATCTTTCTGGGCGTTTGCATGTTCCGATGCAGTCATAGTGGCTTCCATATTTTTATTGTGCATTTTGAGCATTGTCCAAAACCATCATGGAAGATGCAATATTTGGAAATTGTACTTAAAGGGTTCTGTGTTTACATTTCTTCTTAAGTCGTAGCATTCAATCATACAAGGAAAAATAAATGAAGATTCAAGGGAAGGTTTTTGTCGTCACAGGTGGTGCATCGGGTTTAGGTGCGGCGACAGCACGTCATTTGATTGAACAAGGCGCGAAAGTCATTTTGGTAGATATGAACCAAGCTTTAGGTGAAGAGCTACAGCGTGAGTTGGGTGAAAATGCTCGGTTTAAAAGCCTTGATGTTACTGATGAGCACGCCGTGCAAAGTTTCTTCCAAGAAGTCGAGGCGGAATATGCACAATTGAATGGTTTGGTGAACTGTGCGGGTGTAGCGCCTTCAGCCAAAGTGTTGGGTCGTGAGGGTATTCATGAGCTGGTGTTATTCCAAAAAGTATTAAACATCAATGTCTCAGGTACTTTTAATATGCTGCGTTTTGCTGCGCAGTTAATCGCGCAATATGAACCTCAAGCCGGTGAAGAGGAACGTGGCGTGATTGTGAATACAGCTTCAGTTGCAGCCTATGACGGACAAATTGGCCAGACCGCTTATGCAGCATCGAAAGGCGCGGTTGTCTCAATGACTTTGCCGCTGGCACGCGAGCTAGCACGTGAAAAAATTCGAGTGATGACCATTGCTCCAGGCATTATGGAAACGCCAATGTTGAAGGCGATGCCGCAAAATGTACAAGATGCGCTAGGTGAAATGGTGCCATTTCCGAGGCGTTTGGCAAAACCGCAGGAGTTTGCTCAGCTGGTAGGCCATATTTTTGAAAATTGTTATTTGAATGGTGAAGTGATTCGTTTAGATGGCGCGATTCGTATGCAGCCTAAATAATTTATTTTGACTTGTGATCTTTGAATTTATAACGGAGTCTTTGCCTCGATAAGTAAAGGCTTCTTATAACCTTCGGTTCGACCTACTTTTCTTTCGGGAAAAGTAGGCAAAACCATCTCCATTCGCAAAACCTGTTTTATTAAATTTACAGACTACTTTCTCGCAGAAACATTATCTTTTGAAAGGCTTTCAGGTTGAGAATGGGTCGCCGTGTATCAAATATTTATTAAATTTAATAACCTGAACAGAGAAGGGACGACACTCCATGCTTTTAAATGAAGAACAAAAAATGGTTCAGGATATGCTGCGTAGTTATTCGCAAGAAAAACTGAAGCCAACCGCAGCTGCACGTGACAAAACTGCACAGTTTCCTGCGCAAGAACTCAAAGAGCTGGGTGAGTTAGGTGCTTTGGGTATGACTGTCTCACCTGAGTGGGGTGGTGCAGGCTTGGATTATATTTCACTGGTGGTGGCACTTGAGGAAATTGCAGCAGGTGATGGTGCTATTTCGACTATTGTCAGTGTGCAAAACTCATTGCCGTGTGGCATTACCCAGCGTTATGGCACTGATGCGCAAAAGCAGAAATATTTAAGCAAGCTTGCCACAGGTGAGTGGTTGGGATGTTTTTGTCTCACTGAACCACAAGCAGGCTCAGATGCAGGAGCATTGGAGTGTAAAGCTGTTCGTGAGGGCGATGAATGGGTGTTGAATGGAACCAAGCAATTCATTACCACAGGAAAGTATGCTCAAGTCGCTTTGGTTTTTGCAGTCACAGACAAAGCTGCGGGTAAGAAAGGTATTTCTTGCTTTTTAGTCCCAACCGATACCGAAGGCTATATCGTCTCTCGTATAGAGGAAAAGATGGGGCAGCGCTGTTCGGATACGGCAACCATCGTTTTGGAGAACTGCCGCATTCCAGCAGATCATTTGCTAGGCGCGGAAGGTGAGGGCTATAAAATTGCGCTCTCAAATTTGGAGTCAGGACGTATCGGTATTGCTGCACAATCAGTAGGCATGGCGCGCGCCGCTTTAGATGCTGCGGTTGAATATGCCAATGACCGTAAAGCCTTCGGTGTTGAGATTGTACAACATCAGGCGGTTGCTTTTCGTTTAGCTGATATGGCGACACAAATTGAAGCGGCACGGCAGTTAATTTTCCATGCAGCCGCTTTGAAGGATGCAGGATTGCCGTGTTTAAAAGAAGCGTCTATGGCCAAACTGTTTGCCTCAACTATGGCGGAGCGTGTTTGTTCTGATGCTATTCAAATTCATGGTGGTTATGGCTATGTCTCAGATTTTCCAGTTGAGCGAATTTATCGGGATGTTCGTGTGAGCCAGATTTATGAAGGAGCATCTGATATTCAACGTCTGGTCATTGCACGTGAAGTCACCAAGGTTTAAGACGACTCAGTTTTAGACCTTGGTCGATGTTCAAAGCTTGCACTTTCATTGAGGGATTTGGAAATTGTAGGTGCATTTAAAACATGGTTATCTAGGTGTAGCCGTTAGTTACAGGTATTAAGTCGAGTAGCTGAGCTGCTCTGGGTATTCAAACAATATAGGACTGACAATGAGGTCAGTTCAACGCTTAAAACGATAAAGAACATGGACGGCCAAAGTGGATTTGGCCTTAAAAAATGGATAATACGAGGTTGTCGTGATGAAGACATTAGAACAAGCCCACCAAGAATTTAACTATGAGCAACTGATTCAAGAACAATTGGTCGGCCAACCCAATGCAATAAATGCCTATATTGAGTGTTGTCAGCGTTATGTCGGGCAGCAAAAAATAGCACTCATTTGGGAAGGAAAAAATGGAGAGTCTGAGCAATGGAGTTTTGAACAGCTCGATGTTGCCTCAGCACAGTTGGCAAATTATTTTAAACATATTGGCATTCAAGTGGGTGACTGTATCGCAGGGCTGTTACCGCGTACGCCAGAACTATTGATTACGATTTTAGCAACATGGCGGATCGGTGCAATTTATCAACCTCTGTTCACCGCTTTTGAGTCGAAGGCGATTGAACATCGAGTTTTAACTGCGAATACTAAATTGATTGTGACCAATGCAGAGCAACGTCCAAAGTTAAATCATGTTGAAGTCAAACATATTCTGACTGTGAATGCGGGAATAAATTTCACCAGTAATGAAGCTGATTTTTGGCAGGAAGCAGAACAACAGTCCGATCAATGTGAAGCTGTTTTACGTAGCTTTGATGATGATTTCCTGATGATGTTTACCTCGGGCACCACAGGTTTGGCGAAATCAGTGCCTGTCCCTTTAAAAGCAGTTTTGGCTTTTAAGGGCTATATGCAATATGCGGTAGATTTAAGAGATGATGATTCATTCTGGAATTTAGCCGATCCGGGCTGGGCTTATGGGTTGTACTATGGAATCACAGGCCCGCTCAGCTTGGGGCATAGCATCATTATGGATGAGCGTGCATTTAGCGTGGATCATGCGGTTGAGGTTATTAAAAAGTATCGTGTCAGTAACTTAACGGGGTCGCCTACAGCTTTTCGAATGTTCTTCGGTTTCAAAGAAAAGTTTGATCCTTCCATTAAAACTCACTTACGTGCCGTCAGTAGTGCAGGTGAGCCTTTAACCCCAGAAGTGATTCATTGGTTCAATAATGATCTGAACGTCAACATTTATGACCAGTATGGACAAACTGAGTTGGGCATGGTGATTGCCAACCATCATGCACTGGAGCATGAGAAAAAAGTCGGGTCGGCAGGCTTTGCCAATCCTGGACACCGCTTTGCTGTACTGGATGCGAACCACCAAGAAGTGAAGCGCGGAGAGATTGGAACGTTGGCGATAGACTTTAGCCAGTCACCACTGACATGGTTTAAGGGCTATGGTGGCAATAATCGAAAGTCCTTTGTGGGACAGTATTATTTAACGGGTGATACGGTCAAACTGAATGAAATTGGCGGTGTCGATTTTGTTGGACGTGCTGACGATGTCATTACAACGTCAGGCTATCGAGTTGGGCCTTTTGATGTCGAAAGTACTTTGCTTGAGTGTGTAGAGGTTTTAGAGTCGGCTGTGATTGGTAAGCCTGACCCAGAACGCACTGAAGTGGTGAAAGCTTTTGTGGTGCTGAAACCTCAGTACCAAGCCTCTAAAGAATTGGATAGCAAACTCCAAGCCTATGTGCGTTCACGTTTATCTAAACATGCATATCCGAAAGAGATTGAGTTTGTTGAAAGCTTGCCGAAAACGTCGAGTGGCAAAATTCAACGTAATTTATTGAAACAGCAAGAAGTGGCAAAGATACAAACCTTACAAGCTGCAATTTAATTTAAAGATAAAAGGGTCTTAGTGGTAAGTCGAATTCGCAGTAATTGTTGATCTAACCGATTGAAAAAAATTATCTTGGCGGAGTTTTATCGAATTTTCATCCAATTTCGTCATTAGCCTGCGGCTCGCCCTACTTTTGTTTCGGCAAAAGTAGGCAAAACCATTGTCACCTGCAAAACCTGTTCTTTTCTTGGATTTATTAAAAGATATCGAAGAGACATTATCTTGCTTAGACCATGCAGGTTGCAGATGACATTTTCGTGTATCATATTTTTTGTTGAACTCTAATTAGAATTAAAGCCAGCCAATTCTAAATAGGCTGGCTTTTCTTTGATCCATTTATAGTAACCTGTGGGAATACTGCTCTAAACATAGTTAGATATATAAATAGCCTAAGTGAATTTAACTAGGCAACTAGTATGATTCAATCTCTGTAACTTAAAAATGAGAAGTTGAGCCATCTAAAGCACATCGCATTTATTGAATTTGTGCATAGCCAATCTTGGTTTCATAGTTATAATTCGGCATCAACATTTTCTTTAGCAAAAGGCTGAATCATGGACGAGTTAGATGAAAGTCTAGAACTCAGTAGTGCTGAAATGCATCTCTATAGCCGACAGATTTTATTAGACGGATGGGATATAGAGGCACAAGAAAAACTCAAGTTGGCCAACGTCCTTATCGTGGGTTGTGGAGGCATCGGTTGTTTGACTGCGGAGTTACTAGCACGTGCTGGCGTAGGGCAAATTACTCTGATTGATGCAGATACGGTCGAAGTAAGCAATCTGCAAAGACAGATTGCTTATGTAGAAAACAATGTCGGTTTCTATAAAGCAGAGGTTTTGGCCCAGCGTTTAAAGCAGATCAATCCCTATATTCAAGTCCATGCGCATACTGTAAAGCTTGATATATCTAATGCATCTAGCTTAATTGTTGGTCAAGACCTAGTTCTTGATGGTTGTGATAATTTTACGACGCGGTATTTGGTTAATCAGCAGTGTAAAGCGGCCAATATTCCACTCATCAGTGCATCAGCCATTGGTTTTCAAGGGCAACTGTTTATGGTGGAAGGCGAGTCCGCTTGTTATGAATGTCTGTTCCCGAAAGAAGAACATGCGAATGAAAGCCTACGCTGTGCAGATTCGGGCGTTCTTGCCACCACTCCGAACGTGATGGCTAGTCTTCAAGCGCATCATGCACTTTTATACTTGGGTTTAAATGTCTCCGCACTCAAACAACGCCTGTTGCTTTGGGATGGCTTAAGTATGAAACAACGTTTGCTTGCTTTCGAAAAAGATACAGATTGTCCAGTTTGTCAGGCAAGATAAGCCTGCAATTTTTTCATTCTTTGATACACTCAATACAATTTATTTTTGACCGATATTATGAAAAACAATATCTTTTTAGATGGACTGCGCTCTGTTGCCCGTGTTGGGGAAACAGCAGTCATTGCAGCGCGTGCAGGTATTAAGTACGCAACTGAAAAACCAAGTAATGCCAAACTGATGCGTGAAACCTTTGAGTCTTTGGGTTCAACCTATATCAAGCTGGGTCAGTTTATTGCCAGTACACCTTCACTTTTTCCACGTGAATACGTTGAAGAATTCCAAGGCTGTTTAGACCAAACCCCATCTTTACCGTTTAGTTATGTACAAGGGGTTTTGGCGTCTGAGTTTGAAGGTCGAAATCTGTCTGAGATTTTTGCATCAATTGATGAAACACCGTTAGCTTCGGCATCTATTGCCCAAGTCCATGCCGCAAAACTGGTGACGGGCGAAGATGTAGTGATTAAAGTACAAAAGCCAGGTGTAGAAACGATTCTCTATACTGACTTAAATGTGCTGCACTGGGCAACCAAGGTCTTGGAAAAAGCGGTGCCTAAAGTCAAATTTGCATCTCTTGCAGACATTGTGGAAGAAATCAAAACCCGCATGGTTCGTGAAGTCGATTTTATTGAAGAAGCCAGTAATCTGGATGACTTTGTGAACTATCTCAATATCACACAAAACCATAAAGCCATGGCACCGAAGGTCTATCACCAATATTCGACTCGCCGTGTGCTGACCATGCAACGGTTATATGGTGTACCATTAACCGATTTTAATGTGGTGAAACAGCGTTGCAAAGATCCATCACAAGTCCTGATTACTGCCATGAATACATGGTTTGGTAGTCTGATGATGTGTAATAGCTTCCATGCTGACTTACATGCTGGAAACTTGATGTTGCTTGATGATGGTCGTGTGGGTTTTATTGACTTTGGAATTGTGGGCCAGTTGAAACCTGAAGTATGGACAGCTTGTATCGCCTTTATGGATGCCTTACAAAAAACCGATTATGCACTCATGGCGGAAAACATGCTGAAAATGGGCATGACCGCAGTGCAGATTGATACACAAGTGTTGGCCGCAGATCTTGAGCGTTTATTTAGTGGTGTGCTGTTGGCAGATCCGCAAGAATTACTGAGTTCAAACCCAGCAGATTTGAATGACATTATGATGGATATGGTTGCAGTGGGCGAGCGTCATGGTATTCGCTTCCCGCGTGATTTTGCCTTGTTATTTAAACAGATGCTGTATTTCGATCGTTTCATGCGCATCCTTGCACCGTATACCGACATCTATGCTGACCAGCGTTTGCAAATGGTGCAAACTATGGACCCAAATGTGTTGTTAAAAAACTAAATTCTTTTGAAGTACATTCTCCAAAAAATCCCTTTCAGTCCTTCTTTTGAAAAGAGGGACTGAAAACGCTTTCCTGTTAAAGGGGTGAGAAACATGGTTTCGTAATGCAGGAATTAAAAAGTCAAAATCGGTTAAAGGTAATAATGTGGACGCAATTATCATTGAAGGCTTAAAAGTTGAAACAGTGATTGGCTGTTTTAACTGGGAACGTCAGATTATTCAGCCTTTAATGTTGGATATGATTATTCAAACAGATTTGGAGCAAGCATCAAACTCAGATGACTTAGACCATACCTTAAATTATGCTGAAATTTGTGAAATCGCGGCAAAGGTTATTCAAGAAGCCAAGCCTGAACTGATTGAACATGCGGCAAAGTTGGTCATCAACGCACTTTTTTCTACCTTTCATGCGATTGAATCAATTAATATTACCATCCGTAAGCCTGCCATTATCGCGCAAGCAAATTCTGTAGGAATTCGTCTTGAACGCCACCGAAACGATTTTCGCCCTAGCTCTGGCGAGTAATAATAACCCTCAGCAACATTTTTTATATGCCTCTGATGAGTTATCTAAAATTGGGCAGCTGCAATTTTCGAACATTTATTTAATTCCATGTCGTGATGGTGTCGGAGCAGATTATTGGAATGCAGCGTGTTTGCTGAAATCAGCTTTGTCTGCTTCTGAGATTTCAGTCCTGCTGAAAAAAATGGAAAATGCCTCTGGACGAATTCGTCCATCGCATCAAATTGCTTTGGATGTTGATTTGATTGCATGGGGTGACAACCTAGAGCATATGCAATTTAATCCTAAGAAACTGCCTTTGGCTTTAGATGTTAAAATTCCAATGTTTGATGTGTGGAAGGATGCTGCCTTTCAACATGCAGAGCATACATTTCCAACGGTCAGTTGTTTAGAAACCAATTAACATATTGAAGTGTGATTGCATTTATAACTGCTTTAAGATGTATATAAAAATACAATTCAAAGCGAGTTATTTCATGAAAATACAAATTTTGAGTGCGCTTTTTTTAGCAATGCTTGTAGCGGGTTGTCAATCAAATCCATCAAACATGGTTGAAGCGGAATCAGATCTGACTTCAGTAGTGACAAGTACAGTTGGGAATGAAGTCTCAGCATCGAAATCTGCTGAAAATAAAGCGCTAGAGCAGGCGGTGCATGCCTATACGCAAGATCAGTCAAATTATCAAACTAATACTTTTGATTTGAATCAGGATGGTCTGGCTGATGCAGTGGTACTGTTGGATGGTTCAGAATGGTGTGGTTCTGGTGGTTGTACTTTATTGGTCTTTAAAGGACTTGCTAATGGACGCTTCCAACCACATAGCAAAATGACCGTATCATCTACCCCAATTTATGCTTTAAGTACACAGACGCAAGGTTGGCATGATTTGTCGGTTTACACACGTGGTTTAGGACAGGTCATACTCAAGTTCAACGGAAAAAGTTATCCATCCAACCCTTCATTGGCAACTAAATATACAGCGAATTTGAAACAAGTAGGCAATACCTTATTGTTGCCGATCGTTGTGGAATAACTCAGAACTAAGTCAATAAAAAAGCAGTAGTGATTCCACTGCTTTTTTATTTAAACCCTTGTGGTTTAAATAAAATAACTGGCCTTGGTCATGAGTTTTGATATAGCCGTCATGGTGATTTTGACAGGAATAGGTAAATCGACACCGCCAGCATTTAGTGCTGTATCACGGTGATGTAATTCATCTTCATTCATTTGTACAAGGATATTGCGTGAACGGTCATCTTGAGCAGGGAGTTGGCTGATGTGGTGTTGTAAATGCAGACTGACTTGGCGCTCCGTTTCTGCAACAAAACCTAAGCTATATTTATCGCCTGCAATGCCTGCGATTGCGCCCATACCAAAAGACAAACCATACCAAATTGGATTGAGCAGACTGGTATGGCTATCCAGTTCTTTTAAGCGGTCTTCACACCATGCGAGATGGTCTTGTTCTTCAATCGCGGCTTGTTCCATTTCACGGCGTACATTTGGCAGTTTTGCAGTTAAGGCCTGACCATGATAGAGCGCTTGAGCACAGACTTCGCCACTATGGTTGACTCGCATTAAACCAGCAACATGACGCGCTTCACTGACGGCCAGTTGGGTTTCTACCGCCTTACCTGGGTTCTCGCGTTGAGCAGACGTTGTGCCAGGAACTAAGCTGCGCAGGGCTTGATCAAAAGAATTGATAAATTTATCTATGCCAGTGTAATGACGCATAACTTTAGTCCTCTAACTCAGGTTGTACAGTTTTTAGCATAGGTTTAAGTCGATATAACAACCATACTGTAAAAACTGCACTCAATATAGCGGTAATGCTGAAAAGTATTTTAATATCAATCTTTAAAACACTTAAAATGATAATCGAAAATACAGCAGATGACACCATAAACACCGCATTTAAAATGTTGTTTGCGGCAACAACACGCGCACGGTGTGACCGCGGAGAATACGCTTGCATCATGGCATACAAGGGTACGATATAAAAACCACCACTGATGCCAAGCAAAGTCACTGCGAGCATGACATGATAGTAAACCATACCGTGGTTGAACATATCGCTAACATTGAGCATTGCCCCTGTACGTTCTGGGACATAAGCGAGACTCAAGGCCAAATAAAAGGCAAATAAAGTCAGTCCAATAGCACCCACAGGCACCATTTTTATATTTACTTCTGAACCACCAATCTTACGGCATAACAGCGAACCGACCCCAATGCCGACAGAGAAAAAGGTCAAGAGTAGGCTTACGACATTTTCTGAAGCGTGTAGATTTTGCAAGGTCAACTGCGGAATTTGAGTGAGGTAGGTCGCCCCATAAAACCAATACCATGAATTCCCCAGCAAAACCATAAAAATGAGGGGCAGGCTTTTGGCATATTGAAGTGTTTGAAAACTCGTTCTAAAGAAATTCCAGTCGATCTTTAAATCGGGTGCACTGACTTTTTGTTTTAAAATATAGCGGCTAGAGAAATAACCCAAAATAGCAATCGTAACCACAGTCAGGCTAATCCAAAACAAATTGCCATTTGACGCTGAAATGACCGCACCACCTAAAATCATGCCCACCAATATGGCAATAGATGTACCTGATTGGAACAATGCGTTGCCAGACATGAGTTCATTTGGTTTGAGAATCTCAGGTAAAATGGCGTATTTGATTGGGCCAAAGAAGGTGGAGTGTGTGCCCATCATAAATAAAGCCAACAACAGCAACCATAGATTTCCCAATAAGAATCCTGCTGAGCCAATCAGCATAATCACAATTTCTAAAATTTTAATGCCGCGAATCAACTGTGAGCGTTCAAATTTGTCAGCAATTTGTCCTGCTGTTGCGGAGAAAATAAAGTAAGGTAGGATAAATAAAAGTGCAGCTAGATTATTGAGTGTACTTACACTGGCTGCTTGTTGATTAATCCATCCATAAGTAATGACTAAAAGCAAAGCTTGTTTATAAACATTGTCGTTTAATGCACCAAAGAATTGGGTAATAAACATGGGAAGAAAGCGACGGGTACTTAATAGATGTTCATTGTTTTTCATGCTTTTTGCACTGCATTAAGTTTTATTAAGAAATGTGACTAATTGCTCAATCGTTCAATAAAATCATGTAAGATATTTAAAACCTGAAATTGGGTAAAATAATCAATAGATTTCAGTTCTTTTGGGTCATTTCATTAGAGCAAATCCATAAAGATTAAATAAATTTAGAGTTTTCTATGCTTGCCAAAACAAATTTTAAAAAGTCGACTCTTTCATTGAGTATGAATTCTTTCATACCGTGGCATCATAACAATAAATATTTATGCCTGAGTATCTTTTTAACGCTTTTGTCACAAGCAAGTTTTGCAGAAACGCCCGTTGCCATTGAGCCAAGCAGTGTGCAAGTGGATACGCAAACGAATGCGCAAATGACTGAGGAAATTAAAAAAGAAGCGATTCTTCAGGGTATGAGCAGTACCGAGGAATTACAGAAAGTTAAAAATATGGCGGTTGAACCTCCTGTTCCAGACAGTATGCAAATGTTGCAACAGCAACAAACCTCTTTAAAAAACTTAGCTGAATTTGCACCGATTCAATTTGAAGACCTTGAGGATTTGCCTGATGTTCAAGTAGATCAGAATATGGCAAATGATATTTATCAGGTAGCAGAGCAAGCCAAAGCAGAAGCACAGGCCTACCGCAGTGGTCAAAAGAAAGAGCTTGTCGTGGCAGATGCGACACAGCAGGAAATGGCTGAGATTAATCAAGCACCTGTTAATGTCGACGATTTGATGCGAAATATTCAAGCAGATAGTCAAATTTCGGTAGAGGCAAATACAGCGGGAAATACCTTAGATTTTGACATGAGCACCGAAGAGAAAATCGCCAAAGAACCGAATTTCTTTAAACGCATGCTCTATAAGATTCGACCACCAAAAGAAATGGATAGCGCCAAAGTTCCACGGATCAGTGCTGATGTTGAAATTATCAATGCAAAATATGAGGGCGAGATATCGAATAAAGCTTATCAGGCAGCATTGGTTAATTTAAAAGACAATATTAAGGGTAAGCTCTCGAGTTTTACCCAAGAATCTTTTGATGATTTTCCATCGGCACTACCGCAACTCCGTACACTGTCCAACCAAGCGGCGCAAGCGGTTGGTTTTTATAATGCTGAGTTTAAGTTTGAAAAAACCAGTAGTAGTCGTGTCCGTGTTCAAGTCACACCGAATACACCCGTTCGTATCGAAGAGCAAAACATTGAATTTAGTGGTGCAGGTGCAAATTTACCGCAGTTCCAAGTGATACGGGTTTTGCCTGAACAAGATGTAGGCGATGTATTAAATCATGGCTTATATGAGTCAACTAAAGGACGAGTCAATGAGGCTGCAAGTAATAACGGTTTCTTTGATAGTTATTGGCGCTTACACGATGTGAAAGTGGAACAGCCACAAAATACAGCAGATATTAACCTGCGTTTTGAGACAGGTAGTCGTTATAAGCTAGGTGACGTAGAGTTTGTAATGAGTGATCCGGATAAGCCGCTACCAATTGATCTAGATGTTTTACAAAGTCTAGTGACATGGGAGCCCGGAGCGGATTATACCTTTTGGCGTGTAAATGGTTTGGCTAATAATTTGACCAACTCACGCTACTTTAACTATAGTTTGGTAGATGCTGTTCGACCAGATCCAGTTGAAATGCCAAGCGAATTACCTCCTGATTTGCAGAAATTGGTCGATGAACAGCAACTTTCACGTCAAGATGTTTTGGCTCAGGAAAAACAACAGATTGTGTCAAACCGTGAAGTGACCCAGTCTGTCGTAAGCGAAACTCAGTTTGCAGGTGTGAATGATGTAGAACAAAATCAAGCACAAGCGACACTAAAAACTGCACAAGAATTAAAACAAAGCGAAGAAGAACGCCTAAAACTTGAAGCGCGAGAAACAAAGGTCATCCCCGTTAAAGTCACATTAAATGCCGATCAATTGAATAGCGCTGAATTAGGTGCTGGTTATGGTAGTGATACAGGTGTTCGTTTACGTGCGCAATATCGTCGTGCCATTGTTAACAATCGTGGCCATTCTTTTGATGCGAACTTAGAACTTTCACAAATCCGTCAGTCTATTGATGGTCGATATAACATCCCCTACAAGCATCCATTGAATGACTATGTGAGCCTTGTGGGAGGGTATGAGCGTGAAGAACAAGATGATGTTGGACAGGGCGTAAGTTTACAAACTGAATCAGCAGTTATTGGTGCAGACCGTGTTATTAAAAATCCGATGGGAAATTGGCAACATACCTATGGTGTGCGTTATCGTTTAGATCGTTTAACCCAAAAAGGGGTTGCAGATGAAGACGATATTCCAGATGCCTTTATTGCAAATGACGACCCTGAGCAAGAGTCACTGCTATTTGGTTATGAAATTTCCAGAATTGATAGCGATAAACGTGTCAATCCAAGTAAGGGCATTAAACAAACTTATAAGCTTGAACTAGGCAGTGAAAGCCTACTCTCAGATGCAGACATGGCAATTGCGAATGCAGGATGGCGTTTTATTTATTCATTGGGTGAAAATGATAATCACCAATTCGTAGGACGTGGAGATCTCGGTTATATCTTTACTCAAGACTTTAGTAAAGTACCATATAACTTACGTTACTTTACGGGCGGCGACCAAGGTATTCGTGGTTTTGATTATAAGAGTTTATCTCCAACTGTGGACGGATTTAAAGTAGGTGGTCAAGCCTTAGCTGTGGGCTCAATGGAATACAACTATCAATTTAAGGAAGGCTGGCGTGCAGCGATTTTTAGTGACTTTGGTAATGCGTATGATAAAGATTTTAGCAATGACACCGAGTACAGTGTTGGTTTAGGCATTCGCTGGGCATCACCGATTGGTCCAATTCGTATTGATGTAGCATCAGGGATTTCAGATGACAGTCATCCTATCCGTCTACATTTCTTTATCGGTTCATTATTATAAAATTTAGCATTTTTTGGGAAGATTATGGCTGAAGTAGAGCAGCAGCAAGAACCAACACCTACGCCGTTAAAACAACAGCGGCGCATTTTTAGAAGTGTCATTTTGACGCTGATGTTGACACTCATCTTGTTGGTGATATCACTTGCAGTCATGTTTTCTACAGATAGAGGCAGTAAGTTTTTACTCGACCAAGTATTAGAACGCCAAAAGATTATTAACTATGAATATGAAAGCGGTAATCTATGGAAAGGTATTATTCTTAAAAATGTAGTGGTCACATTAAAGCCTGTTGATGTCAAAATTGATCGCGCCGATGTCAGTTTAGGGTGGCGTGCTATATTAGATAAAGAAATTCATTTACGCAAAGCTGATGTTCGTAACCTTAGAATTATCACCAAAGGTGAGCCAAGCGATGAACCATTTAAGTTTAATGAAATTAAACTTCCTTTTGTACTGCGCTTAGATACAGCTGATGTTGATCATTTAAATATTAAAACTGCGACAGGTGCGCACGTTGATTTTTATGATGTACATTTAAATGATGCCTTATGGTCGGGTACAGAGCTTGAGTTTGAAAAGTCAAGTATGAATATGGGTTATTTGGCTGTACGTAATGCAACTGGAAAAATGAAATTTTCAGGAAAATATCCGCTTGAAGCGACAGCAATTGCAAACATCCCTTCCTTAAATAACAGTTTAAACGTACATGATATTGCCGTTCATGCCAAAGGTAGCTTAGATACCATTCAAGCGGGTGTTGCGACGCGAACGCCTGACTTACTAACAGGTTGGGCGATTATACATCCCGTACGTAAACATGTGCCGATGCAAGGACAGCTCAAATTTAATCATTACCATGTGCCACTGCTCAGCGATTACAAATTGTATGCTGAAAAAGGTGTTGCTAAATTTGCAGGTGATATTCAACGGTTGGATATCGACTTAAACACAGATTTGAGTGGTAAAGACATTCCTAAAGGCCAATACACTGCTTTGATGCATACCGATTTGGTTCATCAACTTGACATTGATAACCTAAATGCGCAGTTGATGAAAGGTTCTGTTAATGTCGGTGGTGTGGTGAGCTGGAAAGACCATGTTACTTGGAATTTACAAGGTCGTTTGGATAAACTAAATCCTAAAGATGATGTATTGCCTCAAGTTATTTCTGATTTTTTACCGCCCAGCTTAGATGCCAAAATTGCATCGAAGGGGACACTTGAAAAAGGCCTGCATTTAACTGCAAATCTTGACTTTGATCGTTATGAATCATGGCATCTTGCGCTAGACCAAAATCCAGAGAAAAATAATAAAGTCCAGCCAATGTTGATGGATGTCTCTTGGAAAAATATTGATCGCGCTGTACCTTATGTTGGTTGGTTAAGTAGCGCTTCAGGTGATGTAAAACTGGCTTTAGTTGAAGGTCAGCAAGATATTCATGTTGCGACTGTTGTGAGTAAACACGAAAAAGCGACCTTACCTGCGGGTCATTACCTTGCACAGTTAAATCTTAAAAATAATAACTTAAATGTTCCAAGTTTTAGCTATGTTGCAGGCCAAGGGAGTTTAACGGGTAATGCATTTGTTGAGCTTCCAAATGATAAACGTCAATTAAAATGGAAAGCCGTTTTAAATGCAAAAGACTTTAATCCGCAAACTGTTACAGAAGCAGCACCGATTAATCTATTGAATGGCAAACTTCAGGCTAGCGGGTATGCCAAACCAAATCAACAGATTATTCAATTACAAGGTATTGATCTGACTGGAAAAATGGTTAGCAACAATGAAACGGTTCACTTAACTGGTCAGTCAACCGCCGCATTATTATTTAATGATGAAAAAGCAGGTGGTGGCTTTAAAGGTTATGCTGTGAACTATGACGGGGCTTTAAAAGCCAGTCAACTTGAGGCCAGTCAAGGTACATTAAACCTAAGATTATCAGGAACACCTGAGTTTATTAAAATAACTGAACTGAAGCATAACGGAGTTGCAGGTCAAATTAATGCCAGTGGTTTGGTGCACTTTATTCACGGCATCACTTGGGATGTAAATGCAGCATTCATTCGTTTCAAACCACAGTATTTTGCATCGAGTGTCCAAGGTGAGTTGTCAGGTGTCGTGAAGACGAAAGGTACATGGTCGGATGCTTTAAAACGAATTAACATCGAAAGTTTAAATCTAGCGGGTATGCTGAATAACAAACCTGTACGTGGTACAGGTAACTTGGCTTTGGTTTTAAATTCTAATCAAAAAGGCTTTTTACCTCAGCAGTTTGAAGCGAATAACCTGCTGTTGGCTTATGCTAAAAACCAAATTCAAGCGACTGGTAATGCGCAAAATTTAAGACTGAATATTAATGCACCTGCGCTGTATGAAATTTATGCAGGCTTGCGTGGTCGCGCATACGGATATTTAAATGTTCAGTCCCAACCCCGATTAAGAGCAACAGCAAACTTAGCGGTGGATAATTTTGGCTTTAAAGATCTAATTGATATGCGTAAATTGCGTATTATTGGACAGTTGCCGACATCAGAAACGACACCGTCACTTATGACGGCAAAAATGGAAAGTTTGCGTAGTGGTAATCGTGAAATTCAACAAGGTGAAATTTCACTTGCAGGAACACGTAAAGCACATTTATTAAAAGTTACTGCGAAAAATGAAAAGTCTAAATTTTATGTGCAACTTGCTGGTGGCTTTAATAGTCAAAATGATTGGTTAGGGCAAATTCAAAAGGGTGATTTTGACTCTGTGCGCGCGCGTTTGGTTCAGCGTCAAAATGCCTCAGTCGTTTATAGTCGCTCTAATACAGATTTGCTGATCGGTGCGCATTGTTGGATGAGTCAGCAAAGCCAACTTTGTTTTGATCAGCCAATTCGAGTGAGCAAAACGCGTGGTAATGTTTCATTTTTAACACAAAATTTAGACTTAAATGATTTTGCTGCATTTATGCCAGAAGGTCTAGCGATTACAGGTAAGTTAAATGGGCATGCAAAAGCGGTTTGGGCACAAGGAGCTAAACCGAAAATTGATGCTCGTTTAGTCACTCGTGATGGGGTGATTGGCTTAGCTGCAGATGATCCACAAGACTTAGGTTCAACGCTAAAATATGAACAAGTGGCTTTGGTTGCAAAAAGTGTGGCAGAAGGTCTACAAATCCGATTGGATGTCAAAACACCTGAAATTGGCGTGGGATATGCCAATGTGGTTATTGATCCATACCGTGACAACATGCCTATGCGTGGTGAAATCGCATTTGATCAAGTACAGCTCAAAGTTTTTAAGCCATTCATAGCCGATGTGCGTTCTATGGGGGGGACACTTTCTTATGCAGGTAAAATCAATGGTACTTTGAAAGCTCCATTACTGACGGGGGATGTCCGTTTAAAAGATGGGTCAATTAGCATGATTTCACTACCAGTGAACTTGACCAATATCCAGCTTTATTCAGCAATTCGTCAAGACCAAGCAACAATCAACGGTGCGTTTAATAGTGGGCGTGGGGTTGGCAAATTAACAGGAACTGTGGACTGGAAGAATGATCCGCGTATTCAGTTACAGCTGAATGGTGAGAATTTACTTATTCGTCAAGCGCCTTTAATTACGGCATTGGTAACACCTAAAATTACACTTGATGTTTTACCATTAAGTAAGAAACTCACTTTAAATGGTGAAATTCAAGTTCCCCGCGCTTTAATTTCAATGCCAGAGGCATCTGTACCTGTGGTGAATGTATCTTCTGATGTTCGTATAGTTAAAGAGGGGCAAAATCAGTTAGCAATCTTAAACAGCTCGAAGCCTTGGGACATCCGTGCTGATGTCATGGTTGGCTTAGGTAATCAGGTCATTTTCCAAGGCTTTAACAGTCGCATTCCATTATTAGGACGTTTGTATTTGTCACAGCGTGGTGCAGAAACTGCTATGCGTGCCAATGGCGCAATTGGGGTTAGTCAACGGGTTAAAATTGAAGCCTATGGTCAAAGTTTAGATTTAAACCGTGCAATTGCGCGTTTCAATGGCGCTCTAAGTAACCCAACTTTAGATATTGATGCAAACAAAGCCGTACAGGGCAGTACGGTTGGAGTGCGCGTAACAGGTACGGCAACTTCCCCGAATATTCAAGTGTATAACGATGCTGGTTTGTCTGAGCAAGAAGCTTTAAATGCATTACTTACTGGACGAATTAATGAAGGTTCTAGTAGCTTAAGCCAAACTGAAGGCTTCAAATCGGATGTTAATAATACTATTGCTGCAGCAGGAATTAGTTTAGGTTTGGGAGGAACACGCGCATTTACCAATCAGCTTGGGCGTACTTTTGGATTAAGTGGTTTGGCTTTAGATGCGCAAGGGACTGGCGATGATACTCAAGTGAGTCTGACGGGTTATATCACTCCTGATTTGTATATTCGTTATGGTGTGGGGGTGTTTACTCCTGTGAATAAATTGACTTTACGCTATCAAATGAATAAGCGAATGTACTTAGAGGCGAGTCAATCAGTAGAGCGTGCAATAGACTTGTTCTATAACTGGAAGTTTTAATAAGTGAAATCTTAATATTTATATAAGATATTGTTTATTATTATTTATTTCTGTTTTTAATCTACATTGGGTTGTCTTGTGTAGATTATATGTAGACTGTTGAGTAATTTCGGACTTAAAATGCAAGTGTCGAATTTGTATTTAAGTCTGAAATGAAACTCAACAAATCTAATGTTGATGCTATTGCATTGACTGAAAAAGGGCAAGTGATCTACCGCGACTCTGATCTGATTGGTTTTGCTGTTCGGGCAACAGTCAAAAGTAAGTCTTATATCGTCGAGCGCCGTCACGAAGGAAAATTGTTCCGTGTGACTATTGGCAAGACAAATGAAATAACACCAGTTGAAGCTCGAAAGAAAGCTCAAAGTATTTTGTCTGATATATCCAATGGTGTTTATGAGAAAAAGAAAGATGCACTTTCAGGTGAGATGACAGTAGAGCAAGCTTTCAGCCTATACCTAAAACAAAGAAAATTAAAACAGCTATCCATCAATACATACAACCATTGCCTAGATACATTCCTATCAGATTGGAAGCCCAAACCAATATTTGAAATCACCAAAAAGGAAGTGTTTGATCGGTTTATCAAGCTTACTGAATACAGTCCTACGCAAGCTAACCTTACACTAAAGATGTTTGGTTCAATTTGGCGCTTTGCTCAAGTTCATTGTTCGAGTGATGAGAATCCGATTCTTAAACATAACCCAGTCGATGTAATCCCTGCTAAGCGAGGATGGAATAAGGCTAAGGTTAGAACTCGACATTTAGACGAGAGTAATATTCACACTTACTACAACGCTGTCCTTAACTATTTCACAGAGCGTTCTTTATATGATGATGCCTCAAAGAATGCGGTACGCGACCTTGTGCTATTCATCATGTATACCGGTTGTCGGCGGAATGAAGCACAAACCCTGAAATGGGAAAATGTAGACATGGAGAAAGGCTTATTTGTTTTTAAAGATCCAAAAAATGGAGATGACCACCTTTTACCCATGGGTGATCATTTGTTTGAGATTATTAAGCAGCGTTATGAATTGAAATGTAATGAATACGTTTTCCCGGGTTCCAATATGACTTCTAGCGCAAAACATATATCAGGCGCACAAGGAATGTTAAGGACAATAGCAGGGCAAACTGGTATTGAAATTTCACTGCATGATTTAAGAAGAACATTTGCAACAATCTGCAATAACTTAGATTATGGTCCTTATACAATTAAAAGACTTCTCAATCATAGATCAGGGGCGAGGAACGATGTTACCGGCGGTTATGTTCAGGTTTCTATAAAAAAATTACGGCTTGCAATGAATGATATTGAAGCCGTTTATCAAGGGAGGCTCAACTGCTTCGACTAGGAGGCGAGTTGAGCTGTGTTCATGATGGTTTGATTTTCCTGATACCTTAATACATCGGATTTCTTATAAACCACGCTTCTACCTATTTTGCTATATGGAATACCCCCACCAGTACAGCGTAAGCGCTGAAGCGTGTGTGTAGAGCATGTTAGATAAATTGCAATATCTTCCTGAGGGAAAAGCTGCTGTTCACTTGCAGATAGAAAACGCTGCAAACGCTCGTCTTTATCTTTTTGTGTCATTTGATCAAGCTTAATTTTCATACCACCTCCTTCTTAATATCAATTAACTCAAACGGCAATTTGGTGTCTAAGCCTGTGTGCTCATCCTTGTAGCCGAACTGAACAAGGATGTTATAAAGGGCAGAGGCTTGCTCCGCCGTGAATGTTTTGGTTGTGCCCGACTGGCCTATGATAAGTGGTGCAAATTCTTCAACAAGCTCTTGGGCGATGTGTTGGAGGTTAGTCATGAGCCTGCTCCATTTTCATGAAAGTGATCCAGTGAGTATTCGCACGCTTCCCACTGATATGTCCGAACACAGGCTTTTGATCTGTTAAAGATAGAATTTCACTGACTTTTATTTGTGTTTCATTCCACTTAAAAATCAGCACACCGCCTTTGGCCAACACGCGGAAACATTCCTCAAATCCTTTTTGGATATCTTCCCGCCAATTTTCTTGAAGTTTTCCATACTTCAAAGCAAGCCAGCTTTCTTTTCCTGCTTTAATCAAATGCGGTGGATCAAATACGACTAAATTGAATTGCCCATCTTTGAATGGCATTGAACGAAAGTCCATTTCAATATCAGGTGTTACATCAAGAGAGCGACCATCACATAAAATGTGCTTTTCTGTACGAATATCTCCGAATACGACATTTGGATTTGTACGATCGAAATGCATCATGCGAGAGCCGCAACAGGGATCAAGAATTTTTGCTGTCATGCGGCTCTCTCCTTCAAACTAACATCATCTATAAATGGATTATTAGTCTGAGCTATTGCCGCCATTGGCAAAGGTGAAACTGAATTTCCAACCATATGCACCTGGTCTTTTTTTGAAAGCGGTACTTTGTCATGACCATGTTGAATAACATAAGAATCAGGAAAGCCTTGAGCTTTATACAACTCCCTTGGGTTCAGCATACGCATACGAATATCAACGATTACCCATGGTTCACCTTTAATCCAAACCGTGACCAATGCTAAACGGTCTTTGGTGGTTATGGTGTCTAGTGGTTGTTGTATATCTCGAGCGTCACCATTGCCATAGTAATTAATGAGAAATGCAGCCACTCGCAGCGCACCATTTAGGTTTTCTTTGCTCAGCGTTGCGCTTATGAAGCTATGTCTATTTTCAGTTGTAATTGTACGCAGCGGGTTTTCAAGATTATCCGCACGATGATCTGATTCTCGTTTGTCACCATAAAATGCTTGCGTAAACACAGCCGATACTAAATTACGCCCGCCTGAGGTTGTAATCGTGGCAAGTGGATTATGAATATCATCACATCCTTTTGACCAACGTGGATTTTCAGGAGTACCTTCACCATGACCTGCGTGAATTAGCAAAGGAGATACAAAAGCATGATGCCCACCTTTCACTTGTGCACATATCGTGCTTAAAGGCTTATCAGCAGACCAGTTGCGCTGTTGTGATGCGTTTGCAAATTCAGTTAAAAATGGGGCAATGATTGGATTCACAACTGCACTATGTCCTCCAAAAGAAGAAGTAATGGTTGCAAGTGGTTCATCAATCTTATGACCAGTTGAAGTACCAAAATCTCGACTAATGAAAGGTAGTGAAGATTTGATAACATATGGGTTATCAGCATCAATCACAAACTTTTTTAATCCACGCGCTATCCGCTTTAGCGTTGCATCTGCGTGCGGCTTCGGGCGATCAAAAATGGATTTACCTAGATCAGTAAAATCAATACATTCGGCTGCGGAACGCCATTTTTTTTGACCACGTTTAGGCACCTTAATGTGACTTGGTTCAGGCCATACAATTGGCTTTCCATCACAACGAGCAACCAAAAATAAACGTTCTCTAGTTGTTGGTGCGCCAAAATCAGCGGCAACAAGCTTTTTCCACTCAACCGCATAACCCAATCGCTCAAGATGACGAACAAATTGTTTCCATGTTTGACCAATTCTTTCTGGATCAGGAACTAAAAATTGGTTGTCACGTGGAACATATTCACCAGGTTCTGCAACTCGATACTGTTTTTTTCCATCAACAATAATTTTATCTAAAGTTATTACACGGCCAGTTGTTTTATCGCGTTTAGCAATCAACGGCCCCCATTTAAGCATCTGCTTAACGTTTTCCATTGTAATAACGTCTGGTTTTACCTTTCCTGCAAATTTAGGAATAACCCAGCCTAAATCACGGATTTCTTTTTTTCGCGGTTGCCCACCTGCAGCTTGAGAGTGATGAGTACAATCTGGGCTGGCATGAAACCATCCAACTTGATAACCATCGCAAATTTCTACTGGATCAACTGCAAATACATCCTGTACATAATGTTTTGTATGAGGGTGGTTTGCTTCATGCATAGATATAGCTTTAGGGTTGTGGTTTACAGCAGCGTATACCGGACGGCTTAAACCCATTTCTAATCCAGTACTGGCACCACCACCGCCTGCAAAAAAGTCGATGATGATTTTTTCAGAAAAATTTAATTTAAACTGTGTTTTAAACGCTTTAGCACTGTCGACAAAATTATTCATGACTTTGCTCCTTCGACATCTCAGCATCGTAAAGCTTGATTGCATGTACTATTGCGTAACAGCACCAAATGTAGTGGTAGGTATAGTCTTTAAAATCCCATTCCCACCAACATTCCATATCTACGCCGCCGTCATATTTCGGATCCCATTCACGTAGTTTTGAATAGAAATCATGTTCATCTGATTCAGCTAATCCAATTAGATTTTGAATTGCTTCTTTTGCTTCCTCGGCTTTTGCCTCGTCAGATGGTGAATGACCACAATCCAAACCCTCTAAGTGATCATTTAGGTGATCCTTTAGAATTTGAGTAACAGTATCTACAGAGAATGCTTGTGCACCATTTCCGCGATTAACAGCTTCGAGTTTTTCCTCCCAATAACCAGGATTAATCTCATAGCCATCATCACTACGGAAGAACTTGAACATGTCATTCAATCGAGTAAATACAAAAGATCCCATATCACCAGTGATAACCAAATAGCCCGGGCGAGTTGTGATGTTATAATGCATAGAAACGGTGTTTGGACGTGCAAGCGTTAAATCACGGAACACACCTTGATCTAGGTTTACTGTAAGTTGGTGACTTGCAATATCCTTTAAAAATTGCTCAAGTGTTGGAGTCTTCATGAAACCTCTCCCAAACTTTGCTGCACAGAATGCGGTAAACGCTCTTTAGCCCACCATAAAACAGGACCATCTTCGGTGTCATAAGCTGCTATCAGAAACAAACCTTCTGTTGGTGGCGTAGGCTTCCACTTAGACCAATCAGCTGAGTCTTCATCAGGAATTTCTGGAATATCCATGTATTCCCAACGTTCAAGAACAATATCTACACCTAGATTGTCTTGCAGTTGCTCCCATTGTTCAGCAGTGTAGTATTCAGCACCATCATCAATAGTGTCGTGTTCAGCAATGTCAGGATGAAACCAAAGACTGTTTAAATCTTCAGGAACATCGACTGGTTGGATTTGAAATGTTTTTTCAATCATGACTTTGCTCCTGTGCTTCGATCGCTTCAGGTAGGGGCATCCAATGGGTCACATTTTCAAAAATACTTGCTGCACCATTAATCCAGAAACCCTCTTCAAAAAAAACACCATACTCATTTTTGCAGGACTCAAGATATTCAGCCACGCAGGTTTCGAAACCATCGCAACTAAGCACACTTTGATTAAACCCTGGTAGCTTATCCTTAACTGAAATCCATTCAGGAACGGCTTGAGCTGTAGCCACTTGCCATAATTTCCAACCTTGATTGATTTCGATGTACTTGTAATCTCCATTTTCTAAACGTGGATATGGACGTTTGACGATAGGCGAGAATATTTCGCTGTAAGCTTGTTCGAACCCTTCAGGTACAACTTGGGCAGATGCTTGCCACATCTGCCAACCCATTTGAGCTTTTGAAGAAACATATTCACCATCTTCTTTTTCGAGCTCAGAAGCTTTTCCACCTGCATTTAAATAAGCTGTTTCAAAGTTTTGAATATTCATCCCGCCACCTCGATTTCACGTTTATTTCGAGCGAAAAGCGCATATGCATCATCCTCGCCAAAATGAATATCAATTAAGAAAAAACCACAAGGTGCAATCGGATCCCATGTAGAGATATCGCAAGCATCCATCATTTTCTCCCATTCATCAGGGTTTACATGACCTTCCATCCAGTAAGTGACTGTTTGAATATTGAAATGGTTTTTAAGCTGATCCCATTCGTCACGGCTTATGTACTCTTTGCCATCTAGATTTTCACTGACATAGCTTGAGTAAACAGGGTGGGTCCAAGTTCCCATCTCTCCCCTGATAATTTCAGCAGGTTCCAGTTGTTTTGTTTCCATCACGCCACCTTCAACATAAGTGCTTGAGCTTGAAAGCGAAGAACAAAATCTTTGCCATTCTTTAGCCATAATCTAAGAAAAAGCTCATAGCGCTTTTGGGCTGCTTTGTTCATATTTCCAAGGCCATCAATTTTTAAACTTGGCTGATTTGCTTTTGTAAAAATAGCTTCACCAATAATTTTATTGATTACACACTGGTACCCATCACTAGCTACAAACATAGTGAAAGCAGGGATTAATTGTTTTGGGCAGATCATCTATACCCTCACGTATTCACAAAGTTTTGAATACATTCCTCAATCCCAAAGAGGTTGATGTTCGTATAAGTTTTCACCCGACCATTGTGCTGAACTATCAGCACACGGGTAATGGAGGAGTAGTGGTAGCTCATAGAGGTGCTCCTACTGGACCAGCCCCATTCTTCAACTCAAAGCGACGTCGCTTTACAAAGTCCATTAGCTTGGGTTGGATATCGGTATGGCGATTGAATACTTCGACCTCCAAACACTCCAACTCATTTAAATCTTTGGCATTTTGGATTTGCACCATCAATGAAGGTGGTTGTGTTTCAGCGGTTGTGAATGCACTGAGATCCTTTAAGCGATTGTGAATAGCGTTAAGCAGCGGCTTACGTTGTTCTTCAGTCCATTCACTGGTGTATTTAATAAGCGCATTTGCTTCTGCCGGTGTTTGGGATTTCGAGGCACGTTCAAGCAAGTCGTTTAAAAGTGTTATATGCTTTTCATCTTCTTGCACTTGGTCATTAACGCCCTTGATTAGATCCTCTGCATCCTGTTGTAGTTGCTTGAGTGCTTCTGCAGATAAGTCTTCAGTTTCGGCTTTTGGCGTATATTGCTCTGGATCTAACTCAATCAACTTAGCTTCTACCAGTTCAAATAAATGCTGAACATGTTCTCTCTCAAGATAACCATTTGCAGAGAATGAGTAGCGCAGTGATAAAACAGATTCAACTTTTACACATTCATTAATCTGAGTGGTGAATGACTCAACAATTTTCGTTGGATCTGTTTCAATTTCATCACTGGAAACATCACCCAGCTTTTCACTTGAAACTTGAGTCGGCTCAACTTGTTCTATTGGAGACTCACTCTTTTTACGAGGTGTTTTTTTAGGTTTGGTAGCTGGTTTCATGAATGTATGAAAATCAACGACCTTTACAACCAACTCATTTTCAATACCCAGTAAACTTTGAAAGGCTTTTGCTTGCTTTTGAGCATTTTCAAAGTCTCGTTGTACAGAACCATTTTTTACCGCTAACACCAGTTCTTCGTATTCAGGAATAAACTGGCCTTTGATAATGCTTCCAGTATTACCAATTAGAAATATATCTTGTCCCTCATCTAACTCATCAAGCGAGTAAGGTTTCAAGAAAGTGAAACCATTAATTGTGAGTTCATCAATCTTGATACAAAACTCATAACCCTGTTTAGCAAAAACAGTGGCAGGGAACTGGTCCAAGTCATCAAATTCGGTGAGCTCGCCCGCAATACGGCACATGATATTTCGCCCAGCCATCATTGCTTCAAAAGCTTCAGTACTATTTAAAATGTTCATGCTGTCCATCCCTCCATATCTGACTTTGCCTGACAAGAATTTAGAATTTGTTGTTCGTATTTAGTCCCTTTGAAAAAATCAGCAGGGTATTGAAGCTCTACTGAGCTTTGTGCCTTTTGAATTACAGCTAATGCTTGTTGGTAATCTTGTTCCAGCAAGGCATCTTGTTCCTGCTGAAGCTGTTCTTCATTTGCTTGCTGTGCCTCAGCATTGCGTTTAATCATCTCGTTGAGTGATTTACAGGTTTCATCAAACTTTTGCTGCTGAACATCATGCAAACTGTTTAAGCCACGTTTTGTGCAGAATTTCTCAATATCTACACCCGCATTCTTCATTAACTCTTCAAGTTCTAGGTATTGGTTACCATCAATACAAGAATCAGCAGAACCTGATAGAAGCCATTGCTTAAGCTGGATTCCATCGTTTTCACTTAGGATGCGCGGTTCTTCAAAAATACGCGTACGGTCTTTGGTTTTTATAGCGAAGTTGTCGTGTGTAATATCCAAGACTGTTGTGAACTCATATTCAATACCGTCACGTTGTTCAGCCTTCATCCCAACCTTTTCAACTTTCTTCTTACCTTTGCCATCCGTAACTTGAACGGTTTCCATTTTCGAGCGCAGCGTCACGATAATATTGATACTAGACTGCAGCATTGCATCGATAAATTTACGGTGGCGAGGTGTCACTTCACTCCATGCGCCCCAGCTATTACCTCTAAATGTGGTGCTCGCCAGCTTATCTACAATTTCAAGACAACCACCGACACCAGACCATTCATGAGTGATGCTATCTAAGATAAGTGTGTCAAAGCCTGCGTCTTCTGCGGCCTTAATCGCACCTATGAATTTTTCAGGAGTGTAGGGAGGTTGCAAGTTTGCATGTTCAAACAAAACAACATCATCATAGAGTTCAGCACTACTATTTTCCGTATCAGCAACAGCAATACGCCCACCAATACCTTTGGCAATAAGCAGAGCACCCATAGTTTTACCAGATCCCGTAGGGCCGGCTATAGCAAGACGTAATTTGGCATTTTTACGTTGAGCCTTCTTAAAAAATACAGTCATGATTAAAGCCCCTTATGCCCAGAACAGTGAGCCTTTAGCTCGTTTATATGATTTTGGATAAGAACGTGTGAGTGACTTCTGAAGTCGAATAGCCATGGTTTTTCTTTGTTGGAAAGCTCGTTCACGTTCAAAGTTTTCACGGATCCAAGGCTTGGCTGCATGAACCTCAAGCGTGATTAACTGCTCAGTACCATCTTTGTTGACCACATAAATATGGCGACCTTTTTCAAAGTAGGTTGAATGACCGAGACGCATACGAATGTTGCCTTCGTCATCTTGACTGATGAACTCAGAAAACTTTTGAGTAGAAGTAGTCATTAGCCTGCCTCCACTAAACGATGTTTTTCGATGTAACCTTTGATGAGGGCATTGAAGTTCTGATGGTCAAAATGGTTTGTGAAGTCGTTATATGGATTGCCTAAGGCATCTGAAACGGTCACTTCATCAAGACTGGTTACATCAACAGCAGTGAATTCACTACCCGGTACGCCGTAGCTGTCTTCGAATGCTTCAACTTCAAAACGTGCAGTCACTCGGAAACCATCTAAACGAATAATCGCTTCGCCTTGCTTCTCACTTGTCATGCGTAATGCTAAGAGTTGGTATTCAGATGGAGCTACGTCAGCAACTACAGGTTGTGCAGCCTGTGGTGCAGTTTTAAACCCACAGCTCAGCACGCCTATTGTTACAGCAGCTACACCAAGAGATATCTTGATGGTATTGAAAGGGGATAAGGTTTTGTTCATAATTGATCTCGCAGTTTCTGTAAAAGCACACATGATTTGACGGTCGGTGTGCTTTTTTGATGTCTGTGAGATAAAAGGTAAGCTAACTTACTTTTATTGTCAATACAAAAGGTAACTTAAATTACTATTTTATTTTAAACTTAGTAGTCTTTATGTTTTAATAGACAAAAGAAAACCCATCGCTGGGGTGGGTTGGATGGAGCTTTTAAGATGAATCGAAGTCAAGAAGATATAAAGATGGAGCTAACACTAGCTCTCATCAAATCTGGTATGCAGGATCCAGTATCAATCAATCAAGCTGTTAATAGTATGTATATCAATGTTATTAAACACACTCAACCTTCATAATTTCTAAGTACTACAGTTTTTAAGCACTTTGAATAGAGCCGCAGATAGTACTCTCTGGCAAACTCTTGCCCTTGAGCTTCTTTACTTTCTGCGTTTGCAATAATTTTCATCAGCTCTAATGCCACCAGTTCAACAGACCCATCAAGAGGTGTGTCTATTTCAAAATTATCAGTTCTTCCGGTATCCATTCTTCTCTCCACCCGATCTGTTCTTAAGGACTGCGTCGGGTTCGCAGTAAGGTAATTTTTATGAAATTAGAAACACTTGTTTTAATAGAAAATCGTCTTCATCAAAACTCTACTCAGATTTATTTGGAGCACATCCATGTAGATGTGCTTGAATTCTTTGTGCCAGTGGGTGACTTCCAGAAACCAATTGGTTATTTAAAATTTAAGAATGCTGCTAAAAAACACTGCTTTGAATTAAGCTCATTAGAGAGCCTAGACCATCCCAACCCATATCCACAATTTTCGTTGACAGGTGTTTTATATTCTCGGCAGGCAGCTCTTGAAGCACACTCCGTAATTTCTGCTTATCAGCAGGAGATAGATCAGATTGATCCACCTTTAACTGTAGAATAGTGCGTATGGTGTCTGCCTCAAATCGAACTGTTACTACACCAAGAATTGCAGATAAGCCACCATCATTCTGTAAGAAATCCAATCCTTTTTCTGTGATGGCTGGAGACTTAATAAAAAGACGCCCACCACCATCACCAGTTGTATTAGGTTTAGCTGACGTGGATTTCTCTGTTAGTAATCCATGACCAGATAGATAGTGAAGATTGATAGCACACTTGTAATATTCATCACTTTCAGTGTTTCGCTCATAGTCATCCCATGCGAATGGGTAGCATTCGGCAATTTTCGTCAGCAATTCTAGTTGTAATTTGCGGTCCAATACCATGTTTTTAAATTCCTCTTGTTGTGTCGGGTTCGCAGTTTAAAAAATCATAGAAATCCAACAAAGGGTTACCACTACACAGAGTAGCCCTAATTTTATGTAGTCAAATTTATTCATCTTAAATTCTTCTTATCAACCACAAGTCATGCTTAGAGTTTATTTATCAGAATATTTTCCTAAAAAGTCATCCACCCAGCCTTGGGCTGCTTCAAGATTAGTTAGGTCGGACAACTTGAGGTTAGTACCTTCTTCTTCGTTAAAGCCTTCAATAATCGCTTCAAAGATATTTACTTCACCAATAACTTCACGTGCTATTTCCGCTGGGTCATAGCTTTGTTTGGCTTTTTTGAGAGCAGCTATTTGTTTATCAATTCCTGCACCAATTTTTTCTAAAGCCAATTTAAATTCTTGACGATTAATTGTTAGCGCAGTTTTGGATTTATTAAGTGTTGCGATCATTATGTTTTCCTTTTTCAATATCTTGGCTGATTTTGAATTGAAGCTTTAGACGCAAACATTCATGAAATTATCGTCTAACCCTCTTTACAACCTGTTTCCACCAATACTGACCTAATATGGTTATGCCTTCTGATTCTATTCGACTAGGGGAGTAGTATTCGTCAGGAAATTGATTTTTATCAGGGTTTGCTGAGACAGCCTTGAAGCCACCTTTACCTTCATCATTCCAATTAAACAAGTATTTAATTTTTGTATCATCCGCAACCTGAAAAGCATAGATTTCACCGTCGTAAATGGTTCTAGCTGACATATCAATAGATATAGCTTGCCCATCTTTTAATTTAGGAAACATGCTCTCCCCGCGAACATGAATCACTTTGGTTGCTGATGGTTGAACATTACACTCTTTAATTAAATCAACAGGGAATAGCATCTTATTGTTGCTTGGCTTTTCTAAATTTAAGTAGCCATTGCCAGCACTCACAAATACGTCATCATAATAATCAATAGCTACATATCCATCTGGAACAGGATCCCCGGCCTGATAAATACCAACTTCCATCTTGGCTATGTCAGCATTGCTCTTTTCTGGCACTGCAACTCCATCCAAAAGCCATTCCGTTGTAGTTCCTAGCGTTTTTGCTAATGCGGTTAAACTCTCGTGTTTTGGTACGTTCTCGTCTTTTTCCCAATAGATTACAGAGGTTTTAGAGACACCAAGTGCATCAGCAATTTTTTGTTGAGTAAGATTTCGTTGTCTTCTTAATGCTTTAAGGCGACTACCAAGAGTTTCCATATTAATACAACCAAATGTTTGTAAGTTATCTTACCAATTGACGAGGTAAGTTTTATGTAGTTTAATTAGGTAAGTTAAATTACTTATGGGGTAACCTAAATGACTAAGTCGGATGCTCTGCGATTACTTAATTGCTCAGTTACTCAATTGGCCGAAAAGCTTGGTATTTCTCACAACGCTGTCAGTCAATGGCCTGCAGAAAAAATTCCATTAGCTCGTGAATACCAAATTCGTGACTTAGCGAAAGGGAAAAAACCTCTTAATCGCAATGTTGCTTAACAAATTATCTCGCGATAGTCCCACCAAAGAAACGTGAAACAAATCAAGGATTTCACAAATGCAAGAAATAACACTAAGCCGTGAAGCTCAAACGGCAATTTTTAAAATGATTAACCAGACAAAGGGAATTTCACCAAAGGAAATTGCTCAGGTCACTGGTGATTCGCATAACACGATTTGCAACTACGGCAACGTAGGGATGCCAAACCACTTACCGAGCTTAAAGAAGCTTGAAACCATCATGATGTACACGCAGAACCCAGAAATTTTAAAGGTGTGGGCGCATCAGTTGGGATATGCATTAGTGCCAGTGGATTGCGACTCAAGCAAACATCATGAGTTATCAATCTTTGAAGCAATGATGCAGCACAACATTAAAAGTGGAAAGGCAAACCGAGTTGTGTATGAAGCTTACGAGGATGGGGTAATTACACCGGCGGAATACGAAGAAATCCACCAAATTACTCAAGGCTTGATCGAGTTGATTACCGCCGTGGATCAGGCAGCACTTAAGCAAATGCAGAAGTACACGGCTAATGCACAAAAAGAAAAAGCCTGATCTTGTGAATCAGGCTTTTCATATTCATCAACTTTAGAGGTGTCAAATGAACAATTCAAATTTAACACAACACAAGTGCAAGGGCAAATGCCCAGAGTTTAAAGGGGAACAGTGCAATCACTGTTTAGTGGCTCAAGTAGAAAAACGAGAGTTTGAGTTAGGTGTAGCGCCTGACGATGCATACGTAAAAACCATACCACTGCAAAACAGCTTGGATTTCTTACAAGGGGATACGGTGGTGCTAATCGCTCCAGTGACTCTTGTGAATCGTACTTTTGATACGGCTGATTTACTTTCCGTTGAGTACATAACTCCACTGGGTGGTATTGGCGTTACAACGAATGGTGTGATCGTTGTTGTTGTAGATCCAACAGAGGTCCGTCATGCAACAACATTGGAGCTGAAATTAAAACGCCGTCTCACCAAAGCTGAACAAGCTTTAGCGGAGGTTCCATGATTACCAACAAGGCCATTCAAAAGAAGCCTGAGCATAAGCAGGTGATGCAGCTTCAATCATGGTACGAGCCAGCACTCCGCACATTAGAGGGATTGCTGGAGATCCGTAGGGCAAATCTTCGCAAGATCAAAGGTGATGTAAAGAATGCTGCCGTAACGCGAGACGAGTTTATGGAAATGCTGATCAATGATCATCGCATTTCAGCTTGGTACGCAGGTGAAATCATTTCAAGCCTGCATCGAGCAGGACAGATTTTTATGTTTGGGCGTTTTATTAAAAATATCGAAAAAGGGGATGCTGCATGAGTTTATTCAGCACTGGCCATGATGTTGTGGATCAGGTTGGTAGCGTTCACCTTGAAGGCAATATCTTGCCGACCAGTTGGTTTAGTACATTCGTTTTAGAGAGTGGAAAACCTGATTTAAACGCGATCGTTGTGCTTTCAGAAATTGTTTATTGGCATCGACCAACAGTGGTGCGAGATGAATATTCTGGCCAAGTTGTGCGCGTAAAAAAGAAGTTCAAATCTGATCTTTTGCAGCGTTCTTACCAAAGTTTTTCTGATCAATATGGCTTCTCAAAACAGCAAGTCAAAGAGGCTTTTGATCGTCTTGAGAAGTATGGGGTGCTCAAACGTCATTTTCGCACAATCGAAGCTAACAATCAGAAATACAACAATGTTTTGTTTATTGAGCTCATTACCCCTGTGCTTTTTGAAATGACCACCCTCCCACTTTCAAAAGGGGGAGGCTCCCCATTTGAAAAGGTAGACCCTCCCCATTTCAAAAAGGGGACAAATACAGAGATTACTACAGAGATTACTACAGATATAAACACACAACAGGAATCGCCTGAAAATTCAGCTCAGGATGATTCATGGAAACCTGATCAAAATTTCCTAAGCACAATTTTACTTCAAACAAAATTCAGTCATCGCGTAAACGAAATTTTAACCATGCCTGATTTCCAATTTCACTTGGGTAGTTTCAATGCGCACTGGGAAAACAAAATCTATCTTACTGAAAACCAAAAAACGAGAAAGTTTGCTGCTTGGTTGGTGCAGGAATTTGAGAAACAGCTAAGCAAAGCTGAACGCGAAGCAAAAAAACCGACACGTAAACAATCTTCTGAAAAACCAAACAACCGAAACGTGAATGATCCTTGGGGTGAAGTTCAGAACTATGAACCAGCAACAGGTGACGTGGATACAAGGGGGCTCCTATGAACGCAATTGCACCGCTTAGTTTTGATATTCAGCAATCAACAGAGTTCTGCCATCTGCACCAGATACAAATGGTTTCTTTCCGTGGTAAATCGTTCTGCAAGCAATGCTCAACGGAAGCGCTTAAAAAAGCTCAAGCAGAACATCACAACGCTGTGAATGTGATGGTTCGTGAAAAACACTTCCAAGGTGCAAAACTTCCAGTCCGTCATGCGAACAATGGATTCAAAGAATACTTGGTTGCGAATAGCGGTCAGCAAAATGCAAAAACTCAATGCGTCGCATTTGTGAAAGATTTCATGAAGGGGATTAAACGCAATTTGATCATGATTGGTCGTACAGGGACTGGAAAGACGCACTTAGCTTGCGCCGTGGCTCGAAACATTCTTGAGACCCAAAAGTATGCCCGCTATGTGACTTCTGAAGACATGGCCAATGAAATTGCGAATGCATGGACCAAGGCTGATGACAGTGAGGTAAACGCTGTTTATCGCTTTACTGAATACGATCTATTGATTCTTGATGAATATGGATTGCATGACCGTCATGAAAACCGTCTCCAGCTGGTGCACAAAGTTCTTTACTCACGTTATGACGCTGGCAAGCCAACCATGTTGATTTCAAACATGACGGCACATGAACTGGAACAAGACCTTGGTGATCGTCTCTGGTCTCGTTTTCAGCATGATGGATTGGATGTAGTTGAGTGTAATTGGGCGGATGAACGTGCTGGAGGTGAAGCATGAAGCATCCAAGCACTCCAGTGAATCAGGTTGCAATATTTGAGCGTGTGATCCATGCACTCAAGGCAATTGAAACAACGCCTATAGCTACAGTATCCGAACTTCGCAAAACAGTATTAAGCGACCTAAGTTTAAGAACAGCACAGCGATACCTGAAGGGTTTAGAGCAAGCCGGTTATATCAAACGAAAAGATGCAAGTTTTGTAGATGAATCACGATTCTTTTTAACGGATAAAGCCAAACAGTTGTTTGAGGTGAAGGGATGAAGCGCATTCCATGTGAAGCCGACCTTATGAGTGCTGATGGCAACACGTATGGAAATGCATTGGCACGTTGTCAAAGTGCAGCACAGGATTGCCCAGAGCTGGGTTTTTGCCGTTATGACGGTGAGTGCTTCAACAAGCTTACACATGAAGAAGCGGTTGAGCGTTTAGAGGTAGTTGAAAAGGAACTTGCTGATTATAAAACGAAATGGGAAAAACTGAATGCAAAGAATCTTCACTTAATTGCCAGTCTGAAGGCTTCACTTGGAGGTGCAATAAGAGATGGATTGGATGAGCGTGTATTTGCATATCGTTCATGCTTAGCAATGTTGGAGCGGGTACTTTGACTAGCAGCTACTCCATTGCTGAATACAAAAAGATGATCGGAGCGAGTAAGCCTAAAAGAGGATCTAAGCGCCCAAAGGTTAAAGGTGAAAAAGTACAGAGTGAGGGTGAGGTGATATTGGCCACATCTCTTAGAGCCTTAAAGATTGAGTTTGAGCAGGAGTTTATGTTTCACCCTATACGAAAATGGAGAGCTGATTTTCATTTGAAGGGCAAAAAGATATTGGTCGAAGTGGAAGGTGGGATCTGGAGTAATGGTCGGCATACAAGGGGAAAGGGTTACATAGCAGACTTGGAGAAATACAACACAGCAACAATGATGGGTTATCAGGTAATACGGTTTAGCACCGAGCAAGTGAAAAGCGGCAAAGCGATTGAGCAAATAGAGAAGATGGTAGGGGATTTGGGATGAGTGCAGTTATGGCAGATAAATTTGAACAATTTGAATGGTTGACTCATGGCATTACTGCGAAGTCACCAAACTTTGAGCCGCAAGCGCATGGTACTGGGGAGAAACCTTTGAATTACGAAGATCGTTTAGGTGCAATTGCTACGATGGATACCCAACTGGCGAAGTCAGTTACTTCATTAATTGTCTTTGATGGTAAGTGTGAAAGTGATTATGAATACGTACGTATGCACCTGGTAAATATCATGCTTCAAAACGCCGTGGCAGATAAGAAGCGAGAGCCTGAACAAATTACCATGAATCACTTGGCTTACTTGATTGCACGCATGGTTATTGATTTCTCTTTAGATCCCCAGCTTGAGAATAACTTTACTGCTCAAGGACGTTTGTATTATGCAGGGATTAACACTATGCAGATGAATGTTGATAACTATCGTATGACGTGGAAGCAATATGAAAAGCTAATGATTATGGCAATAGAGTCAGCAATTAATGAAGCATCAAAATCAATTGAGCTATATAAAAAGAATACTTACAAAGAATTAAAGGCATAGGTATTTCGTTTTAGCGAAGACTAGGCTATAGTTTCACTATACTGGTCGTATTACGGTTTATCCGAGACCAAGACATAAAAGCCCATCATATGATGGGCTTTTTTAATAATTAAAATGGTATATTAGAGCTGTCATTTAAGTACTTTGTTCTATGCCTGAAACCTATAAATACATCTACACTCAAATTAGTACATTTGGCTCTTTGCCAACACATAAAGTTTTCATGAGTAATATTGGTAGGAAAACAAAATTAGTATTCGCTGATAACTCGTTTATTTATGGCATTGTATCTGATTGGGCTCTAAGTCATTCGGGCCTAGATTCACGGAAATCTACATGGTCAGAAGAGCCTAAATCATTTATAGAAAATGAAAAAAGCATGTTAAGCAAATATAAAGCTGCACATCCAGAATTTATAACTGAAGTTGGTATTGGTTGAGGTTTCCCTTAGGTAATTGATGCCACAAGTACTTATATTTCAAGTAAAGGTTGCTTTGTCGGTGCATTGGGCGTATAAAGCTAACTCGTTGATGCGGGATGGAGCAGTCTGGTAGCTCGTCGGGCTCATAACCCGAAGGTCGTTGGTTCAAATCCAGCTCCCGCTACCAACGAAAAAGATTTAAAGTTAATAGCCTAATCTACACAGATTAGGCTTTTTTTATGGCAGTTTAACTCTATTCGTAGTGGTTTAAATTTCAATATGGCTATCCAGAAACTTAAAACATTACCGCTCATCATTTGATGGGTTTTTTGCATTTGGTGTTACAGTACTTCGGTTTATTATTGTTAGGCCGTTAAATTGAATATTTGTATTGGTGGTGATTTGAATGGTCAATCTTTTGACTTTGATAAAGGCTACTTTAAGGCTGGAGATATTGAAGAAGGTAAAACCTCAGAATATTACAAGCAAAAATATATCATTGGTGATGACCTGTATTTCTTCTGGGTATCGAATGATTTAGATTTAGGTGATGCAACAGATCAAGTTGAATTGATATTGCGAAAGCCAAAAAATTGAATTTAAGAGCTCATTGGAAGATGGGTTTTTTAATGCCTTGAGAAATGTTCCGTGAAAGCAATATCAAGGCACCCAGATTTCAATTAAAGTTAATTCATAAAATATTGATTTATTCTTAATTCATTTTTTCACAAAAAATTCACGAATAAGTATGCATGATTGCTGCTAGAAACAGCTGTAGTTTCTGAATGACCTTGCAAGGTCCTTAGTTTAAGCCCACATCAATCTACTGCTGAGGTGGGCTTTTTTTTGCATGGAGAAAAGTAATGCTCCGACTGTTAATGTGTTTATTCGGCCTGCATGGTGCGACTGAGATCGATTACACAGTTGATAATGAAGAAATCAAGGTGTGTCGTGATTGTATGAAAGAAGTTAAGTGATATTTAAGAAATTGAGTGATTTATTCATCATAGTGAAACAATGGGATTATATTCTGTGAAAAATAAAGATGAATTAAAGAATTAGTAATAAAGCGCAAATTTAACCCGCTTACTTTGGGAGAGGTAAGCGGGTTTTTTATTGAGTAATTTACATTTCCTTTTTGCCGAACGGATTACGGCACATAAAACCCCGCTCAATATGCATTATTGGCGGGGTTTTTCTTTTCTTATTGGGTAGTGTTATGACAGATAAAGTACAAGCGAAAAAAGACTTAGAATTTTGTAGTACTGAACTGTCTAAGTACCAAAACTTAAGCCGTTCAGGTTTAACTCGTGATGAGATGTTGGCGATAGATGGCATCATGATTAAGCTGAAAGAGCGGGTTAAGAATTTGCGTGATGCTTTGTATGCTTAAAGATACAATCAAAATGATGCATTGCGACGAGATGTAACGCATTTGATGCACATCAAGGTTGCCTATCAACTTTACATGTGGTAACCGAAAAACATTGACCGAATATTCTCAATGGAATACTATTCGCATATACCGCTAATAATTAACGGTTCTGCGCGAATCACTCAACCTAATCAATAAAGTGTCTGTATATGTGTTTAACCGAAATTGAAGCTAAGCGTAAGCTTAGAGAAATTGCAAAAGACACTAGAAAGATCAAACTAACAAAACATGTTAGGGAGAGAATGCAGGAGCGCGGTATCTCACTCAAACAGATTATTTGCTGTTTTGAGCACGGAGATATTACGGAAGGTCCATACCCAACCACCAGCGGAGATTGCCAACTGAATATTTCAGTTCGCACTGCGGGTGAGTTTATTACAACTGTAGTTGTAATAAAGGTTCGTGAAAGCGGGGACTTTTCTATTGTTGTTACTACATTTAAAGAATAGGCACAGTTATGTATCACTATGAAGAGTCTGGTTTAAGCAATGTTTGGCTTGTTGATGGTTTCGAAATTGAAACCGATGAAGAGTATGGTGAATTGGTGTCCATTGCATCGGTGAACGAACTCCATAAAACAATTGGCCTATATTTGATTAATGAAAAACCAGAACTAAATGGTGAAGAAATTCGCTTCTTGCGAAAAGAACTAAATCTTTCGCAGAAAAACCTAGCAGGTATTTTAAAGGTTGATGAGTCTACAGTCCGTAATTGGGAAAGTGGACGTGTGGCTATCGGAAAACCAGCAGAACTTGTTTTGCGAGCACTATATAAAGAGCAGGCCCATGGGGGTGGTGCTCTTATAGAAATGATTGAGAAACTTAATCATCAAGAACGAACGATTGAAAACAGTAATATGAATTTTTCATATTCTCGGAATAGATCATGGAAACACAGAGAGCATGATGCAAGATAACTAAACCACCTTCGGGTGGTTTTTTATGGGCGCAATATATGAACGAGGATGACTATTTCTGGAAAACTAAAAAACGTCCGCCTAAAACGAAACCACGCTCTAAACCCTTACCTAAAGCAAAAGAAAAATACTTAGAAGCTGAGGAAGCGCTATTCCAAGAATTAGAAGAACATTTAATTGGCTATGAGCGTAGATTTCAATTTGAATCCACTAAAAACTGGCGATTTGATTTTTATATTGTGAAGTTGCGACTTCTCATTGAAATAGCGGGAAGTCCTTGGGCCGTCGGGCGTGGTGGAAAAAAGATAGCAAATGCATTTAATAAATATGATCTAGCTGAAGATATGGGTTACAGGATTCAGCGTTTTGAGCCACATGCAATTGAGTCGGGTGGTGTGATTCGGTGGATCAAGTCGCAGTTAGAGAGAATAGAAGATGGAACAGATCAGACCATTCCCACCGACGGATCTCATTGATCAGGCTGAGGAAGAAGAAGCAATTCGCCTTGCGCCCGCCGTGGAATTAAAAGAATGGGTGATTAAAAACTATCTAACCATAGGTGGCCAGCTCCACAATCCAGATCATGACCATATTTCTGAGCTACTACACGACGATGAAACCTTTTTAGCATTTGCATGGGCATCATCTGCATGTATGGCAAAGAAGCGTATGGTACTGGGGCAATGTGAAAAGGTGATGTTTAACCAAGGCGGGTGGAAGAAGGCTCGGCAGGAACAGCAGATGAGGGACTGGTTTGGTTGTGTGCCAGTTTATCTCATCACTATAGACGCATCATTCTGTGAGCAAGCTACAGATCATGATTTCTGCGCCTTAATAGAACATGAGCTTTATCACATTGGTGTAGAGCGTGACCAAGACGACGAGATTATTTACAGCGACAATACTGGTTTACCAAAGCATTACTTAGCTGGTCATGACGTTGAAGAGTTCTACGGTGTGGTCAAGCGTTGGGGTGCAAGCGACAGCGTTAAGCGCTTAGTCGAAATCACAAAGAATGCGCCGTTTGTATCTGATTTTAATGTGTCTGCGTGTTGTGGGAACTGTGTCATAGGTTAATTTTTTTGCCCACTTTCCTTGACGTACCTTGACGGATGGAGAGAAATGGCAAGACTTAAAAAAGCAGAAAAAGTCTTTATTGTTCGGTCACTTGCACAGTTTATGGAACCATCCCTCGTAGTAGAGGCTGTCAAGGAAAATTTCAAGATTGATGTGTCTCGACAACAGGTTGAATGCTATGACCCAACAAAGACTGCAGGTGCGGATTTATCGCAAGAGTTAGTGGATTTATTCCATGAAGCACGGAAGAAATATATTGATCAACCGATCTACAACATCATCGGTGCAAACGACATTATTCAATTGCAAATCTTGAGTGACCTTTTGGTTTCCAAGAAAGGCAATGTGGTGATGTCGATTAAGCTGATTGATCAAATTCAAAAGATTGTGAAAGGCCACTACGAGCGTAAGTTAGAAATTACAGGCAAAGATGGTGGTGCGATTAAAACTGAAACAGAGCACAGCCAGCGCCCCGCTATGTATACCCCTGAGCAGCTTGCTGGGATGTCCGCACAAGAGCTATCTCGCTTAGCAATTAATGGCAAATTATGAGTTACGCAATTGAAGAAATAGCACCCCTCATCAAAGAGTGGACGATGAACACACGTTTGCCTGAAGTCATTGCTGAGATGACCAGACGTTACTATTACCGAGCAGTAATTGAGCAAAGTGAACTCAGCATTCAAGCAGAGATATACAAGTGCAAGAATGATCCAGCACATTGGTTTAATCATTGGGTGTGGACTTACGATCCAAGGGGGATGCCTTTTGGATTACCGGCAAATATTCCTTTTGTACTTCGCCCTGGTCAAGTTGAATTGGTCAACTGGTTACTTGAGCGTGAAAGCACTCAAACTCATGGTCTCATTGAGAAGAGTCGTGATGAAGGTATGAGCTATGTTGTGCTGGGGTTTTATCTGCATCGATGGTTATTTGTAGAGGGCTTTGCTGGTGGTGTAGGTAGTCGTAAAGAGGATCTGGTTGATAAGAAGGGTGACCCCAAAACGCTGCTGCATAAGTTCCGAGATATGTTCTCAAAACTTCCTGATTGGATGAAGCCGAAAGGATTTGTCGAAAAGGTCCACGACAACTACATGCGTATTATCAATCCTGATAATGGTGCGACCGTTACGGGCGAGGCTGGAGACAACATTGGCCGTGGTGGACGTACCACAATGTACTTTCTTGATGAATGGGCATTCGTAGAGCGTCAAGAAGCTGTAGATGCAGCTATATCGCAGAACACAAACGTTCATATCAAGGGATCAACGCCAAACGGTATCGGGGACAAGTTTCATCAAGATCGATTCAGCGGTCGTTACGCCGTGTTTACGATGGCGTGGCGGGACAACCCAGATAAAAACTGGACTGTCTCACTCCATGGGAAGCTGATTCATCCGTGGTATGAAAAGCAAATTGCGACGCTTGACGACATTGTCTTAGCCCAAGAGGTTGATATTGACTACGCTGCTTCAGTTGAAGGTGTGTTGATTCCATCGGCATGGGTTGAGGCTGCGGTAGATTCGCATATAAAACTCGAGATTCAGCCTTCAGGTGAGCGTAATGGTGCACTTGATGTGGCAGATGAGGGTAAGGATAAAAACTCCTTTGCCTCACGTCATGGCATTGTTCTGCAGTATTTGGATACGTGGTCAGGCATCGGTGATGACATCTTTGGAACAACCCAAAAGGCAATCGATATTTGCTTAGAGCAAAAACTGAATTTGTTCTTTTACGATGCAGATGGCTTGGGAGCTGGTGTGCGCGGTGATGCCCGAGTCATTAATGAGCAAAACAGTGCTAAAGGAATTGATGAGATCCAAGCGGATCCGTTCAGGGGATCGGGCGCAGTTCATAACCCAGAGCTTGAGATGGTAGAGGCTCGGAAGAATATCGATTTCTTCGCAAACCTAAAAGCTCAAATGTGGTGGAGTTTGCGTATGCGCTTCCAGAACACGTACAGAGCACTACAAGGTATGCAATACGATCCTGATGCACTTATCTCACTATCGACTGAAGATTTGGATAAGCGCGAACTGGAGCAACTTAAGCGTGAGTTATCACAGCCGACCTACAGCAAAAATGGTGCTGGCAAAATCCTTGTAAATAAGCAACCCGATGGTTCCTTATCACCTAACCGGGCTGATAGCGTCATGATCTGTTTTAGTGATATCAAGCCGCCTGCACGATTAAGACCAGGAGGGGGAGGTTCACGAAGTTTCTAAAAGGTTTTTAAGATGGCAAAGAAGTCAGAAAGTAAGAAAACAAAGCCTAAATCAGCTGGCTTAATGACAGAGGTTGCTGTTGAGAACCTTGCATTCACTTTGGGTCGCAAAGCTGATATTGACGAAGTACTTCGTCAGGCTGGGCTAACCCGGCAACGATTATCAGTCCTTATGGTAGATGATGAGATTGCACAGGCCATGGAGACACGCCTTGATGCAGTTCTCAATGCGCCGTGGCGATTTGTTGAAGATCATGGGGAGCAAACGGTTTTTCTAAAGGATTTATTCACTCGTTGGCATGCTGAGATCGTCTCAGGTGCATGGGAAGCTTGCCCTTACGGTTATTCGGTTATGGAAGCCAACTATGCACTTACCAGTGACAGTAAATTCACCTTAAATGAGATTGTAGTTAAGCCTCTAGAATGGTTTGAGCCCAAGAATGATGGACGTTTAATTTACCGACAAAATGCTACAGAAATTGATGTAAATGCCAAATATCCACTCAAGTTCTTTTTGACACGCCGTAAACCTACATTCAAACAGCCTTATGGTGATCCATTACTGTCGAAGCTTTATTGGCTATGGTTCTTCCGTACCAATACAACAAAGTTTTGGGTCAAGTTTTTAGAACGCTTTGGCACACCAATCTTATTAGGGAAAGTTGGGGGTAAAGATCGTAAACAGGATGATATTGATGCGATGACTGCGGCTTTACTGAATGCTCATGCACAATCAGTTATGTCTATTGGCGCAGAGGATTCGGTAGAAACTATAGGTGGAAGTTCTTCTAATGGTGGCAGCACAGCATTTGAAGCCTTTGATAATGTATTAACCCGCCGTATTCAAAAGGTTGTCTTAGGCCAAACGCTCACAAGTGGGACTGATGGTGTTGGAAGTCGAGCTTTGGGTGAAGTGCATAATGATGTTCGCTTAGATAAGCGTAATTCAGACCTACGCATGATCACGCCTACGATTCAAGAGCTCATAGACGCACTCTGCCTGCTGAATAACTTTGAAAAGCACACAATTGTTTTAGGTGGTGAGCAGGATCTTAAGGTCGCTGTTGTTGATCGTGATATAAAGCTAAAAACATTAGGTGTTGAGTTTAATGACCAGTATGTGATTGAGACATACGGCATTAAGGCTGAACACTTTAAGATGAGTACTAGCACTGCCGTCCCTAACACTCAATTTAATGCACTACCTCATCAAGCATTCAGCTTTAAAGCATCAGTGCAAAAGCAGTCACCTGAACAGCAAGAGGTGGATGAACTGACAGATGCTCAGGATGACTTACAACTCTTGACCAATGAGCAGATTAGACAATTAGCGGCTGAGTCTGAAACACCAGAGGCTTTGCTGTTCAATTTGTCTCGATTGATATCTGGTGCAACAAAGTCGCAATTTACAGCGCATTTGGATCAGGCTTTATATGCTGCAGATGTATTGGGGTATGCGACAGCAGCTAAGGGGAAATAGATGCAACCAGTAACGTTTCTTGAAGCGCTGCAGTATGCGCATAGTAAGAAAGTGGTGTTGCCTGATGAGTTCTACTCAATGGATCTTAAGACACGACAGATGGCGACTACGGTTAGCTTTTTGTCGAGTCTTGAACAAGCTGAGTCAGTGATTAAGTCACTTAACAAAACCTTAGCATCGGGCGGCACTTTTAATGATTTTCAAAAGCTCGTAGCTGAATCAGAAATCGTTTTACCTAAGCATTACATGGACAATGTATTTCGGACCAATATCCAAAGTGCATATAGTCATGGGCGTTGGCAACAACAGCAACGGAATAAAGACAAACGTCAGTATCTGATGTATTCGGCTATCAATGACTCACGTGTACGTCCTGCACACTTGGCATTGAATCGAATTGTATTACCGATAAATCACCCATTTTGGCTAACGCATTACCCGCCGTTGGGCTTCCGTTGCTTCTTACCTGATACAAAAATTGATGGTGCCTCACATGGTGCTATTAAGAGATTTTACAGCGGGAAGATCGTAAAGCTTATCACCAAGTCTGGCCGCGAGTTGAGCGTCACGGCTAATCACCCAATACTTACGAGTCGTGGCTGGGTTATTGCTGAGTTCATTAAGCAAGGTGACAATTTGATTGCTTACGATAGACCAGTCGAAAGTCTTAATACTAACTGTTTGACGCGGAAGATATACAACGATGAGCTTGTACCCACTGCTGAAAATCTTTTCAAGACGTTCGTTGGTCATGCTCTTACTATCGGAAAAGCTTCTTCTTTCAAGCTCAATGGCAATCTTTTCACCTCTGATAGTGAAATCCACATTGATGTCATTGATGACGGTTTGTCGATCAAGGTCAACGCTAATGGCGGTAAGGGCGTCGAACAGCGAATGTTCGTGATCAGAGATGATGGAACCGGTTGTGAGTTTACTAAAACTAACAGCTCTTCTGGCGACAGGGCGGCTATTAATAATATTGTGCTTCCTGAAGATCCTATCGACATTGCCCAAGGATGTTCCAAGCTTGCTTGCGATCAATCTCTTTCCGAGATTTTGAGTGGTGTAGAGATTGATGGCAGCCAATTCCAACTCTCTATTGGAGTCTCTAATGGTATCCCAGGCAGCCGAACATTGACGCTCAATTCCGCCTGGAGTCTGTTTGATCATTTGCCACTTGAGCGCTTCGGCTTGGCTTTGAGTTCTCAAGACAACGCCCTTTTTGAGGAGTTGTCTAGTCACAGAGTGTCTGACGATTCCGGTTTGTTTGGATATCTGGTTAATGCTCATGCCAGCCATGTAGCGGTCGATCCAGTAGTCGATGTTCTCGAGGACTTTTTCAGCGGTCATGTTTATGATTTCCAAAGTGATAGTGGCTTATTATCCGCAGATGGAATTATAACACATAACTGTCGCTGTACTGTCATCGCCCTCACAGAGAAACAAGCATTGAAATACGGTATTACACCTGATGACAAACTGCCAGAGGTTGCAGAGGCTTTGGATTGGAGTTCACATCCTTTGCAATTTGGAGAGCTTGAAACATTGGTGGATCAGAAGATTTCTAAGTCATTGCTGGATAAGGAATATCTACTTGAGCAGAAAGAGGCAATTAAAGCCGAATGGACTGCATCTAAAAAGCTGACCAGTCTTTTAGCCCCGATGGATGATAAATCGAGAGATCTATTCAACACGGTGGCCAATACAGTTATTCCTTTAGATCCATCCATTCGACCAAGCGCAATTAAGACTTTCTTGGATTATGTGCAGGGCAATGATGCTGCAATCACGAACTATCTAAATGCATCTGTGAGTTCGAAAGCGGATGATGTTTTAAAACAGTGGCTCGGACAGGACATGCAAGCCCTAAGCGCCGTTGCGAGTAACTCAGCTGCAATCGTGACAGGTGGTGTGACCTTACAGCAGGTGGTCGCTTATGAAGTTGGGCAAACGATTCAATTTAATTCGCCATTACTAATAGCAGAGAATGCATCCGATGTGGTGTTGCAGATTGAGAATGCGAAAGGTCTAGGTATTGATCTTGAGAAACTAAATGCTGGTCATGGCGTATTGATGGCAATGGGTTTGTCATTTGAAGTGGTTTCGATTGAAACACTCAATGGCAAGATAATTTACACACTTAAAGCATTGGTGAATTAGATGAAGCTTATTTTAAAAAATGGAATGAGTGTCTTATATAAAAATGGCATGTCATTAACTGGAATGAACATCGATTCAATTGTCGCGGAGTCTAAAGAAGATCGGGCAGAACTTCGAATGCTTTTAATGGGTGCTTTAAAAGTAGATGAGCGTGGTTGTCATGCATTAGGCCAAGACTTTGGATCAAATGCTTTAAGTCAAAGTTCACATGTATCAAATCGGAATGTGGCTTTGGGTATGAAGCCTAATGGGAGTTGTGCATTAGCGGATGGCAATACTTCAGAAGCTGTTCTTAAGCTAGATTATTCTATCGAAGAGAAGTTACGAATTATCGAAACACTATCTAGCGCGATTCAACGGAATGAGCCAATGATATACCCACACACAAAAGAGGCTGAAGGAAAACTTTTAGCCTTAATTCAAAGCATTTAAAACCACCTTTGTAGGTGGTTTTTTTATGGAGCATGAAAATGCCTGAACTTAATGAAGAACAAGGCAAGTACCTATTCTCGCTATCCGCTGTGGACATTGTTCCTCAGGTTGAAGGGGATAAGAAGCGAACCTTTAAAGGCACAGCTTACGGTGGTGGTCGTGTTGATGGTCACTGGTTTTGGGGTCGAAATGGAGTTGTTTTCGATCTTGAAGGAATTGAGATTCCAACCCCAACACCTTTACTAGAAGAGCACTTCAGTACCAGTCGTGTCGGTGTAGTGAAAGAAGTCGGTATCAATCAAAACATCACGGTGACTGGTGACTTTCTCCGCAATGCGAAAGCACGTGAAGTGGTGGATGACGCAGATGATGGTTATCCGTTTCAAATGTCCATGTTTATTGATCCTGGTTCTGTTGAAGAAGTAGGGCAAGGAGTAAGCGTTGTCGTAAATGGACAGACATTCACTGGACCAGTCGCGGTATTTCGAAACAACCGCATCCGTGAATTTACGATCTGCTCAACAGGTGCGGATCGAACAACGTCGGTAAATGCATTCTCAGCAAAACCCGGTACAACAAACCAACCCACAGAGGACACAGACGTGACCGAATTAGAAAAAGCGCAAGCCGCGCAGAAACAGGCTGAAAAAGAGCGTGATGATGCTTTAGCAGATCTTAAAAAGTTCAAAGCTGATAAGCGTGAAGGAGATATTAAAGCGCTTGAGACAGCTTTAAATAAGCAGTTTAGCGCTGAAGAAAAGACCTCTTATACCAATATGGATGACACTTCATTTGCATTCATGTCTCAGCAATTAACGCAATTCTCAGCAGGCAGTCAGCCACCAGCTGGTCAACAGCAGCAGCAACAAATTCCATCACATCTTGCCCACTTGTTCAGTCACCAAGCTACAGGTGGTCAGGGTGGGCAAGGGCAAGGCGGTAATCAAGGTTCAGCACTAGATCAGGCTTTCAGTAAATTCGCAGCCTCTCAGGAGCAAAAATAATGGGAACAATTACTCAAACGATCACATCAGAACAATTGGTCGTTGGAAATGGTGTACGCACTGAAAATGCAAAGGTCACCACCAATACAGCTTATAAGCGAGGAGATTTGCTTAACATCGACGCAGCTAACGTGGCTGGTCATCCAGTAGTGACGGGTGGCGTAGTTGGTGATTGGAATGCTATCGCTGTCACTGATTTCACAGCGGAGCAAGCAACCTACCATGCAGCGAATGACCTAGAAATGCCGATCTATACACAAGGTCCCTTTGATGTGGCTGTGGTTACTGTCAACGGTGTGAAGCTAACAGCGGGTCAGGTCGATGCTGTTCGCGCACAAGGTTTAAACAACAAAATTGAACTACGTAAGGTAGTGGGGAATTAAGACATGGGTCAAATTTTTACCTTTCAGGAAGCACCTGTAGAACTCCTAGATGTACCTCAATTGGTGTTACTAACAGATAACACACAGAAGGTGGATACATGGTTAATGGATCGCTTCTTTCCACAGCGTGTGTCATATAACAAAAATGTGGTACCAGTTGGTGAGTTGAATACGGCTACACCGCTTGCTCCATTTGTAACCCCGAATGCTGGTGCGCGACCGATTAAAGTTGAAGAGTCTGGTCACGTGCAATTTGTTAAGCCAGCGTATTTAAAGCCAATGATGACAGTAACGCCTGCAGATGTTCAAAATGCTGCATTGGTTACCCAATTGCGTAGACATGGCGTTATTGCAACTGGTTCAAACCGCTTAAGCGACGCTGATCTGCTTTTGATTGACCAAGCGCAAAAGGCTCTATATCTGCGTCAGTCTATTGATAACCGAAAATTGCTCATTGCACGTGATGTCTTGTTATATGGTAAGACCACATTTGCATCTGCTGACTTTCCGAAATATGAAGTGGACTACCGACGTAATCCTGCCTGCAATTATTCTCCACTAATCAAATGGGGCCAATCGGGGGCAAAAGTTCTAGATGATATGCAGGCGATGATTGATCTATCTATTGAACATGGCGGTTCATCGCCAAATATGATCTTAACAAGTTCAAAAGTATTCAACGCAATGAAACAGGATGCAGCGTTTATGGCTAAATTTGTAGCTCCATATGCAGGTATCAGCGTTCCATTAACACCTACTTTTGATCATAAAGATAAACCGCAATTCCGTGGTGTGGTGGACAACATTGAAATCTGGACATATGACGTTCAGCACAACATGGATGGTGAAGCGGGTCGCTTCATTCCGGAAGATTTCTTTGGCCTGATTAATGATGCTAATGGTTGGATTGCGCACTGTGCTATTCAAAACCTAGAGGCATTTGGTCAAGCTTTAGATTTCTTTTTAACTCAAGATCAGAAAAAGAACCCGTCTAGCATCGAGTTATTAGCCGAATCATCACCACTCGCAGTTCCTAACAACAAGAACGGTCTTGTTGGTGGTCGTGGGTTTGTATAAGGAATAAATCATGCCAAAGTACATTGCAAAACAGTCCCTCGGTCACTTCCGACCAGGGCAAGAAGTTCAAGGGCTTGAAGAAAATCATCTTCAGGCCCTTTTAGCATCTGGAGCAATTGAAGAAGAAAAAGCACCAGAACAACCGAAGGCGGATGGTACCGCTGCTCAGCTTGCAAGCCTTACTGCAGAAGTAGCAGAGCTGAAAGCAAATGAGGCAATCCTTATTGATGGTAAGGATAAAGCTGAAGCAGAAGTAGCAGAGCTTCAAAAGAAAGTTGAGGGTTTGGAAAAATCACTAGCCACATCCGAAGCTGCTTTAAAGAAAGCCACTGCCGAAGCCAAGAAAACTACAGCTGATAAGTAAGGTGATCTATGTACGCGACTGAAGTTGATTTAAAAACACGGTTTGGTGCACAGGTTATTGATGAGCTTAAGTTGGGGCGTGAAGGTGGCGCGGATCCTGTTGATGTTGTGCAAGTTGCATTGCAGGATGCAGAGGAAGAAATTAACGGCTACATCGGTAGCCGTTATTCTTTACCACTTGCAAGCGTACCTTCCAACTTAAAACGTATAGCGTGTGATATCGCGCGTTATCGTCTTTACACTGAAGATCCTTTGGAGCATATCAGCAAGCTTTATGACGATGCGATTGCCTTCTTGAAGCGTGTCCAGGACAAGAAAGCGGATCTGCAAATCATTGATGAACAGAGTAAAGAAATTATAGACGACGCACCCAAAAACAAACCATCTACAGCACCAATAGGCACGACTTATACGGGTGGTGTTTTTGGTGACGATGTCCTTGGAAAAATGCCGAGCATTAAGTGAGGTGACGTATGCCAGGCGCATTAATTGAAATCCGTACCGATGGTGACTCAGCGATCTCAAAAGCTCTGAGTTTGTATGCTGACGTTGAAGAGCGTCAGTTCAGACTTTATGAGCGTATGGGTGCCGCCTTGGTGGAGAATATCCGCGATCGCTGGTCTCGTGGTGTGGGCTTATACGGCAAGTGGCCATTATCCGTAAGGGTGATGCGCCAAGGCGGTACCACGCTTCGCGATACATCCCGTCTAATGAACTCTATTACCAATAATACAATCAGCAATGGTTTTGAAGTGGGTACAGACGTTGAGTATGGAGCGATCCATCACTTTGGCGGTGAAATTAAACATGAGGCTCGTCAAAGCACGGTTTACTTCCGACAAAACCAAAAGACCGGTGTTGTTGGTAATCGTTTTGTTCGTCAAACACGATCTAACTTTGCTCAAGACGTAACCGTTGGTGCTTATACCGTGAAAATGCCTGCACGTGCGTGGTTGGGTTTAACGTCGGATGACGAGCAGGATTTATTAGACATTGTTGAGGATATTGTCCTAGATGAGTGATGAAAATCTATATGCGGTACGCGATGAGATCGTAGCGCGCCTCGAGCAATTCATGGATGAGTGGGGTGTAAAGAAAATCTATACCCCTAAGAATCTAGGTGTAACTACTGAACTGTCCCAAATCACCCCCAACATTCAAGTGAATTTCCGCCGTACCAAAAGTGCAGGAGTGGTAAGCAAAGGTGATGCACTAAAGCTAAAAGTGGTCTGGGAAGTGACAGCTTGTTGCAAGCATGCAGCATCTCAGGTGACAGATGGTTCTAAAGCATTTGATATGGCTGGTGATCTAACCATTAAGATCATCAAAAAATTGAGTGGCTGGGAACCCGAATCGAGTGCTGAACCACTTATTTATATGAATACGGAAGAAGACATTTCTAAAAGCTGTGTTTACTCAACAGTGGTTCTAGAGTCTGAGTTATTCATTCAAACCGAACCCGATTAAGGAGCATTATGAAAACGCAATACAAAGCCCTAAAGCCGATTGGCCCATGGTTGAAAGATCAAATTGTGGGTGATCTACCACAAGAAAAAATTAAACAGCTTTTAGATGATGGTGCGATTGAAGCAATTAAGCCTGATGTGAAAGTAGAAGCTAAACCAAAAACAAAAGAGGTGTCTGCAAATGGCTAAGAAGTACATTTCATTGCGTGGTAAGTTCTCCCTTGCCCCAATTGTTGAGGGTGTTGTGGGGGCAATGCGAGAGCTGGGCAACATCCCAGACTTTACGCTCGAAATCACAGCTGATAAGACTGAGCATACTGAATCAATGTCTGGTGATGATACGACTGATTTGGTGCTATACAATACCACTGCAGTTTCATTCAGCGGCACACTCGAGCAGGTTGATGCTGATAACCTTGCATATATCCTGTCGGGTAAAAATGTCGCAGTGGCAACGAAAACCGTAGCTGACCATGATTTAGGTGCTGTCACCAAAGGTCAGAAGATTAAACTGGATGGTTTTAATTTGACTGTGCCAACCGTAACTGACGGTGCATCAACACCCGTTGCGATTGAATCAACGAAATATAAACTAGATGCAGTTTATGGCACTATCGAGTTTCTTGATGATTTGCCAAAAGTTGTACTTGGTTATACGACTGGCGCTGTGACACATACTACGATCGCATCTGATTTTGGTGCTGAATATGCATTGTTCTTTGAAGGCATTGATAAGATCAGCAAAGACAAAGTGTTCTTAGCTTTGCACCGTACAATTAAATCTCCCGATTCGAGCTTTGGCCTAATTCATGAAGAATTTGGTTCATACGAAGTCAGCGGAGATGCCTTGGGTGATCTGACCAAAGACAAAGATGGTGCACTTGGCCTATACGGCTATTACACCCAAATCCCTAAAGTAGCATAAACCCATTACAGGCACTTAAATAGGATGCAATAGGCATCTTTTTTTGTGCCCATAAAAAGCAAAAGCCCAGCGACTGCAATCGTTGGGCTTTTTATTTCCACCCGCCAGATAAAAGCAAGGGAAAGAAACTTGTGGTTGAAATTATAGCAGTAGTTTTACAAAAAGTAGAGGTTGTAATGGAAAAACATGGTTATTGGAAGGTAACAGGTGCCATTTTGATGGGTATTTTTATCTGGCAACTCTCAAACATCATTAATGCATTTGTGGCACTAGCTAAGGTATTTCAATGAATGATTTTTTTATCGCTTCAAATCGACCTGTCAAAGTTGGTGAGCTATCGGTGCACCAGCTGCAGATGCATAACTTTGATGAGTGGTCGGGTGCAGCGCAGGTCATCAAAGACTTTTTGAATAATCATCCAGATGGAACCACACAAAAGATATTTGATGATTATTCGTTTGAATCGACGCAATTGATAGCCCACTGTTTGCAATACAGTATTGAACAGGTCATCGATCTATTCAAGAAAGAGGGTGAACTCAATATCTTGTTGTTGGATGCAGTCATTAAAGTGAATGACTCATTCTTTTCCGAGCCAAAACCTAAACACCGGGACGATGTGGATCCGCGTAAAAAGAGCAGTTGGTATGATGTATTTCAGCTTCTCGTATCGAATGGCCACTCACATGAATGCATTATGCAAATGAGCTACGGTTCATTCCGACACTATCTTAAAGCGGCTCAAAAAGCTGAGCGTATGAAGATGCGTAATTTAGCGATTGCAACTCGGGCGCAGAACGCTATCAATAAGAAGTTCAATGAATTCATTAAGAGCCTTGAGAAAGAACAGTAACTTTCACATTGTGCTGTGAATTTTAGCAGGTTATGATTTATCCAATTATAACGAGGGGTAAATTCATGAAAAAATTAATAATTACAGCTGCTTTGATGTCTGTTTTTACATTAGCAAATGCAAATTTGGCAGGGGCAAGCATTAACGGTAAGCAAGTTCGCAAAGGCCAAAGCTATGGTGAGGTGGTTGCAGCTGCAGGACAACCAGTATCTCATTATGACTACGTTAAAAACGTGGGTGGTAAAGACGTTTCAGTGCGCGAACTAAGCTACGTAGATGGCAGCAAAACTTTCACTGTTGTTATTGAAGATGGCAAAGTTACTACGATTCGTAGTGGGCGTTGAGGGTAGGCGATTGCGTTTGATTATTTGGTTACATAGGATTTGATATGTCAAATTGTCCAAGTTGTAATTCATCTAACACCAAGACTCTAAGTATGGTTTGGTCAGGTGGAACTAGAAATGGGAAGAGTGGTTTTGGTGGTGTTGGGGTGTCTAGTACCGGGCGTATCACGGTTGGTGGTGGTAAGGGATCGTCTACATCACAATCTAATCTAGCTGCTTCGTGTGCACCTCCAAAAAAAGGCACTTCAGCAATTCTTATTGTGGGTGTGCTTTTTGTGATGTTTTGGCTTCCATTGCTGGGGGCTTTGCTTAGTGTTAGGGATGCACCAAATTTTTTCCATGGTTTTTTCACAGTAGTTCTACTTGTGCCTTTACTGTTATTAATGGGTTATGGGTTGATAAGGCTATATAAACATTTAGATAAGACAAACAAAGGGCGAATACAAGACTACTCTAGAAGTTGGATTTGCTTAAAGTGTGGGACGAGGTTTGTTCCATACAGGTAGAAAAAGCACCCTAGGGTGCTTTTTTATTATCAAGCCTTTTTAAGATTTCTTTAATTTCTTTGATATCCATCTCAACCTCTAGGGTGGCGGTTTGATGAGTTGAAGTGTTCCCAGAGAGGCTCTGTTCAAGTCTAGTAACAACCTCTGCATTAAGGGATCGGCTATTTTCAACAGCCAGTAACTCTAATTTCTTTTTTAATTCAGCAGGCACTCTGATATTGATTTGAGGGTCTGTTCTAGCCATCACATTGAAGCTCAAAATATTTTCATAAGAATAATGGTATTACCGTGCTTGACACAATGGTATCACCGTTATATATTTATATCACCGTTATATGGGTGATTAAGAATGGCAAGACAAGACCCGCAGGTAAACTTCCGCATACCTGAAGAAACATTAGAGCGATTTAAGATTGAAACAGTCAAAGATCGTAGAACTCAAACAGCTCAGTTGGTTTTAATTATTGAAGAATGGTTGGAAGCGAGAGCAAACAAAGAAGCAAAAGCATGAAATCAATAGGCACAAAAAAACCTTGCTCTCCGCCAAGATCACAAGGTTTTGAATGTCTCACCCAAATCAATTAAGAGAGAATTCTTATGGGCAGTATAGCACAAATAAATAATACTCAAGTATCAATCATTAACTTCAATTCTATCCCGGTAGTAACAACAGAGATGCTTGCCAATTTCTACGGAACGGAACCAAAGCATATTCAAAACAACTTTCTTCGAAACACTGGGCGTTTTGTTGAAGGCAAGCACTTCTTTAAAATTATGGGTGAGCAACTTCGTGAGTTTAAAAAATCACTAACCCTCTTAAAGATGGTTAGTCCAAATGCTAAACATTTAACCCTATGGACAGAACGCGGTGCAGCACGACACGCCAAGATGCTTGATACGGATCAAGCGTGGGATATCTTTGAACAACTGGAAGATTGTTACTTCCATCGCCAAGAGGTTTTAGCTAAAACCCACAAATCTGAACGCACAGCACTACATGAAGCGCATGCACTATTGGTGACTAAGACAAAACACTTAAATGTGAATGAAGCATGGAAGTTGATTCATCAACGTTTTAACGTGAATCACATCGAAGACATTCCATACGAAGCAATCCCTGTTGCCGTGGAATATGTACATCATCTGATTGCTTTATATAGCAGTGCTAATAAACAGGCGGGATTGTTTGATAAGGATGCTTATGAGTTAGTTCGCCATCTTTGTGAGCGCGTTATTTTGGAAAATGAAGAAGTGGTTGTGGTCTTGGAAAAATTTAGAGGGATTTTAGATAGTCGGAAGTTCTTGTTTTACGCCAATTATATTGTTCGCTCTAATGAGGCTGTGAGAAATCTTAGCCGACTATTGGACTTCAAGAATAAGCATGACCAGCCGTTAATTGATGTAAATTGCAAAACTATCGCGCTCTCAACTGGGCAGCGTTTTATAACAAATCCGAATTGGTTTAATGCACCTGCGTGATGGGTTATATTCAAGCAAAGCTATCTAGGTGATAGCTTTGCACTTTAATGAGAATAATATCGCGAAGAGTAAATACAATGGCAAAGATTATACCCACTAATATTCCAGTGAATTTCCAAGCTTTGGCAGAAGAGGTGGTTAACATTCCCGAAGTGGTAAAAACTGTTAAAGAAATTGAGCAGTTTGGCACCGATCCAAATATTGAAGTGGAGTTGTCCTATGAGGCTTCTGGAAATGGTTATACGCTCTTTTATATCGGGTATTTTGATTACTGGGCAATCCATACACCTGATAGAGGGTGGTTGAGGGCTGCTATTGGCTTTGATGATACATACATCCAAACAGTGCTTGAAAGGGATAATTATATAGAGGCGTTCAAGGCTAAAATTAACTCAATGCAAACAGCAGACAAACCACTACCTATTTTTATTCCCCGACAATTGTCTTAAGTAATTAACACAAACCTCCTTCGGGAGGTTTTTATTTAGAAGTCAGACGTATAAGACAAGAGCTACCTGTTGACACCACGTGACCTTATTGGGTTTTAAACCCTATTGACAAGTTTTAAGATTTAACCAAGCGAAGCCGACCTTAACAAGTCGGCTTTTTTAATGCCTGTTTGTTTTATTTGCATTCTGCACTCAGGCCTATCAAAACTCAAAAGGAGTTAATTATGAATGCTATGTTGAAACCAATTGAAATCGTGCGTGTTGAAAATGGCGAACCCATGACAACCACGCTACAAATTGCTCTAGGTTTGGGTATCCAGCATGCCACAATTATTAAGCTTGTTCGAACTTATATGCCAGATTTTCAAGAGTTTGGCTTGGTCAGATTTAAAATCCAACCAAGATTAGAGGGTCAGCACGGTGGTGGTGATGTTAAGTTTGTTCCGTTAAACGAGCAGCAAGCAACATTTCTCATGACACTAATGCGTAATAGTCTACGAGTAATTGAATTTAAAAAAGCCCTAGTAAAAGCTTTCTTTGAAACACGAGAATTTATTCGCTCTCAGGATTTAACATACAACAATATTCATAACAAATTATCGCTTCAATTAAACCTTGAAAAAGCAGATGCAAGTTTGGCTGGTCACATTCTTGGTAGTTATCGCAAAAAAAGGGATTTGCTGGTAACAGCAATTACTGATGTAGAGCGCCTTATGCAACCATGTTTATTCGAGAAATTAGATTAACGCCATGCTGATTAACAAAACTTAAAGGGTCGCATTTTAAATGTGACCCTTTTTTGTATGTAGATGTTTGTGTTTAAAGGAAAATTCATGTCTGGAAAAAATCTAACTTTCAAATTAATCATGGATGGTGATAGTAAAGGCCTTGTAGCCGCTGCCAAGCAATCTGAAGCCGTTACTAAAAAGGTTTTTGACAGTATCAAAGCTGAAGCAGATCAGCTGAAGCAGGCAAGTACTGATACAGCTAAGACTCTTGGGAGTATTGTCCCAGAGAAAAGCAAGGAATTGGCAGATGGCCTAACTAAATCTTTAAGCGGTGCAACTCAAATCATTCGCGATGCTGGAGATAACGCCAAAAGTGCTGCAAGTAACTTCACTGATTTTGGTAATAAGTCTGTAAAAGCTTTGGCATTCTTAAAATCAGATTTAGAAAAAGCAAAGATTAGACTTGAGGCTTTTTCAAAAACAAAAACTACTCCTGCAGATATTGAGATTGCACAAAAGCAAGTAGACCAACTTGAGAAAGAAGTTCAACAGGCTGAAAGTGCATTTATTGATTTTCACACAGAAGTAGGTAAGGCAAATAATTCTTTAAAGCATACGGATACAGCGGCACAGACCGCGCAGAAAGGATTGAATGGTGCAAAGTTTGCTGTAAATGCTCTTGCTGGAGCTATGGCGGCACTAGGTGTTGGGCTTGGAATACGTGAATTAGCTCAAACAGCCGATACCTATACCAATCTATCAGCGCGTATCAACATTGCCACCAAAGAAGGTGGTGATTTCACATCAGCAATGGCTGGTGTACACCAAGTTGCGTTGATGACGAACTCCAGTCTTGATGCTACAGGCAGTTTGTTTACTCGTTTAAATGCTGTCGGTAAAGACATGGGGATGACCCAGCAACAAGCATTAGATTTAACTAAAACTGTTACTCAGGCCATTCAGATTGGTGGTGGATCAGCCCAAGCAAGTGAGGCGGCGGTACAACAATTCATTCAAGCGATGCAGGGCGGTGTTCTTCGGGGTGAAGAGTTTAACTCAATCATGGAGAATGGCTTCGGTGTTGCAGAAGCGTTAGCTAGAGGCTTAGGTGTTACCACTGGTGAACTTCGCAAGATGGCTGAAAATGGAGAGCTTTCAGCAGAGCGAGTGGTAAAAGCTTTGCAAGGACAGGCCAGTGAAGTCCAAAAGACTTACGATCAATTTCCAACCACTATCACTAATGCACTTCAGAAGATTGCAACGTCTTGGCAGATCTTAATTGGTGAAATGGATCAATCTAACAGTGCATCAGCAACAGTAGCTATGTGGCTATCAACTCTTGCCGACAATATGTACCTATTAAAACCGATTATTGAGGATATTGGTAATGGATTTACACGCTTTGGAGAATACTACAGCAACATTTATGATCAAGGCACGATTGATTCATTAAAAGCCACTCTTCTCAGTGTATATGAAACCATCAAGACTCTTTTTAATACGGTTTTAGAGGTCGGTGAAGCATTCCATGATGTCTTTAGCGATGCCTTATCAACCGTTCTTGGGTTTACAAATGGCTTATATCCTGCTGGTGAGCAAGTTAGTGGATTCCAAAAGTTCATTGATCTTCTAAATATAGCATTAGGCTTTTTAAATGATGGATTCAAAACCATCGGGATTGGAGTGAATCTCTTTACTGGTACTCTTTATGGTTTGGCTTCAGCTTGGTATGAACTTAAGTCAATTTTGTCATGGGGTGAGGTGAAGGAAAAAGCCATTGCTGATATGGAAGCAATGAGAGCCAAGTCTGACGAATACTTTACCAAAGGATTTGATGGTGCCAAGAATTTCGAATCTAAAACAATTGAAACAATTCAGAATATTGGTAAAACAGACAAGGAGAAAAATCAGGAGCGTATAGCTGATAACCAACAAACGCTTGAGCAGTTAAAAACCCAAGAGGAAAAGCATAAAAGCGATTATAGGGCTATCAGTGATGAGCGAATCAAATTAAATCAACAGTTAGAAGATGCAAGAAAATCAGGAAATCAATCCACTATAGATGCCGCCGTGGCAGGCCTTGCGGAGCTTGATTCTAAAGAAAAGGCCTATCAAGCTGAAAGCCAGAAAATTACACAGCAAAAGATTGAAGCAGCGCAAGCAATAGCAAATGCAACAATTCAATCTGCTGATGCAGCAGGAGTGGCTCAACTCAAAGCGTTAAATGCTCAGCTTGCGGCTCAAGGCTTGCAGGCAGAATTTGATAGTGCAGGGAAAGTTGTTGTTAAGGCAATGACGGATGCTGTGATATCAACAGAAGCTCAGGTCAATGCTACAGACAAGGCTCGTAAAGCCGCCACAGCCCTTGGGATTGATCTTGATGTATCACTAAACAGGATTTCTGAAAAGTTTAAAGAAGGTGGAAATAATGTTGATGCTTTTGTTGCTGGGTTGGATGGACTGGGTGTTACCGGTCAACAAGCGGCCGAAGTAACATACCAGGCTTGGCAGAAATGGACTGAAAGTGCTAAATCTCAAGTCGAGCTTGATGCAGCCAAAGCCAAGCTTCAATCGTTTGGTGAACAAGGCAAATTATCAACTTCACAAGTTGAGATGGGCTTGCAAGCCATTAAGCGTGCTAGCCAGGAATTGCCTGCCGCTCTAAGCCCTGCTGAAGCAGCAATGGAGCGACTTGGGATCCAATCAAAGAAACAGCTTGAGTTGGCAGCTACTAATGCTCTAACCGATCTTGATACCGCAATAAAAAGTGGTGAGGCGACTCAGGAGGGATTACAGCAAGCATATGAAAAAACGATACGCTTAGCAGAGGCGTCTGGAAATGCTCAGCTGATTGCGGCTGCTAAAGCTAAGGCTGCTTATTTGGGACTTGAGGTCCAACTCGATGCCACAGGCAAAGCCACAGTCACTAAACTTGGCGAGATCCAGCAAGCAGCAATCGAGACTCAGCGTAGTGTGAGTCAAGTCAGCCAAGCGACTTCACGTGAGCAACCTGAGATCAGTGCTGAGCAGCAAGCCACCAATGACCACTGGGATGATTTTAAAGCCAAAATGAAAGCGCGTACGGATGAGCTGAATGCGAAATCTCAATCACGTGGCTCAGGTGGTGGTAATGCTTCATTACTGTCGAATGGCGGTGATTCAGCTCAGCAAATTTCCGCCGTGCCTGATGCACCACTTATCGCGACTAGTCTTGATATTCAACCAATGGAAGGTATGGAGACAAAGCAAAGTGTGGAAATCAAAATTGATATGGGGACGGGGCAGACAGCAACAGTATCAGCGGCACCCGATCAAGCCACAGCTCTTGAGGAAATGATGCGAGAACTTGAAGCAATTAAAGGAAGATCGTAATGCAATTAATGCGTAAAACAACATCGGAAACCATCCAAATTGAGGATGGTTTTTTTTGGTCTGATGAAAACTGGGCTGAGATCGAGCAGAACCAGGAATATGCCATCAGTGGTGCCTTGATTATCCAAGAAGGGCGCAAGCAAGCAGGTCGACCAATCACATTGCAACCAGCGAATAAAACCAAAGGTTGGATCAAGTTGAGAGATTTGAACACGCTTCGTGCGTGGCAAAACCTGCAAGAGCAATTCACGCTTCAGTTTGAGTGGCCACATGATCAACGTGAGTTCAATGTGATTTGGAATCATAAAGACGGTGCGCTGGAAAGCTCTACAGTCAAAGGCACCCCAGCAACATCACTTAATACTTATTTTAACGTCACCATGCGATTCATTGAGGTAAGCGATGACAATTGAAACCAATAATTTAAAGCTCCTTGAGTCAGAACGCATTCGTACAGATGCTGATGATGGAGGGGGGAAGTACTCAGGCCGTGAAATTGTTGATGGTGAAAGTAATAACCTGTTCAATGATATTTCAGAGCTTGATCGCACCACGGGTCGTACATCTATTCAAAAGATTTATGCTGCAGTGGATACAGCTGATACCGATGCTTTGATGGGGGCGACAGTATTCATCTCTCAAAATGCACAAGATCCCAATGTGTCCGCCGTGTTATTCAGCACAGACAGTTGGACAGATGAACGTACTAGTGCGCAAAACCGAATTGAAAACTATTTGGCTAAAGGTGCACAGGTAGCAGGCACACCATTAGACACGCATTGGCAAGGGATGAAACTCTTGCAAGTTGCGCTTGCAACACAAGAAACCGAGTTGTCGATCGGAACATCTATTGTATTAATCTCCAATGAGGGTAAAACCTTAGAGATTGAGCAATACTTGCGCATTACCGAGGTAACGACACGAACAGCTTATTTCATGGTTGATGGTAAGCAAGTTGAATATAAGATTGCCACTTATGGCCTCAGTGATGCATTGAAAGCCGATTTTGTGGGTCTGTCAGCGAAGCAATGGTATAGCGGTGAAAAGAGCACGACTATTCTTCGGGATACAATTGTCGCAGATACGGGTAAGTACTACTCGAGCGCAAACCTCAAAGAAGCTGCTCAAGTCGGTGATTATTCTGTCGTTGCAGAGGGTGTCTACACACAGTTGGTTCCCTCAGCACAGACAGAAACCGCGATGATAAATATCAATGCAGCGGGTGACTCAGTTGCCTTGGTGAAAGCTAAAGATGATGTGTTAACCAAGACATTTAGTAATGTCACCATTAATACAGTGCTCGGGTTGTATCTCGGCTCATCTGTCATGCCAAAGTCTGTGGAATTCACGTTGTTTGGCTCCGCGATTACTGACGTGGGGGGGGAGCTTAAAAATGCCGCTGGTACGTCGATCGGCACAATTAACTATCAAAACGGATCCATTGCGTGGAATGCGAATGCTGGGACGGGTACCACCAATCTAACGATTAACTTTCTTCCAGCGGCTGCGGTAACAGCTCCCGTTGAATCAGAGCTAATTTATGTCAATCAGGAAAACATCAGCTTCACTTGGTTACGTAATTTGGTCCCATTGCCATCTCCGGGTAGTTTACAAGTGTCTTACTTGGTGCAGAACCAAGTCTATACGCTTCGGGACAATGGTGCAGGGCAGTTAAAAGGCTCTGATTCTTCCTTTGGCTCGGGCAGCATTGATTACGATACGGGTACCATGTCACTCACCACAGGTGAACTTGCTGATGTTGGCAGTGCAATCCTGATGACATGGAGTAATATGATTACAGCCCAAGAGCGCTCAGGATTAACCATCAATAAGGCTTATGTTGAAATCCCTGTGAATGACTCGATTGTTGCGGGCACACTGACTGTGGGGTGGTTGCTAAATGGTGTGTCTAAAACAGCAACTGATAATGGTCAAGGGCAGTTTACAGGGGATGCAACTGGCACTATTGACTATGCTGACGGTGTAGCCAAGCTAATGCCGACACTGTTGCCCAATGGTGGTACCACGTTTAATGTATCCGGGCAAAAAGGAACTAAGTCTTCAATCCAAGTGACTGCGGTGCCGACCAGTGGCACGATCTCGATTGAATTGGATAACGGATCCGCAGCATTGATCCCAAAATCTGTGAAAGTACGTGTACCTGTAAAATATATGACTTACACGGGTGAAGTGGAACTGCATGATATGCCAGTTGATGCTACTACTGGACGCTTATTTAACGGTTCAGGGCAACAACAAGGCACGATCAACTATGCATCGCGCACAATGAGTATCACTCCAAGCACTACGCTTGAAACGATCGAGCGTGAGAAGATCGTGCAGGCTTATTATGGTCAGTACAACACCAGTGCAGAGGCGATTGCAGCCGGCATGCTTGGAGCAACAATCAAGTATAAAAATACAACGGAGAGCTACACCCTGAGTCTGAATGAAGTTGCGACTGCGGTGACGGTGAGTGTGTCTTATCGAGACAGTTCCAGTGCTGCGACTTGGTCGGATACAGTAATCGGCACTATATTAAAAACGGATTTAACTGAGGGTTTTGCAGAGCAGATTCTCGCCAGCTCAGTTCGCTTTACATTAGCGAGCTCAACTTATGTCGATAAACTTGGATCGCTTTATCGTAATCCATCGGTAACTACGGGTGCGGGAACCGTTGCAGGTCAGATCCATTATGGAAATGGGGCAGTAGAGCTATCTGCATGGGATGTAGGTGGGGCAAATAACCCAACTCTAGAGACTTTGGTGACTCAATTGGAGAATGTTCAAACAAACCAAGTTTCCTACCGCGCACCGATGATTCCTATTCGGGCGCAGTCCTTAACCTTGTCAGCAACCAAGGTGGAAGGCGGGGTATTAAATATCACGCCTGATGGCTCAGGTACGATTGATACCGCAGAGTGTGATGGCTTCTTTAACTTTGAGCAAGGCTATGGCCAGTTTGTATTCCGTGAAAAAGTAGTAATTACATCTGCCAATCGTGCTGAAATCATGACGCAAGATTGGTATGTAGTCGAACTTGAATATACCAAAGATGGCAAACAGTGGATTCACAAGCCCATTATGGTCCTGCCTGAAACCATCAAATACAGCGCAGTCGGTTATAGCTATATCCCGATTGATGCTGAGTTGCTGGGTTTATCCGCAGTACGCCTACCAATTGATGGTCGGGTGCCGATTTTCCGATCGGGTGAGATTGGGATTGTGAGTGCGAGTAAGACGCAGGAATTACCTGATTATATTGCTGGTCAAACCTACCCATTGAGTGATGCGCGGATCAGTTGGTGTGAACTTGAAGATGCTGACGGCATTAAGATCTCGTTTGATCTTTATACAGTAGATTATGACTACGGCAAAGTGACTTTAAATGGTGATTTTGCTTTGGGTAATTTGACTGGACCATTGACAGCCAAGTATCGCTATCAGGATATGGGGTTAGTTCGCGATGTCAAAATCAATGGGCAAGTGACTTTCACAAAACCACTGACCCACAATTATGATCCAAGCAATACTATTGTAGGTTCCGCACTAGTGATTGGTGATATGCAAGCGCGTTACACCCTAAAGTTTGTGCAGTCGACTTGGGATAGCATTTGGAATGATGAGGCTACTGGTGCGGCCATCTCAGCCAACTATAACGATACGCTATATCCAATTGAAGTCACCAACAAAGGCAATATTCAGGAGCGTTGGGCGATTGTTTTTACAAGTACCACAGCGTTTCGGATCATCGGTGAATATTCTGGTCAGATTGATACAGGTGTTATTACAACGGATTGCACCCCTATGAACCCAGTGACTAATGCGCCGTACTTCACCATCAAAAAGGAAGGATGGGGCAATGGTTGGGCAAGTGGCAATGTACTGCGTTTTAATACGATTGCAGCCAATCATCCAGTCTGGGTGATTCGCACTGTGAAGCAATCAGAGCCAACAGTACTGTCTGATTCATTCCAAATCATGCTACGCGGTGACATTGACCGGGTGGCTTAATCTTTAATTCAAATATGACCGCTTCGGCGGTCTTTTTTTATGGATAATCAAAATGGTTGCAAGCACAGATATTAAGTTTTACGTACAGAGCAATAACAACACGCCACAGCTTCAAAACGTTTTCGGTTCAATGATTGGTGTTTTGGATGCGTGCTTGGTCAACGGGATCAGTCTTGGGATCGTATCAACACTGACAGCAGTGGGAACAACAGTAACAGCTGTGTTTAGTGCTTCACATAACTTGATGCAATACCAGGTGCTTAAAATCACGGGTGCGAATCAAGCTGAATATAACGGTGAGCATCGTATCTTGACGGTACCGAATGCAACGAGTGTGACTTTTCAACTGGCAAGTGCGCCAAGCGTAACAACAGCTACAGGTTCAATTACAGCATCATTGCCATCATTGGGGTGGGAGAAGCCATTCTCTAGCACGAATGTTAACGGGGGCGGCAAAGCTGCCTATCGCTCGAAGAATACATTATTACCAAGTCGACCATTTTTACGTGTGGTCGATGAACTTGATCCTGCTTATACAGCAACATATGCCAAATTTGCCAAGGTGGGCATTGTTGAGGATATGACAGGGATTGATACGCTATTAGGCGTACAAGCGCCTTACGACTCAACAAGCGTTGATAAGAATTGGGTGGGAACAGGAACGGGTACGGCGGTACTTAATGGGTGGGCGAAGTGGTATTACTCAACAAACGCTGCTGCAAATGCTTCCTTTAATGAAACAACAACCCCCGCAAGTGGTAGTAGAACGTGGATATTAGTCGGGAGTACCGATTATTTTTATATATTACCTGCAACCAATATCGACAGTGTTGTGAAAAACCCTTATGGATTTGGAGCTTTCGACTCTCTATTACAAAGTGATTCTGCTACAAACTTTCTTTCAGCAACATATGATTATCGAGCTGCCAGCTCAAGCTCCACAAGATCATCATTTATGTCGACGACATCAAGTAGTGGGACTTACTTGCTTCTTCAGCGTGCTTATAGTCAATTAGCTCAGTTTAAAGTGGCATCATGCTTTGGTTTGGGGGCTGCAAGCACCATCAATTCTGGCGCGACCAATTATATTGGTAGTGTAGCATTGAATAGTATTGCGCCATTTAGTCCTGTCTATATCAATGAAGACGTACTAAGGGGCATGTTGAAAAATCTGTACTGGCTATATCAAGCATCTCCCTACACAAATCTACAGATCATTGAAAATAAGGGGCAGCTTTTTATTGCAATTACCGCTTCAGCGCAATCAAGTGCGGGTCAAGTTGTTCTAAAAATTGGAGAGCTTTAGTGTTGTTAAGTCTTAAGGTGGTAGCAGCACTTTGTCCTAATGCAGACTTAGTGTTAACAAGCAACAAGGGTCTATCAATTAAAGGCAAGGTGTCTGAAAAAAACACTCCGATTCCATGCCGGGTTAGGCTTTTTGAAAAATTATCAGGACGGCTAATCGCTGATGCTCAAACAGACAGTAGCGGGAATTATGAGTTCGATCATCTAACAGAAACTAAGTTTTTTATCGTAGCTCATCATCCGCAAAATCAATATAACGCAGTCATTCAAGATAACGTGGTGCCGAAATGATTCAACCCTCACTCAAAGCCAGTCTTGTGCAATTGCAAGCGTTGGCCACATACCTCGATCAAGGAAGCTCAAATGCTTCTTTTGTTTTTTATGATGATACTAAACCTGCATCTGTGGCAGTGGCTGCTAATAATACAGCTAAGTTGGTCATTCTTACTTTACCAAAACCTTGTTTTAAAACCCTACACGCAGACAGTATTGAGCTCAATCAAACTGATGCGGCAACGGTAACGAAAGCAGGTGTAGCAACTTGGGCACGCTTGCTGAATGGTGCTGGTGAAGCCGTTGCAGACTTCACAGTGGGAACTGATATAGAGCTGGCTAATCCTGAATTGGTTTTGGGTAGCACCTTAATGATGAACTCATTGATCCTCAAACCATCTACATAAAAGAGGTGGACATGTGGCGAACTATATTCCACCTGATGCACATTATGTAAATCTTGATTTTAAAGACCTTGCGACAGGTTCTACCAATCTTAACTTTGGTGCAGATGAACAAAACCTTGCATCACTTGAAGCCACGATTGATACTTCCTTTTTGGCTTTATTTCAGACACAAAGTTTCGACTTTAATGCACTTGAAGCTGAAATTAATGTCTCATTTCACGCAGATTTTCATGCCGTTTCAGGGCAAACAGCAACGCTTGAAGCCACTATCAATACAGGGTTTATCCCTGAGTTGAACGTGGTGGGGATTAATGCGTATTGTGCACTTGATGCAGTGATCAATACGTCATTCAATCCAGCCTTTCAAGCCTTGTTTGATATCAATCATCAGCTCGGCGTTGAGCTGCGATTTAGTGCTGTCTTTGAGCGTGCAATCACTCAGCTTGGATCAACGGAAATACCATGGGCGAAACCAGTACTCAGGGTGTCAAATAACACCTTTTTTTACGACCGTGGATTGGTGGTGAACCATGGTAATGACATTGGCTTTCAGCGCTCACTAACTTTATCTGAATCTATCTATGCAGTATTTGATCAAGGCGTAAAGCTTAATCTTAATCAGAGTGTTCGCTGGCAAGAAAATCTGAAGATTCGTATTGCGCGTGATTTGTATTTTGCTGAATCAATCAAACTTCGATTGAATCGTGAATTGTCGCATCAGGAGATGATCCGAAAGCGGCGCAACATCTCGTTTTCACATCAAGTTGCGCATATCTTTGAAAAGCGCTTCAGCTTTGATTGGGATAAAGGCTTAGAGCTGGTCACACAGGACGAAATTCCTTGGGATAAAGCCAAATCAATACATTATCGCAAGCATCCAATTGAACCGTGGCCAGAACCTGAGATTCCCCAGTATGAAGGTACAGGCGATCTGAATTTTATATGCCTCTGCCATGAGGTGGATTCACACAATGTTGCACTCAACTTCGGTGCAGATGATTGCATACCTGGCATACCAAATCGTGAGTGGTGGTACATATTGAATAGTTTATCTGTGACACGTCTCGACAATGGCGTAGAGATTGAAGTCTATGACGGGAATTACAGTACCGATCGCAGCTGTTGGTGTTGGTCCTATAGTTTGACCGTACCAGCTGCTGAGATTGGCAAACTTGAACCGATTAATGGTCAACCTGTGATTTTAAAAATTATGGTGAATGGTACAGAACATCAAATGTTGCTTGAGAACCGTCGACGTTCTCGTAAATTCGCCCAAGACACCTATACCTTAATTGGTCGCAGTCAAACAGCACTACTTGCAGCACCGACAGCGCCTTTACGCTCATTCTTACAAGAGAATGATCGTACCTCCGTCCAGTTGTGCCAAGCAGAGTTGGATCGCGTGTTTAGCGATACGGTACTGAATTGGCAGTTGATTGATGCCTTGGGCTGGATCGTTGAGCGTGAATCCTTAAGCTATTCCAATTTAGCACCAATTGATGCCATCAAGATGGTAGTTGAAAGTGGTGGTGGGTTTATCTATAGCGAAAAGGGTAGCAATATCCTGACCATTAAACCGCTTTATAAAAAGACCTTTTGGGATGTGCTGTCAATCGCTGAATATGATCGCTTATTGCCTGAGTCTGCAGTGGTGAGTCAGTCGACTGATTACCAGATCTATCCAGATTACAACGGCATCACGTTGACCAATGATCGAAAGGCATTAGTCGCTCAAGTGAAACGCACTGGAACCAGCGCGGATACATTACTTCAACCTGAAAATAATCCATTGTTTAACCATGTCAGCATGGCGGCGTATGGTAAAGCTAAACTTGCAAAAGCCGGGATGGTTGAGACGCATACCTACAGCATGCCGATTTCGCCTGAAGTGGGTGAATGTGTGCCAGGAGAAGTGCTTGCTTTTAATACAGAGTGGTGGGGCATTGTAGATAGTGTCAGCGTCTCGTTCAGTCATGCAGTGGTCAATCAAACCGTGAAAGTGGAGCGCGTCAATCGTGAGTAATGCCTTACAACGTTTAATTGATTTACTTCCTACAGCAGCAGAGTTTGTAGGAACCATTACCAGTGTGGATCACCCTAATTACAAAGTGTTAGTGGTGGGAGGATCCGGATTAAACCTTGTCACCAGTTCAACACGTTACAACTTAGGAGCAACCGTATTTGTATCTGATGGTGAGATCAAACGGCTCGCACCATTAGGTGAAGTAATTCAAATCGAAGTTTAAGTTTAGAAAGTATATGGCACCGAAAGGTGCTTTTTTATTGCCAAAAAATTAGGGGGCGAAATGTCAGAGACAACAGCTGCAGTAGCTGAAACTTCAGCAGCAATTGCAGGGAAGGCGGCAACAGCAACAGGCACAGGTGTAACACTTGTGTCATGGGCAGCAACATGGGATTGGGGGTTTTTGATTGGTGTGGGGATTGGTTTGGCTGGTTTACTTATCAGCTTGATGAATTTCCTTTCTAATCGCCAATTCCAAAAACGCAAAGACAGACGCGAACAAGAAATTCACGAACTTGAAAAGCGCAAAAGAAATGGGGAATGTAATGTCAAAGACTAAAATTGCAGTCGGATTATTAGCAGCTTCGGCTGCTTTTTTTACGGGTTTAGAAATACACGAAGGCTATTCGGCAAAGCCTTATAAAGATACTGGGGGCGTAGTGACTCAAGGTATTGGGTCAACAGTAAAACCGAATGGACAAGTGATCAAAATGACCGATCCACTCATCACGCGAAAAACAGCACAAGAGTGGGCGAAAGCTCATGTGTCCAAAGATGAAATTCCTTTTCGTAAGTCACTCCAGAGCGTGAAGTTATCTCAAGTCGAATATGACGTATATCTCGACTTTACATATAACTTTGGTCAAGCAAATTGGAACCAATCCTCAATGCTTCGAAACTTGAAAGCAGGGAAGTACAAACAGGCATGTGATTCATTACTCAAGTGGAAGTACGTAGCCAAACGTGATTGCTCGGTTCGATCTAACAATTGTTATGGGGTTTGGACTCGTCAGGTTGAGCGTCATTCGAAATGTATGGGAGCGCAGTAGATGGGTGAATTTAAAAAAGTTAGCAATGTGCTTCTTGAGTCTAACGGTATTTATTTTATTGAATGTCCTGGTTGTAAAACCTTGCATCCATTTCATGTTGATCCAAAACATAAAATTCGTTGGGATTTCAATGGCGATTTAGAGAAACCAACATTTAGCCCAAGCTTAATGGTGAATCAAGGCCACCCTAGCCAATGTCATTCTTTTGTCACGGATGGAAAAATCCAATTCTTATCTGATTGCCATCATGGATTAGCCGGGCAAACAGTGGACCTCCCTGACGTGGAGGAATTCTGATGCCGTTACTTTATTGGATTTGGAACAATAAACGCTGGACATTAATCATTGTGCTTTTAATTTATGCCGCGTTTCAGATATGGCAATCCAATTCACTGACAGGTGATTTGAATAAAGCAAAAGCGAATTGTGACGTGCGTGTCGCGGAAGCAATTACCCCTTATGAAACCGCAATCACAAAAGCCAAAGAACAGAAGGCTATTACTGAAAAGGCTTGGTCAGATAAATATATTGAGGTAGAACAAAATGCGATTAAAAAAATACAAGATGCGAATGCTGCCGCTCGTAGTGCTGACTTGGCTGCTAGTGGGTTGTCAAAGCAACTCAGTGAAGCAAACAAACGTCTGTCCTCAGCTCCCCGTCAAACCATCATTGAGTACACCATTACCAACGGTGAATTACTCGAAGCTTGCACAGCAGAATATCGAAGTATGGCAGAAAAAGCAGATGGCCACGCAATTGATGTCGAACGATTAAGTAGGTCTTGGCCTGAATGAAATAAAAAAGTTGTGCATCCTGCTTTCAGGGTGCACAGCGCATTCGATTTCAACAAATGTTCATGTCACTGTATGTGTGCAGTGCGTGAATTGAAGGAGCCCTCTAAGTGAGGGCTTTGGTATAAGTTTTATCTTGAGCGAAATAAGCGTTCTTAATTAATAGATTGATACGACTAAAAGTGTTTAAGCATCTGATTGATTTTTAATTTAATTACTTATCAATAGATGCAGTAATAAAGTTTGCAGGGTGGTATGAGCTTTGTATATGGGAAAAAATCATCATTCCCGAAACTAAAAAAACTAGAATTGTTATTACAGAGTTATAAAATCGCATTCATTACTTATCAATATTGCTGAGCTTCAGAGTAACAACATCTTACTGTATTTACAATAAAGGTTTAATTTTATTGTAAAAATCAAAAAAATATAAGGTAAATAAATATATATATAAAAGAACTTGATTAAATTAATTTTTAGTGTATAGTTAACTTAACTAGAAAAAAGTCTTGTTTCGGTAAATCTTCTTTAAGCATCGCAGTTTTAGTCATAATCCTTCGTTTTTTCAGATTTTAAGTCTCAAAATTTATTATTTTCAAAGTTATAAACAGTCAATCAAATGACTCACAATTATTAAAAAATCAGTAGGATTTATTATGTCAAACTCGAATGTTGTTAAAGGTACTGTAAAATGGTTCAACGAAACTAAAGGTTTCGGTTTTATCCAGCAAGAATCAGGTCCAGATGTTTTTGCCCATTTTAGCGAAATTGCTAATTCAGGTTTCAAAACACTGTTTGAAGGCCAAATGGTTGAGTTTAGTGTAGCTCAAGGTCAAAAAGGACCAAATGCTGTAAATATTGTTGCTATCTAAGCAATAATTGACAGTAATAAAAAGCACTAAACAGTGCTTTTTATAAATTGAAAGTTAGTTTTAAAGTTTTTTCAAATCGAGAAAACCTCCAGAAATAGGATACAAGTTGTTAAAAATAAACGATTTAATTGCAAAATCAAAAAATGGTACAGAAATTATAGTGTCGCTCATCCCTCTAAATAAAATACAAAATACTCGTAATGGGTTAAAAACTATAGAAGTGGGTAAGCGAATACTTCTTCAATCAGGTAAAGAAGTTGATTTGAACCTAGATGGAAGAACTTTTTATACGTCTTTAAATCAGATGTTTAAGTTAAATTATAAAGTAATTTAATCAAGTTATATAATTTCTAAATAATTTAAATTAAGGATCCATCTATGTTAAAAAAAGAAGTTACCGTAAAAGATCAATTTGGTACTGAATATAATATTCTAGCAACAGTTGATAAGTCTATTGTAGACCTACAAGATCACTCAAATTTAAAATATATTACTTTTGAAGGTGAGGATATTCGCCCTAGTTTTGAAATGTTTTTTCAGAGCCTTGAAAGTAGTAAGATTTTTAAGTTAATTTAATGTCTATATATAAAGAAAATTTGAATTTTTTATTTGATTTAAAATATATTAAACCTGTTTTTTTTATTTTAAAATCATATATGTTAGTTTTTATTTTATTTGTATCTATTGTTTTAACTAGTATCATACACAATGATGTTGTTGATACTATTTTGACTATTTTAAATTTTTTTATTGTTTTTAGAATTATTTTTGTGCTGCATGTAAAAATTATAAAGTCCATCTTCGAAATTTGTAGCCCTTAAAAAGCTCTTATTTTCAAGAATCAATAGAATAATCAAACCATGATATATCACTCCCTCTGTCATGGTTTTTTGTTGCCTCTTCATAACTCATATACATATTTGTTATTATATTTCACTTCCCAATTTTTATAAGTTTGCGCACATAGACTTATCCATTTTAAACACAATGCTTAAATAATAGCCTATTTAAAGAAACTAATAAGCGAACAAAAACAAGTAAAGAGAAAGGTTGCTCACAAAAAACCATAAAGATTATTTGTGTAATCTGTATGGCTTATTAAATAAAAATATCTAATATTTATGGAATTAGCCTAATGAACATACTAATCATTTTTGAGGTAATTCAATAAATGAACCGCAATGCTTGCATTTACGGGCATCAAATCTGATCAGTTCCCTGCAGTCAGGGCAATTGACTTGAGGCACATTTTCAAATGGGGGAGGCACGTTGTCAAATGGAGATTGAATGGGAGTAACTTTTTGTTGGTTAAGCTGGGCCGGTTTTTGACTTGCTGGTATTACATCAGAACTAGAACAGAATTTACATTCACCTAAACCAGATCTACGCCAAATCATATAGATCAAACCAGGAATGATGTAAAAAAGAATTAAAACGAGGGTTATCCAGCCACTACCTTTTAACTTGGAATCACCACACTGCTTACATTTGTTGCAATAGATTAATGCCATATTTTTAAACTTATAAAATTTTTATTAATTTTAACTATTTATGCATAAGGATACAATCTTGGGTTTATACAAGGATTATGTCACTAAATTACACGTCCTAATTTTTTCTCAATAAAACACCTCACCACTGCCTCAATTGCAGTATCACCAACTTGCTCAGCTTCTCGACTATCAGCACGAGGACCAACATAAAAAGCAGTCCATCTTGAATAGGAACGCACCAAGCTAATTTTTTCTTTTTCTATCAACTTTCCACATAACTCCCAATCAATCACTGGAACTGATTTCACTTTCATTGCTTGAGCGAGAGCGTATGGTAATTGGGTGGGTGTTAGATCTGATACTTTCATAATTTATTTGTTCCAGCTATCAACCACAAAAATTACGATGACTATATATAGGCATAATCTAACCAAAAAAATGTAGACTGATATGTAGACTGTTGAGTTATAGATGTAGACTACTATATATAGTCATTGCAAAGTATAAGCTAAGTTCAATATCACTGTTTACAACTACTTATAGTTATTGATTGCCAAATACATTTAATGCTAAACAATAGTCACAGAACTGGAAGTTCTAACGCATCTATTTCCAGATAAGCCTACATTGATGTGGGCTTATCTTCGGTCAAATGGCGCATTATTTTTCAGAATAAATAGTCTTTGTGTAGATGAATAAAATCTATAAATAACAGACAGAAGATACTTAAAATCAATTAAGCCATATTAAAAGTAGGTGTATAGTAAATGGACTAGCTAAATTAAGAGTGAAGATCATAATGCCAATCAAATTTGTAATGCGTTTTGCTGCAATTCTATTTTCCGTTTTAATTTTGGTGGCACTTGCTATTCAATTTTTCTTTGATCCTCACTATACCGTGATTTTTTGGATTTTTTCCGTACCATTCATTTTAGGTACGCCAATTTTGGCTTCGGTCGTTTTAGCGAAAAATGAAGAGCTGGATATCCATTCAGTTAACTAAAACAGGCTTAACAAGGCAAGTTTTAAGTATAAGAAGTCCATCTTTTGATGGGCTTTTCTTTTTTGTTCAATATTTTGCAAAACTCGCACAGTTTCATTCGTGCTTATTTGCTATGTTGATCTTTTATTTAAAGAAATCCCCTTTATGAAAAAAACTGTAATGCTCGGATTGATTGTGGCAGCTTTGTCTGGTTGTAGTACTGCACAAAAGAATGAAGCAGAAAAGCCCAATATTGGTATGGCAAATCCTGCCAGTACTTTTTGTATTGAACAGGGTGGCAAATTAGAGACTCGAAAAGAAGCGAATGGTGAAGTGGGATATTGTCATTTGCCCAATGGTCAAGTTATTGAAGAGTGGGCACTGTTCCGTGCTAGCCAGAGCAAATGTGTCGCAGAGCAAGCGACAGCCTTGATTGGTCAGTCGAATTTAACGGAAGCGCAGATTAAGCAAAAAACCAGTGCGAAGATCGTGCGTTTAGTCCAACCTGGGCAGCCAGTCACGATGGATTATCGTGAAGACCGAGTGACAGTAACGGTTGATCCAAAGACCAATAAAGTAGTTCAAGCGAACTGCGGTTAATTTGCTCAGTCAAAAAGCCCAAATCTGGGCTTTTTGACATTTAAAGCAGGGGAATGGTTCTTCATTTTTAAAAGTTTGATTATGATAGGGCACATAGGAGAGTTGTAATGAAAAAGTTATTTGTTTTGGCTGCTGCCATTGCTTTGGTGGGTTGTGCAGAAAAAAAACCGTTAACGCCAGAAGAACAATGGCATGGCTATTGTAAAAGTGTAGGAAATGCAGCACGTTCGATTATGCTAGATCGTCAAAATGCAATTGAAAAAGATAAAGCAATTGAACATGCCAATAAGGTAGAAGATGCGACGACCAAAGCATTTATCTTAGATATTATTGAGCATGTATATGCTTTGCCTGAAGCGGACATTAAGAGCGATATTGAAGGGGCACGAGAAAAAGTTCGTGCAGCATACACTGAAAAATGTATAGCGACCCCTCATAAAGACATGCCAGATTACAAACCGTTCTAATGAACGGTTTTTTATTTTAAGTTGGTATTTTTTTGTGACAAAACACTAAATCATATATATAGAAAAGCATATAAAAATAAAGAATAATGAAAAGAGAACAAAAACGAGAGGAGCAGAAAATGGAAGTTGTCGGCTATTTAAATCAAGCAGATTTACTCTTGGAAGATGAAAATGGCGTGGCCGTGATTGGTGGAGGGCACTATGTCCTTAGCTTGGGTGATCAGGTTTACTTTAAACAAGCCCTTGAACATGAACCTACACGGTTTTTGGTTCAAATTTCATTTGCCGGTTCGGCGCACCAAAACTTACATGACGACGAAATTCAGATGAAATTTGAAGGATGTCGGGAAAGTTTTAAGCAATATATTCAAGCCACAACAGTACACTAAGGTTGAATACTTATATTTGGAAAAAAAAGGCAACATGAGTTGCCTTTTTGTTTTTAAATACCAGTCCAAAGTTAATGTGTTAAAGACTGAGCAAATAGCAGTAAATGTGGTATTCATTGTGCAATCGGTATGAACATCATTTAGTTAGAAAATAATGGGCATCACGAAGAAACACGCTGCTTGCATTAACTTTTAACTGGAATTTTAGTAAAATTTAGCAGTCCATATTATTTACGTAGCTTTAATTAAAGCAGGAATACGTAAATAATTTTTTAAAAAAGAGGAATAACACCGTGCTAGAAGCTTACCGCCAACACGTTGCAGAACGTGCCGCACTCGGAGTCCCACCGAAGCCACTTGACGATGCTCAAACAGCTGCATTAGTTGAATTATTAAAAAACCCACCAGCTGGCGAAGAAGCATTTTTAGTTGATTTACTAGAAAACCGTGTTCCAGCGGGTGTTGACCAAGCTGCATACGTTAAAGCTGCATTCTTAGCTGCTTTGGCTAAAGGCGAAGCGACTTCACCATTAGTTTCTAAAGAACGTGCGGTTTACTTACTAGGCACTATGCTTGGTGGTTATAACGTTGCTCCTTTAGTTGCACTTCTTGATGATGCTGAACTTGCTGAATTAGCAGCTGAAGCACTCAAGAAAACGCTTCTTGTATTTGATGCATTCCATGACGTTGCAGATAAAGCAAAAGCGGGTAACACGAATGCACAAGCGGTTATGCAATCTTGGGCTGACGCTGAATGGTTCACGACTCGTAAAGATGTTCCTACTGAAATCAAACTTACAGTTTTCAAAGTAACTGGCGAAACCAACACTGATGACTTGTCACCTGCACAAGACGCTTGGAGCCGTCCAGATATTCCATTGCATGCAAATGCAATGTTGAAAAACGTACGTGACGGTATCAACCCAGAAGTTCCTGGTGAAGTTGGTCCATTAAACCAAATCAAAGACTTGATCGCAAAAGGCAACCAAGTTGCATACGTTGGTGACGTTGTTGGTACAGGTTCATCTCGTAAATCTGCAACGAACTCTGTACTTTGGTTCTTCGGTGACGAAATTGCGCACATCCCGAACAAAAAAGACGGTGGTTACTGCTTAGGTTCTAAAATCGCTCCGATTTTCTTTAACACAATGGAAGATGCTGGCGCGTTGCCAATCGAAATTGATGTTGCAAACATGAACATGGGCGATGAAATCGTTCTTAACATTGATCATGCTGCTGCAAAAGTAACTGCAACCAAAGACGGCGCAGTAATTGCTGATGCTGAACTTAAAACTCCAGTACTTCTAGACGAAGTACGTGCAGGTGGTCGTATCAACCTAATCGTTGGTCGTGGCTTAACTGCTAAAGCACGTGAAGCTTTAGGCCTTGCTCCATCTACGTTATTCCGTACTCCAGTTCAACCTGCTGCTACTGGCAAAGGTTTCACTCAAGCACAGAAAATGGTTGGTCGCGCATGTGGTCTTCCTGAAGGTCAAGGCGTACTTCCAGGTACTTACTGTGAACCTAAGATGACAACTGTTGGTTCGCAAGATACCACTGGTCCAATGACTCGTGACGAATTGAAAGACTTAGCTTGCCTAGGCTTCTCTGCTGACCTAGTTATGCAATCTTTCTGTCACACAGCTGCATATCCAAAGCCAGTTGACGTTCAAATGCAACACTCGCTTCCTGATTTCATCATGAACCGTGGCGGTGTATCTCTACGTCCAGGTGACGGTATTATCCACTCTTGGTTAAACCGTATGCTTCTTCCAGATACCGTTGGTACTGGTGGTGACTCACATACACGTTTCCCAATTGGTATTTCATTCCCAGCGGGTTCTGGTCTTGTAGCATTCGCTGCTGCGACTGGTGTTATGCCATTAGACATGCCTGAATCTGTACTTGTTAAGTTCAAAGGTAAAATGCAACCTGGTATCACACTACGTGACCTTGTACATGCAATTCCTTACGTTGCGATTCAGCAAGGTGACTTAACTGTAGAGAAGAAAGGTAAGAAAAACATCTTCTCTGGCCGTATCCTTGAGATCGACTTAACAGAAATGGAAACTGACCTCACTGTTGAACAAGCATTCGAACTTTCTGATGCGTCTGCTGAACGTTCTGCTGCGGGTTGTTCTATTACACTTTCTGAAGAGAAAGTTGCTGAATACTTGAAATCAAACATCACAATGTTGAAGTGGATGATTTCTGAAGGTTATGGCGATGCGCGTACGATGGCTCGTCGTGTAGAGAACATGGAAAAATGGTTAGCGAACCCATCACTTCTTAAAGCTGATGCTGATGCTGAATACACGAAAGTGTATGAAATTGACCTTGCGACAATTACTGAACCAGTTCTTTGCTGCCCGAATGACCCAGATGATGCGAAATTGCTTTCTGATGTTCAAGGCGTGAAAATTGACGAAGTATTCGTTGGTTCATGTATGACTAACATCGGTCACTTCCGCGCAACTGGTAAGTTGTTAGAGAAAGTTCCTGGTGGCGTACTTTCAACTCGTTTGTGGATTGCTCCGCCTACGCGTATGGACGAACGTCAATTGATGGAAGAAGGTTTCTACAATACTTATGGTAAAGCTGGCGCGCGTACTGAAATGCCAGGTTGTTCATTGTGTATGGGTAACCAAGCACGCGTAGCTCCGAACACTACTTGTGTATCGACTTCTACGCGTAACTTCCCGAACCGTTTAGGTCAAGGTGCGAACGTTTACTTAGCTTCTGCTGAACTTGCATCTGTTGCTGCTGTACTTGGTAAATTACCAACTCCAGAAGAATATCAACAGTATGCAGCTCAGATTGATAGCATGTCTGCTGACATCTACCAATACTTAAGCTTCGACAAGATGACAGACTATACTAAACCTGCATCTGAGATTGATACGAAGAAAATTGCTGCTGCTCAGTTGACTTAATTCTTTGTTAATTAAGCAATAAGCGGTATAAGATAAGGGCTGAGTAATCAGCCCTTATTTTTTGAGTAGAAAATGCAAGAATATATAAGAAAATTAATATCCCAAACGATAGCGTTAATTGAAAAAAATAAAAGTCATGGAAATGAGTTTAATTTACTAAAAATATCAGGTATGGGGAGTAGTGAGGTTTTTACTCATACTCCAATTTTAAAGGAGTTATTAGATCCACGCGGTTCACATGGCCAAGGAAATTTATTTTTAAAAAGTTTTATTGATTCTTTTTGTTCTGAATTTATAGTTGACGAGTTCGTTCAAATAAAAAAAGAGCAACGTGTTGGCGATAAAAAGAAAAGTTATGGTCAAATTGATTTAATTATTTCAAATAAAACACAAATTTTAATTATTGAAAATAAAATTTATGCCGAAGATCAAGTTAAGCAATTGAATAGATATTATGAATATTGTGAAAGTACCAAGAAGCAACAATTTATGATTTATTTAACATTGGACGGCAAAGAACCAAGTCAATTTTCATTAGGAAATATAAAAAATGTAGATGGAAAATATTTCTTGAATGATGGTGAAAATCAACAAAATATATATTTGAAATGCTTGAGTTACCAAACAGATATTATTTTTTGGTTGAAAAACATTCAATCTGCAATTGGTAAAGCATCGAATCTTGTAGCTGCAATTCAGCAGTATATCAACTTGTTGAAAATGCTAACAGGTGAATTAATCACAGGAAAGAAGGAATTACAAAAAATGCTTATTGATGTTCAACTAAATGAACTAGAGGCTATCAAGAAAATTTCGGATGAATATAGCAGTAGTGAATATAGAGGAAAATTACTTTATAATTTATTTGAATATATAAAAAATGTGTTTGTGCAAACGGGCGAATTTTTGGACTCAAATACAGATGATTTTTTAAATATTCAATATAATATTAGAAATTGTCAAAAATGGTTTGACCAACTTAGTAGTAAAAATTTATCACAAAATAGAGATGTAATCGGTTGTGTTTTACAAAGTAAAATTAATCCAAATATTACATTTCTATTTGTTGCTGCTACAGATTATTTCCACTATGGTATTGTTTTAAAAGAAAATAAAAACTTATCTCTTGATCAGATTCAACAACTTTTTCCAACGTGGGCAGTGAGAGATACTTGGAAAAAAATACCAAATTCTTGGATTAGTCATTCTATTGGGAATTTACGTGGATTTTCAGGTGATGCTTTTAAACTACTTACGATTAGAAATAATATTTTCTTAGATGATTTTATTAATGACCGCCTAAAAGAATTAGATTTAATTATTAAAAAATGAAAATCGGCATCTTTTGGCAATGCCAAAACTAGATCGTAGGTATTGCCCATAATTGTAAATTATCAGACTAAGATTTATTTGGGCAGATTGGTAGTGCTTATGTGCATGTCAACTCTTGGGAAGTGCTTAAAAACCAAATAGCTGAATTGCAGAATATAGAAAATGGAGGAATTTCACAAGGTCGTGTGATTTATAATAGCCTAAGCAGTGATATGGCATCTATATGGATGCTAAACTTCTTAAAAAAGCATAGCTAAAAAATTGCTGAATTTTTAGAACTTAATTTTGATGAAGCAGCTTGGAAAAAAGATCAGCATTATCGAACCTAAGCTTTACAGCATATTCAGGTCATTGTTAAATCATTACAAATTTAGTAATTTAAAAGTTGATGTATTAATGGCTAAACAATCTCGATTTCTCTGTATTGGTGGTTTCCTCAATGGAACGCAAGTCAAAGACCAAGGCGGTAGCTTCGTCTGTGTCGAAAACTCTAAAAACGTGACTTATCGAAAAATGGAAATTTTCCATCAAGACGCATGGGACCATGACTACTATGTGTGTGAAACGACAACAGAGCAACAAGCTAGGAATTGGGTTTATGACATTGAGCCTAATTAATTTCGATTCATTTGGAAAAATCCAAAAAATAGAATACGACATGCGGATGTTGTTAAATAATAGACATTAAAAAGCCCCATTTTTCAGGGGCTAGTCGTATAGCTCGCGCCATACTCATATAAGGCTCATCTCATACTGAGCATATTAAAGCATATTTCTTAAATATTTTCAGCTCTTATTCAATGAGGGTTAAATCTGCTTTGTTTTCAAGTTTTAATGGACGTAAGGCAAAAATAGACCGCGTATGGCGCACACCTTTCATGGAGTATAAGTTCTTACGTAAAAAGCGTTCATAGTGCTCTGCATTTTTTACAGCGACTTTGAGTAAGTAGTCATAATCACCTGTGACTAAGTGCGCCTCAACGACTTCGGGCATATAGGCCAGTGCTTCACTAAATTGCTCCAAAATTTCATCATCATGGCGCTCAAGTGTAATTTCAATAAAAAACAACTCATTAATCCCAATCGCTTTGGGATTGATATTGGCAGTATAGCCTTCAATAATCTTTGCATTTTCAAGACGTTTAAGCCGTGTCCAACAAGGGGAGGAGGAAAGACCAACTTTTTCAGCTAACTGAGTCACAGTCAAACGCCCATCTTGACGAAGTTCTGACAAAATACGGCGGTCAATTTTATCTAAAACATGGCGATTGTCATTCATGTGCAATTCCTGCTAATAATTTTCTTTATAAATGGTTTTATGTGAAAATATTTCTCAAAAATACTTTGAAACAAGCAAATAATAGAGAAACTATTGAAGCGTCTTCTGATTACAATAAGCTTATTCAATCAAAGTCATTTGGGAGATTGGCTTTGATTTGTAAATAACACCATTTAAGGGAAGGGTGCCTTTACATGGTGTTATTTACGCACTTATTTACAGTATCTTCTGCTTCATTCGCTTTTGCTTAAACCAATAGGTAAGCGTTAAACATCCAATCCAGAGTGGGATCAATGCCACCGCAATACGCATATCAGGTGTCAGCCACATCACTACTAAAATCCCTAGCATAAATATAATGCAAATGTAATTACTTAACGGATACATCAGCACAGGGAATAAAGTCGGCTTTTTCAAAGCCAGCATGTGTTGCTTGAACTTTAAATGAGTCAGTGCCAACATCATCCAGTTAATTACAATCGCTGAAACCACAAGACTCATCAGCAACTTAAAGGCTTTTTCTGGAAAAATATAATTCAGTACCACACAGATCAATGTCACCAGTGCAGAGCATAAAATAGCAGCATAAGGGATGCCACGCTGGTTAATCTTCTTTAAGAACTGTGGTGCATTGCCTTGCTCAGCAAGTCCCAAGAGCATGCGACTGGTGCCATAGCTGGTGCCGTTATATACCGAGATGGCTGCAGTTAAAACTACAAAGTTCAGTACAGTTGCAACGCCTTGACTGCCCAATGAGTCAAAGATCAACACAAAAGGACTACCACCTTCTGCAATTTGATTCCATGGAAATAAGGAAAGCAGAACAATAATGGTTAGTACATAAAACAATAAAACACGATAGACAATTTGGTTTACGGCTTTAGGAATAGTTGTCGTTGGATTTTTGGTTTCTGCCGCAGCAATACCGACCAATTCAATTCCACCAAAAGAAAACATAATGATGGCCATTGCCATGATTAAGCCTGAAAGACCATTAGGAAAGAAACCGCCTAGAGCCCATAGGTTAGAAATGGAAGCAGTTTCGCCACCTTGCCCACTGGTAAGCAACCAAGCCCCATAAGCAATCATGCCAATGATCGCGAGAATTTTAATCATGGAGAATAAAAATTCTGTTTCGCCAAAGACTTTGACATGCAGCAGGTTGATGGCATTGATCAGTACAAAGAAAGCAAGTGCTGAAATCCACGTTGGAATTTCAGGCCACCAATATTGGACATAGAGGCCGATGGCGCTTAGCTCTGCCATGCAGACCAAGACATTGAGCACCCAATAGTTCCAGCCCGACATAAAGCCTGCAAAAGGGCTCCAAAATTTATAGGCGAAATAGCTAAAAGAGCCACTCACTGGTTCCTCAACCACCATTTCACCTAATTGGCGCATCATAAAAAAGGCAATTAAACCTGCAAGTGCATAACCTAAAATGACAGAGGGACCTGCCAGTTTAATGGTTTGAGAAATGCCTAAAAATAGACCCGTACCGATAGAGCCACCTAAAGCAATCAACTGAATATGGCGGTTGCTCAGCCCATGATTAAGCTGACGTTGCTGTTGTGCAGACATGATTCATCCATCTCTAGAACATGCGATAGACATCACATGAACTATGACTTAATAAAAATTTGTGATGGAAATATAATATTTATTTATCAATTAATAAAACTAAATTTATCAATGCTTGTGGTTTTTAGTTAAATATAGCGCTTGCTGGTTAAAATTAAACCAGCTCAGACAATGAGTGCTTGAACTGGTGTAATACGTGAGGTCGTGATTTATATGAGGTTAAGCCTGCAGTTGCGCTGCAATTTTGGGCCATAAGTTTTGGTGGGAACGTTTAAACATGGCCATGTGACCAATGCTTTTGTGCCCATAAGCCTGTGGTTTTAATTCAATATGTTCTGTTTGTGCATTGGGATAGAGGTTAAGCAGTCCTTTGACATTGGCCTGAGTGGCAATTTCATCATCCGATGCCCAAATTGAGGTAATGGCGCAACGAATTTGATGGTGGAAGTCCTCTTGGACTGTATTTCCTATGGCATTCATGACATAACCAGGTTTGCTACAAAACTGTGCCCATTCACGTGCCACATCTTTAGGCAAGTTTTCACCCATCCCGATGGCTTGAGTTGGGCCGTAGCCCAATGTATATCGAGCAATTGGGAAGATTAGCTTAAACATGACTGGAGCGAGTAGTTTGGTGCGGCCCTTTAAGTCTTTAACGTGTCCAGTAGAACCAGCAATAGCTACCACCTTTGCCACTTTTTTAAAGTTGGGATTAATACCTAAAAGTTGCCCACCTGCACTATGCCCGAGCAAGATCACTTGAGTTGCTTGGGTTTTATCTAATAGAGCATCTACCGCAGCAGGAATATCCAATTGTCCCCACTGTACAATACTCGCTTTTGACTGTTTAAGTGGTTCGTGCAGAGATTTCCCAATTCCACGAAAGTCAAAAACCAAAACAGCATAACCTTGTTCAGCAAGCCACGATGCAAAATGGTGGTAAAACTGTTGGGTAATGCCAGTTGCAGGGCAGATTAAAATAGGAAAAGTTTGCTGCGTAGCTTGGGCAGTATAAAAGCGTCCACTGAGTGAATAATGGTCGGAACAGGTGATGTTGAGCGTTTCGTAATTCTGCATGGTTGGCGTATATATTTAAGTTGTTCATACTTTACTTGAGTTCCAAAAAGAAACTTGTCAAATCTATGACTTTAAAGTCAAGCGGATTTGTATAAAATGGATCGAAAATAAAAAGGAAAACACATGCAGTTTGTTGAATTAGAGATGTCAGTTAAATTCGCACTTTTATTCAGTGCAATTTTTCTATTTGTAGGCATGCTAACTGGGGTGTGGAAATATGCTCAAATTCGCCATTCACCACAATTTCGCGCGCATTATTATGTCGATATCGCACATCGTAGTAGTTTGCTATATGCACCTGCTAGCTTAATCATTGCCGTCATGGCGGTCATTTCAGTGTGGTCAGAGCCTGTAAATATGTTGTTTGTGGCAATTAATCTATTCTTTTTTAGCTTTTCGATACTGAGCTATATTGTGCATGGTGTATTACAAGATACCAATAACCAGTTTCGTAGTCCGCACATTTTAGGCAAATGGATTTTACCCAAATCAGTCATGGTGATGGCAATGATGGCTTTGGTTGTAGGGGAAATTGTGGCAACTTTTGGATTATTATGGGGTATGTTTTTAGGTTTATTCTAAGTTATTATGATTTTTAGTCTTGGTACTTTTACAAAGGTGGATGACTGATCATCCACCTGTTTGCTAGTCAATTGACTGTGTGGCCTTTCGGAATTTTTGGTCGACAACTGCCCATAAGTAAAAGGCCAGTGAAACGACAATAGCATAAATAAAATATTCAGCTTTAAGGTTACCTTGAATTAAGCCATGCATGATCATAATAACCATCAGGGCAATGGTGGTACTTAAATACGTCACCATATTCTTGTTTGCCTTCAGAGCGCTAATGAAGACTTGCTTGTTGAAATGTAATGATAACATCTCCATCCCTCCTTGAGTTTTTGACTAAAAACCAATGTATTTAGTCGGGTTAGTTCATACTGTTGTACTGCTAAAATTTGAGTTGATCAAGAGCAAAACAAACTATTTTTCAGAAAAATTATGCTATACCAATCAAAATATAAGTATGTAGCATTTTTTTAGCGAATAAATAGTATTTCCGTACGGTATAAGATAGCAAATAAATGTTCTGCCTAAGCTTATATGCCCATTGTATAAAGCAATATTGATGCCATGAATGGCATGATAGGATGGGCTTTAACGGTTTTTTTGTTTTCTAATTCTAAATTTATAAGAGATATGAAGTGCTTGGTATACGACTTTAGCGGTGTATGGTTTATGTATAGAAACGTACAAAAACTGATGTGAGCTAAAATGAAACAATATATGTACATTTGGATAAAATGTGACAAATATTGATCATAATTAAAATCAGGTTTGGGTAAAACAAGATTTTAATGACATCAGTTTGTGTTTACTTTTTCACTTTGTCGATCACAACTGCAATGATAAATACAATGAGTGATGGAATTAGCCATGCAAGATTTTGTTCTGCAAGTGGCAGGTGAGTGAGGGTATAAGGAAGTTCAAAGTTGGCCACTTTTAAACCATCAAGAATACCAAAGACTAATGAAATAGCTGTAACTGGTGCAATTACACGTCTAGGATGGTTAAAGTATTTCCAGCCAAAGCTCAGCATAATCACCACAATCGCTGGTGGATAGATTGCACTTAAAACAGGCACAGAAAAGGCAATCAGTTTGGTTAAACCTAAATTGGAAATAACAAAAGAGAAGCCAATCAGGATGAAGACCCAAGTTTTGTAGCCAATTTTAGAAATTGAGCTGAAATATTCGGCACATGCGCAGGTTAGACCAATCGCAGTAACCATACACGCAATGAAAATCATACCTGACAGGAAAAATGAACCTAAGTCACCAAATGCATGTTGAACATATGCATGCAGGATCACTGCACCATTGCTCGCATTTGCTGCGACTTCGTGACTTCCGAGGCCAAGTTTGAATAAGCTTAGATAAACTAAAGTTAAGCCAATACCAGAGATAATACTTGCAATCACTGCATAACGTGTAATTAGCTTAGGGTTGCTGACCCCACGTGAACGAATGGCTTGAATAATTACAATACCAAAAACCAGTGCACCTAAAGTATCCATGGTCAGGTAACCATTGACAAAACCTTCAGAAACAGGGCTATCAATATAGTTGTTAATGGCTGGTGGAACAAAACCTGTTGGAATCACCATTGCGGCGATACCTAAGGTGGCTAAAGATAAGATCTTTAACGGAGAAAGTACATAACCAACCGTATCTAAAATCTTGTTTGGATACAGTGCAATGAGAGTGACGACACTAAAGTAAATTGCACTATAGATCAGCAAGCTGCTACTTGATGTTCCAAGATAAGATGAAAAACCTATTTCATAGGAAACGGTTGCTGTGCGTGGTGTTGCAAACAGTGGTCCGACAGTTAAGTAACATGTAATGGTTAAAATGAGACTGGCTATTTTACCCAATGGCGAACTTAAAATCTGAATCGAACCCTCGACACGAGATAGCGCAATAATAGTGATGACAGGTAAGCCTACAGCGGTGATTAGAAAACCAAACGCTGCTAGCCAAACATGTTCACCCGCTTGTTGAGCCACAATCGGTGGAAAGATAATGTTGCCCGCACCAATGAAGAGTGCGAAAGTCATAAAACCCAAAGCAACAATATCCCGAGTACGGAGACTTGTCATAAAAGGGAGATCGAGTTGAACAAAGGGGACGATTTTAGTGCATAAGTGTATTTTTGGCTAATTTATTTCATGGGTAGTATTAAATTTTTTTATAAGATGAAAAGTGAATATATCAACACGTAAAAAATGGGTTGATATATGTGTTTGATTATCCATTTTAAAATAGAAAAATTATAAATATTAAAAGCTTGGGTTTTAATATTTTGATCATCCAATATTGTAGTTTGAGTGGCTTAAAACTATACAAATTATTTTCAATATGAGGCTTTACTATCGTAAGACGATTTAAGTTTGAACAAAAACAATGTGAAAAGGACTATACTTGCGACTTCATAATTGAGGGTATTTCAATGCGTGGCTTAAATGTGAGCATAAAAACTGAACAAGATGTAGAAAAACTGCGTATATCTGGTCGTTTGGCTGCCGAAGTTTTAGCGATGATTGGTGAGCATGTGAAGCCAGGCGTTACGACGGAATATCTAGATGATATTTGTCATGACTTCATTGTAAATACTCTAAAAGTAACGCCTGCCAATATTGGTTATCACGGTTATACCAAGACTACCTGTATTTCACCAAATGAAGTGGTCTGTCACGGCATCCCATCGCCGAATGTTGTATTGAAAGATGGCGATATTATTAATATTGATGTGGCGATTATTAAAGATGGCTACTTTGGTGACACTAGTCGTATGTATTACGTGGGTACAGTAAAGCCAGCAGCTAAAAAGTTAGTTGATACGACTTATGAGGCGATGGTTGCAGGTATTCATGCTGTGAAGCAAGGTGCCACTTTGGGTGATATTGGTTATGCCATCCAGACAGTTGCGCACCGTGAAGGCTATAGTGTGGTACGTGAATATTGTGGTCATGGTATCGGTAAGGTGTATCACGAACAGCCAAGCGTATTGCACTATGGTCAACCAGGTAAAGGAATGCAACTTAAAGCGGGCATGGTGTTTACCATTGAACCGATGATTAATATGGGTAAAGCACATGTCAAAGAACTTAAGGATGGTTGGACCGTTGTTACAGCAGATCACTCTTTGACTGCGCAGTGGGAGCATATGGTACTCGTGACTGAAACAGGTTTTGAGTTGCTGTCTCCTTGGCCTGAAGGCACGGGCAGTTATCCAGAAATTTAACTCGATGTTTTGTGTGCGGTTAAATTTTAGACTTTGGTCTAGCTTTGTGGTCTAAAAGCTAAATTAAGTCTTAAAAGCAATAACTGATATTTCTAAGCCCCTTTATTTGTCGTATCTTTGATGCTTTTTGATTAAAACTTATACATGTAAGCTATTGGTCTGGGCTTTATGTTTTCACTAAAATAGTTTCCAAGATACTCGCTGTAGTTTCTTATTTTTGAAAGTTTATGAGCTTATCCACCTCGGTTAAGCTCTTTTTTTTCCAAAAAATATTTATTTTTTAGGCATTGAGTCTATATTGGCTTGGTTTAAAGGGACTTATTTGAACTCAATTGATCAATTAAATAATCAATAAACACGCGTACAGCAGGCAGTAAACCACGACGTGAAGGATATACTGCATGAAAAATACCATGCGGTGCTTTCCAGTCGGGCAAGACACGAACCAGCTCACCACTTTTTACCATATCTTGTACGATGCTGTCTGGAAGTAAGGCAATACCGCAGTTTTTACGGACTAGTTGAGCCAACATACTCAAATCAGAGCCCATCACTACAGGGTTTACGCGTATTTTCTTTTGTTGCTGTGCATCATTATGTACGATGATATGTTGATCTAAATGCTCATCGACCATACTCAAAATATGATGTTGGCTTAAATCTTCGGGTTGTTTCAGTTCGCCAAATTCATTCAAATACGCTTGGCTGGCAAATAAATGCTGTTCGATGTTCTCAAATTTGCGAATCACTAAACTTGGATCATCATCTAAGTTGGAGCGGACACGAAGGGCAATATCAAAACCTTCATTGATAATGTCAACTCGGCGATTGGTCACCATCATTTGTACTTTGATTTCAGGGTAGGCTTTTAAGAATCCTGGAAGAATGCGTGCAATTTCATTTTGTGCAATTGAGACAGGTAGGCTGAGTTTGATCACACCACGGGGTTGTAAGCTGAGATGATCGACCAAGTCGTGTGCGGCTTGTGCAGCATTCATCATCACTTGCGCATGACGGTAAATGTTCATCCCGATATCGGTCACTGCGAAATGTCGAGAACTGCGTTGAATGAGACGGACCCCTAAGCGTTCTTCAAGATTATACACGCGTCGACTGAGCTTGGATTTGGGAATGTCTGTTGCGCGTTCTGCTGCACTAAACCCGCCATGTTCAACCACTTGAGCAAAACAATAAAAATCATCTAAATCGCTTAACATTCACCATGTCCATTTGTGCAACGATGTGCTTAATTAAAAAGTGATCGTTGCGATTTGTCAATTTTGAAATTGTAGAGATTCAATTAAAAAGACTTAATTATTCAAGGTGTTTCACTGTGTTTTTTTGCTTGCTCGAGTATCTCAAGTACCATTTTATATTCCTCAAAACGTGCAAAGTCGCGAGATGTTGGATTGTTTATGCGCGCAAGGTTCATATTGTCTAGCACATCAACATATTTGACTTGGGTTGCAAGAGGGTTTAATACAGTGCGTTTGGCTGCTTCCAAACGGGATTCGCCTGTTTGTTTGGTGAGGGCTTGTATGGCTTGAATAATTTCGGTACTGAAGCCAAGCTCTTTTAAGTCTTCAGCAGTCGTTGCGGTATCTTCCAAAATGTCATGCAACACAGCAATGATTTGTAGGGTGGGATTGGAAAATTGCAACATGAGGCGTAGTGGATGCAGGATGTAAGGTTGTCCAGCCTTATCGAGCTGTCCTGCATGTTGAGTTGTAGCCAATACAATGGCATTTTCCAAAGTCGACATGATTGTTCTAGGCACTTTATCCTATGCTAAACTTCGCAGCATCTTTGTTTAAAAACTAAATTATGACTTACCAATTGATCTCATTAGACTGTGAAGCGACAGATCCTGTAGCGTGTCCACACTGCCAACAACAGGTGATTGATTGGTCACAAGAACAGTATGTTCAGCCCTGTGAACATACCTTATTTATTGCAATGGATATTGGCTTTGAATATATCACAGATGAGTTTGAAGTGACTATGCAGCGCAGTGTTGATGATCTCCATGCACATGATGATCAAGTCATTATGTTTGAAGAGTTAACGCAAGCCAGTTACCCGAAATTTATTATATTAAAAGCACCACTTGGTGTTGAAGGTTATTCACGCTATTTAGGCTTCACGGCTTAAACAATAAAAGCGCCATTGTGGCGCTTTTATTTTGAGTCAGTTATGAAGCTGCTTTTAGTTTTCTAAAGCTTCTTCTTCACTTTCATCATCTGCGGTATCCATACCGAGTTCTTTGAGTTTGCGGGTGAGAGTGTTACGCCCCCAACCGAGTAACTCAGCCGCATGCCGTTTACGGCCACGGGTTTGTTGTAGCGCAGCAATGATTAAAGTGCGTTCGAACATCGGGGTGGCGATATCGAGAATTTTCATCTCGCCATTTTTTAGCTTCTGTACAGCCCATTGACCCAATAACTCATCCCAATGATGAACTGCAATACGGTCTAGATTATGTGCGGACTGCGCATCTTCACCTGAGCGTGTAATTGGAATTTGCTTCAGTTCTGATGGTAGATCTTCAGGATAGACTTCACGTCCTGTAATCATGACTGTTAGCCAGCGACAGGTGTTCTCGAGCTGACGTACGTTGCCTTGCCAAGGTAACTGTTGCATATATTCTTGCGTTTCTGGGCGAAGGATTTTAGGGCTTACACCTAATTCTTTGCCCGCACGTGCCAAGAAGTGCTGCGCCAACATTGGGATGTCTTCGCTACGATGTGCCAGTTTTGGAATGTGAATACGAATCACGTTCAGACGGTGATATAAGTCTTCACGGAAGCGGCCATCATGTACCAGTTTTTCTAAGTCTTGGTGTGTTGCTGCGACAATACGGACATCTACTTTTACTGGAATATGACCACCGACACGGTAGAACTCGCCATCAGCCAGCACCCGCAGTAAACGCGTTTGAGTTTCAAAAGGCATATCGCCAATTTCATCTAAAAACAGCGTTCCGCCATTGGCTTGTTCAAAGCGACCTTGTCGTTGTGTATTTGCTCCTGTAAATGCACCTTTTTCATGACCAAAAAGTTCTGTTTCAATCAGGTCTTTTGGAATCGCGGCCATGTTGAGCGCAATGAAAGGTTTGCTGCTACGTGGTGAGTGACGGTGTAAAGCATGCGCAACCAACTCTTTACCTGTACCAGATTCACCATTAATCAGCACGGTAATGTGTGACTGAGACAAACGACCAATCGCACGGAAAACTTCCTGCATGGCAGGAGACTCGCCAATGATCTCGGTCGATTGAATCGGTTGTACCGTTTTTGCTGATTCTTGCTGCTGCATTTTAGTGATGTGCAAAATCGCACGATTCACTAAAGCCAAGGCTTCATCAATATCAAAAGGCTTAGGTAAATATTCAAATGCACCTGTTTGATAACTTGAAACAGCAGATTCCAGATCGGAGTGAGCCGTCATAATAATGACAGGTAGGTCAGGATAGTTAGCTTTAACTTTCGCTAAAAAAGTTAAGCCATCAATGCCGGGCATACGAATATCAGTCAAAATCACATCGGGTGCATCTAAACTGAGTTGGTCTAAAGCGGATTGAGCTTCTTCAAAGCTTGTGACGTCAAAACCTTCTTCTTTGAACGTTTTTTCCAGCACCCAGCGCATGGCGCGATCGTCATCAATTACCCATATTTTATTTCGCGACATGGTTTAACTCCCAAGGTATATATAAGCTAAAAGTTGTTTTTCCGGGAACAGATTGGCATTCAATCATTCCGTTATGTTGATGCATAATATTTTGCGCAATACTTAAACCCAGTCCTGTGCCTTTAGCACGACCCGTGACCAGTGGGTAAAACACGGATTCTAAAATTTCTTCTGGAACGCCTGGACCATTGTCTTCGATATCAATCCGTACCACGGAGCGTTGCAGTACACCATTGATGGTCACTAAACGTTGAATACGGGTGCGTAACATGAGTTCAGGTTGGTGGTCGACAAAGAACTCTTTATTTTCAGTCATGGCTTGCACTGCATTGACGCTAATGTTCAACATGACTTGGATTAGTTGATCACGATCGGCCATCACTTCAGGTAATGACAAATCATAATCACGGGTGATCTTAATTTTCTTTTTGGTTTGGTTGGTAATGAGTGAGCGAACACGCTCTAAGGGTTCATGTACATTCACCAACTCATAACTTGGGAGCTGACGAGAACCAAGCATGGTGTCTGCTAAATTACGTAAGCGATCGACTTCACTAATAATAATATCAGTGAACTCGCTGTATTGCGGATCATTGAGACTACGTGCTAACAGTTGTGTAGCACCACGAATCCCGCCCAGAGGGTTTTTAATTTCATGTGCAACACCGCGAATGAGTTGGCGTGCGACTTGATGTTGTTGTAGGAAATTTTCTTCCTTGGAAATTTTGAGCATCCGATCAATCGGATTGATCTCAATTAAAAGTAAAGGGTGATAGGGTTTATTTGAATTCAGCTGTGACACTGTATAGTCAACATGAATATCTTTAAAGTTAACCTTTATAATGGCTTCACGACGGGTGTAGTGTTGTCCCGAGTTTAAAGTATTGAGAAGTGCTTCTTCTGTATTGAACTCATCATTGGGCGCATGGAGTAAATTAAGCGCAGGTTGGCCAGAGGCACGTAAAAGACTGATATCAAATAATGCTTCGCAAGAGGAATTTAAGTAAAAAATATTTAATTTACTGTCGACCAATAAAATCGCAGTGGTCAAATTGTCCACTAAAAGTCGGTAGTCGATAGAAATAGGGTGATCCATTAGCGAATGTATCCTGTATTAAAATAGCGCAATGGCATCTTGATAAAGCATTAAGCGTTCCAAATAGCGGACTGAATTGATGCAAATTAAGCAAAATGCACGCCAACTTTGATTTTGTATAGTGGAATGAGCACACTTTTTTTGCGGAATGCGCTGTAAATGAACGATTGGCTTAAGATATAGCGGATTCTAAAAATCAAGTAAACCGAAAGTGGTTTAAAATGGTGCGTTATTTAAATTTTACTACACTATTGGCTTTATTTTAGTGCATTGCACAAAGAGTATGGAATCGACCTATTTTTATAAACAGAAAAGACATACAATACGCGCATTCTAGTGGAGCGCAGATTCATGAAATCCCCCAAAGTCGGTTTTGTTTCTTTAGGTTGTCCTAAGGCATTGGTTGATTCCGAACGAATTTTAACTCAGTTGAAGACTGAAGGCTATGATGTGGCATCAGATTATGATGGTGCGGATTTAGTCGTTGTAAATACCTGTGGTTTTATTGAATCTGCAGTGCAAGAGTCTTTAGATGCCATTGGCGAAGCCATGAGTGCGAACGGTCGTGTAATCGTTACGGGCTGCCTAGGTAAAGACGAAGACAAAATTCGCCAAATGCACCCAAATGTCTTAAAAGTGACAGGGGCAGCAGCATATCAAGAAGTGATGGAAGCTGTGCACCAATACGTGCCTGAGCCACCAAAACACAACCCATTTATTGACCTTGTTCCAGAACAAGGGATTCGTTTAACCCCAAAGCATTATGCGTACTTAAAAATCTCAGAAGGGTGTAACCATCGTTGTACCTTCTGCATTATTCCAAGCATGCGTGGTGACTTAGTGTCTCGCCCAGTCGGTTCTGTTTTAGAGGAAGCGGCTGCGCTGAAACGTGCGGGTGTTAGAGAAGTACTCGTTATCTCCCAAGATACTTCTGCTTACGGCCTCGATACCAAATACAAATTAGACTTCTGGAATGGTCAACCTGTTAAGACAAAGTTCTATGACATGTGTGAGGCCTTAGGTCAACTGGGTATTTGGGTACGTTTACACTATGTCTATCCATATCCACATGTGGATGCAGTGATTGACTTGATGGCACAAGGCAAAATTTTGCCTTATTTGGATATTCCATTCCAACATGCAAGTCCAAAAGTTTTAAAACTAATGAAACGACCTGCACATAGTGAAAATACCCTTGAGCGTTTAAAGTTATGGCGTGAAAAATGTCCTGACTTGGTGATTCGTTCAACCTTCGTTGTGGGTTTCCCAGGCGAAACTGAAGAAGATTTTGAAATCTTACTTGAGTGGTTAAAAGAAGCACAACTGGATCGCGTAGGCTGCTTTACCTATTCACCTGTTGAAGGTGCAACAGCAAATGACTTGCCAGATCATGTGCCTGAAGAAATTAAGCAACAGCGTTATGAACGCTTTATGGAAGTGCAACAGGCGATTTCTGCTACAAAACTTCAAAAGCGTGTTGGTCAGAAAATGACGGTGCTGGTTGATGAACTGGACGAAGAGTTCCCAGTTGCGATTGCACGCTCATACGCAGATGCTCCTGAAATTGATGGCAATGTATTTGTGGAAGACATTGATAAAAGCCAGATTAAATCAGGTGATTTGTTAGAAGTCGAAATTACCGATGCAGATGAATATGATCTGTATGCACAATTGATTTCGATTAAATCGAATTAAGACACAAATAAAATTTTAAAATTTAGATATTGGAGTTATTACGATGTTGGATTCTAAAAAACCACGTTTTGAGCGCATCTTGCTGAAACTTTCTGGTGAAGCATTGGCTGGAAATAAAGATATGGGGATCGACGCTCAAGTGCTTGATCAGATGTCTTTGTCGATTGCTCACTTAGTTGGTTTGGGTGTGCAGGTCGGAATCGTTGTGGGTGGTGGTAACCTGTATCGTGGTAGTCAATTACAGAAAGATGGTTTGGTTGGTCGTGTAACGGGTGACCAAATGGGTATGCTTGCAACCGTGATGAATGGTTTGGCTCTACGCGATGCTTTGGTGCGTCGTAACATCAAAACCCGTTTAATGTCAGCACTTCCAATTGGTGCAGTGGTTGAATCATATTCAAGCCGTGATGCAATTCGCCACCTGACCCAAGGTGAAGTATGTGTGTTTGTAGCAGGTACAGGTAATCCATTCTTTACTACAGATACAGCAGCATGTTTACGTGGTATTGAGATCGAAGCAGACCTTATCTTGAAAGCAACGAAAGTTGACGGTGTCTACAACAAAGACCCAAGTAAATACGATGATGCAGTGAAATATGACAGTCTGACATTTGATCAAGTGCTAGATGAAAAACTGGGTGTGATGGATTTAACAGCGATTTGCTTATGTCGTGACCACAATGTACCGCTTCAAGTCTTTGATATGAATAAAGCAGGTTCACTGCTTTCAGTGGTTATGGGTGAAAAAGAGGGTACTCACGTAACGAACTAATGTACGTGACCTTGAAAGCTCTCTATACTACACACTATTTTAGAATTTATATCTTTTCGAATTAAGTAAGGAAGATCACATGATTAACGATCTTAAAAAAGACGCAGAAGACCGTATGAACAAGTCACTTGACTCGTTAGAGCATGGTTTTGCTAAGGTTCGTACAGGCCGTGCGCATCCATCTATCTTAAACGGTGTAATGGTTCCTTACTATGGCTCTGACGTGCCATTAAACCAAGTGGCAAACGTGGGTGTTGAAGACTCACGTACACTGTTGGTTCAGCCATTTGAACGCACAATGGTTGCAGCAATTGATAAAGCGATTCGTGAATCAGACTTGGGTTTAAACCCAATTACAGCTGATGCGATTCGTGTTCCTATGGCGGCGTTGACTGAAGAAACGCGTCGTGACATGCAGAAAGTTGCACGTAACGAAGCAGAAAATGCAAAAGTTGCAATTCGTAATATTCGCCGTGATGTACTGGGTGATATCAAAGCATTATTGAAAGAAAAAGAAATTTCTGAAGATGATGAGCGCCGTGCATCTGATGATATTCAAAAAATCACAGATAAGTTTGTTGCAGAAGTGGACAAACGTCTTGCGACTAAAGAAGCTGAGTTGTTGAAGGTCTAAACTTTATAATGACCGATTCAGAAGACAACCTTTCTCTTCCAAAACATGTTGCCATCATTATGGATGGCAACAATCGTTTTGCCAAAAAAAATGCTTTACAAAAGGGGGATGGTCATCGTGAAGGTAAGAATGTCCTAGATCCGATTGTTGAGCATTGTCGAACAAAAAATATAGAAGCATTAACCGTTTTTGCTTTCTCGAGTGAGAATTGGAAGCGCCCCCAAGCTGAAGTCGATTTGCTCATGAAGTTGTTGGAAGATACTATTCATGAACAACTGCCTCGTATGCATAGATATCAAATGTCTTTGCGTTTTATTGGTGACCGAGCAAAATTATCCCCGCAATTGCGTGACTTGATGTTGCATGCTGAACAAGAGACTGCTAATTTCAAGGGCATGACTTTAACCATTGCTATCAGTTATGGTGGGATGTGGGATATGGCACATGCTGCCAAGCAAATTGCACTTGCTGTTCAATCTCAAGCGTTAGATCCTGAGCAAGTTGATGAACAATTGTTTGGAAAATATGTCAGTTTGAGTGACTTACCCGCTGTGGATCTATTGATTCGAACAGGTGGGGATTTTCGCTTATCGAACTTTATGTTGTGGCAAGCATCTTATGCAGAGCTTTACTTTACTCCAACGCTTTGGCCGGAGTTTAGTGTGGAAGAGTTTGATGACGCCTTGGCTGTATTTGGTGGTCGTGAACGTCGTTTTGGAAAAACGACTGAACAAATTCTACAAGATAAAATTGAGAAAAAATAAATGTTAGAGCGGATTATAACCGCATTGGTTTTGGTGGCCGTTGTATTGAGTTGTATGTTTGCAACCCAGTCACACTATCCAATGTTTGTGCTGATGATTATTGCGGCAGGGGTTGCAGGCTATGAGTGGTTTAAACTCATGCCCCGCACAACAAAAAATGTAAATAAGCCTCTTGCATGGGGTTTTGGTCTGTTAACCGCAGGCTTAGCAACCTTGGCTTTATATTTTAATGATATCGCACTGTTGCTCTGGGCGGCGTCTATTCTCTGTTGGCTACTAAGTCTTTATTGGGTGAAAACTTATCCGCAATACGATGCTTGGTATAACTCAACACTAAATGTTATTGGGATCGTACTTGTTTCTTCTGCAGTGACCGCTATTTTTGCATTATGGAAAATGTCGCCTTGGTGGCTCATGTATCTGTTTTTGTTGGTGTGGGGTGCTGATAGTGGAGCATATTTTGTTGGGCGAAAACTGGGCAAGCGTAAGCTTGCACCTGAAGTCAGCCCAAATAAATCATTAGAAGGTCTTTATGGTGGTGTGATTACTGCCATGATCATTGTGGTTGCAGTTGAAATCCTCTATTTAAACTTAACTTATGCACAGCATTTATTGTTTCTTATTTTATCTGTAGTGACAGTATTTAGTTCAGTGTTGGGTGATTTGTTTGAGTCCATGATCAAGCGTCGTGCTGGAATTAAAGATTCAGGCCGTATCTTGCCAGGGCATGGCGGTGTGCTCGATCGTATTGATTCCCTACTCGCTGCTGCACCAATCTTTGCAGCAGGTGTATATGTGTTAAAACTCATTGGCGTAGATTTGTAAATGTCACAATCAGTTTGTATTTTGGGTGCTACTGGGTCAATTGGACAGAGCACCTTAAAAATATTGCAGCAACATGCTCAACGCTATTCAGTATTTGCGGTTACGGCTCACAGTCGACTTGGTGAGCTTGTTGAAATATGCCAACAGTTTCATCCTAAAATTGTGGTGGTTCCCCAAACTAAAGTTGATGAGTTGCGTCAGCTTTTAGTTGCAGTCAATTTACCGGATATTGAAATTCTAGCTGATGAAGCGGGATTGATTGCAGTTGCTGAGCATCCCGCAGTTGATATTGTGATGGCTGCTATAGTTGGAGCAGCAGGCTTAATGCCGACGTTGGCAGCGGTTAAAGCAGGCAAGCGGGTACTGCTTGCAAATAAAGAAGCTTTGGTAATGTCTGGTGACATCATGATGCAGGCTGCTCATGATCATCAGGCATTATTGCTTCCTGTTGATTCTGAACATAATGCAATTTTCCAGTGTCTTCCACACAGTTATTTAGATACTGAGCGTTCAGGACAACCCAAACTTGGCGTTTCGGGGATTTTGCTTACAGCATCAGGAGGCCCTTTTTTAAAGCATAGTTTAGATGAGCTTCGAAAGGTAACTCCTGCGCAGGCGTGTAAGCATCCGAACTGGTCGATGGGGCAAAAAATTTCAGTAGATTCAGCGACGCTGATGAATAAAGGTTTGGAATTGATTGAAGCGTGTCATCTTTTTTCAATTGAAGAACATTTTGTTACAGTAGTCGTGCACCCACAGAGTATCATTCATTCCATGGTGCAGTATGTGGATGGATCAACGTTGGCACAAATGGGTAACCCAGATATGTGTACGCCGATTGCGCATGCTTTAGCATGGCCTGAGCGTATTGAAACACATGTACCTGCTTTGGATTTATTTAAAAATCATCAGTTAGATTTTCAGGAACCAGACACTATACGCTTTCCATCATTGGGTTTAGCGCGTCAAGCGATGAAAACAGGTGGTACGGCTCCAGCAATTTTAAATGCTGCTAATGAGGTAGCCGTTGCTGCATTTTTGAATCAACGGCTTGGTTTTATGGATATTCCTGCTATTGTTGAACACACTTTAAATACTATCCAATATCAAGCTGCAACAGAACTTGATGTTATTTTAGAAGCAGATCGAAACGCACGTCATGTTGCTCAGCAATATGTGGTGAATATAGGAATTTAAGCATGAGCGCCTTGTTTATTATTGTTGCGGCAATTTTGCTTTTAGGCCCACTTATTGCAATACATGAGTTTGGGCACTATTTTGTTGCGCGTAAATTGGGCGTAAAGGTTTTAGTTTATTCTATTGGATTTGGTCCAACGCTTTTAAAGTGGACTTCTAAAAAATCGGGCATTCAGTATCAACTGTCAGCACTGCCATTGGGTGGTTATGTCAAAATGCTTGATGAGCGTGAAGGCGATGTATCTGAAGAAGACTTGCCTAAAGCATTCAATCGTCAGCATCCGTGGAAGCGTATTGCGATTGTTGCAGCTGGCCCGTTGATTAATTTAGCATTAGCAATAGTTTTGTTCTGGATACTCTTTTTACCTGCACAAGAGCAATTGAATACGCGTGTGGGTAAAGTGTTACCGAATACCCCCGCGGCGCAAGTTCAAATGCAAGTCGGCGATAAAATTACCGCAGTTGATGGTTTAACAACACCGACTTGGGAAAAGTTGAATTTTGCTTTGGTTGATCGTGTGGGTGAAACAGGTTCAATTCAGATTCAGGCCGAACGGAATGGTCAGATCAAGACTTTTAATCTGCCTATACAGCATTTTCTGAAAGATCAAACACAGTCTCCACTTGATGTGCTTGGTTTTATGCCATACAGGCCTAAAATTCCAGCAGTTGTTACAAAGCTAAGTGAAGATGGCGCAGCTATTCGTCAAGGCATGCAACAAGGCGATAAAATTGTTGCAATTGATGGCGTCAAAATGAAAGACTGGTTTGATGTGGTGCAGGTCGTTCAAGCATCGCCTGAAAAGTTGTTAAAAATTGAGGTGCTTCGCAATAATCAGTTGGTACAGCTTGAAGTGATGCCACAAGGTAAACGCGACAATATGGGTAAGGTTTCTGGTGTCTTGGGTGTACAAAGTGACTCAGGAAAGATCAGTATTCCTACAGAATATAAACAAACGATACAATATAATCCTGCCGAAGCCTTCATGATGGCGGTGGACAAAACTGGTCAATTGTCGAGTATGATTTTAAACTCGATTGTGAAAATGGTACGCGGTTTGATTGGTTTAGATAACCTATCTGGGCCGATTACCATTGCCAAAGTTGCGGGACAAAGTGCAGAAATGGGGTGGCAGACTTTCATCTCATTTATGGCGCTGATGAGCGTTAGTTTAGGTATATTAAATTTATTACCTATTCCTATGCTTGATGGTGGACATTTGGTCTATTATTTTATAGAACTGATACGTGGTAAACCTGTTTCTGAACAAATACAATTGGTTGGTTTGAAAATTGGTATGGTATTGCTCGGAAGTATGATGCTTCTGGCACTATTCAATGATTTTATGCGTTTGTAAGAAAGCGTAGATACGGAATTAAATTTTACATCGGAAAAGACTGGCATGCAGCACACACATTTATTTATGCCTCTGGCGCTCGTTAGTGCTATGGCAACAGTACAACAAGTATATGCAGCAGAAGATTATATAGTACGTGATATTAAGGTTGATGGACTTGTTCGTTTAACGCCAGCAAATGTTTATGGAATGATTCCGTTGAACAGTGGAGATCGTGTGAGCGATGCTGCGCTTGCCAATGCCATTCGTAGTTTGTATGCAACAGGTTTATTTGATGACATTAAAACTGAAAAGCAGGGCGATACGCTGGTTTTCAAGGTTGTCGAACGTCCTCTTATTTCTAAAGTTGAATTTAAAGGAAATAAGCTTATCCCTAAAGAGGCCTTAGAAGAAGGTCTCAAAAAAATGGGTATTACAGAAGGTGAAGTGCTGAAAAAATCAGCCTTACAAACTGTTGAGTCTGAACTTGAACAACAGTACATGCAGCAAGGTCGTTATGATGCTGATGTAAAAGTTGTCAGTACACCAAAGCCGAACAATCGTGTAGATTTGACGATTGAGTTTGTAGAAGGTAAAGCTGCAAAAGTTGTAGATATCAATATTATTGGTAATACCGTTTTTAAAGAAAGCGAAATTGAACAAGCGTTTGCAGTAAAAGAGAGTGGTTGGACCTCTATTATTTCGCGTAATGATCGTTATGCACGTGAAAAGATGGCCGCAAGCTTAGAGTCGTTACGTGCACTTTATTTAAACAAAGGCTATATCAACTTTAATATTAATCACTCAAGCTTAAACTTAAGTGAAGACAAGAAGAATATTTTTGTTGAAGTTTCTGTTGATGAAGGTGAGCAATTCAAATTTGGCGAAACCAAATTCTTAGGTGATGCTTTATATACACCTTCAGAACTAAAAGCATTACAAATTTATAAAGATGGCGATATTTACTCGCAAGAAAAAGTAAATGCAGTTAAACAATTGCTTCTACGTAAATACGGCAATGCTGGTTATTACTATGCCGAAGTTAATGTAGTGCCTCAGATTGATAAAGAAACCCACTTGGTTGGCTTAAATTATTATATTAATCCGGGTCAACAAGTGACAGTTCGTCGTATTAACTTTGCAGGAAATACCAAGACTGCGGATGAGGTTTTACGTCGTGAAATGCGTCAGATGGAAGGTGCATTAGCGAGCAATGAAAAGATTGATTTATCTAAAGTGCGTTTAGAGCGTACAGGTTTCTTTAAAACTGTTGATATTAAACCAGCACGTGTACCGAATACTGCAGACCAAGTCGACCTTAATGTAAATGTTGAAGAACAACATTCTGGTACAACAACATTAGCTGTTGGTTTCTCGCAAAGTGGTGGTGTCACGTTCCAAGCAGGCTTAAGTCAAACGAATTTCTTGGGCACGGGTAATTCGGTTGCTATTGATTTAACACGCTCAGAGACGCAAGACTATTATAATTTAAGTGTAACTGACCCGTATTTCACCATTGATGGTGTAAAACGTGGTTATAACATGTATTACCGTAAAACCAAGCTTGATGATGACTATAACGTCAACAACTATGTTACAGACAGCTTAGGTGGTGGTCTGACTTTTGGTTATCCAATTGATGAAAACCAAAATATTAGTGCAGGCTTAACGATTGATAAAACTAAAGTAACCACTGGTCCATACGTATCTACCTATGTGCGTGATTATTTGTTAGCACATGGCGGTAAGAAAACTGGCACAGGCACATATTGTTCTGGTTCTTGGAGCGATGGTGTATGTGTTGATGATGATGGTAATGAAATTTCAACCCAAGAATATAGTTCAGAGTATCAAGGCGATTTCTTTACTTATAATATTAACCTTGGTTGGTCTTATAATACATTAAACCGTCCAGTATTCCCAACATCAGGTATGTCGCATCGTGTGAATGGTGAAATTGCATTACCTGGTAGTGATGTTGAATATCAAAAAATTACCTATGATGCACAAGGGTATCTTCCATTAGGTAAGGACTTCGTACTTCGTGGTTATGGTAAGTTGGGTTATGGTAATGACCTTCCATTCTACAAAAACTTCTATGCTGGAGGTTTTGGTTCGGTTCGTGGTTATGACACAAGTACATTGGGTCCTAAATACGATGGTGTTTATTATACTGAAACAGGTCAAAATGATCCTTCTCCTGAAGAAGTGGGTGGTAACGCACTTGTACAATTTGGTACGGAATTGGCATTACCTTTACCATTTAAAGGCGATTGGACGCGTCAAGTTCGCCCAGTGATTTTTGCTGAAGGTGGTCAGGTTTTCGATACGCAATGTGATGTATTTTCTACAGAAACTGAGCGAAAAACTTGTAAAGATGAATATGGTTTTGACCTAAGTAATTTGCGTTATAGTGTTGGTGTTGGCTTTACGTGGATTACGATGATTGGCCCATTATCGTTAAGCTATGCGTTCCCACTGAATGATAAAGACGGTGATGAGACGAAGAGCATTCAATTTGAAATTGGTCGTACCTTCTAAGGTCGACCTTTCTTTATTTATATGACAGATTAAATCATGAAAAAAATTTTTACAGCATTGGTTTTAACGGCTTTAACTTCAACAGTAGTCAATGCGGCAGGTTATGGTGTCGTGGATCTTGAGCGTGTAGTTGAAAATAGCACATATTTAAAACAACAAAACTCAAGCTTCCAACAAAAAATACAGCCACAAAGCACTAAGCTTGATCAACTAGGTAAAGAGCTTCAGGACTTGCAACAGCGTTTGCAGACTGGCGATAAATTAAGCGATGCAGAAAAGCAAAAATTAGTGGCTCAATACCAAACGAAGCTGAAAGAGTTCAATACTTTACAGCAAACAATGCAAAATAGTGTACAAAGTTCTATTCAACAAGTTCGTTCAGTTTTTGATACGCGAGTGAAGCAAGTTGCTGAACAATTGCGTAAAGAAAATCAATTAGATGTTGTTTTGAATAAAAACTCGGCACTTGCCTATGACGCTAAGTATGATTTAACTGATAAAATGATTCAAAAGGTTAACGCAATTAAGTAATCCAATGAATCCTCAACAATATCGCTTAGAAGATCTTGCTCGTTTAGTTCAAGGTGAGTGCGTAGGTCAAGCAGACTTGATCTTCAAAGGATTGGCTAGTCTAGACTCTGCTGAGTCTAGACATGTTGCTTTTGTGAATAGTGAAAAATACTTAGATCAAGCACGACAGTCTAAAGCTGGAGCCTTCATTGTTACAGCAGCTTTGAAAGATCACTTGGTTGAACATCAAAACTTTATTATTGTTGCTAATCCTTATTTAGCATTTGCAATTTTAACGCATGCTTTTGAGGCTAAGCATACTGAGCAGGGTATCGAAAGTACTGCACAGATTCATTCCTCAGCAATTATTTCGGATAGTGCCTATATTGGTCATTATGTTGTGATTGGCGAAAATTGTGTGATTGGTAATCATACAATTATCCAGTCGCATGTCACCATTCATGATGGTGTTGAAATTGGACGTAATGGTCTGATTGAATCGCATGTAAATTTAATGTCATGTAAAATTGGCGATCGTGTACGTATCCATGCCAATACTGCAATAGGTGGAGAAGGTTTTGGTTTCGCTCCATACCAAGGTAAATGGCATCGCATTGCACAATTGGGTTCTGTCATTATTGGAAATGATGTGCGAATTGGGTCGAATTGTAGTGTCGATCGAGGTGCTTTGGATGACACGATTTTGGAAGATGGTGTCATTATTGATAACCTTGTGCAAATTGCACATAACGTTAAAATCGGTGCAAATTCTGCATTTGCTGCAAAGACCGCTGTAGCAGGTAGCACGACCATTGGCAAAAATTGTATTGTTGGTGGTGGTTCTGCAATTGCTGGACACTTAAATATTGCTGATAATGTGACGTTAACAGGAATGTCAATGGTCACAAATAATATTTCTGTGGCTGGAACTTATTCTTCAGGCATAGGGCTTTTTGAAAATCAAAAGTGGAAACGTACGGTTGTGCGTTTAAGACAATTAGCAGATGTGCCATTGACCCAACTGGTCAAAAAAATTGATCATATGCAGACTCAAATAGAGTCCCTTGAATCAACAATTAAATTGCGTAAATAGAAATATGATGACTGAGTCGAATTCTACTAGTTTCACGAAACCTGAATTGCCAATGACAATTCAAACGATCCGTGAATACTTGCCACACCGCTATCCTTTTTTATTGGTCGATCGTGTTGTTGATGTGACTGAAAATGGTATTGTGGCTTATAAAAATGTGTCTATTAATGAAGAATTTTTTCAAGGACACTTCCCTAATTATCCAATTATGCCAGGTGTTTTGATTGTCGAAGCATTAGCACAAGTATCAGGCATTCTTGGTTTTATCATGAACGATGAAAAACCGAGTGAAGGCTCTTTGTTCTTGTTTGCAGGTGCAGAGAAAGTTCGCTTTAAAAAGCAAGTCGTTGCAGGTGACCAATTGGTGTTAAAATCAGAATTGGTTATGCAGAAACGTGGTATTTACAAATATAATTGTATTGCCACCGTTGACGGTGTAGTAGCAGCATCTGCGGAAATTATGGTTTCGCATCAGAAAATAGAGCAATCATGAGCAATAACGAATTTATTCACCCTACAGCAATTATCGATGCATCTGCCGTGATTGCAGCAGATGTAAAGATTGGACCGTATTGTGTTATTGGTCCAAATGTCACCATTGGTGCAGGTACACAGTTACACTCACATGTGGTGGTCGGTGGTTATACGCGTATTGGCGAGCAGAATGAAATTTTCCAATTCGCAAGCGTGGGTGAGGTATGTCAGGATCTAAAATATGCAGGTGAAGAAACCTGGTTAGAAATTGGCGACCATAATAAAATTCGTGAACATTGTAGTTTACACCGTGGTACGGTTCAGGATCACGGTCTTACTAAGATTGGTAGCCATAATCTATTGATGGTTAATACACATATCGCACATGACTGTGTGGTAGGTAATCATAATATTTTTGCAAACAATGTTGGTGTGGCTGGTCATGTTCATGTAGGAGACTATGTGATTGTCGGCGGTAACTCAGGGATACACCAGTTCTGTAAGATTGATTCTTACAGTATGATTGGTGGTGCATCCTTGATCGTGAAAGATGTACCTGCTTATGTAATGGTTTCTGGTAATCCTGCACATGCTTTTGCGATGAATGTTGAAGGCATGCGTCGTAAAGGTTGGTCTAAAAATGTGATTCAAGGTTTACGCACAGCATTTAAATTGATCTATAAAGAAGGTCTAACGACAGAGCAGGCTTTAGAACGTATCCGTGTAGAAATTTTGCCTGAAGTTGCTGAGGTACAATTGCTCATCGACTCATTAGAACAGTCAGAACGAGGCATTGTGCGTTAAGCTCATTCTAGATATAAAAAAAGACACTTCGCGTGTCTTTTTTTATATCTATAGGAAAATCATTTTTTAAAGAAAGAAGCCTCTTCAGACTTAGGATATTGTTTAAGTAGCTTGGCTTTATATTGATTGGCTTGAGTCGTGTTTTTATCTACTTCTTTGGCAATATTATAGAGCTGATAAACAGCGCGTGGTGCACGCGAGGAGTTTGGGTATTTGTTCGCCACAATACCATAGTTTTTCTTTGCTTCTGCATAGTTGGTGGGTTCAACGGCTAAGTTGAATTCTGCTAACCAAAAATAGGCATTGCTAATATAAACACTATTGGGATTGTTCTTAATAAAATTTTGCATAGGTGCAATGGCTTTCTTTGCACCACCTTGCTTATACGCATCTAGAGCTACGGTATAGGCTGCTTTTTCTAGTTCCGATGGTTCAGACGTATTCTGTGTGTTGACAACCACAGGTGGCTTATTTGCTGGGTTTACTGGGGGGGCTGTGTTGTTCCCGGAGCTTGTGTTGGTTGTGTTGGTGCTGGGAGTAATATCCTGTTGATTATCCTCCGCTGTATTACTTGCTTCAGGGTCTAGTTTTTGTTGAAGTAATTCTAAACGCTGATCTAGGTCAGCGTAGCGGTTTTCTAATTCATGTTTAAGCTGAGCAATTTCATTATCTTGTTCTTCCATCTTGCCACGCAAGATACGCAAATCATTTTCTAGTTGCTGGTTTTTTTGCATGATTTGCCAATTGATATTGGTTGCAGTGGCTCCTGCACCCGTATCTACAGCTAAGCTAGTTGAGCTGACACTGTTATTGCTGGCTTGACTTAAGCCTAGTGATTCAATTGGAACGTTGGCGAAAACAGACGTTGTGCAAAGTAGGGTGAGGGCACATAGGCTATGCTTCTTTAGCATCATGAAATATCCGTGTTGTCATGCTTTTGATGTAGACACATCAAACAAAATTTATTTACCCCATTAAAAACGGCAATGTTCTGAAATGCAATAAGCTTTTACATTGTTGTCGTGTATTTAGGTAAAGGATTGTAGTACCGATGTTGTTCAAAATAGAATGTCTTTTTCTCAGTTTGTTTTATAAATAATCAATTGAATGAAATGCTTACTTAAAAAGCATTTATAGGCTTGCAACTTGGGAGAAAATCTCTATACTCTGTTCTTGCAATGGTAGCCCTGCCGGTTACTTCGCAATTGTACTCTACGAACCCCGCCAGGACCGGAAGGTAGCAACGGTAGTAGAAATATGATGTGCCGAAGGCTTGCTGGTAGGGTTGCCACCAGTTTTATAAATATAAAAGAATAAAAATGAAAGATTATTACGGCATTGATGCTAGTTTAGTTCTTACTATTGAATCCTCTAAAAAATTAAAAGTGTCTTACTTTTTATTTTCTTTTTTGTAATTACCATTATTTTTATCTATTTCTCGATTTTATATTTTATTTCAAATGGCTTTTTAAATTATATCTCCATAGGTATGGTTATATTTTATCTATGTGTATTATTTCGCATTATTATTTAGATGTTCGTATGCCTAATGGCGAGATCCAGAGGATCGAGGCTAGATCGGGTGACTACTATAATACAAGCATTGATGGTGCTTATAAGATGACACTACATAAAAGTAATTTAGGCATTACTGGGTCTAGTTATGAATTGCAGTAAGTTGAGGGTTTTATCTGTATTTAAAGTCCCAAAGACTTCTTCGTATGCTCAAGTTTTAGTGATGTATCTCAGCCTTAAATTCCTTATGATATGAGTGTTAAATGACGATTCAATCTTCCATTTTTCTCGAAATGGCTTTCATAATCGCATCCATTTCAAAGCCACGATACATTAAAAAACGGATTTGTTTGGCTTTGAGTTTTGGATCTGTTGCGACCTCAGTTCCATACTTTTTAATTTTGAGTTGATAGGCTTGTTCGACCCAATCTGTTTCTTTCAGTTCTTCTAAAATTAGGCCAGTGTCAATCTTTTTAGTTTTTAACGCCATTTTGATACGGTTAGGGCCTTTGCCCTTACGTTTTTGGCTCGATAGCATAATTTCGGCAACGCGTTGATCACTTTGGTAGTTTTGTGCGGAAAGCTCTTCAACCAGTGTAATCACTTCTTCACGGTATATTGCCCATGTGACTAATTTTTCAATCAATTCTGCTTTTGAATACTCTTTACGTGTCAGTACCGCAAATGCATAAGAACGTAGACGGGAACCTGTTAAACCTGTGGGTTTGGGCTGATTCTCTTCATCAAAATCTAGGGTATCAACCGTTTCTTGTGTTGCCTGCGTGTGGCTGTATTGAGTAGCAGGGGATTCTTCCTCACCAAATTTTTGTTTGAGAGCATCATAGTCAAGAAGTTTGGGGAATTTTGAATTAGGCATAATCGGCTATGAAATAGATCTGAATAAACAAAACGCCCCGTAGGGCGTTTCTTAGTGTAAGCCTAAATGTTGTGTAATCACATTTATTCTTTAGAAAGATGCTTTAAATTAAGCATCTAAAAAGTCTGGCTCTTCTTCATTCTCTTCTACGGGTGCAGCATTTGAAGTGGTAAGCAGTTGATCACGGATGATTTTCTCAATGGTTTCAGCCAACTGAGGATTTTCTTCAAGGTGACGAATCACGTTGTTTTTACCTTGACCGATTTTGTCGCCTTGGTATGAATACCAAGCGCCGGCTTTTTGTACGATTTCTTGCTGAACAGCCAAGTCTACAAGCTCACCTAAGTGGTTCACACCTTTACCATAGAGGATTTGGAAGAGTGCTTCGCGGAATGGCGGTGCCATTTTGTTTTTAACAACTTTGACTTTGGTCTCAGAACCAACAATTTCATCGCCTTCTTTGACCTGACCTACACGGCGGATGTCTAAACGAACAGAAGCATAGAACTTCAGCGCATTACCACCAGTTGTGGTTTCAGGGCTACCAAACATCACACCAATTTTCATACGAATTTGGTTAATGAAGATCACCATACAGTTTGAACGTTTTGCATTACCTGTAATTTTACGTAATGCTTGGCTCATCAAACGTGCTTGTAGGCCCATGTGAGAGTCGCCCATTTCACCTTCAATTTCTGCACGTGGTGTTAATGCAGCTACTGAGTCGACAACGATCAGGTCAATCGCTCCAGAGCGAACTAACATATCTGCAATTTCAAGAGCTTGTTCACCATTATCTGGTTGTGAAACCAGTAGGTTATCAATGTCTACACCTAGTTTGCGAGCATATTGAGGATCTAAAGCGTGTTCGGCGTCAATAAATGCACAAGTGCCACCTGCTTTTTGACATTCTGCAATCGCTTGCAAAGTCATCGTTGTTTTACCTGAAGATTCAGGACCATAAATTTCAACGATACGACCTTTGGGTAAGCCGCCAATACCAAGCGCAATATCAAGTGTTAAAGAACCCGTCGATACCGCTTCAACAGCTTGTACGGTGTTATCGCCAAGGCGCATTACTGTGTTTTTGCCAAACTGTTTTTCAATTTGACTTAGCGCAGCATTAAGCGCCTTGCTTTTATTATCATCCATCTTACAACCTCAAAACGATGTCACGGATAGTTACTGAATATGATCACTATAGTGACAGATTTAGTCCGTATCTTCTATAAAAGTCATATCGTGTACGACACAATATGACGCATGTCATTCATCATCATTATAAGACCAGTATTGGTCAAATTGTTGATCATTTTCTTGTCTAAACTTGCTGATATCTCGTCGATCTTTTTTACTCGGGCGATGATCAGGTCGAGCTAGATTATGCAACTTTCTTTGGGTTGCAATCAATTCCCGTCGTGTAATACTGACTTCAGTTTCTTCATAAAGCTTTTGTGCGACTGGTGCAGGACCGCGAACATCAGAGAGCTCTTTGATTACCACGGTTTTCTTATCAATACCTTGTTGAATCGTGAGTTCCATACCAATACGGACTTCACGTGATACTTTGACACGTTCGCCATTGTGGTGGACTTTACCCCCCTCGATGGCATTTTTGGCAATCGAGCGCGTTTTAAAAAAACGTGCTGCCCATAACCATTTATCAATACGCATGCCTACAGCACCTTCAGCTAAAGCGGATTTACGCATATTTTGTAGTGACCTCAGCTTGCTCTAAATAATGAATTAAATCGGTGAGTTGATTTAATATGGGATAAGAGCTCGATACTTTAGATTGTCCCAGTGATGAGGGCTGAGCAATGGTAAATAAGTTTTGAATTCCAAAACTTTCAGCACCTTTAAGCACTTTCTCTGTGTCGTCGATAAAATAGCAGTGTGATGGGTTAAAAGGATGGTGCTTATGAAGATGTTGCCAAAACTCGGTAAATTCTTTGGCATGACCAAGTGTTTCACTGCTGATGATGACATCAAAATATGAGGCCAGTTCAGTGTGTTCAAGCTTAAATTTTAAGCCTTCGCAATCCGCATTGGTTGCAAGCCAACAAGGATAACCATTGGTTTTCAAGTAGTCGAGAAGTTGAATACAACCTTCGCGGAGGCTGACTTTATGCTTAAACTCGTGCTGTAAAGCCAGTGTATCTACACCAACTTTTGCTGTCCAAAAGCGGGTTGAATACCAATTTAAAGTGTGATTATGGGTTTGATAGAACTGAAACAAAGCCTGTCGACTTTGCTCTAAAGAACACTGGTGCTGTTCCGCATAACGAATTGGAAGTTGATGATTCCAAATAAAATCATCGTAAGCAAGATCCAGTAATGTACCGTCCATATCAAAAATAATAAGCGGTTTTTCCATTTAAAAATCTCCAATGTTTTTTCAAGTTCAACAAAGTTTATAGAAAAACCTTTCAAGAAAAATGATGTACATATCTGTGTACATATTTTCTATCTGTACATAGCAACATTAGAGTATAAAACAACTAGCTTGAAAAAAACGAATGGCATTAAGTGATAGTTGGCTTAAATCTAACAACAGAAAACTTTGAGATAAGAAGTTGATGGCTACGGATCGGAAGGTTTTTTTATTAGGGTTTTACCTAAGGGTAAGATTATTTTCCAATTTTGTATTCTTTTACTCCCAATAACTCAATAGATGGATTTATGCACTTACCCATTACTTGGATTAACAACAGATGCTTGTTCACAAGTATGCAAATATAAATCAGAACTGAATAAGTGAATAAATCCATGACTGCTAAAACTTAGAGAGGAGGGTCCCCATCTTGAGTAACTCAATATTGCCCATGCTTAGTGTTGTTTTATTTTGATTGCTTAATCACCCATCCTGCAGTCTTTTCTATGGTTTCTAGTAGTACGGTCGGTGGAATTTCCCACTTTTGATTGAGTTGGTTGAATAAGCTTAGGTCAATCTGTTCAGTTCTAATAAAATTTAGCATTTCTCCAGACATATCTAATTTTTTTGCCAACCAATGCCATTTTAAAATCCATTTTAAAAAGTAGAGTGATACAAAATGATGTGGAGCTTTGACCTGTATAGCATTAGCAATAATGCTGACCAAAGTCTGTAAGGATAATTGTTCAGGGGTGGCTACTAAAATTTCTTGTTTTAGAGTTTGGGTATCTTTGCCTGCATGGAAAATAGCATTCACAAGCATTGTTACGGATACTAGAGGCAGTGAATGCTGAGGTGTCCCGGGCAGTGCCTTCATTTTTCTTTGTTTGAGCTGTTGAATTAGGGTGGCAATCGGCTGGTTTGCAGGAATTTCTCCACTCATTTCATCACCTATTACTGTGGCCGGGTGAATGACTGTCCATGGGATATTGAGAGTGTCAGCCTGCTTGATCCAGTTAAAATGCCCTTGGATCTTTGAGGCTTCATAAGCACCCAATCTGTCATAAATTTTGGGCCAATCCGTTTTTTCAATATTCTTTCTATAGATGCCTGCTGCCTGTAAATGCTTGTCTAGAGTTAGCATATAGCCAGACAAGTGTATTGCACGTTCTAAATGACAATGCTTGCATACACTATGTAACAGGTTGGTCAGCCCATCAACATTTACTGCTTTAGCTTGCTCCATGGAGAGATTCCATTTAAACAATGCACTCGTATTGTAGAGATAGTTAACTTCTTTTAATGTTTCCCAATCCTGAGGTGATAGACCTAAATGGGGAAGGGTAACATCACCTTGAATGAAACTAAGTTGGCGATAGTCAATTCCCTGTTGTGTTAGCCAAGATCTTAGTTTATGCGGTTGCTCATTTATATTACGGCAGAGAGCAAAGACCCGTGCATTATCACGGAGCAGACGAGCGACAAGGAATTTACCAATAAATCCAGTTGAGCCGACTATTAAGGCGGTTTGGGGTGATGTAAACATAGAACTAACTCCTATTCATTAGTCATTGCTTACGCTAAAGCATGGAGTATACTCCATGGTCAAGAGGGTTTTAAAAATATGCATGGAAATGAGATATGTTGATCGGTGAACTATCACAACAGATGAATTTGAGTCGAGATACCATCCGTTTTTATGAAAAAATGGAGTTAATTCAACCTTTAGTCCGTAATAATGGTTATAAGGATTATCCTGAACAGACGCTGCAACAATTGAAACTCATCCAGACGGCTAAAAATCTAGGTTTTACACTGGCTGAGATAAGGCAAATCACTCAATTAATCAATGAGAATGAAATTCCGGCTACACAATTTCGTTCGATTTTGTCGGAAAAACTAGGGGTGATACAGGAGAAAATATTTCAATTGCTACAGATGCAGAGCATGCTTGAAAACTTATTGGATGGTGAGCCTTGCCCTTTAAGGAGTGGGTGTGAAATAGGGGATATTGGGTAATCAATCCGCCCAACTAAATTAAAAATTTCACGTTGCTTTAAACGGTCTGTGTGAAATTGTTATTTGTAACGCAGACTCGCTTTCCAGAAACGCTCATATCACTGTCTGTCTTAAGAGTGTGAATTGAAAATCCTCTGGGTAGATGCGATTTTTTTAATTGGTTTGCAGACGAAAATTTAAACTGGAACTTTATTTGGTTAATATTAGGTGTCATTAATATAGCTGGTCAAAATATGATCTTTCCATACACCATTGAGTAAAAGATACTTTCTGGCATAGCCTTCTCGCTCAAATCCTAACTGACGAAGTAGTTTTCCACTACGAAGGTTTTCAGGAACGTAATTAGCCATTACACGATTTAGGTTGAGGTCTTTAATTATATAGCTTAAACAAAACTGTAAAGCTTTAGTCATTATGCCTTTTCCTTGATAATCTTGGTCTAACAAGTATCCAAGATAACAAGAACGAAAGGCACCATAGCAAATTTGATCAAATGTAATGGTTCCAATCACCTGCTCATGTTTGAGTAAAACAAATTTAATCGCACACTTTTCTTTAAATAATTGAGCATAATCAGCAATCTGCTCGTCCCAGTAGTGAGACTGATAAAAAGATTCATCTCTAAGGGGCATTGCATCGGCTAAATGAGTTTTATTTTTTATATAAAAATGAACTAAATTTTCCGACTTGCAATGTTGTAAACCTACAATCTGTATATCATCAATTTGAGACTCAGGGTGGTTCATTAACTTACTCTCTATACGCCTAATTTTATTTAGTAAAATAATACATTTCTCAAGTATTTGAAAAATCATATTCACTTTTTTGACTTTGTATAAGTCAGTCATTTTTGATGTTTTAAACATATAGACTTGTAGGGAAGTGCCCTGATATACCATTGAACCTACAAGTAAGCTTTATGCAAATTTGGGTATCACTCTGTCTAATTCGACACATTCCATTTTTTGATTTCTTGGGCGAGCATTTATAGATGAGTTTTCCCAGTCGGCTATACATGAAAAACCGTGCCTAGAGTAAAGATTTATTGCCCGAATATTATCTTGAGAAACACTCAGGGCTATTCTAAAATGCCCTTTAGAAATTGCTAATTTCTTTATAGCATTGATCAGCATATCTGCTATACCATTACCGCGAAACTCTGGATTGACCCACATGGCGATCAAGCCAAACTCTAGTTCAGTACTTTGTTTTCCACCAATTATACCAATAGCGCGTTGCCCATTTAGAGCTAAGATATAGTGATATTGAGTTTTATGTGCTGCCCGATCACGCCATTGCAATTCACTATACAGCTCAGTGGTAGAGTATGTTGCAAGAAAATGCATTAGGACTCTCTAAGAGAGATTCTAAGCGCACAGTTTTTAATATTTCCCAATCTTCTTCGGTGGTCGAACGAATACTTAACTTATCAATATGTATTCTCACTTTAAAGACACCTTATGATTTTGATAAATTTGCATAATACATAAACTAATATAAGCCTTCATCAAGCTCTTTCAATCAGCAATAGTTATCGGTGTAATTACTATGGTTGAACTTTTTTCTCAATTAGTAATGTCAGCCAATCAAGAAACGGGTTGCTATTCAAACTAACTCATATAAAACAAAATTGTAGAGCTGATGAGTAGAGCCAGAGCAATAATTGCGAGGACGCTTGCTTGTTTATTTAATTTGTCGCCGTCTATTTCACTACTGAAAAATTTTGAGAGAGGACGATTCTTAACTTGTAATTGACTCCATGGATACCAAAAGCATAGAAAACCTAAACTTCTCAGGATGCTTTGTAAACTCACAGATTCAAATAACGCTATTATGCTCATTACAACGCAGAACAATCCTAAAAGAAATCCAAACCACGATTTGATGGGGCGGTTATCGTTAAAATTTGTTGATGAATCATGCATATTATATTTTATAAAGTGTAATCAATAATCATTATTAATCATACCAGATCTGCATTGAAAATTAATGATGATGTAAAAGGCATGCGATGTATCAAGCTCTCAGCGCACATGCGTTTACTACAATATTTTGTGCGACTGTCTCTGCGTCCTGTATGAATTGGGGGTGTTATTTGAGATAGTGCGTATGTTGCTGTTTAGTGAAGATTGGTGAGTAGAAAAAACCATTTTTATCTTTAGCTACTGGTGAATATTGAAAGCAAACAGGTTGTTGCAGTTTTAGCAGCGTGAGTCTCGGTAAGTGTTTGATGACCTGTTTACCGCCACTAAAGCTAAACAGATCGACATGTGTATTCTGGAAAGTATATATTGGTTGATTACTATCTGACCGACCAAGAAAAGGAGTTGGCTTTAGACGTCTGAGTCAAGTATGACTTTTAAGAGTATGGCGCTGCATTTCAAATGTTAATCTAAATTATAAGAATTTTAGTGAACAAAAAAGGTCATTTTGAGTCAGTCAAGGTACATGCTGAAAGCAAGATGAATTGAATATTAAGTAATTACTTTTTTTAGTATTTATTTTTGTATTAAATTTTTTCTTACATTTAAAATGTCGACAAATAAAACGAAATATTGAAAGATTTGGCCAAATTTACAAGGAAAAGGATAGTGAATGTTTTCATGGCTTTTTATAAGTTTGGTCATTACCATCCTCTTAACACCTGGACCAACGAATACACTTTTAGCGTCTTCAGGTATTGAAACTGGTGTCAAAAAATCCCTTAAATTGATTCCTGCTGAAGTGATAGGCTACTTTATTGCAATCACCGTATGGGGCGTTTTAATTGACTCAATTGCTGAATCTCTCCCTATTTTACCGCCAGTACTGAAACTTTGCAGTGCAGCTTATATTATTTATTTAGCCTTTAAATTATGGAAAACTTCTACAGTTGATGCAGATTTAAACCAACCCTCAATTACAGCCAAGTCACTTTTCTGCGCGACAATGCTCAATCCGAAAGCTCTGTTGTTTGCTTCAGCCGTTTTTCCAATTGCCGCATGGTCAAGTCTTCAATCATATACGGTGCACATGGGATTATTTTTATGTCTAATTACTCCAATTGCGTTATTTTGGATATTTATTGGTTCTGTATTGGTTGCTAATAGAATTTCATGGCTAAATCAAAAAAACTTGCAGCGTACAGCTTCTTTAGTTTTGGTTAGTTTTTCAATTCCGCTGAGTTATTCTGCAGTTATGTCTATGTAATGTGATTTTCATCAGATTTTCATTTTGCATTGTTAAAATCAAAGTCACCTTTAAGGTGGCTTTTGTATATGTGTAGCAAAAGTAGATGAAAATTGGCTGACTTATACTAAGAAAATGATGTTGGTGATCTATCCGAATGATTAATAAATAAAGATGTTGCACTGGTTATTTAACTTAGAATCAGGTAAAACATGGATCGAATGACAATAAAATAGAGATGAATAAATGAGTGAACTCAGTTTAGATTTTTTAGATGAAACCCTAGATAAATATGAGGCAAAAGGAAAGAAAAAAGCAATTAAGAAGATTCGTATCGGTTATATGTTATATGCAAAATTTATGTCGAATCCGAAATTTGCAGATAACGTCATCAATTCTTCGCTAGACCCGAAAAAGCGGACCTATCGGAATACTAAGATTAAAATTACCCATGATGAATACGAGCTCACATTTTTAAGAAATGACGATTGAGTCGGCATGGTTTTATAAAAGCAATTTAGCTTCATCAATTTGAAATATTTAAGCTGTAGTATCTGTGTCATAAATATAAATGCTAAATGATTAAATGCGGTGTGTGTAGTTTAAGCCTGTTTATTTGGAGAGAGATAAACAGGCTTTTTGTTAAATAAAATAATTTTATGGTCTGATTTTTAGACAAAAGCCCTATCTATTTTTGTGGTGATCGGGCTTTATTTTTAATTTATATTTTTCAAAATATTGTTTTGACATCATTTCATCATATTGTTCATAGATACTCTTTTTTATTTTGAGTTGATTTATATGCCAATTGTTACTGCAAATGAACTAGACGACATTCTGAACGCATTAATTTCCAAAAATAAAAAACCCGAAAAAATTTTGATTGGATATAAAGCTTATAGTGAACTAATGAATGATCGGAAGTTCTTATCTGAAGTCGCGGGTTCTGCGATGGATCCGAATAAAAGAAAATATCAAAAAATTAAAATTAAAGTGACACAGGATGAGTATCAGCTTGAAGTAAAGTGCGCAGATTAATAGTAAATAACAGCGGTCTGTACAAAATGCATAAAAATGTGTCGGATTTTGCATTTTTAATTGATGTATTCAAAATATAGGTTTATACTGTGTCACGAAATTAAAGTGCTGTAGCTTTTCTCGTTTTATATCCCACGCTTCCATGCGTGGGATTTTTTTTGCTCAAAATTTTTGTCATCAGTGATCATGTAAACATTTGCCCATGAGATGTGCTTGATGAAATGATCATGTCATGTAGTGGCCCCAAGTAGAGATTGGTTTAGGCTGCACAATCGTTTTACATTTTTCTAGTATCATCAGCGTATAATGTTTTTTGAAAAGATACTCTAAGATCTAGAGCGTCTTTATGGGTATGTATCGGCATTTAAGTGTTGAAAATTTTTTGAGTTGCTTGATTCAATAAAAAAGGGTATCGCATGTTCAGAACAATCATTGCACCGCAAGATGCTTTAATTCAGCAACTTGTACCTATTGTGACTCAGGCATGTGAAATTTTGCGTGCAGAATACCAAGCGTATGTTGCAGGCGATGATTTTAGCATTGAAAAAAAGACAGATGATTCGCCTGTGACGCAAGCGGACTATCGTGTTAATCAATACATTACAGAGGCTTTAGAAAAAATATTCCCTCAAATGCCTATTTTGTCTGAAGAAGGGAAGCATACACATAGACAGCACTGGACGTCTTTTTGGATGCTTGATCCTTTAGACGGTACTAAAGAGTTCTTACATCAGCGTCCCGAATTTACTATCAATTTGAGTTTGATTGATGGAGCACACACAAGTTTTGCCGTGCTTGCAATTCCATGTGAGCAACAAATTTACTTCTGCCCAAAGCAAGGTCAGCCTTTAAAATACGCTATTGAAAAAGATGTATGGTCTGAATATTATTTATCGGAACAGCAACACACCGTACAAGTCGGTTTAAGCCAAAGTAGCCAGAGCAAGCCTCAATATCAACTTTATTTAGATCAATTAGAAAAGCTGACTGAAATTACAGAATACCGTGCAGGAAGCGCTTACAAGTTTTGTATGATGCTTGAAGATCGTGTAGACATTTATCCACGGTTCCACCCAACGTCTGAATGGGATACCAGTGCAGGTCAATGCTTGTTGGAGCGCATCGGTGGTGGCTTGATTGATTTTCAGGGACGGCCATTCGTATATAACCAAAGAGCGAGTTTATTAAATGGCGGTTTTATTGCTTATCGAAATAACGATATGAAAAAACTCGCATTACAAGCACTTGAACTAATGCCTTCATTGGCTTGAGCTAAAAATTAAGCGTGCTATAGTGTTTTTTGAATTATTGAGTTGTTGTTGATTATGGCCTTAGACTTGCTCCCGCCTAGTATGCTGAAAGCCATCGACTTATTGCCCGATGCAAAAACGCCAGTGACGTTATTTACACGTCATTCTATTCGCGAAGTTGTCACTGGTCAGGGTCTTGCAGGCTATGATTTACAATTGACCCATCAAGGGCGTGATTTGGCTGAAGCTTGGGGCTCATATTTAATTGATAATACTGACCGAGTTATTCAACACTGTATTTCTAGCCCAATTCAGCGTTGTATTGATACTGCTGCGTTAATGATTCAGGGGGCAGATGCGCAAACGCTTGAACCGAATACTCACCGCATAGAAATTATTGAGCAGGGTTTATTGGTTGAACCCGGAAGTTTTGTGTTAGACATTAAACAAGCAGGTCCTTATTTTCAGCGGCAAGGCGCATTGGGTTTTATTAATAGTTTTGTTAATAATGCCTTGCCAGGTATGAAGCATCCGATTCATGGTGTGGTTGATGTCTTGGAACTCATATATAACACTCATCCGAGCAACCCTTATGGTTTGAGCCTTGCTGTTAGCCACGATACGATCTTAGCTGCAATTTTGGCAGTGATTTCGGGGCGTACTATAGTAACCAAAGAAGATTGGCCAAAAATGATGGAAGGTCTATTTGTCTGGTTTGAGGGCGATGTGTTTTTGGAATCTAAATTAAAATGGATTTGGCGCGGTGAAATTCATGAGCTGAATATTCAAGAGTTTCAGCAGCTTTAAGTTTAGGGTTTAAAAATATAGATATTTTTGTTGTTTCTTCATGGCATCTCATTGATTTTATTGTTTTTAATAAATTTAATATTGAAAATAATCAACGAGATGGCAAGGTATTATGATGCTAATCAAAGCATGTACTGTCGTGTAAAAAACTAAATTTTTGCTTTCAGTCGGTTAGGGAAGTCATGTAAGTCGATACTTAGTCCTTCATCATTCAACGGCCATAAAGAAGTATTAACTGCCACAGTTTGCTGATGCATTCGACTGTATTTATCTGCAGCAATGAGTGTTGCAATTTCATGATTGGCAAGCGTGTATGCATTCACAACATCGACAGGGTATTGTGTACGCGCATAAAATTCAGCTTCAGTCTCGCCTTGGTGCAAAGCAAAAATACGTTCAATGGCTGGTAAATACACACCATAACCTAGCCATGCATCGACCCCTTGTGAGGCTTGAATTTCAGCAGTACCACGCATATTTGAAATTACTTTGGCGAGAACATCTTTTTCACCTTTGGTATTAAAATAGTCAATATATTGTTGTTCTGTAGGTTGAAACTTTTCGAGTGTTGGCAGAAATTTGCTGATCATTTTATTCCCCCAGGTGCAGGTTTTATCTGGTTTCATTGTAGGAAAACAGAATACCATATTATTTTTATGGAATTATGTTTTTAATCGCTACGAATCTGAAAATGAGAGCGACAAGTCAGGCTGCTAAAAAAAGATTCAAATTTTTAAAATTGATTGATAAAAACTTTCTACTAAATTGCTGAGAATCTAGCTGTAACGTTCAGCATTCTTTTTTATAAATTTAAGCTGTATCACATAATTTATATTTTTCGGACTTGCATTTTCCAGAGTTGAAAATATTCGTCACTATGTAACAGATGATGTGAATTGAATATAAACGCCAAATCAGGTTTAATAATTAAGTTTTTGATTTATATGTTTAAATTTTAAAAATTAAAGTTTTTTTGTGATGATTTTGGGGAAAGTTGTGAAAAGTGCGAATGGGTTTATATATTGTAAGTTAAGCCTCTGTGTTGTGACGCTGATGCTCGTAGCATGTGGTGGTGGCGGTGGTCATGATGATGGGGATAAAGGAGTTGAAGATTCCACAGCACCTGTCGTAACACCTTATGCTGAGCCTACACATGATGTTTCAGACTCAAATACCTTGGGTTATTTTGATTACGATGCAAACGCGAATACACGCGTAATCCGTAACGATTTAACTGGTAGTTTTGAGGCTATGTTGCAATTCGGTCAGAGTCATGTGGTTGATCCAAATGGCAATGAAAGTAAAAAAATGCCACGTCTAACGATGGAAAAAGAAGCGTTGTTGTTAGTTACGCCAAATGATGCTATGGGGAAAATTGAGAGTCTGAAAGCAGATATTTATATGAATAACCAATGGTTAAGAACCATTGAGCTGGATGACCCAACACAGATTCCTGCATCGGATCAGACCAATACTGATGATCGGGCTCGAGTGCAATATAGTCAGCGTGCATGGAGTGCGCGACTCAATTGGGATGAAATTCGTCCAGGGTTGAGTATTCAGCTGAAAGACTCTACTGGCCGTCAAGGACAAATTACGCAAGATAAAATTGATTTTGCCTCTCCAGGAGAGTTGGTCTTAAACAATATTCGTATCGGGATGCTAACTGCACCGCCTGTCGCTACAGGGCACTATATGTTGAATGATCCAGTACGTGCAGGTTCAGATTACTTCCAAACAATCCCTGCTGCTGAAATGACTATTGCAAAATATGATGATATTCAGCTTGATCGGGTCATGATTGCGGATGGAACTATTTACGATACAGCAAGTGCGGATCAAGGTGGTGTGTATGAAGGTGACATGCGTGAAAATGTTGGTAAATCGACTTTTAGTGTAGGAATCAACTTGGCGAATTGGGGTGTCACCAGTGCCTCAATGGCTAGCCAAAGTCAGCCTCAGTTAACTCAAACGGTGGTTGCACATCATAGTCGTGGGAAATATGCCAATGGTGAAAGTACTCATGGTTTAAGTGGGGGGAATGGCATGCTGACCTTATATGATTCGGTTGGCAACGAATTTAGCCATGAAATAGGGCATCATTATGGACTTGGACATTATCCAGGGCAGGAAGGTGAGAATCAGTTTTGGACTTCTCATCATGCTGACAGTGGCTGGGGCTATATTCCGTATCGGAATATGATGCGGGGTAATTTGATTTGGAATAGCAAGGATTTATGGGCGGCTTCCACAGGAATTGCGAACTTCTTGGCTTTATATCCACATAGCCGAGATGCCATGTCTGGTGGTTATGCATCAAGCTCAGTTTCACGCTATACCCACTATACGGGTTATAGTACCTACTTGAAAATTCAACCACACTTTAACCGTTATGTTTGGGATAAGAGCTCGCCTACAGGTTATAAAAAGTGGAATGAAGTCACACGTCAGATGGACGTGGCACAGCCAATCATGCCAGATTCTACTGCCCCTGTTTGGTATCAGCCAAAGCAAAACTATCTACGTCCACGAATCTTTGGCGAACCTGTATTGACCATTTTAGGTGGTTACGATCCGGTAGCTCAAGTTGGATTATTATATCCAGCAGCACGCTCAAACTGGGGTAATGTCTATGATTTACCTGTAGCCAACAAGGCGTTGGGTCAGGCTGCATGTTGGTTAAATGTACAGTATCCAAAGACAGTGACCAATATCGCTCTAGCCCCGACACGCTTAGGCAGTAATGCCAATAAATTGCATGTCAACTTAGCGCTTGCGGAGCAGCCGCAAAAAGTTGATTTATACTGTAAGCAAGCCAATGCGGAGGCAAAATTATTATCAACCATTGTGATTCCACAATATGCTACGGTGATTACGCCTGCGGTAAAAATTGGAAAGGCTCAAGGCTATAAAGCCTTACGTGATTTAGAGTTGCCACTACTTGAACAAGAGCTACTTAACCAAGCGACAAACAATATGATTATTTTACCTCCAAATGGTTTAATGCTTTATCAAGCTTATAAGTCTTATAAGAATGAAATGAGCGCAGCTGCTCAACAGCAATTGGTGCGTTATGAAGAGCAAGAAAACAAATTGATGCGTTTAAACCGTTGGATAAATGTCTACTATGACGATTTAACCAAAGAGCTATCTGCAGCTGTTGATGCAATGAATACTTTTGTTGTGAAATTAGGCTTGCAACAAGATAGCCCGCTTGAGCAAAGTGCATTATTGAAAAACAATAAAAACTGCTTAAAAACCGAGTTGACATCCGGCCAGAATATAGATGTTTATATTAGTGGGCCATCGGGCTGTGTGGATGATGATACGGAACAATGGGTTTATGATGGCTTAGGTCGTATTCATAATAAGGCTATAATCGGGCAGTGTTTAACAGGCAATGGAGGGAGTGCAAAAGTAACTCTCACGGAGTGTGTGAAGAATAACTCAGCACAAGTGTGGTCAATGGATGTATCGACTTCTGCCATTAAGCAAGCTGGACAATGCCTAGATTTGAATACTGGTAATTTGGTGAATAATCGTCAAATTGCAATTCGATACAGTTGCTCTGGTAATAATAATCAAAGGTGGACGATGCTGAACCAAAATATAAGTTTGATTTTGGCTGGAGCAAGCTCAAAAAACATTGGTATTTTAGTGAAACACTTAAAAACTGGATCTGTGAATTAAGTACGTTATTAAGTGAGTAATGTATTTTAAAGTGAAATTAAAAGAGAGCTCTCGGCAGGGGGCTTTTTTTTGTAAGTTAATATTTGGATGGGTTTGAATAACTGTGATGTTCTATTTCTATATAACAAATAGACAGGTTTATGTATCAGATACATGCATCAAAAGTGATATGAGCGACCGTAGGGAAAATTAGATACAAAAAAAGCCCTTTAAAAAGGGCTTTTTTTAATGCATAAATTAGTTAGCTAAAGCTTTAACTTGTGCATTTAAACGGCTCTTATGACGAGCAGCTTTGTTCTTATGGATGATACCTTTATCAGCCATACGATCAATTACTGGTACAGCAGTTTTGTATGCTTCAGAAGCAACTGCATGATCACCAGCAGCGATAGCAGCTACTGTACGTTTGATGTATGTACGAACCATAGAACGTAAGCTAGCGTTGTGTTTGCGTGCTTTAACGTTTTGACGAGCACGTTTTTTAGCTTGAGCAGAGTTTGCCACTCGTGCACTCCTTGAATTAAATTGGTCTGGGCGGGCTGAAATTCAAACTGAAAACCACATCAGAAGAACAATCACCAGCCCGTAAACAAGTGCCATATTTTGATTAATATACGCCATGAAGTCAAGTCTTGACATGCCTTGACCATATTTAAGATACATAAAAATTTTAAAGAAACGTTAAGATTAGCCATCTACATGGGAGTTTGTATAAAAATGACACAAAATATAGAACAAGCGATTGGGATTGGAGCAACAGGTTTAGTGGGTTTAAACCTGATTCAACAATTACAGCAACTCGAAGATTGTAGCAAAATTTTAGCGGTAGTTAGAAGACATAATGTTGAGCTCGATCGGTACGATAAAGTACAGCAACTTGAGCTGGATGACTTTCTCTTGCTAAACCATGAAGATGTACAAGGCTTTACTCATGCTTTTAGTTGTTTGGGCACAACACTGAAAAAAGCAGGCTCTAAAGAAAATTTCTATGCCATAGACTATGTAGTGAATGCGCATTTTGCTGAATTATTTGTTTTAACCAAAACGCATTATTTGTTGATCAGTGCTTTAGGTGCACAAGCAAATTCAAAACTGTTCTATAACCGAGTCAAAGGCGAGCTTGAAGATACGATTCGGGGGCTTGGGCTAGATAAAGTAAGTATATTACAACCGTCTTTATTGATTGGCCAACGTAGTGAAAATCGTTTACTTGAAGATATTTTCCAAAAAGGCTATTTGAAACTTTCGCACTTTATACCGAATCATTTTAAATATAAGCCAGTGACAGCAGAGCAAGTGGCTCATACTATGGTGGAGGCTGCTCAAACGCAGACCAATAAATTTGAAATCTATGATAATTTACGCATACAAAAGACAAAATGAGGGGAAGTGTGGTGACGACAGCATTTGTGACATGTGATTTATTGGATGATCATCCTGAGCTTGATTTACAAGTGGTAACGCCATCCATGGATGGTAAGTTCTTTCAAAGTTATGGCGCACGCAAAACCTTTGCGGGTCAGGTCGTGACAGTGAAATGCTTTGAAGATAACTCTCGTGTGAAAGAGCTTCTCGCAACTGAGGGGGCAGGTAAGGTGTTGGTTGTTGATGGTGGAGCTTCGATGCGCTGCGCATTGATGGGGGACTTAATTGCTGAATCGGCTGTGAAAAATCATTGGAATGGTGTGGTGATTTATGGTTGTGTGCGTGATGTTGACGCCATTGCTGAATTAGACTTGGGTGTACATGCCTTAGCTGCTATCCCGCAAAAAAGTCAGCGTAAAGGTGTAGGTGAGGTAGATATTGACTTGCATTTTGGTGGAGTCAGCATTCAATCAGGTGACTATATCTATGCAGATAATAACGGTATTGTGATTTCAAAAGAAAAATTAGTAGAAGTATAAAAACTTTTTCATGGTGACCTGAATACAACATAGGGACGTACATTATGGTGAAGCATCAAATTAAAGTGATTCAAGCTCTTTTTTCGGGACTGACTCAAGGTGGGCGTGGTGTAACGGGAACTCCGTATCCTAACCAACCAGAGCAAGCTTTAAAGCTCTATGAATTTGAAGGTTCGCCATACTGTCGCCGTGTGCGTGAAGTGTTGACTTTGCTCAATTTGGATTATGAAGTCTATCCATGTCCTAAGGGTGGTACTAAATATCGTCCCCTAGTGAAACAGTTAGGTGGTAAGACTCAGTTTCCATTCTTGGTGGATGAAAATACAGATACCAAGTTGTACGAGTCAGAAGACATAATTCACTATTTATTTGCACAGTATGGTCGAAGTGGTAACACGCCGAAAAAGTATGCACATTATCCTAAAACACCTTATGTCGCTTATGTGGGCACGTTGGTAAATGGCGCGCGTGGTGTTTGGTTGAATAAAAAAATTAAAAATCGTGCCGCACCTGAACAATTGCTTCAACTGTGGGGATTTGAAGCCAGTCCATATACACGTGTTGTACGGGGGTTGCTGACTGAACTGGAGTTAGCATTTAAGTTTAATAATGTGCCGAAAGAACGTTGGCAAGATCAAGGGCCTGCCGTACTACGCTTAAAGCCAGGCAAATATGTCCCACTTGCAGGTGGAAAGCGTGAGCAAGTTGTGCAAGTGATGGGGCGTGATATTCAAGTGCCTTATCTCGTCGATCCGAATACAGGCACGGCATTGTTTGAGTCAGCGGATATTGTTGCTTATCTCAAGCAGACCTATGCAGCATAAAAAGAGGCATCTCAAAGAGATGCCTCTTTTGATTTCTAAGCATTGATGTTTTTATCAGTCTTATTTTTGTCATTACAATGGAATGATAAATTGTATTTATCTTCAGCTGTTATAAAAATATTCATCATTTGGCTGATAATACGATATACATTTAAACATCCGCAGCTTTGAGGAAACTTATAATTTCTTTGGAAAATTTGAGCGGTTCGCTTAACAGCGGTGTGTGCCCTGACTTTTTGAAGATCACTGTTTTGGCATAAGGTACGCTTGATGCAATCAGTTTTTGTCCTTGCGAAGGATAGAGCTTAGACATCTCCCCTATAAAGAATGTGGTGGGACGGTCAATCTGACTCAGCGCGAGACGATAATCTTCTTGATGGTAAAGATAATTATGGATGTACCAAGCCATATAGTCTAAACGCTGAATAGGAAGCATAAACTTCTGTAAGCGTGGCTGTTGAAAAGCTTTTTGAAATAAAACTGTGCTTCGAGATGGCTTGGCTTGCAGTTGCATAAACGCGAACCAGTAGTCGACCAGTTGTGTGCGAGTCGTTGGCTTTAGTTCAGACACCAAATTGTACTGAGTATTTTGTGCCAAAAGTTCCGCAATGTTTTGTAAGATGGTTTTAAAATCTTTATGTTTTTCTGCAAATAGACCATGTGACCATTCTGCATCTACGCAAATTTTAGGGGTTTGGTCAATGTGTAGATAACTATATACATGTTTTTGAAAGTGACCGTATTGCAGGCCATGCATAGCTGTGGTGGCCCCCATAGAATAGGCAATAACACGAAATTGATGATGTGTTTGCTGTTCTAAAAAACAATTTAAATCTTGCCAATGGCTAGAGATAGCGTCTAGTTTTGGAATTCGACACTGTGCTGAACCACCAAAGCCACGCCAATCGGGAATATAAAAACGATATTTTTTCCGATGTTGAAATAAAAAAGGGAGCCATTGCCAGCTTTGCATGCCTAAACCAGAAAGTACGAGTACAGGCTCGCCTTGTCCAAATTCGCGAACATAGAGTTTTTCACCATCGGGCATCGTATAGTGTGGCATGGTCAATCCTTTGCGTGGTTTATTATTTTTCAAATGTTTTAAGCGTGGGAATAATGGTTTCTAACCATTCAATCCAGCCGACCTCTAAATTGATCCCAAGTTGTAAGATCATTTTATGAATATACAAGGTTCGATCATGAGGATCTGCCTGTCCAAAATCTTTAGCAAAAATCGTTTGGTAAATCTGTAATTTTTCTTTATGTAGAGCTAAATGGCGTTCCAGCTCAGGTAAGACAGCGTTACCACCTAACTGAGCTTCAACACGAAGTCTCACCATGACTTCTTCTCTTAGTTGAGCAGGTGGACTTTGTTTTACCAACCAATCTGCCAATTCTGTGCGTCCAAGTTGTTCAACTTGATAGGTTTTTTTTCTAGACGTTGCACCATCTTCTTCTATGGTTGAGATCCAGCCTTTGCTCTGCATAGCGCTGAGTTCTCTATAAATTTGTTGATGTGTTGCATTCCAAAAGAAGCCCATTGAACGGTCAAAGCGACGTGCTAACTCAATGCCTGTACTTGGTTTTTCAATCAAACTGGTCAATAAAACATGAGCTAATGACATTTTGGTAATATTTCGCAAATAAAATGGACGTAGAGTCATTATGCAACATGTTGCATAAAAAACAAATCTCGATTATAAAGATAAAAAGTATGCAACTTGTTGCATTAAATAGTTTGATTTAACCTTGTATTTAAAATACCAGCCAGCGAAAGCACGCCAAGGAGTATATATGTCTAATTATCCGCATTTACTTGCGCCTTTAGATTTAGGCTTTACCACATTAAAAAACCGTGTACTCATGGGATCTATGCATATTGGATTAGAGGAAGCACCAAACGGTTATAATCGTATGGCCGCATTCTATGCAGAGCGTGCAGCAGGTGGTGTAGGACTGATCGTAACAGGTGGTATTTCACCGAATGATGCAGGTTTGACTTTTGCAGGTGGTGCAAAGTTAGATAGCCGTGAAGAAGCTGACAAACATAAAGTGATCACGGAAGCTGTGCATGCGGCTGGTGGTAAAATTGCAATGCAAATTTTACATACAGGCCGCTATTCTTATCAGCCAGAGTTGGTTGCACCTTCTGCAATTCAAGCACCTATTAATCCTACTAAGCCACATGCTTTAACGTCTGCTGAGGTGAATCAGACCATTGCAGATTTTGCTCATTGTGCAAAGTTGGCACAGTATGCAGGCTATGATGGCGTCGAAATCATGGGTTCAGAAGGATACTTAATTAATGAATTCATTGCAGCACGTACCAATCATCGTGATGATGAATGGGGTGGAAGTTATGAAAACCGTATTCGTTTCCCAATAGAAATTGTCAAACGTACACGTGAAGAGGTGGGTGAAAACTTCATTATTATCTATCGTTTATCCATGTTGGATTTGGTCGAAGGTGGTTCAAGCTTAGAAGAAGTAATTCAGCTTGCTAAAGAAATCGAAAAAGCGGGCGCAACAATTATTAATACAGGGATTGGTTGGCATGAAGCACGTATTCCGACCATTGCAACCAAAGTCCCACGTGCTGCATTTACATGGGTAACTGAAAAATTAAAAGGCATTGTCAAAGTGCCATTGATTACGTCAAACCGTATCAATACTCCTGAAATGGCTGAGCATGTATTGGCGTCAGGTCACGCAGACATGATCTCTATGGCACGACCAATGCTAGCTGATTCAGAGTTTGTCCTTAAGGCAGAGCAGGGTCGTAGTGATGAAATCAATACCTGTATCGGCTGTAACCAAGCGTGTTTAGATCATATTTTCTCGATGAAAATTGCGACATGCTTGGTCAACCCGCGTGCATGCTATGAAACTGAACTGATTTTTAAAGAAAGTGCAGAAAAGAAAAATATCGCAGTGATTGGTGCTGGCCCTGCAGGTTTAAGCTTTGCTACTTATGCTGCTGAGCGTGGGCATAAAGTGACAGTGTTTGATGCAGCCAATCAAATTGGTGGACAGTTTAATATTGCAAAAACGGTTCCGGGCAAAGAAGAGTTCTACGAAACTATTCGTTATTTTAAACGTAAAATAGAGTTGCAACCTAATATCCGTTTGGTTCTTAATCATTTAGTAACTTATGAAGAACTACAAGATGCAGATTATGACGATATCGTTGTTGCGACAGGGGTGACGCCGCGTGAATTGAACATTCCGGGTGTGGATCATCCAAAAGTGCTAACGTACATCCAAGCACTTAAAGAGCGTTTACCTGTTGGGCGCCGTGTAGCCATTATTGGTGCAGGTGGGATTGGTTTTGATACAGCAGAATATTTAAGCCATGAAGGTGAAAGCGGTAGTCTAAACCCTGAAAAATTCTATGATGAATGGGGTATTGATACCAGTTATGCACATGTCGGCGGTTTAAAACAGCCTAGCGTTGAGCAGTCTGAGCGTGAAATTTACTTATTGCAGCGTAAGTCGAATGCGGTAGGTGCAGGCTTGGGTAAAACGACAGGTTGGATTCACCGTACTGGTTTGAAGCATCGTGATGTAAAAATGATTGCAGGTGCAAGTTACGACAAGATTGATGATCAAGGACTACACATTACCGTCAATGATCAGCCAACAGTATTAGAAGTGGATAATGTCATTATTTGCGCAGGTCAAGAGTCTTACACAGCTATGTATGATCAGTTAAAAGCAGATGGTAAGAATGTGCATTTAATTGGTGGTGCAAAAGAAGCGGGTGAGTTAGATGCAAAGCGTGCAATTCGTCAAGGCGCTGAATTAGCTGCAACTATTTAAAGCATCATCATTTTTGAATCAGTTGAATAAATTGTAAACAAGTCCCTTTCCTTTAAGGAGGGGGATGAGAGGTGTTGTCAGAAATATGAGTATTTTTCCTCACCTCTACCTTTTCTAGAAGGTCAAACTGTCTTCATTTGCTTTATTAAAAGCATTCAAATTCATAGGGATAGAATAATGAGCATAGCAATAACAAAACAAGCACTGCAACGTTGGCATGAGATGATCAACAACCGTGATATGAGTACTTTAAGTGAGCTCTTGGGCGAAGATGTCGTGTTTCGCTCTCCTGTGGCTTTTAATCCTTACTCAGGGAAGCAAGTTGTTTTTTTTATTTTAAGTAATGTGATTCAGGTTTTTGAAAATTTTACTTACCACCGTGAATTTTTTACAGAAGATGGTTTAAGTGTCGTCCTTGAGTTTTCAGCCAATGTCGGCGAAAAAAAGCTCAAAGGGATTGACATGATTCGTTTTAATGAGCAAGGTCAAATTGTAGATTTTGAAGTGATGATCCGTCCTAAGTCGGGGCTAGAGACCTTAGCTGTACAAATGGGACAGCGAATGGCAGCGTTTGCACCTCAAGCTGGATGATAAAGGTGTGACTTGTTATTTATAGTTAGGCACGAAAATTGATGCATCGCTAAGAAAGATAGGAAAAGAAGGTATTGATATGAATGCTGTGTTCAGTTTGCTAAATCAATTACGTCAAACGGCATTGGATCGAGTAACTGGTGCGGAACACCCGAAACTTTTTCTTAATCCGCAAGGTGAAATTCAAGAGACGATAGGTGCACTACCACAGCTTCAACAAAAGTACCGACCGACGCCGTGGTTATCCAACACACATGCCCATCTTTTGTATTTTGATGTGATTCGCAAGCGTCGGATTCAATTGGAATATGATCATTTTGATCAATTAGAGATGCAAGACGGTGGGGTCACAGGCATTATGTGGTTCGGTTATGACTTACCTGAAGCGACGCCAACGGTTGTGGTCATGCATACGATTACAGGTTCGCCTGAAAGTATGCGTGAGGTGGTACGTGACTTAAATCGCTATACAGGTTGGCGCATTGCACTCTGTTTACGCCGTGGTCATGCAGACCTCCCAATGCCTGTACCGAAAATGAATCTTTTCGGTTCAACTGATGATTTACGTGAACAAATTGCCTTTATTCAAAGCACATTTCCAACTTCAACTCTTTTTGCCGTAGGTTCTTCTGCGGGCACGGGGCTTTTAGTGCGTTACTTAGGTGAAGAAGGGAGTCAAACCCCTTTTAAAGCGGCCTTTGCCTTATGTCCAGGCTATAATACGGAGTTGGGTTTTGTAAATGTGCATCCCTTTTACAGTAAAGTCATGACCAAGAAACTGTTTAAGAAATTTATTTTTCCTTACCAACAAACGTGGCAACAAACAGCTTCTGTATCTCAAGTCTTAATGACCAAAACCTTGGCCGAATTTGAGTCGAGTTATTATGAAATGGCGGGTTATGTAGACTATGACAGTTATAACCAAGCCACAAATCCAATCTATGTATTTGAAAATGTCGCCATTCCATTGCTGATTTTAAATGCAGAGGATGATCCTGTCTGTCACATTAAGAACTTTGAACCGTATAAAGATATGATTCAAAAAATGCCGAATATTGCTGTAGTGACGACGAAAAAGGGCAGTCATTGTGGTTTCTATGAAGGGGCGCTCAATACCGAGTCTTGGGCAACCAAGTTGATTGCGGACTTTTTGAAACTGGAACAACAAAAACACTAAATATAAAAAGACCTACAGCAGTGTAGGTCTTTTTGATTGGTTCAGCAGTGTAATGGCTTAAAGGGCTTCACAGGTTTTCTTGCTGAGACCGAACCTCATCTGTAGCAAAACCAAGATCAAGGCCATAAAGCTGAGCGCGGCACCTGTATATGAAACTGCTGCATAGCTGAGTTGCAGACTCAGTACCGTTGCACCTGCAAAGGCACCTAAGGCATTACCTAAGTTAAACGCACCAATGTTGACTGAAGAGGCGAGTCCAGGCGCATCTTCTGCGACCGACATGACGCGCATTTGCAGTGGCGGTACAACCGCAAATGCCGCCGCACCCCAAATCACCAAGCCAATCGCTGCACCAGTAGTTGTTTGCGCTAGTACAGGGAAAATAAGCATCATCAGCATTAACAGGACAAGGAAGCCTATCAGGGTTTTCTCTAAGGATAGATCGGCAAACTTTCCGCCAAAATGGTTACCAATCGAGAAACCGATCCCGATTAAAACCAACATCAATGTGATGGTTTGTGGTGATGCATGCATAAATACGTGTAGGCTCGGAGCAATGTAGGTATACAACGCAAACATGGCGCCCGCGCTCATGACCGTGGTTAGTAAGGCAAGTAGAACAGGCGCACGCGTTAAAACACGCAATTCTTTTGCCACATTCGGTTTAACCACATCGTGATCTTGTGGAAGCGCTTTCCATAGTGCCAACATGGTCATGATGCCTAAGATTGAAATTGCAGTAAAAGCCACGCGCCAACTGGTATTTTGACTGAGCCACGTTGCAAGTGGGACACCGCCAATATTGGCAATGGTGAGGCCCATAAACATCATAGCGACCGCACTGGCTTGTTTGTCTTTAGGCACTACACTTGAGGCTACGACTGAACCTAAACCGAAGAATGCGCCATGGTTTAAACTGGTCATTAAACGTGCTCCCATCAGGCTTATATAATCAGGCGCAACGGTTGCCAACACATTTCCGATCGTAAAAATTGCCATCAATAGGATTAAAGCTGTTTTCTTAGGAAAGCGGGCCAGCCATAAGGTCATGAGCGGAGCCCCAATCATGACGCCTACTGCATAGGCACTAATCAGCAGTCCAGCTTGTGGAATTGACACGGACAAATCATTGGCAATTTCAGGCAAAAAGCCCATGGGTGAAAACTCGGTGGTTCCAATGGCAAAAGCACCCACTGCAAGTGCCAAAAGTGGAAAATTAATTTTCATAGCGATGCTCAATCCCAAATGGGAGCTAATCCTTCAGGATTCACTTCACGTTGATTTTGGTCTAATTGCGTAATTGCCATCATTTCCTCAGTCGACAGTTGAATCTCTTGCGCCTTTAAATTGGACATCAAGTGTTCGCGCTTGGTTGAAGAGGGTATGACTGCAAAACCACGTTGTAATGCCCAAGCTAAGCTAATTTGTGCAGTGGATACCTGATGTTGCTGCGCGATCTGCATTAGAATTGGATCATGCAAAACCTTACCGTAAGCCAGTGTCATATATGAAGTGACATCAATGTTTTGGGCTTGGAGGAAATCAACTAACTTATGGTTTTGTAGATAGGGGCTGAGCTCAATTTGGTTGGTTGCGATATTTTCTAACCCAATACTCTCTATTGCCTGTTGAGTCAGCTCAATATTGAAGTTAGAAATACCAATGTGTTCGGTCAAACCTTGTTGTTTTGCTTCCAATAAATTCTGCATGAGTTCTGCAATATTTACACCTGTACTTGGGGCAGGCCAGTGGATCAAGGTTAGATTTACTGCATCGGTTTTTAATTTATTCAAACTTTCTTTTAAACTTGGAATTAATTTTTCGGCTGAATAATTTTCCGTCCAAATTTTTGTGGTGAGAAAAAGATCTTGACGATTGATACCACTCAGCGCAATAGCTTGACCAACTTCGGCTTCATTACCATAGATTTGTGCAGTATCGACTGCGCGATAACCGACTTCTAGTGCAGTTTTCACAGACTGAATGACGGTATCACCTGTTAAACGGAAAGTGCCTACGCCGAATTGAGGAACGATATTCATTTTTTACTCGATAACTTGTTTCATGGAATGAGGCTATTTTGTAGAAAAAGGTCTTGCTTAAAAACTGGGTAATTTGCAAAATATTATTGACTAATAATCAATAATTGAATATGAAATCAACCATAGAAGAATTAACGGCTTTTGTGAGCATTGTTGATAGTGGTTCTATTGTCAAAGCTGCGCAGCAGTTGGATCAAACCACATCGGGTGTTAGCCGTGCCTTGCAACGTTTAGAGTCGAAGTTGAATGTGACTTTGCTGGAGCGAACGACACGGAAGCTCAAGCTGACTTATGAAGGGCAGCAGTTCCTGCTAAAGGCGCGTAAGATTTTACTCGATCTGACCGAAGCTGAAGAGAGTTTGCAAAATACTGATGTGGAGGCGTCTGGTTTAATTCGGATTGATTCAGCAACGCCTTTTGTACTGCATGTGATTGTGCCGCTGATTGAGGAGTTTATGCAGCGCCATCCAAAAATTGACATAGAAATTACCAATCATGATCAGGTCATAGACTTACTTGAACATAAAACCGATGTCGCGATTCGGTTTGGTGAGTTGGCAGATTCAAGCTTACATGCCAAGCTGCTTTGTAAAAGTCGTTTATATATAGTGGCAAGCCTTGAATATATCCAAAAACAAGGAATGCCGAAAAAGACCGTAGAATTAAGCTCACATACTTTGCTTGGTTTTAGCCAACCTGCACATTTAAATACGTGGCCTATTCAGCTTGAGGATGAGCCGTTGACCATTCAGGCGAAAATAAAATGTTCCAATGGTGAAACAGTCCGTCAGTTGGCACTAGAGGGTGTGGGTATTGCCTGTTTATCACGTTTTATGGTTGAAAAAGATATTCAGGAAGGGCGTTTTGTCGCTTTATTTGAAAATGAAATAAAAATACATGAACAAAAAATACATGCAGTTTATTATCAGCAAAATTATGTCCCCAAACGTATTCGGTTGTTTATCGACTTTCTTGCAGAAAAATTAAAAGACTATTTATAAGTTATCAGGTAACAATAAAAAAAACCCGATTGAGATCGGGTTTTTTTATGATCATCAATATTGAGATGATTAGTTTTCTAAAGCTGGCGTCGCTGCTGCAATGGCAGCTGCAACTGCATCATCTTCAGTTTGTGTATTTGGGTTTGTATTGCTTGGGCGCGCTTGCGTTGGTTTTTCTTCAGCCTTTGGTGCCTCTGCTTTAGGTGCAGGCTCTGCTGCTGGAGCAGGTGCTGGTGTTTCACGACGTATTTCAGTGGTGGTATTCGGCGTTTCTTCGCGAATCACTTCAACTTGTGCTGGAATCTCAGGTTCTGATGCTTCTAAGGGTTGAAGTTCAACAGGTTGTTGTTGCTCTGTTGTTACTTCAACTTGTTCTTGTTCATCTTCTTTAGGTGCTTCTTTCTTTACACATGCTGTTAATAGTAAACCTGCTGCAATTGCACCACAAATTAAAAGTTTTTTATTCATAATTACACAAAATTGAGTGTTTGAGGGATTTCACTAGTATAACAGCAAAATGCAAGATGAAAATCCTATGAACTTAGCTTAATTTTATCTGCCAAATGCTGATAGAATATCCAATTGTTTATTGTTCTATGAATTGATGCGGATTGACTTTGCTTTATTGGTGCAAGGTAAAGTAAAATTGCGCAACATTGCAGGCCGAATTAGGCTCGATTGTACGAGAAACCCAATGACCCATTTTATTTTCGTGACTGGTGGTGTAGTTTCATCACTAGGTAAAGGTATTTCAGCTGCTTCAGTTGCTGCGCTTTTAGAAGCCCGTGGATTAAAAGTAACCATGGTAAAAATGGATCCATACATTAATGTCGATCCAGGGACTATGAGCCCATTCCAACATGGTGAAGTTTTTGTCACAGAGGATGGTGCAGAAACCGATTTAGACTTGGGTTATTACGAACGTTTCTTGCGTCGTGCGAAAATGACCAAGTTAAATAACTTTACTTCTGGTCGCGTATACCAAGACGTTTTAAATAAAGAACGCCGTGGTGACTACCTTGGTGGAACTGTTCAAGTTATTCCACACATTACAGACAACATCAAAGAGCGTGTACTTCGTGCCGGCGAAGGTTATGACGTTGCGATTGTTGAAATTGGCGGCACAGTAGGTGACATCGAATCTCTCCCATTCATGGAATCTGTACGTCAACTGATGGTTGAGCTAGGTCATAAGCGCACCATGCTTATGCACTTAACTTTGCTTCCATATATCAAATCTGCGGCAGAGTTGAAAACAAAACCAACGCAGCACTCGGTAAAAGAACTGCTATCAATTGGTATTCAACCCGACATTTTAATCTGTCGTACTGAACACGATGTTGATGCAGACACGACCCGTAAAATTGCTTTGTTTACCAACGTTGAAGCACGTGCAGTTGTGGTGTGTAAAGATGCGCGTAGCATTTACCAAATTCCACGTACCTTCTACGAACAAAATGTTGATGATTTAATTTGTGAACGTTTTGGTTTTAACGACTTGCCTGAAGCTGACTTGACGGACTGGGACAATGTCGTAGAGGCATTACTTAACCCTGAATACACTGTACGTGTTGCAATGGTGGGTAAATATGTTGAACTGCCAGATGCTTATAAGTCTGTCAATGAAGCACTATTACATGCAGGCATTCAGAATCGCGTTAAAGTGCAAATTGACTATGTCAATGCTGAAGAACTTGAAAGCCAAGATGTAAGCGAAGTATTAAAAGATATGGATGCAATCTTGGTGCCAGGTGGTTTTGGTGAGCGTGGTACTGAAGGGAAAATGCAAGCGATTAGATTCGCACGTGAAAACGGTGTTCCATTCTTAGGTATCTGTTTAGGTATGCAGTTGGCTGTGATTGAATATGCGCGCAATGTTGCTGGCATTAGTGATGCAACGTCTACTGAATTTAACCGTTCAACAAAATCTCCATTAATTGGTCTTATTACTGAATGGTTAGATGAGCGTGGCGAAGTTCAACAGCGTAATGTTGATTCTGACCTTGGTGGTACGATGCGTTTGGGTGCTCAAAAATCAGAATTGGTTGAAGGCACAAAAACCCGTGAAGTGTATGGTTCAGCAGACATTATTGAGCGTCACCGTCACCGCTATGAGATGAATAACCGTTTTATTCCTGCGCTTGAAGAGGCTGGGATGAAAGTTTCTGGTTACTCACCAGTGCAGCACTTGGTAGAAACAGTTGAAATTCCTCAACATCCTTGGTTTATTGCTGTACAATTCCACCCAGAATTTACAAGTTCACCACGTGATGGACACCCATTATTTGCTAGTTTTATTGACGCTGCTAAAACACAGCATAAAAAAGCAAAGTAATCTGGGTTAATAAATAAACTAGGAAGTTTAAATGTCACAATTAAAACCACAAGAAATTGTACGTTTAGGTGATATACAAATGGCAAACCACTTGCCATTTGTACTATTCGGCGGCATGAATGTACTTGAGTCTAAAGACTTGGCTTTTGAAATTGCAGAGACTTATGTCGATATCTGTAAGCGTTTGGAGATTCCTTACGTATTTAAAGCGAGCTTTGATAAAGCCAACCGTTCGAGCTTGAACTCGTTTCGAGGTCCAGGCCTAGAAAAAGGAATTGAGTGGTTAGCTGACATTAAAAAACACTTCAATGTGCCTATCATTACAGATGTACATGAGCCTTACCAAGCTGCACCTGTAGCTGAAGTTGCAGACATTATCCAACTTCCTGCTTTTTTGAGTCGTCAGACTGATTTGGTTGAAGCGATGGCAAAAACAGATGCCATTATCAACATTAAAAAAGCACAATTTCTTGCACCACACGAAATGCGTCATATCTTGCATAAGTGTTTAGAGGCAGGAAATGACAAACTCATTATTTGTGAACGTGGTTCAGCATTTGGCTATAACAATTTGGTTGTAGACATGTTGGGCTTTGACATCATGAAAGAAATGAATGTCCCTGTGTTTTTTGATGTGACTCATGCGCTTCAAACACCAGGTGGTCGCTCGGATTCTGCGGGTGGTCGTCGTGCGCAAATCACGACGCTCGCTCGTGCAGGTATGGCAACAGGTTTAGCTGGTCTATTCTTGGAAGCACATCCAGATCCAGAAAAAGCCAAGTGTGATGGTCCATGTGCATTACGTATGTCTCAGCTTGAGCCATTCTTAGCACAACTCAAAGAATTGGATACCTTGGTTAAAGGTTTCAAAAAGTTAGATACACACTAAATTATAAACTCATTGGTGCTATCTAAAGCATCTCGTTATTAATCTACTGAGGAATTGTTCATGAGCCAAATCGTTGACATCCGTGCACGTGAAATTTTGGACTCTCGTGGTAACCCAACCATCGAAGCAGACGTAATCTTAGCATCTGGCGTAGTTGGCCGTGCATGTGCACCATCTGGTGCTTCAACTGGTTCTCGTGAAGCTTTAGAACTTCGTGATGGCGACAAAGCACGCTATTTGGGTAAGGGTGTTAAAAATGCGGTTAATAACGTAAACACTTTGATCCGTGATGCTCTAGTGGGTAAATCAGTATTTGAACAAAAAGACATCGACAACACGATGATCACACTTGATGGTACTGAAAACAAAGAAAAATTGGGTGCAAATGCAACTTTAGCGGTATCGCTAGCTGCTGCACGTGCTGCTGCTGATGAAAAGAAAATTCCTCTTTTTCAATACATCGCAGACTTACGCGGTCAAACTACTTTGACTATGCCTGTACCAATGATGAACATCATCAATGGTGGTTCGCATGCAGATAACAACGTAGACATCCAAGAGTTCATGATTGAGCCTGTAGGTTTTACTTCATTCTCTGAAGCGCTTCGTGCGGGTGCAGAAATCTTCCATTCTCTAAAATCAGTTTTAAACAAAAAAGGTTTAAACACTGCTGTAGGCGATGAAGGTGGTTTTGCACCGAACTTACGTTCAAACGAAGAAGCGATCACTGTTATTCTTGAAGCGATTGGTCAAACTGGTTACAAAGCAGGTTCTGATATTATGCTTGCGCTTGACTGTGCATCTTCAGAATTTTACAAAAATGGTCAGTACATCCTTGCTGGTGAAGGCAATAAAGCATTCACAAGCAACCAGTTCTCTGACTATTTAGCGGGCCTTGTAAACCAATATCCAATTATCTCTATTGAAGATGGTTTAGATGAGTCAGATTGGGAAGGTTGGTCTTACTTGACATCTATCCTTGGTGATAAAATCCAGTTGGTGGGTGATGACTTGTTCGTTACAAACCCAAAAATCCTTCAACGTGGTATTAATGAGAAAGTAGGTAACTCTATTCTAATCAAATACAACCAAATCGGTACGTTGACTGAAACTCTAGATGCGATCTATCTTGCGAAAGCAAATGGTTATAGCACTGTTATTTCACATCGTTCAGGTGAAACTGAAGATTCTACTATTGCGGATCTTGCGGTAGGTACTGCTGCTGGTCAAATCAAGACAGGTTCACTTTGCCGTTCTGACCGCGTAGCGAAATACAACCAATTGCTTCGTATTGAAGAATTGACAAATGCTGCTTACCGCGGTAAAGCTGAGTTTAAAGGTTTAAACTAAGCGACTGATGTCAATGTTCAATGTATTCGACTCGTTGATGAGTAAAGTACTACTAGGCCTTGCGATCATTTTGATCGCAGGGTTTCAGTATTTATACTGGTTTGGTGAGGGTGGTTATCAAGACCATTTACAACTCACACAAAAAATCCAACAACAAACTGAAATTAATAACGACTTAAAAGAACGTAATCGTGTCTTGGCGGCAGAAGTGTATGATTTGAAGAATGGTATTGAGGCCATTGAAGAGCATGCGCGCTTAGACTTGGGTTTAATTAAACCGCGAGAAACGTTTATTCAAATGAGTACCATCAGTACTCAATATAAACCTGTTTATATTAATCCGAACGCCCAAATTGATTTGCGGACCAATGAAGACGATGAGCCTGAACTCCCTCCAGCTACCCCATAAATTGTGGGCGATTATTCCTGCTGCAGGTTCTGGAAGTCGTTTCTCTAAATCAGAACTGAAACAATACCAAATGATTGGTCAAAAAACTGTGCTTGAGCATACGGTTTCTCGTCTAAATCATTTACCTTTACAAGGCTATGTTTTGGCGATTGGTTCAGATGATGATGTCGCTCAAAGTTTGCCTTTTACCAATATGGAAAAAGTGCATTTCTGTGAAGGTGGTGCCGAGCGTGTAGACTCAGTGCTCAATGCACTACGTTCTCTTTCAGCAATTGCTGATGCTGAAGACTGGGTTTTAGTTCATGATGCTGCACGTCCTTGTGTGACGCAGGATTGTCTATGGCAACTGGTTGATACTGCTATTCAGTTCAATACAGGGGCGATTTTAGCGATTCCTGTTAGGGATACTTTAAAGCGCGTGGTCTCAGCGCAAAATATTCAAGAAACGATTGATCGTTCAGAGCTTTGGCAGGCACAAACCCCGCAGATTGCTAAACTGGGTGTTTTGAAGTCAGCCATTGAGCATGCACTTGCAGCAAATGCAGTCATTACCGACGAAGCTAGTGCTTTGGAGTTTGTAGGTCAACCCGTTCAGGTCGTACAAGGCCGTTCTGATAATATTAAAATTACCTATCCTGATGACCTAGAGCTTGCACGACTTATTTTAGCGGCACAATAAAAAAATAATTGGATTTATTGGGCGAAAACTACAGAAATATGGGTTTGAATGATGTTATCTAAAACACTTTAAACTTATAATTTGCCCTGTCTTTAGCTCATTCAAATTACGCAAATGATACCATCACAACAGTATCGTTTTTTACGTCAGTCTTTACGTGACGGCAGAAGCATTAAACATGACTCATCTCGTTGGGCTAAACTACATTTAGATCCATGGCTTTTATGTTTTCTTATTTTAAATGCCATTTTGGGCTTGCTGGTAATCTATAGTGCCTCAGCACAAGATATGGGGATGGTATTTCGCCAAGCCACCAGTTTTGCTGTAGGCTTCATTGTGATGATTATCTGTGCGCAAATTCCACCCAAAGTCTATCAGGCCATTAGTCCTTATTTTTTCATCTTCGCAGTGATTTTGATGGTACTGGTCTTGGTTGTGGGTGAAACTCGAATGGGAGCAAGGCGCTGGATCAGTCTGCCGGGTATAGGCAGTATGCAGCCTTCTGAGTTTATGAAGTTTGCCATGCCTTTAATGATGGCGTGGTACTTCGCAGGTCGTGCTTTTCCACCGAAGTTTATGCACATTGTGATTTCGTTGGGCATCATGATGTTGCCGTTTTTATTGGCGGCTTTGCAACCTGACTTGAACTTAGGTCTCTTGATTCCTGGGGTGTGTGTCATTTTCCTCAGTGGTATTTCTTGGCGTCTGATTGCTTTGGCCTGTGGTGCTTTGGCTGTTGCTACACCTTTGCTGTGGATGTTCTTTTTACAAGAATATCAGAAAAAGCGAGTGCTAACTTTATTTGATCCTGAGTCAGATGCATTGGGTGCGGGTTGGAATATTATCCAATCCAAGATTGCCATTGGTTCAGGTGGCTTAATGGGTAAGGGCTTCACTGAAGGTACACAGTCACATTTGGGATATTTGCCAGAGCATCATACCGATTTCATTATGTCGACCTATGCAGAAGAGTTTGGTTTTATTGGGGTATTCTTACTGTTTAGTTTGTTTGCAGCCATTATCATTCGTTGTTTGATTATTGGGATGAATAGCTTTCATAATTTTGGTCGTTTATATGCGGGTGCTGTGGGCTTAACGTTCTTTTTCTTCGTATTGTTAAACTCGGGGATGGTGAGCGGAATTTTACCAGTAACAGGTGATCCTTTACCGTTGATGAGTTATGGTGGAACGGCGGTGATTACTATGTTGGCTAGTATGGGCATTGTAATGTCAATCCATACCCATCGCTAAAGTCTAAAAGAATCAAGCCAGCACTATTGCTGGCTTTTTTTGTATTTAAAACTTATGTCATGTTGAGAAAACTAGGCTGTATTTTTAGGTTTTATAAAGCACCATACTGTTGCCATGTTTCGCCTGTATGCAAGCTATTATAGTAGTTTTGTAGAGTGTTCAAGTCATGGTGTTGCGTATAAGCCAGTACTAACAGCCCAAAAATTAAAGCCACCTTCAATAGATTTAAACGTAAATGTTGCTGTGAAAAATAGCCTAAGCTAAGTAGGGTGAGTATGACTGAGGGAAGAATCGCAATACTTTCATGCTGAAAAAGAAATGCCCAATGATGTAAATAAACCAGACATAAAATAAGTCCAATCAATCCCAAAACGTTATAGATCTTTTTATTTAATGATGCCTTAAAAACAAGGATGGTTTGAAAAATTAAAACCAGACCACTAAAAAGGTATGCGCTTTTTCCACCAATAATCACACTATAGATTGCATTAAATAGGCAATAAGCCAGCAACACGGAGAGTAAGAAAGAATAGAGTCTGGCATAGAGAGTGTGTGAAAAGGGGAGAATCTGTTTCATAATTTGCTCTATTGAAAACTCACATCGTATTAAAAGAGGATTTGAAGCTTAACATGCTATTCGCTTCTTGTGGCGGTGGCATGCTTTTTCCGTGTTGGAGATACTCTGAGTAAATGTCGCGTACGAGTTGAACTTAGACCACAAACCATTAAGCATAGTGTCCCACCAATAAGGACGGTTGGCACCACAGAAAAATAACGCGTCATCAGGCTCATGTGTAGTGCACCCAGCTGATTGCCTGAAGTCACTAAGATGCCATTTAAAGCTGCTACACGCCCTAATAGTGCTTTCGGTGGGAGCTGTTGTAATAAGGTTTGGCGAATGACCATGCTGATGCTATCAAAGGCGCCGATCAAGACAAGGAAGAAGACTGAGAGCCAAAGATGGGAGAATAGTGCGAAAGCTAAAGTGCACAAAGCAATTGCAAAACTACTATAGAGCATATTTCTCCATGCATTTTGCATTGGAGAATAACAGGTCAGCACCAACATCATGATACAGGCGCCAATTGCAGGTGCTGCTCTGAGTATACCTAAGCCTTCAACGCCTAAATGCAGGATATCGTGTGCAAAAATAGGTAGTAAGATAATGACACTACAAAAAAGCATGGCGCTGAGATCCAGCAACATGCTCCAAAACATCAGTGGATGTTTAAAGATAAACACATAGGCCTCTTTTAAGCTTTTGCTTAAATGCTGTTTATGCGGGCTAGGGAATTGACGAGAGCTTAATCTGAATAAGCAGATGCTACCCATGCAACATAAGAAAAAAACAATAAAGAGGGTTTTTTCAAGCCCAAGTTGGCCGAGTAAAAGTCCTGCACATAAGGGTGCTAAAATTCCGCCCATTTGCCAAATGAGAGCCGTCCAAGTGGCTGCATTGCTATAGGCTGGCTCTGGGGTGAGAAAAGGGCGTAATGAATTAAATGATGGGCTGTAAATGCCTCTAAGTATGCCTAAGCAAAAGATGAGGCTATAAATGCCACATAAAAGTGTATTTTGTTGAATGTGTTGTTGTTGGTACTGAGAAAAAAGAACAATAAATAGTAAGGGAATTAGAGTGCTACAGCTAAAACTCCACTGCACAATTTTTTGTCGGTTATAGCGGTCAGCCCAGTCACCACTAATCAGGGAGAGGCAAATGAACGGAAATAACTCAATTAAGGCAATCATGCCAAGGCTCAGTGGATTCTGAGTGAGTTGGTAAACGCTATAGGCAATGACGACTTCTTGAATCATGATGGCTAGAATTAAGCACAACTGATTGACACTCAGAAGTGAAAAATCACGTGAACGAAAAGCCAAAAAAGCGTCGGAATGGAAAAGCGACATAAACAGAATAATTTTAAATATGAATTAAAAAAAGGATGGCGCAAAGTCCATCCTTTTTAGGGTTTAAAGCAGATTACTGTGCTTTTGCTACCGCAGCAGTTTCGTCATTTGCAGCTTTAGCCATAGGTGTGTATTTCAAACCTAGGGTTGTGCTGGTGTATTGGCGAACTTGGTCAAGAAGCACAGGATTGGTGCTGAGCTCTTGTTGGTACGATTTTACAATTTCATGTAATTTCGGATTCCATTTACCTGCTACTTGCTGAGGGAATGCTTTTTCAAGCAAGCTCAACATAATATAAGGAGAGGTCGAAGCACCAGGAGACGCACCTAATAGGGCAGTCACAGCACCATCTTGTGAGGCAAAAATCTCGGTACCAAATTGCAAGCTTGCAGGTTTGCCTGGTTCTTTCTTAATGATTTGAACACGTTGACCACCTTGATTCATGCGCCAGTCTTCTGGTTTTGCATCAGGATAGTATTTTCTTAATTCATTAAAACGGTCTTCATCGGTCATCATGACTTGGCTAACTAAGTATTTCACCAAATCAAGATTTTCCATACCCACAGCAGTCATGGGTAAAACGTTGTTCTTAGTGGTTGATTTCAATAAATCAAGCTGAGAACCTTGTTTTAAGAACTTGTTTGAATAAGTCGCAAATGGACCAAACAACACATATTTTTTACCGTCGATATAACGTGTATCAATATGTGGAACAGACATTGGAGGTGCGCCTAATTCAGCACGACCATAAACTTTTGCAGTATGGCCTTCGGTGACTTTCGGGTTGTCGGTCATTAAGAACACGCCACCTACAGGGAAGCCAGCATATTGCTTCGCTTCTGGTAAGCCTGTCATTTGTAAAAGTTTAACCGCTGCACCGCCTGCACCAATAAAGACAAAGCGCGTTTTTACGTGATCTGTTTTACCTGTAGTGAGGTTTTTAAATGCAACAGTCCACGTTTTATCATCGTTTTGGCTAATGCCAGTCACTTCAGTCGATGTTTGTAGCTGGAAGTTAGATTGTTTTTTAAGGTGATCGACCAATTGAGTGGTGATCGAACCATAGTTCACATCCGAACCTACATCCATGCGTGTTGCAGCTACTTTCTGTGCAGCATCACGGCCATTCATCACCAAAGGTGCCCATTGTTTAATTTCAGCAGGATTTTCAGAGAATTTCATGCCATAAAACATTGGGTTTTTAACCATTGCAGCGTAACGTTTTTCGAGGAAATTCACGTTATCGCCCCAAACGAAAGCAATGTGCGGTACAGGGTTGATGAAACTATTTGGTTGTCCCAAAACACCTTCTTTGACTTGATAAGACCAGAACTGTTTTGCAACTTCAAATTGTTCAGCCACTTTTACAGCTTTGGTAATGTCCATTTTCCCATCTTTTTCAGAGGTATAGTTCATTTCCATAAAGCCAGAGTGACCTGTGCCTGCATTGTTGAAGCCATTAGAGCTTTCTTGTGCAACTTTGTCTAGGCGTTCATACATGCGAATTTGCCAGTTTGGCTCAAGTTCACTAAGGTATGTGCCTAGGGTTGCACTCATGATGCCACCACCAACTAAGACTACGTCAACAACAGGCTCGTTGCTGGTGGTTTGAATTTTTTTAGACGTGACGGGTCTAAATAAGAAAATTACGACTGCAATAATAAGCAGTACGATCAATACCAAAAGGTATTTTAAAAATTTGTTCATGCGATTATGACCTTGGGGACAGGTTTTGGATCGCTTTATAGCGAAGAGAAAATAACAATTATGGTGATAGAGATGCTTGTAAAAAATTAGCTTGGCAGAATTGAAGTAATACTTAAAAGCTCAAGCAGCCAAAGATTAACTTTTTAAGCTATCACGCATTTTTGATTTATGGCTATTTTAGACTAAATATGTATTGACTTAGTAATTTTTATTGTAAATGAGTTCGGTTAAATTATAAATATCAGTGATGTTTGTTTTTATTCATTGTTTTTATTGGGTTTTATTTAGGTGTAATTTCTGTATTTAAAATACAGATGTTGAATATCTATACAAGAGTCCAATTTTTTTAACGTTTAAATGTATAAGTTGAGTTGGAAAGTAAGTCCTAAAAATAAAGTAAGTTGTGATTATGTTGTTTTAGAAAATATGAATAATTGCCTGACCTTATTATCCTAAAGTTAAATAAAAGGTCAGGTTTTACGCCATTAAGATTTATGCGATTTCGGCGCGATAAAATGGAGCAGTTGAACGTGGTAAAGCTTGGTGACCACGTATTTGATCCGCGATTTTTTCAGCCATCATAATGGTGGTTGCATTTAAGTTACCTGTGATAATGAGCGGCATAATCGACGCATCAACAACACGTAAATTTTGCATCCCATGTACACGACCTTGTCCATCGACTACCGCCATATCATCTTCCCCCATTTTACAACTACAGGATGGATGATAAGCCGTTTCAGCATGATTACGTACAAACTCGTCCAATTCAGCGTCGGTTTGTATCTCTTTTCCAGGGCTGATTTCTTCGCCTCGATAAGGATCAAGCGCAGGTTGTTGCATGATTTCTCGAGTAATACGGATGGCATCACGAAATTCCTGCCAGTCTTGTTCGGTCGACATGTAGTTAAATAAAATACTTGGATGGTCGAAAGGATTCTTAGAGGTCACATGTACTCGACCGCGTGAAGGTGAGCGCATCGAACCGACATGGGCTTGGAAGCCATGTTCTTTGACAGCATTGCTACCATTATAGTTAATTGCAACAGGTAAAAAGTGATATTGAATATTTGGCCAAGCAAACTCTTTAGATGATCGAATAAAACCGCCTGCTTCAAACTGGTTGCTTGCTCCAATCCCAGTACCGTTAAATAGCCACTCTGCACCAACCGCAGGTTGGTTTTGCCATTTTAAAGCAGGGTAGAGAGAAACGGGTTGCGTGCACTTATATTGTAAGTACATTTCTAAATGATCTTGCAAATTTTCACCTACACCCGGTAAGTCGTGTACAACTGGAATGTCGAGAGATTGAAGTAAGGTGCTTGAACCCACACCTGAACGTTGCAAAATTTGCGGTGATGCAATCGCACCGGCACAAAGTAGAACTTCCTTATTGGCATAGACCTGAAGCAAGTTGTTTTGATTCGCTCCTTGAATATATTCAACACCAATCGCTTGTTTGCCATTAAACAAAATTTGATTGGTCATGGCATGGGTAGTAATAGTTAGATTCGCGCGACCTTTGGCCATATCCAAATAGCCACGTGCGGTGCTTGAACGTCGACCTTTGGGGGTTACGGTTCGATCCATTGGGCCGAAACCTTCTTGTTGATAACCATTTAAATCATCGGTGCGTGGATAGCCTGCTTGCACACCCGCTTCAACCATGGCGTGGAATAAAACGTTATTGTCTGCTTTAGGTGTGGCAACAGAAACAGGGCCAGCATCACCATGATAGTCATTGCCACCAATATCACGGGTTTCAGCCTTTTTGTAGTAAGGAAGACAGTCCGCATAGCTCCAGTCTTCAAGACCTTTAAGGGTTGACCACTGTTCTAAATCCATGGCATTTCCACGGATATAACACATGCCATTAATCAGGGATGAACCGCCTAAGCCTTTACCGCGTCCACATTCCATACGACGGTTGTTCATGTGGGGTTCTGGGTCGGTTAAATATGCCCAGTTATAACGACGCCCTTGCAAAGGATAAGCCAAAGCAGCGGGCATTTGGGTGCGAAAGTCGAGACGATAATCAGGCCCACCCGCTTCGAGTAAGAGCACCGAAACATCTGGGTCTTCGGTTAAGCGAGCAGCCAGTACATTACCTGCAGAACCTGCGCCAATAATAATATAATCGTAGTGTTGAGAATGCATAATGATCCTTTTTCTATGGCAGGGCCACGTTGCATGAGAACGTGACCACATGTTGAGTTGAGGATGAAAAAAGAATAAATAAAAAAGGAAGTAAGGATTTAGATAGTTAAAATTCAGACTTTAAAAAATACTTTGGTATTCGCCTAGTTCAACTTGAACCGATTTGATGCGGGTATAGTGTTCAAGTGTGGTGATGCCATTTTCACGTCCAATGCCCGACTGTTTATAACCACCTACAGGCATTTCAGCAGGGGATTCGCCCCAAGTATTGATCCAGCAAATACCTGCCTCAAGTTGATGAATAATTCGATGCGCTTGGGAAATATCTTGTGTTACGACACCTGCGGCTAAACCATAACTGGTGTTGTTGGCACGCTGAATGGCTTCTTCAATACTGTCATAGCTTAAAATGCTCATGACTGGGCCAAAGATTTCATCCTGCACGATGTGCATGTCGTCGTGACAGTCGGTAAACACGGTCGGTAATACATACGCACCTTGAGCAAGTGCTGCTTCGGTGGCACGTTGTCCTCCCATCAATAAGGTTGCACCTTGTTGTTTGCCTGACTCAATATAAGACAAGACTTTTTCCATATGGGGAAAGCTGACTAAAGGCCCAAAGTTGGTTTCAGCTTGCATGGGATCACCCATACGGATGCGTTTGACACGTGCAATCACAGCTTGTTCAAATGCAGTCTTGAGGGTTTGCGGTACAAACACACGGGTGCCATTGGTACACACTTGACCTGAACTAAAGAAGTTCGCCATCACCGCAATATCGGCTGCGCGGTCAAGGTTGGCGTCGGCACAAATAATCAGAGGTGATTTGCCACCGAGCTCCATGGTGACTTCTTTGAGACTAGAAGCCGCAGCACTGGCCATGACCTTTTTACCCGTTGCCAGACCGCCTGTGAACGAAATTTTTTGAATGTCTGGGTGTCCAGTCAACCATTGACCGACGTCAGTACCAAAGCCTTGTACAACGTTGAAAACTCCAGCGGGTACGCCTGCTTCAGTATAAATCTCTGCTAGTTTTAAGGCTGTAAGCGGTGTCACTTCGCTGGGTTTAAAAATCATGGCATTCCCCGCAGCGAGGGCAGGAGCTGATTTCCAAAGTGCAATTTGAATGGGATAATTCCAAGCGCCAATGCCTGCCACTACACCTAAAGGTTCACGGCGCGTGTAGAAAAAACTACTTTCACGTAATGGCACTTGCTCACCTTGAATCGCAGTTGCAAGTCCCGCGTAGTATTCTAAAACGTCTGCACCAGTGACAATATCGACAGTAGAGGTTTCACTGAATGCTTTACCTGTATCGAGTGTTTCTAGGCGAGCTAACTCGTCATTACGAGCGCGTAAAATATCGACTGCACGACGTAAAATACGGGCACGTTCGACCGCAGTTTTGGCAGCCCATTCACGCTGTCCTTGTACAGCACTTTGCACGGCTGCATCGACATCAGCTTTGGATGCTTGTTGAATGGTGGCAATGACTTCACCTGTAGCAGGGTTGATACTGTCAAAGCTTTGACCACTGGTGGCATTGAAATATTGTCCGTGAATATAAAGCGAGTGAAGCTGTACATTACTCATTTTGTTGTTCCTGCCGTATCTGTTGAATTAAGCGAAGTTGCATATCGACATAGTCGTATGCAATAGAACGTGCCAAATCACGATCAAATGCTTGATGACCACTTAAACTTCCACGTAACCATAATCCATCAATCAGTGCTGCTAACCCTTTAGCTGCTTGGCTTGCCTGTGGTCTCGGCATGAGTTGCAAGAAATGAAACTTCAAATTTGAATAAAGACGTTGATCATTTATTCGTTGCAGGCGACCTAAGTCGGCTTGATGCATACTGGCAGACCAAAAATCTAGCCAAACCCGCATAGCAGTGTTGTTGACCTGACTGATGTCAAAGTTGGCATCAATAATGGCTTTGAGCAAATGTTCTGGATTGGGTTGCACGACCTTTGCCTTATAGCTTGCCGTGGTCTCGGCTAAGACATTGAGCATTTGGCGCATGCAGCTGTGAATAAGACCTTGTTTATCGCCAAAATAATGGCTCACAATGCCCGTAGAAAGCTGTGCTTTTTTCGCAATTTGAGCAATGGTGGTGTTGGATAAGCCTACTTCGTGAATGACTGCATAGGCAGCATTGATAATTTCTTCACGACGCTCATGCTCAGGTTTTACTCTACGTTTATTCATGACAATCCAGAACAATTTGCCTTAAATTTAAAGGCGTTAGATTCAATAACTTACATGGAAAGTATCATAGCATTTTTTTATGATACTTATTATTGATTGAACGTTCAATCAATAATAAGTACACTGGTGCTTAAATTCACAGCAAGCGTCAGCAATTTGGCGGTTTGGTTTTTAGCTAAATTTATATTTATCAGGTAGATAAATGGTATGAATAGCTGTAGTTTTATTTTGTGTAAATTTTAAGCAAATTACGGTTTTATACTTTTTAAGGATGGCAAAAGCTCATATAGTCATTTTGTGGGGAGAAAGATACAAGTTTCCTATTGGGATATAGATGAAAAGGGAACGGGTTTACATATTTTAATATGTACCAATAAACCGACCCAATAAATGATTTAGACCTGTGGGTTTAAAAGAGATAGCATTTTTATTGCATATAAAAATACTGTCGTTTTCGTTAGTCGATTTTTAAGCTCTCGACCACGAGAAGTTTAAAAATTGGCTTTTGTCTTTTTATTTACTTTCTTGAGGATTGTATGGCAACAGATAATCCAAGAGCAGTTGATGATCAAACATTAGCGCCTAAAGACCGTTTAAATGGTGTGGTCTTTTATATTTCAGCTCTCATTATTTTAATTTTTTCTCTTACCACCATTTTGTTTAATGACTTTGCCAATCGAACTTTAAATACGGTCTTGGCTTGGGTGAGTTCTACCTTTAGTTGGTACTACTTACTCGCAGCGACCTTGTATATGGTCTTTGTCATTTTCATTGCCTGTTCTCGCTATGGCAACATTAAATTAGGCCCCAAACATTCTAAGCCCGAATTTAGCCTTTTAAGTTGGTCTGCAATGTTGTTCTCAGCTGGGATCGGCATCGACTTGATGTTCTTCTCGGTGGCGGAACCTTTATCTCACTATATGCATCCACCTGTGGGTGAGGGGCAGACCCTAGAAGCGGCACGTCAAGGTATGGTGTGGACGCTATTTCACTATGGCCTCACTGGATGGTGTATGTATGCCTTGATTGGCATGGCATTAGGGTATTTTAGTTATCGTTATAATTTACCCCTGACCATTCGCTCAGCACTCTATCCAATTTTTGGGAAAAAGATTCATGGCCCAATTGGTCACAGCGTCGATACCGCTGCGGTGATCGGGACTATTTTTGGTATTGCGACCACCTGCGGGATTGGGGTGGTACAGTTGAACTATGGTTTACATGTGCTGTTTGACTTACCTGAGAACCTCTGGATGCAAGCGGCATTAATTGGGGTGGCGGTTGTCATGACCATTATCTCAGTGACGTCAGGAGTCAATAAAGGACTGCGTGTTCTCTCCGAGATCAATATTTATGTCTCTGTCGGCTTAATGTTGTTTATTTTGTTTTTAGGCAATACCGAATTTTTACTGAATGCTTTTGTGCAAAATATTGGGGATTACATTAACCGTTTTCCAAGTATGACATTGGAAAGTTTTGCCTTTCAACAACCCAAAGAATGGATGAACAGTTGGACCTTGTTTTTTTGGGCATGGTGGGTGGCTTGGTCTCCATTTGTAGGTTTGTTTTTAGCACGTATTTCGCGTGGGCGAACCATTCGTGAGTTTGTCAGCGGGACACTCATTATTCCTTTATTTTTCACACTCACGTGGTTATCAATATTTGGAAATAGTGCGCTACATAGTGTGATTTTTGATGGCAATTTAGCCCTTGCACAAAGTGTGATTGCGAATCCTGCACATGGTTTTTATGACTTGCTGGCACAGTATCCGTGGTTTCCGTTTATTGCAGGTGTAGCCACAATTACAGGCTTATTGTTTTATGTGACCTCGGCGGACTCTGGTGCACTGGTATTGGGTAATTTCACTACTCAATTTACCAATGTCGACCATGATGCACCACGCTGGTTGAGCGTATTCTGGGCTGTAGCCATTGGCTTATTGACCCTTGCCATGCTGATGGCTAATGGGATTACGGCACTGCAAAATGCCACTATCATTATGGGGTTGCCGTTCAGTTTTGTGATGTTCTTAGTGATGGCAGGTTTGTATAAATCACTGCGGTTAGAAGACTACCGACAAGCCAGTAGCAGTTTAAATGCCGCACCCGTGGTGGGCAATGTCGACATCCTTAACTGGAAAAAACGCTTGTCCCGAGTCATGCACCATCCAGGAACAACCGATACTCGGCGTATGCTTGATGATATTTGCCGGCCTGCGGTAATGGCGGTTGCAGAGGAAATGCAAAAACGTGGTATCGACATCAGTGTTCAAGAAAGTGCGCTAGAAGAAGACCCAAATCTATATCATTTAGATTTGATGATTCATTTGGAAGAAGAACAAAACTTTGTCTATCAAATTTGGCCAGTACGTTATATCGCGCCGACTTTTAGTGAACGCGGAAAACTGGGTAAACGCTTCTATTACCGTCTTGAAACCTATTTGTATGAAGGCTCTCAAGGCAACGACCTAGTCGGTTATACCAAAGAGCAGGTGATTAATGATGTGCTGGATCGCTATGAACGCCACATGACCTTCTTACATATCAATCGAATCAGTCCGGGGAATCGTCCCTTATTTCCAGATCCTCAAGGATAATTAGGAGGAACCATGTTGACCTCATATTTACATGCTTTTGCTTTGTTCTTCTCATTGCTGAATCCGTTTTTAATGAGTATTTACATGATTGGCATGATTCGGAACTCCGAAGCCAAAGTGTTTAATAAGGCTTTGATTCAGGGTTGTCTCATTGCCTTTGTGGTATTTATGCTGTTTGCATGGGGCGGAGAAGCGATCTTTAGTAAATATTTAAATGTACGCTTTGAAGCCTTTCAAATATTTGGTGGTTTGATCTTCTTGGTGATTGGTTATCGCTACGTGTTTCAGGGGGCAGATACCATTGGTGAAATGCGTGGTGCACCTGAGCATTTGGCAGGAACCATTGCGATGCCTTTTATGATTGGTCCAGGTACGATCAGTGCTGCTGTGGTGACAGGTATATCTTTACCGATTGGTGGCGCAGCCATGATTATTTTCTTAACTTTAACGTTAACCTGCGCATTGATGATTTTAATGAAATTTGCACATGATCATTTGCGCTATAAGCATGCTAAATATATCGACCGTTATGTTGATATTGTAGGGCGACTGTCGGCCTTACTGATTGGAACCATCGCGGTCGATATGATTATCAATGGTATTACAGGTGTGATTGCAGATATGTAATTGTCATATGCAAATAAAAAAGCCCTCAATAAATGAAGGCTTTTTTATTTAACTGAAGAACCAAGTGTAATAACCCCAGAGCATCAGTGGCCACGATAGAAACGGGCTAAACAGCCATTTCCAAATCCAGTGGCGTGGCACGAAGCCAACGCCGTGGATAAAGCCACCTGAAATACCAATCATGATATACATCAGTGCGCTGTGGCTGTAGTGACCATTGTCATCCAACATAGCAGCAGGATGAACTAACAACACCGCTGCAAGTGGAAAGGCCAACAGGCAGGAAATTAGCATCGCAATTTTGTTCGGCTTTTTATCTACAGTTTGGTTTTCCATAGCAACGTCTGTCATGGTTTATTCCTCATCAAGGTCTTGATGATGTTCAATATATAAAGCACTCAATACGCCAGCAAAGCAAGCCATTAAAATGCCGAGAATCCATGCAAAATACCACATAATTTGATCTCCTTAGACACAACCTTAGTAAAGGCTGTGTGAATTCTCTTTAATGTGAGTGTTGGTAATAACACCCCACATTTTGTAGTAACACCAAGTGGTATAACACAAAATAAGTGGGACAAAGATACAGGCTGCAACGGTCATTACAGTCAACGTCGTTTTACTTGAAACTGCATCCCACATGGTCAAGCTTGCAACAGGGTTGATGCTTGATGGCATAAGGAATGGGAATAGTGCAAAACCAGCAGTCAAAATTGCACCAATAACAGCTAAGCTTGAACCTAAGAAACTTAAGCCCGCTTTATTTTTGCTTGCAGCAAGAACGACGATTAGACCACCTAAGATGCCTGCAATAGGTGCAATCATCGTGATTGGGTAAGTTGAATAGTTATTCATCCAACCTGGATTGGCATTGGTCACCACTTCTTTGGCTAATGGGTTAGCAACACCGTTGGTATCAAATGGTGCCACTAGGGTATAACCTTCGATCCCACCAAAATACAACCAAGCACCAGCACCTAAGAAACAGATGAGATAAACAATACCCATCAGTTTGGTTGCTTGTGCTGAACGGTTACGTAAGTCACCGTCAGTACGGAGCATAAGCCATGCACCGCCGTGGGCACACAGCATAGATAAACTGACTAGGCCGCAGACCAAAGCAAATGGGTTGAGTAGAGCAAAGAAGCTACCTGTGTAAGTCGAGCGTACTGTTTCATCTAAATTGAATGGAACACCCAAGAACATATTGCCAAAGGCTACGCCAAAGACTAACGCAGGCACAGCACCACCAACTGCTAAACCCCAGTCCCATGATGTACGCCATTTGGTATTTTGTAGTTTGGAGCGGTAGTCAAAGCCTACTGGTCGCAAGAATAGGGCAAACAGAACTAAAAGTAGCGCCCAATACATGCCTGAGAATGCGGTTGCATAAACCATAGGCCATGCTGCAAATAATGCACCACCCGCAGTAATGAACCAAACTTGGTTACCATCCCAGTGCGGAGCAATCGTGTTGATGGCTGCGCGACGTTCTTCATCTGTTTTGCCTACAAATGGCATGATCGCCATAGAGCCCATATCGAAGCCATCGGTGAGGGCAAAGCCAATCAACAGGACGCCGACTAAAACCCACCAGATAATTTTGAGTAATTCATATTCGATCATGCTTGAGTCTCCTCATTGCGAGCTGCTTCAAGTTTTTCAAAATGGTATTTACCTGTGTGAAGCGAACTTGGACCAAGACGTGAGAATTTGATCATTAAATACATTTCAATAATCAAAAGTACAGTATAGAACGCAGCTAAGGCAGCGATAGAACCCCATACATCACCTGTGCTTAAGCTTGATGCTGACAAGTGTGTAGGTAAAACCTCACCAATCGTCCAAGGCTGACGACCTACTTCAGCAACGTACCAACCTGTTTGAGCAGCAACCCATGGTAGAGGCAGAGCGAAAAGTGCAAATTTTAGTAGCCATGGTTTGTTCTCTGCATTGCGTTTTGCAACAGCAAAGGTTGCTAGGGCAAATAACAACAGCATTAAGAAACCAGATGCCACCATGGCACGGAATGCCCAGAATAAGCTTGGTACATGCGGAATTGTATCTTTTGCGGCAGCTTTAATTTGATCTTCAGATGCGTCTACAACATTTGGTGTATATTTTTTCAAAAGTAGACCGTAGCCTAAATCTTTTTGAGAATGTTCGAAGGCTGCTTGAAGTTCGGGTGATGTGTCACCTGCACGAAGCTTTTCTAGTTGAGAATATGCAACCATACCATTACGAATACGGACTTCATGCTGTGCGATTAAGTCTTTAATGCCTGTTACTTGTTTGTCCAAGGAGCGTGTCGCAATAATGCCCATCACATATGGAATTTTCACGGCATAATCTGTGGTCATTGTTTCTTTATTTGGAATACCAAACAAAGTAATGGATGCAGGTGCAGGGTGTGTATCCCATTCTGCTTCAATGGCAGCAAGTTTAGTCTTTTGTACATCACCAATTTCATAGCCTGATTCATCACCGAGTAAAATGACAGATAAGGTTGATGCCAAGCCAAAGATGGCTGCAATAGCAAATGAACGACGGGCAAAAGGAACGTCTCGTTTTTTCAGTAAGTAATAACTGGAAATAGCGAGAACGAAAATCGAACCAGTTACATAACCTGCAGATACAGTATGTACAAATTTAACTTGAGCAACGGGGTTGAAAATGAGGGCACCAAAATCGACTAGTTCCATACGCATGGTTTCGTAGTTAAATTTAGAACCAACAGGGTTTTGCATCCAGCCGTTAGCAACCAAAATCCAGAGGGCTGACATATTGGAGCCAAGCGCAACCAACCATGTCACACCCAAATGCTGAACTTTGGAAAGACGATCCCAACCAAAGAAGAATAGGCCAATAAAAGTGGACTCTAAGAAGAAAGCCATCAGGCCTTCGATTGCCAATGGTGCGCCAAAAATGTCGCCTACATAATGTGAGTAGTACGCCCAGTTTGTACCAAACTGGAACTCCATTGTTAAACCTGTTGTTACCCCAAGTGCAAAGTTAATGCCGAAGAGTTTTCCCCAGAATTTGGTCATGTCTTTATAAATTTCTTTGCCAGAAATCACATAAGTGGTTTCCATAATGGCAAGAATAAAAGCCATACCAATAGTAAGTGGAACAAAAATAAAGTGATACATCGCGGTCATAGCGAACTGGAACCGCGAGAGATCGACCACGCTTTCAGAAATCATCAACGTGTCTCCTTGATTGGGGATGGATTGCCGGCAATACGCTCAGCAACTTGATTGTCAAAATTTTTAGGAATCGTTGGGGCGTCGAACCAAATGTTCTTAATGACCATTAAAATAATCACTTTAATGATTAAAATGGCAATAATCTCTCTGGTGACTTTTTGATTGAGATTTTTGGGGACTAAGCTCATTTCATAAAGCCTATTTTTTTAACTTGCTTTATATTATTAAACAAAAACATACAAAAAATAAATAGCCTTTAAACTTAAATAAAAAATATATTATTAATTTGTTTATATACAAATACTTAATGATGCTATGTGATGAAAAATAAACTAATATTTAAGCATTTTAAAGTTGACTAAAATACTTATATTTATATTTAAAAACCTGACTGAAATACTTGTATATATTTATTTTAAATCCGACTAAAACGCTTATATTTAAAAAAAATGTCATTTTATCGAGAATTCGTCTTAAAATTATAAAATTGATAGGTCTTTTAAATCATTGAAGAATAACTGGTCGAAGCGATAGCCCTTTTGCCTCGAAACTCTAGTGTAGCTTTGCTTTAGGCAGCAGCATTTTTGTAAGGTTGAGTGATACAAGGTTATATTTAAATATTGTTATTCTGTATTGATCTGAGAATATTACAATGATGGCGCAAGCAAAGCTGATACACTGAAAATGTGTAACAGACCAATAGTGGAGCTCAAGTGGATGTTTGAGAGCCGTATTTAGTTGCTGATCTCACCACTAAACAGTTGGTTAGATTTTGAAATTCTTTTGGCGATGTAATGTGATTTTTTTAGTCGAATCAGAATAATTTGCGACTGAAATTCGAGCTCGCCAAACTCAGGTTCAACTTGGACATAGTGTAATTGACCATACTCATCGCGCACACGTGCTTGAGCTGAAAAGCCAGGACGGGCATTGCCACTGGAAATAGTGGCAAGGCGACCCAATAAATTGGTTTGTCTTTTGATGGGTCTGGGTTTAATCACCTGATCTAAACAGTGAATCATAAAAACGGTGAAGAAGATTGCAATAATCAGGGCTGGAAGGATGAGGTAGTATGCGGAGGTAAAGGCTTGTTCCTTTGCATAAATACAAAATTGAAGGAAATAACCCGCGACACTGAAGTTCAGCAAAAGAAAAACCACAATCAGGGTTTTTGAAAATTTCACGTCTAATAATGGAGATTGTGTGAGCTTTTGTGGAGATAGTTTTTTGAGAAAGTGACTTGGGCGTGAATTAAAAAAATAGCCAAGGGTTTCCACCATGCTGAGTAAAAGCAAAGCCAATAAACTGAAATGAAAAATCATCAAATCAGGGTGGTGTAGCAGCTCATACATGGTGAAAGTCCAAATATATTATTCTTCTGTGAGGTAAATTCCACCATCAGAATGCACGGTAATCTGCACTTTTTCAAGTGCTTCACCTTGGCAAGGCCCCGAGATGCATTCACCTGTTTCAACTACAAATAATGCACCATGCGTTGAGCATTCAATAAATTCTTGGTCTCGATCTAAAAATTGATTTTCCAAAAACTCCAGTTCAACTTGGAGGTGAGGGCAGATATTTTGATAGGCAAAAAATGCACCGTCACGTTGGGTGATAAAAATTGTATCCCCATTGGGTGTCTCAAAGGAGCGTGCTTCACGTTCTGGGATGTCTTCCGTCATGCAGATTTTGTGCATTATGCGCATTCCTTTTGCAATTGTTGGAACAATTCAGTGTAATCCGCGATATCTAGGCGAGGACCAAATTGAGCGACCACTTCGCTTGAAATCAAAATAGCCAGTTGCGCTGCGGTATGTAAGCCTAAGCCTGCGTTCACAGCGTACAAGAAAGCACCTGCAAAGGCATCGCCAGCACCGTTTGCATCGACAGCATCAACTTTACGGCCTGCGACACTAAATGTTTCTTGCGCATTTGAAATAAGGGCACCTTCAGCGGAAAGGGTAATGACCACGTGTTGACTGAACGTTTTGAGTTTTGCCAAAGCTGCCTCAACCGTTACCGTTTCGGTGTACATCATGGCTTCTTGCTGGTTACAGAATAATAAGTCCACACCATCTGCAATCATTTCATCCAATCCATGACGTGCATATTGCACCATCGCTGGATCAGAGAGGGTTAATGCAATTTTAACACCATGTGCTTTGGCAATTTCACGCGCTTGTTTAACAGCTAAACGTGCACTATCGCTGGTTGAAAGATAACCTTCGATATAGAGCCATTTCGCTGTTTTTAAAGGTTCAAAATCAATCTGTTGTTCAGTCAACTCAGCGGTAATACCCAAATAAGTGTGCATCGTCCGTTCAGAGTCTTCACTGACCAAAACCATACACGTGCCTGTGACACCTTCGCTGATTGATTTCTCAGTGTTTTTAATCCCTGCTTCGTGCAAACCATTGAGGTAAATTTTACCCAATTCATCATTACCTACACGACACGCATAAAACGCTGAACCACCTAAGGCACTAAAGGCAACGGTAGTATTTGCTGCTGAACCACCTGATGCTTGACCTTTATAGCTTTGTGTTTCTTTTAATTTTTTATACAGATCTGCTTGTGTTTCACCATCAGTTAACTGCATAGTGCCTTTTTGCAAATTTTGTTGAATAAGGAAGTCGTCAGAGACTTTAAATTCTTGGTCGATTAGTGCATTACCAATTGCAAAAAGATCAACAGTTGCCATGTGTTTTTCGTCACGTATTGAAATTAAAGCGACATTTTACACTAATGCTCATAATTGCTGTAGTTTGTTGAGTAAAATTCATTTTATTTACATGGCAAATGTAGTGAAATGGCTGTGGTTATATTCAAGGAAGTTTAGATGGAAATTTTAATTCAAGCGGCAGAACAATTACCTCCTCAAATGCAAGCTTTGGCGCAACTGGCAGCAAAAGAAGGATATGAACCGTTGACCCGCTTGATCGAAGAATATCAAAGTGGGAAAAATCGTTTTAATCAAAAGGGTGAAGTGCTGTTGTTGGCTTATGATCAAGATCAGCTTATTGCCTGTGGTGGATTAAACCAGCAATGGGGTGAAAACGAAATCGAGGCACGTATTGGTCGTGTACGTCGTTTCTATGTGCATCCTAAATATCGTAAAAGTGGTGTGGGGCGTCAACTATTGGCACATTTGGAAAAATATGCACGTCCGAATTTCTCTGCGTTGTGTTTAAACACAGCAGATTTATCTGCTGTCAGTTTTTATCAAAAGCAAAATTATGTTTTTGTTGAAAATCATCCGAACTATAATTATTTCAAATACCTGATTGGTTAATCAGTATAGCGAACATTGTCTTCATGAACAGCTGTATTGTCGCCGCCTGTGATACAGCTGAATGCTTTGATGAGAGCTAAAATTATAATGGGCTATTACACGGATTAGGTCTTATTTTAATCTGATCTTAAGCCAATAAGCTGACAATGGGCATCTGTTGTTTATTGGGGTGTTAATAATGCCTATTGATGTGAATTCCTCCGCAAGTGTACAAGATGTACATCAGGTATTAATGAAAGTGCCACAAATCACGGCTCTTTTTTGGATAACTAAAATTTTTGCAACGACATTTGGTGAAACGGCGGGTGATGCTGTTTCAATGTCGATGAACTTGGGTTATTTACTCAGTACTTTTATCTTTTCACTCGTTTTTATTGTTGCTGTATTTTTTCAAATCAGATCGAAGAGTTATCATCCCTTTTTATATTGGTTCGCCATTATTGCCAGTACAACTGTGGGGACAACTTTAGCTGACTTTGTTGATCGCTCATTAGGCATTGGTTACGTGGGTGGGAGCGCATTATTATTAAGTTTGGTCGGGATTTCGCTTTTTATTTGGCATAAATCTGAAGGCAGTATTTCACCGCATGTGGTGAATCAGCCACGAGTTGAGCTTTTCTATTGGTTAACGCTGACATTTTCCCAAACTTTAGGTACTGCTTTAGGTGATTGGTCTGCAGACACAGCAGGTTTAGGTTATAGCGGTGGGATTGCACTATTTAGTGGACTGATTTTATTTATTTTACTTTTGTATAAGTTGAGCCACCTTTCGAGGACTTTTCTGTTTTGGTCCGCTTTTATTTTAACGCGTCCTTTAGGGGCGGTTGTTGGTGATTTCTTAGATAAACCTTTAAGTTCTGGTGGTTTAGATTTGAGTCGTTTTGGCGCATCTGCAGTGTTACTGATCGCAATAGTGCTTTGTGTATGGTGGGCAAAAAAAACCGAAAAACTGGTTAATGATCCTGTCTAATCGTTATTGATTCAGTATTTGCGGGTGGATTCAGTTGGGTATAGGTCCCATCAGTTCAACGCTTTTTAAAAGTTGACCAAGTTACTTGGAAAATTGTCAATGAATGAGTCTTGTTCTTGATTTTCAGGTTATACTTGAAACATTTAGAAAATGCTTTGAATTGAGGAGATCACATGACTGTAGATGTCACTGAAACCATTTCACAAACTGTACATCCTGCGTTTCAGTTGGTACGTCAACACCATGTTGAAGCTTTAGACATCTTAGTGTCTGAATATAAACATAAAATCACTGGGGCGGTGCATTATCACTTAGCCACCAATCACGATGAAAATGTATTTTTGGTTGCATTCCGTACTCAGCCTATGGATTCAAAAGGCGAAGCGCATATTTTAGAACATACTGCGCTTTGTGGTTCAGAAAAATTCCCTGTGCGTGATCCGTTCTTTTTAATGATTCGTCGTTCATTGAATACGTTTATGAACGCTTTTACAGCAGCGGATTGGACGGCTTATCCATTTGCGACGCAAAATAAAAAAGATTTCCAAAATTTATTGGAAGTGTATTTAGATGCGGCTTTTGCGGCTAATTTAAATCCGCTTGATTTTGCTCAAGAAGGTATTCGTATTGAGCTTGAAAATGGTGAACCTGTTTATAAGGGTGTGGTTTTCAACGAAATGAAAGGGGCGATGAGTTCGCCTTCAGACCAGTTGTATCATCAGCTTGCACATCACTTATTTCCAGAAACGACCTATCATTACAATTCAGGTGGCGACCCGAAAGATATTCCAGACTTGACTTATCCTGAGTTGGTGGATTTCTACAAGTCGCATTATCACCCAAGCAACGCAGTTTTCATGACCTTTGGTAATGAGCCTGCCTATAATTTGCAGGAGCAATTTGAAACTTTGGCTTTGGCTAAATTTTCTAAAGGTGAAACGCTTTATTCTAAAGAAGAACGTCGTTTAACAGCACCCGTAGAAGTGACTGAAACCTATGCGGTAGATGCAGAAGATTTAAAAGATAAAACTTATCACATTATTTCGTGGTTATTGCCTAAAGCTAGCAATATAAAGCTTCGTTTAGGTATGCGATTGGTTGAAGGTATACTTTTAGAAGACTCAGCTTCACCACTGCGTCATTATCTTGAGACTTGTGGTTATGCACAGTCTACAGGCCCGATTATGGGTGTAGATGATTCGAACTACGAAATGACCTTCTACTGCGGTGTACAGGGTTCAAACCCTGAACATGCGGCAGAGTTTAAAGCAGGTGTCTTTAAAATCTTAGAAGATGTGGCTGCAAAACCTGTCGATCAAAACATGGTCGATGCGATTTTACATCAGATTGAATTGCATCAACGTGAAATCAATGGCGACGGTATGCCTTATGGTCTAAGCCTGATTTTAAATGGTTTGGGTAGTGCGATCCACCACAGCGACCCAGTCACTGTTTGGGATGTAGACTCAGCTATTGCTGCGGTGAAAGAAGAATTAAAAGACCCGATGTGGTTATCCAATCTCATCAAGACGCATCTCATTGATAACTCACACCGTGTACAAATGACTTTGGTGCCAGATGCCAATAAATCTGCGGTGGAAGCCGCAGATGAGAAAGCACGTTTAGCTGCAATTGGTGCGCAACTTACAGAAACTCAAAAAGCAGAAATTGAAGCACAGACTGAGGCATTGAAAGTCCGTCAGGATACACCAGATGACTTAAATTTATTGCCAAAGGTGGGCTTGGAAGATGTGCCAGCTGAATTGCAAATTGTACAAGGTCAATTGCGGGAGATTATCTCTAATCGTACTGATTACCCGCTCAATCTCTATCATGCAGGCACGAACGGTATTTACTACAACCAAGTGCTGATTCAGATTCCACAAGATGTGGTGCAGTCACCATACTTTAACTTACTGTCTATTTTGATGGGTGAAGTGGGGGCAGGTCAGTACGATTATCTTGAGCTACAACAACTGCAAACTGCTGTAAGTGGTGGTTTAGGAATGGGTGCGTCGTTACGTTCTCACGTGAATGATAAAAACCAAATCAGTGCGTGGCTCACGCTGACTACAAAATCGCTGGTGAGTAGTTTAGAAAGTATTAACTTGTTGAAATTGGCGTTTGAGCAGTTACGTTTCGATGAAAAAGACCGCATTATTGAACTCTTGCAACAACGTAAAACACGTTGGGCATCACGTCTTTCAGGATCGGGTCATAGTTATGCTATGCAAATTGCAGGGCGTAACCACAGTGCTTTAGCTAATCGTGATTATCACAACACGGGTTTAGGTGCATTAAACTGGTTGGGTGAGTTGATTAGCCGTATTGAAAAAGATGAAGTTGCTTATGAAGATTTCATTCATGAATTAAAAGCCATTCATTTAAAACTTTTACAAGCACCGAAACAATTTTTGTTGGTGTGTGAAGAACACCAATCTGAGCGCTTGCTAGAAGAAGTTCAAAATGTCTGGGACAAACTAGAGGTTTCTGAGCAAGTTGTGAGTCTTAAAGCTGTGGAGCAGGAAAACACAGATACAGATGAAGCATGGTTAATTCAGGCCAATGTTCAATTCTGTTCATCGGCTTACCCAGCAGTTGAAGTTTCACATCCAGATGCAGCAGCACTGATGGTTCTTGCTGCTTACTTACGCAATGGATTCCTACACAGTGCGATTCGTGAAAAAGGCGGTGCGTATGGTGGCGGTGCAAGCTATGATGGCAATGCATGCTCATTCCGCTTCTATAGTTATCGTGATCCACGTTTAGCGGAAACTTTCAGTGACTTTGAAGGGAGTGTGCAATGGTTACTCAATACTGAGCAAAAACCACATCAGCTTGAGGAAGCGATTTTGGGTTTAATTGCAAGTATGGATAAGCCAGGTTCGCCAGCGGGTGAAGCCATTACTGCATGTTATGCACTATTACATGCCCGTACTCCAGCCTTCCGCAAGCAGTTGCGTAGCCGTCTTCTAGCAGTGAATTTTGAAGATTTAAAGCGTGTTGCGGTACAATATTTGCTTGAACAAAAACCAACGAAAGCAGTGGTTGCACCTATTGCGAAGCGTGATACCTTGATTGAGCTAGGTTTCAGTATTCAACAAGTTCAGTAAAATAATAAGAGGGTCGTATGGCGTTTAAACCATTTGAGCGTTCAACTTTAGCGCTGAGCGTAAGTTTGCTCAGTGCTTTGGCTGTCGCTAAAACGCATGCACAAGTTTCAGAGGTGCCTGCGGCTCCCGCAACAGCTGAGGCATGTGTAGCATTAGAGTCAAATGCAGACCGTTTGGCTTGTTATGATGCATTATTTAAAATTCCTCCAGTAGCAAAGCCGCATATTGTTTCTGAACAACGTGCAGCGATGGAAATCGCGCCAGCGCCTGAAAATATCTCAGGGAAGATCGCACAAGGCGTTAGCTCTGTTTTTGCCTCGGAAGGTCCTAAAATAACGCCCAATTTATCTCTTATGGATAGCCGTTGGGAGCTTTCTCCAGAAAGTAAACTCGGGACATGGAATATTCGTGCCTATCAGCCTGTGTATTTAATGCCGGGCTTTTGGACGACGGATAAAAATGAGTTTCCTCAAAGTCCAAACCCTTCCAATACGGTGGATGAAGATCAAAACTTAAATTCAATGGAAGCAAAATTCCAACTGTCTTTAAAAACGAAAGCTGTTGAAAATCTGTTTGGGGACAATGGCGATGTCTGGTTGGGGTATACCCAGTCTTCGCGTTGGCAAGTCTACAATGCGGATGAATCCCGTCCATTTCGTGAAACCAACTATGAGCCTGAAGCCAGTTTGGTCTTTAGAACCAATTATGAATTGTTTGGTTTAAATGGTCGCCTATTAGGGCTGACTTTAAACCATCAGTCCAATGGTCGCTCTGATCCGCTTTCTCGTAGCTGGAATCGTGTCATTTTAAATCTCGGATTTGAAAGAGATAACTTTGCTCTCATGCTGCGTCCATGGTATCGAATAGAAGAAGATGCAAAAGATGACAATAACCCAGACATTAAAGACTATATCGGACGTGGTGATTTAACGGCATTCTATCGTTGGAATGAGCATGATTTTTCGCTTATGTTACGACATAGTTTAAAAGGGGGAGATGACTCTCGTGGCGCGGCACAGTTTGATTGGGCTTTTCCTATCTCTGGCAAACTACGTGGGCATTTTCAACTGTTTGACGGTTATGGTGAAAGTTTGATTGATTATAATCACCGGGCAACTTATGTGGGCTTAGGTGTATCTTTAATGAATTGGTACTAAGCCTCTGTAAATCTTAGATTAGCATTTGAAGTGCAACACCATGTTGTTGCCATAATACCTGACTCGGACTTTTAAAGCTGAGTCTTTTTCTTGGGCGATGATTCAAACGTTGAGTGATTTCTGAGATAT